>JBJXEA010000027.1:0-181037 GCA_046155285.1 Methylophilaceae bacterium | reverse complement strand
CTGTATAGACCGAGTACATAGGTAACAGGTGTGCCAGGACATAGGTAACACTACTACAATGGTTTAGGGTCTCGCAAGTCAAAGCGCATCAGGCAATGATGACAGAAATAAACATCAAAGCATCCATCGGCAGTATGCACAGGTCGAAACGCAATAGGCAGCCTGTGTAGCGCATTCGACACCCTAAGTCGAATCCCACGGAATACCACCTTGCCATCCCATCCGACAATCACGACATGATCATCAGGCGCGTATTCAATCGGGGCGAGTTGTGTACGGTAGCTGCGTGTACTGGGGCGATAACGCTTCACAGGCGTAGCCAATTCCAGCGCTTCATGCGGACGCTCATGATTGTAGATAGTGCGCCAACGATCAAAGGCAGCCTGTACGCGTGGCAAACTCTCAAAGCTACGACCCGCCAATACTTCTGCCTTCAGTGAGCGATGAAAGCGTTCATCCTTGCCATTGGTCTGTGGATGATAGGGGCGACTATGACTCATCAAGATGCCTTGGCGCACCAGCCAGATAGCCAATTCACTCAGGCTCTCACCGGGGGCGCTAGGGCTGCCCCACGGGGATCCATTATCGCTATTGATGCGGATGGGTAAACCATAGCGCTCAAACACCGTAATGAGATGCCTCTTGACGGTCAAGGTATCGGTTCTGGCGCAAGCGTCTAGTGCAAGATTGAAGCGAGAGTGATCGTCTAGCAGTGTCAGTGGATGGCAGCGTCCCGCCGCCGTTTCAAAATAACCTTTGAAGTCAATTTGCCAAAGTGCATTAGGCTCAGCGTGCTCAAATCGTTGACAAGCTTGTGTCAGCGTCTCCTGCTTCATCACAATCATGCCATGACGATGCAAAATGTGCGTGACAGTGCTTGGGGCAGGCACCTCTGCCAGTCCTAGGTCGCGTAAACGACGACTGATCTTGCGACCACCCCAAGCAGGGTGTTCATGCCGCAAAGCGATAATGCGGGCTTCCATAGCGGGGTTGGTTTGTAAGGGGCTACGCTGTGGACGACGTGAGCGCTCGTCGAGCGCATCCCAACCTGCTCGTTGATAGCGTGCCAGTAGCATGTAAGCTGTTTTAGGGCTAATGCCAAAGCGACGACATAGCTCGCGACGGTTAACACCTTCTTGCATAGCCAGTTCTATAAATTCTCGACGTAGGTTCATCAGGTTTCTCGTTTGCCAGGGCATTTGAACATCCTTGAGTCAATAGTGAAGACTCTTAGTGTTACCTATGTCCTGGCACACCTGTTACCTATGTACCCGGTCTATACAGCTTCGCCAAGATAAAGTATCCAAAGAGACTTGTAGGTTGCTGCTGAACGCAGTGAAGCGCAACAATCGCGGGACATTACAGCCCTCAACGATGCGCTTCATGCTTCAGCACATCCTACCGGGCTTTCACCAATTTAAGTACTCTTCAACGCCCGATTCACCGCCAGCAGCGCCCCTAACCACCCCAACCCCGCAGCGACAACCAGCATGACGAATATTTCGCCCATGCCCAGCATTTGCAGGGTGAAATCCGAGGAATATAGCAAAGCTAAATCCTGTATTGAGCGGTTAAAGATGGCGAGCGTGATGCCCAGTATCAACCAAGCCATCAGCCCGCCTACCAAGCCGTGCAGAACCCCGGCGTGCAGGAAAGGGCGGCGGATGAAGCGGTTGGTGGCGCCTATGAGTTGGCTGACTTCAATTTCGGCGCGTTGGGTTTCGATTTGTAGGCGGATGGTGTTGCCTATGATGGCGACTAGGGCGAAGCCCAGCAGCGCGGCCAATATGCCAACGGCGCGGTTGCCCAGTTGTAGCAAGGCGTACAGGCGTTTTACCCACGCTGCGTCTAGCTGGCTGTGTTCGATGTTGGGTAGTTGCGCGAGTTGTTGTTGCAAGGTTTCGACCGAGCCGGGTTCGGTGTTTGCAGGATGCACCACGAACACGTCGGGTAGCGGGTTCTTTTCCAAGCCGCTGCCGGCACTGTCGGGGTTGTTTTGCTGCAAGGCTGCCCAGGCGCTTTCACGCGAGATGAAGTTGAAGTCTTTAATCGCGTGATTTTCGCGCAGCTTGGCATCCAGCGTTTTCACCGCGCCGTTGGGCGCATCTAGCGCCACGAATAGGCTGATTTGCGGTTCTATACTGATTTCGCCAGCGGCGTTGCGTAGGTTGTCTATTACCAAATATAAGCCAGCGGGCAAGCTCAAGGCCGCGCCGATGACGCCTACCATCATGAAGTGGCTCATGGGTTCGTTGCGCCACTTTTTCAGCACTTGTTGCAAGGCTTGCAGGTGTGCGGTGAGCCAGCTTTTCATAGCGCCATACTCCCTTGTTCCAAACGTATTACCTGTGTGCCTTCTTGGGCAAGACCTCGTGCATCGTGGGTGGCGATGACTACCGTGACGCCGACTTCGTTAAAGCTGCGGAAGATGGTGAGGATGTCTTTGGCGTATTGTTCGTCGAGGTTGCCCGTGGGTTCGTCGGCCATGAGAACGGCAGGGCGGCTGACAATGGCGCGGGCGATGGCTAAACGCTGTTGTTCGCCGCCGGAGAGGGCTATCGGCATGGATTTTTCGCGTTCTAGCAGGCCGACTTTATCAAGTGCTGCACGTACACGTTTGCCAGCGTCACGGCCAGTCACGCCGATAATCGCCAGTGGCAAGGCTACATTTTCAAAAGCATTGCGGTCGAATAGTAATTTGTGATCCTGAAAAATCAGGCCGAAGTTGCGCCGCACATAAGGCAAGCCGCTGCTGCGCATTTTGCCCACGTTTTGGCCGTTGACCAGCACCGTGCCAGAGGTTGGGCGTTCGATGGAGGCGGCGAGCTTGAGTAGCGTGGATTTACCTGCGCCGGAATGGCCAGTGACGAAGGCCAGCTCACCTTGGGCAATTTCAAACGAGATGTTTTTCAAGGCCTCGTGGCCGCCCGGATAACGCTTAGTTACTTCATCAAATTTGATCAATTGAACAAAGCCTCGCTAAATTCTTGTGCATCAAATGGCTGCAAATCATCAATCTGTTCGCCCACGCCGATGAAACGTACCGGAATGGCGCGGGTTCTGGCAATCGCCGCAATCACGCCACCCTTGGCCGTGCCGTCCAGCTTGGTCAGCACCAAACCAGTGACTTTCAGCGCATCGTCAAACGCCTTAACCTGCATTATAGCGTTCTGGCCGGTGTTGGCATCCAGCACCAACAAAACTTCGTGTGGAGCGCCATCCAGCGCCTTGCCCAGCACGCGCTGAATTTTTTTAATCTCTTCCATCAGGTTGAGTTGCGTGGGCAATCTTCCAGCGGTATCGGCAATCACGATGTCTATATTTTTGGCCTTGGCCGAATTCACTGCATCGAACATCACCGCAGCGGGGTCGGCGCTGCCTTGCGCCACCACATGCACATTGTTGCGCTCACCCCACACTTGCAGTTGCTCTCTGGCAGCGGCGCGGAACGTGTCTCCTGCCGCAATCAGCACCGATTTGCCTTCTGCTTGAAAATGCTTGGCGAGTTTGCCTATGGTGGTGGTTTTGCCCGCACCGTTCACACCAACTAGCATGATGACGAAAGGTTGGTGTGTTGCGGTGTTGAGCGGTTGTGCCAAGGGCTGCAACAAACTAGTCATGGCCTGTTGCAAAGCGCCGCGCAGCTCGCTGGCATCGCTCAAACCTGTCAAACTAACTTGCTTGCGAACATCCTCCAGCAAAGCTTTGGTGGCAGTCACCCCGCAATCGGCCATGAGCAGGGTTTCTTCTAACTCTTCGTACAGCGTCTCGTTGATTTTGCCGCCGCTGAAAATGCCGCCCATTTGGCGACCGGTTTTGGCGAGTCCGGCTTTGAGCCGCTCTGCCCATGTGGTTGGGGGGATTGCTTCAGCGGGCGTTTCGGTTTTTTTGAATAGATTGAACATCTCGCCATTTTAACCGCACCGAACCAAACCTGCCTAAGTCATGTCAGAATGCTAGCCACAATACAAGGAGAAACAACTTGCGCCGCTTTATTGCCCTATTGCTGTTCCCACTTTCATTTCATACTTTTTCCGCCGAAAGCAATATCCAAGAAAAAACCCTCGCCAATGGCTTGAAAGTCGTGGTGCAGGAAGACCATCGCTCACCCGTGGTGGTCGCCCAAGTGTGGTATCGCGCTGGTAGCGTGGACGAATACAACGCCACGACCGGCGTGGCACACGTGCTTGAACACATGATGTTTAAGGGAACGAAAAAAGTCCCTGCTGGGCAGTTTTCGCGCATCGTGGCGGCGGCGGGGGGCAAGGAGAACGCATTTACCAGCCGCGATTACACAGTGTATTTTCAGCAGTTGGAAAAATCTCGTTTAGAACTTTCTATGAAACTGGAAGCTGACCGCATGGCGAATTTGCAATTGACTGATGCCGAGTTTGCCAAAGAAATCAAAGTGATTATGGAAGAGCGCCGCTGGCGCACCGACGACAAGCCGCAGGCGCAAGTGGCTGAACAATATATGAGCACCTCGTTTCAAACTCACCCATATGGCAGACCCGTCATTGGCTGGATGAATGACCTCGAAAATATGACCGGACAAGATGCGCGTAACTGGTACCAAACTTGGTATGCGCCAAATAACGCCACGCTGGTGGTGGTGGGTGATGTCAAGCCGGAGCAGGTGTTTGCACTGGCGAACAAGTATTACGGCGTGTTGAAGCCGCACAAGTTGCCTGTGCGAAAAATCCAGATTGAGCCAGAGCAAAAAGGTGAACGTCGCATCACGGTGCAAGCCCCCGCTAAGAACGCTTATTTGCTAATGGGTTATACCGCGCCCAGCTTGAGAAATGCCGCCGATTGGGAGCCGTATGCACTGGAGATTCTCACTGGGGTGCTAGATGGTAATGCCGCCTCGCGCCTCAATCGCAAGCTGGTGCGACGTGACCAGTTGGCGGTGGAGGTGAGTGCAGGTTATGACATGATCAACCGCGGCCCTAGCCAGTTTGAATTTGATGCAACACCGTCGGAAGGCACGAGTGTGGCCGATCTGGAACTCGCCATTCGCAGCGAAATTGAGCTACTGAAAAACGACGGCGTGACCGAAGAAGAGCTTCAGCGTGTGAAAGCGCAAGTGATTGCAGCCGATGTATATAAGCGCGACTCCATGTTCAACCAAGCGATGGAAATCGGCATGCTTGAAAGCACCGGACATTCTTGGCGCGATCTGGCCGACTACACCAAACGCCTGCAAGCAGTGACTCCAGAGCAAGTGCAGGCCGTGGCGCGTAAATACTTAGTAGATGAGCATTTAACCGTAGCGATACTCGACCCACAACCGATAGACGAAAATGCCCCTAAGAAAGAAGCCCCACATGGCCGCCATTAAACATTTTTGGGCTGTTTTAGCCCTTTTTAGCCTAAACGCCCACGCCGGATTACCCATCCAGCACTGGGTGAGCGCCTCTGGCGCACAGGTATATTTCGTTGAAAACCACGATTTACCGATTGTGGATGTCAGTGTTAATTTTGCCGCTGGCAGCAGCCAGGAAAGCAAAGCAAAAGCCGGCACTGCCGCGATGACGCAACGCTTGCTCACGTTGGGCGCGGGCGGCATGACGGACGACGAGATTGCAAACAAATTGGCTGATTTAGGCGCGGTGCTGGGTGGAGATTTTGACGTGGATCGTGCGAGTTTGAAGCTACGCACTTTATCCAGCGAACGCGAAAAATCCGCCGCGCTGCAATTGCTTGCAACGCTGCTGCAAAACCCAGACTTCTCTGCCAACATTTTGGAACGCGAAAAAGCCCGCACCATTTCTGGCTTGCAAGAGGATGCCACCTTACCGGAGAGCATCTCCAGCCGCGCCTTCACGGCGGCGCTGTACGGCAATCACCCTTATGCCTTGGAAGACGCTATCAGCCCAGAATCGGTGGCAAATATTAACCGCGATGACCTCACCGCGTTTTATCAGCAGTTTTACACACGCAACAACGCGGTGGTGGCGATTATCGGCGATTTAACCAAGCAGCAAGCCGAGCAGTTGACTGAACAACTCACCATGCAATTGCCGCAAGGCCAAGCCGCTAGTGTTTTACCCGCCGTGCCATTGCCACAAACGGCGGTGGAAAAACGCATTCCGCATCACGCCGCGCAGTCGCACATTTTGTTGGGTTACCCTGGCATCAAGCGCATAGACCCCGACTATTTCGCGCTTTATGTCGGCAACTATATTCTGGGCGGCGGCGGCTTTGTATCGCGCTTGACTGAAGAGGTGCGCGAAAAGCGCGGTTTGGTGTATAGCGTGTATAGCTATTTCGCACCTCTGCGCGAAGCAGGCCCTTTCCAGATTGGCTTGCAAACCAAGCGTGAGCAGACCGGGGAGGCGCTGAAAGTGGTGCGCGATACCTTGAAAAAATTCGTCGCGGGTGGTCCTACAGAAAAAGAGTTGAAAGCAGCTAAAGACAACCTTACTGGCGGTTTTGCATTGCGCTTGGATAGCAACGGCAAGGTGCTGGATTATCTCTCGGTGATTGGTTTTTACAGCTTGCCACTGACTTGGCTGGATGACTACGTGGGGCATGTCAACAAGGTGACGGTGGCGCAAATTACAGACGCATTTCAGCGCCGCATCAAGCCCGACAACATGGTGACGGTCATCGTTGGCAACACAGAATTTTGACGCAAAGCCATCCAATCACCGTCATTCCCGCGGAGGCGGGAATCAGTCAATCATCAACGGAGTTCAAGCGGGTTACGTCGCCCTCGTCTAACTGAACTGGATTCCCGCCTCCGCGGGAATGACGAGGATGTAAATGTTTAGGATTAAACTAACACCGTGCAAAATTTCCCCAATAAATCAGCAAACAAATTAACCGGCAAGCTCCGCATAGTCGGCGGAACATGGCGCAGTCGCGTGTTGCGTTTTGTTGAAGCCGAAGGCCTGCGCCCCACGCCTGACCGTGTGCGCGAAACCTTGTTCAACTGGCTGGGGCAAGAGTTGCATGGGCTACATTGCCTAGACTTGTTCGCGGGCAGCGGTGCGCTGGGGTTTGAGGCAGCGTCTCGCGGCGCGGCGAGCGTGGTGATGGTGGAAAACAACGCGCAAGTACATCGCACTTTGTTGGATAACGCCAAGCTGCTGAATGCGGGGCAGATACAGATTGAACGCGGCGATGCCTTGAGTTTTTTAAGTGCCAATCAACAGAAGTTTGACGTGATATTTCTCGACCCGCCGTTTCATCAGCAATGGCTAGAAAAGCTCTTGCCACAACTTGCCATGCATCTGGCTGACAATGGCGTGGTGTATGTAGAAGCTGAATCTCCACTCACTGAAACTCTTGAATGGCAGCTTGCAAAACAAGGCAAAGCGGGCGCGGTGCATTATCACCTGTTAAAATACGGGGATGGAACATAAAGCAATTTACGCAGGCACTTTCGACCCTATCACCCTAGGCCACGAGGATGTCGCGCGGCGCGCGGCCAAGTTGTTTCCGCAAGTCGTCGTGGCGGTGGCGGATTATCCCGGCAAAAAACAACTGTCTTTCAGCACCGAAGAGCGCGTGGCAATGGCCAAAGCCGTGCTGGCAGATTGTGCCAACATCCAAGTCATTTCGTTCAAAGGCTTGCTGATGCAGTTTGTGCGTGAACAAGGTGCCCGAGTGGTCATTCGTGGCCTACGTGCGGCCTCCGACTTCGAGTACGAATTCCAACTGGCAGGCATGAACCGCAGCATGTTCCCGGAAATGGAAACCTTGTTTTTAACGCCTGCCGACAAATATATGTTTATCTCTGCCAGCTTGGTGCGCGAAGTGGCGGCCTTGGGCGGCGATGTGAGCAAGTTTGTTTCGCCCCTAGTTGCCGCAGAGTTGCAGCAAAAAATTAAGGCCTAAGGCGATGTCTCTTTTGATTACCGATGAATGCATCAACTGCGACGTGTGCGAGCCGGAATGCCCCAACGACGCGATTTATCAGGGCCAGGAAATCTACGAAATCGCGCCGCAAAAATGCACCGAATGCGTGGGACACTACGACACGCCACAGTGTGTGGAAGTGTGTCCGATAGATTGCATCGTGCTGCATCCTGAGGTGCGCGAAAGTAAGGACGAACTGATGCAAAAATACCACCATTTAACCGCGGCCAAAACCGCTTAGATATTACAACTAAGGAGCTTTTATGCGTATTCTGCACACCATGCTACGAGTCGGAAATCTCGAACGATCTACCCAGTTTTACACCCAAGTCCTAGGCATGAAAGTATTGCGCCAAGAGGATTATCCCGACGGCAAATTCACGCTGGCCTTCGTCGGCTATGGCACCGAGCAAGACAGCACAGTGCTGGAACTCACACACAACTGGGATACCCCTAGCTACGACCTCGGCAAAGGCTTTGGTCACATCGCCATCGAAGTGGACGATGCTTACAAGGCCTGTGAAGGAGTCAAAAAGGCGGGCGGAAAAGTGGTGCGCGAGGCTGGGCCGATGATGCACGGCACCATCGTCATCGCCTTCATCGAAGACCCCGATGGGTATAAGATTGAGTTTATCCAAAAAGGTACTTGGGGTAAATAAACAGCAACCATGCGACGCAAACTCATTGTTGGCAATTGGAAAATGTACGGCAATTATGCCTCTAACGAGGTGTTGCTGGAGGCTTTGCTATCGGGTTTGCGCGACCTGAGAAATGCCGATTACGCAGTGTGTGTGCCGCATCCTTATTTGTTTCAGGCGCAAGCCGCGCTCAAAGGCAGCAACATCGGCTGGGGAGGGCAGAATATGAGCCAATTCACCGGCGGCGCGTTCACCGGTTCGGTTGCGCCGCAGATGCTGACTGATTTCGGTTGCCAGTACGTCATCATTGGTCACTCGGAACGGCGCGGAGCCTTGCACGAAACCAACCCCATGGTGGCGGGGAAATTCGCCGCAGCGGTGCGTATGGGCATCAAACCTATTCTATGTTTGGGCGAAACCCGCGAAGAACACGACGCAGGTCTGGCGCATGAGGTTGTTGAACGTCAATTGAGCGCGGTGCTGGACGAAGTTGGCGCCGAAAATTTGGGCAAAGGTTTATTGGCTTATGAGCCGGTATGGGCGATTGGCGTGGGTCGCGGAGCAAGGCCAGAACAGGCGCAGAGCATACATGCCTACCTGCGCAAACTGGTCGCCAAGAAAAATAAAGACGTCGCCAAAGAGATTAGAATCCTACATGGGGGTAGCGTAAAACCCGCAAATGCGGCAAAATTGCTGGCTATGCCGGATATTGACGGGGGCTTGGTAGGTGGGGCATCTCTTGATGCCGCTGACTTCGTCCCCATCTGTCGTATCGCACACTCATTTTAAGTAGAGAAAAACTCTGATGGAATTTATCATTTTAATAGTACATGTCTTGGCAGCACTGGGCGTCATCGGATTGGTATTGTTGCAACACGGCAAAGGCGCCGATATGGGAGCCGCTTTTGGTAGCGGCACTTCCGGTAGCCTGTTTGGCGTCACTGGCGCTTCCAACTTTTTAAGCCGCAGCACAGCGGTTTTGGTGACTTTATTTTTTGTCACTAGCCTGAGTTTGGCTTACCTGGCCGCGCACAAATCCAAATCATCTAGCGTGATTAAAATCCCGCAAACAACCATGCCGTTGCCTAAGCAAACTGATAAGCCAGCTGCCGCACCGTCAAAAACCAAAGATATCCCTCAGTAAGTAATCCGCAGCAAAAGCCGTCGTGGTGGAATTGGTAGACACGCTATCTTGAGGGGGTAGTGACGAAAGTCGTGAGAGTTCGAGTCTCTCCGTCGGCACCAGTAATTAGTATCACAATGCCTCATTACGTGGTAAATATCAATTAAATACAGATATTTACACGAATTTATCACCTCATAGCACCTCTCAAAGCGTCTTGACATACCAATAAAATCCGTATATAAATCCGTACACATTCACTTGTATACAAATTTTGTATACGTCTCGGAGGTTGTATGGCATTGGAATTATTGTCAGTCAAAGAGATTGAAAATGCTAAAAGCAGTGGCAAGCCGTGGACGCTAAAAGATGGTGGCGGTTTGTTTGTTCTAATACATCCCAACGGTTCAAAATACTTCCAGCTTCGCACTACCCTGCACGGCAAAGACAAACTAGTACGTCTAGGCACTTTCCCCGACATGGGGCTGGCGGATGCGCGGAAAGCCGCACAAGCTTCACGCAAGTTGGTTGCCGATGGCATAGACCCAGTTCAAAACAAACGAGTGCAAGCCACCAAAAAAGCCGCCAATGCTGCTGCGACCTTCAAGGCCGTGTCCGAGCAATGGCTGGCTATCAAGCAGCGCACCCTCGCCCCTTCTTCTTATCGCAAGATTGAGCAAACCTTTAACGCCAATGTGTACCCGCGTTTTGGGATTTACCCGATTCAAGACATTGATGCCCTCACGGTGCGCAATGCCATGCAGGCGATGGAAAGTCGCGGGGCGCTGGAATTGATGGAAAAGTGCCGCGCTTGGATTAGGGAAGTTTTCGACTTCGCACTGGGCGAGGGCATGATTGAACACAACCCTATCCCGCAAAAAGACCTCGTACTAAAAAAGCACCGAGGCGAAAGCCACCCTCGGTTAAAGAGCCGTGAAGATGCGGGGAAATTTCTGCGTAACCTAGTGGAATATCCCGGACGCGCTGAAACACGGCTGGCAATCTGGCTGCAAATGCTGGTAGCAACCCGCCCCAGTGAACTGCGCTTGGCTGAATGGTCGGAGTTTGACTTGGACAAGGCGCTATGGACTATTCCACTTGAGCGCATGAAAACACGTCAACACATGACAGAGCCGCACGTAGTAACCCTATCACGGCAAGCCGTGGCAGCATTACAAGAACTCCACGCGCTCACCAACTACAGCGCCCTGCTATTCCCCAGCCTGACCGACGCAAGCAAACCCATGAGCGACATGACGCTATCCAAGGCGCTACGCACAATCTGGCCTAGCTATCGCATCGTGCCGCATGGTTTTCGCCATCTATTCAGCACAATCGCCAACGAACACGGACAGTTTCGCAATGACGTGATAGAGGCAGCACTGGCACACAAAGACAGCAACGCCATACGCGGCACTTACAACCAAGCCACCTACATCAAAGAACGCCAAGAGCTTGCCCAATGGTGGGCAAACGAACTGGAAACCATGCGCGACGGCGGCAAGGTGATACCGTTCAAACAAGGTGGCAATCATGGATAATTGGAATTGGCAACCTTTGAACAGCCAACAGTCAATTAACAGACGCATCGACTGTTAAATGCCACCTTTCAATTCCACAATTGCAACTATCGGCTGTTATCCGGTATGGGCAACAGAAACAGTCACCTGTGAAGATATTGATACCATCACCAGCCGATTGATTGAGCTTGCTCATCAGTATCACGCTGACACACTGAAAAAATCCAATGCAGCCGCCGCACGGTTTGTCTGTGATTTGCTGGATGCCCTGCACGCGGATAACCCCGCAACTCTGCACCCGCTGATTGATAGTTACCACATCGCCCCAGAGTTTGACCGACTGTTACGCCTTGCTGACAGCGCCATGCGCGGCGAGGAGGTGCGCGAGCAGTTTGCAGTGGAGGCGAAACGTATCTGCATCCTGAACAAGGCATTAGCAGGTTCACGCAAGGGCGTTGAATCACACCACCATCCCAAAGCCAGCAAGAAGCTGACCGACCAAATTAAGCAGGACATTGTGGACGCAGCCAATAAATTGCCGAGCAGACTTTCAACTTCCGCACGCGCCGCAATCCTTTCTAAGCAGTTCGACATTCCCGCAGGGACTATCCGCAACCTGCTCACGCCATTGCGGATAAGGCACAAATAAGAAAGTTGCACATGACCCCCTTGCCTTGATACTTCATGGCTCATTGTTCTGGTTGTCGCAATCAAATGACCCAAGGAGCAATGACATGAGCAATACCAATCCGCAGCACCCCGTGGCAGTATTCAACCAACTCCCTGACGAGGCATTTGTCCGCCTCCCAACAGTCCGTGCCCTGTTCGCCTGTTCAAGTGCCAGTGTATGGCGTGGCGTGCGAGCTGGACGAATTCCCAAACCCGTTAAATTGAGCGAACGCACTACAGGTTGGCGCGTTGGCGAACTCCGCGTAGCACTGGCAGAGGTCGGCAATCATTAACGCGCTGTTGCAAGGGTACTTGTATGGCGACCCCGTGCAGAGGCCAAAAATGAACGGAAAACCTTTTGCAACCGTGCAGGTACTGACCCCACTTGATAGCGGCGACTCTATGCTGGTAAGCATTGAGGAGAGGCAAGAAATACGGGCAAATCGAACAAACGTTCAACGGGTGTTGAACAGGTGTTAAACAAAAATGAACATATGTTGAACACCTGTTCAACTAAGGTGAAGCGCGGGAATTAGGGCATGGGGGCAAGCCTTCTAATGCGCTACCAGACTGTTGGGAAGCCAAAACTCATTTCCGCTTTCAAGCACAATCTGCGCGAAGCAATACCTCCACGCGAAAACATCGACCGCACACGCTCGCACCTCAACCGCATCCTGATAGGCGCAGATACCGCGCAGGGTATCGCTGACGAGGCGAGACGGCTCAAGAGCCTATCAGGTATCACTCACACCCGAAAAAACTGCGCAGAGGCGCTAGAAATTCTATTTAGCTTGCCTATCAGCTTCGCTGGCGACCATGAGGCATTTTTCCGTGATTGCCTTGAGTGGGCAAAGCAGGTGTTTGATTTGCCCGTGCTGTCGTTCGTCGTTCACATGGACGAAGCCTATATGCACGCGCACTGTTTATTACTGCCTGTTCGTGACGGTAAGATGCAGGGCAATCCGATTGCTGGTACTCCTGCAATGGCGCGTGCGCGTGCGGCCAGCTTTTTTGACTATGTCGGTAAGAGGTACGGGCTGGCAATGTCGCGCAAACTCAATGTCAAGGACAGAGGGATACTTGAGCAGCGCGTACTGGCATGGCTGGCGGATGAAAAGAAACCAGTCTTGCAGTCTGACATTTACCCTATCATCCGCGACCACATCCGCAATCATCCAGAACAGTATGCCGAACTGCTTGGACTAATCACCCTGCCCCAACTCTCCCCATGAGAGGAGTGGGGTAAAAGCGGGTTCTTTCCCGTGCAAGCCAATCAGGATAAGGGATTGCGGCTTGTTTTATGGGGAAACTACTAATAGCGAATTTTGAAACCACTACACAGGATAGTGGTTTGTATTTTTTGGGTGACACGACCCCAGATAACGTAAACCTCTCACCACATGTTAAAGCATAAACGGCCAACAATTGCAGGCTACAAAATCTCGAAAGCGGAATGCGCTCAACGCGGCGCGTCTATAGTTTGCGTAGCGCGAAGCGCCTTTAGCTCTGCCAGCCGTGCCACCCCCGCAGCTGCAAACTCTTGCAACTGCCCTAAGCTCATTTCATTGAGCGGGGCGCGGCTTGGCGCAATCCTATTGGCTTCAATATCGTGGTGTATGCCTGACCTCTCAAGCACCGCAATTGCAGCTTGCACCTTCGCCCCATGTGGCGCTTCTGGGTCGGTCATCACGTTTTCCAATGTGGACAGAGCAAGATTCGCAAGATGCCCATTCAACCGCCTGAATTGCTCCTGCCTGATGGCTTCCTGAACATGCGGTTTTCGCAGTAATTGGTGGATTCAACTCCCAACCGCACCACTCCCTCCAATTCTCTTTAGAATAAGAGGCGGACATGAAGAGCAAAACTGATAGTGTAGGCAGTACGACCCAACCACTCTTTCAGGAGAACCCCTCATGTCCTATGCACAGCTTACCTCAGAAGAACGTCACGTCATCTATCATTTGAAACTCTATCGTCTCAGCTTGCGAGAGATAGCGAGACGGCTTGGGCGCTCCCACAGCACCATCAGCCGTGAAGTGAAACGCAATGCACCCGCATTCTCAGACTGGGTCTACTGGGGTGAAGGTGCACATCAGCAAGCGCTCAAGCGCCGACAACAGCCACGCCACTATCGTCGGCAGAGTCACGCAGCGCTGGTTGCTTATGTTGAACGTGGCCTAGCCGCACAATGGTCACCCGATGTCATCCAGGCCAAACTGGAATTAGATTACCCAGACACTCCCCGCATGCGCGTCAGCATTGAGACCATCTACCGTTGGGTATATCGGGATGCCGCGTTGGGCGGCCAACTGTTTACCTGTCTGTCACGTTGCCACAAGAAACGCCGTAGGCAACACCGTTATGGGTCGGGGCGGGGTTTGATTCCGGGGCGTGTCAGTATTGATGCGCGTCCAGAGATTGTGACTGGCCGCTACCGTTTTGGTGATTGGGAGGGCGATACGGTGGAAGGGGCGAAAGGCACGGGCTATATCACCACCCATGTGGAGCGCAAAAGCCGTTATCTGATTGCGGGTAAGCTCATCAACAAGACGGCAACAGTCACGGCTACGGTGGCAATTGCAGCATTCAAGTGTGTTCCCAAAGCATTGCGTCACACCTTGACTTTGGATAATGGTAAGGAGTTTGCACGCTTCAAAGAGATTGAAAACAAGACGGGATTGACGGTGTATTTCGCTGATCCCTACTCAGCATGGCAGCGCGGATGTAACGAGAATACCAATGGGCTGCTACGCAGATATTTCCCTAAGGGTATGGATTTTAGAGCGGTGACCGATAAATCCCTTGCAGAGGCGGTGAAAAAACTGAATCATAGACCCCGTAAGTGCCTAGACTATCGCACTCCCCATGAGGTCTTCCAAGAGGCTAAACGTGGTGCGGTTGCAATGTGAATTCACCTCACCTCAAGCAAAAAATGGGGTCAGACACGATTAATTTGCTACACTAGACCATCATCATTTCACCTCAAGCGCTATGGCTCGCCTTCCCCGTTACGTTGTTCCCGGACAACCGCAGCACATCATCCAGCGCGGCAACAATCGCCAAATCATCTTTGCCGCTGAGGCCGACTACCAGTTTTTCCGTGATGCACTGATAGAAGCTGCTGCCAAACATGGCTTGCAGATACACGCTTATGTGTGGATGACCAACCACATTCATCTGTTAGCGACTCCCCAATTTGAAAACAGCATCAGCAAGGTGTTTCAATCCGTGGGTCGTAAATACGTCCAATACTTTAACTATACATACCAACGTAGCGGTACCTTGTGGGAAGGGCGCTATCGTGCAACCGTGGTGGATAGCGAGCAATATCTGTTAACGCTCATGCGCTACATCGAACTCAACCCAGTACGCGCGGGCATGACACAAGACCCTGCGGATTATCCCTGGAGCAGTTATGCCTGCAATGCGCTCGGTAAGACCGGCTTAAACTCGGACTGGCTACAACCCCATCAAGAGTATTTACGCTTGGGTCAAACTGTCGTTGAAAGGCAACTGGCTTATCACCAGCTTTTCAGGACGGAAATCACAAGTGCTGATTTAGCGCAGATTCGTGACAGTACCCACAAGGGATGGGCGTTGGGAGAGGAGAAGTTTCAGGCAACTATAGCGCTATTGAGCAAGCGACAAGCTGTTTCCAAGGGGATTGGCCGCCCAAAGAAAGAAAACAATCGTGTCTGACCCCATTATAAAAAACCCAGCCCCCGGTATTTTGCTGGGGAGTTATCCTGAAAAATTCGCTGAAGAACCCACTTTTTTTGCTTCCATAAAACGCAAACTGCTGACGGTTTATGCGGTGTACGGGCGTTTGAACGGCAATTCCTACGAGCCTTTATTAAAAAAAATTGATGCGCATGAAGCTACGTTAGCTGATTTGACCCCAACGCAAATCGCAGAAAAAGTGCTGGCCTTGCGCCAACAGCTTTCCTTGCAAGGCCTGACCAATCCGCTCAAGGTGCAAGCTTTGGCGCTGGTGAAATGTGTTTGCCACAGGGCGCTTGGGGTCACGCCTTACGACACACAAGTGACCGCCGCGCTGATTATGCTTGACGGCAAACTGGCGGAAATGGCGACTGGCGAGGGTAAAACGCTCACCGCTGCCTTATGTGTGTCGGTTGCAGCACTGGCGGGGATTCCGGTGCATCTCATTACCTCAAACGATTACTTGGTGACGCGCGACGCGGAAAAATCACGTCCGTTGTTTGCCGCACTGGGCTTAAGTGTGGGTAGGGTGACGCAGCCGATGGAGATGGACGAACGCCGCGCCGGCTATGCTTGCGACATCACTTATTGCACGGCGAAAGAGTTGGTTTTTGATTATCTGCGCGACTTGGCGGTGGGTGGCAGGCCGCGTTCTGGTTATCATGCGCAGGTGGCGAAATTGGTGGGCGAAGGCTATCAACCTGTGCTGCGGGGGCTTTGCATGGCGATTATTGATGAAGCCGACAGCATCCTTATAGATGAGGCGCGTGTACCGCTGATTCTGTCGCAAAGTATCGTAGACCCCAAACAAGTGGACTATTACAGCCAAGCGCAACAACTTGCGGCGCAGTTGCAGGCAGGCAAGGACTATGTGCTTAATCGTCACGGCATGTCGGCGAGCCTGACTGATATTGGGCGCGAAAAGCTGGAAGCAAAGGCCAAGGCGTTGGGAGCTTTGTGGCGCAACCGTATGCACCGCGAAGAAACCATCTGCCAAGCGCTGGCCGCGCAGTATTTGTTTCTGCGTGATAAACACTATCTGGTGCGCGATGAGCAAGTGCATATCATTGACGAAATTACCGGCAGGCTTTCCCCCGGCAGAGTGTGGTCGCGCGGTTTGCATCAGCTGATTGAAATTAAAGAACATTGTAAACCCAGCGGCGAGATGCTCACCGCGGCGCAGATTACCTTTCAGCGCTTTTTCCCCCGCTATCTCAAGCTGGGTGGTATGAGCGGCACGATCAAAGAATCTGCCGCTGAGTTGTTTAGCGTATTTGGTTTGATGGTAGCCAATGTGCCGCTGCGCCAGCCCAGCCGCCGCACTGTGTTGCCAACACGCATTTTTAGAAACAAAACCGCGCAGTGGAAAGTGGTCGTGGAGCGTATCCGCGACATCCACCAAACAGGCCGTCCAGTGTTGATAGGCACAGACTCAGTGGGCGATTCCGACGCGCTTTCAGAGTTGTTGCATCAAGCCGGATTGCCGCACGAAGTCCTCAACGCTCGCCAAGACCAACACGAAGCCGCCGTGGTAGCGCAAGCCGGAGAGCGCGGGCAAATTACCGTCTCCACCAATATGGCTGGACGTGGCACTGATATTCCCTTGGGCGCTGGCGTGGAAGCATTGGGTGGCTTGCACCTCATCATCTGCCAACACAATACCTCGCGCCGCATAGATCGCCAACTGATGGGACGCTGCGCCAGACAGGGCAACCCTGGCAGCGCCGAAACCTTGATTTCGTTAGAAAAACCGCTGCTGGCTAGGCTATACCCAAAATGGTTTGCAGTTTATGCCGGAGAACAAGGCCTATCGCGCCCGCAATGGCTGGTCAGGCTGCTGGTACTCATCCCGCAATGGCTGGAAGAAGCGCACCAAAGGGCGCAGCGTAAGGAAATGCTGGAGCAGGATGCGCGGCTGGAGCGCGAGTCGTTGACGGCGGGGGATTAGATGGCCGCCGTTGCGCCCCAGAATTTAGACATTTGTACGTTGATGCCTGCCATGTCTTTGTGTACCTGCTTGACGATGCCAAATTTCGGGTCTTTGGTTTCGCGCACGATGACTTTTTCTGTGGACATGCCGCTGGGGCTGATGGTGACCCGCACGGCTGCACTGCCGGGAGTGACGCCTTGTTTCAAGACGATGCCGATTTCGCCACTTTTGAGCAACACAGCGATGCCGGGCGGATGAATACCGATGAGCTTGATGAAGTGAGGAGCCAGTTGTGGTTTGAAGTGCGACTGCTTTTCCAGAAAAAGGCCGCTCACCGTGTCTGCAGGCAGTGCCGGACGATGTTCGCCGCGTGAAGTGACGCGTGCGCAATAGCGCTCGGCAAAGCTGATGACATTGGCATTGAGGGGGATTTCATAGCCCTTTCTTCCTGCGGGGTAGCCACTACCATCTTCGTTTTCGTGGTGGTTGAGTACATAACTTAACCATGCCTCGTTACTCACTTCAGCCTTCCTCAAAATTTCCACTCCCAACACTGGGTGCGCGCGGACGGCAGCTATTTCTGCTGGGGTGAGTGGTGTGGTCTTGTCGCTTACTTTGAGTTGCAATTTCAACATGCCGATATTGGCGGTGAGCGCGGCCGATAGGGTGGTCATGATCTCCTCAGGCGCTTGTTCCAGAGCATGCGCCATCAAGCCAGAAATAATGGCGCAGTTGACTGGGTGGTGATAGGCGTAGCGCATAGCGCCCTGATTGAGAAAAATAGTGGCGACTGCAATTTCTGAATTGAGCTTGAGCGCGTCATAGATGAGCTGCGCGATGGCGGTGATAAGCTCTTCCGCACTTTCTTTCTCTTCTTCTGGCTCTGGTACTGGAGTTGGAGCTGCCTCTTCTGTTACTTTTGCCACTTCAGCCATTTCTTTGGGCTCTACGGCCTTTTCTTTTACCGGGTTCTGTAAATCGAGGAGTACCAACTTCAACTGTTTATTAGCTTGATTGATCATACGCACCACAGAGGGTGCATTTTGTGGGTCTTTGGCGGCGGCGAGCGCGTCCTCGTCATCGTAAAACAGCTTTTGTGTGGTCAGTTTTCCTAGTAACTGTTCGCTGGAGATGGACTCCCCAGTCTTGAGCGCCACACTGCCATCTTCACGATAGACGTTCCAGCGCATAGGCTTGCCGATGAGTGTATTAGCGAGAGAACAGGGAACTCTGGACATTGGAAATTTTGTTTTTTTGAAGTTGTATGTTGGTAAGTTATTAGGTCGCAACCGATAGTATTATAGAGGGAGTTTATAACCTAGGTGAGTGTATGCGGATGCTCTGCCGAATTTTTCTTGCGGTGTTATTCAGTGGCTTGACGGCTTGTGTGACCCAGCCATTGGCTGATGCGCCCATCAACGGCAAAGCAGTGCCACAGATGAAAAGCCGTAATGCGCTCAACCAGTTAGGCAAGGCCGACCTTGACCGCATGGCTGATATGGAAATGTCGGAGAATACGCAAGGTTTGAAATTGCTGATGACTAAGCTCTACAAACGTAATCCACATGAGTTGAAAAAAAGTACATCAGGCACGGTGGAGGAGATGGTGGCTTGGGTATTTGGGGGTGCTCACGGTTGGAAATTCAAGAAAATAGACGAAGTGCAGGGTGTGGAAGCGATTCAACTTGCGTTCAAACCGGATTATGAAGGCGACCGTGTGTTGCCGTTCATTGTTGGGCTGCAAACCATGCTGATTAAGGCGCATGGCGGTAAGGAGGAGTTTTATCTGACTGACAGCATAGCGCCGCAGAATGTGTATAACGCGGCGCGGAATGTGGAGATAGCAGTATGGAAACTTTCTACCGATCGCAACGAGCAGGGCGAGCTGTATTTACTCACTAATGAAATCAATGACACCGAGCGCAACCTGAGTTTTGAGCGCGAGTTCGGCAAAATTATCGGGCGGCTGGATTTGTACGCAGTGACGTTGGAGGAAAAGTCGCAGCGCTTGATTTCACGCGTGGCGCAGGGCTTGGCATCGGCTATTTTTCTGCCGTTTTAGCGCTTCCACAGCACGTCTGGCGTGCCTTCCAGCTTGTTCAATACCCGCGATAGCACGAATAGAAAGTCAGATAAACGATTCAGATATTGCCGTGATTCGTCGCTGACTTTTTCAGCCTTGCTCAAGGCCACCACAGTGCGCTCGGCGCGACGGCACACGGTGCGAGCCACATGGGAAAACGCCGCCGCACGACTGCCGCCGGGCAAAATAAATTCTTTTAGTGGCGGTAGCCTGCTGTTTAAGCCTTCCACAACCTTCTCCAGCCACACCAAGCGCTCAATTTTCAGCGCCACATGCCCTGGAATACAAAGCTCGCCGCCCATATCGAACAAGTCGTGCTGAATTTCAATCAATGTCGCACGCAGGTTGTCGGGCATGGCTTCAGTGAGCAACACGCCAATCGTCGAATTCAACTCGTCCACGTCACCCAGCGCGGTGACGCGAAGACTGTCTTTGGCGGTGCGCGAACCGTCGCCTAAGCCCGTGGTACCGTCGTCTCCGGTGCGTGTTACGATTTTGCTCAAGCGGTTGCCCATAATTTTCTCTTATCAAGTTTGGTTGGCTGGTATTTTAAGCTAAACTGCGGCGGTTTAGAGACGAGATGACGTGCTATGGCGCTTAAAGCCACTATTTTCAAAGCTGATTTGCAGATTGCCGATATGGACCGGCACTATTACCACAGCCACGCCCTGACCATCGCGCGCCATCCTTCCGAAACCGACGAGCGCATGATGGTGCGGTTGCTAGCCTTCGCCCGCCATGCCGACGAAGCGCTGACGATGGCCAAAGGCTTGAGCGATGCTGACGAACCCGACATCTGGCTGAAAGATTTAACCGGCAGTATCAAGTTATGGATAGAAGTCGGCCAACCCGACGAAAAGCGCATCCTCAAGGCCTGTGGCCGCTCTGAGCAAGTGGCGATATATGCTTACAGCGGCAATGGCGCGGGTATTTGGTGGCAGCAGATTGCGCCCAAACTGCAACGCCTGAGCAACCTCACTGTGGTCAACATCATCCCGCCGACCAGCATAGAACTTTCAAAACTCGCGCAACGCAACATGCAATTGCAATGCACCATCCAAGACGAAGAAGTGTGGATGGCGGGCGACGAGGAGAGGGTGCAGGTTGAGTTCAGCGTTTTGAAGACACCGCAATGAACCCAAATTATCCATTAGTCTCAAATTACCGTCATTCCCGCGTAGGCGGGAATCCAGTCAAGGTTCAACGGAGTCAACTTAATCTGGTGTCGCAATCTGTGGCCGAACTGGATTCCCGCCTACGCGGGAATGACGTGCCTGATAGATTGTCTGGCTTAATGGATAATCTGAGATGAATCAGCCCATTGGTGTGATGGATTCAGGCGTAGGCGGCTTGTCGGTGCTGCGCCATATTCGGCAAGCCTTGCCGAATGAAAACTTGCTGTATGTGGCGGATTCCAAGCACGCCCCCTACGGCAACAAATCCCCAGAATTCATCCGCGAACGCGCTATTTTTTTGGCAGACTTCCTCATTGCCCAAGGCGCAAAAGCCTTGGTGGTGGCCTGCAACACCGCCACTGCGGCGGCGATTGAAACGCTACGCCAGCAATATCAGTTACCCATTATCGGCATGGAACCCGCCGTAAAACCCGCCGCTGCCGCCACTAAAACCGGCGTGGTTGGCGTGCTGGCAACAGTGGGAACGCTGAAAAGCGCCCAATTCGCTGCTTTGTTGGAAAGTTACGGACAAGGTGTGATGGTTGTGACCGAGGGTTGTCCCGGACTGGTGGAATGTATAGAGCGCGGTGAGCTGGCGACTGCTGAGACTAGACGCTTATTGGAGGTCTACCTCAAGCCATTGCTGGAAGCGCGGGCAGATGCCATCGTGTTGGGCTGCACGCATTACCCGTTTGTGCGGTCTTTGATTGAGGAAATTGTGGGTAAAAAAATCACCCTGATTGATACGGGCGCGGCGGTTGCACGGCAATTGCAAAAGCGTCTCACGGAGCAAGGTTTTTTGGTGGAAGCGGGCGAGTCAGCAAGCGTAGCATTCTGGACGAATAGCGAGGCTGCGAATGCAGAGCAGGTGATTCAGCAACTATGGGGTGATAAGGTTAAAATTGAGCGTTTGTAGTGGTGGGTACTCATAAACCAGTTAGATTTTCGGCAAAATCGGCTCGTGGCGATTTTCCGGCTTTACCAGCAACATTTGCACATCCCCTAGTGCGCGTTCTTCAAAACCGCCTTCGCAATAGCATAAATAAAACTCCCACATGCGAATGAAAGTGTCTGGATAACCTAGCGCTTTGACTTCAGCTAAATGCTCAAAAAAGTTCGCCCGCCATGCGGCTAAGGTTTTTGCATAGTGTGGGCCAATGTCTTCCAGATGAAATAGCCGCATGTCAGAGGCTGCTGTGATGCTATTGAGCAGTGCGGTGACGGAAGGAATGCATGAACCTGGGAAAATATAGCGCTGGATGAAGTCCACCGAGCGCCGCGCTTGTTCATAGCGTTGATCGGTAATAGTGATTGCCTGTAGCAACATGATGCCGCTGGGCTTCAACCGTGCCGCGCAGTGCCCAAAAAATGTGTCGTAATACTGATAACCAACGGCCTCTATCATCTCGATAGACACTAATTTGTCATACTCGCCCGTCAGCACTCGGTAGTCCTCTAACAGCAGGGTAATACGGTCGCTCAACCCAGCTTCTTTAATACGAATAAGGGCTAAATCAAATTGCGCCTGAGAGATAGTGGTGGTGGTTACACGGCATCCATATTGGCTTGCAGCGTAAATAGCAAAACCACCCCAACCGGTACCGATTTCGAGCACATGGTCGTCTTTTGTCAGTGCCAGCTTTTCACAAATGCGCCGCAATTTGGCGACTGAGGCTTGTTCTAAGGTGGCGCTTGGCGATTCAAAAATGCCACATGAATACATCATGGTGGGATCAAGAAACAGCTGGAATAACTCATTGCCTAAATCGTAATGTGCGGCGATGTTGCGTGCGCTAACTGACTGGCTGTTACGGTTAAACCAATGAAATAACTTTTGTAATGGCAATGTGAGCCATGACCAGCCACTGTCTATGCCATCCACCACATGAGCGTTACGCACTAACTGACGTATCAGTCCTGTAAAATCGTTGCATTGCCAGTAGCCGAGCATATAAGCTTCGCCGGCGCCGATAGATCCACCAAATACCACTTCGCCATAAAAGCGTGAGTCGCTAATGGTGATGGTGATGGCGTTTGAGGCTTGACCAAAGCAGGTGATTTTTTCGCCGTCTATCAGATGCAATGCGCCTGTAGTGATCGCCGATAAGCGGCTGTGCAGAATGCGCTGCGCCCAGCCGTCTAATAAACGCGGTTTGGGTGTGAATTTTGTCAGCAGCGGGATGAGTGGGGCATTCATGGGTTATCCAAATTTCATTCTTTAGCTGGATGGCTATAAAACGGCACACGTTTGAGTGCAAGTTTTAGCGCTTGCCAGTAAATTAATACCAGCACCCAACAGGTCATCAATGGATATGCCAGCAATACTCTAGCGAGAGACTTGCCAGTGATTTCTTGACGACTTAAATTGAGCGTGGCATCAAATAGTTTTGTCTGATTTTGAATGTTGACCATGTGTACCGCGAGCGTTTTATCTGGATCAGTAAAACGCCAATCATATTGCAGAGCCATGGGCATGAAGGGCGAAACATGAAAGCTTTTATCAAATTCAAAGGCAAGGCCTTGATCCATGCTTCTTGGCAGCACATAACAATGCTGTTCGCCCCAAGGGGTATTGTTGATTTCAGCGATGATGGTTTCCACTTGATTGTTTGCGTCAAAACAGTAATAAAAACTCACCGGATTGAAGCAGTAGCCAAAGTAGCGCAGATGGGTAAGTAGGCGGATTGGGCCTGTGGGACGTGTTCCGGTTTTTTGCTCAACCAAGTCACGCACCGCTTCAATCAAAGGTTGTTGCGGATCGCCACAATGGTCTTTGCGACTCAGGTAAGCCAGTGCCGGACGATGTGCTGACCACAACCAGCGGTGTTTGAAAACGGTCTCCAGTTCATCTAAATCCAGATACATCATATAAATACGGTAACGAAATTGGTTTTTCCTAGGAGAAAAACGCCGATGTTGGATGTAACCACTGTAAATAGCGCTAAACATGAGCTTGTCTATTTGCAAAATGCTGTAAAGCGTTGAGCGCACTCACTACACCATCTTCGTGAAAACCATTGCGCCAATACGCACCACAGTAACAGGTACGGTTTTTACCGCTGATTTCACCAATGCGGCCTTGTGCCGCCACACCCGCGCCAGTGAAAAGAGGATGATGATAGGTGAGACGTTTGATGATTTTATCTTTGGCAATCGCGTCGTCGCGGTTGAGTGTGACCAATAATGGTTCACGCGATTGCAAGCCCTGCAAAATATTCATGTTGTAGGTGACGGTGACTTTTTGTGCGGATATGGGTTGAGTTGTTACATGGTAATTCCACCCCGCCCAAGCCAGTTTACGGCGTGGTAATAGGCGTTGGTCGGTGTGTAGCACCACAGAATTTTCTTGATAGGGAATCGCTCCCAAAATCTCGCGTTCCGTCACGCTGGCATCACCCAAAATGCTCAATGCCTGGTCACTGTGACAGGCCATAAAAAGCCAATCAAAATGTTCACCATCTACTAGCACACCATTTTCTAATCGCTTAACTGACCACACTGACGTATTCGTACGAATATGCTGTTTGAACTCTCTGGTAAGCGCCTCCACATAGTGCGCCGAACCGCCCTGTATTGTGCGCCACTGCGGTCTGTCGTTAATACTCAACATGCCGTGATTAGAAAAAAAACTTACCAAAAATCGCGCGGGAAATTGCATCATCTGATTAGCATCCGTAGACCAAATTGCGGCTCCCATCGGCACCAGATAATCGCGGATAAACTGTGGGCTGTATTGGTTTTTTGCCAAATAATCACCAAGCTTAATTTCATGCGTTTCAGTAAGTAAGCCCAGTGATTCACGATTAAAACGCAAAATATCTTGAATCATGCGATAAAAAGAGGGTTTGAAGAGGTTGCGACGCTGAGCGAACAATGCATTCAAGCTCGTGCCGTTGTACTCCAAGCCGGTCATCTCGTTGCGCACGCTAAAACTCATAAAACTAGGCTGCGAGACCACCCCTAAGTCGTCTAGTAGTTTGATAAATTCAGGGTAAGTACGGTCATTAAATACGATGAATCCAGTATCAACATTGAACTCACGGTCTTCATGCCATATCTTGTGTGTATGGGTGTGTCCGCCAATGTGAGCGTTGGTTTCAAAAACAGTGATTTGATGTTCGCGGTGCAGATGATACGCGACAGTGTTGCCAGCAATGCCGCTGCCGATAATGGCGACTTTCATGATGCACTAGCATTGATTCGGCGTGATTCACGAATGTTGGAAGGTACTAAACGTAAATCCCAGATCAAGCCGGTCAAGGCCAGAAACCGTAGCATGTAGTAAGTGAAATCAATTTCCCACCAATAAAACCCTTGTCTCGCCGCGCCGGGAAAATGATGATGATTGTTGTGCCAGCCCTCACCGAATGTCACTAGAGCCAACCAAAAGTTATTGCGACTATCGTCTGAAGTGGCATAACGGCGACCACCCCAGCCATGCGCCAAGGAGTTGACGCTGAACGTGCAGTGATACACCACCACGGTGGAAATCACAAAGCCCCACACCACTAACTGTATGCCATTAGTTTGTAAATGTGGTGACTGGGTGGCTAGCACTTCGCCCAAGACAAACAAGCCAAGTGCTAATAAAGTAGGCACGATGACATCAAAACGATCGAGGAAACGTAACTCGGGAAATTTTGCCAGCTCGGTGACGCGCTCCATGCGAGTTTTGAAATGCATATCCGACAAAAACCAACCTAAATGACTCCATAAAAAACCATGCTGCATTGGCGAGTGGGCATCTTCTACCAAGTCTGACGAAATATGATGATGTCTATGCATAGATGCCCACCATAATGGCCCACGCTGCACTGCAGAAGCGCCGATTACTGCAAAAATAAATTGCATGGCGCGTGAAGTGCGAAATGCTTTATGCGAAAAATAGCGGTGATAAAACCCCGTAATGGCAAACATGCGTATCACATATAAAAACACGGCAACACCGACGGCGAAAAAACTCCAATCTATCCAAATTATGGCGAAACAAGCGAGGTGTAAAGCAGCAAAAGGAATCACACGCAGCCAGTCAATGCGTTTTTCTAAGATCGCGGGTTCACTGACAGCTTGGTTGTCAAACCAGCTGATAACACGCTTGAAGACTGAGCGTTGAATAATATCCATTGTTAGTTTGTCCGAAGTGAAATTGTCCCTAAGTCAGCGGCAATTTAGCCTATTCCCTTCTAGGGGAAAGGGATTGTGACGCATTGAGTTATCTTAATTGATGCGGAATTTTTCGCAACTTGGCTATATCGTAACCAAACTTATCTATTAAGCCCACCAATTCACTATATTCTGCATCGCTTATGGTGGCGGTTCGCGCCATGATCCACACATAATCTCTTGCATCACGCGCAATGACGGTGCGGCTGTAGTCATCCGCCAAATACGCGATTTTATATTGCGCTTTAATCGGCCAGATAAACTGCATACCCCAGACCGCGTTGCCAGTGTTTGGTGTCACGAATCCACGCGGATGATAGGTTTTAACATCACCATCCAGCGCACCTTTATTAAAGGTGAAGGTGGTAGCAATACTTCCGTCAACATCCAGCTTGTACGATTCCACTGCGTTATAAGCCTCAGTTTCTATCATGGTGGGAATGCAGGCGATGACGTACCAATCACCCATAAACCTATTGAGATCGACTTGCGGAACGGGATTAATGATGGGCTTGCTGGCGCAACCGCCAAGCAAAGCACAAAAAGCCAACAGCAATGCACGGAGCTTTGTCTTCATATCGGTTTAGTGTTCATTTAAGTTCATAGGTAATCACATGGCCTTCTGGCGTCGTGGATTTGAGAGCCAGCCATTTGCCTTCTTTGGAGTACCAGAGGTCTATCTTAAGCATTTTCGACTTCAGAGAATAACGCTCTGTTGGCACGTTTTGACCCCGCACTTGCAGGGTTTCAGTTCCAATTTTACTAATGTTCACATCCACCCACTCACCCGTTTGCGGGTTGAGTAGCTTTGATTGCGTCAGCATGTTTGAGTTCCAATAGGCAAACGTCATCACACAACCTGGCAATGTTCTAGCAGGGGATTCCAACTCAAAACCACCTGTCCTAGATTGCCCTTTTACTAGGGTGGTCACGCCTTTTTCCTCAGTTTTAGCATCTAAATAGACCAAGCAATCGCCTTGCCATTTTTCTCGCGCACTGTGTTGATATTTGTAAGCCGTAATAAAAAGTAGCTGGATTTTGAAGCTGGCCTCGCTAGTCAAAGTGCGTTCTAAGCCAGATTCACTCAACTCGAAACGGTGCTGGCCTAGCGGCTTGTCGTCCATCAATACGTTGAAATCCCAAGTTTGGGCAAAAGCCAAATTGGGGAGTAGCATAATTAGCGCTAAGAATTTCAAGACTTAGTCCTGAAAAATCGTGGTAAAAAAGCCGGCGTGTTTTGGATGTAATCAATATAAGCAGGTCGCCGCTCGTGAATATCTTTTTCCAACAGCGCTACACCGCTCACTTTAAGCAACATCAAGGTCATCAGCAATGGTGCGGGTAATGTCCACCAGCCGCCCGCTGCTAATGCAAATAAATAATAACCCCACCACAAGCAGCATTCGCCAAAATAATTAGGGTGGCGGCTGTAGCGCCACAGACCACAGTTCAACACCGCATTTTGATTGGCAGGGTCACCTTTGAAGCGTGCTAATTGTATGTCTGCCACAGTTTCCCAACCGAAACCTAACAGCCATAAGCTAAGCCCAACAATATCCAATCCGTTGAGAGGCACTTGCGACATCATCACCGCATGTAAGGGCAAACCGATGAGCCAAGCCAATATGACTTGCAAGCCAAAAATGATGTAGCAACTTTTCAGCCAAAAATACGGCTGATTGTTTTGGCGTATCGCTTGGTAGCGGCGATCTTCGGCCTTGCCCCAATTGCGCCAAGCAAGATAAAGCGAGAGACGCAACGCCCACAGTAATACCAGCACTATTATCAGCTTCGCTCGTTGACTGGGTTCGGGCTGCGCGTAAAAATAAGTAGCCGCTGCGAGGAGAAAAAACAGACTCCACAGACTGTCTACCAGCGTGACATTGCGATGTACCAAGCTTACCAACCAGCCCAACAGTGCCAAACTAGCAGTTACGACGAGTCCACAAGCATACAGTGAGGCATCGAATGGGATCATTTTGCAAATCCGTCATAGCGGGTAGAAAGCTTAAAGAATAACGGCATTAACACTGCCCAGCCTAATGCCAGCGCGATTGTCATTGGCAATGGTGCAGCGAGTTGCAAGGCGCCTAAACCGCTGCCACCCCAATACGCCATAGGCCCACCGATTAAGCCGAACAGCGCTGCCAGCCAAGCTCTGCCGCGCATCCAGCGTAAGCTGACATTGAGCGTAGTAGCAAATAACAACCAAAGTGTGAGCATCCATAACGGCGGCAGAATGCCGAGTCCGTCGTGAGGGAAAACTATCCAGCCCAAATTTAGCAGCACACTGTCAAATAGAACGCCGAGCAAGAATACCCAAATCAACAAATACAACTCTTGGCGTGGTTGATGCGCGTGAAACAAGTGCAATGTCAGCACTAGCGCCGCTATCACCAATCCTAGCCAAGGTAGCCCGTGTGCGCCACCCAATACGCAAGCAAACCAACCTACTTGAAACGCAGCGATGTTTTTAATGACCTGAGTCACCTTCAACTCGCTCGCTTAAACAAATAATGGCTCACCCACCATTCTTGACCTTTTGCATAGCCAAACAATTCGGCGCAGGACATAAAAAAGATGCGCCAGCGATTACGCCACATCTCTACATTGGCCTCGCCATAAGTGTTTGCCAGAACGTGATTTGTTTCTGCTGCTTGTTTATCTATATTCTCAAGCCAAGCATTCGCTGTTTTTTCATAGTGCGTGCCATCCCAGCGCCACTGGTTCACCAGTTGCAAATCCTGTTGAAAACGTAGTGGCAAGTCATCACTTGGCATCATGCCGCCGGAGAAAAAATGCTCGCTCATCCAATCATCCTCACCTATCACTTCAAAGGGGTATGGGGTTGAACGGTGGCAAAAAATGTGCATGAAAAACTGTCCGCCGGGAATCAGCCAGCTTTTAAGCCTCGCAAACAGGTCACGATAGTTGCGCATGTGTTCAAACATTTCGACTGACACAATGCGCTCAAAATGCCCTTCAGGCTGGAAATGATTCATGTCTTGTGTGATGACTTGCAAATTACTCAAGCCACGTTTGGCGGCTTCATTCAGAATGTATTGACGCTGCGAATTGGAGTTAGATACCGCAGTGATATGGCTTTGTGGATAATGTGCCGCCATCCATAAAGTAAGTGAACCCCAACCGCAGCCTAACTCCAAAATTTTTTGCCCATCTTGCAGGTCGGCATGCTGACAGGTGAGTGAAAGCGCCAGCGCTTCTGCGTCGTCCAACGTTTTAGTTTCGGCATCCCAATAACAAGAACTGTATTTGCGATGACTACCCAAGCAGTAGGCAAAAAATTCAGCAGGGACTTCGTAATGTTGAGCATTGGCCAGATCTGGCACTAAGGCGATAGGAGATGAATTCATCGCCAAACAAAAACTTTGCTGCAACAGCATCGCTGCTTCGCAATCATCAGTTTCGATGTCTTTCAAACGTTGTTTTAACAAACGGCGGATGCCAGCGCGAATGGCGGAGTCTGGCACTAAGCCTCGCTCTGACCAATTGATGGCGAGTTGGGTGACTTGCAATTGAGAGTCCTTAAAGGAAAAAACTTAAGTTTCTGACCGCAGAATTCCGCCGAGGTTCTAAATGATTAGCCTGCATAAACGAGACTATGTCCATCCTGTTTGGCGCGGCATGTTTGAGAATATTTTTCTGGCACGAATGACCTTTTTCGGTATGGTCGCTGTGAGGTGTTATGCAGTAGTCATCAAAAAGATGCCGCACTTATCAAGAATTAAACTATGCATGCGAAAAGTGGGCGTTGTTATTCTTAATGATGCCCCACCGTTTCGCCTGCCTTTAATCTGTATTTAGTTCCGCAATATGGACACATAGCAAGCCCGCTATCCGCAATATCCAAAAATACGCGCGGATGCGAAGCCCACAGCGCGACTTCTTTTGTGGGGCAGTGTAGCGGAAGGTCTTTCGCTGTGACTTCGATCTCGCGTGTGTCTTGTGCCATTTTTCTTGTCTCCTAAACCAGGGTCAACCAGCTTTGGTGGCGCGGTGATTTTCCGGTGACTGCGTCAAAGAATAGGCTTTGCAATTTCTCGGTGATCGGGCCGCGCGTGCCTTTGCCTATGGCGCGGTTATCCAGCTCGCGGATAGGTGTCACTTCAGCCGCGGTGCCGGTGAAGAACGCTTCGTCGGCGGAATACACTTCATCGCGGGTGATGCGTTTTTCGATGATGGTGAGGTTCAGTTCGCCCGCCAGCTGCATGATGGTGTCGCGGGTGATGCCTTCTAGTGCGGAGGTCAGATCTGGGGTGATTAGCTTGCCGTTGCGGATGATGAAGATGTTTTCACCCGCACCTTCGGCGACGAAACCGTCCACATCCAGCAACAGCGCCTCGTCATAGCCATCTTGAGCGGCTTCTTGATGCGCCAGAATGCTATTCATGTAGTTGCCGTTGGCCTTGGCTTTACACATAGTCACGTTGACATGGTGACGCGCGAACGATGAGGTTTTGACGCGGATGCCGTTCTCCAAAGCTTCTTTTCCCAAATAAGTACCCCAGCTCCAAGCGGCGACGATGACGTGTACTGATAGCGTTTTGGCGGCGATGCCCATGGCTTCGGAGCCGTAAAAGGCCATTGGGCGCAGGTAGCCTGACTCTAGATTGTTCTCGCGTACTGAAGTTTTTTGCGCTTCCATCAAGGTTTTTTTGTCGAAGGGAATTTTCATGCCGAGGATGTGCGCGGAGCGCAACAGGCGGTCGGTATGTTCTTGCAGACGGAAAATCGCTGTGCCTTTTTCGGTTTTGTAAGCACGCACGCCTTCAAACACGCCCATGCCGTAGTGCAGGGTGTGCGTGAGCACGTGGGTGGTGGCATCGCGCCAAGGCACCATTTTGCCGTCATACCAAATGACACCATCACGATCGGCCATAGACATCTTGTAGTTTCCTTGCTGTAAGTTTAGTGACTAAAGCGCAATTGTAACCTTTGAAGCATGGATACAGGAAGCCGCATAAGACGCACAAGAGGCTTGTCTTCCAAATTTCATTATGCTAAATTTCGCCCACTGCGACAGTTGGTCGCAGTTTTTTTGGTTGGTGAGTGCCGTCGTACAAGGGTTGAGGAAGTAATAAAAACCTAGTTATTGCACTATCAATCAATACCATGCCACTGTGGCTTCTTTCTTTTAGCGTCAATCAGACGCGGAGTTTTAATGCTGCTGGTGGATGCCAAACTATTTACATTGGGGTGGGTTTAGTCATGAATAAGAGAACCATTCTCTCTTTTTGCGCAGTGTTTTTATCATTCCTTGCTGGCAGTGCAGAGGCGGCTTACGAGCTTAATCTGAGAGCGCCGGTCACCGAAATTGCTAGACAGATTTACGACTTGCACATGCTTATTCTGTATGTGTGCGCTGTGATTTTTGTGGTGGTATTTGGTGTCATGTTTTACTCCCTGTACAAACACCGCAAGTCGGTGGGGCATAAAGCGGTTCAGTTCCATGAGCATCATCTGTTAGAAATTGTATGGACCATCATTCCGGCGCTGATTCTGGCTGGCATGGCGATTCCTGCGACTAAAACCATTCTGGCGATGAAGGACACACGCGAAGCTGACATGACGGTGAAGGTTACCGGGCATCAGTGGAAGTGGGAATACGAATACTTAGGTAAGGATGTACGCTTCATCAGCAACCTGACCACCCCTCAAGATCAAATTACTGGTAACGCGCCTAAAGGTGAGAACTACTTATTTGAAGTAGATAATCCTATGGTGGTGCCTGTAGGCAAGAAAGTGCGTGTGCTACTGACCGCCAACGACGTGATTCATGCGTGGTCTGTGCCTTCCTTTGGTGTTAAGCAGGATGCAATCCCCGGCTTTATTAAAGAGACCTGGTTTAGAGCGGATGTGCCGGGTACTTATCGCGGTCAATGTTCTGAGTTGTGTGGTAAGAACCACGGCTTTATGCCTATCGTGGTTGAAGCCATGGCGGAAGACAAGTACAACGCATGGATTGAAGCCAAGAAAGCCGCTGCTGCTGACGCTGCTAAGAGCGGAGAAAAAGAATGGACTAAAGAAGATCTGATAGCTAATGGTAAAACAGTTTACGAGAAGAACTGTGCAGCTTGCCACCAAGCTAACGGCGCTGGTCTGCCGCCGGCATTCCCGGCGTTGACTGGAGGCAAGATTGCTACTGGTCCGATTGCTGACCATCTGCATATTGTTCTGAACGGTAAGAATGTGATGCCACATTGGAAGGAGTTGTTGAACGATGTGGAGATTGCTTCTGTCGTTACCTATGAGCGTAACGGGCTTGGTAATTCGGTCGGTGACGTGCTGCAACCAGCTCAGGTCAAGGCTGCACGCTAAGACATTTACGATTAGATTTGAACACGTTGTAGTTTTAAGGAGAAATTGATGAGTACCGCAACCGCAAAACACGATGACCACGGACACGATAGCCATGGTCACCCTACCGGGCTAATGCGTTGGGTTAAGTCTACCAACCATAAAGACATTGGCACTATGTACCTGTGGTTCAGCTTCACCATGTTCCTGTTCGCAGGCGCACTGGCCATGCTGATTCGCGCTGAGCTGTTTCAGCCAGGCTTACAGTTTGTGCAACCTGAAGTATTTAATCAATTGACCACGCTGCATGGCTTGATCATGATTTTCGGTGCGATTATGCCGGCCTTCGTGGGCTTTGCTAACTGGCAAGTGCCGCTGATGATAGGTGCGCCGGATATGGCGTTCCCACGACTCAATAACATGAGTTTTTGGTTGCTGATTCCTGCGGCGATTCTGCTGGTGGGCTCAATATTCGTTCCTGGTGGTGCTGCTGCTGGCGGTTGGACGATGTATCCGCCACTCTCAGTGCAAGGTGGAATCTCAATTGACATGAGCGTGTTTGCGCTGCATATCTTGGGTGTGTCTTCGATTGTCGGCTCTATCAACATCATCACCACCATCTTCAATATGCGCGCCCCTGGCATGACGCTGATGAAGATGCCGATGTTTGTGTGGACGTGGCTGATTACCGCTTATTTGCTGATTGCTGCAATGCCGGTGTTGGCAGGTGCTTTGACTATGCTGATCACCGATCGCCACTTTGGTACGCACTTCTTTAATGCCGCTGGTGGCGGTGACCCAGTGTTGTTCCAGCACGTATTCTGGTTCTTCGGGCATCCAGAGGTGTACATCATGATTCTGCCGGCTTTCGGCATCCTGTCCACCATCATCCCTACCTTCTCACGTAAGCCACTATTTGGTTACGCTTCGATGGTGTATGCCACCTCTGCGATTGCGGTACTGTCTTTCGTGGTATGGGCTCACCACATGTTTACCACCGGCATGCCAGTCGCTGGTCAGCTGTTCTTTATGTACAGCACCATGCTGATTTCCGTACCGACCGGCGTAAAAGTGTTTAACTGGTTGGCTACTATGTGGAAGGGTTCCATGACCTTCGAAACGCCGATGCTGTTCTCGGTGGCTGTAGTGTTCTTATTCACCATCGGTGGTTTCAGCGGCTTGGTATGCGCGATTCTGCCAGTGGACATCCAATTGCAAGATACCTATTACGTGGTGGCGCACTTCCACTATGTGCTGTTCTCCGGTGCGGCGATGTCCATCATGGGCGGCGTGTACTACTGGCTACCTAAGTGGACTGGTCATATGTACGACGAAACCTTGGGTAAGTGGCATTTCTGGCTGACGACGATCGCTTTCAATGTGACTTTCTTCCCGATGCACTTCACTGGATTGGCCGGTATGCCACGTCGCGTTCCTGACTATCCGCAACAGTTTGCTGACTTCAACATGATTTCCTCATACGGCGCATTCGTTCTGGGCTTGAGTCAGTTGTTGTTCCTGTATGTGGTGATTAAGTGCATCAAGGGCGGTGAAAAAGCAGCGGCTAACCCATGGGAAGGTGCACATGGCTTGGAGTGGACTGTGCCATCACCCGCACCGTTCCACACCTTTGAAACCCCGCCAGTTGTTAAATAAAGCTGAAATAAAGCTTAAGCAAACTAATTAGGAGCAAACATGAGTCAGAGTACAAAAAATTATTATTTGCCCGGCCCTTCATTTTGGCCGCTGATAGCGTCAGTTGCCCTGTTTTTATTGGCTGGCGGATTCACCATGGCGCTGAACAGCATCGCCGTGGGCAAGCCCGTCATGATTGCTGGCGGCTTGGTGCTGGCCTACCTGTTATTTGGTTGGTTCAGCGAAGTCATCAAGGAAAGCGTGAGCAAGTTCTATAACAAGCAAGTTGACCTTTCCTTCCGCTGGGGTATGGGCTGGTTCATTTTCTCAGAAGTCATGTTCTTCTTTGGCTTCTTTGGCGCCTTGTTCTACGCTCGCAATGTGTCTTTGCATTGGTTGGCTGATGCTCAACTGTTGTGGCCTGGATTTGCCGCTACGTGGCCTAGTGCTGGCCCTAAGCTATTGTTAGAGGGAACTATTGGGCCTTGGGGTCTGCCAGCGATCAATACCTTATTGCTGTTAACATCTGGCGCAACCCTGACTTGGGCGCACTGGGGTTTGATGAAAAATAATCGCAAACAGCTCACTATAGGTTTGATTTTGACTATTGCGTTGGGTTTTGCTTTCGTGTTTCTGCAAGCGCATGAATACGCAGAAAATGTCTTCACCATTAAGTCTGGCATTTATGGTGCAACCTTTTACATGCTGACTGGCTTCCACGGCTTGCACGTAACGATGGGGGCCATCATGCTGACCATCATTTTGCTACGCGTGCGTAGCGGACATTTTGATGCGCATAATCACTTCGGTTTTGAAGCGGTGGCTTGGTACTGGCATTTTGTGGACGTAGTGTGGTTATTCCTGTTCATTTTCGTGTACTGGCTATAACCGTAAATTAGATTCACCTAACGCCACAGGGCTGTACCTGTGGCGTTTTGTTTTTAAGCTTGCGAAACGGGGGAGTCATGACCTTGTCCGTGGTAGACGCTAGCGCCAGCTACAAAGCCGTCTGTAAGCCTAATTGTTCGCTAGGCTCTTCGGGTAAAGTTAGAGTGGTTGCGCTGTTGACGGTGATTCCATGCTGCATTGCAGCTGGCTTTGCCATGTTGGGCGCGTGGTTGGTGCTACCGTTTGTGGGGTTGGAAATTTTCGCGTTGGGATTTGCGTTTTATCATGTTAATAGCCACGCGGATGACTATGAAAGTATCAGTATAGAAGGCGATAGCCTGGTGATAGAGCGGCGCACTGGGCAGCAACTCAGTCAGTTCGTACTTAATCCTTATTGGGCAAAACTGGTGCGGCATGAGTTGCCAAATGGGGAATTGTGTTTAGGGTTGCTTTCCCATGGCAAGGAAATTGAAATCGGGCGCTATTTGACCAAAAAACAGCGTGAACTTTTGGCCAAACAGTTACACCAACGTATCGGCACGCCCTACAAATAGAGAAGATAAATATGGAACAAGATAATCAGAAACAACGCCGCAAAAACTTGCTGGTGGGCTGGGCAATAGGCATATTGGCGTTGATTTTATACGTCACTTCCATTTTTTATGGATTAGGTAAATGAAATTAGGTCTTGCAAGCTCGAATAAGCGATTGGCGTGGAAATTGAGCATGATTGTGCTGGCTGGACTATTGTTCGGCTTCGCCATAGCGCCTATCTATGACGTGATGTGTAAGAAATTCGGCCTGAATGGCCGCGCGGATAGCACCGCTACTTTGATGTCTGGTGGACAAAAGATAGATAAAACACGCTGGGTCACTGTGCTGTTTACCGGCAACACTATGCCCGGCTTGGATTGGAGCTTTCACCCCAAGCAAGACAGCATGCGCGTGCATCCAGGGGAGATGAATCTCACCAGCTATGTGGCCAAAAATAACGCGGATGCAGGGGTGATGGGCGTTGCCGTGCCTAGTGTTACGCCAGAATTAGCTGCGCTCTATTTCAAGAAAATTGAATGTTTTTGCTTCAAGCAGCAGACTCTGAAAGCGGGTGAGAGCCGTGAAATGCCGGTGATGTTTTACGTCAAGACCGATTTGCCGGAGGACGTGCATACCGTGACTTTGTCGTATGCGTTTTACAACGGCCCTGCTAACCAAGTGAAACAAACGGGGACTAATTAAGCTTAAGGCGTTGGGTTGGGTTGGCCGATAACGCCGAGGTAAAACCCCAGCATCAGTAATAAAAAAAGCCCCAGAGACAAGGAAATACGCCAAGTAAGCGCCTTGACGGTTTTTGTGCTGCTGTCACCCTTCATCAAATAGTACAAGGCAGAAAATAGGTTATATCCTATCAGCAATAGCATGATGACAATGAGAAGTTTAATTAACATGGCAAGCCCTGATGTGAATGATGTCAAGGATTATGCGGGCTGCTCCGCCAGATTGCAATTGACAATATGAAGGTGATTTTTCGCCCTAGTCTGTTTATGACCATCGCCATGATGCTAACGGCAGCGCTGTGCATCAAGGCTGGCTTGTGGCAATACAGCAAAGCGCAAACCAAACAGGCGCTGCAAATGCAACTCGAATTAAGCCTGAAGCAAGCGCCAGTGGCTTTGCCGCAGAAGATTGTGAACGTAGAAAGCTGGCGTTATCGCCGCGTCAAATTCGCAGGCGTGTATCAGCCGCGCTACCAAATTCTGCTGGATAATCAAGTGGATAACACTGTTGTTGGCTACCATGTGTTGACCCCGATGCAGGTGGAAGATGGCGCGATTGTATTGGTGAATCGCGGCTGGATTAAAGGTTCGCCGGATAGACGAGTCCCGCTGATAGATACGCCGTCAGGCAGGCAGGAAGTGGAGGGCGATATCGCGTTTCCAGCGGCAAGGTTTTTTACGCTGGAAGCGCCGCCCGCTAAAGATGAAAACTGGCAGCCAGTTTGGCAGAATCTGGACTTGCCACGCTACCTCAAGGCCGTGCCGTTCGCTGTGCAGCCTTTCGTGGTGCGCTTGGATGCCAAGAGTGAGGCGGGAGGATTTGTGCGCAACTGGCCGCCGCCGGGCAATAACATCGCCATGCACTTGGGCTACGCCTATCAGTGGTTTGGTTTCGCGTTGACCTTGTTGGTCATTTATATCGTATTGAATGTGAAGAAAGTGGAGTCTTGAAATGCAGTCTAGTCCGACCCAAAATAGCTCTGGCAGAAAAACACTGCTTATTCTTGCGGTAGTATTTTTGATGCCTTTTACCCTAGCCGCCACCTTGCATTTAGTGGGTTGGAAGGCGAGTGCGCGTAGTTACGGTGAGCTGGTGAATCCACCGCAGAGCCTGCAATTGCCTGACTTGTCAGATGCCCAAGGCCAACCATTTAGCGCGAAGCAGTGGGAGAAAAAGTGGACCATGGTGATGGTGGCAAGTGCGTGTGAGGCGGCTTGCCAAGCACAATTGCAAACGCTGCAAAACTTGCGTACTTCTTTGGCCAAAGACACAGAACGCCTGCAATTGATATTGCTACTCACCGCAGACAGCAAAATACTTCCGCCGCAGAAAGTCACTGTGCTGATGGGCGCTGATGTGGCAGACTTTTCCAGTCAATTCAAAGTAGCAGGCCAACCTACCCCGCAAGCGGGACGAGTCTATCTGGTGGATCCTCTGGGCAACTTGATGATGAGTTATGCGTCTGGTTTCGAACCTAAAGGTGTGCGTCATGACTTGACGCGATTGTTAAAAAATTCATGGGCAGGTTGAGCATATGTTCAAAAAGTTAGTATTGGCCACCACTGCGTTGGCTTTGTGTGTGGTGGTGTTGGGCGCTTATGTGCGTTTGTCGGATGCCGGATTAGGTTGCCCGGATTGGCCTGGCTGCTATGGCCATATTGGTGTGCCGCATAGCAGCGTCGCCGCGACTGCTTTCCCTGACAAGCCATTAGAAACCCACAAGGCATGGAAAGAAATGGCGCATCGTTATTTGGCGGGCACCTTAGGCTTGCTGGTTTTGGCGATTTTCATTAGCGCATGGCGCAATCGGCGGGATATTTCTCCTGCTTTGCCCACTGCTTTGCTGTTATTGGTGATTTTTCAAGCGGCGCTGGGCATGTGGACGGTCACCATGCTACTGAAGCCAGTGATAGTAAGTTTGCATTTGATTGGTGGCTTGGCCACGCTCAGTTTGCTGACATGGTTGACTAGCCGCCGCTTGCCAACAACTTCCCATCCCGCCTTGCGACCTTGGGCATTGTGGGCATTGGTCGTGCTGGCGTGCCAAATAGTGTTGGGCGGCTGGACTAGCACCAACTACGCCGCGCTGGCTTGCCCTGATTTTCCTGCTTGCCAAGGTATGTTGTTGCCACCTACTGATTTCGCCAATGCTTTCCATCTGGTGCGCGAATTGGGCGTGAATGCCGATGGCAGCCAATTGTCACTAGCCTCGCTCACCGCTATCCACCTCATGCACAGGCTGGGCGCTTTGATTACTTTCATGTATCTAGGTTGGTTTGGTAGCAAATTGTTAAAGATTCCCAGTTTGAGCTTCTGGGGTAAGCTACTATTGGCCACATTGTTAGTTCAAGTCGCTTTAGGTATCAGCAATGTGGTGTTTAGCCTGCCTTTAGCTGTAGCCGTGGGGCATAATGCGGGGGCAGCGATACTCTTGATGACGCTGGTAGTGATAAACTCGAAGTTAACACGACAACATGGATTCACAAGATGATTACAGCCACTAAACTCATGAATCAACAAAGTTTTGGTGATAGCTGCCGCAATTTCTTGACTATGTGCAAACCGCGTGTGACCGGCCTCATCGTGTTCACCGCCGTCATCGGCATGTTCCTCGCCACCCCCGGCATGGTGCCGCTCAATATCCTGCTCGCCGCCTCAATCGGCATAGGCATGGCCTCTGGCGCTGCCGCCGCGTTCAACTGTTTAATCGAGCAAAAGATAGACGCGCGCATGGCGCGCACGCGCGCGCGGCCTTTGCCCACCGGACAAGTCACTTCCAACCAAACCGCGCTGTTTGCCAGCGTTGTCGGCCTGAGCGGTTTGACCATCCTGTACTTCCTCGTCAATCCGCTCACCATGTGGCTGACCTTGGCCACCTTCGTGGGCTACGCCATCATCTACACCGTGTTCCTCAAACCCGCCACGCCCATGAATATCGTCATCGGCGGCCTGTCCGGCGCGATGCCGCCTGCACTAGGTTGGGCTGCGGTCACCGGCACGGTGTCGCCAGAAGCGTGGATATTGGTGTTGATTATTTTCGCTTGGACTCCGCCGCACTTCTGGGCTTTAGCGCTCTATCGCCGCGAAGAATACGCCGCGTCGGGTTTGCCTATGCTGCCGGTGACGCACGGCGAGGAATACACGCGCCTGCAAATCCTGCTCTACACCATCATCCTCGTCGCGGTCACCTTGTTACCGCTGGCCTTGGGCATGAGCGGCTGGATTTTTGTGGTGGGTTCAGCGGTACTCAACACCATGTTCATGCGCTACGCCATAGAAATTTATCGGGTATATAGCGACGACCTCGCCAAACGTACCTTCCGCTTTTCCATCTGGTATTTGATGTGGATATTCGCCGCCTTATTGGTGGATCACTACTTCTTCTTCCCCATATGATTCGCGTTTTATTGCTGGCGTTAAGCCTTGTTGCATGCTCTGGCAGCCAAACGCCTAGTGCTTCTCAGTTCATTGGTTCGGACATGACCGATGTTACTTTGAGCAGCGATTTCTTATTACCAGACCACAACGGCACACCGCGCAAATTGGCAGACTTTCATGGCAAAGTGGTGGCGCTGTTCTTTGGCTATACTCACTGCCCGGACGTATGCCCCACCACCATGACCGACCTAGCAGGCGGGTTAAAGCTGATGGGAGATTCGGCCAAAGACGTGCAAGTGCTGTTCGTATCGCTAGACCCAGAGCGGGATAGCGCCGAAGTACTCAAAAAATTCGTACCCTCCTTCAACCCCACTTTCTTAGGCCTACGCGGCGATTTGGCGCAAACCGTCAAAGTCACGCAAGACTTCAAAGTCTATTTTGCCAAGCAGGAATCCAAGTCCAAAGCCGGTTACACCATAGACCACACCTCCGGCGTGTACGTCTTCGACAAAACCGGCACACTGCGCGTCATCATGAAAGCTGGGCAAACCCCCAAAGACATTGCCCACGATTTAGGCCTTTTGCTTTAAGAAACTTTCTCCCCGTATGAGCAAGTATTTAACTGCTGCGCTGTATAAATTCGTCACATTGCCCGACTTTGCCCAGCTGCAACAACCTTTGTTGTCTTGCTGCGAGGCGAATCATGTCAAAGGCACAATTTTGCTGGCGGGGGAAGGCATCAACGGCACCATTTCTGGCTTGCCAGCTAATATCAATGCGGTACTCGCCTATTTACGCAGCGATCCACGCTTGAGTGATTTAGTTCACAAAGAATCCTACGCCCACAAACTGCCTTTTTATCGCATGAAAGTGCGCTTGAAGAAGGAAATCGTCACCATGGGCGTGCCAGCGGTGAAGCCCAGCGAGATGGCCGGGCAATACGTCAAACCTGAAGACTGGAACGCGCTCATCAGCGACCCCGACGTGATATTGGTAGATACGCGCAACGACTATGAAGTGGCGATCGGCACGTTCCAGGGCGCACTCAACCCACACACCACCAACTTCCGCGACTTGCCCAAGTGGGTAGAAAGCACCCCAGAATTACGCGCAAAACCCAAGGTCGCCATGTTCTGCACCGGAGGCGTCCGCTGTGAAAAATCTACCGCATTCTTGCGTAGCCAAGGCTTTGAGCAGGTCTACCACCTGCAAGGCGGGATTTTGAAATACTTGGAAACCGTGCCACAAGAAGAGTCTCTGTGGCAAGGTGAATGCTTCGTATTCGACGAACGCGTCTCGGTTGATCACGACCTCAAACCCGGCACCTTCCAAATGTGCCGCGCCTGCCGGCATCCTTTGGGGCATGAGGATTTAGCCTCGGAGTTTTACGTGCTGGGCGTGAGCTGCCCGCACTGCTTTGATAAAAAAACCGAAGAAGAAAAACAAGCTTATGCTGAACGTCAGCGGCAGGTGGAATTGGCCGAGAGGCGCCAGCAGGTGCATATTGGGGCGAAGTTTGAATCTAAGAAATCAGGCTGAATTACTCCTCCAACCCATACAACAACGTCAACTGCGGCTGCACATACTCCATTGGTTTGCGCTTAAAGCCGCTCTTGGCGAACTGATGCCAGCGCCCGGCCACGTAGCACAGCAGCAGGTTGGCTTGTGATTCTGGATCCATTTTGCGTTTGCTTTGCGTTTCGGCGAAGCGTAAAGACTGCTTCAACGTGGATTCGACGCGGTCGTACAATTGGTTGATGCGGAGTTGCAGTTTTGGGTCTTCATTGACCAGCGCATCGCCAATCAGCACGCGGGTCATCCCCGGATTTTTCTCTGCGAACAACAACAAAATAGTGACGATGCGACGCACTTGTTTGAGGCCTTCGGTTTCTTCGGTGGTGATTTTGTTGATGAGGGTGAACAGCGATTGTTCGATGAACTCAATCAAGCCTTCAAACATCTGCGCCTTGCCGGAAAAATGCCGGTATAGCGCAGCTTCACTCACGTCCAGCTTGGCTGCTAGCGCCGCGGTGGTAATTTTTTCTTGCTTGGGTGTCTCCAGCATTTTTGCCAGCGTTTGCAGGATTTGTTGTTTACGTTCGCCGGGTTTAGTGGCCATGATTTCAGTCCTTATTAAGTTACCGTAGGTTCAAGTTCGTTCCTTCCCCTTTTCAGGGGGAAGGTCAGGATGGGGGTTAGATGGTGCAATTGGTTACTGATCAACCCCCACCCCAGCCCTCCCCCTGCTAGGGGGAGGGAGTTTTCTATTTAGCCCGAATTAAAGTGGCCTTTTTACTTGGCACGGATTAGCGTGCCGACCCCTTCATCCGTCAATACTTCCAACAGCAGCGCGTGCTCTACTCTGCCGTCTATGATATGTACCGATTTCACCCCGCTGCGTGCGGCATCCAGGGCCGAGCTGATCTTAGGCAACATACCGCCCGAGAGTGTGCCATCGGCGAACAGACCATCAATTTCCTTAGCCGTTAGACCGGTCAACAGCTCACCATCTTTATTCAGTACGCCAGGCGTGTTGGTGAGCAGAATTAACTTCTCTGCGCCCAAAATCTCCGCCAGCTTGCCTGCCACCACGTCAGCGTTGATGTTGTAGGTCTCCCCCCTTTCACCCACGCCTATGGGTGCGATGACCGGGATAAAGTCGCCGGTATCCAGAAACTCAATCAGGCTGGGGTCTATGCCGATGATATCGCCTACCAACCCGATATCTATCATTTCCCCCGGATTTTCGGCACTTTCAATGAGCAACTTTCTGGCACGTATGAAATTGCCGTCTTGTCCGGTCAACCCAACAGCTTTGCCGCCATGCCGGTTGATGAGGTTGACGATCTCCTTGTTGACCTGACCACCCAACACCATTTCTACCACGTCCATGGTCTCTTCATCGGTGACACGCATGCCTTGGATGAATTCACCCTTCTTGCCGAGTTTATCCAGCAATTCGTTGATCTGCGGGCCGCCACCGTGTACCACGACTGGATTCATCCCTACCAGTTTCAGCAACACAACGTCGCGTGCGAAGCTGTCTTTGAGCTTCTCATCGGTCATGGCATTACCACCATATTTGATGACAATGGTCTTATCGAAGAATTTTTTGATGTAAGGCAGCGCCTCGGCTAGTGTCTGTGCCTTTTGCGCCGCGGTGGTGTCTGTAAGCATTGGCTTTCTCTGAGAGCTAGTTAGTTAGCAGATATTTTACTCGAATGCGTGGTTCTGGTGTCATGCGCATCAAGAGATTGCATGCGAAACTGGGGCAATATAGAGTGGGCTTTGTTAAGATTGAGTCATCGCGTATCAGGGAGCCGTTATGCTGAGTGATATAGAGATTTCGCAACAGACGCCCACCAAGAAAATCACTGAGATTGCCAAAACACTTGGAATCAATGCTGACGGCTTAATCCCATATGGGCATTACAAAGCCAAAATAGATTTGGCTGCGCTTGATCTGGGGAATAAGCCGGATGGCAAGCTGATACTGGTTACCGCCATTTCACCGACTCCGCCAGGAGAGGGTAAGACGACCACTACTGTGGGGCTGGGCGATGCCTTGAATCACATCGGGAAGAAAGCAACCATCTGTCTGCGTGAGCCCTCAATGGGTCCGGTGTTCGGTATGAAAGGTGGTGCCACGGGTGGCGGCTATGCGCAGGTGGTGCCGATGGAAGACATCAACCTGCACTTCACTGGCGATTTCGCTGCCATCGCGCTTGCTCACAACCTGCTGTCAGCACTCATAGATAATCATATTCACCAAGGCAACGCATTGGGGATAGACCCGCGCCAGATCACCTGGAAACGCGTGATGGATATGAATGACCGTGCGCTGCGTCAAATTGTGGTGGGACTAGGCGGTAAGGTGAATGGACAAACGCGAGAAGATGGTTTTGATATTGTCGTGGCCTCAGAAGTCATGGCCATATTTTGCCTGTCGAATTCACTCAAAGATCTGAAGCAGCGCTTAGGTAATATCGTGATTGGATATGGGTTCGATGGTCATGCGATCCATGCCCGTGAACTCAAGGCGCACGGGGCAATGGCAGTGCTGCTGAAAGATGCGATCAAGCCGAATCTGGTTCAGAGCCTAGAGGGGACGCCGGCGCTTATTCATGGTGGCCCATTTGCCAATATAGCGCATGGTTGCAATTCTGTGATTGCAACAAAGTTAGCGCTCAAGCTCGCGGATTATGTAGTGACTGAAGCAGGCTTTGGTGCTGACTTAGGCGCTGAAAAATTCATAGACATCAAATGTCGCAAATCCGGTCTGCAGCCCTCCGCTTGCGTCATTGTGGCGACTGTGCGAGCGCTCAAGTATCACGGTGGAGTAGAGGTTAAAGAGTTGATCCCTGAGAATCTTGTCGCACTCAAAGCAGGGCTCGTCAACCTAGAGAAACATGTGGAGAACATCACGCAGCATTACCACTTGCCATGTGTGGTGGCGATCAATCGCTTTACAACGGATACAGAGCCCGAGATCGCACTGATCGAGGCCAGCATGGCGTCGCGTGGGGTCAAGGTGATATTGGCCGAGCACTGGGCAAAAGGCGGTGCGGGGGCTGCTGATTTGGCGCATGAGGTCGTTCGGTTGTCCGAAGCGGCCACTACATGCATGCATTACGTCTATGAAGATGCCGATCCACTGTGGGAAAAGATGCGAAAGATCGCCATCAATATCTACGGCGCTGCCGACATCGCCGCCTCACGCCGTATTCGTGCTTTGATTGATGGGCTGCAAAAAGACTATGGCCATTATCCTGTCTGTGTGGCCAAGACTCAGTCATCGTTCTCAACCGATGCCACGCTCAAAGGTGCGCCCAAAGGACATACTGTGACGATACGGGAGGTGCGCTTGTGTGCCGGAGCCGAGTTTATCGTCATGTTGTGCGACGACATCATGACGATGCCGGGCTTGCCCAAAGATCCTTGTGCTACACGCATTGATATCGATGATGATGGCGTAGTCTCCGGCTTGTACTGATGACTGGATTGCCCCCTTCTTTTCTCAAGGCGTTGCGCAGAACTCTTGCGAGCGATTGCCTATTGACCTCTGCTGAGGAAATGGTGGCCTATGAGAGTGATGGGCTTTCAGCTTACAGACAAATACCTGCCGCGGTTGCTTTGCCGCATAACGAAGAGCAGATCACTAAAATCCTGCGACTTTGTCATCAATGTAATCTGCCAGTGGTGGCACGCGGACACGGCACTGGGTTGTCAGGTGGTGCGTTGCCGCTCAAGAATGCCTTGCTGCTCTCCTTGGCAAAACTGAATAAGATCATCCATATTGACCCGCTCTCACGCACTGCCAAAGTGCAGCCTGGAGTGCGTAATCTTGCCATTTCTCAAGCGGCCTCACCGTTTGGTTTGTATTACGCGCCTGATCCCTCTTCTCAAATCGCGTGCAGCATAGGGGGTAACGTTGCAGAAAATTCAGGGGGCATACATTGTCTGAAATATGGTCTCACCGTACATAACGTGCTCGAAGTGCGTGTGGTCACGATGGATGGCGAGTTGCTCACTTTGGGCAGTCAGGCCTTGGATAGCCCCGGTTACGATCTGCTGGCGCTTATCAATGGCTCTGAAGGCATGTTAGGGGTGATCACCGAAATTACAGTCAAGCTATTGGCCAAACCAGAGCGTGCGCAAGTCATGCTGGCGGCGTTCGATAGCGTGGAAAAAGCCGGTCACGCGGTGGGCGAAATCATCGCCGCCGGGATTATTCCGGCAGGTTTGGAAATGATGGACAAACTGGCGATACAAGCGGCGGAGGACTACGCCCATGCTGGTTATCCGCGCAATGCCGAAGCCATCTTGCTGGTGGAAATTGACGGCGCAAATGAAGAGGTTTCGGACGGCATACGCATCGTGCATGACGTGGTGCAGGCTTGCGGCGCGACTGAAATTCACACCGCGACTGATGAGGCTGAGCGCATACGGCTATGGGCGGGGCGCAAAGCGGCTTTTCCGGCGATGGGGCGCATTTCGCCGGACTATTACTGCATGGACGGCACGATACCGCGCAGTAAATTGCCCGAGGTTTTGCGCCGTATCGCCGAGTTTTCCAGCGAGTACGGCTTGCGCGTAGCGAATGTTTTTCATGCCGGTGACGGCAATTTGCATCCGCTGATTTTGTACGACGCCAACAATGCGGGCGAGTTGGCGAAAACCGAAGAAATGGGCGGCAAAATTTTGGAGCTGTGCATCGCTGTGGGCGGCACCATTACTGGCGAACATGGCATAGGCGTGGAAAAAATCAACCAGATGTGCAGCCAGTTTGCTACGCCCGAATTGGAGATTTTTCATGCGCTGAAAGCTGCGTTTGATCCCTTGAGTTTGCTCAACCCCGGCAAGGCCGTGCCTAGTTTGTATCGCTGCGCCGAGCTGGGGGCGATGCATGTGCATCATGGGCAGTTGCCGCATGCGGATTTGCCGAGGTTTTGACTGATGACCATGATGCCTACCTATTTTTCCGTCATTCCCGCGCAGGCGGAAATCCAGTCAAATATCCACGGAGTGAAATGTATCAATGTCCCCCTTAATTGGCTGAACTGGATTCCCGCCTGCGCGGGAATGACGGTGGTTTGGTGAGCTCGGAGCAACTATTAGCCGATACCGTGGCGCGGATTCAGCAAGCGATTGCAGACAAGCAAACGCTCACCATCCGCGGCGGTGGCAGCAAAGCGTTTTATGGTAACGCCAGCGGCGGCGAAGTGCTTTCCACACAAGGTTTGGCCGGTATCGTAGCCTATGATCCGCGCGAGCTCACACTGACTGCAAGGGCAGGGATGACGCTGCAAGAAATCGAAATGACCTTGGCTGCAAACAGGCAAATGCTGCCGTTTGAACCTCCACATTTTGGCGATGGCGCAACTTTGGGTGGCTGTGTTGCTACGGGTCTTTCAGGTCCACGACGACCTTACGCCGGGGCGGTGCGTGATGCAGTATTGGGTGTAGAGTTGATTGATGGCCGCGGTCAGCGTTTGCACTTTGGTGGGAGGGTGATTAAAAATGTGGCGGGCTATGACGTATCGCGTTTGGTGGTGGGGTCACTGGGTAGCCTAGGCGTGCTCACTGAGGTGACTGTTAAACTGCTCCCACAACCCTCCTGTGAGCGCACGCTTTCTTTGGAAATCAATGAAATAGAGGCGATTGAAATAATGAATCAATGGGCGACCAGACCGTTACCATTGTCGGCGACAGCGTGGTTAGCTGGGCGTTTATTGGTGAGACTTTCCGGTGCGGAGAGCGCAGTCAATGCGGCGGTGGAGAAATTAGGTGGAGAAGAGATTGCCGATGGCGCAGTTTTTTGGGCTGCGCTGAAAGAGCAAACCTTGCCAGAGTTTGCAATGTCGCCGCTGTGGCGCCTCAGTGTGCCTTCTACTACGCCACCGATAGCGGGAACGCGTTGTGTAGAATGGGGTGGTGCCGTGCGCTGGGTGGTGGATGAAAGCAATGGGCCACGGGAACATGCCAGTGCTGTAGGGGGGCATGCTACATTGTTCCGTGGAATCGGCTATCCGGCTTTTGCGCCACTGTCAGCGCCGATGGCAGCGTTACACCAACGCATCCGCCAGATTTTCGATCCGCATGGCGTTTTCAATGCAGGAAGACTGTACGTTTAAGCCAACATGCAAACCCAACTTTCTTCTGAATTCATCAACACCACGCAAGGGCTTGAGGCCGATGCAATCTTGCGCAAGTGCGTGCACTGCGGATTTTGCAACGCCACCTGTCCGACTTATCAGGTCAAAGGCGATGAGCTGGATGGTCCGAGAGGTCGGATCTACCTGATCAAGCAGATGTTGGAAGGTGCGCCAAGCGGCAGTGCTACCCATACCCATTTGGATCGCTGTTTAACTTGTCGCAACTGTGAAACGACCTGTCCATCGGGTGTGGAATATGGGGAATTGTTGGAGATAGGCCGTGAGATCGCCGAGATTACTATCAGGCGTCCCTTGCACCAACGGCTCGTCAGATGGTTGCTGTACAGGGGGCTGACGCAGCCCAAGCTGTTTTCAGCGGTGTTGAAAGCAGCGCGATGGCTCAAGCCAGTATTGCCCAGAATGCTTCAAGATAAAATCCCCGTCCATCAGCAAGCCCAACCTTGGCCAGCCACCCAGCACCCGCGTCAAATGTTGATATTGGAAGGCTGCGTACAACCCCAGCTCGCCCCCAACATCAACGCCACTGCCGCACGAGTGCTGGATAAGTTAGGTATCAGCTTGATCCGTGCTGAAAAAGCGGGCTGCTGTGGCGCGCTCCCTCAGCACTTGTCTGTACCAGAATATGCCAAGAAGTTAATCATGCAAAACATTGACGCATGGTGGCCGCATATTGAAGCAGGTGTAGAGGCGATCGTGATGACGGCCAGCGGTTGCGGAGTGCAGGTGAAAGACTATGGTCGCCTGCTTAAAGACGATGGGGTTTACGCGGCAAAAGCGGCACGAGTAGCTGCGTTGACCAAAGACATCGCCGAAATCCTGCTCCATGAAGACCTGTTAAACATCAGCAGCGCCCCGCGCAAAATCGCCTTTCACCCGCCGTGCACTTTGCAGCATGGGCAAAAACTACCGGGTTTGGTGGAAGGCATATTGCTCAAGTTGGGACATCAACTTACCAAAGTCGAAGATGCGCATCTATGTTGTGGCTCAGCGGGGACTTATTCCATACTGCAAAGCAAGGTGGCAAACGAGCTGCGAGCTAATAAACTGGTTGCGCTGAATGCTGGAGAGCCGGAATTGATCGCTACTGCTAACATTGGTTGCATGTGTCATTTGCAAAGTGCGGCTGGCAAACGTGTGATGCATTGGCTAGAGTTGCTGGAATAGTCTGCTAACGGCCAATTGGAGCCATTCAAATGCTTAACAATAATGACATCCGTCAATTGATAATGATTTTCATTTAGTTTAAAATATTTTTTATTTTAAATTTCTTAGAAAGTTGATGTTAAATGTCAGAAAAACAATTTTTAAGTAAAGTGCCCGAGTTAACTCTTGTCTTTTGGATAATAAAAATATTAGCTACGACATTAGGTGAAACAGCTGGTGATGCCGTTTCCATGTCAATGAATCTTGGTTACTTGGTGGGCACGATTATTTTTGCGGCAATTTTCCTTGTCTCCGTATTTACCCAGATCAAAGCAAAGGCTTTTCATCCTTACCTTTACTGGGTGACTATCATTGCCACAACGACGGTGGGAACGACACTTGCGGACTTCACAACACGCTCTTTGGGGATCGGTTATGCAGGAGGTTCATCGCTGCTGCTTATTCTTCTGTTCTCATCCCTCTTTATTTGGTATCGCTCCCTTGGCTCGATTGCGGTAGAAACGATAAGTACGCCCAAAGCTGAAATGTTCTACTGGGTCACAATCATGTTCTCCCAGACTCTGGGAACGGCGTTGGGGGACTGGACTGCGGATAGTGCGGGATTTGGTTACGACGGTGCTGCTATTCTATTCACCGCCTTGTTAGGAATGGTGGGCGCGGCATACTACTGGACTAAAATTTCTCATACCATCTTGTTTTGGGTTGCGTTCATCCTGACCAGACCGCTCGGTGCAGTCGTGGGGGACTTTCTGGATAAACCCACGAGCCATGGTGGACTTGAACTGAGCCGCTATATGGCATCTTTTGCACTTCTCGCCATCATCATTGGCTGCATAATGATTTTTCCTCAGCGCGCAGGAAAAGCTGGAGCGCATTAATAGCATTTTTGATCGGGTTCATTACTATCAATTCGTATAAGCACGCTTATCCTGCAAATACTCAAAGCTATGATTTTTTCAGAAACAATCAGACATACTTTGCTCTTGATGCTGTTTTCCGCATCATTACCGGCATGGGCAGGTGCACCATTTGTGACAGATGATCCTGAACCTGTCGAAGTGAAGCATTTGGAAGTCAACTTGGCTGTAAACATGTCCAGAAGTCAGGGCGAAACCTCGGTAGGCGCTCCGGGCATCGATATCAACTACGGACTGTTGCCGGATGTTCAGATTCATGGGCAACCAAAACTGACGTATGAAAGAACCCATGATGGCAGCCATTACGGCATCGACAATACTGAGATTGGCGTCAAATACAGGTTCTTCAATCGCCAATATCGGGACTCAACTTGGATGGCTGGCGTTTATCCAATGCTGATGATTCCAACGGGCGATAAGATATTGAATCCTAACGAAAGAAAGATTCAGACATTCCTGCCCCTCTGGATTCAACGAGATAGTAAGGACTGGACCATCTATGGTGGGGTTGGATATAGGATTAATCAGGGGGTAGATACAAAGAACTCTCACTTTGTAGGTATAACTGTGATCAACCATATCTCAGAGAGCCTCCAACTCGGTGGTGAGCTATTCCACGAAACACCATCAAAAAATGGTGAAAAAGAAACAGTTGGATTCAATCTTGGTGGAAAATATGACCTGTCAGAGCACTACCATCTTCTCTTTTCCGCTGGTAAGGCTCTCATGAACGTTTATTCAACGAACCAGTTTTCGACATACCTTGCGTTGCAATTTACGGATTAACCGAATCCATCTTGTTTCTGGATGACTGCTTGGGGATTTTTGCAATTTGGGTAAAAAATTCTCGATATCTGGAAAGTTCGAAGAGCAACACAAGCAACAATGAACGTCTCTTATGGGTCGCTAGCAGCCCTTCAATTCCTTGCTACGGCATTGTTCTATCTTCTGCTTGGCTGATGTCACCTGCTCGGCAGGCATCTTGAACTCCAAGAATCTCACGTAATCTTTGCGTTTCTTGGTGCCGGGTTTGTTTTTCCTGTCTTCTGCGGCCAAGGCGACCCACATATAACCACGTTCCAAATCCTCTGCCACGCCTTCACCATGAATATACATATTACCTAAGTCAAACTGGGCTTCGGCATTGCCTTGCTCGGCAGCAATGGTGAGCCATTTCAGCGCGGCTTCTAAATCTTGCTGCACGACTTCACCTTTGAGGTAAATCACGCCTAGGTTGACTTGCGATTTCACATGGCCTTGCATTGCGGCGAGTTGGTAGTACTTGAGTGACTCGGTGTAGTTGGGGGCAGCGAACTGGTTGGTGAGGTAAATGACCCCTAGTTCGTACTGTGCCTCGCTGAGTCCTTGATCCGCCGAAAGCCGGAACAGCCGTTCGGCTTCGGCGTAGTCTTGTTTTACGCCGTCGCCAAATTGGTGCATCAGTGCTAGGTTGTATTGCGCTTTGGCGTTGCCTTGTTTGGCTAGCGTCTCGTAGATGGTTTTGGCTTTGGCGTAATCTTGGGCATCAATGGCGATTTTGGCTTCTGCCAGTGCGGCGGAGGCATCGGCCAGAGCAACTGTGGCTGATAGCGCTAGTAGGCAAGCGAGTAATAGTGTTTGTAGTGTTTTCATGTGCTTGGTCGAAGGTTGTTATATTGGTGTTTGTGACCACTTGTCGCCGATTAAGTTACATGCGTTTTACTTCAGCCGCTTTATTTCAAAACCACAGATTCAATCACTATCGCCTGCGTAGGCACATCGCCCGGCCAAGTGGGTGATTTGGCGATTTTATTCACGACATCCATACCTTGGGTGACTTTGCCGAATACCGCGTAGCCCCAGCTTTGCGCGTCTTTTAGAGAGTGGTTGAGAAAGGCATTGTTAGCGACGTTGATGAAAAATTGTGAAGTGGCCGAGTGCGGATCACCGGTACGCGCCATGGCGATGGTGCCGATGTCGTTGACCAGCCCGTTATCCGCTTCGTTCTTGATTGGTGCGCGGGTAGGTTTTTCTTGCATGTCTTTGCTCATGCCGCCGCCTTGAATCATGAAGCCTGAAATCACGCGATGGAAGATGGTGCCAGCATAATGCTTGGTTTTTACGTATTCCAGAAAGTTAGCCACGGTTTTGGGTGCTTTTTCGCTATCTAGCTCCACTACGATGGCGCCTAGATTTGTGTTGATTTGTACCGTAGGCTGGGCGTGAACTTGAGCGGACAGCAGGCAGGCAATAGCAAAAATAGCGAGTCTGAGATGCATGGTAATCCTTTGAGATTTAATAAAGAGCTTACAGATAAGACTTCCACTCTTCAGCAAACGAGCAGTTGGCCGGAGCGCCGCGGAATAAAGGCGCAATCTGTGAATCGCTCAGGCCAGCAGGAGTAACACCTATCCTGGTGATATGGAATTGTCGTTCCGGGCGTGAGGCGGCAAAAGCAATAAATTTTTCAATGGAAGGCTTGATGACATCCAATGTCAGGGGCTCCATATTGAAACCTTTAACCGGAATGCCGTAACTTGTGCCGATGAATCCCTCGGCGATACCGTGCCTCGCGCCGAACTTGGTCGCAGCGATTAGCGCCCAGCCTACGTCGTGAGTACCCTTTTTGTTGCTGCCATAGACGAGCGCCGATTTCCCATCGGGCATGGATACGTCTTTATGAAAGCTGAATTTCGCCATTACTGAATGCGCTCTATTTTTTTGTTGAGACATTATTCCCTATTGCCCTCTTAGGTTCAACTTGATTCTGCGTGTGCTGTAATTGCGTGGGGTGTCCTAATTCAATGTGCTATCGTCTAGCTTGTCTGAGCGACCGTTTCCGATTGATGAAAAAACCTCCCCTGATTAGCCCCGCCTTTGCTGAACTGTTGGCCTTCCGTATTCTGATTGTGCTGTCTTACCAGATGGTCGCCGTCATTGTCGGCTGGCACATTTATGAATTAACCCACGATACGCTGGCGCTGGGCTTGATTGGCTTAGCCGAGGTGATCCCGTATTTCGCTTGCGCTTTGTTTGCTGGTTATGCGGTGGATCACCACTCGCGTCGGCTATTTGCGGTGTTGGCTTGTGTGTTTTTGGTGTTGAATTCGGCGCTACTGGTGGCGGTGTCACTGGGCTTGTTGCCGGGCGATCCCACACACTGGATTTATGGCTCTGTCATGTTGATGGGCGCTGCCCGCGCCTTTATTGGCCCTTCGTACAATGCCCTATTTGCGCTGATTTTGCCGCGTGAGCAATACGCTCGCGCTTCTGGTATCAGCAGCTCGGTGTTTCAAATTGGCGCGGTGTTGGGGCCTGCGCTGGGCGGCTTACTGATTGCGGTTTCCGGCAAAACCGTGGCGTATAGCGTGGCGACAGTGCTGGCATTGTTGGCGACCGTGGCGTTGCTGTTATTGCGCGTCAAAGAACCGCCGCCTGCGCCAAGCGCACCGGTGTTCACCAGCATCCACGAGGGTTTGCGCTTTGTGTTCAGCAATAAACTCATGTTGAGCGCGATGTCGCTGGATATGTTCGCCGTGCTGTTTGGCGGCGCGGTGTCCATGCTGCCCGCGTTCATCCACGAGATTTACCACTACGGTGCGGAAGGTTTAGGTCTGTTGCGCGCCTCGCCCGCCGTGGGCGCGATGGTGGTGGGATTGGTGCTGACCAGACACCCCATCAGCCGCCACGCCGGACGCTGGTTACTTGGCGCAGTTGCGGGATTTGGCCTGTGCATTATAGGTTTTGGATTGAGCCAACATTTCTGGCTGTCTTCCTTGCTGCTCATGGCTTCCGGCGTGTGTGACGGAATTTCCGTGGTGATGCGCACGACTATTTACCAACTCATCACGCCCGATGCCATGCGTGGCCGCATCTCCGCCATCAATGGCATTTTTATAGGCTCATCCAATGAGCTAGGCGCGTTTGAATCCGGCGTAATGGCGAGGCTGATGGGGCTAGTGCCATCGGTGGTGTTTGGTGGCGCGATGACCTTGCTGGTGGTGGGCGTAGTGGCGAGAGTGTCGCCTCGGTTGAGGCGTTTGGAGTTGCGAGATTTGCATTAAATCCTATCGTCATTCCCGCGTAGGCGGGAATCCAGTTCAGGTGGCTTGGGCGGCACAGGTTACAAGACCCTATTGACGTTTGGCTAGATTCCCGCCTACGCGGGAATGACGGAAAAGTTAGGTGCCAGATTATTTCCCCAGCGCATCCAACAGATTATTTTTCATAGGCGTAGCCCGCTTTTTATCAGCTTGCAGGCGGTAGCTCACCGGGATTTTGGTCTGCAATTCCGGTGCGACGGCGGATATGTTTTTACTGTTGATCAAGGTCTCACTCAAGCCGCTCACCCCCAATACTTTGCAAACGTGCATAGCGAGCTGCTCAAAGGCTGCGGGCAGATCGTCACCTCTTCCAGAATACGCAATCTCGCCGCTTAAGCGCATTTCTATTTGGTTGACAATGGCTAGGATGATAACTTCCGCGTCAAACACGCTCAAAGTGCGGGGTGTTTGGCTTAACCACGCACTGAAGTCTTCACCGTGCAGGGTATAAGCCCGCACTCTGGATTCCACAGCGCTATCCTTTCCGCCTAGCATATCGGCAACGGCTTTCACTGCGGCTGACACGCCATTGTGGTGGTTGGAGCCGTGGCTGTAAAGTGAGTGCAACATAGCAGCGAGTACGATTTCAATCTTGAAGCCGTAGTGCATCAGCACGCTGGCGGCATCCACCAGATGATTGATGAAAGGTCGCCCACAAGGGCGATAACCGCCGTCCGTGAGTGCTTGTGCCAGACGATAAGCGTTGGAGAGAAGTTTGATTTCTTCCCTCGCATAGCCATGTTCTGCGGCCTTATCCAGCAAATCAGAGCGGGTTTGTAGCAGTTGATCGCGGCGCATCGGTGCATTGAGGTTAGGGGAGTTGATGCAAGACAGACGAAGCGGGTCAACGTCCATCACCAACTTTTTCGTCAGATTTCGCACGCCTGCAAAGCCTTGTGGCTCGTCCAGAATGCCCCACTTTTGGCAGAAATTACGGATGCTGGTCTCGGTGGGAGCCTCCGCCCAACGCCAGCGATGGATAGGCACGTCATCTAGCACATAGGGCGCGTAGGCCAGATAGGTGACCTGCGCGGCAGGTTCTGTATAGACCGTATAGCCTTGTTTTTTAACGCTTAGTGCGGTGTCTATGTGTTCATGCACGTTGAGGATGCTGGCATCTAGGCTGCCCATTTTTTTTAGCACCTCGGTACGCAACAGCATGCAGTGAAACTCCACAAAACCGCAGGGCTTGCGGATCAATTGCTCTGCAACCTCGTCGGGATATGCATCCACCAAGTCATGATGCTCGGTCATCACCATTCCTTGAGGCGTATTGATGTGGGTGAGGCTGCCGCTGGACATATGTATCTTGGGCTTGTTCTGACCATCGCCCCACAAATAGAGTGGGCCAACCATGCCGGCCTTGGTTTCATCGGCGCACGTCACCATTTTCTCTAGCCAGCCGGACGCGACTTGCACGTCGTTGTCTATGAACACCACATAGTCGCTACTGATGGAACTCAGTACACGGTTGCGTAATTCCTGCGGCCATAGCGGCTCGTTGTGGCGCACCAGTTCCAAGCCCCATTCCGGCGCACGTTGCTCCAAGCGCTGCCATAGCCATTCCGGTGTTTGGCCGTCGGTATAAATGAGTCTGTAGGGTTTGAGCGTGTTGGCCACCACGCACTCAATCGCCGCCTCGGTCAAGGCATGGCGTTCACGCGCAATCATGACAATGGTGGTGCGTGGGATCTGGGTGGCGAGTTGGCTCATGGCGTTTATCTGAGTTGCTTAATGAATACTTTAGACCGTCGCTGCAAGTTGTACAACTGTTGCCGCGCTTCTGGCAGCGCAGCCACATCCGCTTCCACAAAACCGCGTTCGATAAACCAGTGCGCGGTGCGCGTGGTGAGTACGAATAGTGACTGGATGCCAAGCTCCAAGGCCTGCTCCTCGCAGTAGTGCAGTAACCGTTCGCCACGCCCGCTACCGCGCAAGCGAGCATCCATCGCCATGCACGCTAGCTCGGCTTTTTTCTCGTCGGCAAACGGATAAAGCGCCGCGCAACCGATGATGCGGTTGTCGTGTTCCATCACATAAAAATGGTCAATCTCGGTTTCCAGCCGTTCACGCCCGCGCCGCACCAAAACTCCCTCATTTTCCAAAGGCTCTATGAGTTGCAGAATACCGCCCACGTCGTCAATCTGCGCCGGACGCATAGATTCCAGCGCGATCTCGGTCACCATGGTGCCTATGCCGTCGTGCGTGAACAGTTCCTGAATAATCGCGCCGTCGGTATGGCGGCTGATGAGGTGAGTTCTCGCCACGCCTTGGTCGCAGGCCTTAATGGCGGCAGGCAGGTAATAGGTTTCATCTTCGCTGATGGCTTTTTCACCTTTGGTCTCGACGTGATGGAGCAGGTTCCTCGCCTTGTCTGCGGTCATCTCGCGCAACAATTCGCCGCGCAGGTTATGCACGCCGGAGGCATCCATCAAGAAAATCAGCTTTTCGGCATCCAGCGCAATCGCCGCGCTCACGGCGACATCTTCCAGCGACAAATTGAATACCTCACCGGTGGGCGAAAACCCCAGCGGAGAAAGCAGCACCAGTTCGCCGTCATCCAGCCGTTTTTGGATACCCACCGCATCCACTTTGCGTACCTCACCGGTATGCTGCAAATCCACGCCGTCTAGCACGCCCATAGGCTTAGCGGTGACGAAGTTTCCGCTCGCCACGCGAATATCCGAGCCCGCCATCGGCGAATTCACCAGCCCCATGGAAAGTAGCGCTTCAATCTCTACCCGAATCGCGCCATTAGCCTCTTTTACCGTCTCCATCACCGCGTCGTCGGTCACGCGTAAACCATTCACTAGCTTGGTTTCAAGTTTGTTGCGTTTGAGTTTGGATTCAATCTGTGGCCGCGCCCCATGCACCAGTACCAGCCGCACTTCCAGGCTCGCCAGTAGGTTCAAATCATGCGAAAGAGCCACAAATTGCCCATCATCTATCACCTCGCCACCAAAGGCGATGACAAAGGTGCGTCCGCCAAAGGCATGAATATAGGGTGCTACTGAGCGAAACCAACGCACAAAGTCCTGCGGTTGGGTGAGGCTGGAACTATTTTTTGCTATTAACGCATGAGTGGGTTGCGCGTAAAGCGAGGCTGGCGTGCAATCTAATGCGGCACATAATTTGTGCAGCAGTGTCTCGGACACACCCTGCTCACCACGCTCAATACGTGATAAATTGCCAGCGTCTGCGCCAACGGTTTGCGCGAGCTGTTGCAGAGTAAGATTGAGCGACTTGCGCCGCTGACGTATGGACTGGCCGAGTGACATAGGACATTAAAAATGTAAATTAAGCAAAATAATAAATATAAAATGTGTTTATTGCAAATTTTTCGTGAGGAGAGCATCGTGAGTGATAAGGAGCTGGTCGCTGAATATGCGGCGAATTTGGTGCAAGACGGTATGTTGGTTGGCTTGGGGACGGGTTCTACCGCTAATTTTTTTATCGAAGCATTGGCAAAGCGCCGCAATGAACAAGGTTTGAAAGTGACAGCAGCATCGAGCTCAGTGGTGAGCGCCATCAAAGCGCAGTCTTTGGGTTTGCCGCTGATTTCTATCGAGCATTTGTCGCGGCTGGATTTGTACGTGGATGGCGCGGACGAGGTGACGCCAGACATGACGTTGCTCAAAGGTCGTGGTTCGGATTTGGTGCGTGAAAAACTGATGGCAAAGGCGGCGGATCAGTTTTTGGTACTGGTGGATCAAAGCAAGCTGGTGAGCCGTATCGGCGAGAAGTTTGCGATTCCTATTGAAGTCATTCCCTTTGCTTGGCAATTGGCAAAACGCAGCATTGAAGTCCTTGGTGGGCACGGTGATTTGCGCCAGAACGCCAGCAAAGATGGGCTGGCGATGACTTCGCACGGCAGTTTGGTACTGGATATGACCTTTGATGCGAAATTAAGTGCTGAGCAATTAAATGCAGCACTGAATGCTACGCCCGGAGTGGTCGAGCACGGGATATTCTTGTGGCTAACGAGCGCTATCATTATTGCTGTGGATGGCAAAGTTGAAAAGCGCAATCCTAAGACTTAAGGCAGACTTAAAATTGCTAAACTGTCCTAATTCGCGGTACGATTGGGAAAACTAATCTGGTGCATTAATAATTATGAATCCAACCGTATTGACCGTCACTAATCGCATCCGCGAGCGTAGTGAAAATTCTCGTCGTATCTATCTAGGTAAGCTGGACGCAATGGCTCACCGGCCTAAGGGCGTAGACCGTATGGGCTGTGCCAATGTGGCGCATTCCTTTGCTGCCATGCCTGCCAACGACAAACTGAAAGTGGTGGCCGAGCGCGCGCCCAATGTGGCGATTATCACCGCCTACAACGACATGTTGTCGGCGCACGCACCGTTTCAGGGCTATCCTGATTTGATTAAAACCGAGGCGCGCAAACATGGTGCCACGGCACAAGTGGCGGGTGGTGTTCCAGCGATGTGCGATGGCATCACACAAGGTATGCCGGGCATGGAGCTCAGTTTGTTCAGTCGTGATGTGATCGCGATGGCTGCTGCGGTGGGCTTGAGTCATGATGTATTTGACGCCACTTTGATGTTGGGTGTGTGCGACAAAATTGTGCCGGGTTTGCTCATAGGCGCGTTGCATTTCGGTCATTTACCCACCGTATTTGTTCCCGCAGGGCCAATGACCACTGGCTTGTCCAATAGCGAAAAGTCTCATATGCGCGTGTTGGCAGCCGAAGGTAAAGTAGGCCGTGCCGAGCTACTGGAGGCCGAATCTAAAGCCTATCATGGGCAAGGCACCTGTACTTTCTACGGTACTGCTAACAGCAACCAAATGTTGCTGGAAGCCATGGGTTTGCACGTTCCGGGAACCGCATTTATCAATCCAGGCAGTGAATTCCGTGCTGAGTTGACGCGCGAAGCGGTGCGTAGTGTGCTTGGCATCACTCAAAACAAAACCTACACACCTATCGGGCGTATGGTTGACGAGAAGTGCATCATCAATGCCATGGTGGCTTTGCTAGCCACTGGCGGCTCGACTAATCACCTCATTCACTGGGTCGCCGTGGCGCGTGCAGCGGGCATAGACATCAACTGGGATGACTTCTGTACTTTGTCCGACGTGGTGCCGCTGATTGCGCGGGTTTACCCCAATGGCGAGGCCGACGTGAACGCTTTCCAAGAAGCTGGTGGTCCTGGCTATGTGATTCGTGAATTGCTGGATGCGGGTTTGATGTATGACGACGTGCTGACGGTCCGTGCGGGTGGTATCCGTGAATACACGGCTATTCCAGAAATGCAAAACGACAAGCTGGTATGGAACGTCACTGGCGTATCTAAGGATGATTCGGTGGTGCGTCCAGTCAAAGACCCATTTAGCTCTAACGGCGGCATCAAGGTGCTGCGCGGCAATCTGGGACGTAGCGTGATCAAGATTTCCGCCGTGCCATCAGAGTTGCACGTGATCGAAGCGCCAGCGCGCGTATTCAACTCGCAGGAAGAACTGCTGCATGCCTTCTCCACTGGCGCACTCAATAGCAGCGCGGTGTGTGTGGTGCGCTGGCAAGGTCCCAAGGCTAACGGCATGCCAGAGTTGCACAAACTCACACCGCCGCTGAAAGCGCTGCAAAGCAAAGGCTATGACATGGCGCTGGTGACCGATGGACGCATGAGCGGGGCTTCTGGCAAAATTCCCGCTGCCATACACGTCTCGCCAGAAGCCGCTGCGGGCGGACCGCTGGCCAAGGTGCGCGATGGCGATTTGATTCGTTTGGATGCGTTGACGGGTCGTTTGGAAGTGTTGGTGAATGCCGACGAGTGGGAATCCAGAGAGTTGGAAGAAATGCCCAAGGAGCTGCGCGAGGCCAATGGTATCGGCATGGGACGTGAATTGTTTGCCGGTATGCGTAGCAACGCGCTGACGGCTGAAGAGGGCGGATGTACTTGGCTATAAGGGTTTGGTTATGAAATTGACAGCACTAGAAGTAATGCAAGACGCGCCGGTGATTCCGGTGATTGTACTCAACGATGAAGCGCATGCCGTGCCTATGGCTAAGGCTTTGGTGGCCGGCGGCATTCGTATGCTGGAAGTCACCATGCGTACCTCCGCAGCGCTTGCTTGCATACGTGCTATTGCCAGAGAAGTGCCAGGAGCCGTTGTGGGTGCTGGTACTATACGTAGCGCCCAAGATGCCGAAGCCGCCATCGCAGCCGGTGCCAAGTTCATGGTCAGCCCTGGTTATACCAAAGCAGTTGGGCATGCTTGTAAAGAAATGCGGGTTGCTTTGTTGCCCGGTGTCGCCACCAGCAGCGAGATTATGCTGGCGCAAGAAGACGGCTTTCAGCAACTCAAATTCTTCCCCGCCATGCAAGCCGGTGGTCCGGCTTTGTTGAAAGCATGGGGCGGCCCGTTCACTGACGTTCAGTTCTGCCCCACCGGCGGCGTATCGTTGGAAAATGCACCGCAATTGCTCTCACTGAGCAATGTGGTGTGTGTGGGAGGTTCATGGCTCACGCCTGCGGCGCTGATGCAACAAGGCAACTGGGCAGAAATCACCAGGATGGCCAATGAAGCTTGCGCACTACCTCGTTAAATGCCGGTCACCGGATTCAACCACTATAACCTCCGCGCTCCCCGCGCTTTGCTGGAAGAGTTAAGAGATTTTTACTGCACGGTAGTGGGCTTGATTGAGGGTGAACGGCCTGCCTTTCGTACTTTCGGTTATTGGCTGTACGCCGGTGGTACGGACGTGTTGCATTTGAGCGAATGCGGCGTGGACGAGATGCGGCAAACCTTTGTAGCCACTACTTTCGACCACGCAGCATTTACTTGCGATGACGCCGATGCCATGGAAATCCATCTCAAAGCGCACAGCATCGAATACACCATTCGTTTCGTGTCGCAAACCAACATCAAGCAGATATTTTTCCGCGACCCCGGGGGAAATGGCGTGGAGCTTAACTTTACGCTATGAGTTAATGGGTACTGACCTCATCTCTACTACTCCACAATTTAAGCGCCACATCATAAAAGCACTCAAATATAAGCAAGCTTGCGCCCGCGATCTTCACAAAAGTGTAACAATTCACCTATAAAATTAGGTTTGTCTGGAAACCAACCTCAGGAGTATTGAATGAATTTCATTGCTAAACTTTTCGCTGCCACCATAGCTTTGGTGGGTTTTTCTCATGTCGCACAAGCGGTGGAAATTACCGGCGCTGGCGCGACTTTCCCTTACCCTATCTATGCCAAATGGGCTGAAGCCTACAATGGCAAGACCGGCGTTAAGATGAACTATCAGTCCATCGGTTCTGGCGGTGGTATTAAGCAAATCCAAAACAAGACCGTGAACTTTGGGGCATCTGATAAGCCGCTGACTCTGGCTGAGTTGGATAAATACGGTCTAATGCAGTTCCCTACCGTGGTAGGTGGCGTTGTTCCCATCCTCAACGTGGAAGGTATTGCTAATGGCAAACTCAAGCTGACCGGTGAGGTGTTGGCGGATATCTTTCTAAAGAAAATCACCAAATGGAACGACCCTGCTATCGCTAAATTAAATGCTGGTATGTCGCTGCCAGAGGCTAATATCACTGTAGTACACCGTTCTGACGGCTCTGGCACTACCTTTGTATTTGCTAATTATTTGACTAAAGTGAGCGAAGAGTGGAAGACCAAAGTGGGCGCGGATACCGCGATTTCTTGGCCGACTGGTGTGGGTGGCAAGGGTAACGAAGGCGTGGCTTCTTATGTGCAACGTATCAAGGGTTCTATTGGTTATGTGGAGTATGTTTACGCCAAACAGAATGGTTTGAACTACGCATTAGTGCAAAATAAAGAAGGCGAATTTGTTAAGCCCGGTTTTGCTAGCTTCCAAGCCGCCGCTAAATACGCTGAGTGGGAAAAGGCACCTGGCTTCTATGAAATCATTACCAATGAACCTGGCAAAGAGAGTTATCCAATTGCTGGTGCAACCTTCATCCTGATGCACAAGGTACAAGATAATCCTGCGATTGCTAAAGAAGTGTTGAAATTCTTCAACTTTGCCTATACCGAAGGTGACAAGATGGCAGACTCGCTGGATTTTGTGCCTATGCCTGACGCAATTGTGAAGTTGATCCAGAATCACTGGAAGACCAATATGAAGGGCAAAGATGGCTCTGCTATTTTTGAGTAAACTGGTTAAGTGCCACAATTAGCATGTATCAAGGGCGGGGTAATCCGCCCTTGATTTTAATGTAAAAGAATTCTGTGTAAACTCAAGCTGTAGACGGAGCTTGATAAAAATATCTTTCGATGCAGGCATTTTAATAGGTGATATGGTAAATGAATGTGGCGCAATCCACCCTGACTCCGCCTGCTGTAGCGGAGCACTCAGCACCACCGAATAAAACGCACTGGGGTGCGTTTTTTGATAAGGTGTTTCGCAATACCACACGCTTTTTTGCCTTTGTGGTGTTTGCCTCTTTGTTTGGCATCCTGCTCACTTTGATTGTTGGTAGTCTGCCGGCAATTAATAAGTTTGGCTTAGGTTTTATCACCAGTGATGCTTGGAATCCGGTGACGGTGGACTTTGGTGGCAAGGTGCCTATCTTCGGCACGGTGGTCACTTCTATGATTGCCATGCTGGTGGGTATCCCAGTGAGTTTTGGTATCGCTTTGTTTATTACTGAGCTTTGCCCAAAATGGCTTAAGCGGCCTTTAGGGATTGCGGTAGAGCTATTGGCGGGTATTCCCAGCATTATCTATGGCATGTGGGGTTTGTTCGTGTTTGCTCCATTCTTTGCTGACAATATACAACCTTGGATTAATGATCATATGGGCAGTTTGCCTATGGTGGGCTTTTTGTTTGAAGGCCCGCCTATGGGCATCGGCATGCTCACCGCAGGGCTGATTCTGGCTATTATGGTGATTCCGTTTATTTCTTCAGTGATGCGCGACGTGTTTGAAATCGTGCCAGCCATGCACAAAGAGTCTGCTTATGGCTTAGGTGCTACGACTTGGGAGGTGGTATGGAAAGTCGTATTGCCTTATACCAAGATTGGTGTGGTGGGCGGCATCATGCTGGGGTTAGGGCGCGCCTTAGGGGAAACGATGGCGGTGACCTTCGTTATCGGTAATGCACACGATATATCTACTTCCTTGATGATGCCGGGAAATACCATATCTTCTGCATTAGCTAACGAATTCACTGAGGCGGTGGGTGATATATACACTTCTTCCCTCATTACACTGGGGTTGTTGTTGTTCGTCATTACGGTAATCGTGTTGTCTTTTGCCAAATTATTGCTGATTCAACTGGCTAAAAAAGAAGGTAAAGCATCATGAGTTTCAATAACCAAATTTATCTGAAACGCCGAGCGATTAACCTAATTTGCCTCACTGTTTCCTCGGCCACCGTGATTTTTGCCATGTTTTTTTTGGGGTGGATATTATTCACTTTGTTTAGTAATGGATTCGCTGGTGTGACGGCGGCTACATTTACCCAGATGACTCCACCTCCAGGTAGCGCAGGGGGTTTACTCAATGCCATCGTTGGTAGCCTGCTCATGGTTTCAGTCGCTACTTTAGTAGGTACACCGATAGGCATTCTGGCAGGCACCTATCTTGCGGAATTTGGACAGACTGGCTGGCTGGCTCCGGCGACTCGTTTTATCAATGACATTCTGCTCTCAGCCCCTTCTATTGTTATTGGTTTGTTTGTGTACGAGATAGCCGTAAATACAGTTGGTCATTTTTCTGCATGGGCAGGGGCACTTGCGTTATCTTTCATTGTTCTACCGGTCGTGGTACGTACTACCGAGAACATGTTGCAGCTAGTGCCAAGTAGCTTGCGTGAAGCTGCTGCTGCGCTGGGCGCACCACAGTGGAAAGTGGTGTTGATGATTTCTTATAAAGCCGCTCGTGCGGGCATCATGACAGGAGTTTTGCTAGCCATCGCCCGCATTTTTGGGGAAACTGCACCTTTGCTCTTCACCGCGCTTAACAATCAGTTCTGGAGTACCAATATGAATGGCCCCATGTCTAGTTTGGCGGTCATCATTTTCCAATTTGCCATGAGTCCTTACAAAGACTGGCATAACCTCGCTTGGTCTGGTGCTTTACTCATCACGCTTTTTGTTTTAGGACTCAACATCTTGGCGCGTTCGATGTTCAGGAACTCCAATAGTAATTAAGGGAATCATGATGGAAAGTAATATTAAAATAGAACTTAACAAGCTCAATTTTTACTACGGTAAATTTCAAGCCATTAAAGACGTAAGCTTAAAAGTGCCAGACAAAAAAGTTACCGCTTTCATCGGCCCTTCCGGCTGCGGAAAGTCTACGTTGCTGCGAACCTTTAACCGCATGTATGAGCTCTATCCTAATATGCGTATCGAAGGCGAGATTGTGATGGACGGTCGCAATGTGCTAGATAAAAAGGAAGATTTGAATTTGCTACGCGCCAAGGTGGGCATGGTATTTCAAAAACCTACGCCGTTTCCCATGTCTATCTATGACAATGTGGCGTTTGGGGTGAAGCTCTACGAGAATCTTTCCAAACCTGAAATGAACGACCGTGTAGAGTGGGCTTTGCAAAAAGCTGCACTGTGGAATGAAGTGAAAGATAAGCTGGGTCAAAGCGGAAATGGTTTGTCAGGCGGGCAGCAACAGCGTTTGTGCATTGCTCGTGGCATTGCAGTCAAGCCAGAGGTGTTGTTGTTGGATGAACCCTGCTCGGCGCTAGATCCTATTTCGACCGCCAAGGTGGAAGAGCTTATCCACGAATTAAAAAATGACTACACCATCGTCATTGTCACCCACAACATGCAGCAGGCGGCGCGCGTTTCAGACTATACCGCCTATATGTATCTGGGTGAGTTAATGGAGTTTGGTGACACCGACATGATGTTCACCAAACCTAGCCGCCGTGAAACGGAAGATTACATCACCGGTAAGTTTGGTTAGCTCGCTGATTATTAATGTTTGGTTGATTTAAGACTAGCCTCTAATAGTTCTTAGGTCATTTTCCCGTCACATTTGTTCGTCATGATTACCTTCCGTTTGCTGAGGTTGGGGAGTCGTTGATGAACATGCCTGAACTGATTTCTAAAGACTGTCTTGTTAATTTAGAAAGCCAGCCGCATTGCTTTGAAATCCTAGAGTTATTGCGTAGTCCCAATCTGAACCCTTTGTTCCAGCCCATTATTTCTATGCATACCGCAGAAATTATTGGCTATGAAGGCTTGATACGCGGCCCCTCCAGTAGTGTTCTGCATGCGCCTCCCACCTTGTTCAAAATGGCACGTACTTGTGGCGTGGTGGATGAGATGGAATATCTATGCCGCAAAGCTTTGCTGGAAGCGTTCTCTAAAATGGGTGGGCAAGGTAAATTGTTTTTGAATGTGAGTCCTGACGTTTTGTTGCGTCACGTCATCCACAGCAATGTTACCGTAGAAGAAATATACCGTCTTGGCCTAAAGCCCCAGCAGATTATCATCGAAATCACGGAGAATGCCCCCACCGTGGATTATCAGCAATTACGAGAAGCGGTGATTCACTATCGTAGTTTGGGCTTTGAGATTGCTATTGATGATTTGGGAGAAGGATTTTCCGGTCTGCGTCTTTGGTCGGAACTTCATCCCGACTATGTCAAGATTGATATGCACTTTATTCAGGGTATCAATCTTGACCCTATCAAGCTGCAATTCGTACGTTCTATCCAAGAAATCGCACGTAAAGCGGGTGCTTTGGTCATCGCCGAAGGCATAGAAAATGAAGGTGAGTTGATTGCAGTGCGTGATATTGGCATTGCTTTTGGCCAAGGCTATCACATTGCTAAACCTAACGCGCATCTGAGCTGGGCGATTCCGCCAGAGGTACACACTGTACTGGCAGCAAACTCACTGTCTAGGCAAGCGCGCAAATCGAATGTGACCGTGGGAAAGTTGGTGCAGGAAGTACCATTCGTCACTCCAGAACACCGTAACGATGAAGTTTATGCCAGATTTGAAGATAATCAGGCACTGTATTCCATCCCGGTGGTGGTTAATGGTCATCCCATAGGGTTAATTGGCCGCCATAATATGGTAGATCGTTTTGCGCGACCTTACCGTCGAGAGCTCTATGGTAAGCGCTCGTGCCAGTTTTTTATGGACACCGCACCACTGATAGTGGAAAAAAGTGTGGGTTTGCATGAGTTGAGTGAGTTGATATTACAAAGCGAGCCGCATCACCTTTCCATAGGCTTTATCATCACTGACAGTGGTAAGTATCTAGGCATGGGCAGTGGGCACGACTTGCTCAGACTAGTCACACGTATGCAAATTGATGCCGCACGCTATGCTAATCCACTCACGCTATTGCCAGGTAACGTACCGCTTAACGAGTACATTGATAATTTGCTGGATACACAATTGCCGTTTGTAGCCTGTTATTTTGATCTGGATAATTTCAAGGCATTTAATGATGTGTATGGTTACCAGAAAGGGGATGAGATTATCCAGATGACTGGGAGCTTACTGAAAAATATGTGCGATCCAGAGCTTGATTTTTTGGGTCATATTGGAGGGGATGATTTTATCTTGCTGTTTCAAAGCAATGATTGGGAAAGCCGTTGTCAACAGCTTCTGGAAAAGTTTGGGGAAGTGACACCTTTGCTTTATAACAAGGTTGATAGAGAAAACGGTGGGATAGAGGTGGAGAACCGACAAGGTAAAAAGGTGTTTCACTCTATAGTTAGCCTTTCGATTGGCGCGGTTATAGTAGATACAGGCCGTTTTCAGTCATATCACGAGGTATCTGCAGTGGCCGCGGTGGCTAAGAAGTTGGCCAAGAAGATACTAGGAAATAGCCTTTTTATCGAACGTAGGCAAGAGGTGAGTACGTCATCAACGCCTGCTATAGCTGTTGATGATTGATCCGTAAAAAACGGCTAGCCGCAATGTCAAACTATTGGCCGACCAAGTGTGTGCATATTGCTGACCCTTTGTGCCTAGCGTTTGTCTGGCATTCTCGTCTTTTAATAGCTTGATGACTTTGCTGGAAAAATCAAAAACATTGTTTTCCGCAATGTTCACCCCTTCACCTTCACGCAGTACGTCCTTCGTCCCCATCTCCGCCAAGGCCACCACAGGCACTGCCTGAGCCATCGCCTCCAGCAGCACCAAGCCTTGGGTTTCGGTGCGTGAAGCAAACACAAATACATCGGCAGAGGCGTAGCAATGATTGAGTTCAGTGCGTCTATCCAGGTAGCCTAAGAACATCACGTTGTCGCTTAGGTGGCGTGTAGTGACTTCTTTTTCTAGCCCGTTTCTGGCTGGCCCTTCGCCGGCAATCACCAGCAATACATCAGGGATAGTTTTTCTGGTTTGCTCCACTACATCTAGCAAAAAACCGATGTTTTTTTCATGCGCCACGCGCCCTACAAACAGCATCATAGGCCGATCTTGTGTGATGCCGTAACGCTGCCTGAATGCGACTTTATCGCCCATCACAAAGCTTTCCGGCTCCAGTCCGGTAGGGATGACTTCGGCATGGCTGGTGACGCCATATTCGCGCAGCGCATCCAGCATGGGCTGGGAGGGAATCACCATGCCATATAAGCTGTTACCTTGATGCCGAGAAAAATTTCGCGCCGCCATTTTCATTAAACTTTTGGGTAAAAATGGAATGTAGTGGTAGAGGTATTCTTCAAAGAAGGTGTGGTAAGTCTCCACACAAGGAATCCGCATATTGCGGCTGAGCTTTAAGCCTAGATAATGTGCTACAAAAGGCGTTTGAATATGGATGATGTCGTAGAACTGGCTACGCAACTCGCCGATATGTTCCATGCCCCAGTTATATCGCATAAAACGGTCTTCAGGGTCGCGTGGCACAGTGCGAGCAGGGACGCGCAGGATGTCGCTTTCATCGTCGCTGGGGGAGTGGTAGTCGGGGGCAATCAGATGAACCGTGTGGCCTAGGGCACGCAGCTCGCGGCGGAAGGTTTGGATGGAAGTGGAGACGCCGTTGATACGTGGAAAGTACACGTCAGAAACCATCAAAATCCGCATTTATCAACCCATTACATAACGATGGCTGGGATGATAGGGCGGCAATGTGACACGAAGGTTACGGTTCGGTTAAAAACTAACGCATGTTTCCCCAAATTTTATACACGTCATCATCATTGCGTTTACCAATGACCAACACCTCGATGAGTTCAGTATTTGCGGTGTAGATGATGCGGTATTCACCTGCGTCAATGCTTCGTTCATTGCGTGTCGCGCCTTTTAAGGCTTGGCTGTCGTGCGGTTCGGTTTCTTTGAAGAGACCAAAAATGGCGGTGGCGACTTGTTTGTATTGCTTAGCGTCCAGCCCCTGTAAGAATTTCAGGGCTTGTTTGGTCATTGATAACTTCATTATTAGTATTCCTAAAATCATGCAGGAATGCATCAACATCTTCGGCGCTCGCAAAACCTTCACTGCGAGCTGCATCGGCCTTTGCAAGCCAAAGCTGGTCTTCGAGTTCCTGGACTTTTGCCATCATGGATTCAAAATCGCGCTTTGAAACTACATAAGCCGTCAAGCGCTCGTGCCGGGTAATGCCAACCGGGCTGCCAAGCGCTTCGTCCAGCACCTCGCCAAAGCGTGCCTTTGCATCCTTAGCACTAAAAGTGGTTAAGGTTGCGTTCATTGTGTTGCTACTCCGTAGGTAGTTGTTTAATGCGGCCTCAGTGTTCCCTGATTAACCGCCCACGTTCGCCGAAATGCGGTATGCATTTCTCTGAGCAAACGCTATTTGATATGAATTGCTTAAACTCTCAAAGTGAGTAAACTATACCACTATGGGCTATTAAATTCAATATAGTTTAAAGTAGTCATTTTAGAATAATCAAGCCCCACACTACGAGCAGATTCACCAAACTCATCAACACCGCTGCACTGCCTATATCTTTAGCGCGTGCGGCAAGTTTGTGGTGATCTAGCGAGATGCGGTCAACGGTGGCTTCCACAGCGGAGTTCAGCAGTTCGACGATGATGAGTAGCAGCACGCTGCCTATCATCAAAATGCGCTCTACCGTGCTGACTTCCAGATAAATCGCCAGTGGTATCAGCATCGCCGCCAGCAGCACTTCTTGGCGGAAGGCATCTTCATTTTTGTAGGCGGTTTTCAGACCGGCGCAGGAGTAGTTAAAAGCGTTGATTAAACGCCGGATACCGGTTTTACCTTTGTAGGGGCTTTCCATTATTTTTGGCTTTCGATTGGGACGAGCAGAAGTATAACTCAGGGTTTTCTTATTGCAGCGCGTGCTGGGGACTGATGGTAGGTTCCATGTTGCCTATGAGTTCCGGGAAGTCCTCTGACACATCATTTCCTAAAGATAAGTTGCGCCATTCAATGAGTTCCAAATGTCCATCCATATGCTCGACGATGGCGGTGCAGCTATCTACCCAATCGCCGCAGTTGATGTACAACAAGCCATCCATGTCGCGGATGGTAGCACTGTGGATATGGCCGCATATTACGCCGTCCATACCACGTTCGCGTGCGGCGTGAATCACCGAGTCCTCGAAGTCATAGATAAAGTTGACGGCAGTCTTTACTTTACGTTTGGCATAGCCTGCCAGCGACCAATAACCTTGGCGACGCAGTTTGCGGCGTATCCACGATAGCCATGCGTTTGCACGCACCAAAAAGTCGTAAGCCACATCGCCTAACACCGCTACCCAGCGGTGATGGCGCGTGACTTGGTCGAACTCGTCGCCGTGGATGAGTAGAAATTTTTTACCATCTGCCGTGACGTGTGTCCATTCGTTGGCGACCAAAATGTCGCCAAAGGTGGTGCCGTCGTACTCACGCAGGTTTTCGTCGTGATTGCCGGGGATGAAAATGACTTTTTCGCCATGGCGTGCGCGGCGCAGTATTTTTTGCACCACGGTATTGTGCAGCCGCGACCATTGCACACTGCGACTCATCGCCCAGAAGTCAATAATATCGCCCACCAGAAACAAGTTTTCGCATTCATGATTTTTAAGAAAATCCAGCAGCGATTCGGCTTGGCAGCCTCTTGTGCCTAGGTGGATGTCGGAAAGAAAAATCGAGCGTACTTTCATAGACTTGCTTTCATGGTTTTTGTAATGTGGCTTGTTTTAACAAAGCTTCAAATTGGTCGCATACCACATTCCAGTCAGTGTTTTCGAGTGTGGCGCGGGCGGCTTTGCCCATGGCTTTGATGCGTTCTGGATGTTGGGCGAGTAGTGTGGTTTGCGTGTTGAAATCAGCCGCATCGCCAAACTTTGCCAGTAATCCGCTTGTGTCATGTTGGATGTAAGTTTCTGCCGCTGCGTAGGCATAAGCCACCACCGCAAGCCCGCTGCTCATTGCTTCCAGCACGACGTTGCCGAAAGTCTCAGTCATGCTGGGAAATAGAAAAATATCCGCTGAGGCGTAATGCGCGGCGAGGTCTTCACCACGTTTTGCGCCGACAAAAATATGCTGCGGATAGCGTTCGCGCAGGTTGTTGAGCTGCGGCCCATCGCCTACCCATACCATCTTAGCTTGTGGCTGTGCCGCCTGTATCAGCGCAAAGGCATCCGCCACGCCTTGTAGATTTTTTTCAGCAGCGATGCGACCGACATAAATCACTACCAAGCTATCCGTCTGCCATTCGGTGCGAAGCGCATCACTGCGCCGCGCCGGGCTAAACAAGGCCGTATCAATGCCGCGTCCGACGGTGTACACATTCTGATAACCCTCTTGCCGCAAGCTCTGCGACAGCGGTTCGTTGGGGGTCATGGTGCAACTCGCTTGGTTGTGGAATTTGCGTAAATACCGCGCCACGGATTGCTGAATCAATCCCACGCCATAATGCCTGCAATAACGGTGGAAATTGGTATGGAAGCTGGTGGTGACGGGTAAACTCAAGCGCTTGGCTACCTTCATCGCGGCCCAGCCCAGCGGCCCTTGTGTGGCGATGTGGACAACATTGGGGCGTTGTTCCGACCAACGCTTAAACAACATGCGCTGCATCGGCAAGCCGAAGCGTAAGCCTTTGTAGCCGGGGATAGGCAAGCCTGGGACTAACAAGTGCTGATGGACATCTAGGATTTCGGTGCTTGGTTGTTGCGGGCGTACTAAACTGACATTCCAGTTGCGCTCACTCAAACCATGCATCAAGCGCGACAAGGTCATCGCCACGCCATTGATTTCCGGTGGCCAAGTCTCGGTAACGAGAGCTATGCTGGATGCGCTTTCCATGCGCGCAGAATGCCGTGTGATTGTGACAGTAATGTTGAGAAATTGTGAACAATTAGAGACTCTCATATTCCTTTTTTATCTATAAAATTGTTTTTATAAAACAAAATCTTCTATAAAAGAACAAATCATTCTTTTTTAATCTACCCATAGCTTGCTATATTGCCCACCAATCTCCTTGCGCCGCAACGCGGATAAAAGGGATAATTGCACTCTTTATTAAAGGCTGAAAACCCGCATGTTTCAAAGCTATTTACTCATTCTGCTCGGCACGGTGTTCGTCAACAACATCGTGTTGGTCAAAATCCTTGGCCTTTGCCCATTCATGGGTGTATCCAAGAAGTTGGAAGCGTCTATCGCCATGGGTGCTGCTACGGCGTTTGTGCTGACCATAGGCTCAGGCACGAGTTACCTCATCAACGAGTATCTGCTTGGCACTGACTTGTTTTACCTGCGTACTTTGTCATTCATCGTAGTTATCGCTGGCGTGGTGCAATTCACTGAAATGGTCATCGAAAAAACCAGTCCAGTTTTATACAAAGTGCTAGGCATTTACCTGCCGCTGATTACCACCAACTGCGCGGTACTGGGCATTCCGCTACTTAACGTACAGGCCAAACACGGTTTTGTGGATTCACTGCTGTTCGGTTTTGGCGGCTCGGTAGGGTTTTCGCTGGTGTTGATTTTATTTGCCTCGATGCGCGAACGCATGGAAGCCGCCGATATTCCCGTGGTATTTCGCGGTGCGGCGATTGCGATGGTGACTGCGGGCTTAATGAGCTTGGCGTTTATGGGTTTTGCCGGATTGATTAAATGACATCTGCATTGCTTGTGATGATAGGGCTGGGGCTTTTGCTAGGTTTGGTGCTGGGTATTGCCGCGCTCAAATTCAAGGTCGAGGGTGATCCCTTAGTCGAGCAGATTGACGCCATTTTGCCGCAAACGCAGTGCGGGCAATGCGGCTATCCCGGCTGCAAGCCTTATGCCACGGCGATTGCCAGCGGTGAGGCCGACATCAACCAATGCCCGCCTGGCGGCGAGGCGGGAGTCAAAATGCTGGCGGATTTGCTGGGCGTAGAGCCTAAGCCGCTCAACGCCGAACACGGTGTGCCTAAGCCTAAGTCTGTGGCGGTGATTGATGAAAACACCTGCATCGGTTGCACGCTGTGCATACAAGCTTGTCCAGTAGACGCCATTTTGGGCGCGGCCAAGCAGATGCACACCATCATTGCTGCCGAATGCACGGGCTGCGAGCTATGTTTGGCACCGTGTCCGGTAGATTGCATCACCATGGAGCCGCTGGATGAGGACATTGCACATTGGAAATGGCGCTATCCCGTCATTCCCATTCAAGTACAGGCGGCGGCATGAGTTTCAATTTGAGCGATATTTTCAAGTTTCCTGGCGGCGTGCATCCGCCGGAACACAAGGTGGAATCAACCGCGCAGCCGATACGCACAGTGCCGCTGCCAAAAACGCTGGTGCTGCCGCTACGCCAACACATCGGCCACATCCCCAAGATTTTGGTGAACGTGGGTGACAAGGTGCTGAAAGGTCAATTGCTGGCCGAAGCCCACGGTCACGTATCGGCGGCGGTACACGCTTCGACCTCCGGCACGATTACGGCCATTGATGAACAAGTAATCCCGCATCCTTCCGGTCTGCCGGATTTGTGCATCACGCTGGAGGCTGATGGCAAGGATGAATGGCTGAAGCACGCGCCGCTGGATTATCAGAATATGGAACGTGCGGAGCTGATTCGCCGTATTACGGAGTCCGGCATCGTGGGCTTGGGCGGGGCGACTTTTCCTACCCACGTCAAACTCAAGCCCGATGCGCGGCATCCGGTGACGACGCTGATTTTGAATGGCGCTGAGTGCGAGCCGTATATCACTTGCGATGATCTGCTGATGCGCGAACGCGCCGACGAAATCATCCAAGGCGCGGTGATCATGCAGACGCTGCTGGGCAGCACAGAGTGTTTGATAGGTTTAGAGGACAACAAGCCTGAAGCGGTTGCTGCGATGAATGCGGCGGTGGCAAAAGCAGGATTTAACGCCAAAGTGATGGTGGTGCCTACGCTCTACCCCAGTGGCGATTCGCGGCGCTTGATTGCGCTGCTCACCGGCAAAGAATCGCCCGCCAAAGGCCGCACCACCGAGATCGGCGTACAGTGCTTTAACGTGGCTACGGCGCAATCGCTATATCGTTTTGTAGCGCATGGCGAAACCGTGGTGTCGCGCATCGTGACTTTAACCGGCAATGTGGCTCAGCCGGGTAATTATGACGCGCTGCTGGGAACCTCGGTCAGAGACTTGCTAGAAGCCGCTGGCGGCATACGCAGCACCACCGACGACTACGTGATGGGTGGTCCGATGATGGGCTTTAGCCTGCCCTCGGTGGATGTGCCGATGACCAAGGCCATGAATTGCGTGATTGCTTCCACGCCGAATTTGTTCCCGCCGCCGCCGATGGAGATGCCGTGCATCCGCTGTGTGGCTTGTGCGGATGCATGTCCGGTGAACTTGCAGCCGCAAGAGCTTTATTGGTACTCCAAAAGCAGCAATTTGGAGAAGGCTAACGAGTACCAATTGTTTGATTGCATCGAGTGCGGATGTTGCAGCTATGTGTGTCCTAGCCACATCCCGTTGGTGCAGTATTATCGCTACGCCAAGAGCGAAACCATCGCGCAGGATCGCGCTAAACGCTCGGCTGATTTGGCGCGTATTCGCAATGACGAACGGCTGGCACGTATAGAACGCGAAAAGCTGGAACGCGCCAAGAAACACGCAGAACGCACCGCCAAGACGGAAACCGCAGGCGACGATAGCGAGAAAAAAGCCGCGATAGAGGCGGCGATGGCAAGAGCGAAAGCGCAGAAAGAAACGGTTGTGCCGCAGAATGTTGATAATGTATCGACGAGTGTGGCGGCGGAGATTGCCAGTGTAGATGCGACGCGGGCTGGGATTGCCGAATGAGAGCACCGAAGCTCGTAGCGCAGGCGACCTCGCCTGCGCTACGAGCTTCGCACCTTAGGAAAAACATGAAATTTTCACCCTTCTTTACCGGCAATACCAACACCAGTGTCAGCGTCGTGATGCTGAAAGTGATCCTAGCGCTCGTGCCGGGCATCATCGCCTACGTCTGGGCGTTTGGTTCTGGCATCGTGGTGAGCTTGATTCTCGCCAGTGTCACGGCTTTGCTGGCGGAGGCCGCTGTGTTGCAACTGCGCAAACGCCCAGTCATGCCATTTCTGCTCGATGGCAGTGCGCTGGTCACCGCATGGTTGCTGGCATTGGCGTTGCCGCCACTCGCCCCGTGGTGGCTGGTGGTGGTCGGCACTTTATTCGCCATCGTCGTTGCCAAGCATCTCTACGGTGGTTTGGGTCAAAATCCTTTTAACCCCGCCATGATTGGTTACGCGGTATTACTGATTTCATTCCCTGTCATCATGACCCAATGGCCAGCGCCTTTGGAGTTGACCACCGTCAAGCTCTCATTTGTTGAACAGTGGCAGTATATTTTTAATCGGGTGTTGCCTTCTGGTGTTGGGTTTGATGCCATGAGTAGCGCCACGCCACTGGACTATCTGAAAACTCAGTTAAAAATGCATCACGACATGGAAGAGATACACCAAGCCAAGTTTTTTGGCATGTTTGCAGGTAAGGGTACGGAGCTTGTGGCCGGCGCGTACTTACTGGGTGGACTCTATCTGTTGCATCAACGCATTATCAGCTGGCACATCCCAGCTGCTTTTCTGGCGACTTTGGCGCTGATTTCCGGCGTGTTTCATTTCGTCAATCCTGCTTATTTCGCTTCGCCTTTGTTTCACCTGTTTGGCGGGGCGACCATGCTGTGCGCCTTCTTTATTGCCACAGATCCGGTGAGTGGTGCAACCACACCCAAAGGTAAGCTTATTTTTGCGGCGGGCATTGCTGTATTCACTTGGCTCATTCGCACTTATGGCGGCTATCCTGATGGCGTGGCATTCGCGGTATTGCTGATGAATATTCTGGTGCCGCTGATTGATGCGAACACGCAACCACGCGTGTTTGGACACAGTAAATGACAGAAGATAGTAAAACCATCTGGAAGCATGCCATGAGTACCGCGGGTGTGATGATCGCATTTAGCGTGCTGGGAACGCTGATGCTGGCTTATGTGTACATCATCACTAAAGCACCCATTGCCGATGCCGAGCGCGAGGCCAAGCTGAAATTGCTGGAGCAGGTATTGCCCGCCAGCTTGCACGATAACAATTTGCTTAAAGATGCCATCCCCATTGCCGCTGGTGGCGAGTTGAATAATCGGGATGAAACGCTAGCCTATCGCGCCCGTTTGCAAGGCAAACCTAGCGCGGTGATTCTGGAAACCATCGCCCCCGATGGTTACAGCGGTGATATAAAACTGCTTATTGGAATCAAAGCCGATGGTGAAATTGCCGGTGTGCGCGTGCTGAAACATAAAGAAACCCCAGGTTTGGGTGACTATATTGAGATTAGTCATAGTGATTGGATAAAAAAGAACTTTGATACGCAATCACTTGCCAAATCTACGAATGAGGCTTGGGCAGTGAAAAAGGATGGTGGCAATTTTGACTATGTTACGGGAGCGACTATCACCGCTCGTGCCGTGGTCAAGGCCACGCATAAGGCGCTGCTATATTTTGCGGCGCATAAGGATGCAATTTTTGCAGTGAAGGAAACGCAATGAACCAATACCGTGAAATTACCGAAAATGGCCTGTGGAAACAAAACCCCGGCCTAGTGCAGTTGCTCGGCCTGTGCCCGACCTTGGCGATGACGGTGAGTCTAGTCAATGGCTTTAGTCTGGGGATTATGACCGCACTTGTCATGGCTGCCAGCAACGCCTCGGTCTCGCCTATCCGGCGTTTAGTACCTACTGAAATTCGCATTCCAGTGTTCATCCTCATCGTCGCCGCCTTAGTGACGCTGATTGATTTGCTCATGCACGCCTATTTTCATGAGCTGCATGGAGTATTGGGGATATTCATCCCACTCATCGTCACCAACTGCATCGTGTTGGCTCGCGTTGAAGCTTTTGCTGCCAAAAATCCGGTGATGCCTTCCGCGCTAGATGGCTTCATGATGGGGTTTGGTTTGGCTTTGGTGCTGGCCTTACTTGGTGGAATCAGGGAAATTATCGGTAAGGGAACGCTATTTTCCGGTATTGATTTGGTGTTGGGGGCAAGCAGTAAGGCGTGGGTGATTACCGTACTGCCGGATTACCACGGTTTTTTATTGGCAATTCTGCCGCCTGGGGCATTTATTGGTCTAGCGTTGCTGATTGCGGGGAAAAATTGGTTGGAGATGCGCAAACAAGCAACGCAGCCCATGACTGCTAGTCCTGTGGCCGCGCACTAGACCATGACATGAATTCAGCGCGATGAATGCGGAGCGACGTAGCGAAATTTTCCGTCGCCTGCGGGCGCACAATCCGCATCCCACCACCGAGCTGAAACACGCCAGTGTTTTTGAGCTGCTGATCGCCGTCATACTCTCCGCGCAAGCCACAGACAAGGGCGTGAATCTTGCCACCGCCAAGCTTTTTCCCGTCGCCAACACGCCGAATGCCATTGCTGCATTGGGCGTTGAGGGCTTAGAGCGCTATATTCAAACCATAGGTTTATATCATTCCAAAGCTAAAAACGTCATCGCCACTTGCCGGATTTTGGCCGAGCAATTCGACAGTCAGGTTCCCGCCAATCGAGAAACATTAGAAAGCCTGCCTGGCGTAGGTCGCAAGACTGCCAACGTGATTCTCAACACCGCTTTTGGCCAGCCCACCATCGCGGTGGATACGCACATTTTCCGCATCAGTAATCGCATTGGTTTGGCTCCCGGCAAGACCGTGCTTGAAGTTGAAAGTAAATTGATGAAAGTTGTCCCCGACGAATTCAAACGTGACGCGCACCACTGGCTGATTTTGCATGGGCGCTATACCTGCATTGCACGCAAGCCTAAATGTGGCGAATGTGTAATTCATGATTTATGCGAATTCAAAGGCAAAGCATGATCGCTACTGGTTTTGCGGCAGGCAGCGAGCCTAAGCCAGAGTTGGCGCGGCAGGCGGTGCGCGAGGCAATGGCCAAGCTGGGGGTGACGGTTGCCAACAGCGTGCTGTTGTTTTTAACGCCGCCGTTCACGCGTAACCTGCAACCCACCTTGCGTGCTGTGGCTGGGGCTGGGAATTGTATGCATGTGGTGGGATGCGTCGCGGCGGGAATATTCACGGAACAACATGCTGCGCTCAAAACGCCAGCGGTTGCGGCAATGGTGTTGAGCGGTGAGGTGAATTTGCAGCATCAAACGTCAGGTTTGATGTTGAGTCTCGCCGCGCCGGATGCGGTGACTGCCGAATGGTTGAGCGCAGCAACGCAGCGTTTTGGCGCGGTGTCGCAGGGCGGCGTGTGGCGACATGGCAAGGGCTTGCCAGTTGCCGCCTGTGACGTGGCGTTGCAAGGGGCTACTGGCGTGATGGGCGTGTCGCAAGGTATTGAGGTGTTGAGCGAGCCACAGCCCATCACCGCGGTGCAAGGGCATGAGCTGGTGTTTGTCGGCGGCAAGCCCGCTCTGCAAACCTTGCAGCAAGCTTTTCAACATGACACCCTGGATGTCAGCATTTTGTCTTTCAACCATGTCTACGCTTGCCTAGCGGATTCGCTGGAAGCCGCACAGCACGGCCAATATCATCTGGTGAACTTGGTGGGAGCGAATGTCGCCAACCGTTCTGTGATGCTGGCGCAAGCGGCCGAGGCAGGGCAGTGGCTGTGCTGGGCAAAAGCTGCGGCGATTGAGGGCGGCGAAAAAATGACAGAGGCATTGATGACAGAACTCAAACACGCGCCAGATTTCGGCTTGCTGTTCTCATGCTTGGGGCGCGGTGCTGGGGCGAATGGGCAAAACCGCGACTTGAGTTATCTGCGCCAGCGTTTTCCGGCCATGCCTTTGATAGGTTTAGAAACTGAAGCTGTCATCGCGCCTGTGGATGGTCGTAACCAATTGCTGCAACACGCGGCGGTTTTGGGGTTGTTTCATGCTTGATAGTGGAAAAAATACGCAACCACCCCCGTCCTGCGGACGACCCCTCCTTGAAAAGGAGGGGAGGGTAGATACTGCTATGCCGGTTTGGAGCTTATCCCCTCCTTCCCAAGGAGGGGTGGCGCGTCAGCGCCGGGGTGGTTACGTGTATTGGAATGCCGTTCATGTTTAATCCGACCCGCGACCAAGTGCGCCAATTCTTCTTTGAAACCTGGCGCAAGTATCGCCAGAACGAAGCGTTGACGGGCTTAGAAGGCATGGCCTTGCAAGTGATGTTGGCGCATCCCGAATATCACGCCATCCTCAATGCGCCGGAGCAGTTTATGGAGCAAGAATACTTTCCTGAAATGGGCGAAACCAACCCGTTTTTACACATGAGTTTGCATCTTTCAGTGCTGGAGCAGCTTTCCATAGACCAACCGACGGGCATCGTTGCGGCGTATCAAGCATTGCAAATAAAGCATGGAGATGACCAAGCGGCGCAACATCAGTTGATGGATTGCCTGGCTGAAACCGTGTGGCGCGCACAACGTGGCGGCACAGCGCCGGATAGCGCGGCTTATCTGGCCTGTATGCAAAATTCGGCCAAGCAATAAAAAAGTTGATATAGCCGACCTTGATCTGAGTAATTTTTCAAACTGATGTAAGTTCTCTATGCAAGCGCCGACTAATGAAAGTTGAAGGCTATGCTTTCAATTCCCCCTCATTCATGTCCCTTAACATCCTGAAAGGATTTAGCTATGCAACTACTTACAAAATCTGGCAAAAACGCTGGTATCGCCCTCGCTCTTGCAGCGGCAGGTCTCATATCAGCAGCCCCTAGTGCGTTCGCTGGCAGCGACGACTCTACCAATCTCGTTCATTGCTCTGGTCTCAATCAGTGTAAGGGTCATAATGACTGCAAAACTGCGAATAACGCCTGCGCTGGCATGGCAAGCTGTAAAGGCCAAGGATTCGTTGCTGTTCCTAGTAAAGCCTGTGGTCAAATGGGTGGGTCAATCAAAGATGGTTATTGGGGTAGTGTTGCCAAGGCTGACCTTAAGCAATGCACCGGCGTGAATTCTTGCAAGGGTCACAACGACTGCAAGACCGCAGATAACGCTTGCGCTGGTATGGGCAGTTGCAAAGGCCACGGCTTTGTCAGCGTTCCACAAAAAGCCTGTGACGATCTTGGCGGAAAAGTATAATCAGCCATTCAGTAGTTTGCGTCGGGGTTAAATACTCCGACGCATCTAGGTTTTTATATGCATGATGCACACTTTCTAGGTTTTGGCCTTGGCTTGCGTACGCCGCACTACGACTATGTCATCCATGAGCGTCCAGCCGTAGATTGGTTTGAAATTCTGACTGAAAACTACTTCGTCGGCGGTGGAAAACCCAAATACTATCTGCACCAAGTGCGTGAACACTACCCGATAGTCATGCACGGAGTTTCGCTTTCTATTGGCTCAACTGATCCACTGAATACCGATTACCTCAAGCAATTACGTACTTTGGCAGCAGAGATTGAACCCGCGTGGATTTCTGATCATCTATGCTGGACAACGGTGAACCATATCAATAGTCATGACTTATTGCCTCTGCCCTATACCCAAGAAGCGCTGACCCATGTAGTAAGCCGCGTGCAGCAAGTGCAAGACTTTCTTGGCCGCCAAATACTGCTGGAAAATCCTTCCAGTTATTTGGACTTCAACAATGCGGATATGAGCGAGGTGGAGTTTTTAAGTGAAGTCGCAAACCAAGCAGATTCCTTGATTTTGCTGGACATCAACAACATCTACGTCAGTTCGCGTAATCATGGTTTTTCGGCTGACGAATACCTAGAGGCAATTGACCCAAAACGCGTCAGACAATTTCATTTGGCCGGACATTCTGACTACGGCGATTATGTGATTGACACTCACGATCACGAGGTATGCGATGATGTTTGGTCGCTTTATCGCAAAGCTTTACTGCGCTTTGGTGCGGTCAGCACCATGATAGAACGCGATGGCAACATTCCCAGCTTTGAAGAACTTCATGCTGAGCTTGGTCAAGCGCGGCAGTTGTTTCAGCAAACACTAAACTCAGAACCTGCCCGTAGTACAGAGAGTTTGGCGCTCAATGTCTAAAACATTAAAAGCGCTAGAGCTAGACTTTCTGGATTTTTTGCTTACGGGCAACCCTAGCAAGCTGGCTCCCCAGGTGGCTGCCAAGGGACAATCATCCATAGAAACCAAATTGAATATCTATGGCAACGCCTACAAAATGCGTTTTCGTGAGACCATAGACACCAATCATGAGCTATTGGGGCTCTACTTAGGCGATGAGTTGTTTGAAGCCATGGTGGACGGATACGTGGTCAAACATCCTTCGCGCTATACCTCTTTGCGTGACTACACCGGCCACTTGCCAGAGTTTCTGCGCAACAGCGCCCCATTCTCGGCACACCCGATATTGGCGGAACTGGCAAGCTTTGAAAGATTGTTACTGGACGTATTTGATGCTTTAGATGCAGTCAGTATCAGCATTGAAGATGTCAAAGCACTCCCTGCCGAAAGCTGGCCGACGATGCGGCTGCGTTTGCATCCTAGTGTTCAGATGTTTGCCGCAGAATGGAATAGTGTTGAGAGTTGGCAGGCCTTGCGTGCAGGTGTCGCTCCTGATGCTGCCAACCATCAACCCGACAGCTATTGGCTGCTGTGGCGTGGGCTAGACCGTCTATCTGAGTTTCGCTCCATGACAGCGGACGAATACGCGCTGATACAAGCCATCGTGCATGGCAGCGATTTTGCGCATATGTGTGAACTGCTGACGCAATGGCATACAGAAGAAGAAGCGCCCACCGTTTTTATCAACTATCTAAGTCATTGGGTTGCCAATGGCATGATTGCTGCCATCGTAAATGAGTGATGCCCTAGGGAACCCCTGATTAACCCCGTTCGTGCTGAGTAGTTTTCCGCCCACCCTTCGATACACCGCGCTTCGCGCGGCACTCAGGGCGAACGGAAAACGTATCGAAGCATAGTGAGAGACTTAATCAGAGCTTCCATAGGTGTTGAGCTTTCAACATAAAAAAAGGCCGACTATGTCGGCCTTTTTTACATCTAACTAATAAAGCTTAGTTGCCGGTATTGCGAGCCAACCAACCTTTACCATCCACTTCGGTACCGCCTTTGGACATGGCGTTGAAAATAGCCTCATGGAATTTGATGAACTCATCTTTGGTGATCTTATGGTCTTTGTCAGCATCCATCGCGTCCATCATCTTCAATGTACGTAATTGTCTGCTGTAGCCACCAGTAGCGATACTGATCTTGTTGGAACCCTTGGTGCCTTCCCATTCCGTAGCGTCAACTGTGCCGTCGTTATCGGTATCCAGTGCTCCAAAAATTGCACCATAGTAGGTCATGAATTCATTCTTGGTTACCATGTGGTCACCGTTGAAATCGATCATCTTCATCATTTCCATAGTTTTCAGTGTGCTGTAGCCACCACTGCCTATCATTGCATCTGCCGACGCCACACCAGAAAGAGCTACTAATGCTACGCCTACTGCGATTTGTTTCAATTGAATTGCCATGATTTTCAGTCTCCTTGGGTAAGTTAGGTTCAAATCTTTTTGATACCTAAGTGGATAATATCAAACATTTAACCATTGTGTAAAAAAAAGCTTATCACAGCCATTAGTCCTGCCACTTAATTATTCCTTACAATTCTTCTTAATTAAGCCACTTAAAAGAGTTTTAGAGATAGAAATTTTAATGGTTTTGTGGTTGAATTCAAAGCATGACTACAGCACTAAATCAAGGCGCTACGCCTAATGCACACGATTGGCTCAACGAGCATGGTGATTATCTCTTCCGTTTCGCATTAGTAAGGTTGCGAGATGAACATCTGGCAGAAGATGCAGTGCAGGAAACCTTGCTTGCTGCCATCAAGAATAGTGCAGGCTTCACTGGCAAGTCTTCCGCACGCACCTGGCTCACCGGCATTCTCAAACACAAAATCATAGACCTCATGCGCCGCGCGCAACGCGAACAGCCTTTATACGATGAGGATGTGGCGGAAGAGATGAGTGAGCCGGGCATGGATGAGTTTTTCGACGATAAAGGGCATTGGTCTGAAAAGCCTTGCTCATTGGGTGACCCTGCAAAACTGATGGAAAATCAGCAGTTCTGGCAGATACTACAAAATTGCCTGGATAGACTACCCAAGAATTTGGCTAGGCTGTTCATGCTGCGTGAGATTGAAGAAGAAGACAATGAATCCATTTGTAAGGAACTGGAAATCTCGGCGACGAATGCATGGGTGATGCTGTACCGTTCACGCATGGGTCTACGTAAATGTATGGAAATGCGCTGGGCAGAGAGGAGCGGCATGTGATTACGATAAAACGTTTTATTTTGGGGAAGCTAGAGATGAGTTGTAAGCAAGCAAGTCGCCTAGCTTCTCAAGCCTTGGATCGTCCGTTGACCCGACGGGAACGTTTTGCCATGTGGTTGCATCTGAGTATTTGCGATCCGTGCAGTCAGTTTGTCGCACAGTTGCGTTTGTTGCGAACAGCGTTGCAACAGCAATCGCATCGTGAAGAGCAAGACGAAAGCGTCAAGCTGTCCGATTCAGCACGGGATGCCATCCGCGAGAAACTGCATCAACATTAAGTAGTATTTATTATTTTTTAACTTTAAGGAGCTTTACAAATGAACGCACAAAAGAAAACCCTCGCCATCGTTCTCGGTGGTACTTTCGCAGCCTCTCTGGCAATGTCCCCAGTGGTCAACGCTGATCAAAACCCATTCGCCGTGAACGCTTTGACCAAGGCTTATCAAGTGGCCGACGCTAAAGATGGCAAATGTGGCACTGGCAAGTGCGGCGCTGACAAAAAGAAGGCAATGGAAGAAAAGGCTAAAGAAGGCTCTTGCAGCGCTGACAAGGCTAAAGAAGGTTCTTGCAGTGCTGACAAGGCTAAAGAAGCCACTTGCAGCGCTGATAAAAAAGCCAAAGAAGGTAGCTGCAAGCACTAGTTGCAGTCACTGATATGAACGCCAAAGCATTGTTTGGCGCAGGACTCGGCCTGAAGCGGGAGTTAATGCCCCAACTTCAGGCCGCTGTTCCTTCGGCCATAGACTTTTTCGAAATCGCCCCAGAAAACTGGATAGGCATGGGCGGTAAACCGCTGAAACAGTTGGCATGGTTCGCGGAGCGCTATCCGCTTGCCGCGCACGGCTTGTCCTTGTCTTTGGGCGGACCAGATCCGCTGAATGAGGTGTTTTTGCAGCGCGTCAAAGCATTCCTCACGCAGTACCGCATCCCGCTTTATACCGAACACCTGAGCTATTGCAGCGCCAATGGCTATTTGTATGACTTGCTGCCGATTCCGTTCACGGAAGAAGCAGTCAAGCACGTCGCGGCGCGTATCCGCCGCACTCAGGACATCTTGGAGCGCCGAATCGCGGTGGAAAATTCCTCTTATTATGTCGCCGCGCCCATCGCCGAGATGGATGAGCTTACTTTCATCCGCGCCGTGCTGGAAGAGGCTGATTGTGACTTGCATCTGGACGTGAACAATATCTACGTCAACAGCGTCAATTTTGGCTTCGATCCGCAGGAGTTTTTGCGCGGATTACCGGGCGAGCGCATCGCCTACATCCACACTGCAGGCCATTACCGCGAGGCTGACGATTTGGTGATTGATACCCACGGCGCAGCAGTGATAGACCCGGTGTGGGACTTGCTGGAAGAGACCTACAGGCTGTTTGGCGTAGCGCCCACCTTGCTGGAGCGCGACACCAACATGCCACCACTAGCCGAGTTGGAGCAGGAAATCAATCACATTGCCTTATTGCAGCAGCGCCATAGTGTTGCGCTACAACAGAAGGGCGCAGCGTGAACGCGCCAGCTTTTCAGCAATATCAGACAGAATTCACGCGCCATATTCGTAACCCCAAAGTAGCCAAACGCCCTGTTGGAGTGAGTGCGCGGCGCATGGCAGTGTATAACGAGATTGTATTCAATAATTTCCGGGGCTTGGTCGAGTCCTGTTTTCCGGTGACTCAAGAAGTTTTGGGAGTGCGGCGCTGGACGCGCTTGCTGCGCGAATTTTTTATTCAGCATCAGTGCGCCACGCCCATTTTTCGCCAAATTCCTGAAGAGTTTTTGCGTTGGCTGGAAGTCGAGCCGCCAGCCGACACTCCAGCATTTCTGTCCAGTTTGGCGCATTATGAGTGGGTGGAGTTATCGCTGGCGGTTTCAGAGGCAGTGATGCCCGACAGTGTTGATGTGCAAGGTGATTTGTTGGCGGGCTGCCCTGCTTTGGCTCCGGCGCTGGCTTTGTTGAGCTATCCCTACGCGGTACAGCGCATCGGTAAACGCTATAAACCCACACAGCCTGACAGCGAACCCACCCACATCGTGGCGTTTAGACGTGTCGATGATACGGTAAAATTTATCGTACTGAACCCAGTCAGTGCACGATTGCTGACCTTGCTGGCAGACGGCGCATTGACTGGCTTGCAAGCGCTCAACCAAATTGCTGAGGAGTTGCAGCACCCCAAGCCTGAAGTGGTGATTAACAGTGGGTTGGAAATTCTGAAAAATTTAAGATTAGAACAAGCCATTATCGGCGTATACAAAAAAGGGAAATAAAATATGATGAAAAAACTCGCTGGAATTTACTGCCAATTGGTGGGCATCGCCGAAAGCCTTGCCCCCATTATTCCGCCCTTGGTGTTGCGTTTGATATTGGCTTGGGAGTTCGGCGAAGCGGGCTTTGAGAAGCTGCACGGCCCTAACTGGTTTACCGATATTACTTTTCCATTCCCCTTCAATTTGTTGCCGGCTAGCGTAAGTTGGAATATTTCCATCTTTTTTGAAACGGTAGGCGCTGCGGCATTGGTGCTGGGCTTGGCGACACGTTTCTTTACCGTATCTTTGATGATTCTGACCGTGGTGGCTATTGCCAGCGTTCATTGGCCTGAGCATTGGAGTACGTTAGCCGAGCTGCTTAAGGGCTATCGCATCGTGGATGAAGACGGCGACGGCTTGGGCAACTACAAGCTGCCATTGATTTACTTGGTGATGTTCTTGCCGTTGCTGTTTGGTGGCGCGGGCAAGTGGAGTGTGGATTACTGGTTAACGCGCAATTGCCGCAAAAACAAATAGGACTGAATTGATGAAAAAACAATGGCTGAATTCACTACGCATACAAATCGGTGCGGCGATTTTAGCCATTTTTTTGCTGATGATAGGGACGCTGGGCTACACCCTATATTCCTTGCATTTGCGCCAACACGATTATCTGATTTTGAATCTGGCTGGACAGCTGCGTGTACTGAGCCAGAGTATGATAGAGCAGTCGCAGCATTACACAGAAGTTGCGCCTGATGACGAAGGGAAATACGCGCGAGACTTGGCGACCTATTGGAAAGATTTGCAAAAACAAATCATTCTTTACGACAAAATCATCCGCTCACTGGAAAGTCGTCAGATAGCCGCTGATCTAGTGGGTGACCATACTTCAGTCATACAGTGTAATTTCGATAATCAACTTAACTCACAGTTGCATCAAACCATGGGTGATTGGATGCGTTTTCAGGCGGGTCTGCAAGATAAGCTCGGTCCCAATCTCGCCGAGCCACGTTTGACTTGGGCAGCAGAATATATTCAGGGACATGGTGCTTTGCTCGCCAAATCTTCTAATCGCTTGAGCGGTGCTTTTCAGCACATGATGGAAAAAAAATTAGACCATATTCGTGTGTTTTTATGGGCATCGGGCGGCTTGGGCTTGCTGCTGGTGGTGCTGGTGATGTTCATTTTGCAACACCGACTTATCACTCCTTTGAAACAAACAATCAAGGGTTTTGCACGCGTGGCGCAGGGAGATTTTGGGCATCAAGTCGCCATGCAAAGTGGCAATGAGATAGGTCAGATGACAGAAGCATTCAATCTGCTCACGCAACGCATCAATGGCATTTTCAAGCTCACCGACCGCATCAACCAAGGTCATAAACTGGATGACATGCTGCGTTTTGTGCATGACGAGTTTCAAGGGTTCGTGCCGCTCAACTGGGTGGGCGTGTTCTATCCCACTCCCGATGGTGGTCGCTTAACGCTGGAGCGCCATTACAGTGGCGTGTCCAACCAGATTAAGAACGGCGCGAGTTTTGACGCGACACAAGGCGTGATGGCCACGCTTGGGACAGCTTCTGTGGCGTTGACTTTGGAGACGAAAAACGCGCCACAGTCATTAGAAAATGCACTTTTGCAATTAAGCTTACGCTCGGCGGTGTATATGCCGATATTGAGCGGGAAGCAGCAAGCGGTGATGGTGTTTGCGAGTACAGAAGTCGCTTATCGGCCTGAACATGTAGAATTTTTGACTAACATTGCGGCGACCATTTCTCATGTGTTGGAAAAAACCGTGGTGATGGAAAACCTAGTGGTGGCTGCTGTGGAGGGTTTGGCAAAGCTCGCCGAAAGCCGCGACCCAGAAACCGGCGACCACTTGGTGCGCATGGCGCTGTACTCCGCTTTGGTGGCTGAAGAACTGGGCAAGGAGGGGGTTTATATGACGCAGATTACGCCGGCCTATGTGCGCGATGTGTTCAATTTTGCCCCCATGCATGACATCGGCAAGGTGGGTATCGCCGATAGCGTGCTGCTGAAACCCGCGCGACTAGACCCGGTAGAGCGCAAAGAGATGGAGCGTCATCCGGTGATAGGTGGTGAGGTGCTGCGCAAGAGCGAGGCGCAAGTGCAGGCACTGGGGCATACGGTGTTTCAAGTGGGTATCGAAATTGCTGAGTGCCATCATGAAAAATTCGACGGCAGCGGCTATCCCGCAGGCTTGAAAGGTCAAGAAATCCCGCTCTCGGCACGTATTATCGCCGCGGCAGACGTGTTTGATGCGCTGACTTCCAAGCGCCCATATAAAGAGGCTTGGACGGTAGAAAGCGCGCTGGAAGCCATGCAGAAAGACGCCGGTAAGCATTTTGACCCTGAGGTTATCAATGCCATGATGCGTGCTTTACCGCGTATGATGGAAATTTACGATAGATTGAAGCACGTTTAACAAGAAAAGGTCGGCACGATGAAACTCAACATTACGCAAAAAATACTTACGGGCTATTTGGCAGGATTTATTCTGTTGTTAGCGTTTGCTGCGCTGACGCTGTTAAACGGTGGAAGAATCGGGGCAACGACACTAACGCTGGCCGATGAACAGCTTCCAGGATTAATTGCCGTGACCGGCTTGAAAAGTAATTTGCAAAGCCAGAAGGCGCATATGTACGAATTATATGCAACGACCGATCGTGCAGCTTTCGATAAACGTCGCCGTGAGGATTTGGCAGATATGCAGGCCAAACTGGATGCTGCTAGAAAGTTACCGGAGTTTCGCGCTAGCGAGGCCAGTCTGAAGCAGATGATAGAGCAGCAGCAGGCGCTGGTGGTTAGATTCTCGGCGGCAATGGCGCAATCGGAAGTGGATTGGGATAATGCCAGAACTATTTTGGCGCAGTTTGGGGCTGCGGCCGATAGTATCGGCAGTTCGTTGGATAAATTGGTTGGCGCTGGCACTAATGAAACGCTGGAGCAAGCGAAGGCCTCTGGCGCGCTGGTGGATCAGCTCATGCAGGTGAGTATTGTGCTGACAGTGTTAATCTTGTTTGGCGTGGTCATGATGGCTTATTTTGCGGTTCGCAGTGTTGCTAATCCGCTCAAAAGCATCAGCGCGGTTTTGGTTGAGATTGCAACTTCGCGTGATTTGACTCGCAGGCTGAAGCACCAAAGCACAGACGAAATAGGCGATATTAGCAACGCGGTCAACAACCTGTTATCTGAATTCCAGCAACTTGCTAAAACCCTAGATCGCACTGCCACTGAGCTGGGACAGACTTCTGGTGCGCTATCTGGTGTTGCAGATTCGACACGCGCGGCTGTTCTCCATCAGAACGAGCAGATTGAAGCCATAGATACGGGGGCTAGTGAAATTGCCGCCAAAGTTGTCATGATTGCCGATAAGGCCGGAATGGCGGCGCAACAAGCTGGAAACTCAGCACAGGCTTCACGGAAGGGGCGCGAGGTGGTATTGAGCAGCCGACATTCAATATCTCAGTTGGCTGGGCAAGTGGAGGAAACCGCCGTCGTGATTACCCAATTGGAAGAGGATTCCCGTGAAGTTGGTAATGTACTCAACATTATCCGCGACATTGCCGACCAGACTAATCTTTTGGCGCTTAATGCGGCGATTGAGGCGGCGCGGGCAGGTGAGGCTGGTCGAGGCTTTGCCGTGGTCGCGGACGAAGTGCGTAAGCTTTCGCAGAGTACCAGTAATGCCACTACGGAAATTGATAAAATCATGGCCAAGTTGCGGATGGTGGCGCATAGCGCCACTGAGTCCATGAAGCAGGCGCACGATCATGCTAATGCCAGTGTGCAAGTGGCGCATCAGGCAGAAGATAGCCTGCAAACCATTCAAGAGGCCGCCGCTCATATTTTTAATGTCAATACCGAAATTGATCATGTGACGCGCGATCACCAACTGGAAGTCCAGTCCATACGTAATCTGGTGAGTTCTATTGAGCAAGGTTCTATGGCCACCGGAGAGCAGGTAGATGCGCTGAAAAAAATGACTGTAAAACTGGCCACTTTGGCTGCAGATTTGCGTGGCCAGATTAGCCAAATTCGTTTTTAGTGGTATGTCCTTGAGTTTTTACTTTATTTCGTAACTTTTCCCGTGATAGACTTCAATACTAAGCGTTTATTGGCGCATCGCATGGCTTGGGGAAAGAATAATAGATATGAATGTGCAGAAATTTTACGCGTCAAATTCTCGTGATGCGATGCAGCAAGTGCGCGATGCATTAGGTGGCGATGCGTTAATTTTATCTAACCGCAAAGTGGCTGATGGCGTTGAGATTGTTGCTGTCGCGGGCGATGAGATGGACACGCTGACTTACCCGAAACCTACCCCGAATAAATCAGACAATAAAGCGCCAGCATCTTCAGGATTTGGCGCTGAAGCAATTGCGGCGATTCTGAACCACAAAGATGCTGAGTCCGTTGTGCCCTCACTCAAAAAAACCATAGCTGCCGCCACGGAGGCGTTAGAGAAAGATCCTCGCACTAAAAAACGCGCCACCATCGCCCAAGAAGCACCGCCCACCAGAATGCCGCGCTGGGAAGTGCAAGCAGACCCGCAAGAAGATGTCGAGCAAGTGCCGGAGTTGAGTTCCACCATGGCGGGAATGGCGTTTGAGCTTAAGCATCTGCGTGGTTTGCTGGAAGGGCAACTTTCCGGTTTTGCTTGGGGTGAATTGGCGCGTCGTGATCCCATCAAGGCTGAGTTGTTGCGCGTGTTGTTTGGCGCAGGGTTCAGTCCTGCTTTGTCGCGCAAGCTGGTGGATGCTTTGCCTGAGGGCATGGATTTTGAAAAAGGTGTAATGTGGCTTAAAAAGGCCATCGCACATAATCTACGTGTAGACGAATCGGGGGCTGACGTGATTGAGCGCGGCGGCATCATCGCTTTGGTTGGCCCTACTGGCGTGGGGAAAACGACTACCGTGGCCAAGCTGGCAGCGCACGCAGTATTGCGCTTTGGCGCGTCTAATGTGGCGCTACTGTCAACGGACAGTTATCGTATCGGGGCGCACGAGCAATTGCGTATCTATGGCCGTATCCTCAATGTGCCGGTATATGCCATTAAAGAAGAGTCTGAGCTTGATGCCACGCTGGCCGAGTTGCAGCGCAGCCATTTGGTGTTGATAGACACCGTGGGCATGAGTCAGCGAGACCGTAATATTCCTGAACAAATTAAATTTCTGTGTGGCGATAATCGCCAGGTCAAACGCCAGCTCATATTGCCAGCAACCGCACAGGGCGTGACTTTGGACGACATCGTGCGGGCGCATCAAGGCGTGGGTTTGGATGGCTGCATTTTGACCAAGGTGGACGAATCTGTGTCATTAGCGCCAGCAATAGATTGTTTGATACGTCATGGCCTGAAATTACATTATGTGACCAACGGTCAGCGTGTGCCGGAAGACATCCGTACTGCGAATTCCACGTATTTGGTAGACCGCGCTTTCAAGGGTCAATCTACGGGTGCTATGCAAATCAATCAGGAAGAAATGGTGATGCAGGGCGACTGGGCGGGAACGGGAGATTTGTTTGGCTAGGGCGTTAGCCGATCAAGCTACTGGCTTACGTCAATTATTCACGGCGGAGGCGGTGCGTGTTGTCGCCTTGGTGGGCAGCCAAAGCCAATCAGTGTCGGCTGCGTTAGCGGTGACTTTGGCGGCACAGGACAAAAAAGTATTGCTGGTGGATGAGGCGCTGTTTGCGACGGCAACACATCCTTTGCTGGAAGCTCCGCTGGGCTGGGATGCTGGTGATGTGCTACGTGGCAAGAAAAGTCTCGATGAAGCAATAGTGACGGTGGCCGGAGTGGCCTTGATGCCAGCAGATACCGAGCGCTTGGGACGCAGTCTCGATGCCGCTCGGGTGCATCTGCTAGATGATTTTCATGCTTTGGTTGTAGGCTTTGATTATGTGGTGATACATGCAGCATCAGACTTGCAGCATCATGGTTTGGGTTTTGCGCTGGCTGCGCCTGAAGTGGTGGTGCTGTGCGATGAGAGCGATTATGGGATTACTGAAGCCTATCGCCATATCAAGACGCTGCATCGCATGCGTGATAATAGGCATTTTATGATGATGTTCCGTGGCGGCAACGAGGCTGTAGCCAAGTCTTTGTTTCATAAGCTCACCGCCGTATGTGATAGATATTTAGAGTTGAAGCCTGACTTTGCCTGTGTGCTACCGACCAATCGTTTGGCTGCGGCGCATACCTTAGAGAGATTTGCAGTAGACATGATGCACTGGCCGTTGCAAAATGACGATAATCGTTTTGATGTCTTCATGTGCCGCCTGTTAAGCGCCACTGGTAGCAAGCTGACGGCAGCTTGAGTGTATGACGGCAACTATTCGCGTGCTGGTAGAGCGTTCGGTAGAGGATTATTCGCTACTGGTGAAGCGTATCGCTTATCAGCTAGCGGCTAGGTTGCCGGCCAGTGTGCAGATTGATGATTTAGTGCAATCTGGCATGATGGGGTTGCTTGATGCGCTCAATCATTTTGACGAAACTCAAGGTGCGCAGTTTGAAACCTATGCCTCGCAGCGTATCCGCGGGGCGATGTTGGACGAGCTGCGCGAGATTGATTGGGTACCACGTTCGGTGCGTAAAAATGCGCGAGATATTGAGCGTGCGATTACCCAGTTGCAACAACAATTGGGGATGGCGCCGACTGAATTTGAGATAGCCCAGCAGATGGGGCTTGTTTTGCAAGAGTATCAAGCCATGCTGGCAGATGCGCGCGGGCATCAACTGGTGTACTATGAGGACTTCCAGCACGAAGGTGACGAGCCGGTGGAGCTCAATATCACAGATGGTCGTCCTGGGATTTTGCAGATTTTGCAGGATGAGGGGATGCAACAAGCATTGGTTGAAGCCATTGCTTTGTTGCCAGAACGTGAAAGGATGGTGATGGCCATGTACTATCAAGAAGATCTTAATCTCAAGGAGGCTGGGGCGGTGTTGGGAGTTTCTGAATCTCGCGTGTGCCAGATACATTCTCAGGCTATTATGCGATTACGTGCTGTGCTTAAAGACTGGATTGGACAATAAATATGAATAATTCTCGCTTAGATACAACTACACTTATTGGCGTTTTTATGGCGTTTGGCGCCATCCTTGGTGGACAGGCTTTAGAGGGCGGGCATGCTGGCACCTTGATGCAGCTTGCTGCTTTCATCATCGTATTTGGTGGAACAATAGGCGCGTGCCTTATTCAGTACCCAACACCCGTTTTCTTTTTAGGGGTTCGTTTGCTGAAATGGGTGTTTATGACCCCAAGCGTCGCGCTGGAGAGTGTTATTGAGCAAGTAGTGGGTTGGGGTAATACCGCAAGGCGCGGAGGTTTGTTGTCGCTGGAACCGTTGATTGAAGAAATGAATGATCCTTTCATGCGCAAGGGTCTTCAGATGCTAGTGGACGGCGCAGAACCAGAAAAATTGCGCGAAATGATGGAGGTTGAGATGGACTCCTATGATGAGCATCATCGTCAAGCCGCGCGGGTTTGGGAGTCAGCGGGTGGTTATTCTCCAACCATCGGGATTCTGGGCGCCGTGATGGGCTTGATTCACGTGATGGGTGGACTGTCTGCAGAAGGTGGCGTTGATATTTCCTCATTAGGTACTGGTATTGCAGTAGCTTTTGTCGCCACGTTATATGGTGTGGGTGCGGCAAACTTATTCTTCTTACCTTTCTCCAATAAAATCAAATCGGTGATTGCTCGAGAAATGGTGAAGCGCGCTATGGTGGTGGAGGGTTTGGTGTCAGTTGCCAATGGCGATAACCCACGCCTGATTGAAACCCGTCTGCGTGGTTTTATCGCTTAATCATTAGACTTGGGCGAACATAACATGGCACGCAAACAAAAACACGAAGAACACGAAAATCATGAGCGGTGGCTGGTGTCTTATGCCGACTTCATTACTTTGCTGTTTGCGGTTTTCGTGGTTTTGTTTGCAATGTCGAAGCTGGACATTACTAAAGCCACAGCGCTGGCGGAGTCGCTGCAAGCCGCTTTTGACTATGAACCTACTATTAAAAAGAATCCTAAACCACAAAGTGCGTCTGTAGGGTTGACAGCAGTTACTATTACTCCGAAAAATCCGCAGGTGTCGCCGGCTGACGAAGAACGTAAGGCAAAGCAGCGTGAAAGTATGAAAGCCGTTGCTAAGAGTGTGCAGGAAGCACTGGAAACCTTAGTGAAAGAAGGAAAGGTGCAAGTTACTGAGACAATTCATGGCATTACCATTGAGATCAATGCCAGTGTGTTGTTTGAGACTGCAAAGGCAGACTTGCAAAAAGATTCTGTTGAAGTTTTGAGTACTGTGGCTAAGATTGTTGCAGACAATCCTTACCAAGTGCAGGTAGAGGGTCATACAGACAATCAACCGATTCGTTCTTACGTATTTCCTTCCAATTGGGAATTGTCGACAGCTCGTGCTAGTAGTGTGGTTCGATTGTTTGAAACAAATGGTGTAGTTGGAGAGCGCATGGTGGCAGTAGGCTATGCTGATAAACGATCTGTTGATACAAATGATACGCCTGAAGGCCGTGCCAGAAACCGTCGCGTGGTAGTGATGTTGTTGGCGGATACTGGTGCTAATCGTACAGGTGAGCAAGGGGCAGGTCACCTTAGCCCAGATGTAAGATCTAGTATAGATGTTGTGTCTTCAGCAGTGGCAGCTATACCGACGAAGCATTAGCACTTCCCAACAAGGAATTATAAAAAAACCGGCCATAGGCCGGTTTTTTTATAATTAGATAGTTTTTTCTTAAGCCTTACCTATGATGCCACGGGTGTTACTGCTCTGCGGTGTGCCTTCGCGTTGCCCAGATGGGCCATACAACTCGGCTTGATTTACCGCGGCCAATAAGGCGGACATGGTCTGTTGCGTGTACTGTAGTCGTGTGTTGATGAGCTTGCCGTTAAGTATGTTAGTTGCTTGAATGTCATTACCTAGAATAAGTAGAGACTTCCATAGCCTGGAAGTCTCAGCATCGGCGCGACTAATCCATTGAGCAACACCAGCAGGATCAGGCTTAAATCCTAATAGTTGAATGTGCTTTAAGCGGCTAGCAGCTATATCATCTAACTTGCTTATGCGGATTGATTTTTTTTCGGTGATTTCGGTGAGGCTAGAGGTGTCGCCAGTAATCAGCGCGTCTTGTTCAGCAAGTAATAACTTTTTAAATGATTCAAATTCTAGTATCTCAACCGCCAAATCTTCAGTTATTTGTGCGGATACAACAACAGGGTCTGCCAAATTAAGCGCCTTGTGACTCGAGTAAGTCTTGTGCGGAATTAAGTAGTTTTTTAGCTATCAGATTTACATCTATACGGAAAGTGCCATCGCTAATGGCCTGCTTGATAGCGGCGACCTTGGCGCTGTTAAACCCAGAAGATTCATGAGCACTGGCTTCTACTGCTTGAATGCGAGCCGCAGCGTCGGAAAGGCTGACGGTGCTACTGCTATTGTTTTGCGGTGCAATTTTTTCGGCGCGAGGTGAAGAACCGCTAGTAGCGGTTGGTACGGCACTTACTAAAGAACTGTCGATTTTCATGATTTACTCCAATGCTTCAAGCTGTTTCACACAAGCTTATTAGCGGCACTAGTCACCAGAACTTTAATTATTTTTACTTATTTTTTATTCAGGAAACAACTTGCCCGGATTAAGTATATTCTTAGAATCAAAAGTTGTCTTTATTTTTTTCATCAATTTGATGGTGGGCGCATCAATTTCGCGGTCTACATAGGGGCGTTTGGCGCTGCCGACTCCGTGTTCGCCCGAAAGCGTGCCGTCTAAGCCTAATACCAAGCTGAATGCCTCATCTAAACATTGCTCGGCACGAGTCATTTCTTCTGGATTATCTGGATTCACCAATAGATTGACGTGGATGTTGCCGTTGCCTGCGTGGCCAAAATTGACGTTAGCGATTTGATATTTTGCAGAAAGTGTTTCTAAGCCTTGCAACAATTCGGGTAAGCGTGAAACTGGTACAGCAATGTCTTCATTGATTTTTTTAGGTGCGATGTCGCGTAGCAAGGGTGATAAAGCTTTACGTGCCGCCCATAAGGCCTGCGTGTCATGTGCTGGGCTGGCGTCAATTAACCCTTTTACTTGGCAAGCTTTGATAATAGCCGCAACCGCTGGCGGCAGTTCGGTTTCAGCGCCGTCTACCTCTATCATCAAAAACGCGTGCGCCGCCTCTGGCAACATGCCGGGGTGGCGATTGCGAATGAGATTGAGCGCACCGTTATCTAAAAACTCTAAAGCGCTAGGCACAAACGGTTGGGCCATAATCGCCGCAATGGCATGGGCGCAACTCACCGTATCTGCAAACTGCGCGGTAATCCCGGCTGTGGCATGGGGCAGCGGCGTAAGCTTGAGTGTAGCCTCGGTGACGATAGCCAACGTGCCTTCAGAGCCAATAATCAAGCGCGTCAAATCGTAGCCCACTACGCCTTTGGTGGTGTTGCAGCCAGTTTTAATCACTTCGCCATTGCCAGTGATGGCTTTCAAACCCAGCACGTGGTCACGCGTCACGCCGTATTTCACGGCATGAGGCCCCGCGGCGCAGGTGGCGATGTTGCCACCTATGGTGCAATAGGGCGCGCTGGAAGGGTCAGGGGGCCAGAAAAAGCCGTGTTCTTTGATGGCGTTTTGTAGGTCTTGATTGAGTACGCCAGGCTCGACAACCGCCATACGATTCGCCGGGTCTATTTTTATAATCTTATTCATGCGCTCTAGCGATAATGCAATGCCGCCTTGCTCAGGCGTGCTGCCACCCGCAGTACCCGTGCCACGTCCACGCGGCGTGAGCGGCACTTGATATTCAATGCACAAGGCTACAACGGCCTGCACTTCGTCAGCAGCCAGTGGGAACACCACCGCTTGCGGCGGATGAAAGCGCTTGGAATTGTCATAGGCATAGGCATAGCAGTCCACTGGATCGGTGAGCAGGCGTTCTGGCGGAAAGCGTGCGCTTAGTGCGGTAAGTAGGGGTTGTGGTAACACGGCTATCTTTTACGGATGAACAAGTCTGTGATTGTACCTTCTGCCATCTCTGCAGCAAACGCCACGGTTTCCGAGAGTGTTGGATGCGAGTGAATCGTGAGCGCAATATCTTCCACATCCGCGCCCATCTCAATCGCCAGCACGGCCTCTGCGATGAGCTCTCCGGCGTTTGGCCCAACGATACCCGCACCAATCACGCGGCGCGTGGTTTTGTCCAAAATCAGCTTGGTCAAGCCTTCGGTGCGGCTGATGGAAAGCGCACGTCCGCTAGCCGCCCATGGGAAGCTGGATTTTTCGATTTCCAGTCCTTTAGCCTTGGCTTCGATTTCGCTAACTCCCGCCCACGCCACTTCCGGGTCGGTATACGCTACCGATGGAATCGCCAGCGCTTGGAACTCAACCTTATGTCCGGCGATGACTTCCGCTGCCACTTTGGCCTCGTGCGTGGCCTTGTGTGCCAGCATGGGCTGGCCAACGATGTCGCCGATGGCGAAGATGTGATTCACGTTGGTACGCATTTGTTTATCAACATGGATAAAACCGCGTTCATCCACCGTCACGCCCGCGGCTTCAGCGTTGATATTTTTGCCATTAGGGAGACGACCGATTGCCACCAAAACACGGTCATAGACTTGAGGTTCGGGCGCATTGTCACCTTCAAAACTAACATGGATGCCGTCTTTTTTGGCTTCCATTTTGGATACTTTGGTGGAGAGCATAATACTTTCGAAGCGTTTTTCCATACGCTTGTGCAGCGGCTTCACCAAGTCGCGGTCGCAGCCTGTAATCAAGCCATCCATGAATTCCACCACGCTGACTTTTGTGCCTAGCGCGTCATACACCGTCCCCATTTCCAAACCAATAATGCCGCCGCCAATCACCAACATGCGTTTGGGGATGTCCACCAGCGCCAATGCGCCTGTGGAATCCATGATGCGTTCGTCTTCTGGGGCATTAGGGAATTTTGTGGCTTGCGAACCAGCGGCGATGATGGCGTTATCAAAACCTATCGTAGTCACTTTCCCATCAGTCGCGGTAACCGCTATTTGATTAGGTGAGGTGAATTTCCCCACGCCTTGTACTACCGTCACATTGCGCTGTTTAGCGAGCTGCACCAAACCGCCGGTGAGCTTGGAGACTACGTCGTTTTCTTTCCAATCTCGCAGCTTTGAGAGCGCGATAACCGGGCGGCCAAAATTGATACCGTGCGCGGCCATTTCTTCGGATTCGGTAATGACCTTGGCCGCGTGCAGCAAGGCTTTGGAGGGGATGCAGCCCACATTCAAGCACACGCCACCTAGTGTGGCGTAGCGCTCAATCAGTACTACTTTTTTGCCCAAGTCCGCGGCGCGGAAGGCAGCGGTGTAACCGCCTGGACCAGAGCCTAGAACGACGACTTCGGTGTGGAGGTCGGAGGGGCTAGGGGCTAGGGGCTGGGGACTAGTAGGAACAACACTTGATATAAGCGCTGCCCCCTCTCCCCTTGTGGGAGAGGGTTGGGGTGAGGAGGTTGCTACTTTAGGCATCACCGTTTCAGCTTCAATCAGCAAAATCAACGATCCCTTGGCGACCTTATCGCCGACTTTCACCTTGACCTCTTTCACCACCCCAGCCTGTGAGGCCGGAATATCCATCGAGGCCTTATCCGATTCAACGGTGATGAGCGAATCATCTACGGCGACGGTGTCGCCTGCTTTTACCAGCACTTCTATCACGTCCACGCTATCGAAGTTGCCGATGTCTGGCACTGAAATTTCAACTAAATTGCTCATTTTTATTCCTGTTACAGCAAGAGGCGACGTACGTCTGACAACATCATACGCAAATGGCTGGTGAAGCGTGCACCATCAGCGCCGTCTATCACTCGATGGTCGTAAGAGAGTGACAGTGGCAGCATCAGCCGTGGCTCAAAGCTTTTGGTTTCGGCGTCCCACAGGGGCGAAATGCTGGCGCGGGAAATACCCAGAATAGCCACTTCCGGGCAATTGATGATGGGCGTGAACATGGTGCCGCCTATGCCGCCAAGACTAGAAATGGTGAAGCATCCGCCCTGCATTTCTTCGATTTTGAGTTTGCGTTCGCGGGCTTTGGCGGATAAATCGGCCAAGTCACGGGCAATGTCCATCACGTCTTTGGTGTTGACATCGCGCACCACGGGCACCACCAAGCCATCTGGCGTGTCGCAGGCAAAACCGATGTGGTAATACTGCTTCAAAATCAGGTTATCGCCGTCCGGTGCGAGCGATGCGTTGAAGTTGGGGTAGGTGCGCAGCGCGTTGACCACGGCTTTCATCAGGAAAGCGAGCAAGGTCAGTTTGACACCGCGCTTTTCCGCGTCGGCCAGCATGGATTTGCGGAAATCTTCCAAGTCGGTGATGTCGGCCTCGTCAAACTGCGTGACATGCGGCGCAGTGACCCAGTTGCGGTGCAAATTCGCGCCGGAAAGCTTTTTGATGCGCGACAAAGGTTTGGTTTCGATCTCGCCAAACTGGCTGAAATCAATCACCGGCATGGGCAGGCTGGATAAGCTGGTTCCAGATCCCATGTTTTCTGTGCGTGGTTTCGCTAATTCGCCTTTTACAAAGGCTTGCACGTCGCTTTCCAGAATCCGATTTTTCGCGCCGGAACCCGTAACTAGCGCCAGATTCACGCCTAGTTCGCGTGCAAATTTGCGTATCGAAGGGCTGGCATGTGCCAGTTTTCCGCCAGCAACGGCGCTGCTAGCGGCGACTGGATTAGGTGTGGCGTGGGGTTGTATCACTTTGGGCGGCTCGGCAACCGGATGCGTTGGCTGTGGAATTGCCACAGCTTTTTCATCCACCATGACGCTAGACACCATGGGCGTTGCCGTGGCTCGAGCGCTGGGCTTCTCCGCAGGTGCCGGGGCTGCCGCAGCGTCCAAGGTCAAGATCAGCCCACCTTGAGCAGCTTTGTCTCCGACCTTCATTTTCACTTCTTTGACCGTGCCGCCAAAGGGCGCGGGGATGTCCATCGAGGCCTTGTCCGATTCCAGCGTAAGCAGCGAGTCGTCTTTGGCCACGACATCGCCCACTTTTACCAGCACTTCGATCACATCCACGCTCTCAAAATTGCCTATGTCGGGGACGAGAACTTCTTTGATCGTCATTTTAAGTCGTCTCCTGAATCAAACCGTTGTTGGGTTAGGGCGGGTGGTGTTAATTTTATATTTCTTAATCGCCTCTGCTGCCTTGCTTGCGGGCAACTTACCGTCATCCGCCAGCGCTTTCAACGCTGCCAGCACCACATAATACCTGTCCACCTCAAAGAAGCTACGCAGTGCTTCGCGGCTATCTGAGCGGCCATAACCATCCGTGCCTAGCGCCACAAAACGGTTGGGGATGAAGTTGCGGATTTGGTCGGCGAACGAGCGCATGTAGTCGGTAGAGGCAATCACCGGTCCTTCTGCTTTGGCTAAACATTGCTCAACATAGCTTTGTTTGGCTTTTTTATCAGGGTTAAGCATGTTCCAACGCTCAATATCTATGCCCTCACGCCGCAATTCAGTAAAACTGGTCACGCTCCATACGTCGGCAGACACGCCCCAGTCTTTCTCCAGCAACTCAGCCGCAGCGATCACTTCGCGCAAAATCACGCCACTGCCCATCAGTTGTACTTTTGCGCCTTTGGCCTTGGATTTACTAAAAGCGTAAATGCCCTTTAAAATACCGTCGCGGCTGTCTTTAGGCATCTCTGGATGGCTGTAATTTTCGTTCATCAGGGTGATGTAGTAATACACATCTTCCTGGTTTTGCACCATGCGGCGTAAGCCTTCCTGAATGATGACGGCGAGTTCGTAAGCAAACGTCGGATCGTAAGACACGCAGTTGGGGATGGTGGCTGACATCAGGTGACTGTGGCCATCTTCATGCTGCAAGCCTTCGCCGTTAAGCGTGGTGCGGCCGGCTGTTGCACCCAGCAAGAAGCCCCGCGCACGGGAGTCGCCCGCCGCCCAAGCAAAGTCGCCTATGCGTTGGAAACCGAACATGGAGTAGTAGATGTAGAACGGGATCATCTGCACACCCGTGACCGAGTAAGACGTGGCCGCCGCCAGCCAGCTTGCGAATGAACCGGCCTCGTTGATGCCTTCTTCCAGAATTTGCCCGTCTTTGGATTCCTTATAGAACATCACTTGATCGGAATCCATAGGCTCGTACAATTGACCTACCGAAGAGTAAATACCCAACTGGCGGAACATGCCCTCCATACCGAAAGTGCGCGCTTCATCCGGCACGATAGGCACCACATATTTGCCGATTTGTTTGTCGCGCACTAGCGTGGAAAGGATGCGCACAAACGCCATGGTGGTAGAGATTTCGCGCTCACCCGTGGCGCCCAGCATGTTCTCGAAGGCGGAGAGTTCGGGGACGACCAGCTCATTGCCTTTACGGCGGCGCTTAGGCACATAGCCACCCATCACTTGACGGCGCTCGTTCATGTATTGCATTTCGGGGCTATCGTCGGCGGGTTTGTAGAAGCTTAAGCTTTCCACTTGTTCGTCAGAGAGCGGCAAATCAAAGCGGTCGCGGAAGGCCTTGAGCGCGGCGATGTCCATGCTCTTTTGCTGGTGCGTAATGTTCTGGCCTTCACCCGCTTCGCCCATGCCGTAGCCTTTGACGGTTTTCGCCAAAATCACAGTGGGTTGGCCTTTGTGGTTAACCGCTGAATGGTAAGCCGCGTAGACCTTGTGCGGATCGTGGCCGCCACGGTTCAAACGCCAGATGTCCTGGTCGTTCATTGCCGCGACCATTTCTTTCAACTCTGGATATTTACCAAAGAAATGCTCACGCGTGTAAGCGCCACCTTTGGCCTTGAAGTTTTGGTATTCGCCGTCCACGCATTCTTCCATGCGTTTTTTCAAGAAACCGTCTTTGTCCATTGCCAGCAGCGGATCCCAATACGAACCCCACACCACTTTCAGCACATTCCAACCGCTGCCACGGAAATCAGATTCCAGCTCTTGAATGATCTTGCCATTGCCGCGCACCGGGCCATCCAAGCGTTGCAGATTACAGTTGATGACGAAAATAAGATTGTCCAGCTTCTCGCGTGAAGCCAATGAAATTGCACCTAACGACTCAGGTTCATCCATCTCGCCATCGCCACAGAACACCCACACTTTGCGATCAGAGGTATCAGCAATGCCGCGGTCATGGATGTATTTCAAAAACCGCGCTTGATAAATGCCGGCCAACGGCCCTAGACCCATAGACACGGTGGGGAACTGCCAAAAGTCTGGCATCAGCCATGGGTGAGGATAGCTGGAAATGCCCTTGCCGCCGGTTTCTTGACGGAAATTAGACATTTGTTCTTCGCTAATACGGCCTTCTAAAAAGGCGCGAGCGTATACCCCGGGCGAGGAATGGCCTTGGAAATAAATGCAATCGCCGCCAAAACCCTCATTCGCGGCGCGGAAAAAATGGTTAAACCCCACGTCATATAAAGTGGCTGCCGATTGAAAACTGGCAATATGCCCGCCCACCCCCGGAGATTTTTCATTGGCGCGTAACACCGTCATAATGGCGTTCCAGCGGATCAGCGCACGAATGCGCCGCTCCATTTCAGGATTACCCGGCAGCGGTTGCTGCAAGTGCGTGGGAATGGTGTTAAGGTAAGCTGTGGTGGGATTAAACGGCAGATAAGCACCGGAACGACGCGCCTTATCTATGAGCGATTCCAGTAAGAAATGCGCACGTTCAGGGCCTCCCTGTTCTAGCACGGAGGCGATGGCATCAAGCCATTCTTGGGTTTCTTGCGGGTCGGTGTCAGGCAAATCTGCCATGTAATGCGCTCCTGAAAGAGTGAGTGTTGCGTTGGTGAATAGTGATGAGGCGAGATTTTATAGTATTTTTTAATATAGGTTATTAATAAAATTGTAAAAACGCTTAACTTTGTTCGCTAGTATCACCATAAAATCGTCATTCCGGCGGAGGCCGGAATGACAACGGTTATTTTAAGTAAAGGTGAAATATGGGCATCAAAATTATTCAGCATAGAGGTGATTTTACAGAATCTCAGGCGCAAAAATTTAGTCATATTTTATTTGTTCTGCCAGAAAACCCCCCGGCTAAATTCCCACTAAAAAATGTATTGGAAGCACGCTTAAAACGTCGCAAACTGAAATATGAAGAGCTAGGCAAAACCCCGCTATGCGCCGATTTGCCCGATGGCGGACTTGCCGCCTGGATGGTGGTGGATAGCAAGAAATCGGCCTTCGAGCAGCATACTAGCTTGCGTAAGGCGGTAACCCCCTTGCTAGAAGAAAATCCTGACAGTTTGGCTATCGTGGTGCTAGGTGCTGAGCGCCAACAATCAGCCGAGGCCTCGCTGTATGTGGCGCTGGTGAATGCCGCAGAGTTACCCAGCCGCAAGAAAAAACCGAACAAAAAGATGCTGAAAAAGATAGAGCTATTTGGTGTGGAAAGCGCCAATAAGTTTGCGGAAATAGAAGCGCTGGTGGCCGGAAATACGCTCACCCGCAGCCTCACCATGTTGCCGCCGAATGACCTCACGCCGACCATCTACCGCGAAAAAATCAAAGCGCTGGCAAAAGCGCAAGGCTGGAGTCACGAAGAGTTCGACATGAAAAAGCTGCGCAAGCTTGGCGCAGGCGCGTTTGTTGCCGTGGCGCAAGGTTCAGAACCAGAAGACGCGGCCATCGTGCATCTGAGCTACAGCCCCAAAAATGCCAAGAAGCATATCGCGCTGGTGGGCAAGGGTATTTGCTTTGATACCGGTGGACACAACCTCAAGCCAGCGCGTTATATGAATGGTATGCACGAAGACATGAATGGCTCTGCTGTTGCATTAGGACTCATGTTAGCGCTCACTGGGGCTTCAGTTCCGGTGAAGATAGACTGCTGGCTGGCTATCGCGCAAAACCACATCGGCCCCAAAGCCTATAAGCAAAATGACGTGGTGACCGCGCTGAACGGCACCACTATCGAAATCGTCCATACCGACGCCGAAGGGCGCATGGTGCTGGCCGACACGCTGACCTTGGCCTCGCGCCTAAAGCCGGACTTCATGATGGACTTCGCCACGCTCACCGGCAGCATGGCGGTGGCGCTGGGAGATAGGTACAGCGGAGTGCTGGGCAATAGCCCTGAGTTGCTGTGCAAGGCCATTGGCGCGGGGACGGCTTCTGGCGAGCGCGTCAACGCCTTCCCTTTTGATGCCGATTATGAAGAAGACTTAGAGAGTAAAATCGCTGACATCAAGCAATGCACGCTGGATTCGGAAGCAGATCACGTCCTTGCCGCGCGTTTTCTGTTCAAATTTATCGAAGGTGATATTCCCTGGCTGCACATGGATTTATCCTCCAGCAACCGTAAAGACGGGCTGGGCGCGGTGGCGAGTAATGTGAATGGCTTTGGCGTTGGGTTTGGGATGCGCTTGATTCAAGGTTTGCTGGAATAGCCGTGATTATTCAGTCCGAGATATCGTTCTACCGCAACCTAGCCGTCCTCACATCGTTTGCCGAAGCTACGGAAAGCCGCACCCACGTGGACGTGCCGCACGATTGGTGGATAGTGATCGCCGACGTCATAGGCTCTACCAAGGCAATAGAAGCGGGCGCTTATAAGAAGGTGAATACGGTGGGTGTGGCTTGCATCGCCGCTGTGGTGAACGTGGACCGCAGCATAGACATGCCTTTTGTGTTCGGCGGCGATGGCGCGACTTTTGCTATTCCCGACGTGTTGGTGGAACAAGTGATCATCGCTTTGCGCGGTGCGCAGCAGCTATCCCGAGAAAGTTTTGAGTTGGGCTTGCGCGTAGGCTTGGTGCGGGTGAGCGAGTTGGTGGCGCAAGGGTTTTGGGTGAAACTGGGCAAGGTGCGCTTGTCTTCACACGTCACCCAGCCGGTGTTTTCCGGGCGCGGTTGGGAAGAGGCGGAAAAGCGTGTCAAAGCCCTCAACGCAGCGGGCGTGCTCAAAGTGGAGGAACACGAAGGTTTGGCGGAAGCCAGTTTTGAAGGCTTTGAATGCCGCTGGCAGAGCGTGCCCAGTTTTCATGACCACAAGCTGGCGCTGTTGGTGGGTGCGGTTTCCGCTGACGCCGATGTGAATCTGGCGACCTATCAACGCGTACTCACCAACATCCAAAAGATATACGGCGAGGTGGCGGAATATCATCCGCTACGCGCCAACATCATGCGCTTGAGCTTTAGCCCGAGTATTTTGCTGCACGAATGGCGGGTGCGCGCCAGCCAGTTTACGATGTGGAAACGCGTGAGTTATCTTACCAAAATGGTATTGCAGAACTTGGCGGGTGTGTATTTGTTTGCTTTCAACAAGGATACGGAAGCCACGCAGTGGAGCGGCTATCGGGACGAATTAGTGGAAAATTCTGACTTCCGCAAGTTCGACGGCACTTTGCGCATGGTGATGGACGGTAGCGAAGCGCAAGCGGACGCTCTGCAAGCCTTTCTGGATGCAGAATATAGCGCTGGAAATCTGGTCTTCGGCATGCATAAATCGCGCGAAGCCTTGGTCACTTGCATCGTCCAGTCTTATAGCGGCAACCACATGCATTTTGTGGATGGCAGTGATGGCGGTTATGCACTAGCGGCACGCGGATTGAAGGCACAGATGGCAAATATGAAAACAACCTAGGAGTTAAAAATGGCTCAAGACGACAGCTTGGCGTGGCTTTCCACTTTTCCTGATTTAGCGAAATTGGACGAAGCCGCCAAAGCCAAACTCAAACAATTCGCACGGATTGTTGAAGCGCCGATTGGTACCATAGGCTACCGTGAGGCCGATCCCTGCAACGCTTATGTGATGAGGCTTACAGGGCGTTCGCGGGTGTACAAAATCTCCGAATCCGGGCGCGAAATCGTGCTGTATCGCGTCGGTGCGGGCGGCACATGTGTGCTAACCACGACTTGCTTGCTGGGTCGTAGTCACTATCCGGCTTCTACGGTGGTAGAAGAGCCTGTGCGCGACGTGGTGATTCCCGCCGCGACATTTCATCAACTCATGGTTGAATCCGAAGTATTCCGCCGCTTTGTGCTGAGTAATTATGGTGACTTGATTAGCGACTTGATCGTGCTGGTGGATGAAGTCGCGTTTCACAGCATCGCATCAAGGCTGGCGGGCTTGCTGGTGACGCGTCAGGGCAACCTAACGGCAACGCACCAGCAGCTTGCCGATGAGCTGGGTAGTGCGCGTGAAGTGGTGAGCCGTGAGTTGAAAGTATTTGAAAATCAGGGCTGGGTGAAGTTGGGCAGAGCGAGTATTGAGGTGCTGGATCGGGCTGCACTGCAAGCACAGGCTAGGGGCTAATCTGTTGCATTAAACCACCCCGGCGCTTTGCGCCGCCCTTCTTTGGAAAGGAGGGGATAAGAGTTTCGGCGCTCCTTGTGAAGGATGTGAAGGGTTAGTGCGTGCTGGGTTTTATTCCCCTCCTTTTTAAGGAGGGGTCGCCGCTTGCGGTGGGGGTGGTTGAGAAGCCTATTTACACCCCTCGCACTTACCCTTAATCGTATCCCAGCCCTTTACCGACTCTAGCCCTTTCACATCCTTCATAATCGTGCCGTCAAACACGGCTTCACCCACATCAGCGCCGGTCAAATCAGCGCCGGTCAAATCAGACTTACTGAAATCGGCGCGGAACAGGTTGGTGTTACGCAAATTAGCACCGGTGAAATCGCAGAACTGAAGTTTTGAGCGGTTGAGGTCTGCGCCCTCAAAGTTGGTGCCGATGAACTTGCCTCCAGCACTTTCAAAACGCATCGCGCCCATAGGCTGGTTGCCGATGTCTAAGCCGAAACGACCCTTACTGATATCCGCGCCGCTCATGTCCACCGTTCCCAGCGTGCCTATCATGCGGGCATTGACTAAGATGGTGTTCTTGAATTGATTTTTCTCAAAAATGGGCTGAAAAATGATGGCATCGGTGAGGTTGGCGCCGTTGAAGTTGGTGCCTTCGATACGGGCGATGTTGAGGTAGGCCTGCCGCATATCCGCGCCAGTGAAGTCCGAGCCGCGCAGGTCAGAACCAAATAAATTGGTATCCACAAACTTAGCGTAGCGCAAATCCATGTGGCTCAAGTCTTGGTAGCTCAAATCTTTGCCAGAAAAATCTACAATATTGGTGGCAGAGGCATTTTTTAGCATGGCGCGTGCTTGCTCGGTGCTGATTTTCTCTTTCATGACCTCTTCGGCGGCAGGCATCATTTTTTTCTTGAAATCCTGCATTTTCATCATGTTCTCGTCTTGGTTGGCGAGGAACATCTCTTTGGATTTTTCGCTGGAAAAGCAAAGTTGCTTGCCATCAACCATGGTATTTACCGAGCAATCGGTCGGTACTTCTGCGCCCATCACCATGCCCATAGCGCAGTTTTTGTCGGTTTCAGCGGCTTGTAAATTGGTGGTACACAGTGCTAGTAATGCAAGTAGATGTAAGGTGATACGCATGGCTCTCTCCTGTAAAAAGTTGTTTTTAATAGCGACTATGGGTGATGGAGTGTATTTCAACGCATCATAAACCTTTCGTCTGTAACCTTGGTCACAAAGTTCCAACAAACCTTACACGGTTCAATTCTTAATAGTTCAAATGTAAATGTTTGTAACGCCGTCAACTAGCGTCAATCGCTCTCCGTTAATACACTCAACTGCCAACATCGGCAGCTTAAATCAAGGAGATGATTGTGAAAGTTTCAAAACTGAGCACCGCGCTGCTAATGACCGGTGCAATCGCACTACCAGCCATGTCGGTCTCGGCTGACGAAGTTTATTACGAAACCGCGCAGGTGATTTCGGTCAATCCGCGCACAGAAACCATCAACGTACCACATCAAGAATGTCGCACTGAATATGAACAAAGTGGATCTTCATACAATTCCGGCGAGCGTAACATCGGTGGCTCCATCATCGGTGGTATCGCCGGCGGATTACTGGGCGGCACCGTGGGCAAAGGTAAAGGACGTATAGTCACCTCCGCCATAGGTGCTGCTACCGGTGCCATAGTCGGCGACAGACTGGGCAATAGCAATAATGGTTACAACAGCTACAGTACACGCCCGATTGAGCGTTGCCATAGTGAGGATAGCTGGCAAACGGTGACGCGTGGTTACTTGGTTAGCTATCGCTACAATGGGCGCGACTACACCACAGTGATGCCTAATGACCCGGGCGAAACTATTCGTATGCGGGTGACAGTGGCTCCGGAAATTGGGGTAGGTAGAACCAGCTATTTAGAACAGGGGAATCGGGATGGAAGCCGCGATTGGGATAGGCGTTACGGCAGAGGTGGTTGGTAGGTTTAACGTGGCTTAAAGCTCAAAAGGCCGAAGCCACTAAAACCGTTGGTGCTTAATCAAAGCACCAACGGTTTTTTATTGTCCTTAGCTCCCTCCCCATTTTAGGGGGAGGGTAAGGGTGGGGGCGAGAAGTGTCAAATTTATAACCACCCCGGCGCTTTGCGCCACCCCTCCTTAAAAAGGAGGGGATTGCCAAATCCCTTCCTCGACGAGGAGGGGTCGCCGCTCGCGGCGGGGGTGGTCAGAAGATTAGAAGTTTCAAACATGCAACCATCTCACCCCCATCCCAGCCTTCCCCCTGTGAGGGGGAAGGGGCGACCGAGTTACTGAATCGAGCAATTCACCTCACCATCACCCGCCTCACCTGCGGGTGGTGCACCGTCATCCTCGCCACCCCCATCAGGCTTCTTATCTTCCAGTTTAGGAATATCTGCCGGAGGCGTAAAGCCGATACCAGGATCACGCAGCAACACTTGCGGTGCGCCGTTAGGCGGCACAAACACAATCTGCCCCGCGGTCATGGTGATGTCGCCAAAGCTATTGCCGGTACTGATAGAACCACTACGCACCGAGAAGTAAGTTCCCTTAGGCAAAGAGCCACACTCACCACACACTCGCACTTCAAAGAAAGTGCCACGGATACCGATGGTAGAAGTCGGAGTCTTGCCTAGATATGCATCCTTGTTACCACGCTTACCAATCAAGCCGGTCACGGTACGCAACCCACCCTTGACCATGTTATAGACAAAGCTATCCTCTTCCGGCTTGGCCTTGTCATAGTTGTATTTCTCTATCTTGAACTCAGAATTAGGCCGCAACACAATCTCGCCGCCGTCGGTGGTTTCCATGCGAGCGAAGCCATTAACGCCAGTCAATACAGTATCGCCTTGCTTCACTTCTGCACCGGGGGTCGCCGCGACCTTGCTGCCATCAGCTTTTTGCACGGTCACAGCACCAGACAGATGCGACAACTTACCATCGGCGAAAGCGTTGCCCGTGAGCAACAGCAAGCCGATGCATAGTGAGACGATGAGTTTGTTGGCTTGAGCCGCTACCACCCCGGCGCTTTCGCGCCACCCCTCCTTTTGCAAGGAGGGGAAGGTTGCTGCTCCCCTCCTCGATGAGGAGGGGTCGCCGCTTGCGGCGGGGGTGGTCAGGCTTTGTGCTGTTCTAAACTCTAGCCCCTGATTTATTGACATGTCAACACCTTGCCTTTCGGTACTTCCAGTTCCAAGATACTTTCTACGCCATCTTCACTGACTAGCGCCAGTTGAAGAGGCTTGAATAAGTCATCCTCGTTGCCGAATATGTCATTGTTGTCGTCTCCATTGAGATCTTCTTCCAGGCCGCTGAGGATGCCATTGGTGATGTTGTTGATTGTTTCTATATCATCAGGAGGTGGGATGTTAACGGCTGGCGTATAAGGGTCAGGCAGCCCTTGCAACACCGGATAAGCGCCATCAGCCAGCGTCCAAATCGTAGCGCCATCCCAGCCTGCGCTGGTAAAGGTGCTGGCGGTTCGCATCTCGGCGCTGGTGAGTCCTGTGCCGCCGAAACTGGTAGTCAGTCCGCTGGAGTCCATATCCCAGAAACTGTTAGTCACAGAGCCGACATTCTCTCCCACCAAACCGCCATGATTAACGGCATTACCGCTTACTGTGCCGATAGAGTAAGTGTTGTTGATGCTCAAGGCATTGCTTCCCGCTAGACCGCCGACAAAGTCGTTCCCGTCCACATCGCCGGCAGCGAAGGCATCACTGACGCTGCCACCGTTATATCCTACCAGTCCGCCCACCCAGTCGTTGCCACTCGCATCGCCGGTAGCAAAAGCGACATCAATAGTGCCGGAATCGTTCCAGCCCACCAGCCCACCCGTATCATTGTGGCCTGACACATCGCCTGTGGCGTAAGCAATGTTGATGATGCCTGTATTCCACCCCACCAATCCGCCGATATCATCAACTCCTGACACGTCGCCCGTGGCGTAAGCGTCAACGATACTTCCATTATTAACGCCCACCAAGCCTCCCAGATATTGCAGCCCAGTGACATCGTTATCAGCGGATGAGTTGGTAATCACCCCAGCATTTTTCCCCACCAGTCCACCGGTATAGCTGTTGCCTTGAACAGTATCACCCGTAGCATGTGAATTGTTTACTGAGCCACTTATCTGCCAACCAATCAGTCCGCCAGTAAAGCTACCTGTCCCCGTTACATCACCACTAACTATGCTGTTATTGATAGTGCCACCATTTAAGCCGACCAGCCCACCTACACTATTACCGTGACCATTCACTGTTACGCTGGAAGTGACGTTAGTGACCGTGCCGTATTGCTCACCTGCCAAGGCGCCGGTGTTGTGATTACCTGTCACACTGCCGCCGGACAGCACTAGATTGCTGATGCTGGATCCCCCTGCGGCGCTGCCAAATAAGCCGACGTAACTCGCCGGGCGGTTGATAGTGAGATTGCTGATGGTGAAGTTCTGACCATCAAAACCACCATAAAATTCGTTACCACCGCCGTTGTTACCTATCGGGTCAAAGCCTAAGCCGCCGTTCCAGCCGCTGGTGCCAGAAGCATTGATGTTGTTGACTAGTTTGGAGTATTTGCTCAGCATTCCGGTGCTGCCCAATCCTTGCAATCCATAAACATCAGCAATCTGATACGCCGTGGCAGCACTCAAACCGTCACCACCTTTGGCACGGGTGAAAGTACCAGCGGTAATCGTAAAGTTGCTGGCGTTAAAGGTGGGCAGGCTGGCAATCACCTGCCGCCATTTGCCGTTGTCCAGATCAAAGTTGGTGACGTTGATCGCGCCATTGGCGATGATGTCGCCATCAGAGCCGCTGTTATTCACCAACAGCGTACCCGCCGTAATGTTTTCTAAAGTGATGTCGCCGCCGGTGGTGTTGGTGTTGCCTGCACCGTCAGCAAGATAGACGGTCACATAGCCAGTTCCCGCATTGATAGTTGTACCGGCAGCCATGGTGATGACTGCGGTGCCCGGAGCGCGATACGCATCTACCACACCGTTGCCTGCTATGTTGTTGCCTACCAGAGTAAGAGCGCCGTTATCGGTGGTGATGTTGGCGTTCAGCAGAATTGAGCGCCCAGCGGCAAGCGTTAAGTCACCGCCGTTACCGCCGCCATTATTGCTGATGATGGCTGTATTGACTGTGATGTCGTTGTTGGCTTGCAGGGTTACAGCGGTACCGGTATTGGTGATAGCGGTAATAGATGCTGCGGTGATGGTGGCATCAGTGCCGGGGTTGAAGGCGTAGGTTTGGCCGGTCGCCGGGTCACTGCCGCCGCCAGCAGAGCCGTCGTAAATCTGCACACGCCCGCTATTCACCGCGCCGTTGTCGTAGTCTTGCGATTTAACCAACACATTGTTGCCAGAAAGCTGTGTGATGCTGCTGGATTGCAAGTCATCTGTTGTGCCACCCACCAAGCTGTTGGCGCTGCTGACCGCCCCCACCGTGCCGCCTGCGCCATTGCCCCAAGTCACAGCGCCGGCATCTACTATTGCGCCGTTGTTCCAAGCATAGCTCTTTACCACATAGTTACCGTTACTTAAAGTTTCGACGAAATTACTACCCACATGGTCGCTGGTGGCAGAGCCGACTAGGCTATTAGCGCTGCTGACCGCACCCGTGATGCCGGTGCTGCCATTACCCCAAGTCACCGCGCCAACACTGGTGGCTACGCCGTCGTTCCAGTTATTGCTTAACACCACGTAGTTGCCATTGCCAGTTAGCGCTGCGATGCCGTTGGAGCTTATACCGTCAAATCCTGTGGTGCCTACCAAGCTGTTGCCGCCGTTAATAGCGCCTGTGATGCCGCTTGTGCCGTTGGCCCAGGTTGCTGCCCCCGCATTGATGGTGGCACCGTTGTCCCATTCTGAACTACCTACTACATAGTTGCCGTTAGACAGCGCGGTAATGCCACTGCCGCCTACATAATCCTGTACTGTGGAGCCTACCAAGCTGTTCACGGCACTCACCGCACCGGTAATGCCTGTCGTGCCATTGCCCCAAGTTGCGGCACCTGCATCGTTCGTAGCGCCATTGTCCCAGTTGTAACTACTCACCACATAATTGCCGTTGCTTAATGCGGTAACACCGCCGTTACTCACTTCGTCATTCGTCATGGTTCCCACTAGGCTGTTGGCAGCACTTACTACGCCACTGATGCCGGTGGCGCCATTTCCCCAAGTAGCGGCTCCAGCATCTACAATCCCGCCATTGTCCCAGGTGGCGCTTCTCACAACATAATTACCATTGCTTAGGGTGGTGACGTCGGTAAAGCTAAAGTCATTTGCCGTTGAACCCACCAAACTGTTGCCGCTGTTAAGCACACCATAAACTCCGCTGGTGCCGCTACCCCATGTCACCGCGCCTGCCTCAGTCGCTGCGCCGTTATCCCAGCCGTAACTTTTGACCAGATAATTGCCGTTGCCGGTAAGCTCGACGATGCCGCCAGTACCAATTTGGTCATTGGTGGTGGAGCCTATCAAGCTGTTGCTTGAACTCACCGCACCTGTGGTGCCTGTGGTGCCATTCCCCCAAGTTACCGCGCCAACGTTTGTGTTGACACCATCACCCCAGTAACCGCTCACAATCACATAGTTGCCGTTGCTGAGAGCCAGCGGGTTGCCCTGACCACCTACTTGGTCATTGGCGGTAGTACCGTACAGGCTGTTGATAGTACTCACAGTGCCCGCAATGCCGGTGCTGCCGTTGCCCCAAGTCACTGCACCCGCATTCACAGTGGCGCCGTTGTCCCAGTTGTAACTACTCACCACATAATTGCCATTGGTGAGTGTAAGAATGTTAGCAATGCCTACTAGATCATTCGCGGACGCGCCCACTAGACTATTGGCCGCGGAAATGGTGTTGATGCCATTGCTAGTCAAACCTGTGCTGCCATTCACCCAAGTCACAGCGCCAGCATCCACAACGCCACCGTCATTCCAGAAGGCGCTGCTCACCAAATAGTTGTCAAATGCACCATCGGTGATTTCCACGATAGTATTGATGCCTACTCGGTCATTGGTTGCGCTGCCTACCAGGCTGTTAGCCGAGGAAATGGTGTTGCTGCTATTGCTGGTAAACCCTGTACTTCCGTCCACCCAAGTCACCGCGCCAGCATCCACAATGCCGCCGTTATTCCACTGATAATTTGATACTACATAGTTGCCGTTGTTGAGCGCTTTAATACCAAAAAAGCCCACCTTATCATTCAGCGTAGCGCCCACTAGACTATTGGCGGCGCTTACTGTGCCCACGGTTCCAGAAGTGCCGTTACCCCATGTCGCTGCACCCGCGTCCACAACCCCGCCGTTATCCCAAGAGCCGCTTCCCACCACATAATTGCCGTTAGATAGCGCGGTGACACCACTGCTACCTATTGAGTCACCCGCCGTAACACCTATCAAACTGTTGGCAGAGTTCACCGCGCCACCTCCCCCAAGGAAGCCCGTGCTGGCATTGCCCCAGGTAACGGCGCCGGCTTGAGATATTGCCCCTACACTGTTGTCCCAGCCGGAGCTACGCACCACAAAGTTGCCATTGCTGAGCACGGTGATGCCATTACTACCCACTTGGTCGTTGGTAGTGGAGCCAACGATGCTGGAAATCAGCGCACCAGTAGTGCCGTTGAATAAATGCACCGCGCCTGAATCTGCATTAGCGCTCACAAAGTCATCCAAAGGATTCAATACTACGATGTTGCCGTTGCTGAGAACGGTGGCGTTTTGACCGAAGAGATTGTTCGCGCCGATAAGAGGATCTACCAAATCAATCACCGATGCCCCGCCGCCACTGGCAGCGATGATGATGTTCTTGGGATCTAGCAGAAATGTGCCGTTAGTTCCATGAGGCGCTCCGGCATTGGCGAAACCGCCGAAGGACACGCTTTGTTTGCCGGAAACTTCAATCTGTCCACCGTCGCCAGAAATAGCACCACCACGGGCGCTGATGTCACCGAAAAATTTGGTGGTGTTGTCCGACCACACCACGACTTTGCCACCGTTGCCGGAATTGTTGGCGTTGGCTTTGAAGGTGGAAGAGAAGTTAATCGCCACGTTTTGTGCGTTGGCGATAGCGGCGTTAGCGCCATGCAAATCACCACCCACCAAGATGTTGCCACCGCCGTGCTTGCCGCTGGCGTCCAGATGCGCGTCGCGCAGCACAATTTCATTGCCGGTGACGGTGATGTTACCGCCGGTATCACCGTTGGAACTCATCGTGGCAGAGCTAAACAATCTGCCGCCTGCCGCTTGCCCAGCAGCCACGGTAATGTTGCCGCCCGTACCACTGACGCTGTTGGCTGAAAGATTGGTGGACGAGGTTTGTATGATGTTGTTGGCGGTGATGGCAATGTTGCCACCCGCGCCGCTAGTACCGTCTGCGCTCACCGCTGCGGCTTGCAACAGATGGTCGGCGTTGATGCTGATGTTGCCGCCAGTCGTGCCGCTGGCGTTCAGGCCGCCGGTGAGTATGGCAACATCAGCAACCAGACTAATCACGCCACCTTCATTGCTCAAACCTACTGCGCGGATAGTGCCGGTGTTGTTGACGATGCTGCTGAGCGCGTTTTGCGCTTGGCCTGCGGACATAGTCACCATCGCTGCGGTGATAGTGCCGCTGTTGGCGATGCTGGCAGAAAGCGCAGGGTCAACGATACGGGCGCGGATGAGGTTATTGCCGGTCAAGTCTACGGCCACGGTGTCACCGGAAACCAAACTGACGGTGGTGGCGATGATGTTGCCGCTGTTGCTGATGTTGTTACCCACCAAGGCCACACTACCCGCATTGATATTACCCAAAGCCTCAATTAAACCGCCACCCGCATTGCTGAGCGAGTTGCTGCTGTTGTTCATGAAGTCGTTGTCGGCCACGTCCATGGTGGAAGCCAGCAAGCCACCGACATTGATCTGGCTGCCCGGTGCGAAATAGGTACCGTGTTGGTTAAGCAAAAATACATGACCGTTGGCATTGATTTGGCCAAAAATCCGGCTAGGACTATTACTTAAAACACGGTTGAGCAGTACGGCCTGATTATTGATTTGGGTAATGTTGACGGTGGCGTTGCTTCCAACATCAAATCCTCCCGACCAGTTGATAATGGCGCGTTGCGTCGCTTGGTTGATGTTCATCACACTGCCCGCGCTGGAAATAGTAGCGCTACCCGCAGCAACTACACCCCCTGTTGGCAGGGCGTTGGTGGCGGGCGCGGTGACGGTGGCGGCGAGAGCGGCAGGGGAGAGCGCCAGTAGGAGCGCCGCCCTCGGCGCGATTGATAGCATCGGGGCGAGGGCGCCCCTCCTACGGCTGGGAGATGTTGCTTGCTTGCTAGATTTGGTTTTGCCGTGTGAACGTGCGGTTTCAGTGACGGCGACCCAAGCAGAATGGACTTGGCTCCAAACGAGGCGATAACAGTGATTCATGGTGATGCTCCCAGTTTTTTTAGGCTAGGCAACTTGCTGTGCAAGCTGCAAAAATCCCCTGTGATTTTCTGTTTATTTCTACGAAATAGAAAGGCAATAATTCACTAAACTCTCTCTCCCTCCCCATTTCAGGGGGAGGGCAGGGGTGGGGGTTAGCAGTGTCAAATTTGTAACCATCTCACCCCCATCCTAGCCTTCCCTCTGCGAGGGGGAAGGAATCAGTTGTTTTCTGTCTTCTGGTTACCAGTGATATCCCAGATTTCCCCAAATACGCGGCCTGTCGTTATCCGCCGGATTTGGGGGCTGCCCGCCTGCCCAAGCAACGCTGGCGGCGAAATCCACTTTGGGGTGTACCGCCCAGTTGAGGGCGAAGCCAACATCGCGGAAATTGGCGTGGTTGGTGGTGCTGCCAGCGATGGGGTTGTGCAGTAATTTGAGATGCGCGTATTCTACAAATGCACCCAAACTTAGATTGTCGCGTGCTTGCCAGCGCAACTCTAATTTGCCTATACCGCCTTCGTCGCCGGTGGCTTGGCTGCTGGGGTAGGCCATCAGTGTTTGTGCGCCGCCGACGGAGATTTTTTCGGAAGATTCAAGGTTGGTGGTGGCGAATTGTTGTTTCCAATGGCCGCTGAGCGCGATGGTGTTGGTGATGGCTTGGCGGCGCGATAGATTGAATGTGAGCTTGCCAAACACGCCGTCGGTGTCCGGTCCGGCGGGGGCTACATCCAGCGTTCTGGCCACAGCGCCCAAGTTCACTCGTCCCGCACGCATCTCTGCAGCAAACTGGTTGTTGCCGCCGCCCCAAAGTTTGTCAGACCAGTCTGCCGAAGGGCTGAAAGTGAAGCCGTAGCTGCGTTTTTTAAGGTCTAGCCCAGCCGCGCCCAGATTGTCTTCCAGATTATTTAAGTCGGCTTCCAATTGCAGGTTGATATTGGCGCTGCGGCTGCGTAGCCAAGGATAACTGACACCAGCGCGCCACGAGTCTGCCGTACCGCTGGCATTCAGCGCACTAAAAGCGCCACCTAAGCTATACACAGCACGGGTTTTGGCCAAGGAAACACGCCAGCCATCGCCGCCTATGGGGAGTTCATAACGTAGGCCATAAGTATGCAGATTGCGATCGTCGGAGACGATAAAATTAGCACTCAGCCTGTCGCCCAGATGAAATGGGCTGTTGAGAGCGGCGCTGACGCTGAGGCGGTTCTCGCCAGTGGCGGGCAAGCCGTAGTTGTCTAGGCCGATGCGGCCAGTGAATAGCGGCGTGGCTTGTTGCACCAGCACCACATCGGTGGTGCCGGGGTCGTCACCGGCTTGCAAATCCAGCTTGATTTCTGCTCCGGCGAGTTCGCTGGCAAGCAGCGCTTGGCGGTCGAGCTGGCTTTCGATGATGACTTCGCCCGTGGGGAGACGGTCAAGGTAATGGTATAAAACTTCCGGCTTGACGCGGCTTTCGCCTTCTAGCCGCACTTTGCCCAGCTTGCCTTCGGTAACCGCGATGCTGATCACCCCATCACGAATTTGTTGCGGCGGCAAGGTGGCTTGCGCGAGGAAATAACCCGCTTGGTGGTACAGCGTTTCTATTTTGTCGGTGACTTGCAGCAACTCGCCGAAATTCAGTTCGCGGTTGGTGAATTCGGCCACGGCGGCTTGCAGCGCCTCGGTGCTGATGACGCTGTTGCCACTGAAAGCAAATTCGCTCACATTGACGCGCACATCTTGCGCTGCGCCTGCGGGAACGGCCTGTTTGGGTGTTTGTGGTGCTTGAATCGGTGGCGGCAATGGCGTGTTGGGCGACCCCGGAGCTTGATTGTCTTGTAACACACGACCAGCATCGGTGGGCGTTACAGGTGCGGCGGCTAAAACGGAAAAAGTCGCGCCAAGCAGTAGGGGGAACAGTAGTCGTATGATGAAATTCATGTGTGCCTGCATTGTATTTGAGGAGCCGCTTCAGGCGCAACTGTAATTAACAGTTATAATTAAGTCAATTAGTTATGATGTAATCTTTAAGTGAGATTATATGAAGATATTGGCGACTTTGTGGGTGGCTAATTGAGGTGTTTTAGTGAGTGTTTTGTATCCAATCCAGCAACGGTCGCCACTGTTGCAAATCCACTTTAACCTGTGAAGGCCGCATGTCAAATAAGCTCATGCCTTGTTCAGCGGCGGTGACGTAGGTTTGGGCGTTGCGCAGGCACGCCGGCATGGGCAATCCGGTTTCTTGCAGGAATTCCAATAAACTGGCGGATGAGCGGGTGTGGGTGCTCATGCGCATGCCCACCACGGCGACGGCGGTTTTTTGTTTACGTATGGCTTTTTCTTCTTCCAGCACAGCCAAAAAATCGCGGGTAGCGCACATATCCAATATTGAGGGTTGTATCGGCACGATGACCCAATCGGCTTGCTGGATAGCTTCCGTGAGTTTTTCGTTGCGTATCCCTGCGGGCGCGTCTGTAATGAGCCAATCTGGTTTGTCTGACAGCTCTTGGCGGCGAGCATCAAGCGCTTTGATCTTGGGTAAATCTTTTGGGCGGCGTTTCAGCCAATCTATGGAGGATTGTTGACGGTCGAGATCGGCTAATGTCACGCTGTTGCCTTGCGCTGCAAAGTAGCCCGCCAGATTGGTAGAGAGCGTGGTTTTGCCGCTACCGCCTTTGGGGTTGATGACCAAAATATGTTTCATCACAGTCCTTTATAGCATTTCAGGGTTGATTACTGCTTTGAGTACGGTTTCCGCAACATTACCGTGTTTTCGATTCTGAAACCACCACACCGCGCCTTTTTTGACGCTGTAACAGGATTCTGCACTCTCTAGTAATTTTGCCGCCACTTCACCCAGCGTAGGTTGATGCCCGACGATTAACACGCTGCCCCCGCTGCGCGGCCATTCGGCTGCATCTAGGATGTCTTTGACAGAGGTTTCGGGGGCTAGGCTTTCCAGCGTGATAAACTTATCCGTGAGTGCTAAGGCAGTTTGTTGCGTTCTGAGCGCGGGACTGACCAAGATGCGCGTGTCCGTAGCCAGATGTTTTTTCAGCCACGCCGCCATCTGTTTGGCTTGTTTGTGGCCTTTTAGGGTGAGTACGCGCTGTATGTCAGGGCTGCTGTCTTCGGCTTCTGCGTGACGCCAGAGAATGAGTTCCATCATGATTCCAGAAGTATAAGCTAGTGGGGTATCTTGCCATGAAAGTGTATCGCTTTGCAGCTTGATATTTTAATACGCCACGTTTCGCTCTCAGCGCCACGTTTGCCAGCGTTGGAGCGTCTGCTGGCAGTGGCGAAAAGCGTCACTTTTAATGGAGGAGCTGATGTTTGGGCGTGTCGCGCGTTTGGCGTGAAACAGCAGCAGGATTTGCCCATTGCGCCGTTTGCTGCCAAAAGCGATGGCTTGGAGTCCAGTGATGCCTATTGGCTGTGTGCAACCCCAGTCAATCTGCAAGTCACCCGCGATAGCCTTGTGCTGGCAGAAGATGCGCTCAATCTGAGTATGGACGAAGCGCAGGCGTTGAAGTCCAGCCTAACTAGGCACTTTACTGAGTTGGATTTTTTTGTGCCACACCCGCAGCGTTGGTATCTGCGCTTCAAAGAGCCGCCTGCCATCACCACGACCGTGCTTGAGCAGGCGCGTAGGCGTGATGTCAGCCAGTTGATGCCGCAAGGGGATGATGCCAAGATTTGGCGCAGAGCCATGAATGAAATGCAGATGTTGATGCATGCCCATCCGGTGAACGAGGCGCGAGAACAAGCGGGGAAGTTGACGGCCAATAGTCTATGGCTATGGGGTGGCGGGGCGATGAGCACAGTGATTTCGCCCTATACCGTGGTGCTGAGCGATGATGTGTTTTTGTCAGGTTTGGCGGGTGTCAGCGCACAGGCTTTGCCAGCCTCATGGACGGAGATGAACGCTGAATGCACATTGATGGTGCTGGATGCCCAACATGGCTGGGAGACTCTTGAGCAGCGCTGGTTTGCGCCCTTGGTACAGGCTTTGGAAGCGCGGCGGATATGTAATCTCAGGATATGTCTGGCTGAAGTGGATAAGGTGCATGTTTTCTGCATCAAGCGTCGTGATTTATGGAAGTTCTGGCGCAGAACCAAGCCGCTAGATGACTATTTGAATACTCCCCTTAGCTAAGGCATACTCCCACTACTTTTCGTACTAATGGACAATTTATGAACACACTCATCTGCGGCTCTCTCGCCTACGACACCATTATGGCGTTTCCTGACCACTTCAAGAATCACATTTTGCCGGACAAATTGCACATTCTGAATGTGGCGTTTTTGGTGCCGGATATGCGCCGCGAATTTGGCGGCACTGCGGGCAACATCGCCTATAACCTCAATCTGTTGGATGGCAAGCCGCTGATTATGGCCACCGTGGGCGACGATTTTGGCAGCTATGGCGACTGGATTGGCCGTAACGGTTTGTTGAGCAATCATATATTCCATGTCAATGGAAGCTTTACCGCGCAGGCCTTTATCACCACCGATCAGGGCAACAATCAGATCACCGCTTTTCACCCCGGGGCGATGAATTTTTCGCACAACAACAAGGTGAGCAGCGCCAAAGACGTGACTTTGGGCATCATCGCGCCGGATGGGCGTGACGGCATGTTCCAACACGCACAAGAATTCCAAGAGGCGGGGATCCCGTTTATGTTTGATCCCGGCCAAGGCTTGCCCATGTTCAATGGCGAAGAATTGCTGCAATTTGTAGACCAAGCCGACTATCTAGCGTTGAATGACTATGAGGCGCAGCTGATGCAGGAAAAGACCGGCTTGAGCTTGGAGCAGTTGGCGGCCAAGGTAAAGGCGCTGGTGGTGACTTTAGGATCGCAGGGTTCGCACATTTATACGGGTGGCAAACGCATCGAAATCCCCGTAGTTAAAGCCGAAGTTATTGTTGACCCGACTGGCTGCGGCGATGCTTATCGTGCTGGTTTGCTGTACGGCATGTCTAATGGTTGGGATTGGTTGCAATGTGGGCGTTTGGCAGGCGTGATGGGTTCTATCAAGATTGCCAGCCGCGGCGGGCAGAACCACCAGCCTAGCCGTGAACAGATTATGGCGCTGTACCAGTCTGCATTTGGCGAAACTATTTCGCTGTAAATTTTTAGGAGAAAGTAGCATGCAATTGAAACAATTATGGGTGGCGATGACCGTAGCATTGGCACTAGCGGGTTGCGCCAGCAGCAACTCTGGCAGCGTGTATAAACGCGATGAAGTGCGTCAGGCGCAAGTGGTTAAAGCCGGCGTGGTAGAAAGCGTGCGTCAAGTGCAGATTGAAGGCACAGAAGGCACGATAGGCGCGGTAGCGGGCGGTGTGGTGGGTGGTGTTGCTGGTAACGCAGTAGGCGGTGGCAAGGGTAAAAATCTGGCTACTGTGATTGGTGTGGTTGCGGGAGCATTGGCGGGCAAAATGGCGGAAGAAGAGTTCACCAAAAAAGATGGTTTAGAAATCACCGTAAAACTGGATAACGGCAGCCTCATTGCCATCGTGCAAGAAGCTGACGAGCAGTTCCATGCTGGAGATCGTGTGCGCTTGCTGGAAAGTGGTGGCACCACAAGAGTTACGCACTAATTGCCAGTCGCTTTGAATCCCAAACCAGTCCAAGTCTGGCGCTTGCTGCGTTTGTTTGTCCACTTGCTGTGGGGCATGCTGTTGGCTACCGTGTGGCTGCCTTTTCTGCGGGCTAAGCATCGTGACAAGCTGGTGCGGCGCTGGTCAAAGTCCATCCTCAATATCCTCAATGTCAAGTTGCATGTATCTGGTTCAGTTCCGCTGGCTGGCACGTCACCCGCCATGTTTGTGTCTAATCACATCTCTTGGCTGGATGTATGGCTGGTGAACTCCCTGATTTCACCGCGCTTTGTGGCCAAGTCTGAAGTGCGTAGCTGGCCGCTCATCGGTTGGTTATCGGAAAAGGGCGGGGTGATTTTTATTGAACGCGCTAAACGCAAAGATACTTTGCGGGTTTCCGGCGCAGCATTGCAGGCCTTGGCGGATGGCGATTCGCTGTGCGTATTTCCTGAAGGCACGACTACCGATGGCAGTTTTATGGTGCCGTTTCGCAGTAGCTTGTTGCAGGCTGCGGTGGACGCTGAGGTGCTGCTACGACCAATAGCACTGCGATATCCCTTGCCGAATGGCGGCGTAAATGTAGGCGTGGCCTACTGGGGAGATATTACGCTTTGGGAATCCATGTTGGCGATGGTGAAGCAGCCAGAGATTGTGGCCGAATTGGTATTCTTGTTGCCTATTTCCACACAAGGCAATGATAGACGGGTGTTGGTGCGCCGTGCTGAAAGCGCTATTGCAGAGTTATTGCGTCTTCCGGTGCGCGCGGCACTTGTAGCGCCTGGTGGTCAGCTTGCTGGCGATCTAGGTGCAGAGCCGTAAGCGTATTCCCCCATAGGCAGCCCGTATCCAACGCCGCCAGATTATCCCGCAAAACCAAACCCAAAGCCGACCAATGGCCGAAGATGATGTGGCTGTCTTGGCTTCTACGATTTTCTACCTCAAACCAAGGCGTGTAGCCAGCCGGAATGTCTTGCACTTCACCCTTGAACTTGAATTCCATCTTGCCTTGCGGGGTACAAATTCTTAGTCGCGTCAGGGCATTGGTGATGACGCGTAGCCTGTCCATGCCTTGCAAATTGTCGCGCCAAATATCGGGTTGATTGCCGTACATCGCGGCTAAAAAATTGCGGTAGTTGGGGCTACGCAAAGTGGCCTCCACCTCGCCCGCCAAGGCCAATGTTTGTGCGGCATCCCATTGCGGCAATACACCGGCGTGAATCATCAAGTAATGGTCTTGGGCGTAAGCCAGTCTCTGGTTTCTCAACCAATCAAACAACGCATCGCAATCGGGCGCTGCCAGCAACTCATCCAAAGTATCGAAACGATGTTTTGCAACAAAGCCTTCATGCACCGCGATGGCGTGCAGATCGTGGTTGCCGAGTACGGTGACGACAGAATCTTGATGCGCTTTCACCCAGCGCAACATGTTGAGCGAATCTGGGCCGCGATTGATCAGGTCGCCCACCAACCACAGGCGGTCTTGCTGCGGGTTGAAGGCAATGTGGTCTAGCAGGTTGAGGAAGGAGGTGAAGCAGCCCTGCACGTCACCAATGGCGTAGGTGCTCATGCAGGGTTTCAGGGGGTGCTTGACTTACTTGGCCGCGGGAGCTTTGAAATTCGCGCCAGCTTTGTTGGCCATAAACGCCACCGCATCGGCCACTTCGCCATCGCTCAAAGCCGCATTGCCGCCACGCGCTGGCATGGAGCGGATGCCAGCGATTGCGTGTTTGACCAGCGTTTCATAACCCTGGGCGATGCGTGGTGCCCATGCCGCCGCATCGCCCAGTTTAGGCGAACCCAGCGCACCAGTGCCATGACAAGCGCTACAGCTTTGAGTGACGATTTGTTCGCCGCTGAGCGCCACTCCGGCAGCGGCTGGTGCTGCGGCAATCACCACATCGGCCACGGGTTTGATGCGAGCGACGACCGATGCTTCATCGTTGGCTGCGGGCTTATGCTCTATCGGTCCTGCCACGAAGGCTAGGTGATACAGCGCGGCTAGTGTAGCGATGATGACGATAACAATAGGGAGTTTTTCTGCAAGAGTAAGGCCGTGGTATTCGTCGCTCATGGTGGTATCCTGATAAAAGTTAAAAGTTAGGTTTATTCTACCTTGGTATGCAGCTTGAGCATAGCCGCTTCAAACTCGCCCGTCAGCAGCAGGGGCAGCACGCCCGTACTGCGGACTATGGCCGATTCAATCATATTGGATTCATCGCGCGAAGGTTTGTGCAGTACAAAGTTGATGACTTCTTCTGCCTTGCCAGGGTGGCCTATGCCTAAGCGCAAGCGCCAGAAATCTTTGCTGCCCAGATGCGCGGCGATGTCTTTCAAGCCATTGTGGCCGCCATGTCCACCCCCTTTTTTCAGTTTGGTGACTCCCACATCTAAGTCAAGTTCATCATGGACGATCAAGATGTTTTCTGGTGCGATGCGATAAAACCGCGCCATTGCGCCTACTGCTTGGCCGCTGGCGTTCATAAAGGTGGTGGGGGTAAGTAGCCAGGCTTCCGGCGATTTTAGGCGAGCCACGCGGCCAAAGAATTTGCTTTCTTGCGTCAACTGCACCCCGTTGGCGCGGGCGACAGACTCTAGCCACCAAAAGCCAGCGTTGTGGCGGGTGGCCTCGTACTCAGCCCCCGGGTTGCCCAGTCCCACAATCAGTTCTATGCTCATAGCGACCTCAAAATAAAAACGCGCGTTCCGGTTGCCCAGAACGCGCGTATTGTAGCAAGCTTGCTAGTGGATTACTCAGCAGCCGGAGCGGCGGCTGGAGCAGCTTCTTCTTCTACTGCGCCACCGCGGGTTTTGGCGATGGAGGCCACCGCTGCATCGTCACCGTGTGCCAGTTTCACAAATTCCACGCCCTTGGGCAGTGTAATTTGTGCCAAATGCACGGAGTGACCAATTTCAATTGCGCCCATGTCCACTTCCAAGAATTCAGGCAAGTCTTTAGGCAAGCAGCTGACTTCGGCTTCGGTCATGATGTGCATGACGATACCGCCAGACAGCTTCACGCCGGGGGCGGTTTCTACGTTGATGAAGTGGAACGGCACCTTGACGTGAATTTTCTCGGTTTGGCTTACGCGTTGAAAGTCTATGTGGGCGATTTCGGTACGCACAGGGTGCATTTGATAATCGCGCAGCAGCACTTGTTCTGCCTTGCCATCCAAGTTCAGCGAGAGAATGGAAGCGTGAAAAGCTTCGTGGCGGAATTGCAGGAACAGCTCTTTGTGGCTGAGTTCAATGGATACGGCATCTTTGCCCGCACCATAGACGATACCCGGTATATTGCCAGCACGACGTAGGCGGCGGCTCGCTCCGGTGCCCTTTAGTTCGCGCTTTTTGGCGTTAATTTCGATTTGCATTTTAATACTCCGTGGTTAAGTTGTAAAAACACGTCGCTTGCCAATAGGGTGTTGCAAAAACCCGCCAAAATCCTCATTTACAAAACAGTAAACTCCGGTTTTGTCGGGTTTTTGCGCCTACTCTTGGCGGCGCTTTGGTGTTTTTATAAGTGCTTCTAATGTTAATAATTCCGTCCGCGACCAGACGGTTTGCTACATTCGTTTAAGCATTTTAGCGCTTAAACAGAATTCTTCTACTCCATAAACAATGAGCTGACCGAGTCCTCATGGCTGATGCGGCGTATGGTTTCCGCCATCAACTCACCCACGGAAAGCTGGCGTATCTTCTTGCAGTCAGCCGCCTCTGCGTTCAGCGGGATGGTGTTGGTGACTACCAGTTCATCCAGCGCAGAGCCATTCACGCGCTCAATCGCTTTGCCGGATAACACCGGATGCGTACAGTAGGCCACCACCTTGGCAGCACCTTGCTCTTTAAGGGCGAGGGCGGCTTCGCACAGGGTGTTAGCGGTATCCACCATGTCGTCCATGATGATACAAGTACGGCCTTCCACTTCGCCGATGATGTTCATCACCTTGGCCTCGTTGGGCTTGGGGCGGCGTTTGTCTATGATGGCCAAGTCAGAACTCAGCTGCTTGGCCAGCGCCCTTGCGCGTACCACGCCACCGACATCGGGCGACACCACGACTACATTGGGATAATTGCGCTTGGTCACGTCCTCCAGAAGCACCGAGGACGCGTAAATGTTATCTACCGGAATATCAAAAAAACCTTGAATCTGGTCGGAGTGCAAATCCATCGTCAATAATCTGTCTACACCAACTGAGGTCAGCATATTCGCCACCACTTTGGCGGTAATTGCCACGCGGGCGGAACGTGGGCGGCGATCTTGCCGTGCGTAGCCGAGGTAGGGAATCGCGGCGGTAATGCGTCCGGCGGAGGAGCGGCGTAGCGCGTCCACCATCACCAGCACCTCCATCAGCGTGTCGTTATTGGGTGCACAGGTGGATTGCAGCACGAACACGTCTTTGCCGCGCACGTTTTCCAGTATTTCCACCATCACTTCGCCATCGCTAAAACGGCCTACGGTGGCCTTGCCTAAAGGGATGCCGAGGTGGGTCACCACCTCCTGCGCCAGCGCGGGATTGGCGTTGCCGGTGAATACCATGATCTCGCCTTTAGCCACGCGCTGCTTCCTTTCTTAACGGGTGAAAAAAACAAAAAGCGTGTGTGACACACGCTTTTTTATTATTTGGCTGGGGAGGAAGGACTCGAACCTTCGGATGCTGGGATCAAAACCCAGTGCCTTAACCAACTTGGCGACTCCCCAATTGTTTAACTGCTAATCGGCATAAGTAATCAGCGGATGTTGATCTAGCCCGCTGGCTACAAAGCCGTTTACTTCACTTGGTCTAGCCGCAAAAATTTTTTGTGCGGCTTGCAGTGATTCTACCGCCACAAACACGCTTGCGCCTGATCCTGACATTCTGGCATCGCCAAACTGGCGTAACCAGTTTAAGCAGCTTGCCACTTCAGGATAAAGGCGACACACCAAAGGCTGTAAATCGTTGCTGCCATAGCCCTCGGAAAAGGCCGACATTTTGGCGGGTAACGTGTCTCTTGTCAAATCCTGATGCGTGAAGATGGCGGCGGTGGAAACCTTGACTGGTGGCGTGAGTACCACATAGTGCGCCGCTTGCAGGGAAATCGCTTGTAAAGCCTCGCCTATTCCTTCTGCCCAAGCGTTTTCGCCGAAAATGAAAATCGGCACGTCAGCGCCCAGTGTTAAGCCCAATGCCAGCAATTCGCTACGTTTGAGATTCACGTTCCATAGGCGATTCAACGCAAGCAATACGGTGGCCGCGTTGGAGCTGCCACCACCCAAACCGCCACCCATAGGGATGCGTTTTTCTACGTGGATGTCAGCGCCCAAACCGCAACCAGTGGTGGCTTGCAGTAACTTGGCGGCGCGTATGGTGAGATCGAGTTCTTCAGGCACGCCTTCAATCGCTTGGGTGCGCTTAATCTGGCCGTCCTGGCGGATGCTGATGTGGACTGTGTCGCCGAAATCCAACAAACGGAACACGCTTTGCAGCTCGTGATAACCGTCCGCACGGCGGCCAGTGATGTGTAGGAATAGATTAATTTTGGCGGGTGAAGCAAAGCTCGGCATGGTTATTTCGTACTTTCTTGACTTTCTTTAACCCCTGTTCGCCATTGTTCGATGACTAGCTTGAGGTCTAATTTCTGGCTTTTGAGTATCACTTTCCCCGGCAGCATAAAACCATCCGCCGTCATGTATTGCGGATATTCGATGTCCCAACCTTGCTCGTTCAGGTGCGTGAGTTTGCCGTCCTGATCCCAAGTCATGGTTGCCGTTTCTATGTTGTTGGGACGACCTAGCATCCAGTTGGGTAGGCCTTGCATCGGCAGGCTCCAGCCTAGCAATTGCTGTGTCAGCGTTTCCGCATCGTCGGCGTGAAATGTGTGCTGGTTGCTGATGGTGAGCGTCACGCCATCGGCGCCTTGGCTCAAAGCACCGAGTTGTGTGCCTAAAGGCGAGAAAAACTGAATGTCGTCGCCGTCGATGTGGTGCTGCCAGTGAATGGAACCAGAAAAACCTTTTTTTTCGGTGAGTATGGCGATACGGCCTTGCATGGCAAATGCCTGAATAGTGCTGACCTGTGCCAAATGTTCGTGATAACGCGTGACGGGACTCGCCGGTGTGGTCAGCACCGGCTGTTCAGGCATGAGGCTACATCCCGCTGCTAGGCTAGCGAGTAGCAGGCAAACCAGTCGGTTCACGGATGGAATTTTTTCGCGGTGTTGACGAGAACTTCGTTGTCGGGAAATTCCCGCAATGCAGCCTCCCAAGTGCTAATCGCTTCCTCATGCTTGCCTTGCTGCCACAACACTTCGCCCAGATGCGCGGCGATTTCCGGGTCTGGTTGCGTGTCGTAAGCGCGTTGAATAAACTGCAGTGCCTCATCTAGCCTGCCCATGCGATAGTGTACCCAGCCCATGCTGTCCAGAATAAAGTGGTCATCGGGGGTAAGCGCCAGCGCTTTTTCGATGAGTTTTTGCGCCTCGTCCAGCCGCTCGTTGCGTTCGGCCAAGGTGTAGCCCAACGCGTTGTAGGCTTGCGCGAAATCGGGCTTCATCAACATCAGTTTGCGTAGCTCATGTTCCATGATGTCAAAGTGCTTTACGCGCTCGGCCACCATCGCATAGTCGTAGACAATGTCAGGACTATTGGGGTAATTAGCGATGGCGTTTTGCAGCAAGTCAAAAGCTTCTTGATGGCGATTGGCCTGTGAAAACAATGAGGCTTCGGTTTGAATGACCAACGCTTGTTGTTCAGAATTGAGGTTGGGGATGTTGTGCAGACGATTGCGTGCCGTCTCTAACTGGCCATTTTTAGCTTCGCCCGCCGCCATTTTGAGCTGGCCTTCAAGATAAAAGCGGCTGTCTGGGTTGATGGATTCGTACCAGTTTTTGGACTCCTCGGTTTGCTGCATCTGTTCGCTAATCTGCGCCAGATAAAAACGTATCTGATCTACGTCTTTGTAATTTAACGCTAAGGCTTGTTTGAAGTGGTTTTCGGCGTTGCTCAAATCCTCTGCCTGCACGCTCAGCAGGCCAATAGCTACGTGGATGTCAGGGCTGTCAGGCTTGGCTTCTACCAGTTGCTCAAATTGCTGCTGCGCCGCGTCCATTTGCTTCTCGGTGACTAATAGTTTGGCATAAGCCAGCTTGACCTCAAGGCTGGCAGGATAGGCCACGAGAAAGGTCTCATAAAAATGTAGAACCTCGGTGGGCCGCGCTTGCAGGATCTGCCCATGCAATAGTGCACCAATTTCCCAACCTGGCTTGGCAACGTCGGCTGCTTGGAGTTCGCTCAAAGCTAGCTGTTCATTACCCGCACTCCAGGCGGCGTGCGCCACGGCAAAATGTGCTTCAGCCAGATTAGGGTAGGGCCTGGCGAGCTCTTGTATCAGTTGCAGGGTTTGCGCTTTGTCCTGATTGCGGGACAGCGTGCCGGCAATGTACATAAAGCCATTGGCGCGGTTGGCCTCATCGGCTAGCATTTTTTTCAGGTGAGGGCGTAAATCGGCTAGCTTGCCGGAAGCCAGTAGTAATTGCGTGACGATTTGTCGTGCTTCGGCGGAATTGGGGTCTAGCTCTGCCCATAGTGTGGCGGCTTGAAGCGCCATTGGGCCTTGCTTGATGTAAAGTGCGGCGCGAGCGGCACGTTCGGCGAGACGCGCGTCGCCAGTGGATTTCGCCAAGTCGTAGAGTATGGCGCTGGCAGAGCTGACATCACCGCGCTGACCGGCGATTTCGCCGACTAGGAACTTAAAGATGAATTCGGGACTCAGTGTTGCCTCTGGTGTGGTTTTCTTGTCGCTGGCGGCCTGAGTTGCAAAGGTGACAGAATATAGCAGCATGGCCAAAATCAGCGGGATAGAGAGTGTTTTTTTCATGGAGGTGTCCTAGAGAGTGTGCAACTTCGACCGTGGCGTAAGCAGAATGTTTCGTATAGTATATGCGCCCTGCGTAACTTGCTACAAGACCAGCAGTTTTCACGCCTCTTAACTTGAGATTAATCCGCATTCATTATGACAACTGTAACCATCGAAGCCAGCGAGCTGACTCGCACCTATGGCAACAACACCGTGGTGCGCGACGTGAGCTTTAGTTTGAGCCAAGGCGAAGTGCTAGGCTTCTTAGGCCCTAATGGCGCGGGCAAATCTACCACTATGAAGATGCTCACAGGCAATCTAGCGCCAACGGCGGGTAGCGTGAGGATTTGTGGCATAGACATCATCGAAAACCCCAAAGCCGCCAAGGCGCTCATCGGCTATCTTCCAGAGCAGCCGCCACTTTACAAAGAACTCACCGTGGATGAAATGCTGGTGCTGGCAGGCAGACTGCACGGGGTGACGCGCAAACACATTAAAAAAGCTGTGGAGGTTGCAAAACAGCGTACCGGCTTGACGGAGATGAGCGGGCGCTTGATTGATAATCTGTCCAAAGGATATCAGCAGCGCGTGGGCATCGCGCAAGCCATTATCCATAACCCTATGGTGGTGATTTTGGATGAGCCTACGGTAGGCTTAGACCCGATTCAAATTCGTGATATTCGTACGCTGATTAAAGAGCTGGGCGGCGAGCATAGCGTGATTTTGTCTACGCATATTTTGCCCGAGGTGGAGATGGTATGCGATCACGTGCAGATCATTCACAAAGGCCAGTTGGTGTTCAACGGCGGCATAGACGTGCTGAAGCAACAGCGCCAAGGTAATAAATTATTGTTGGGTTTGAATAACGCGCCTAGCTTGGATGAAATCGAGAAAATCAGCGGTGTGATAAGCGTAACTGCGGTGCAAGACGGCTTGCTGCGTGTGCAGTATGCGGTGGGCGAAAATCCTGCCGAGCGCCTCGTGGAAACCGCAGTCAAGAAAAAATGGGGCTTGCACCAAATTACACCGGATCAAACCAGTCTGGAAGAAGTGTTCGTGCAACTCACCTATCAAGAAACTGTGCAGTAGTAAAGCATCTCGTAGCGCAGGCGACCTCGCCTCCGCTACAAGTTGTAACGCAACAACCGATTGAAATTAAGGACTTTTATGATATTCGCCGTTGCCGGTAAAGAATTACGTAGCATGTTCACCTCGCCTATGGGTTGGGTGATTTTGGCTTTGTTGCAGGTGGTATTCGCCCATTTTGGCTACTACGTGGGCATCAACAGCTATTTTGAAATGATGTCGGGCATGGTGCGGCCGGAAGAGCGTTTGGGCGTGACCGAATTCGTCGGCAACAACATTTTCAGTATGGCTTCGTTCGTCATGCTGTTCGCCGTTCCGCTTTTATCCATGCGTCTTATTAGCGAAGAACGCAAGAATCAAACCTTGACTTTCTTGTTCAGCGCACCACTGACGCTGACCGAAATCGTGCTGGGCAAATTTATCGGGCTGGTGACTTTCTTGAGCATCACCATCCTGTTTTCCGGCGCGATGGTGAGCAGCCTCAATCTGTGGACAGACCTTGATTTCGGCTACATTCTGGCGAATATGCTGGGCTTGTGGCTGCTACTGGCGAGCTTCTCTGCTTTAGGTTTGTTTGTTTCCAGTCTTACACGCCAGCCCATCGTGGCGGCCATCATCACCTTTGTGAGCCTATTCATTTTGCTGGCGTTGGATAAGTATTTCGCTGGCGATCCTACTAGCATCTTTAACAAACTATCGCTGATGCGCCATTTTGAACCGTTCTCTCACGGTATTCTGGACACCAAAGATTTGGCCTATTTCTTTTTGTTCATCTTGACCTTTTTGACTTTGACTGTGCGTCGTTTAGATGCTGACAGGCTGCACGGATAACACTATGAAAATCAACAAAAAATTACGTCTTCAGATGATGATGCAGAACAGCATGTTCGTGGTGCTGTTCCTGGCTTTGGTGCTGTTGATAGGCTATGTCACCAATGAATTTCATGTGTCCCGCGACATCACCCAAAGTTCACGCAATACCTTGAGCGAAGGCAGCATCAACCTGCTCAAACAGATGAAAGGTGCGGTCAATGTTACGGTGTATGCTGGGGCTGACGACACTAGACGCAAGGTCATTGTGGATTTCGTCACGCGCTACCAACGCGCAAAGCCGGATTTGCATATCGAGTTCGTCAATCCCGCCGCCAATCCAAAACAGGCGCAAGAGGCGGGAATACGCGACGACGGCGAATTCGTTGTGGAGTACAACAAAAAGACTGAGCATGTGCTACCACCTATCAATGAGCAGGACATGGCCAATGCTTTGGTCAAGCTTTCCAGATCTGAGTCGCGCAACGTGATGTTTCTGGAAGGTCACGGCGAGCGCAGCCTGATAGGCTTGAAAGAGCATGATTTGGGCGATTTCGGCAAAGAGCTGGAAAGCCGCGGCTTCAAGCTCTCTAATCCTAATCTGGTATTAGAAGCGGGCGTGCCTAAACAGGGCGCGATGCTGGTGATTGCCAGTCCGCAAATTGATGTGTCGCCGGTAGAAGTAGCCAAGATCAAGACCTACATCGCCCATGGCGGCAATGTGCTGTGGCTGCTGGAACAAGGCTCCTTGCACGGTTTGGAGCCACTTGCCGACCAGCTTGGCTTGCAGCTTACTCCGGGCATCGTGGTTGATCCTGCTGCTGCACAAGCCGGTGGAGATTTCAAAATGGCATTCTCTGCTCGCTACGCGGAACACCCAATCACCTTAAGATTTAATTTGCGCAGCATCTTTCCCCTGGCGCGTGAGATAGCCTCCAACGCCAGTGATATGGGGTTCGATGTCACACCCTTGATAGACGTGGCGGCCACTGGTTGGCTAGAAACTGGCGATTTGGCGGGCAAGATAGCCTTCGATGCCAAACAGGACAAAGGCGGCCCCATCAACATCGCCATCGCTATGGAGCGTAAATTCCCGGATACGCAAGAAGCTAAAGGCAAAACCCAGCGTATCGTGGTGGTGGGTAGCGGCGGCTTTCTTTCTAATCGCGCCTTGAGCAGCGTGGGCAATTTTGACCTCGGCGTGAACATGGTCAACTGGCTGTCGGGCGACGACAAGCTAATCACCATCCAGCCCCGCCCATTCAAAGACACCAACCTCAATATTCCTGCGGATAAGGCATTGACTAATTGGCTGGTGATACGTGGCATTCCCACCTATCTGCTGCCGTTTTTGTTGCTGATGGCGGGGTTGCTCATTTGGGTGAAACGGCGCAAGAGATAAGCCATGAAATCACGCTGGATTCTAAATTTATTGTTATTGCTTGTCGTGGCCGGATTAGGCTTCTATGTTTATCAGCGCCCAGTCGCCGTAGAGAAAAAAGAACAGATTTATAACATCGCCAGTTTTGAGCCTGCGGATGTCACGCATCTGCGTATCGAAGTGCCTGCCAGAAAAGCGATAGTGTTCGAGAAGAAAGATGGTCGCTGGATGATGGTTGAGCCTTATCAAGGCCGTGCCGATGCGCTTTCTATCGGGCGCGTGCTGTCGGTGGCTTTGGCCACCAGCCCTGAAAAATTCCCCCTCGCCAATGCTGCGCAGTTTGGGCTGGATCATCCACAGATGATTATTCATGCCGATGATAAAACTTTTAGTTTCGGCATGTTCAACCCGGTCGGCGGGCAGCAATTTGTGGCGCATGAAAACCAGGTCTACACACTGGAAACCATCTACGGCGAAAACGCCACCGTGCAGCCGCTAGAGTTTTTGGATAAGCACCCATTAGCCAAGGACGAAGAAATTGTAGACTTTGATTTTGGTGCCTTGGAGCAATGGGAAGGCACGCACCTCAAGGTGCATAGAGCCGATGACGGCAAATGGCAAGTGACCGCGGCCAGCAAATACAAACCCAACCCTAACCAGCAAGAAATGGATGATTGGTTCGTCAACTGGGCGGAGCTGCAGGCCGCGTCAGTTGAGCCTTTCGTCCCGGTCAAGGAGCCACAGCCTTTTGTGTTGATTAAGCTCAAGAATGGCAAAGTGGTGAAGCTCGTCAAGATGCAAGAATCGCCGGAATTGCTGCTGGTGCGCGAAGACGAAAAGCTGCAATATCATTTCCCGCAGGATGTAGGGTTTACGATTCTAAATCCTCCGGCAGGTTTCAAGGTCGAGTAGTTATTCCCCATGCCCGAACTGCCCGAAGTCGAGACCACGCGGCGCGGGCTGTTGCCCTTAGTCAATCAGCGGGTAAGTGCTGTTACCGTTCGCAATCATTCCCTACGCTGGCCTGTTCCGGCCAATCTGCCTGAGCTACTTACCGGTCAGAATTTTTTAGAATTAAGCCGTCGCGCCAAATACATTCTGGTGCGCTGTGAAAGCGGCACGCTGATGTTGCATCTAGGCATGTCTGGCCGTTTATCGCTGCTTCCCCAACATGAAACCCCCGCCAAGCACGACCATCTGGATGTGGTGTTTGAAAGCGGCAACGTGATGCGCTTGCGCGACCCACGGCGTTTTGGTGCGGTGCTGTGGTTGGAGGGTGATGCGATGCAGCACAAACTGCTGCAAAGCTTAGGAGTAGAGCCGCTGGAACTAGGTTTTGACGGCGATTATCTCTACACCCAAACCCGCAGCCGTAGCGCAGCCATCAAAATTGTCATCATGGATAGTCATTTAGTCGTGGGTGTGGGCAATATCTACGCCAGTGAATCCTTATTCCGCGCTGGAATCAGTCCCAAAACTGCGGCGAACAAGGTGAGTCGTGCGCGGTGCCAAAGACTAGTGGAAGAAATCAAAGCCACACTCGCCGCCGCGATAGAGGCCGGAGGCAGCAGTCTGCGGGATTTTTTTGGTGCGGATGGCAACCCGGGATATTTTCAGCAGGAATATTTTGTTTATGGTCGTACTGGAGAGCCGTGCAAGGTTTGTGGTGGCGCGATCAAAAGCTTGAAACAGGGGCAACGCTCTACGTTTTATTGCTCGCAGTGCCAGCGCTAGCAACCCGTCATTCTGGCGAAGGCCAGAATCCAGTCAAGCATCCAATATCGCCGAACTCGCCCATTCTCCGGCGTCATTCCGGGCTTGACCCGGAATCCATTTTTTTAGATTTACACCAAAACCGTCGGGGGTTGCCCGACAGCAAGTCACTTTCGTTTGCTTGTCCAAACGAAAGTAACCAAAGCAAAGGACACCCTGCTGCCTTGCCCCTAAAGGGATACCCGCCAACACAACTCCAAGACGGGGGCTTGGAGTTGCGTTGGCGGCTGCGGCAGAAGGGAAGTGGGTGGTACGCCACCGCTTTGCTCCCTCGCCCCTTGTGGGAGAGGGCTGGGGTGAGGGGCTAAATTAAGGTAATAGCCATTTATCCAGTCGTTGTAGGGCATCATCGTGTGAGTAACTGCGGCCTTCCGCAATGTCTGTTTGACCGAGCTTGATTTTTTTGAGTACGTGGAAATGGTACTGGTTTTCTTCTTGTGTGCGTTCAGTTGACATGTGATTCGGAGGTTTTTCTGGTACTTGCATGGTTTTAACGCTTTGTCTTTAACTCGTCTGTCAAATGTGGCGCTAACACCTTCAGCATCTGGCCGAAAATCTTGGGGTTGCCGCCGACGATGTTGCCGGTTTCAAACCAGCTTTCATTGCCTTCAAAATCCCCCACCAGTCCGCCAGCTTCGGTAATCAGCAACGCGCCCGCAGCGACATCCCATTTGGAAAGACCAATCTCCCAAAAGCCGTCGTAGTAGCCGGCGGCCACATAAGCCAAGTCCAGCGCGGCAGCGCCGGGGCGGCGAATGCCGGAAGTGCTCAATGCCATACCCTTGAACATGGCGAGATAGGTGTCCATGTGCGAGAAATCGCGGAACGGGAAGCCCGTGCCGATGATGCATTCCTGTAAGCGACTACGCTTGCTGACACGGATGCGCTTGTCGTTCAGGTAAGCGCCACGGCCTTTGGTCGCGGTGAAAAGGTCATTGCGTGCCGGGTCGTACACCACGGCCTGATCCATCACCCCACGATGCATCAACCCGATAGAGACCGCGTATTGAGGAAAGCCATGCAGGAAGTTGGTGGTGCCATCCAGCGGGTCGATCACCCACAGGTATTCGTTGTTGTCGCCCTGCGCGCCAGTCTCCTCGCCCAGTATCGAATGGCTGGGATACGCCGCCAAAAGGGTCTGGATGATGATTTCCTCTGCGGCGTGATCCACCTCGCTCACGTAATCGTTGATGCTCTTTTGTTGCACATTCAGCACGTCCAGGTTCTGTGCGCCGCGGTTGATGACAGAACCGGCGCTGCGAGCGGCTTTAATCGCCGTGTTAAGCATGGGATGCATGAGTTTGGAAGTATCAATATAAAATAGGCGCTCATTTTACCTGAAACCACTCACATCGCCTTGAACAAACTAGACCAGATTCGCATCGTCCTTTGTCAGACCAGCCACCCCGGTAATATAGGCTCCACGGCACGCGCCATGAAAACCATGGGCTTGACCGATTTGCGGCTGGTCAACCCGCAAAAATTCCCGCATGCCGATGCTGACATGATGTCCGCCGGAGCGACCGACATACTGGAAGCCGCACAAGTGTGCGATTCGCTGGAGCAAGCCTTGGTAGGTTGTAGTTTGGTGATAGGCCTGACGGCGAGGCGGCGTGAGTTATCACATCAGGCCGGTTCGCCACGCGAAGCCGCAGCACTGGCGATTGCTACCGAGCAACAAGTGGCGTTTGTGTTCGGCAACGAGACTAGCGGCATGTCGAATGAAGAGTTGATCCGCTGTCAGTATTTGGCACACATCCCGGCCAATCCTGACTATTCGTCGCTCAATCTGGCCTCTGCGGTGCAGATCATGGCCTACGAGCTACGTATGGCCTTGTACGGCACACCAGAGATCGCTGAACCCAGGAACCCCTACAAACGCATCAAACCCGCCACGCATGACGATATTGAAGGTTTTTACGGGCATCTGGAACAGACACTGGTCGAGATCGGCTACTTGAACCCCGCAGAACCCAAACGATTGATGTCGAGGCTACGCAGGTTGTTCACCCGTGCGGGGTTACAGCAGAAAGAAGTGAATATATTGCGGGGGATATTGAAGGCAGTGTTGGAGAAGTGGTGACCTGAGTTAACTCAGCCCTAATCACTAATTCACGGCTGTTGCAATGCTGTAATAAACTCAGTTGGCGGTATTGCACCTTGAAAAAGTTGAACTGTTTTATTAAGTAGCTCTTTTTGTTTGCCTTGGGGAAGGTTAGATACGCCAATCATGACTTCATCAAAGTCCCAAGGACCCAGTAATGGTTTTGGTAAGTGGTCGCAAGCTTTAGCAAAATTAATCAAGTCCTCACTGGCTTCACTAATAAGTCCAGTCATTAAATTCTTTAAAGCATTAAGATAGACTATGACAGAGCCGTTTTCAAAGTCATCTACGATTTGTTTATGTTGTGTATAGACTTTATTGAATTCTTCAGCTTGGGTAGTTATTGCAAGAAGTTCCAATAGATTAATTATTCTGATAGTACTTTTGGGTTGTATTTCAAGGATTTTCTTTGAAGTTTCAATGCTGGCAGAGAATTCCCCACTTTTTGCGTGGCATTTTGCTTTGTATGTTAGTAATTGAATATTGTTTGGATCAAGTTCTAAGCCAACATTAATAAATTCTAGAGCCCATCCCCAATTTTTAGATCCCATAATGCTGTTTGCTTTTTCTACCAATTCAAGAACCTTAAGGCGAGTGTCTTGTTCAGTATCTGACTTAATTAATTTTTCAACCTGACTTTCAAACTCTATCTGTTTAGTCCTGAAAGATAAAAGTTGTGATTCAAAATCTAATTTTACAGTGCGCAACTTATCAAGCTCATTTGTGTAATCTATTTTTATTTCCTTAATGCTTCTAATTCCTAAGAAACCAAGCACGCCAAAAATTCCTAGAAAAAGCGTAATTACAACATTGATTCGTTCCATATTGGCTGAGAATGATTCCTTAAGCAGGCTCTTTTCTATGCTGTAATTAACTTGATCTCTACGAAGAATTTCTATGTCGTGGGATAATGTTCTTGAATCCTGCTGTAATTGCCTTATTCCATCCTGAGTCTCTTGGTTTACTTTGGCTTGATCATTCTTCTGTGAAGCCGCATAGCATATGAAAGTAGACATACAAAACAATAAAACAAGCAGCTTGGCAATTTTTTTCATGATGTCCTCAACCTCTAGTTTTTAAGTACCTTACTTCTTCTCAAAACTCAACGAAGCAGAATTAATACAATAACGTAACCCCGTCGGTGGAGGGCCATCTGGGAACACATGCCCCAGATGCGCGTCGCAAACGTTACAAATGACTTCGGTGCGCACCATGCCGTGGCTTACATCGCGTTTCTCAAGCACATTGTCCGGGTTGAGCGCCTTGAAGTAACTAGGCCAGCCGCAGCCGGAATCGAACTTGGTGTCAGATTCAAACAGCGGTGTGCCGCAACAGACACAGGTGTAGATGCCACGTTCGTGATGGTCAGTGTATTCGCCGGTGCCGGGGCGTTCGGTGGCGGCGTGGCGAGTGACTTGGTATTGGATGGGGCTAAGTTGCTTTTGCCATTCGGCTTCAGATTTAACGATTTTTTTCATAATAATCTCCTTGCCCTCTCTTTGAATCACAGAATAATCCACACTGGTGGTTGAGGCAATGAGTCGTGATTAAGTTCTCATCCTTACGCAGATTTTCTCTGCATACCCCTGTCGTGATAACCTTCCACTTTTGTAAACTATTAAATCCTGATTATGTTTGATCATCTGCGTGAGGATATCTCCGTCGTTTTTGAGCGTGACCCTGCGGCACGCAACACTTGGGAGGTGCTCACCACTTACCCCGGCGTGCATGCGCTCATTTTTCATCGCCTGACGCATTGGCTGTGGGGTATCGGCCTGCGCTGGCTGGCACGGTTCATCTCGCACATCGCTCGCTGGCTGACGGGTATCGAAATACACCCCGGTGCCACTATAGGTCGCCGCTTCTTTATTGATCACGGTATGGGCGTGGTGATAGGCGAGACCGCCGTCATCATGGACGATTGCACTTTGTATCATGGCGTAACTTTGGGCGGCACTTCGTGGAATAAAGGCAGACGGCATCCCACGCTGGAAAACGGCGTAGTGATTGGCGCTGGCGCCAAGATATTGGGGCCGATTACTGTCGGCGCGGGTGCCAAGATAGGTTCCAATGCGGTGGTGGTGAAAGATGTACCCGCAGGGGCAACAGCGGTAGGCATTCCTGCACGTATTCTGGATCAGGCTAAAGCCAAGAAACGGGATAAGACCGCGCAAAAAATGGGCTTCTCTGCTTATGCCGTGGGAGAAGATGGGAATGACCCGATGGCCAAGGCGATACATGCACTTTTGGATCATGCGGATAGCCAGGATAAGCGCCTGCAAGCGCTGACCGAAAAGCTTGCCAAGCTAGGCGCAGACTTGGATGTGGATGAAAAAGTGGGTGACGCTTTTGACGTAAAGCACCTGAATAAAATAGTTGACTAAACTTCTAGGGTATTATATTATTCTGGCATGTCAAATCTGTATGCCAGCCGCAAGCTAGCAAGTGTAAGCAAGTTATGAGACTCACCACCAAAGGCCGTTTTGCCGTCACCGCGATGCTAGACCTCGCCATGAATGAAGATGGTCGTCCGGTAACTTTGGCCGACATTAGCCAGCGCCAAAGCATTTCGTTGTCCTATCTGGAGCAGCTTTTCAGCCGCTTGCGTCAGGGTGGCTTGGTCAAAAGCGTGCGCGGTCCAGGTGGCGGTTATCAAGTGGCGATGGCGCTCGATGAAGTTTCGGTGTCAGCCATTATCCGCGCGGTGGATGAGCAGATTGATGCCACACAATGCGGCGGCAACGAAAATTGCCATGATGAAAAGCGCTGCATGACTCACGATTTATGGACTTCGCTTAACCACAGGATATTTGATTATCTCGAAGGCGTGAGTTTGCAGCATCTGGTCGCGGCGCAACAGGCGGAGAAAGTGGCGGTCATTAAGCAGCCAATAAGCAAAAGGGCGCTAGAGGCGGCGGCCTAAATGAGTGCGGTTTATTTTGACCACAATGCCTCCAGCCCTTTAGATGTGCGGGTGTTGGAAGCGATGATGCCATATTTGGCATCGGGCAACGCCAGCAGCCGCCACAGTTTTGGGCGCAGAGCGCGTGAGGCGGTAGACACAGCAAGGCAGCAAGTGGCGCAAAGTTTGGGTGCACACCCGACCCAGTTAGTATTTACTAGCGGCGGAACTGAGGCGGATAATATAGGTCTGTTGGGTATAGGGGCTAACTTGAAGCCCAGCCAGATTGTGGTGAGCGCGGTGGAGCATCCGGCGGTGATGCGGTCTGCCGAGGCCATGCGTCGCCAAGGTTGGGCGTTGCGCAAAGTGGGTGTGGATGCTGACGGGCTGGTGCGTTTGGATGATTTTAGTGCCGCGCTGGAAGCGCCAACTGGCTTGGTTTCGGTGATGATGGCGAATAACGAAACCGGCGTGGTGCAGGACATTGCGACTTTTGCCGAGTTGGCAAAACAGCGCAAAGCCGTATTTCACACCGATGCGGTGCAGGGCTTGGGCAAAATGCCCATCAACTTCGCCGAGTTGAATCGGCATGGTGTAGGGGCGTTGAGTGTCTCTGCCCACAAGATAGGCGGGCCGCAGGGTGCGGGCGCTTTGCTGATAGACAAGAAACTAGACATACGCGCGATTCAGTTTGGTGGCGGGCAAGAAAAAGGCCTGCGTGGCGGCAGCGAGAATGTGGCGGCGATTGTGGGTTTTGGCGCGGCTTGCAGCCTATTTAATGTGGCGCAAAACGCCCAATATACGCATCAGTTGCGCGAGGTTTTGGAGCAAGGCGTCGTAGATTTAGGTGGCGTGATATTTGGCGGAGGTGTCAAGCGTTTGAGCAACACCAGTTTCTTCGCCTTCTCCGATATGGACGGTGAAACGCTAGTGGTAGCCCTGGATAGAGCGGGTTACGCGGTTGCCAGTGGCTCGGCGTGTTCCAGCGATAGCACCGAACCCAGCCCGGTATTGCTGGCGATGGGTGTAATGCCGGAATTGGCGCAAGGTGCGGTGCGTGTGAGTTTGAGCCACAGTAATACGATGCAGGAAGTACAAGATTTTTTGAAGGCGCTGAGTCAGGCGCTGAATAGGATGCAACAACTGACCGCAATAGCGGCTTAGTTTGCAGCAGGACATTCCCTCCCTTTCAAGGGGAGGGATTAAAAGCGAAGGCAGCATAAAGGAAAAGTGAATGAGTAAGACCCCAATTTATCTGGATTATTCCGCCACTACGCCAGTGGACAAGCGCGTGGCAGAGGTGATGATCCCCTATTTGACCGAGCATTTCGGCAACCCGGCTTCGCGCTCGCACAGCTTTGGCTGGACGGCGGACGACGCGGTGGAAAATGCGCGTGAGCAAGTCGCCGCTTTGGTGAACTGTGACCCTAAGGAAATCGCCTGGACATCCGGCGCGACCGAATCCAACAACCTCGCCATCAAAGGCGCGGCCAATTTTTATGCCGCCACCAAGGGCAAGCACATCATCACCGTGATGACCGAGCACAAGGCGGTGATAGACCCCGTGCGTGAGTTGGAGCGGCAAGGTTTCGAGGCTACTTTTTTGCAGCCGGAACCCAATGGCTTGCTGGACATCGCCAAGTTCAAAGCCGCGTTGCGGCCTGATACCGTGCTGGTTTCGGTGATGTTGGTGAACAACGAAATCGGAGTGATTCAAGACATTGAAGCGATTGGCAATCTGTGCCGCGCCAATGGCACTATTTTTCATGTGGATGCAGCGCAGGCCACAGGCAAGGTCGAAATCAATCTGGAAAAATTACCAGTAGATCTGATGAGTTTTTCCGCACACAAAACCTACGGCCCCAAGGGTATAGGCGCTTTATATGTACGTCGCAAGCCAAGAGTCAGACTGGAAGCGCAAATGCACGGCGGCGGTCATGAGCGCGGCTTCCGCTCTGGCACTTTGCCTACGCACCAAATCGTCGGCATGGGCGAAGCCTTCCGTATTGCTAAAGACGAAATGGCGTTGGAAAACGCACGGATTCGTCGCCTGAGAGACAAGTTGTTGGCCGGTTTGAGCGAGATAGAAGAAGTGTATGTGAATGGTGATCTTAAGCAACGCGTGCCGCACAACCTCAACATCAGCTTCAATTATGTGGAAGGCGAATCGCTGATTATGGCGGTGAAAGACATCGCGGTTTCCAGTGGTTCGGCCTGTACTTCAGCCAGTTTGGAGCCATCGTATGTATTACGTGCTTTGGGACGTAGCGATGAGCTGGCGCATAGCTCCATTCGCTTTTCGATTGGTCGCTACACGACTGAGGAGGATGTGGATTACACCATAGGCTTGCTCAAGGCGAAGATTGAAAAGTTGCGCGAATTGTCCCCGCTTTGGGAAATGTTCCAAGAGGGAATTGATATATCAAAAGTTGAGTGGGCTGCCCACTAAAAACCGTTCTTTGTCCGTCTAGCGTTGTTGTCGGCGGGTTCATTTGGAAAGACCAAATGTCACCCACCTCCGCCTAGCCAGACGAACAAATCTCCGGTTTTTAAGAATTATTAAGGAGTAACAAAATGGCATATTCAGACAAAGTTTTAGATCACTACGAAAATCCACGCAATGTAGGCGCGTTGGACAAAAACGACGACCACGTGGGTACGGGCATGGTAGGCGCACCGGCTTGTGGCGACGTGATGAAGCTGCAAATCCGCGTCAATGACGCTGGCATCATCGAAGACGCCAAGTTCAAGACCTACGGCTGCGGTTCGGCGATTGCTTCATCTTCGCTGGTGACCGAATGGCTCAAGGGCAAGAATCTGGATCAAGCGATGACCATCAAGAATTCCGACATTGCCGAAGAATTGGCTTTGCCGCCGGTGAAAATTCACTGCTCGGTGCTGGCGGAAGACGCGATCAAGGCGGCGATTGCTGACCTCAAGCAAAAACAGGCGGCTTAAACTCATGGCAATCACGCTCACAGAACCAGCCGCCGCCCGCGTGCAAAAATTCATCGCCAATCGCGGCAAAGGCGTGGGTTTGCGCTTGGGCGTGAAAACCACGGGGTGCTCCGGCATGGCTTACACGCTGGAGTTCGTGGATGAAACCAATCCCGAAGATATGGCATTTGAAAGTCACGGCGTGAAGGTCATCGTTGATCCAAAAAGTTTGGTGTACATAGACGGCACCGAGTTGGATTTTGCCAAAGAAGGCTTGAACGAAGGCTTCAAATTCAAAAACCCGAATGTCAAGGACGAGTGCGGCTGTGGGGAGAGTTTCACAGTTTAACGCTGGCTTTTTTTAACTCCCTCTCCCCGCCGGAGAGGGTTGGGGTGAGGGCTTGCAGCCTTAGCTACAATCTCAAAATGTATACCCTATGAACCATTTCCAGCTATTCAACCTACCACAAACCTTTGCGATTGATTCGGCGGCGCTTGATACTCAATACCGCCGCCTGCAAAGTGAAGTCCACCCCGACCGTTTTACTGCTGGCTCGGATGCTGAGAAACTTCAGTCTTTGCAATCGGCCACCCAAGCCAATGATGCCTACCAGACCCTGAAAAACCCGCTGCAACGCGCGCGTTATCTGTTGAAACTTAAAGGCTTGGATACGCAAGAAGAATCCAACACCGCCATGCCGAAGGCGTTTTTAATGCAGCAGATGGAGTGGCGCGAGGCGATAGAAGAGGCTGGCGATGTGGCGCAGCTTGAGGCTTTGCAGCATGAGATTTTGGACGCTGAAAAAACGCTGCAAACCAAGCTGAGATTAGCGCTAGACCAAAACGATGACGCTGTTGCCACAGAAAACGTGCGCCAGTTGAGCTTTATGGATAAGCTCTTGAGTGAAATTGATAGCGCGATTGAACAACGTGAAAGCTGACGTGGGTTGGGTTGAGCAGAGCGATGCCCAACAGCGATATGGGCTTTGTGTGCGTTGGGCTTCACTTACGTTCAGCGCCAACCTACAAGTATTAAGGATGCTTTCCAGCAAAGATAATTAATGGCATTACTGCAAATCTCCGAACCCGGCATGAGCGCCGCACCGCACCAGCATCGCTTAGCGGTGGGCATAGACTTGGGCACCACCAACTCGCTTGTCGCCACCGTGCGCAGCGGGATGAGCGTGGTGTTGAAGGACGAAGATGGTCGCGCTTTGTTGCCTTCCATCGTGCGCTATAGCGCGAGCAGCGTGGAGGTCGGTTACTCCGCGCAAAAACAGCAAAGCCACGACCCGCTGAACACCATCTCCTCCGCCAAGCGCTTGATGGGGCGGGGCTTGCAAGACGTGGATGCCTCGCATCTACCGTACCGTTTTGTGGACGCGCCGGGCATGGTGCAAATCAACACGGTAGCGGGCGTGAAAAGTCCGGTCGAAATTTCTGCCGAAATCCTCAAAAACCTCAAAGCCCGCGCCGAGAAATCGCTAGGTGGCGAGCTGGTGGGCGCGGTGATTACCGTTCCCGCCTATTTCGATGACGCGCAGCGCCAAGCCACTAAAGACGCGGCGATGCTGGCTGGATTAAACGTGCTGCGCCTGCTCAACGAACCCACCGCCGCCGCCGTGGCCTATGGCTTGGATAATGGTTCGGAAGGCGTGTATGTGATTTATGACCTTGGCGGCGGCACGTTTGACGTATCCATTTTGCGCTTAAGCAAAGGTGTATTCGAGGTACTGGCGACCAACGGCGATTCAGCCTTGGGCGGCGATGATTTTGACCGCCGCATCTATTGCTGGATGCTGGAACAAGCCAAACTGTCGCTGCTTTCACCTGAAGACAACGCGCATCTTTTGACTAAAGCGCGTGAGGCCAAAGAGTGGCTGACAGACCATCCTGAGGCGCAGATTACCTGTGTATTGGCTAAGGGCGAAGTGCTGGATATGACGCTCACTACCGACACCTTCAAGCAACTCACCGAGACTTTGGTCAACAAAACCATCACGCCACTGAAAAAGGCTTTGCGTGATGCCAAGTTGAGTATTGCTGACATTCAAGGCGTGGTGATGGTGGGCGGAGCGACCAGAATGCCGCAGATTCAACACGCGGTGGGCGAATTCTTTGGCCGTGAACCGCTCACCAATTTAGACCCAGACAAAGTCGTGGCGCTAGGCGCAGCGATACAAGCTAATGTACTGGCGGGCAACAAGAGTGACGACGATTTATTGTTGCTGGACGTGGTGCCGTTATCCTTGGGCTTGGAAATGATGGGAGGATTGGTGGAAAAAGTGATTCCGCGCAATTCCACGCTGCCTATTGCCCGTGCCCAAGAATTTACCACCTACAAAGACGGCCAGACCGCTATGAGCATCCACGTGGTACAAGGCGAAAGAGAGTTGGTCTCGGATTGCCGCTCGCTGGCCAAGTTTGAACTGCGCGGCATTCCGCCTATGGCGGCGGGTGCGGCGCGTATCCGCGTGACATTCCAAGTGGATGCCGACGGCTTGCTGGCAGTTTCTGCGCGTGAACAAACCACGGGCGTTGCTGCCAACATCACGGTCAAGCCGTCATACGGGCTGGAGGAGGGCGAAATTGCAAAAATGTTACAGGCTTCATTCGTGCACGCCGTAGACGACAAAGAAGCACGCGCCTTGCGTGAATTACAAGTGGAAGCTGACCAGTTGATACAGGCTGTCACGGCGGCTTTGCAGCATGATAGCGCGATGTTGAATGCGGCGGAGCTGGCGGAAATCGAGACGAAAATTACACAGCTTAAAGCCGCCTACGATGGCCGTGATGCCTTAAAACACGCCACCGAAGCGCTCAATGAGGCGACTGAAGAATTCGCCACACGGCGCATGAACCAAACCATGCAAAAGGCACTCGCCGGTCATAAATTGGAAGAAATCGAATAATGCCGAAAATAATCGTACTCCCCCATGTCGAACTCTGCCCAGAAGGTACGGTACTCAGCGCCGAAACTGGCAAATCCATCTGCGACATCTTGCTGGAAAACGACGTGGATATTGATCACGCCTGTGACCAAGCCTGTGCTTGCACTACTTGTCACGTCATCGTGCGCGAAGGTTATAACACTTTGAATGAGGCTACTGAGGCCGAAGATGATTTGTTGGATAAGGCTTGGGGCTTGGAGCCTTATTCGCGGTTGTCATGCCAAGCCTTGGTGGGCAAGGTGGATTTGGTGATTGAAATCCCCAAATACTCCATCAACATGGCGAAGGAAGGGAAGCACTAGGCTTTAACGTTTTTGGGCATCTCTAAAATTTCAAGTTTCTAAGCAAGGCAAGGCGCGAGCAAAAAATTGCGACGCGGCATATGGGTTATATGTAAGGAGCAATTTTTTTGTGAGCAACGTAGCATGGCGACAGAAGTTGGATTTTTAGAGGTGCCCTTTTCTTGATTGACAGCAGTGAAATACAGTGGTCAACTAGCAGCAAGTTTCGGGAGGAACGCTTAGAAAAAATTCCCTAAGAAGCTGGTCGTGCAAGTAACCGTGATTTATTACAACAATCAAGAGGAGAACGCCATGAAACGCAGCACTTATGCGGTACTTCTGGCCAGTAGCTTGGTGGGCATTATGTCCGCTCCAGCGATGGCAGGAGAGCAAGTAGAAACATTCAAGAGCACTTTGAGTACGGTTTCCCAAGATATGCTCAACAAGGCTTCCAAAGATGCCAACAACTGGTTGCACGTCAACGGCAACTACAGCAACAATCGTTTTTCCCCAGCAACACAAATCAATGCAGGCAATGTGGGGCAACTGAAGCCGGCCTATGTGTTCCAAACCGCTGTTCTGGAATCCATGGAAACCGCGCCTTTAGTGGTCAACGGCGTGATGTATCTCACCACCTCCTATAACCACGTGTATGCCATTGATGCTGCAACTGGCAAGGAATACTGGCACTACACACACAAAATGGGTGCAATCACCACCTATTGCTGCGGTCCGAATAACCGTGGTGTGGCGATGTACGGCGACACCCTGTTTATGGGTACGTTGGATGCCAAGCTGGTAGCGCTGGATGCCAAGACCGGTGAAGTGAAATGGGAAACCCAAATCGCCGATCCTGAGCTGGGCTACAGCGAAACTATGGCGCCTACCGTGGTGGATGGCAAAGTGCTGATTGGCACCAACGGCGGCGAATATGGTATTCGCGGCTTTGTGAAAGCTTATGACGCTGAGAGCGGTGATTTGCTGTGGAACTTCAATACCACCCCAGAAAACTCCGTAGGCGTATGGGCTACGCACGATGCCACTGGTCGTGACATGCACCGTGACATCGCTGCAGAAAAAGCTGCTTTGGCTAAGAATGGAGACCCCTACAAAACCTTGGGTGGTGGCGTATGGATGACTCCAGCGGTAGATTTAGCGACGCGTACCGTGTTCTTCGTGGCGGGTAATCCCTCGCCTGACTTGGATGGCTCCATTCGCCCAGGCGACAATCTCTACACCAACTCCATGGTGGCAGTGAGCTTGGATACAGGTGCTTACAAGTGGCACTCGCAATACATCGCCCATGACGTATGGGACTTGGATGCTGTGAGCCCACCGATTTTGGTGGACGCCATGGATGCCAGCGGTAAGATGATTCCTGCCGTGATCCACGGCGGCAAGACTGGCCATGTGTATGTGCATGACCGTGCTACCGGCAAGCTGATTCGTTTCTCTGAGGCGATGATTCCACAAGAAAATATGTGGGTACTGCCTACCAAAGATGGCGCACGCATGTTGCCCGGCGCTAACGGCGGCGTGGAATGGTCACCGATGGCTTATAGCCCAAACACGGGTTACAGCTATGCGATGAATTTGCATCAGCCTATGACCTATCACGTTGAATCTTCTCCTTACCCAGGCGGCAAGCTGTGGCTGGGTGGCGCTTTCAAGGCGATTGCTGAAGAAGAGCAATGGGGTAATCTGACCGCGGTGGATGTGAATACCGGCAAGATTACTTGGCAAGTCAAGACCGAGCAACCCATGATAGGTGGCGTATTGGCTACCGCCGGTAATGTGGTATTTACTGGCGAAGGCAATGGCTTGTTCAAGGCATTTGATGCCAAGAGCGGCGCGGTGTTGTGGCAATTCAATTGCGGTGCTGGTGTTAACGCACCGCCTGTCACCTTCACCGTGGGCGGCAAGCAATATGTTGCTGTGGCGGCTGGTGGTAACGTGCAATTGAACTTTAAACGCGGCAACTCGATATTTGTATTTGCATTGCCTTAAGCGTTTTTGATGTAAGGTCAACGGCCGCCACTGGCGGCCGTTTTCTTGTCTAGATGATAATTTGGTGTGGTAATTAAAGGACTGTCCATGAAGCATTATTCTCATTTGTTACTGGTCTCATTATTGTTAGTAACTCTCCCGGCCTTGGCCGAGGATTTTGACCCCGCGATCAAAGAAAAAGCCGCCGTGTGTATGGCGTGCCACGGTGTAGATGGCCATTCCAGCAACCCTAAATATCCCTCGCTGGCCGGACAAAAAAGCACCTATTTGTACCTGCAACTCAAGGATTTCATGCAAGGCCGCCGCAGCGACCCGGAAATGAGCGCCATGGCGGCGACCATTACCGACAAAGCCGAGGCGCTGGAACTGGCCAAATATTTCAGCAACCTGCCCCCTTTTCAGCGCGACACCAGAGCGGCTGACGCTTTCCAGCCAGAGCCAGACAAGGTGATGATAGGCAAGGCGCTATATGAAAAAACCATCTGCGCCATGTGCCACGGCGATGCTTTCACCGGCATGGGCGACGTGCCGCGCGTGAAAGGCCAGCAACCGTTATATGTGATGAAGCAACTCAAGGATTTTCGTGACGGCAAGCGCACCAATGACGGCGGCTCGATGAAGGGCGCGTTGGGGCCACTCACCGACGAAGAAGTCGAAGCGCTGATGCACTTCATCGCCGCACAATGAAAGCCTCCACCATGACCAAACTACTCATTATTTTGTTGGCGATATGCTCAATTTCCGCCCATGCCGAAGATAACCTCAACCGCGCCATGCTCAAAGCGGCAGAAGCAGGCGATGTCGCCACCGTACAACACGCGCTGGATAAAGGCATCGGTGTTAATGCGTTGACGCGTAAAGATGGCACCGGACTTAATCTTGCCGCCAAGGCCGGACACGCCAACGTGGTCAAACTGCTGCTGGATAACGACGCAGCGGTCAATTCGCGCGACGTCATGCGCGTCACCCCGCTCATCGCTGCCGCGTTTGGTGGCCATGTGGAAATCGTGAAAATGCTGCTGGCAAAAAATGCCGACGTGGCCGTGCGCGACAACACCGACAAAACCGCGCTGGACTACGCCGCCGGTAATGGCAACCCCGATATCGTGCGTCTGTTACTGGACAAAGGCGCTAACGCCAACGACACCAATCTTAACGGTGTTACGCCGCTGATGTGGGCTGCGGCGAATGGCAATGTGGTGGTAGTGCAGATGTTGCTGGATAAAAGCGTGGACAAGTCACACGCTGATGATCACGGCATGACCGCGTATAGCTATGCGCTGGAAGGCAAGCATCAAGCCGCGCTGGAATTGTTAGCTCCCTAGTAGCAGCATGCTCCTTTGCTTGTTACAAAGGAGCATGCTGGCAGATGGACTTTACTCTGGCTTACCTTCGCGCTTCTCGCGGCGTTCTTGCCGTTTTTGACGGTGCATCTCACGCGCTTTTTTGACTTCTTCCTTATCAATAAAGCCGTCGCCATTGGCATCTTCTTTCTTAAAATGCTCTTGCATCTTGGCCTCATGCGCAGCCTTGAATTCCTCAAAACTCACTTTGCCATCATGGTTGGCATCAGCCTTCTCCATCATGCCGTGATGCTCTTTTTCACCCCCTGGAGGGGGAGGCTCCTCCGCCCATGCTGACCCTTGCAACGCCAACAACAATGCTGCACCTGCTGAAACCGCAAAAAACTTGTTCATTTGGATATCCTCAAATTAAAAAATCAGACCTGCCCCTCACCAACGGCAACGAAACATTCGCGTTGACACCTTTTTAACCTCGTCATTCCGGCGGAGGCCGGAATCTAGCCAAGCATCGAGTTTAGCGCATGCAACCCATTTAATTGAACTGGATTCTGGCCTACGCCAGAATGACAGCAGAGCGGTGGCGCACCACCCCTTCCCTTCTGCCGCAGCTGCCAACGCAGCTCCAAGACGGGGGGCTTGGCGGCAACCTATGTGTGAGCTCCACGGCACGCCACGTTTTGTGTGGCTTGCTAGGGCGCGTTGCGCGGTCACCCGTCCCCCGACTCAAACATTCGAGGGCAGGCTCGGAGTTGCGTTGGCGGGTACCCCGTTAGGGGCAAGGCAGTAGGGTGTCATTTGCTTTGGTTACTTTCCTTTGGACAAGCAAAGGAAAGTGACTTGCTGTCGGGCAACCCCCGACGGTTTTGATTTATTACAGTTTCTAGAGTTTTATTTTTCCATGCAAATAATCATGGCAAAACCTACATACCGCTTTTAAGTCTTCTAATTTTTCAGCGAATACGTTTTCATAAGTCTCATGATGTACATCCACGGCATCATTCAATTCGCAAATTTCGCACATATCATTTGCTCGCTTAAAGACTAAAGCCTTAATCGCTTTCCATTGATTAGATAACAGATAATCTTCATAAATAAGTCGGCGCTCTTGATTAACCTCGTAACTTGCGTGCGAGTAATCTTCACTTTTTGCTTTTCTCCAACTTAATTCTGCGTCGTTATCAAAATTTGGGATGACAACTCCAATGGTTTCGCCAAGGGCAATCCTTGAAGAAACAGCCTGCCCCGCATAACCACACCGAATACACTGCCGATAATAGGCTAGGCGTCCTCCTTTAATTAATCGAAGGCGGAGTTCACGATGAGGGTGTATACAAGCATACCGTTCTTCAATCGCGGCATACATGCCTTCTAGTTTATTGCGAAGTCGTTCAGCGTCAGTCATCTAACGAGAAAGCTCAAACCACCGCTTCCACAATCGGAATCACCCTCTTAGGCTTATATTCCGCCATCTGATCAAAATTCAGATACTGATAAATCACATCCGCATCCTTGTTCACCTTATCCCCCAACACCTGCAAATACTCCTGCATGCTCGGCATCTTGCCCAACACCGCACACACCGCGGCCAGCTCGGCAGAACCCAGATAAACATTAGCTTCCTTGCCCATACGATTATCAAAGTTGCGAGTACTGGTAGAAAACACGGTGGCCTTGTCCGCTACCCGCGCCTGATTACCCATGCACAGCGAACAGCCTGGCACTTCGGTACGCGCACCGGCGCGGCCGAACACGCCATAGGCACCCTCTTCCCGCAACTGGGATTCGTCCATGCGTGTCGGCGGGGCGATCCACAAGCGGGTCGGGATCAAGCCGGCATCTTCCAGCACCCGCGCCGCAGCGCGGTAGTGGCCGATGTTGGTCATACAGCTGCCGATGAACACTTCGTCTATCTTGTCGCCGACCACTGCGGACAATGGCTTGATGTCATCAGGGTCGTTGGGGCAAGCCACCAGCGGCTCCTTGATGGTGTTCAAATCTATCTCGAGGACTTCGGCATATTCCGCGTCGGCATCCGGCTCCAGCAATGTGGGCGCGGCCAGCCAAGCATTGATGTTGTCTATGCGGCGTCGCAAGGTACGTGCATCTTCATAGCCGTTCGCTATCAAATTCTCCAGCAACGCGGCATTGGAGCGTAGATATTCGATGACGGGCGCTTTGTCCAACCTAACCGTACAGCCATTGGCAGAGCGCTCGGCAGAGGCATCGGCGAACTCGAACGCTTGTTCCACTTTCAAATCCGGCAAGCCTTCGATTTCCAGAATGCGGCCATTAAAGACGTTCTTTTTGCCTTGCTTGCCCACTGTCAGCAAACCTTTTTGTATCGCGGCATACGGTATCGCGTTGACCAGATCGCGCAAGGTGATGCCGGGCTGCATCTTGCCCTTAAAGCGCACCAATACTGATTCCGGCATATCCAGCGGCATCGCGCCCATCGCCGCAGCGAAGGCCACCAAGCCAGAACCGGCGGGGAAGGAAATGCCTATCGGGAAGCGCGTATGAGAATCGCCGCCGGTGCCTACGGTATCTGGCAACAACATGCGATTGAGCCACGAGTGGATGATGCCGTCGCCGGGGCGCAAAGTGACGCCGCCGCGACTGGACATGAACTCCGGCAAACTGTGCTGCAACTTAATATCCACGGGCTTAGGGTAGGCGGCGGTGTGGCAAAAACTCTGCATCACCAAGTCGGCGGAAAAGCCCAGGCAGGCCAGCTCTTTCAGTTCGTCGCGGGTCATCGCACCGGTGGTGTCCTGACTTCCCACCGTGGTGGTTTTGGGTTCGCAATAAGTACCGGGGCGGATGCCGAGGCCTTCTGGCAAGCCACAAGCACGCCCGACCATTTTTTGCGCCAGCGTAAAGCCTTTTTTCGACTCTGCCACCAGATGCGCGTGGACAAAAGCTGTGGATGGTGGCAACCCCAGCGAAGCACGCGCCTTGGTGGTCAAGCCGCGACCGATAATCAGCGCAATACGGCCACCCGCTTGCACTTCGTCCGGCAAGGTGACAGGAGCCAACTCAAAACTGCTGAGGATTTCGCCCGCTGCGTTAGTGATTTTTCCGGCTCGTGGGTGAATCGTAATCACGTCGCCCATACTGAGTTTTGAAACATCACATTGAATCGGCAACGCACCGGAATCCTCGGCGGTATTAAAGAAAATGGGCGCAATTTTGCCGCCCAGAATCACGCCGCCGGTGCGCTTGTTGGGAATGTGCGGAATGTCGTCGCCCATAAACCATTGCACCGAGTTGATGGCGGATTTACGAGAAGAACCCGTGCCGACGATGTCGCCCACATAAGCCAGCGGCAAGTCTTTGGATTTGAGTTGTTCGATAGTCTGCAAGCCGTCCGGCATCTTGCTCACCAGCATGGCCTTGGCGTGCAACGGAATGTCGGGGCGCGACCAAGCTTCCTGCGCGGGGGAAAGGTCGTCGGTATTGGTCTCGCCCGCCACTTTGAACACCACGCACTGAATGGCTTCCGGCACCGGCTTGCGAACGCTGAACCACTCAGCATCCGCCCAAGATTGCATCAGCTTTTTAGCCGCCGCGTTGCCCGTTTTGGCCTTGGTTTCCACGTCGTGGAATGCGTCGAACATGAGGATGGTGTGCGACAACGCTTTAACCGCAGCATCCGCCAAATCGCCATCCAGCAGGCTCACCAGCACCGGCACGTTGTAACCGCCGAGCATGGTGCCTAAAATTTGCACCGCTTTTTCGCGGCTGATGAGTGGCGACGCAGCCTTGACGTTGGCGATATCCGCCAAAAATGCCGCTTTGACATAGGCCGCTTGATCCACGCCAGCCGGAACGCGATTCTCCAGCAGGTCTAATAATTCTTTTTCGCTACCCGCAGCTGGTGCTTTCAATAAATCCACCAGCGCGGCGGTTTGCTCAGGATTCAGTGGAAGCGGAGGAAGCCCAAGCGCGGCGCGCTCGGCAATATGGTCGTGATAGGCGTTTAACATGATGAAGTTACGAGTGAAAAGAAATGATTATAGCTGAGCGCTGACGCGCTGATGCTCAAGAAATTCAATGCAGGAAATTAAATCTAGCCGCGCCAGACTACTGCCGAAACGGACGGGTAAAGGACGAATCGCAACTCTGCGCTTTGGCCGCAAAATCCATCTTTTCCAGCAGCGATTCTTTGTAGTGTGGGCCGAATTCTTTTTGCAGATACGCCTTGATTTCAGCAACGCTCACCATGCCGTCACGGTCGGTATCCATAGCAACGATGTTGGCTTCCACGCTGGGTTCTGCGTCGGCAGAGTGTGCCAGCATGGGGAGCAAACAACAAAGCAGTATTATCTTTTTCATAGTGCTTAATGGACTAAAAATCGTTAAGCAAAGTTCACGTCCGCATCACGTCTTCCAGCGCCGTCAGACAGATATTCACGTTGCGTTCGTTAGAAGCATGCCCCATTAAACCGATGCGCCAGATTTTGCCCGCCATCGCTCCTAAGCCCGCACCTATCTCCAAGCCGTAATCATTGAGCAGTGCGCTACGCACCGTGGCATCGTCCACACCTTCAGGGATATACACTGAGTTGAGTTGCGGTAGCCGGTGTTCTTCTTTCACAACGAACTTCAACCCCAAAGCTTCCAGACCAGCCTTGAGTTCCAGATGGTGCTGTTTATGCCGCGCCCATGAGTTTTCCAAACCCTCTTCTTGCAACATAACCAAGGCCTCGTGCAGCCCATAAAGTGCATTGACCGGCGCGGTATGGTGGTAGGTCCGCTTGGCTCCACTGCCCCAATAGGCGGTGACAAGGTTCAAATCTAGGAACCAGCTTTGCACCTTGGACTTGCGATTCTTCACCACTTGCATAGCGCGGTCGCTAAAGCTGATGGGCGACAAGCCGGGAGTGCAGGACAGGCATTTTTGCGAACCGGAATAGATGGCATCTATCTCCCACTCGTCCACTTTGAGCGGGCTGCCAGCCAAACCAGTGACACTATCCACCAAAGACAGCGCATCATATTTATGTGCTAAATAGGTGAGTGTTTGTGCGTCGGACTGCGCACCAGTGGAGGTTTCAGCATGCACAAAAGCCAGCAATTTGGCGTCAGGATTAGCCTTGAGCGCGTCTTCCACTTTATTCGGATCAACTGCCGTCCCCCAATCGTCCATCACCATCACCGCCGTTGCGCCGCAACGCTCTACGTTTTCTTTCATGCGTCCGCCAAACACGCCGTTTTGGCACACAATGGCTTTATCACCGGGTTCCAGCAAATTCACAAAACAGGTTTCCATACCCGCAGAACCGGGCGCCGAAACCGGCATAGTCAGCTCGTTTTTGGTCTGAAAAGCGTATTGCAGCATGGCCTTCATTTCGTCCATCATTTCAACGAAATTGGGGTCGAGATGGCCGATAGTGGGGCGCGCCATGGCGGCCAGCACACGCGGGCTGACATCGGAAGGGCCGGGGCCCATGAGAATACGGTGCGGGGGGTGAAAAGACGTTGCCATGAAAGCTCCTCAATGTGCTGATTTAGAAAAATCCAATAACTTCCACCGTCATTCCCGCGCAGGCGGGAATGACGGCAACATTCGTAGAATGTTACCACTCGAATACGGAGTATCGTAAAATTGCAGCCTCAAATCAACTCTCACTGCCCGCACATGGAACTCACCGCTCTCAACGCTCTTTCCCCGCTTGATGGACGCTATCAAACCAAGCTGGACGCGCTGCGCCCTTATTTTAGCGAATATGCACTAATCAAGCACCGTGCGTTTGTTGAAGTGGAATGGCTGAAAGCTTTGGCTGCCAACGTCGAGCTACCAGAAATCGCATCCTTCTCAACCGACACTATTGCGGAATTAGATGCAGCAATTGTCCAATTCAGCGAGGCCGATGCGGCAGCAGTGAAGGTCATAGAAGCCAAAACCAATCACGATGTAAAAGCATTGGAATACTGGCTGAAAGAGCGCTTCAAGGGCAACGTGGAAGTGAGCAAAGCCAGCGAATTCATCCACTTCGCCTGCACTTCAGAGGACATCAACAACCTGTCGCACGGCTTGATGCTAAAAGGCGCACGCGACAGCGTGTTGCTGCCGATGCTGGATGCAGTCATTACCAACTTGACGACACAAGCGCACGACCTCGCCGATGCCGCCATGCTCGCCCACACCCACGGCCAGCCTGCCTCACCCACCACCATGGGCAAGGAACTGGCGAATGTCGTTTACAGACTACGCCGCCAACGCACTCAACTGGCCGCCGTCGAAATCCTTGGCAAAATCAACGGCGCAGTGGGCAACTTCAACGCACATTTGTCCGCGTATCCCGATGTGGATTGGGAAACCTTCGCTCAATCCTTTGTAGAAGGTCTAGGACTGACCTACAACCCTTACACCATCCAGATTGAACCGCACGATGCGATGGTCGAGTTGTACCACGCCATGTCGCGCATCAATACCATTTTGATAGACCTGGATCGCGACATCTGGGGTTACGTGTCACTCGGCTACTTCAAGCAAAAAGTCAAAGAAGGCGAAGTCGGTTCTTCCACCATGCCGCACAAGGTCAACCCGATAGACTTTGAAAACTCGGAAGGGAATTTGGGGCTGGCGAATGCTGTGCTCGGCCATTTATCAGAAAAACTCCCCATCTCTCGTTGGCAACGCGACCTCACAGATTCCACTGTGCTACGCAATATGGGTGTGGCTTTTGGGTATTCGCTGCTGGGCTACGACTCCTGCCTCAAAGGCCTGAAAAAGCTGGAAGCCAATCGCGCAAAACTTTATGCAGATCTGGCATCCTCCTGGGAAGTTCTCGCCGAACCAATACAAACCGTGATGCGACGCTATGGCATCGCAAACCCTTACGAGCAACTCAAAGAACTGACACGAGGCAAAAGCGGCATCAGTAAAGAAGACCTGCACAACTTCATCGCCACGCTGGCGATTCCGCAAGTGGCCAAAGATGCACTGCTGGCAATGACACCAGCGAGCTATGTAGGCAAAGCGGTTGAGTTGGCGAATAAAATTTGATGGCTGAAATACTCGTTCTCTATTATTCCCAGCAAGGCGCAGTGCGCGACATGGCGCAACTGGTGGCGCGTGGTGTGGAAATGGTTAATGGCGCAAAAGCACGGCTGCGCACCGTTCCTAAAGTTTCCACCGTTTGCGAAGCCACGGATTCCGACATCCCTGACAGCGGCGCGCCGTATGTGGAACTGAAAGACTTGAAAGAGTGCGCGGGACTTGCGCTCGGTAGCCCGACTCGCTTTGGCAATATGGCGGCACCGCTCAAGTATTTTCTCGACGGCACTTCCGGTCTGTGGCTAAAAGGCGCACTAATTGGCAAGCCAGCGGCAGTGTTCACCGCCACCGCCTCTATGCACGGTGGCAATGAAAGCACGCTGCTATCCATGATGTTGCCCTTGCTGCATCACGGCATGGTGATCGTTGGTCTGCCTTATTCTGAGCCAGACTTGGCGGCGACTACACTCGGCGGCACGCCTTATGGCGCAAGTCGCGTGGTGGGTGGAAATCATGAAAACCCCATCTCTGATTCTGAGAAAAAACTTTGTATCGCTCTGGGTAAACGATTGGCACAAACCGCGTTGAAACTTGCGTGAGCGATATGACCCCAGCACAGGAAGCCCGACGTTTTCTGCGCACTATGCGTAGCGGCGTACTCTCCACTCATTCAGCGCGCTTCTTGAACTACCCTTTCGGTTCCGTTACTCCCTTTATTCTGGATCACGATGGTCAACCTTTGATTCTTATTTCCACTATTGCCGAACACACTAAAAACATTCAGGCCGATGCACATGTCTCACTGATCGCATTTGACCCAATTGCTGGCGATATGCAAGCCGGAGGACGTTTAACGCTATTGGGAAATGCCACTAAAGCAGACGAACAGGAAGGGGCGCTGAAATTGCGCTATCTTAATTTTTTTCCCCAGTCTGCCCATTATTTCGATACACATGATTTCTTGTTTTATCGTATCCGCATCGAACAGGCTCGATACATCGGCGGCTTTGGCAAGATACACTGGATTGAAGGTGATGCATTTCAAACACTTCCAAATAAGTTATTACAACAAGAAGCTGGCATACTGAGCCACATGAACGCCGACCATGCCGACAGCCTTCGCGCATACTGCTCACATTTACACCACGTCACCACGAAGCACGCGCACATGATAGGAATCGATTGCGATGGCTTTGATGTTCAAACTGATGATAGGGTATTACGCTTTGATTTTGACACTCCAATCTTTGATGCACAGTCGGCAAGACAAACTTTAGTGGCATTAAGTAAAGCAGCTCAAGCATGATCCCACGCCTGCAACTCATCGCCAGCTTCAGCCTGCTGAGCCTCATCATGCTGTGCGTGGTGTGGGAATGGTGGTTAGCGCCCTTGCGCCCCGGCGGCTCCCTATTGGTGCTGAAAGCCGTACCTTTGCTGCTGCCCGTATTCGGTATCCTCAAAGGCAAGCGCTACACCTATCAATGGGCGTGCATGTTCATTTTGTTCTATTTCACCGAAGGCGCGGTGCGCGCTTGGTCTGACGTAGGGTTGTCGCAACAATTGGCTTTCATTGAAACATTTCTCACCGTGGTTTTCTTCGCCAGCAGTGTACTATTCGCCAAGCTCACAGCGCCCAGCAAGCAGGTATAATTCGCTTTATGCGCATACTTTTATCGAACGACGACGGCTACTTTGCCCCCGGCTTAAACACCCTCTACCAAGCCCTACTTCCTCTCGCCGACATCACCGTGGTGGCACCTGAGCGCAACCGCAGCGGGGCGAGTAATTCGCTCACGCTAGATCGCCCACTCACCGTGCGCCAAGCGCACAACGGTTTTTATTACGTCAACGGCACGCCCACCGATTGCGTGCATCTCGCGGTCACCGGCTTGCTGGATTTCATGCCGGACATGGTGATTTCCGGCATCAATGATGGTGCCAACATGGGCGACGACACGATTTATTCCGGTACCGTGGCGGCGGCGACTGAGGGCTATTTGCTGGATATTCCTTCGATTGCGGTTTCCATGTCGCAACACGGCGCGAAGCATTTTGAGACCGCCGCGCAAGCCGTGGTGGAGCTGGTCAAACGCTTTCAGCAGCAACCTTATCCGTCCGCCGTGTGCATCAACCTCAACGTGCCGGATGTGCCGCAAAACCAAATCAAAGGTATGCAAGTCACGCGCCTGGGTCGTCGCCATAAAGCCGAAGCCGTCATCCGCGCCACCACGCCACGCGGCGAAACGGTTTATTGGGTCGGCGCTGCTGGCGCGGCACAGGATGCTGGTGAAGGTACTGATTTTTATGCAGTGGAAAACGGTTACGTTTCGCTCACGCCACTGCAAGTGGATTTGACCAAATACACGCAGCTTGATGAGCTAAAAAACTGGGTAGGAAAATGAACAGCCAAGTCGTCGGCATTGGCATGACCTCTCAGCGCACGCGCAGCCGAATGATTACGCGCTTGCGCGAACAGGGCATTAAAGACGAAGTGGTGCTGGCGGCGATGCTGGAAATCCCGCGCCATATCTTTTTGGATGAAGCCTTGGCTGGCCGCGCTTATGAAGACGTTTCACTGCCCATACGTCACAACCAGACCATCTCGCAGCCCTACACCGTGGCGCGCATGACAGAGTTGCTACGCGGCGGCGGAAATTTGGGCAAAGTGCTGGAAATCGGCACCGGGTGCGGCTACCAGACGTCCATCCTCTCCCGTCTTGCACAAGAGGTCTATTCAGTAGAGCGCATCGCGCCTTTGCTCGAAATCGCCAAAGGCCATTTCCGCACGCTGAAATTGAAGAACGTAAAAGTGAAAAAAGCCGATGGCAGTTTTGGCATTCCAGAAATCGCACCGTTTGACGGCATCATGGTCACTTGCGGCGCGACGCATATCCCCGAAGATTTGTTGCGCCAACTGGCGGTGGGCGGGCGCATGGTGATTCCGGTGGGAACTGAAAACCAGATGCTCACGTTGGTTGAACGTACCGAAACCGATTATCGTAAAACCGAGTTGGAAGCAGTGAAGTTTGTACCTTTGCTAGGAGGTGTCGCATGAAGGTTTTATTTAAGCTGCTGGCCTTTTCCCTCTTATCGCTCATCATCGTTGGCTGTGCCACCACGCAAAAGCCTGCGCCAGTGGTGGAACGTTTGCCTGAAAGTAAAAAAATCACTGCGCCCAAACCCGCACCCATTGCCAAAAAAGTCACTACTCCCGAAAAAGACTGGCGACCCGACAGTTACATCGTGAAAAAGGGTGACACACTCTACGCTATCGGCTTGGAATACGGTTTCGATTACAAGGAAATAGCGCAGTGGAACGACATCCAGCCGCCCTACACCATCAAGATCGGCCAAGCGCTCAAACTCAAAACATCTAACACTGTGGCGACTCCTGCGACACCAGCAGCCATTACAGAAAGTAGCGGTGCAGTGGTCACGCCAATCAAAACCGAAGGAGCCGTGCAAGCCAAGCCTCTGGACGAGCCAGCTCCCGTGGCCAAACCTATAGAAACTCCAGCACCTAAAGCCGCGGAGTCACCAAAATCCAACGAAACAGCGCTGGCGGGTTTAGGTGACGATGCAGTGGATTGGGCATGGCCGGCACAGGGAAAAGTCGTTACCGGATTCAGTGAAAGTGCAGGATTAAAAGGCTTGGACATCGCCGGCACCCAAGGCCAGCCTGTGCTGGCGGCGGCAAGTGGCAAAGTGGTCTATAGCGGCTCCAGCCTGCGCGGCTATGGCAAACTGGTGATCCTCAAGCACAACAAGACCTATCTTTCAGCCTACGGTCACAACAGCCAGATTTTGGTGAAAGAAGGCCAAGACATTAGCAAAGGCCAGAAGATTGCCGAGATGGGCAGCACCGATGCTGACAGCGTGAAACTGCACTTCGAAATCCGCAAACTCGGCAAACCCATAGACCCTGCCTCCCATTTGCCAGCAAATCCCTAGTCGTTAGCAACCCAAATGAAAATCGAAGTCGTTGCAAGTGTCAGCGATGTAGATGCAAAACGATGGGATGCTCTCACCGATGGCTCTCCCCTGCTCAGTCACGCATTCTTGAGTGCGTTGGAAAATACCCATTGCGTAGGCCAAGGCACGGGCTGGCAACCCTATCCGCTGCTGGTTTGGAACGAAGATAAACTGGTAGGTGCAATGCCGCTGTACATCAAAAGCCATTCTTACGGCGAATATGTGTTCGACTGGTCGTGGGCAGAGGCCTATGAGCGTAACGGCATCGCCTATTACCCAAAACTGTTGTCAGCAATCCCTTTCACCCCGATTACCGGCGCGCGGCTTTTAAGCGCTGACAGCACTGTACAAAAATTGATGGCGCAAACGCTGCTGGAGTTGGTGCAACGCCATCAGCTGTCTTCTGCCCATGTGTTGTTTCCTGATGATGTCTCCGCCGAGGCCTTGCAACGGGCGGGCTGGATAGAACGCAGCGGTGTGCAATTCCGTTGGGAGAATGAATCGTTTACCGATTTTGAAGATTTTCTGAAACGCCTCTCCCACGATAAACGCAAAAAAATCCACCAGGAGCGCAAAAAGATTTCTACCGCTGGCGTAACAAGTAGACAGATTCAAGGGGCAGATATCACTGAACAGGATTGGGATTTCTTCTATCAGTGCTATCAAAATACTTACCACGAGCATCGTTCTACGCCCTATTTAACAAGGGAATTCTTCAGCGCACTCACGCAAAATATGTCACAGAACGTGCTGCTAATAATCGCTGAGCAGGGTGGAGAGCCCATCGCCGCAGCGCTCAACATCGTCGGCGACAACGCACTATATGGACGCTATTGGGGAGCGCTGCGATACGTGCCGGGTTTGCACTTTGAGCTTTGTTACTATCAGGCGCAAGAGTTTTGCATCGCAAATAAAATCCGCTATTTTGAAGGCGGCGCACAAGGGGAGCACAAATTGGCGCGTGGCTTTCTGTCTCGCGCCACACGTTCATATCATCATATCGCGCATCCGCAATTTGCTGCTGCGATTAAAGACTTTGCTGGGCGTGAGGCCTTAGGAATAGACAACTACAACAGCGAATTAGAAGAAAGGGCACCCTTCAAAAAAGGGGACAGACCACTATGAACCGTTAACGGTTCATAGTGGTCTGTCCCCTTTTTTTTCTTTTTTTACTTGGTTTCGCTGGCGTAGTGCTGATGTACTTTGGTCATATCATATTGCCGCGCCCATTTGATGATTTCATCTAAAGCAGGAGCGCCTAGCTCGCCGACCTGCGCCAGAATGCCAGCTTGGTCACGTACTACTAAAATGCCCGGAATCTTTTCCACGTTAAAGTATTCGGCAATTTCGTTGTCGGTTTCGGTATTGACCATGCCGAAAACTACGTCAGGATTAGTGGTGGCGGCGGCTTCGAAAGTGGGCGTGAAGCTCATGCATGGCGCACACCAAGGCGCCCAAAAATCCACGATCACGAAGCTATTTTTCTCTATGGTTTCTTTGAAATTTTCTTTAGTAAGGGTGATGACAGCCATGAAACGATTCCTTGAATATGGAAAAACAGACGCAATTCTAACAGAAGCAACTTAAGCCAGCTTGCTCAGGTAGAATCATCTTTATTCATTTAAGGAACTCATGATGGAAACCGTCAAAAAATCGTATTGGGGCTGGTGGTTCACTTGTCTGATTGCCGCTTCTGTACTAGTGCTTGCGCTTTACACTTGGGCTGTTCTGAGCTGGTCTTACTCGTCGGGAGAGCGCGCCGGATTTGTGCAGAAGTTTTCGCACAAAGGCTGGGTGTGCAAGACTTGGGAAGGGGAAATGGCGATGGTATCCATGCCCGGCACTATGAGCGAGAAGTTCTATTTTACGGTGCGCGACGATGCAATCGCCACGCAGATTAACCAGCTACTGGGTAAAAAAGTCACGCTGACTTACGAGCAGCATCGCGGCGTGCCGACGAGTTGCTTTGGCGATACCGACTATTTTGTAACGGCGGTGAAGGCTTTGGAATAACCGCAGGCAATGAGTGCTGGCGCGAAGCTGCGCCTACGCACTCAACTTGTCATTCTCAATCAACGCGTAAGCAGAATGGTTGTGAATGGATTCAAAGTTCTCACTTTCCACCACATATGCATCTATCCGCTTTTCAGCATTCAACTGGGCTGCGACATCACGCACCATGTCTTCCACAAACTTGGGATTATCGTAGGCGCGTTCGGTGACAAACTTTTCGTCAGGGCGCTTGAGTAGGCCGTAGAGCTGGCAAGAGGCTTGTTCTTCTACCATGTTGATGATGTCTTCTATCCAGATGAAGTCGTTGATTTTGGCGGTGACGGTGACGTGTGAACGCTGGTTGTGTGCGCCGTAGTCGGAAATCTTCTTGGAGCAAGGGCAGAGGCTGGTGACAGGCACTAGCACTTTGACAGTGATGTCGTATTTGCCTTTGTTGATGGCGCCAATGAAGGTCACGTCATAATCCAGCAAACTTTGCACACCAGACACTGGCGCCGCCTTGTTGACGAAGTATGGGAAGGTCATTTCGATGTGACCTGACTCTGCTTCTAGGCGTTTCACCATCTCGCGCAGGATAGTCTCAAAATTCTCAATCGAAATCTCGCGTTCGTTCATGTTGAGGATTTCAACAAAACGCGACATGTGCGTGCCTTTGAAATTGTGCGGCAGATGCACGTACATATTGAACATGGCCACGGTGTGCTGCACGCCGCCAGTTTTGTCCTTGACCATCACCGGATGGCGTATGGACTTGATACCAACCTTGTTGATGGCGAGGTGGCGGATGTCCGGCGTGTTTTGGACATCTTCGATGACGGATGGCGCGATGGGAGTGTTCATATGGTTTTAATCCTAGCTATTAATTCTAATAGTCCAGCTTTACAAAATAATACCTGAGTATATCACTGGGTTAATCGCTTTTCTATCGCGGCAGTGATGCCCGCTACATCAAGACCACAGGCTGCCAGCATGGCTTCCGGTGAGCCGTGTTCGATAAACACGTCAGGCAAGCCTAGCAGCAGCACATTGGTTTGAACGTTATGCGCTTGTAAAGTTTCCATTACCGCAGCGCCTGCGCCGCCGTCTATGGTGTTTTCTTCCACGGTGACCAGCAATTCATGTGTGGCGGCGAGTTCGCGGATGAGTTCAATGTCTAAAGGTTTGACGAAGCGCATATTGGCGACGGTGGCATCTAAGCTCTCAGCGGCTTGCAGCGCGGGAGTCAACATGCTGCCAAAGGCTAGAATGGCGACTTTTTTACCGTTTCTGCGCACCTCACCTTTGCCGATAGGGATTGATGTAAGCGCTTTTTCAATCTTGACTCCGGGGCCAGACCCGCGTGGATAGCGCACCGCAGATGGGCCATCGTGATGAAAGCCGGTGGTTAGCATCTGTCTGCATTCGTTTTCGTCCGCTGGTGCCATCACCAGCATATTGGGGATGCAGCGCAAATAACTTAGGTCGAAACTTCCAGCATGAGTGGGACCGTCCGCGCCCACCAGTCCGGCGCGGTCTATGGCCAGCAGCACGGGTAGATTTTGCAAGGCGATGTCGTGGATTAACTGGTCGTAGGCGCGCTGTAAAAAGGTGGAATAGATGGCGACTACCGGCTTCATGCCGTCACAGGCCATGCCAGCGGCGAAGGTCAGCGCGTGTTGCTCGGCGATGCCTACGTCAAAATAGCGCTCTGGGAATTCGGTTTGAAAGCGGTTCAAGCCTGAGCCGTCGCACATGGCAGGGGTGATGCCGATTAGGCGTTTATCTTCCGCCGCCATGTCGGCTAGCCAGTCGCCAAATATTTGCGTGTAGCTGGGTTTGCTATTGCTGGCGGCGCTCATGCCGCCGTTGCTGGGGTCGAATTTTCCTACGCCGTGATACTTGTTGGGGTCGTTCTCGGCTGGGGTGTAGCCCTTGCCTTTTTGCGTAACGATGTGCAGAAATTGCGGCCCTTTGAGCTGGCGAATGTTGCTGAGGGTGGTGATGAGTACGTCCAAATCATGGCCATCTATCGGTCCGATGTAGTTGAAGCCAAACTCCTCGAACAGGGTGCCGGGCGTAACCATGCCCTTCATATGTTCTTCGGCGCGTTTTGCCAGTTCCAATATCGGCGGGGCAACCCCCAACACTTTTTCTGTACCTTCGCGCATGGCGTTGTAGAAGCGCCCAGACAGCAGTTTGGCGAGGTAGTTGTTAAGCGCGCCTACGTTGGGCGAGATGGACATGTCATTGTCGTTGAGGACAACTAATAGGTTCGCGTCCATCACGCCAGCGTTGTTTAGCGCCTCAAACGCCATGCCTGCGGTCATCGCGCCGTCGCCGATGATGGCTACTGCGCGGCGTTCAGAGCCAGTTTGCTGCGCGGCAACAGCCATGCCCAGCGCTGCGGAAATCGAGGTGCTGGAATGACCCGCGCCGAAGGCATCGTATTCGCTCTCGGCGCGGCGCGGAAAACCGGCGATGCCGCCGGGTTTACGCAAGCCAGACATGGCATCGCGCCGTCCGGTGAGGATTTTGTGCGGATAGGTTTGGTGGCCGACATCCCACACTAGCCTGTCTTCCGGCGTGTTGAATACATAATGCAGGGCGATGGTGAGTTCCACTACGCCTAGATTGGAGGCTAAATGTCCGCCAGTTTGCGATACCGATTCGATTAAGAATTCGCGTAACTCACCGGCCAGTGTAGGTAAATCCTCGCGCTTTAATTCACGCAACTCGGATGGGCTATTGATGTGTTTTAACATTAGTAGGAGCGTTCAGTAATGTAGTTGGCGAGTTGGGTGAGGCGTTCTGCCTTGTCACCCAATTGAGATAAGGCATTGTGATGCAATTCTTTAGCCAATTCACGGGCGCGCTTCAAGCCCAAAATGGTGACATAGGTCGGCTTGTTATCCAGCGCGTCTTTACCGGCAGTTTTGCCCAAAGTGGCCGTGTCGGCTTGGGTATCCAGAATGTCATCAACCACTTGGAATGCCAGCCCCATGTTTTTGGCGTAGTGATCCAGCGCGGCGATTTTTGCTGGGTCGGGTTGCTCCGCACAATAAGCACCCAGCAAGGTGGCGGCGCGTATCAAGGCACCGGTTTTGTGGATGTGCATGAATTCCAGCTGCTCTTGCGTCAAATCCAGGCCAACACTGGCTAAGTCTATAGCCTGTCCGCCCGCCATTCCGCGCGAGCCTGAGCACTTGGCGAGTAGATTAGTCATCGCAAGTTTTTGAGCGCTACGTACGCCAAAATCCGCCGCGCTCAATAATTCAAACGCCAGCGATTGCAAAGCATCGCCCACCAGCAGTGCAGTGGCATCGTCAAATTGCTTGTGGCACGAAGGCTTACCGCGCCGTAAATCGTCGTCGTCCATGCACGGCATGTCGTCGTGCACCAGCGAATAGGCGTGAATCATCTCCACCGCACAGGCCACCGCGTCTATGTGGTCGGCCTTTGCGCCGCAAAACTCGCCCGCGGCGTTCGCCAGCAAGGCTCTGACGCGTTTGCCACCACCCAGAATGGAGTAGCGCATGGCTTGATGCAAGCGTTCAGGCGCGATGTGGCTGGGAGGGAGAAATTGTTCCAAGGCGCTTTCAGTACGCGCTTGGATGCTTTGCGCCCAATCAGTAAATTCAGTCATTATTGGTCAAGTTTTTGTAATGTATTTTGCGCGGTCAATACCCGCACTTGTTGTTCGGCATCTTGCAACGCGGCTTGGCAAAACTTCAGTAATTCAGCGCCTTGTTTATAAGCTGCCAGCGATTGTTCCAGAGCCAATTGGCCGTTTTCCATTTGTGTAACCAAGGCTTCCAGTTCGGCCAGCGCGCTTTCAAAATTCTTGGGTGTTTTTGTCATAAGTTCGCCATTATAAAGCGGCGCATGTGCAAAATCTCATCCTCGCACACCGAGTGTGCCATAGCGTATTCCTGCCAGTCCACAAAATAGCCCATGGACGCCAGTTTATTTTTGGAAGCGATAGCGATTTCTGGCTTGATGACGGTATCAAAATGGCCGTGCGCCATGAAGATAGGAATGTCGGTATTGGCCACGCTGCGCTCGGATTCAACCGTGGCGTGCAGTGGTAGATAAGTAGAGAGCGCCAGCACGCCTGCCAGTTTTTGTGGATGGCGTAGTGCGGTGTGCAGCACGATAGCGCCGCCTTGCGAAAATCCCGCCAGCAGAATGTTTTCGCTCGTCACGCCTCGCGCCACCTCCTGCGCGATAAGCATTTCAATTTCGGCCTGCGAGCGGCGTATGCCCGCGTCGTCCTGCGGACTGCCTATTTCTAGCGAAAAAATGTCGTACCAAGTACGCATCACGTAACCGCCATTAATGGTGACGGGCATGGTCGGCGCGTGGGGAAAGATGAAGCGAACCGGTTTTTCTAGCCCCAATTCTTGGGCAATAGGCAGAAAGTCGCCGCCGTCCGCGCCCAAGCCGTGCAGCCAGATGATGCTGTGTTGAGGGTTGGGGGCACTTTCAAAAGTAATGTGTTCTAGCATGGGGGCTGATTTTATAGGTTTATTACTATTAAACACAGAAAATTTGGGCTATGCTAGACGTAGAATTCCAACCTAATTACAGGGCAAAATCAAATGAAATTCAAAATCCCTAATGCAGTCAAACAACACGGCACGCGCGTCAGCCTTGGTTTGTTGGTGGTGCTGATATTTTTGTTGAATAACCTGAGCATTATCCATTTTGAAGCGCTAGATCGTATGGAGAATTTTGCCTACGACGCGCGTTTGAATTTGACTATGCCGCGGGGGGTGGATCCGCGCATCGTGATTGTGGATGTGGACGAGCGCAGCTTGCTGGAACAAGGACGCTGGCCGTGGAGTCGCAACAAGTTGGCGAATATGATGGATAGCCTGTTTGACCATTATAAAATCAGCACGCTGGGTTTTGACGTGGTATTTGCTGAAAAAGACGAAAGCTCTGGTCTAAAAACGCTGGAGAAAATCAGCAAAGAAATGCTGCAATCTGACAGCAATTTTAGTGCGACATTAGAAAAAATACGCCCTACGCTGGATTACGACCAGCTCTTTGCCAATAGCATCAAAGGTCGCAAGATTGTCATGGGTTATTACTTCCGCTTGGATGAAGGGGGCAAGGATAAGGGCGAGGTGGGGCAGTTGCCTAAGCCCGTGTTTGCTAAGGGAGAGTTTGATCCTAGTCTGTTCTTCGTCAGCGGCAATGCTTATGGCGCTAACTTGCCGGTGTTGCAAGAGGCGGCTTTTTCCGCAGGTCACTTCAACCCATCGGTAGACCGCGACGGTATCTCGCGCCGCATTGCGATGGTAGAGGAATTCAAAGGCTCGCTGTACGAGTCCTTATCTTTAGGCGTGGCGCGTGCCTATTTGGGGGTGAATAAAGTTGAAGCGGGTTTTGCCAGCAGCGGCGTGAGTGACAATTATGCTGGTCTAGAGTGGCTCAAGGTGGGGACAAGGGACATTCCGGTGGATGACCAAGTGCGTGCTTTGATTCCTTTTCGCGGCCCGCAAGGTAGCTTTCCGTATGTGTCTGCCACGGATGTGCTCAATCATAAGGTAGACCCTAAAATTCTGGATGGCGCTATTGTGTTAGTAGGAACGACCGCGCCGGGATTGCTGGATTTACGGGCTTCTCCGGTGGGTAGCGTGTACGCTGGGGTGGAGATGCACGCCAATATGGTGGCGGGGATACTGGATGGGAATATCAAAGAAAGTCCTGCCTATTTGCTGGCGGCGGAATTTTTGTTGATATTGATCGTAGGCGTTGCTTTGGCTTTTGGTTTGGCGATTACCAGTCCATTGTGGGCAACAGTGTGGGCGACTATCGCGCTGGCGGGCACCATGGCGCTTAATGTCTGGCTGTGGACGGGCGTGGGTTACGCTTTCCCCATCGTGCCGAGCTGGTTGATGATGACCACGCTGTATCTGCTCAATATGTCTTATGGTTTTTTCATTGAATCGCGCGGTAAGCGCCAACTGGCGGGGCTGTTCGGGCAATATGTGCCACCTGAACTGGTTGACGAAATGGCGAAAAATCCAGAAGCAATTTCGATGGAGGGTGATAGCCGCGAGATGACGGTGCTGTTCTCTGACGTGCGCGGTTTCACGACTATTTCGGAAGGTTTGGATCCTAAAGAGCTGACGCAGTTGATGAACGCATATCTCTCGCCCATGACTTTTGTGATTCAAAAACATCGCGGCACGATTGATAAATACATGGGCGATGCGATTATGGCTTTCTGGGGCGCACCGCTGAAAGACCCAGACAATGCTAAACATGCGATGGAAGCGGCGATGAGCATGATTGCAGAATTGGAAACCGTGAATGTCGCGTTTAAGGAAAAGGGTTGGCCGCCGATTAAGATAGGCGTGGGTTTGAACACCGGCACGATGACGGTGGGCAACATGGGATCAAGCTTCCGCATGGCTTATACGGCGATGGGCGACGCGGTGAATCTGGGTTCGCGCTTGGAAAGTATCACCAAGCAGTATGGCGTGGCGATTATCGTCAGCGAGTTTACCAAAGCCGCCGTGCCGGATTATCTGTACCGCGAACTGGACAAGATTCGTGTTAAGGGCAAGGACGAGCCAGTCACCATCTTCGAGCCGCTAGGCCCTATTGACAGCATAGACAAAACCACCAAAGACCAGCTCAAGCAGTATGACGCTGCCGTGGCGCTGTATGCCGCACAAAAATGGGATGAGGCCGAGGCGGCGTTTAACGCGCTGCTTGCAGTAGATGATCGTTATCTGTACCGCGAAGTTTACCTCCATCGCATCGCCGAGTTCCGTGAGGAATCGCCAGGCGAAAACTGGGATGGAGTTTACACTTGGAAGACCAAGTAGCAAGCTTAAGCCTTCATGCAGATTAAGATATTAGGATGTAGTGGCGGCATCGGCGGTGCGCTAAGAACCACCTCGTTTCTGGTGGATGACGACATCCTGATAGACGCGGGTACTGGCGCCAGCGATTTGAGCATTGAAGGCTTGGCGGCGATAGATCATATCTTCGTCACCCACTCGCATCTGGATCACATCCAGTGCATCCCCTTGATGGCGGATACGGTGATAGGCATGCGTGACAAGCCTATCGTCATCCACGCCACCATAGACACGTGGAACATCATCAAAAACCATGTGTTCAACTGGAAGGTATGGCCGGATTTCACGGTGATTCCTGACGCGGTGAATCCGGTCATGACTTATCAAGAAATCAAAATGGGTGAGACGGTAGAGTTAAACGGACGGCGCTTTACGCCTATCCCCGCTAACCATGTAGTGCCTGCGGTGGGTTACCACATCGAAGGCGCGAAGGAGAGCATGGTGTTCACCGGTGACACGACCACTTGTAGCACGTTGTGGCCGGTGGTTAATAGCATCCATAATTTGAAGTATTTGATCATCGAAGCCGCGTTTGCTGAGGAGGAAAAATGGTTGGCAGAATTGTCCAAGCATCTTTGCCCCTCGCTGTTGATAGCCGAGTTGTGCCAACTCAAACGCGCAGCAGCAATTTATATCACCCACCTCAAGCCTGGCGTGGGCGAAATTATCATGCAGCAAATTGCCCAAGCTGCGCCAGAGCTTGATGCCAAGCCGCTATTTAACCAACAAATTTTTGAGTTGAACTGATATGACCATAGATGCTTCGCTGCTAATAAATTTTGAACCTGTAGGCCAGCTTACTTTGGAACATAGAAGTGAAATCGCTGGCATGAGCAAGCAATATGAGGTTGCTCAAGGCTTGGACGTGTTGCGCGTGGTGACTAATACGCCGGGCAGGTCGGTTTATCTCAGTCGTGGCGAGCTTTTGGTTAGCTATCAAGACGGCAGCGAAGAATCCTTAAGCGTAGGCATTGCCGCCGCGCGACACCCTATTGTTGGCGGGCGTAAAGTAGCTAAAAGTGCGGTGGCATTGAGTCCGGTTGAGGTGGTGCTGATAGACAGCGACTTGATAGATCTGATGATGACCTGGGAGCAAGCCGCCAACGTCAGTCAGCCAGAGTTTTTAGAAGACGAACTATGGGCGGCACGTTCCAAGCATAACAAGCCCATAGACATCAAATTGGGCGCAGTCGGCATGTTTGGCGTGAATAAATTGCAAGGCGGTGCGTTTAATCGCCTGCCTTCGGCCAATATAGACGAGCTTTTCCGTCGTATGCAAAGCGTGCAGGTTAAAGCTGGGCAAGTCATCATCAAGCAGGGTGAAGAGGGCGACTATTATTATTTGATCGAGTCCGGCACGGCTGAAGTTACGCGTTTTTCCAGACCAGACAAACCGCCTCAGGTGCTAGCTAAATTGGGCGAAGGTGATGCGTTTGGCGAAGAGGCTCCGGTGTCTGACAATCGTCGCAATGCCACCGTGACCATGATTTCCGATGGCGTATTGCTACGCTTGAGCAAGCAGGATTTTATCGAACTGATGAAAGCGCCTTTGCTCAACACCATTAGCCGAGAAACAGCGCAGAAAAAAGAGCTGGAGGGCGCGGTGTGGCTGGATGTACGCACACCTTCTGAATTTGATTATGATCGCGTCTTTCCTAATGCGACAAACGTGCCACTCAGCGAGATTCGTAGCGAGTTAGCGCATTTGGATAAAAGTAAGGTACACATTGTGTATTGCCAGTCTGGGCGGCGTAGCTCGGCGGCAGCGTTCATCATGTCGCAGCATGGGTTTGAGGTGTATATGGTGGAGGTCGCCGCTCCTGTGACCCAATAAAAAAAGCGGCCAACAGGCCGCTTTTTTTATGCATTCAAGCCTGATTACTTGGCTTCTAGCACTTTCTTCAAGTTCGGCAAACCAGCGTCAAATACGCCATTGACCGCTTTTAGCGCCGATTCGTCATCCTGGCCAGCAGGAATCGGTGGGTTGAGCGTGTACATGCGATAGAAACGTGCCAGCCACACCACCGTGGTTTCCCCAGCGCCAGGCCCAGCTTTTACCGTCATGGTGGCGTTATAATTGGTCACTGGCAGCACACCTTCGATGATTTCATATTTCAGCTTCATGTCTTTATCGTCGCTGGATTTCAGGCGTTCTAAAATTTTCCCACCGTCTTTCAGAGTGAGCGTGCGGAAAGTATCTTCGCCTTTGGTTTCCAGTTTAGTGCTGGCAACAGGTGGCAACCATTTGTGGATGCCGCCGAAGTCTTTCACCATCGCCCAAACTTTAGCTGGATCAGCTTTGATGACGATTTCTTTTTCCACTTTTTGTGGCGATGGGCCGTGAGCGGCGGCGGTTAAAGGTAACAGGGCTGCGGCGATGAGTACGAGTAGTTTTTTCATGCAAATATCTCCAATATAGTAAGGTCAAAAAATCAATGTGCTGCCACTGCAATAAACTGGCCGAAAGCCCGGCTTTGTTGGCCGGTGGGGATACTTGCGACGAGTTTGTTGCTGGTGGTATCAATCACTGAAACAAGGTTGTCGCCCCAACTGGCGACGTAAATCTGCTTATTACTGTAACTAATGCCTTCCGGCACGCTGCCGACGGCGATAGTCTGCGTCACGCGTTGGCTGGCGGCATCTATTACCGAGACGCTGTCATCGCCGGTGTTGGTGACGTAGATGGTGGCGCCATCACCGCTCACGGCCACGCAGTAAGGATGATCTTTGACCGCGATAGTAGCGCTCAATCGCTCAAACGGAGCTGCTATCACCGATAAGCTATTGCCATAGACGTTGACTACATAGAGCGCCTGTCCGTCTGGGCTCAAGCTCAAGCCAAACGGATGTTGACCAACGGCGATGCGGCGAACCACTTGGCCTAGCGCAAGGTCAATCACGGCGATATCATTGCTGTCACGGTTGGCGACCAGCAGCAGCTTTCCGTCTTGACTCTCGATCAAGCCTGCCGGGGCTTTGCCCACATCCAAACTGCGCTGCGCTTTGTTGTCAGCGGTATCAATCGCCAGCACTTTATCGGCAAACCAATCCGCCACGTACAAGGTTTTTTCATCGCGGCTTAAGGCCAAACCCACAGGCGAGCCATTCAGCATTATTTCAGCGACTACTTGGTTGTTGGCGCTGTTGATGACCGAGATAGATTGGCTTTCTACGTTGGAAATGAATACGCGCTGCAATGTTATAGCCACCGCCACGCCCACCGGCGCTCTACCCACGGCTATGGTGCTGACCACTTGATTGTTAGCCACATCAATCACCGAGACGCTGTTGCTGCCTTGGTTGGTGATGTAGGCGAACGGTGCGGCGCTGGCTTGGTCGGCAATCAGCAATAGCGACAGTAGTAGGAATTTTGGATTTGAGGACATCAAGAGGAAAAACGGCTGGCTTGCGCTTGTGGTTGACGCGGAAGTATAAGAGCGAGGCGGCATCCATGCAACCTTTAGGTAATTCTTTCATTCATGACCGAAATGTGAAAAAATCACGGGTAACTTAAAGGATTTTTTATCATGATAGATCGGGATGGTTACCGCCCGAACGTGGGCATTATTTTATGCAATGCCCACAATCAGGCATTTTGGGGCAAACGTATCCGCGAAAACTCTTGGCAGTTTCCACAAGGCGGCATCAAACAGGGCGAAAGCCCAGAGCAGGCCATGTATCGGGAACTGGAAGAAGAAGTGGGGCTGAAGCCGGAGCATGTGAAGATTCTTGGGCGCACCAAGGATTGGCTGCGTTATGACGTGCCAGAAAACTGGGTCAAGCGCGAATGGCGCGGGTCTTATCGCGGGCAAAAGCAAATCTGGTATTTGTTGCGGCTGGTGGGGCGTGACAGCGATGTTTCCTTGCGTGCCAGCGAGCATCCCGAGTTTGACGCTTGGCGCTGGAGCGAGTATTGGGTGCCGTTAGAGAGCGTGATTGAGTTCAAGCGCGACGTGTATACCCGTGCGTTAAATGAGCTGGCGGTATATTTGAAGCCAACGCGCAAGGCAGTGGCGCACGCTTGATACCGCTTACAGCGTGGCGAGAATGGTACTACCAGCGCTGACTTTGTCGCCTAGGCTGACTTTTGGTGTAGCGGTCAGTGGCAAATAAATATCCACGCGTGAGCCAAAACGGATGAAGCCGTAACGTTGCCCTTTGGTGAGCGGACTTTTGGCTTCCACATAACACAGGATGCGCCGCGCAATCAGCCCGGCAATCTGCACGCAAGTTACGTCTTTGCCATCCAGCGTCTTAATCCACAAGGCATTTCGCTCGTTTTCCATCGAAGCTTTATCCATCGCTGCGTTGAAAAATTTGCCTTCAAAATACCACTGCTGCTGCACCGCGCCATCCACCGGACTGCGGTTGGAATGCACGTTGAACACGTTCATAAATACGCTGATTTTGAGCGCGTCGCGCTTTAGGTATTCGTCGTAAGCCTTCTCCACCACAATGACCTTGCCGTCCGCAGCTGATACCACGGCGTTGGCATCACTAGGAATGTCGCGTGGCGGATCGCGGAAAAATTGCAGAATGAACAGCGTGACTATCCACAAGGGAATAGCCCAAGACCAACTGTAGACAGTGACGATAACCGAGACCGTAGTGGCTATCGCCAGAAACGGCCAGCCTTCGCGGGCGATGATGGGGTGGGGGTAGCTCATAGTTGGTAGTTGGTAGTCGCTAGTAGGTAGTCGTTAGTTAAAATGCGTTAGCAGCCAGTTTTAACTAGCTACTAACGACTAACGTCTATCAACTAGTTCTTCGATTGATCCACCAGTTTGTTCTTTGCAATCCAAGGCATCATGGAACGCAATTTTGCACCAACCTGCTCAATAGGATGGGCAGCATTCAAGCGGCGGCGAGCCGTCATTTCCGGGTAGTTGGTGCGGCCTTCCAGAATGAATTTCTTGGCGTATTCGCCATTTTGGATATTATCCAAAGCTTCTTTCATTGCCCAACGCGATTCTTCGTTGATGACTTTCGGGCCCGTCACGTATTCGCCGTATTCCGCATTGTTGGAGATGGAATAATTCATATTGGCGATGCCGCCTTCGTACATCAAATCCACGATCAGCTTCATCTCGTGCAAGCACTCGAAGTAGGCCATTTCTGGGGCGTAGCCAGCTTCTACTAGGGTTTCAAAGCCTGCTTTAATCAACTCTACGCAACCGCCGCACAGCACGGCTTGTTCGCCGAACAAATCGGTTTCGGTTTCTTCACGGAAATCGGTTTCAATCACGCCGCCTTTGGTGCCGCCGTTGGCCGCAGCGTAGGACAGCGCGATGTCCTTAGCCTTGCCACTGGCATCCTGATGCACCGCGATGAGTGATGGCACGCCGCCGCCTTTGACGTATTCCGAGCGCACCGTGTGGCCTGGGCCTTTTGGGGCAATCATGATCACGTCCAAATCAGCGCGAGGCACGATTTGGTTGTAGTGAATGTTGAAGCCGTGCGCGAAGGCCAGCGCCGCGCCTTTTTTCAGATTGGGCGCGACTTCAGCGTGGAAAATTGGGGCCATGGTTTCGTCCGGCAGCAGAATCATTACTACGTCGGCATCTTTCACCGCTTGAGCGATGTCCATCACGGTGTGCCCAGCATTTTCAGCCTTAGCCCAAGAGCCGCCTTCTTTACGCAGGCCGACGGTGACCGTCACGCCAGAATCCTTCAGGTTTTGTGCGTGCGCATGGCCTTGAGAGCCGTAACCCACAATGGTGACCTTCTTCTTTTTGATGATGGAGAGGTCGGCGTCTTTGTCGTAATAAACTTTCATGATTGCTTCCTTGATTAAAATTGGGTCAAACTTTTAGTATGCGATCGCCACGCCCGATGCCAGAAGCCCCGGTACGCACGGTTTCAATAATGGCGCTGTTGTCCAGCGCCGCCAAAAATGAATCCAGCTTAGCGCCAGAGCCAGTCAGTTCTATGGTGTAACTACCGTCTGCTACATCAATGATGCGGCCACGGAAGATGTCGCACATGCGCTTCATGTCTTCGCGATAAGTGCCAGTGGCTTTGACCTTGACCAACATCAGCTCGCGCTCGATGAAGCGACCATCGTTGAGATCCAGCATCTTCACCACGTCCACCAGCTTGTTGAGCTGTTTGATGATTTGCTCGATGACTTCATCCGAACCGGACGTAACAATCGTCATGCGTGACAGCGTTGCGTCCTCAGTCGGTGCTACGGTTAGCGATTCAATGTTGTAGCCGCGTGCCGAAAACAGCCCTGCCACGCGCGACAAAGCACCTGCTTCGTTTTCCATCAACAGGGAAATGATATGTTTCATGCGAGTTCTGGCCTTTCTGCCGTCTTGGCCGCTGGGCTGTTGCCCATAATCATTTCCGAAATGCCCTTGCCATTAGCCACCATGGGGAACACGTTTTCCGCTTGGTCGGTGATGAAGTCCATGAATACGAATCTATCTTTCATGGTAAACGCTTCTTTCAGTGCGCTTTCAACATCGCCGGGCTTGGTGATTTGCATGCCCACATGGCCGTAGGATTCCGCCAACTTGACGAAATCCGGCAGACTGTCCATGTAGGATTCTGCGTAGCGGTTCTCATAGAAAAACTCCTGCCACTGCCGCACCATGCCCAAATAACGGTTGTTGAGCATGATGACCTTGATAGGTAAGTTGAATTGCTTACAGGTGGAAAGCTCTTGAATATTCATCTGGATGCTGCCTTCACCGGTCACACAAGCAACTTGCGCCTTAGGGTCGGCCAATTGACAGCCCATAGCGTAGGGCAAACCCACGCCCATCGTGCCGAGTCCACCGGAGTTGATCCAGCGGCGCGGCTTGTCGAATTTGTAATACTGCGCCGCCCACATCTGATGCTGACCCACATCAGAGGTCACATAAGCGTTGCCCTTGGTTACTTCGTACAGCTTTTCGATGACGAATTGCGGCTTGATGATGTTGCTGGTGCGGTCATAAGACAAAGAGTCTTTGCCACGCCAGCCATCAATTTTCGCCCACCAAGCTTTTAGCGCGGTGGCATCCGGCTTTTTGTTTTCAGCCGCCAGCAGCTCGTTCATATCGGTCAGCACAGACTGCACTTGGCCGACGATGGGCACATCCACTTTCACTCGTTTGGAGATGGAAGATGGATCTACGTCAATGTGGATGATGCTGCGTGGTTGGCTCAAAAAGTGCGTAGGGTTACCGATGACGCGGTCGTCAAAACGTGCGCCCACGGCCAGCAGCACATCGCAATCCTGCATAGACATATTGGCTTCATAAGTGCCGTGCATGCCGAGCATGCCGACAAATTGCTTGTCGGTGGCAGGGAAGCCGCCTAAGCCCATCAGCGTATTGGTCACTGGGCAACCGAGCTTGTGTGCTAGCTTGAGCAGCTCAGCCGAGGCATCGCCCAACACCGTGCCGCCGCCGCTGTAAATCAACGGGCGTTTGGCTTCCAGCAATAACTTGAGCGCTTTCTTAATCTGCCCAGAATGACCTTTGGCAACCGGATTGTACGAGCGCATCTCGACCGACTTCGGATATTCAAAATGCGCTAAATGCGCGGTGATGTCTTTAGGAATATCCACCACCACAGGCCCCGGGCGACCACTGGCCGCGATATAAAATGCCTTTTTCATGGTGCTGGCGATGTCTTTCACATCCTTCACCAAAAAATTGTGCTTCACACATGGACGGGTGATGCCCACCATATCCACTTCTTGAAACGCGTCTTCGCCGATAGCATAAGACGGCACTTGACCGCTGATGACCACGATAGGGATGGAATCCATATAAGCCGTAGCGATACCGGTCACCGCATTGGTGGCACCTGGGCCGGAGGTGACCAATGCCACGCCGACCATGCCGGTAGCGCGTGCAAACGCATCAGCCGCGTGCACGGCGGCTTGTTCGTGGCGCACCAGAATATGCTTGAATTTATTTTGTTTGAATAGCGCGTCGTAGATGTGCAACACCGCGCCGCCGGGATAGCCGAACACAAAGTCGACTTTTTCCTCGTGCAGGCAGCGAATAACGATTTCTGCGCCAGTAATAGATCTGGTTGATTCCATAAAATTGCGATTTAGTTGGGTTTATTGCGAACCCTGAACAGTAGCTGTTTGGGCGGTTTTGGTCAAGCTGAGGGCGTAATAAAGCGCATAGAAAAATCAATTGCCGCGATGTCTTTGGTCAAACTTCCCACCGAAATTCTATCCACGCCGGTCTCGGCAATTTGGCGGATGTTGGTAAGCGTGATGCCGCCGGAGGCTTCCAGCGCGGCGCGGCTTTGATTCAGCGCCACGGCTTGTTGCAGGGCATCTACGTTAAAATTATCCAACAAAATATATTTGGCTCCGGCGGCGATGGCGGTTTGTAAATCGTCTAAATTTTCCACTTCGATTTGCACCGGTACTGTTGCGCAGCTGGTCGCAGCAAGCGCTTGGGCTATGCTACCTGCGGCAGCGATATGATTTTCCTTAATCAAAATCCCGTCATAAAGCCCCATGCGCTGGTTTGCACCCCCGCCAATCGTCACCGCATATTTCTGGGCCAAACGTAGGCCGGGCAAGGTTTTTCGGGTGTCCATGACCGTAGCCTTAGTGCCGGCGATGGCATGTGCATATTCATGGGTTCGGGTGGCGGTGGCGGAGAGAGTTTGCAGAAAATTCAGCGCACAACGTTCCGCCGTCAGCATGGCGCGGGCGTCGCCTTGGATGCGGCACACGGTTTGATTGGCCGTAAGTTCTGCGCCTTCCGCCGTCAACCATTCGACATGCACATTTTTATCAAGCTGGCGAAAACACGCTTCAAACCACGCCGTGCCGCATAGAATAGCGGCTTCGCGGCTGATGACTTGTGCCTCGGCAGTTTGACCAAGCGGAATTAGCGCGGCAGTTAAATCGCCAGTTTGTACGTCTTCGGCGAGTGCGGCGGCGGCTTGTTGTTGGATGATGTCGTCGGATATTTGCATCTGTGCATTATAATCGCAGCCGCTATCGTTAATTTGATTCGAAAAAACACATGAAACTTTTTATCACCCCCAACAGCCCTTACGCCCGCAAAGTCCGCGTGGTACTTACCGAAAAACGCATTGATTGCGAGCTGGTTGAAGTGGTTTTGTCTGCCCCAGATTGCCCTGTAAACGAATTCAACCCGCTGGGCAAAGTGCCAACATTGGTGCTGGATGATGGATCGGCGCTCTACGATTCAGCAGTCATCGCCGATTATCTGGATAAAAAAACGCCGGTAATGCATTTGATTCCTCAGGCCAAACGTATCGAAGTCAAGCGCTGGGAGGCCTTGGCCGATGGCGTGTGCGATGCTGCCGTGGCGATTATGTTGGAAGGCCGCCGCGAGACGCAGGATGCCAGCGTGAAAGAGCGCCAGCAACTCAAGGTGGATCGCGGTTTGGCGCAACTGGCCAAGGATTTGGGCGAAGCTAAGTTTTGTGTGGGTAACGCATTGAGTCTGGCGGACATCGCGCTTTGTTGCACGCTGGCTTATGTCAGTATGCGTTTGCCGCAGACTGATTGGCGTACGAGTTACCCTAATCTGGCTGCGTTGTTTGACCAAGTCACTGCGCGTCCTTCATTCGCTAATTCTTTACCGCCGGGATATTCCGCGTAATGCCGCATGGCAACGCTTACCATCCACGATCATCGCCGCGATAGCGCCGGTTACACCTATGTGTATCCGGTGATTTCACGCCGTGCCGGTGGTGTATCGGTGGGCATCAATCTCAATCCCAATAACGCCTGCAACTGGGCGTGTATTTATTGCCAAGTGCCGAATCTGGTACGCGGCGCAGCGCCAAAAATCAATCTGCAACAATTGCAATCCGAATTGCGCGGCTTTTTAAGTGACGCGGTAAATGGCGACTGGCTGGCTCAAAACGCCCCTGAATGTACAATGCAAGACATCGCGTTCTCCGGCAATGGCGAACCTACTAGCGCAGCGGAGTTTCCCACTGTAGTTGAAATCGTTGGGCAAGTTTTGCGAGAGTTTGGCCTATTGCAAAAACTTAAAATTCGCCTTATTACCAATGGCAGCTTAATCAGCCATCAGCCCGTACAACAAGCACTAGCAAGCATGGCAGCGATGCAAGGCGAAGTTTGGTTTAAGTTGGATCGCGCCACAGCGGGCGGCATGACACAAATCAACCAAGTTTCTGAAAACATAGCCGCAGTCAAACGCCGCTTAATCGCCAGCGCCAACCACTGCCCCACTTGGCTGCAAACCTGCTGGTTCGCCCTAGACGCCGCACCGCCAGAGCCGCAAGAAGTAGCCGCCTATTTGGCTTTTGTACGAGAAATGCGTGAACACATCCAAGGTATCCACCTCTACGGCTTGGCAAGACCGCCCATGCAACCCGGCGCTGAACGGCTATCTGCCTTGCCCGCCGAGACGCTAGAGGCTTATGCCGAGCAAATGCGTGATTGTGGTGTGACGGTCACGGTGAACCCTTAATGTCCGCCGTCATTCCAGCGAAAGCTGGAATCCAGTTTGCAAGTTTTTGAAGGCAAAATTATGAAAAAACTCTTGTACTTAATTCTGCTGTTATTCACCCTCAACACCCAAGCCGCCGACGCATTCGAAAGTGGCGCAGACCTCTACAAACTCTGCAAACAAGCCGCCGACCCCGCCAAGCGCAGCGAATTCTCATTCGGTCTGTGCATGGGCTACATAGATGGCTACATCTCCGGCTATCTCTTCAAAAATCAAATCAAAGACAGTCCACCCATTTGCAACGACATCGAAAAACGCTCGCGCCGCGAAGTGTTGAAAAACGTGGTGGATTATCTGGAAGCACACCCCGAATCACAGCGTGAATTGAAGAGTATTGCCATGTATAGAGCCATGCTGGATAAGATGACATGTGCTACTGCGGACGCTAAGTAGCGTTAGCTTCATTTTGTTTTGGAGCCTCTATAGGCAATTCCAAGGTGAAGTGAGCACCTTCATTGACCTTAGATTGCACATAGATTTTGCCACCCAAAAGAGTCCAGACAATATTATGGACGATATTTAATCCTAATCCACTGCCCCCTTTTCCAAGTTGCGTCGTGAAAAAAGGATCAAATATACGTTTGAGGTTTTTTTGAGGGATTCCGTTACCATCATCACTAAACACGATAACAATCTCCTCGGCATTCTTTTGCCGAGCAGTTAGCTTCATATGGCCCTTGTCTCTCCCCTCAAAGGCATGGGCAAGAGAGTTGTTTATCAAGTTGGTAATGACCTGCCCTAAGGGTCCTGGGTAACTATCCATGACTATGCCTTCAGGGATGTCTATTTCTAGAGAGTACGGTGTTTTATTATATTTATAAAACAAGGTTTCTTTAATCTCATTGATTGTGATAGCCAGGTCAAATTTGCGTTGTTGAGAGCTGGTCTGATCCACAGCCACATGTTTGAAGCTCGTAATCAGCTCATTTGCTCTTGCAAGATTTCTAGTGATGAGAGGGCTGGAAGTCCGAATTACGTCTATAAAATTGTTGAGAGTCGAGCGCTTTAGCCCCTTTTCCGCTTCTTCTAGAAATTCATTTGTTCTGTCTTCCAAAGAAGTAGAAACAGTAAGGGCATTACCCAAGGGCGTATTAAGTTCATGCGCAACTCCAGCTACAAGAGAGCCTAGGCTTGCAAGTTTTTCTGAACGGTATAAAGACTCTTGAGTTTTGCTAAGATTTTCAATGGCTTCTTCGAGAGACTGATTTGCAGTCGCCAGTTGTTGGGTGCGATCAATTACTCTGCGCTCCAAATCGGCCTCGGTTTGTTTTTGTTCCGTAATGTCTACATCCATACAAACGAATAATTGCTCCCCCTTTTGATTCTTAATGCCAAAAGTGGTATACAAAACAGTTACTTCTTTCCCATCTGGGCAATTAATAGTGGCCTCTTCTGGGCCAATGGATTTACCGGTATCTCTTACAGAATGCAGAGCTCCAAGAAATTCAGTCGTTTCATCATATGTGTAAAATAACTTGTCTAGAGTATTTCCTAGCGCTTTGTTCGCAGGAATTCCATATATTGTTTCGCACGCCTGGTTCCATAGCAAGATTCTGCCCTGCTCGTCGAACCATTGGATTGCAACGTTCGGCGTATTTTCAACTGTAGCGCGCAATGTGCGTTCACTAGCTTCCAGCGCTCTCTCTCTCACCTTTATTGACTCAGTCATTGAATTAAAGTGATGAGCCAGCTGGGTGATTTCATCATTGCCATCTTCAGGAGCAATCTGATTGTAGTCTCCATTTGATATTTCTTCGCTAATTTTGGTCAGAGTACCAATTCGGCGAGTGAAGTTGAACCCGAAAACTAAAATAATAAATGTGCTGATTACCAACACCAAGCCACCCAGCAAAATGCCCTGAAATAAGGCATTCTTTGTGGCTTGATGCATGAGCTGAGTTGATAATCCGTACTGTAAATATCCAATTTGTTGGTTTGCAAGTAGTATCGCTTGGCGAACATGTACGATCCCTCTTAACGCAGCTGCACCATAGTTATCAGGATTGTCAGGATGAGGAAGATTTTTTCCTTGAATTGAATTTCCAACGACCATAAGTATGGTTCCATCTTCCCGACTGATGCTGACATAAACGAGCCCCTGACTTGCGATTTCACCGGTTGATTCTTCTGCTAGGTAACCTTCCAAGTAAGCATAGAGGGTGCCAAGGTCATTTTTGAATGTGAATGGGGAAATAGCTAGATTCAAAATCTGTGAGGTTTGTTTAACAGAAACCTTAACTGTTTCAACCAGAGCCTGTTGAATGACCCTATAACCGTTATAGAGAATTGAAGCGGCAAGCAGAGACATCAAGCAAAGACTTGTTGCAAGTAAACGAAACCTTAATGAATGTTTTATTTTCATGAGTAAAGGCAGTATCTAACCCGCATCATATTTTTAAATGGAACATCGTAAATCAGAATATAAAATCCAGATTTACCGAAATCAGTATATCAGTAGGAGGATGCGACGAATCATAACCGGCGGAAACGTTGGTGTAGGGACCAGTGCTCCCATTATCAGGCTTGATCCAGTCTATCTGGAATTTAAGGATTGCCTTCTCTTGAATCGGGTAAGACATGCCAATAGAAGCTGCCCACTGGCTAAAATTTGTGGATTTGTAGATTTGATTTATGATCTGGCTTGCTATTGGGTTGCTGCTGGTCACACTTGGGTCATCTATTGCCTGTCGTCCAATTGTCAGGTAGGGAAGAACTGGGCCTAAATGACGACCAACTGTGACATAGGCTCCCCAAGTGTCAGACAAAAGTGAGTGTGATTTTCGCGCAGCCCATTCGGCCATCATCAGCCAGTCGCTGTCTTCATAGGTTATCCCCGCGCTGAATACCTCCACTGGGGTGTTATTGAGTGCTAAGGCATTTGCTGCGGCAGGGTCGAACAGCCCGACTCCCGCAAGTGCAGCCTTGAGGGGTGCCGTTTCCAAAGTGGTATCGTTAATAGCCCAGCCAGCCTTAGCCAGCCATGCTCCGTGTTGCCATTTGATGCCGATGTTACGACCATTTCTAATCTTAGCCGTGTCAGTCCCCGATTGATTGATGCGCCCTATATCAACATCATATTTGAACACACCTAACCAGCCGGTAAAAATCCCGTACTCTGTTGCAAAAGGATAGCTAACGTCTATGGCCTGTTGTTCTATCAAGGGGACTAGCCCATAAACCACTTCGGGTGGACGTACCCACGGGTTGGAAAAGTTTGCCAAACGGTACTCGGCGGCCAGATAGGTGGTGGGTTGAATACGCCCGACCCGTATCGCTAGACCATTATCAAACTCGTGGCGCAAATTGAGCAGGCTGACGTGAGGGGTGAAGGTTCTGTCGGTATTGCGTTGGCTGATTGTCTGAATGGTGGCAGTAGTGTGCTCGGTCAGCGCGTAGTCAAGTTGTACGCCTAGGCGCGAATCCAACCCAAAATCCACATCATAAGTACCTCCGGGGCCGCTGGGCTGGATGTTGGTTTTGTAGTCTACATTTTCGTTGCTAAGATGGCTTACTCCCAGCGTACCAAAGCCATGCAATGACAACCGGTCACTGCTAAACAAATCATCAGCCTGCGCAGTAGGCATAGTTATGGTGACCATGGACATCATGGAAAGGATAGACAAGATGATTCGTTTCATTGAGCCAACCTCAACACGATCTTGAAGCCTGCGGCGTTATTCTCGGGTAGATAAGTGATGACACCTTGCTGGCTGGCAACAAGGGATTTGGCATCAAGCAATGAAAGTATGCGCGGAGGGCGGCCTTGCGCCGAAAACACTACGCGTGACCAATAGGCATTCACGCGTATGGTATTCATGTCCGCAATTTGCCGGTAAAAGTTCTCGCGTAGCGCCTCATCAGATATATCAATGGGTATCAGGCTGATACCCGATACCGTAAGTTTGCGTTTGCCGAGAAAAATATCCGCAACTT
>JBJXEA010000026.1:0-328062 GCA_046155285.1 Methylophilaceae bacterium | reverse complement strand
AAGTCAGGGTGGTAGTTGACGCAGAAGAGTAGATTGCTAAAGGCATCTTCATAGTCCGGCTTAATCGCTAAAGACCTGCGATAACTGGTGATCGCTTCTTGGTGTAGACCTAAGTCGCGGAGCGCGTCACCTAGATTGTAGTGAGCATCAGCAAAATCTGGGTTTAGTTGGATAGCTTGCGTATACAAATTGATTGCAGAAAATATCTCACCACGCTCTCTCACAGCATTACCCAGATTGTAATGCGCTCCTGGAGCATGTGGTTCGAGAGCGATAGCCTTGTTGTAATGCGTTATGGCCTCATCTTCTAAACCCTGGTCTTGCAGAGCAGTTCCAAGATTGCTATGCGCTTCTGCATAACCCGGGTTATGTTGGATTGCCTTGCTGTAGGCAGATACGGCAACATCTAATTCTCCGCGGGTCTGCAAAGCGTTGCCGAGATTGTTAAAGGCTTCCGCATAGGCTGGATCAAAATGTATTGCTTGCTCAAAACATTGAATGGCCTCTTCCAGCTTGCCAAGCTCTCCCAAGACAATTCCCAAGTTATTGTGGGCTACGGCAAAGTTCGGTTGGATTTCCAGAGCGCGCTGATGGCTCGCAACAGCCAGTTCAAATTTGCCAAGACTCTTGAATGTTGCCCCAAGATTACTGTGTACTTCGGCATCATCAGGATTCAGATTGGCGGCTTGCCGTAGCGCTTGCTCCGCCTTGTCATATTGTCCTAACTGCGAACATAGCGTGCCTAGCGCTTTCCAGCCAAATGAATTAGCAGGGAAACGGGTCGTCAACGCTCTTGCACCATCAAGAGCGACAGAAAAATTGCTCTGATTAAAATCAGTAAGGACCTGTTCTATCAACTCCTGCTCTGAAATGGATGAAGAAACAGGACTCAGAAGCTTAGCAGCGAGAGCATCTACCGAACTACCTGACAGCCCGTGCTGGCGTCCAAGCTCAAGCACTTCCGATGCCTGCGTTTGATCACCTGCCAACATCAAGGCCTGTATGTAGCTTAGCCAATACCGCTGCTCTTCTGATTGACTCTCAAGTGCTGCAAGAAAATGTGGCATTGCTGCTGTCAGATCACCTTGCTCAACTTCTAGCAAACCAAGATTGTGGTGTATTTCAGCGTTGCTTGGTGTTTCTTGCAGGATTGATAAATAAAGGCTCTTGGCCTCATTCCATCGCGCGCTTCGATGATGCTCTTTGGCTTGATTAAGTAGAATCGAAGTATCCATAAACGCAAATCAAGCAGACGCTCAATTAAATGAGTTCTAATGTCCTATTTTGTTTTTCAACAAGTGGATGATGCGATTAGATTCGACTTGGAATGAAGGAAAATCGGCTAGTTGCGTCCATTTCAACAAGCTATCTCGGCTGTCAAACCAGCTGGAAAAGTGGCGATTTCGTTCAAAGGTGATGCTTGCTACCGAATAAACCCATAATGCTTCATCTTCCGTCATTTCTAAGTCTTCAAGGCTTGCCGCAGGCATGAAGAATGGCTCATCCAGCAACGTTCCACTTTGTCCTTTCAACTCATTTATTAACGCATCAGCCCATTCAAGCGCCTGCTCGCGTTTGCCCATATCCAGCATAATCCTAATGCCAGTTAGCACTCGGCTTACCGTTGCCTCTTCCTGCATCAATAAAGTCAGTATGGTCTGTGCCATCTGGATTCTCGCCCATCTCTGAGGTGCGCCCAGCGTGGTTGTTTTTGCATCCACATACAGATTCATCACTAAACGGTACATATCTCCCCATTTTTCGGCAGAGGAAGGTTCAGCCCATGTGGCTAGATGCTTGGCGGCATAGGGCATGTCTTGTATTGCTTTGAACCAATGATCGCTGTCGGGCAATGGGGTTTGTTCGGCCTCTTCGGCAGAAAAAGCCAGAACTCCTTTATCTTGCAATAACTTCGCCATATCCGTTTTACAGAAAAATACATTAATATCTGACGCTGCCAAGCCATCCTTTTCTTGATGAGGAACAAGCAAATCAAATCCCGGCAGTAATCTATATGCCGCATATTCATAGGACAGGAGCTGCGACCAAGCTTGGTGATCATCCTGCAAAGAAGTTACAGAAACAACTAACAAAGGAGAGCACTTTTCGAGCTTCTCCAACCAATAGCCCAAATCTTCATTACTTTGGTCATCGCCCTTCAATGAAAGTCTTACGATATCTGGCAACTCGGTTTGCCCTTCAACATTTGACACAACAGCCACATTTTCCAAGCGGTTACATTCAATAGACTTGGCTATAAGGTTTTTCGCCAGTCCTTGGGGGCGAATCGCCACCGTTTTACCTGCCAAAGGCTTTTGCGCCAAAGCGAAGGGTATGGCGAACATACCGGGGTCTTCTGAAAAATCCCAAAAGCATTTGAAATGCTGTGCAATTTTAGGGAGAAACACCGCTTCTGATTCAAACCATAACCCCTGTTCGTGCAGCACAAACGCATGTAGATCATCTGCGGTATCACTTAATACAATATGGCCTCCGCTTGAGAGTGCTACTGGTTTTTGGGATGCCGAATCCAATAGCTTAAGAATAGGACTTTCCGGGAACTTGCTATCCCATGCTTCAATAACCGCATGCTCCAATTGCGCGGTAAATCTTGCAGAATCGCCAAGTACGCCTTGGCGCAACACCGATGGCATTTTTTGCTTAATCTCGATTAGGCGATCCGGTCTTTTAGCTAATGCTATAGCGCACTCTACGTAATCCTCTTCACTAAAGGCAATACAGTCGTCCAAGTTGATGCCCGCATTATTAATGATGGAATAAGACAGGCGTTGAGCATGCGTTTCGCCTACCAAAGTTACTACGGGAACCCCCATCAACAGGGCTTCCATGGTGGTTGTGCCTCCGGTAAGAGGCATGGTATCTAATGCAATATCAATCTCATTGTAAAAATCCAAATGCGTCTCGCCTGAATCGGCGGCTTTTCTTTCATAAATAATGTCAACACGATCAGAAGATATACCGTACTTTTCGAATTCTTTACGAATGCTATTCCTAGTCTTCTCCATGAAATAATTGGGATTGTTAAGGTACAACCGACTCTCAGGTACTCGCAACAGAATACGACTCCAAATCTCGATAGTCTTTGGGTTGAGCTTGTAACAATTATTCAGGGTGCCAAATGTAAACCTCCCGTTCCGCAACCTTGGAACGATAGGGTTAATGTCTTGCTTGGGAACCTCACCAACGGTGATAAAGGATTCAGAGAGACGAAGAGGCTTTTCAATACAATAGCGAGCGTTTTCCGGGCCATCCAACCAAGGATCGGAAATAATATAATCCATCTCCTTGAAGCCGGAAGTAAACGGATAGCCGAGATAGCTTATTTGCACTGGTGCAGGGCAATAGGTAAATACAGGTAGTCGGTTATTTGCCGTATAGCCATTAAGGTCGATCAAAACATGGACGCCATCATTATGGATCTGATCGGCCAAGTCGGTATCCTGCAACTCGTAAACGTTTAGAAAATGTTCGGCTTCTTTGCGATATAACTCAGTAATGTCGTCCTCTTTATCTATATCAAGCGCTGAATAAAGGAACAACTCAAATCGTTGACGATCTATCCTTTTAACAACTTCCAGCACGAACTTACCCACCACATGCCGATTAAAGTCAGAGGAAATGAAACCAATACGTACACGACCACTTTTTGTAAAAGCTTCTGCATGGTCGGTAAAAGGCGGCCTGACACTGAAAGCTCTAATTGCATCGGCAGCTAATTGATGGAGCTCCAGAAGTTTTTGATTGTCAACGCCGTTACCATAGGTACTAAGTAAAGGTAGTTGCGCCAGAAAAAACATGGATACCATCTTTTGCGTAGCATCCAACTGCTCAATAACAAGAGGAAATAGCTTTTTCTCAACATCCCACTGACAAAAAGCACTAGCGCAGGAATATGCAGCAATGGCGGCCTTGCCTGGATGCTCTAACAATGCGACCTGCAATGAAAGCTCTAGCGCTTCTTCCTTGCGGTCGGCAGTGTAAAGCGTTGCTATCAGATTGCTTAAGAAGTCAGTTTGGGTAGGTGCTGCTTTTAATGCCGCTTTATAGCTGGATATAGCCAAGTCAAAATCCTGCTTCAATGTGGCCATCATCCCTATTCCGTTAAGCGCCTCAGCACTTTGCGGATCAATACTTATTGCACGCTCAAAACAATCAAGGGCTTCATCAAGTCTTTGCAGCTTGAAATAAGCATTTCCGAGATTAGTCAAAGCTCGCACGTGATTTGGATTGCGCTCCAAGGCTGATAAAAACCATTCTGCGGCCTGATCCTGATCATTATCGAAGTCTGCACTTATGGTACCCAGCACATTGAACACATCGGCATTGCTGTCATCAATATCAATCAACTTGATACATAATCCCCTGCTCTCCTCAAATCGCCCAGTCATGAACTTGATAGAGCTGAGTAAATAAAGTGTGGAGAAATGATCCGGAAAATGCGGCAACAAGGCCTCGCATATTCTCTCTGCTCCCGCATAGTCGCCGCTTAACGCCAAGCGCTCCGCATCATCATAGGAGATCGTGGTCATTAGCTTACTTTCTTAGAATCCAGGCGGAAGGCCAATAGGTGACTGGCTCAGTAATGGTGCCTTCATTAAATTCAATACGTGGATTTTCAATCGCAAACTCTTGATTATTCGCCACAAACTCTTTTGCGGCATCCCGCGGGTTGTTCCAACTCCAATCATCGCTACTACGCGGCGCTCCTACCAGATCACCCATAATGCCATCGGTGGCCACGATGTATGAATCTTGCGAAACCATAGGCGCGTAAGCTTCCAATTCTGCCAGTACGTGTGCTTTTGTATGGTTTGAGTCAAGCACCACCATGATTTTTTCGCCGGGTTTAATCAACTGCTTCACTTGATTCACGATGTCAGGCGCCACAGAGCTGCCTTCTATCATGGTGATATAAGAGGCAAGCTCATGCGCCTCAATCGCTTGGCGGTTATGTGGCCGAATCTCAATATCCACGCCTATCACCCTGCCCTTGCCCATTGCTTTGAATAGGCTTGCGTAGAAAATCAGCGAGCCACCGTGTGCAATGCCAGTTTCGATAATCACGTCCGGCTTGATGCGATAAATAGCCTCCTGAATACGCAGCATATCTTCAGGGAGTTGAATCACAGGACGTCCCATCCAGCTGAAGCTATATACATACTTGGTATCCCATCCGCTACGTATCCAAGCCTTTGAAATCACGGCAAATGCTTCAGGGGTGCCTATTGGATGGGTGGCGCTCCCATCTTTTCCATCCACGATTACTAATCCCGCTTCCATATCAATTTTAATCATGCTATTACCCCTATTATTTTTTAACTTAAGCTCTGGTTTTGACCATCAAGCCCTGGCCGGTGGGCAGCTCTAAAACAAAATATCCTCGTTCCTCAAAAAAAGCATCGGCTGCATCCTTTTGCTCCTTGTAGACCAGCCATCCATAATCGTCGAGTACGATAATTCCGCCTTGAACGATACGGTCAAAAAGCACTTCCAATGCGCCAATCTCTGCACTTGCATTATTCAGATCCAAATGCATAAAAGCGATTTTTTCAGGGGCAATCTGATGCAGTATTTCTGGCACTGGCCCCTTAGTCACATGCACATTCTTTTGGTCAACAAATCGTGCTTGAACTTTCTGAAACAACGTCTCACCATGATCATGCATGGCATGATGATTCATTTCTTCAGAATGCTCAAATAAGTCATATAAAAAATACTGTTTATCACTGCTAGCCAAATCCAGATAATCACATACAATCCGCGCCGTATCACCCTTATAACAAGCACACTCAACAAAATCTCCATCCAGCTTTAATCCATTCTTAGCTGCCCAACACAACACATAGACTCTCCATATAAGTGATTGCTCTTTCTCGCTTTGCATACTCTTGTTAAAAGCGGCTAAAAAAGTTTCATCATATAAAAAGCTGAGGTTTCTATTGATAGCAATAAGATTATCGCCTGCAAAAACACCAACGGGAGCGATATTCTGAATCGCTTGCTGAATACCCGCAATAAAGCCCTTATGGTGTTCAGGACTTGTACAGTAAAAAGCGGTTGTAAGATGATTTTTCATTTAATCACTAACCCTTGCCCTGTTGGCAACTCCAAAACTTTATGCCCCCGTTCTTCAAAGAAAGAAAACTTAAATTTCGCGCAACCGTAAATAGTTGATCTCCAGCAAAAATCCCATAATGAGGAATACTGTTTATCGCGTGCTGCATTCCAGCAACAAAGGCCTCCCTACTTTCTTCAGGAATGTGCCACATTCCACTAACGAAATTCTTCATTTAACTAATCACACTCGCTTAGGTAGATTTTCAGCTTCACGCGGAGTCAAGGAATATCCCTACTCTGCGCTGTAGATATAGTCGAAACAAGCATATCCAGCTTATGCACAACCATAGTCGGCACAAATCCAAACTCATGCTTAATTTGCGAGATATTAATTGCAGGAAAAGAGATGTTTTTTGCTTGGCTAGACAGGTCAACCGTGCAATTAGTAAGCTGTTTTAGCTTTTCTATGAGTTCACGATTACTTACATTTATACCACTCGCCACGTTATATAACTTGCCTTCTCCGGCGACTGTAATTTTAGGCAGAATTCCAACCACATCCCGAATGTCCACATAGTCCTTTGAAGAATCCAAAGCACTATGCAGTGTGATGTGCTTATTAATCAGTGCATCCCGCACGATTGATGTCAGAAAATTCTCCGATTCAACATCGTTACCATACACATTAGATAGCCTAGCTACCCGCACATTGGCCTTCCCACAACATAGGCAAAGTGACTCTCCCATCAGTTTGCTCAGGTTATAAAGATCACTTGGATTCTTGGGGCTTGCCTGCAGCATCACGTCTTCTTGAGCACTTGTAGAGTTGCCGTACACGCGCGTAGATGAAAGGTATAAAAATGAGTCGAATTGCGCTTTTTCAAGCACATCGGCCAGCACACTCACATGGGCACGCACAGTGTCAAACGGGCGCGTGCGGAAGTCTGCTGTAAGGCCAATGGCATAAATCACATGGCCTAAAGGCTGGGTAAAAATAGATGGATCACCACGAGCAGGCACAAAGCACTCATGACCCTGCTCGCGCAGGTGTTTGACCAGATGCGAGCCGATAAACCCCGTTGCACCTAGCACTGTGAACTTCATTCGCGGTGCCCGACTTTTCGTATCGGATTACCCACATTGATGGAATAAGCTTCAAGCTCGCCTTTCACCAAAGAACCCGCCCCCACAACACAGCCTTTTCTGAGTATTGCGCCATCCAGAATGACGCAGTTAGCGCCTATCCATACATCATCTTCCACGACAATTCCACCTTTGCTGGGCTGAAAGCGTTGCTCCATAATGGTTTTACTTTTTGCACGGTACTCATGATTGACTGGTGCGAAAGTGCAGTTCGCCGCGATTAACACGCCTTCGCCAATGTCTACGCCATTGCCGCTGTAAATCACCACGCCAGAATTGATGTAGCTATTTTTACCGATACGCACATTGCCAACACCGCCCACAGGCTTGATTTTGACGAATGCATCCACTACTGCGCCATCTTCAATGATGATGCGTGTGCCGCGCGTAGAGTCTTCAATATCCGCCAATTTTGAAACGCGGGCGTTAGGTGAGATTTCTAACATTTATTGCTCACTCCAAAGCACATAACTCTTATCTTTATCATTCATCACAGGGCTTTCCAAAGGCCAATCAATGGCAAACTCAGGGTCGTTCCAGCGGATGCCTCTGGCAGCTTCTGGATGATAACGGGAACCCATTTGGTAAAAAACTTCGGTATTCTCGGTAAGCGTCTGAAATCCATGCGCAACGCCTTCAGGGATATAAAAAGCACGTCGGTTAGCTGCCGAGAGTTCTACAGAAAACCATTTTTTATAAGACGTAGAACTTGGCCTAACATCAACCACAACGTCAACCATCTCACCTTGAGTACAGCGCACCAGCTTGCTCTCAGCATAAGGCGCTTGCTGATAATGCATGCCACGCAATGTGCCACGGTGCTTGTTAAAAGACACATTGCACTGCACTAAATCAGGATTTAAGCCTTGGGCAATAAACTCATCTCGACAATACGTTCTGGCAAAAAAACCACGTTCGTCTTCAATCGCCTCCATCTCAACGATAAAAGCACCCTCGATCGGCGTCGCCACAAAACGCATTACCAAACACTCACAGCAGGGACTGCTACAGCAAACTTGCCGCCCCACTCGCTGATAAACGCTAGCTGCTGTGTCACTTCTGTTTGGATATTCCAAGGTAGAATCAGCACAATATCCGGCTTACGTTCACGAATCACATCAGGAGACAGCACTGGGATATGCGACCCTGGCAGATGCTTGCCCTGCTTGGATTCTGCGGCATCACACACATAAGGCAGTAAGTCAGGCTTAACGCCCGCGTAATTCAGCAAAGTATTGCCCTTGGCCGCTGCGCCATAGCCCATGACCGATTTACCCAAACGCTTTTGTTCCAGCAAAAACGCGAGCAAATCATTTTTTACCTGATCTGCCCTACTTTGAAAGTTTTGGTATATCTCCAACTTGTCCAACCCGCGCCGACTTTCCTCGACCAGCAGCGCTTGAACAGTGGGTTGTGCGGCATGTTCGCTGGATTGATGGCAACCGTAAACACGCAAACTACCACCATGTGTAGGCAGTTCTTCTACGTCATAAATGCGCAACCCGGCTTTAGCAAATATCTTGCTGACCGTTTGGAGCGAGAGATAGGAAAAGTGCTCGTGATATACCGTGTCAAACTGGGTGTGTTCCAACAAACGCATCAAATGAGGAAACTCCAGCGTTACCGTGCCTTCTGGCTTGAGTACGGTTTTCAACCCAAGCGTAAAGTCATTGATGTCCGGCACATGGGCGTAGACGTTATTGCCCAAAATCAAATCGGCCTGCTTGCCTTGCACCACCAGTGTCTTCGCACAAGATTCGCCAAAAAACTCACGCAAAATGGGGATGCCTAGTTTCTCAGCAGCAGCAGCGGTGCTGGCGGTAGGCTCAACGCCTAAACATGGAATATGAGCAGCCACGAAGTTTTTGAGCAAATAGCCATCATTAGCGGCAACCTCAATCACCAAGCTGTTCTGATTGAGCTGCAAGCGTGAAGTCATCTTCTGGCAGTATTCAGCGGCATGCGCGAGCCAACTCTTTGAAACCGAGGAGAAATAGGCATAGTTTTCATCAAACAGCGCATCGGCGGCGGCGTAATCCTCGGTTTGTACCAACCAGCACTGGTCACACACACGGAGCTTGAGCGGAAAATAGGTTTCCGGCTTGTGCAAATCCTGCGGTGTCAGATAGGCATTCGAGGGCGGCGCATAACCGAGGTCGAGGAAAACGTGTTCAAGTGGATGGTTGCAGTTGCGGCAGTTCATAGGTCTAAGGAATCTCTGATTATGTCCGACATGACCGCGACAGCGGCTTTGCGGGATGAGGTGCAAGAAAGGCGACGACACAAATGGCTATTCCCTTTGTTAGGAGCCTGACGCGGCAGATCGCCCGCAAAGCCGCTGTCCCCCGTTAAATTAAAAGCAGGGGTTGCTGTCAAAAATGAGCCCTCGCGTCGTTGCACTCCTTGGCTTCGTAGAATAACTACGACCTGCGTCGTGCGCCTAGCGATCATCTCATTTTTGATAGCAACGCGGTTCATGGCGGACATAATCAGAGATTCCCTAAGCATTCGAGTAGGTTTCAATTTGTTTAAGCGTCACGTCGCGCATGTCTCGGCCTGCAAGGTGCGCTTTGTGCCAGGCGATAATATTTTGCAGCGCCACAGCCAAACTCCATCGCGGCTGCCAGTTGAGTTGCATCTTGGCTTTTGAGCAATCCAGTTTCAGATAATGCGCTTCGTGCGGATGATTGCCCTCATCCACTACCCAAGCCGCGCCTTCACCCCATTCTTGAGTGAGCTTCTCCACTATCCACTGCACGGTGCGCGTGTCTTCTTCATTGGGGCCAAAATTCCAAGCCTCAGCGGCATGTGCATCGCCTAAATACAACTTTTCTGCCAACATCAAATAGCCGCTCAAAGGCTCTAACACATGCTGCCAAGGGCGAATGGCGTTGGGGCTGCGAATCAACACGGGACGTTGTTCGGTAATAGAGCGCATGATGTCGGGAATCAATCTATCCAGCGCCCAGTCACCGCCGCCAATCACGTTGCCAGCTCGCGCACTGGCCAGCGCAACCTTTTGGTTAAAGAAAGAACTGCGGTATGCCGCTGTGACAATCTCCGAACACGCTTTGCTGCTGGAATAAGGGTCATAGCCTCCCATCGCGTCGCTTTCGCGGAAAGGCTTTTGGTTTTCTTTATTGTCGTAACATTTATCCGTAGTCACATTCACTACTGCGCGAACACAGTCCGTCTGACGCACGGCTTCCAACAGATTGACTGTCCCCATCACGTTGGTGGCGTAGGTTTCTACCGGATTTGCGTAGGAAGGCCGCACCAGCGCTTGCGCGGCCATGTGAATGACAATCTCTGGCTGATGCTCGGTAATCACTGATTGCAGCTTTGCCGCGTCGCACACATCGCCAATCACTGAAACCATGCTATCGGCCACATGCGCCACCTCAAACAAGCTAGGCGTGGTGGGCGGTGACAGGGCATAGCCCGTCACTTTGGCGCCCATGCTGTTTAACCATAATGACAACCAGCTTCCCTTGAAGCCGGTATGCCCCGTGACTAAAACCTTTTTATTGCGCCAAAAAGTCTGATTTATTCCCATGTTTTCCAAGGCGCTTTACCGGCAACCCAAAGCTCATCCAAATATGTTTTTTCGCGTAAGGTATCCATAGGCTGCCAAAAACCTTTGTGATAATAAGCATTCAGCAATCCGTCACGTGCTAATTTCTGCATGGGTTCTATCTCCCAGCTTATAGTGTCGTCGGCAATTAAATCTAATACTTGAGGCGACAGCACAAAGAAGCCACCATTAATCCAACCACCATCTCCTTGCGGTTTTTCTAAAAAACCGCGCACTGAAGTGCCATCTTGTATATCCAGCGCACCATAACGACCTGGTGGCTGCACCGCCGTCACGGTCGCCAATTTTTGATGTTGCTTGTGAAACTGCACCAGCTCCTTGACGTTCACATCCGCCACGCCGTCGCCATAGGTGAAACAAAAATCTTCGCCATCCAAATACTCGCGCACGCGCTTCAAACGCCCGCCAGTCATGGTTTTCTCGCCAGTATCCACCAGCGTTATTTTCCACGGTTCGGCGTTATTTTGATGCACTTCCATTTTGTTATTCGCCATGTCAAAGGTGACATTCGAGGAATGCAAAAAGTAATTGGCGAAATACTCTTTGATCACGTAGCCGCGGTAGCCTAGGCAAATGATGAAATCATTGATGCCGTGGGAGGAGTAAATCTTGAGAATGTGCCAAAGGATAGGCTTGCCACCAATCTCTGCCATCGGCTTTGGTTTTAATTGAGTTTCTTCGCTAAGCCTTGTGCCTAAACCACCCGCGAGTATGACTGCTTTCATAATGATCGATATTCCAATAATTTGAAGACTTGGCAAATATACCAACAAAACTCACAAATCAGCCACTTCCGCGCCATAAAATTGTGCGCGTACCTTTTTGAGTTGGTCACGGAATGCCGCTGCTTGCTCGAACTCCAGATTTTTTGCCGCATCCAACATGGCTTTTTCTAGGCGCTTAATCTCCTTGAGCATCTCTTTTTCGCTCATGCGTTGATAGCTCGCGGTTTCCTGTGCGGCCTTGAGTTGCTGCTTGCCACCCTCTTGGTCATACGCACTGTCTATGATGTCTTTGATGCGCTTGCTGACCCCGACTGGCGTGATGCCATGTTCGGTGTTGAACGCTATCTGCTTAGCGCGGCGGCGACTAGTTTCGTCCATCGCTTGCTTCATGGATTTAGTGATATTGTTGGCGTAAAAAATCACGCGGCCATTCAAATTCCGCGCGGCGCGGCCTGAGGTTTGGATGAGGGAACGTGCCGAGCGCAAAAATCCTTCTTTATCCGCATCCAAAATCGCCACCAACGACACTTCAGGTATATCCAGCCCTTCGCGCAGCAGGTTGATGCCTACCAGCACGTCAAATTCGCCCAGGCGTAAATCGCGGATGATTTCCACGCGCTCTACGGTTTCGATGTCCGAATGCAAATAGCGCACCTTAACTCCGTGTTCCGCTAAGTAGTCGGTGAGGTCTTCCGCCATGCGCTTGGTGAGCGTAGTCACCAACACCCGCTCCCCCGCCGCCACGGCTTTTTGGGCTTCTGAAAGCAAATCATCCACCTGCGTATCGGCTGGTTTAACCGTGATTTCCGGGTCTATCAAGCCGGTGGGGCGCACCAACTGCTCCACCACTTGCTGTTGATGTGTAGACTCATATTCTGATGGCGTGGCCGAGACGAACACGCACTGGCGCATCACCTGTTCAAACTCTTCAAAACGTAGCGGACGATTATCCAGCGCCGATGGCAGACGGAAGCCATAATCCACCAAATTCTCTTTGCGTGCCCTATCGCCTTTGTACATGCCGCCCACTTGCGGCACGGTGACATGGGATTCGTCTATGATCATCAGCGCGTTCTTGGGCAGATAATCAATCAGCGTGGGCGGCGGATCGCCCGGTGCGCGGCCAGACAAATGCCGCGAATAGTTTTCGATGCCTTTGCAAAACCCCAACTCGTTGAGCATTTCCAAGTCGTAGCGTGTGCGCTGCTCTATGCGCTGCGCCTCTACTAACTTATTGTTTTTAATGTACCAATCCACTCGCTCGCGCAGTTCCACTTTGATTTTCTCGATAGCTCGTAATGTGGTTTCGCGCGGCGTGACGTAATGACTGGAGGGATACACCGTGAAACGCGGTACTTTGTGAAAAATCTGCCCGGTGAGCGGGTCAAACACGGTGAGCGTTTCCACCTCGTCGTCGAATAAGGAAATGCGTATCGCGGTTTCCGAATTTTCCGCTGGAAACACGTCAATAATCTCGCCGCGCACTCTAAAAGTTCCACGCGCAAAGTCGTATTCGTTGCGCTCATACTGCATGCCGGTAAGCCGCAAAATCGCATCGCGCTGGGTCATTTTGTCACCCTGCGCCACATGCAACACCATGCCCTGATAATCCACCGGATCGCCGATACCGTAAATCGCAGAAACTGATGCCACGATAATGCTATCTTCGCGCTCCAGCAAGGCTTTGGTGGCAGAAAGTCGCATCTGCTCGATGTGCTCGTTGATGCTGGAATCTTTTTCGATGAACATATCGCGCGACGGCACATAGGCTTCGGGTTGGTAGTAGTCGTAATAAGAAACGAAGTATTCCACCGCATTGTTGGGGAAAAACTCACGGAATTCGGAATACAACTGCGCCGCCAGCGTTTTATTGGGCGCCATGACAATGGCAGGCCGCCCCAATTGGGCGATGACATTGGCCATGGTGTAGGTCTTGCCAGAGCCAGTCACGCCGAGCAAAGTCTGAAAACGCATGCCTTCATTGATGCCTTGCACCAGCTTGGCGATGGCTTGCGGCTGGTCTCCGGCGGGCTGAAATGGCTGGTGCAACTGGAATAGGCTATTTGGGAAAGTGATGGTCATGATGTGGCTATTTTACCCGCATGGTGAACTTTATCGCGCTATGCTTAATCCTAAACTGAGACTTAAAACCTCAAACACCAACAAGGAAAACCGCAATGCAAAAAATTATCGCCGCCTGCCTCACCTTGCTATGCTGCACACAAGCCAATGCAGTACCCGACCAAGACACTTTCATGAAGGTGTTTTTTTCCGTGATACAAATTCATGTGGAAGATAAGAACGGCGAACATGGTTTAGGTTCTGGCATCGTGGTCAGCCCCAACCATATCGCCACCAATTGCCATGTACTGGCAAATGCGCGCGGGGTAGTTGCCTCTCAAGGAGAAGAAAACTACAGGCCAGTAGCGTTAAAGGCCGATTGGAAGCACGACCTCTGCATACTCCGCTTTGATGACTTGCCGCTTAAGCCTGTTCCGCTAGGTAATATGGCCGCTATCAAATACGAACAAGCCATATTCGCACTCGGCCACTCCGGCGGCCTCATTGCTCCCAGCCCTTCGGTGGGCAGAATCAAAGCGCTCTACACCTTGGATGACAGCCAGATTATTCGGACTTCTGCACGTTTTGCCATGGGTGCCAGCGGCAGCGCATTGTTTGATGAAGAAGGCAATTTGTTGGGCATCAACACTTTCAAAAGTCCCGGACGCAACGGCTTCTTTTACGCGCTGCCTGTGGATTGGGTAAAAAAACTGATGTCCGCACCAGAAATTGCCGTGGCGACCGCCTCTGAAAGACCTTTCTGGGATGCACCAGAAGAGCAACGCCCGTTTTTTATGCGCGTAGTCCCTTATCTGCAAGCCGAAGAATGGGTATCGCTCAAGAACGTAGCGCAATTGTGGACTGTGCAAGAAGCCAATAATGCCGAATCCTGGTATCACCTTGGCTTGGCAGAAGCACGTCAACATAACGAAACAGCGGCACTCCAGCACTTAAGTAAAGCCCTAGAACTCAACCCGCAGCACGCGGATGCGCTTTATGAATTAGGGTTAATCGCCGCCAGCCACAAAGACAATAAAGAATTGCAGCGCATCAGCGTGGCGCTTAATCAGCTCAACGACGAAATGGCTGAGGAGTTCAGAAAAACGGTAGGTTGCGGCGATTATTGTCAATAAGCGTAATTGAAACTCTTAATCCAGCGAAGCCTCATGGCGGTTTCGCTGGTGGGCGTTTGTGCGTAAAATTGCGGCCTTTAATAGCCCAATGACTCAAGGATAGTAATTTTGGAACTCTCGCAACGCGTTAAAGCCATCAAGGAATCCCCCACGCTCGCCGTCACCGCCCGCGCCGCCAAGCTCAAGGCCGAAGGCCGCGATATTATTGGACTGGGCGCAGGTGAGCCAGATTTTGACACCCCGCAGCACATCAAAGATGCCGCCAAGCAAGCCATAGACAGCGGATTTACCAAATACACAGCGGTAGGTGGCATTCCGAGTTTGAAAAAAGCTATCGTTGCCAAATTCAAGCGCGATAACGGTTTGGATTACGGCATGAATGAAGTCATCGTCGGCGTAGGCGGCAAGCAGTGTATTTTCAACTTGGCACTGGCTGTACTGAATCCCGGCGACGAAGTAGTGATTCCCGCGCCGTATTGGGTTTCCTATGCGGACATCGCTTTAGTAGCCGAGGCCAAGCCCGTCATCATTGAATGTGGCATAGAACAAGGTTTTAAGCTGCTCCCAGCACAATTGGAAGCGGCGATCACGCCCAAAACCAAACTATTCTTCATCAACTCGCCGTCTAACCCCACGGGTTCTGTGTATAGCCTTGATGAACTGAAAGCGCTGGGCGAAGTGCTGAAAAAACATCCGCACGTACTGGTCGCCACTGACGACATGTACGAACACGTGAACCTCGCTGGCACGCCTTTTTTCAACATCCTCAACGCCACGCCAGAATTGAAGCCTCGCACCATTGTGCTGAACGGCGTTTCCAAAGCCTATTCCATGACCGGCTGGCGCATAGGCTATGCCGCAGGCCCGGCCAACATCATCAAAGCGATGGAGATATTGCAATCACAATCCACCTCCAATCCCACCTCCATCTCGCAAGTGGCCGCGCAAGCCGCGTTGGATGGTGACCAGGGTTGCATCACACCTATGGTAGAAGCTTTCCGCGAGCGTCATGCCTTCGTGGTGAAGCGCTTTAACGAGATTGCTGGATTGCACTGCATAGAGGCTGGTGGCGCGTTCTACGCCTTCCCTGATGCCAGAGTTGCTATCGCCAGCCTGCACCAACGCGGCAAAATCGCGGCGGCGACCGACATGGCGCTGGCTGATTATCTGCTGGAAAGCGTAGGCGTTGCGGTGGTGTCTGGCTCGGCGTTTGGTGCTGAAGGTTATTTCCGTATTTCGTTTGCGACTTCGATGGAAAACTTAAAAGAGGCGCTCAGTCGCATCGAAAAAGCCTTGAGCTAGCTAGCCCAGCGCATCCCGCAGCCGATACCACAGCATCCCCAGCACCAAAGCTGGTGTCCGCAGCAACTTTCCACCAGGAAAGTCACGATGCGGAATCCGCGCCATCACGTCCAAACGCCCGGCTTGACCAGCGATCGCCTCCGCCACCAACTTCCCTGCCAAGCCGGTCAATGCTACGCCATGACCTGAAAAACCTTGCAGGTAATACACATTGGGCGCAAGCAGCCCAAAATCCGGTGCGCGATTCATGGTGATGTCCACAAAGCCGCCCCAAGTGTATTCAACCTTGGTGTTTTTGAGTTGCGGAAAGGTTTCCACCATGCGCGCTTGCATATTCGCGGTGAGATTAGGTGGTGTCATGGCGCTATAACTCACTCGCCCGCCGTAAATCATGCGTTTGTCAGCAGAAAAGCGGAAATAATCCAGAATAAAATTGGTATCGCACACCGCAGAATCGCTAGGGATAAGCTCAGCAGCCAATTCCGGCGCTATCGGCTCGGTACCTATGATGTAGGTGCCAACCGGCATGATGCGCCTTGCCAATTTAGGGGCAAGCTTAGGAGACACTTCGGGCAGATACATATTGCCAGCAAGCACCACGAACTTGACCTTCACACTGCCGTTTTCGCTGTGCAATTGCGCCGTATCGCCTTGTTGCATGGCATGGACAGGCGAATGCTGAAAAATCCGCACACCCAATCCGGAAGCCGCTTTGGCTAGACCTAAACAATAATTTAGCGGATGCAAATGCCCTGATTGCGAGTCGTAATAGCCGCTGTGGTAGCGTGGGCTATCAATCCAGTTATTGATATTGGCAGGTGGAATCCACTCGGCCTGATAGCCGTAGCGCGTAGCCATATCATCAAACCAAGCGCGAAGCTTTTCGCCCTTGCGTTGACTCGTTGCCACGCCCAAGAACCCGCTTTTGAGATCGCAATCAATGTCAAAGCGTTTGACGCGCTCGCGCACCAAGTCCAAGGCTTCCAAACTCATGCCCCACACTTGTTTAGCGGCCTCGAACCCTATGGCTTTTTCGATGACATCCTGCTCACACGCCAGCCCCGCGATGATCTGCCCACCATTGCGCCCGCTTGCACCGTATCCTATGTGCTTGGCTTCTAACACCACCACCGAGTAGCCACGATCCGCCAACTCTATCGCCGCCGACAGCCCCGCAAAACCGCCACCGACCACGCATACATCGGCTTCTGTATCACCTTGCAGCGTTGGGTATTGCGGCTGGCTGTTGGCGCTGGCCGCGTAGTAGGAGTTTTGCGTGAGTTTGAGTTCGGAAGCCAGCATGAATTATCCTTACAATTTAGGTTCGCAAGTGAGGGGTAAGTAGCACAACAAGTTGCCTAAGCGCTCAGCAATTGGTAGGATGATAAGCCACGTTTAAGCTATTTCAATAGAGCCAATTCTAATTATCCAGCAGAGCCACTTGCTATGAAAACAAACAGCCAACTCACCGCAAAAGCCCAAGCACTGCTCGCTGCTGAGCGCTTAAACTACACGCGATTGCATCCGAAATCCATGCAGCTCGCCACTCAAGCTGCGCCGCACTTCCTCTACGGCGTGCCCATGCACTGGATGAACGACTGGGGAACGCCTGCGCCCTTGTTCATAAACCATGCGCTAGGCGCACATTTCACCTGCGCCGACGGTATTGATTATGCCGATTTTTGCTTGGGCGACACCGGCGCCATGTTCGGCCACAGCCCACCGCCGGTAGCACAAGCCATTGCCACGCAAGCCAGTCGTGGTTATACCGCCATGCTACCCTCCACGCTGGCACCCGCCGTGGGTGCGGCGCTGGCTGAACATTTTGGCTTAGAATGCTGGCAATTAGCCACTACCGCCACCGATGCCAACCGCTTTGTTTTACGCTGGGCACGTGCGGTCACCGGAAACAACAAGCTGCTGGTGTTCGATGGCTGTTATCACGGAACAGTTGAAGACACCATGGTGGATAGCGAAGCAGGCAGAGCGGTCAATCGTGCCAGCCTGCTTGGGCAGGTCAACGACTTAGGTCTGAATACGGTAGTGGTTGAGTTCAATGATCTCGCTGCCGTAGAACGTGAACTGGCAAAAGGCGGCTTTGCTTGCTTACTCACCGAACCCGCCCTCACCAACTGCGGCATGGTTCCGGCAAAAGCGGGTTTTATCGAAGGCTTGCGTGCACTCACCAAAAAGTATGGGTGTTTATTGGTGCTGGATGAAACCCACACCATCTCCACCGGACGCGGTGGCTGGGCCAAGAACAATGGCGTTGTGCCTGATTTTCTGGTGGTGGGCAAACCCATCGCTGGTGGTCTGCCCGCTGCAGCTTATGGATTCAGCACTCCACTAGCAACGCGCATGAAAGCCGCCAAAGACCACGCGCCACCTGGACATTCCGGTATCGGCACCACACTTTCGGGCAGCATGATGACGCTCGCTGCCATGCATGCCACCCTGACCCAAGTCGCCACCGCTGAAGCCTACAAACACATGTTGGCTCTAGCGGCGACACTGGAACAAAAACTCACTGCCGTCATCAACACCTACGCCCTGCCCTGGAACATCACGCGCTTGGGAGCAAGGCTGGAACTGCAATTCTGTGCAAACACCCCAACCACCGCCCAACAAGCGCGTGACGCACAAGACGATGCACTGGAAGGTGCGATTCACCTGTATTTACTCAATCGTGGCGTTCTACTGACCCCGTTTCATAACATGATGCTGATATGCCCTGCCACCACGCAGCATGACATTAATAAGCTCGTCTCGGTGTTTAGTGACTGCCTCAATCAACTTAACCAATAAACCAAAAAGGAACTGCATCTTGGCCAAGAATATCAACGATGTGATCGATTTTGCTACCCATGAAGTAGAAGCTGAAGCCGGTACAGTGTCACAAGAAAAAGTGGTGAAAGGGATTGCCAGCAACGCGGATGTGCAGATCAACATGACCACCTACAACCACTACACCGACCCCACGGAGCAGTTCTTCGCAGGTGTGTGGCATTCGAGCGTGGGTGCTAAAACCGTGCATTACACGGAAGAAGAGGTTTGTGTCATTCTGGAAGGCCGTGTGCGACTCACAGATTTAGCCGGTAACGCCAAAGATTTTAGCGCTGGCAGCACCTTTGTCCTGCCCGCTGGCTTTCAAGGGACATGGGAAACCATAGAACCTATCAAGAAAATTTATGTGATTTGGCAAGCCAAACAATAGAACTCTTTAAGGAAGACTCATGTTCACTTACATCTGCTTAGGCACCAACGATATTAGCCGTTCTGTCAGCTTTTATGATGCAACACTTGGCGCGCTGGGGCTATCACGCTGTGATACATCGAATGAACCGGAGTGGGACGGATGGGCGGGCTGGGGGACTTATGATGACAACGGCAGCAGGGAGATTGCACTGTGGCTGTGTTCGCCCTTTGACGGGAAACCCGCGACTGCTGGCAATGGGGCGATGATTGCGCTAAAGGCGAAGTCATGGAAAGAAGTTGATGATTTTTACGCAGGCGCTATGGCCAATGGCGGCACTTCAGAAGGTGCGCCGGGGCTGCGCTTGCAATACAACCCAGACTTTTATGCCGCTTATGTGCGCGACCCAGACGGCAACAAGCTTGCTGCGATATGCCGCGGGTTCACAGAACCACAAGACTAACTTCAACCAGCTATTGCAGCCTCTCGCATCCAGTTAAAAACCTGATTGGCATGAGGCGTGCGGGGTGTCAGCCGTGTGCGCATGAGCCATAGCCTGGGCAATGACAAAGGTGGCACATGGATCAATCGTTTTACCTGCCCCTCTTTTAGTGCTTGGCAAGCCAGTGCATTTGAGACAAAGCCTATCCCCAACCCCCTGGTGACCGCTTCAAGCAACAAGCGGGCATCATCTATGGTGGCGCCACGCGTCAGTTGTAAATCTCTGAACTCTTCACCAGACAACCGGCCACTCCAGGCGGGTTCACTTTCCAGCAGTAACAATGGCGCTTTTTCTAATACCTTGGGGTATGGCAGCAAATTGAGTTGTTGTGCATTCTGCATGCCACATATGGCGACAGAGTGATCTTCCATTAACGGTGCACACTCAACATCGGCGGTATGGATGGGCTTTCTGGAGATGACCAAATCAACATCTATACGGTCGATCTCCCTCACCTCTCTCTCCGTCATGATCCAGACCTCAATGGCGGGACAAACGGCCTTTAAATGGGATATGCGCGGCATGAGCCAACCGTGGGCAAAATCAGGTGGACAAGCGATCAGCACCGAATCCTGGTTCTTATATGGCTCCAAGCGCCCCAATCCGGCAGTTAAACGGGCAAGCGTATCCTTCACCGTCTCATGCAACAACTCCCCTGCAGCGGTCAATGCCACCCCTTTGCCTTTTCGGAAGAACAGGCTTTGACCTAATATCTCTTCCAACTTAAGCAACTGCTGGCTGATAGCCGACTGAGTAAGAGAAAGCTCTTCTGATGCCTTGGAAAAGCTTCCTAGCCTTGCGGCAGCATCGAAGGCAACAAGAAACTTAAATGGGGGTAAGGTTTTGCTCATGGTATTAAAAAAAATAATATCTAGGTAAGTGTAGCTAATTGCACGCAATGCGTAAACCTGTGAATATAGCCCTTAACTTTAAGGAGAAAATCTTGAGTAAATCTGAAGTATTTGGCGACAGCGCAATCGTGCGCAAAAACCTGAAAGGTTATGACCGTGAGAACACCTACGCAGGGGTTTTGTCCTTTATGCGCAGGCAGTACACCAAGAACCTGGAAGGCGTTGATGTGGCGGTATCCGGCGTACCGCTTGATCTAGCCACCACCTTCCGCAGCGGCGCAAGAATGGGGCCCGCGGCAGTGCGCGCGGCCTCGGTTCAGATGAATGAACTCATACATCCATGGGGCTTTGGCCCTTGCGACAGGCTGTCCGTCATCGATTATGGCGATTGCTGGCTCGATTCGCACAATCCACACACCATTTTTGCATCCATACACCAACATGCGCAGACCATTCTTGCGTCAAATGCCAAGATGCTGACGCTGGGCGGCGACCACTACATCACCTATCCGCTACTGAAAGCACATGCCGAGAAATTCGGCGCGCCCTTATCGTTGATCCATTTCGATGCACATTGCGACACCTGGGCAGATGACGAACCCAACTCCCTCAACCACGGCACCATGTTCTACAAGGCGATCAAAGAGGGTTTGATTGACCCGAAGACTTCGGTGCAGATCGGCATCAGAACCTGGAACGAAGATTTCATGGGCGTGAACATTCTGGGCGCGGACTGGGTACACGAGCATGGAACTGCCGCCGTGGCGCAGAAGGTGCATGACATCATAGGCCAACGGCAAACTTACCTCACTTTTGATATCGACTGCCTAGATCCTGCTTTCGCGCCGGGTACGGGAACGCCAGTTGCGGGCGGCTTAAGCTCGGCTCAAGCATTGGCGATTTTAAGAAAATTCGTCGGGCTCAACATCATCGGCATGGATGTCGTTGAAGTCGCGCCGGCCTATGATCACAGCGAGATTACCGCGCTGAGTGCCGCGCAGATAGCGGCAGAGATGCTATGCGTCATCAGCGCCTAACTTCTAATCACATTTAAGGGAATCGAAATGACTTTGAATTTCTGGCAAAAAAACTGTCTTCTAGCGCTTTCAGCACTCATTGCTCTGATGTCCTCACCCGTGGCCATGAGCGCAGATCAGGAAAAAGTACTGAACATCTACAACTGGGCGGAATATATCGGAGAAAACACGGTCAAGAAGTTCGAAGCGGAAACCGGTATCAAAGTGCGCTATGACAACTTCGATTCCAATGAAACCCTGCTCGCCAAGATGATCGCAGGTAAAACGGGCTATGACATCATCGTGCCCTCCTCCGACTTTGGCCGCATCATGATAGACGGCAATCTGGTGCAAAAATTGGATCGCAAGAAACTGACCAACTGGGGCAATCTTAACCCAGTGGTGATGCGCCAGATGGCAAAGCTCGATCCCGCCAACCAGTACATGGTGCCGTGGCTGGGCGGCTCCATCAGCGTGGGTTATAACGTGGACAAGGTGAAAACCGCACTAGGCACTGAACCCATCCCGGCCAACCCTTTTGATCTGGTATTCAACCCGAAATACACGTCAAAACTCAAAAAATGCGGGATTTCGATACTGGATAGCGCCAGTGATGTGTTCCCATCTGGCTTGATCTATATGGGACACCCTGCTTTCAGCAGCAAGGAATCCGACTACAAGGATGTCGCCAGCATGCTGCAAAAAGTCCGGCCTGACATTCGCATGTTCAGCTACAACGGCTATATCACCGATTTAAGCGCAGGCAACATCTGTGTGGCGCTTGGCTATGGCAGCGACTTCAACAATGCGGCGCGCCAAGCCAAAGAAGCCGGTAAAGGGGTACGCATAGAAGCACCGCTACCGCCTAACGGCATGCAGTTCGGCTTTGAATCCATGATGATCCCAGTGGATGCGCCACACCCTGAGAACGCCTTGTTGTGGATCAATTATATTCTGCGTCCTGAAGTACAGGCAGAGATTACCAACCGTGTGATGTTCACCAGCCCAAATCTGGCCGCGCGCAAATTCATCAACCCTGACGTACTAGCGAATAAAATTGCCTTCCCTCCAGATGACTACCTGAACACTAAAGCCCAATTCTACGAAGTGCGCAGCAATGCCACGCGCAGAACCATGACGCGAGCATTCACCAAAATAAAATCCGGGTTATAGAAAATCTTATAGGCAGAACATTCAAACAAAACCCACCGAACAGGTGGGTTTTGTTTTCTTAAGATTCAAGTTGTAACATATTTTGCCACAATCGTTATTCTCTTCAGTTAATTACGTGCCAATAGCAAGTTCGACCAGTTTATGGGGATTATCAACAAAAGCAAAATGCCCGGTATTGGCTATGGTATTAATAGCTACTCCACCCAGTTCTTTCGCAGTACGCTTGCGTTCAACTATCGTTGACCAATCATATTCGCCGTATATGAGAATGACTGGCACTTTTACTGCAGCGTACATAGAACGAGCCTTGCTCCATGACTGCCATCCTGCGAAAGTGCTGCGTTCCACATGCCGATAGCCCTTGCGACGTCCAACCCGATCAAACTCTTTCAGCAGTTTCCCAGGCATCCAGCGTTTGTTTCTTAATCCGCCCTTCAAGATAATGCCCAGGAAAAGTATGTTTTCCATTGCCGCAACCACTGCACCTACATACGGAATGGCAAACTGGCCAATAACGAAGTTTGCAAGCAAATTACCGCGTCGCACACCATCGCCATAACGCAGGTCGTAATCATAAGCATTGGACGAGATGACCTTTATGACACGATCCGGCAATTGACTGGCAACGGTCAGTGCCAACACGGCACCTATTGACTCACCGACCAAGGTGACTTTGTTCAGATCAAGCTTTTCAATAAACGCTATGACAGCGCTGCGGAAATATGGCTCATCATAATTGGCTTTGGTATCAATAGAGGAGTAACCATGCCCCGGTAAATCTATTGCGTAAACAGTGAAATGCTTTGCCAGTTGTGGAATCACCTCTTCAAAATAGTCCAACTGTGTGCGTATCGTATGCAACAAAATAAGTGGGTCGCCATTCCCTGTTTTCAGATAGCGAATTGACCGATTAGCGTCAATTTGAAGTTCAGAAATTTCGCCGATTTTGGATAAGTCTTGCATTTTGTTTTCCCTTTTAGTATCTAGTGAGTGCTGCACTGCTTGAAGATCGAGTTGCCCCCATTTACCAAGGCAGCGTATCCCCTTCATGAAAGAAACCACCGCTCGGCCCGTTGTCATCTAAGGTCGCTAAACGAACACTGGTTTTGTAGCTGTCAACAACTTCCATAGGTGCGCTTGGCCCGCCCAGCTCAGTCTTTACCCATCCAGGATGAGCAGAGTTCACTTTGATCTTGGTATCACGCAGCTCATGCGCCAAGTGGATGGTGAACACGTTAATTGCGGTTTTGGAAGCGTTATAGGCAAGTGCTTTTGCTGGATCTATTGGCGAGCTAGGCATGCTATGCAATGTCAGGGATGCCAGTATGCTGGACACGTTAACGATACGACCAGCCTGCGCTTTCTTGATTAGTGGCAGTAACTTCTGCGTCAATCCCACCACATCAAAGAAATTGGTTTGAAATGTCTGCTGTAATACATCGGCATTGACGTTACTGCTGGTTTCTTTACCGAAGAGCTGTTCATCGCACATCCCTGCATTATTTATAAGGATGTCGAGTTTGCCGAATTTTTCATTCAGATATGTATAAGCTGCACCTGCAGAGTTAACATTATTTGCATCGTAAGCGATGGTCTCTGCCTTCACACCAAGCTGTTCTAATTGCTTAACTGCTTCCTGACCCTTGGCAAGATCACGCGAACCCAGCACCACATTGATACCTAGCTTGCCTAGATGCTTTGCTGTTTCAAAACCGATACCACGATTTGCACCAGTAATAAATGCTACTTTTCCTTCATTTGTCGCCATGATTTAATTCCTCGTGTTGAGAATGTTATAAATATTTACCATACGGTAAATAAATAGTATGCTGACGATAAATGCTTGTCAATTGTTTTTTTACCTTACGGTATAATATTATTTTAGAACTTAACTATTGAAAGTCATGAACACTACAGAATTGAAAAGACCTCGCGGCAGGCCAACCAATTTTGATACTCAGGAGGCTTTAGAGAAAGCGCTCAAGGTATTTTGGACTCGGGGCTATGAAGGCGCTTCTATGGCCGAGCTTACAGAAGCGTTGGGAGTTAACCGCCCTAGTATTTATGCTGCCTTCGGCAATAAGGAAGAGCTATTTCGTAAGGCTCTGGGGAGATACATGTCTGGTCCGGTAGCCTACGTCGGAGAAGCAATGCAACAGCCAACGGCAAAACAAGTGGTAGAAATGTTCTTAACCAAGTCAGCGGAATTCCTTACCAATCCAGTCCACCCAAGAGGTTGCATGATTGTGCAAGGAGCCTTGTCTTGTGGACAGGGAGCAGAGTTGATCCATCAGGAGTTAATCACCTACCGAAAAGGTTATGAAAACGCACTCAGGCAACGCTTGGAATTGGCTCAATCGCAAGATGACTTCCCTACCAATACAAGCCCTCAACAGTTTGCAAAATATGTCGCTACTATTCATCAAGGGATGTCAGTGCAGGCTACGAGCGGTGCGACGAAGGAAGACTTAATGGCTGTTGTTGGCCTCGTTCTCGAAAACTGGCCAAGCTGACCCTGATTCGGCGTCAGCTATTGGCGACTAGGGCCTTAGAAAAAGTCTACGAGAATCAATTGTGGGCTTTTTTGTGCCTGTTTTTTTTATGCCAAGAAAACGATGGCTTCTATTTCCACCAACACATCACGCGGTAATTTGGCGACCTGCACCGTAGAACGCGCTGGTGTATGGCTGCCGAAAGCCTCGGCATACAGTCCGTTCATCACTGCAAAATCATCCAGATTCTTCAGAAACACCGTGGTTTTGACCACTTTGGAGAGGTTGGCACCTGCTGCTTCGATGACCGCACGCAGATTGACTAAGACTTGATTTGTCTGTGCGGTAATGTCGCCCTCAACCAGGCTGCCATCTGCGCGTAACGGGATTTGACCAGAGGTGAACAGCAAATCGCCCACCACCATGGCTTGGGAACGGATAAAAATGGGGTCAGACACGATATTTTCTCGTAGCACAGACAACCTCGCTACTAATTAAAGCCAGCGTAGCCTGTATGCAGCGAAGCGGAATACGGGATGCAGCAATTCCGCCGTGCTATCACCTTCCCCATATTACGCTGCGTTTCATGCAGGCTACTCTTGAATAGCCAAGCAGGGCAAGCAACTCGTTGCCCACACACTTTCTACAGCCCAGCCACCGGCACTACAACAACCCCAAAAAACCTAAAGGTGTGGCTATCGTGGCATTCGCACCCCACGTTTCCGGCGTATCCCGCATATCCAAATAGCCGTACATGGCAATAATGGTCTGCATGGCTGCCGCCAGTCCAGCTTCTATATCTCGCTCGGCATCGCCTACGTAAACACAAGCCGGCGCCGCAACACCCACCAACTCACACGCCAGTAATAAGGTGTCAGGATAGGGTTTGGGGCGTTCGCAGTCATCGGCGCTCACAATCGCTGCCGCGCGTTGATGCAAGCCCAGCGCTTGCATCAGTGGCATGGTAAATCGGCGCGGTTTGTTGGTGACGACGCCCCACTTTAAGCCATGGGTTTCTATGGCGGTTAAGACTTCTGCCATGCCGTCAAATAATTGTGGATTTTGTAGAAAAACATCATCGTAGATGGCGAGGTATTCAAGGCGATAGGCTTCAAAATCAGGGTGTTCAAGGCTGAAACCAAAGCCTAACTCCAGCAAGCCGCGTGTGCCGTGCGAGGCATAGGGGCGAATAATCTCGGCGGCGAGTGGCTCTAGACCATGGCGTTCGCGTTGCAAGTTGAGCGCTAGGCCAAGCTGCACGGCGGTGTCGGCGAGAGTGCCGTCTAAATCAAAAAAAACCGCTTGGAATTTCACGATTTAACCGTGTGCGCGATGTAATTCACCGATACGTCGCGCCCCAGCCAATAGTGCTTGGTGAGCGGGTTATAGCTCATACCAGTGAATTCGTTTACCGCTAAGCCTGCGGCGCGACACCAGCTTGCCAACTCAGACGGTTTGATGAATTTGGCGTAGTCATGTGTACCGCGCGGTAGCATGTTGAGGATGTATTCCGCGCCGATGACGGCGAATAGATACGATTTGGGGTTGCGGTTGAGGGTGGAAAAAAACACCTGTCCACCGGGTTTGACTAGAGCGCTACAAGCACGCACCACAGAGGCGGGGTCTGGCACGTGTTCCAACATTTCCATGCAGGTGATCACGTCAAAGCTGGCAGGTTGTTCAGCGGCTAAGGCCTCTACCGCGATGCAGCGGTATTCAACATTTGCGCCACTTTCAAGCTGATGCAGCTTGGCGACCCCAAGCGCTTTTTCGCCCAAGTCTATGCCGGTGACTTGAGCGCCCTTTTTCGCCATGGATTCCGACAGAATGCCGCCACCGCAACCCACATCCAGCACGGCTTTTCCGTGCAGGTCGACTAGGTGGTCTATGTAATCTAAGCGTAGCGGATTGATATCGTGTAAAGGTTTGAATTCGCTATTTTTATCCCACCATTTGTGGGCGAGCGTGGCGAATTTACTGAGTTCCTGTGCGTCTACATTCGTCGCTGGGTTCGCTGTTAGGTTCGTTGCTGCAATTTGCTCTGCCATAGTTTTGCTTTTTCTAAAATGTCACGTTGATCAATTTGCGTGAGTTGGCGCTCGTCCAGCACTGCCACGCCATCCACCCACACATGGCTCACTTGGCTGCGGTTGGCGGCATACACCAAGTGCGAGATGGGGTCGTAGCACGGCGCGGTTTCTATGCTGCTCAAGTTGACGGCGACCATGTCCGCACGTTTGCCGATTTCCAGCGAGCCTATTTCACTCTCTAAACCCAACGCCTTAGCGCCGTTGATGGTGGCCATTTCTAGCGTAACCCAAGCTGGCAAGGTTTCCGCATCGCCACTCGCGCCCTTGGCGAGTAAAGCCGCCAAGCGCATCTCAGCAAACATATCCAAGGTATTATTGCTGGCGGCACCATCTGTGCCTAATCCTACATTGATGCCTTGTGCCAACAACTGAGCAGTAGGCGCAATGCCACTCGCCAGCTTTAGATTAGAGGCTGGGCAATGCGCTATATGACAGCCACGTTCAGCCAATAATTCCATCTCGGCTTGATTCAGATGCACGCCATGCGCGGCGATGAAATTAGGGCCTAATAATCCCAGATTAGCTAAACGCTGTAACGGCCTTAAGCCATACTCTGTTTCACTCTGTGCGATTTCATCGCGGGTTTCGTGCAAGTGTGTGTGGATATTGAGATTGAGCTGCTCGGCGTACATCCTCACTTTTTCAAAGCTGCGATTGCTCACCGTGTAAGGCGCGTGCGGTGCCAAACAAGTAGTGATACGCGTCTGGCCGCTCAAAGTGTCACGGAAGGCCAATCCCTTATTCAGATAATCATCTACGTCTGCTGCGTAGTTGGTGGGGAAATCCAGCACCACCAAGCCCAAATGCGCACGGATACCAGACTGTATGACAGCCTCCGCTGTGGCTGCGGGATAGAAATACATGTCCGAGAAACAAGTCACGCCGCCGCGTAGCATCTCGGCGCAGGCAAGCAATGAACCATCGCGCACAAAGTCTGCCAACACATGCGCTGCTTCGGCAGGCCAAATGTACTCTTGCAACCAGCGCATCAACGGCAAGTCGTCCGCCAAGCCGCGCATTAGGCTCATGGCGGCATGAGTATGCAGATTGATTAAGCCCGGCATCAGGACATGCTCAGGCAGATTAACAGTGCGCTCAGCCCCGTATTTGCTCACCGCCTCGCTGGTTGGCAGCACATCCACAATGCTTCCATTCTGCACTGCCACCGCGTGCTTCTCAAGCACTGCACCACGAGGGCGCACCGGCACTACCCAACGCGGAAAAATGAGTAAATCTATATTGATTGGCTCTGACATATTGACTCTGACTATTAATGACCCAAAAAAAAGCCCCGACCAGCGGGGCTTTTTATCACAAATTTTGCTGCTTAGTGAGCCATTTGACGCTGCACTTCAATCTCAACCACCACGCGGCGGTTAGGTTGCAGACATTCAATCAGCTTCTTGCCACGTATACCGGTGCAATCAGCAACAGGCTCTTTCTCGCCCTTGCCCACTGCATGCAAACGGCTTTCGGCGATACCTTGGCTAGCGATGTATTTCTTGACTTGTTTGGCACGACGCTCAGACAGTTTTTGGTTGTAGTTGTCGTCACCAATACGGTCTGTATGACCGGAAATCAACACCAACTCAACTTCTGGATAGGTACGCATTTTTTCCACAACTTCAACATTAAGAATGCGCTTACCTTCCTCTTTCAAACTATCCTTATCAAAGCCAAACAACACCTCAGCCGCTAAAGTAATAGGCGCGAAAGCAGGTTGATCTGGGCCCATGGCTTCAGCTTGTGGCTCCAAGGAATCATCCATCATTGGTGGTAGATCTTCCATTACGTCTGGACCTTCTTCAGGTACAGCTTCCATCGCTGGCTCATCCATCATGGCAGGTTTAGCCATCATAGGTTCTGCCATTGCGGTCTTGACAGGTGCGCCAAATTTGAAAATCAAACCAAAATTGAGGAGAGTATTACCCACCGTTTCATTAGCTCTGAAGGTTTGGCCGCCAGATGTAGCACTTGCTTCTGCCTCGCTCCATACATGGCGAATATCAGCTTGCAAGCCAATAGAATCATTGATGAAGTACTGCACCCCAGCACCAACATTAGCCATCCAGCTAGTATTGGAGCCATTAACTCCCACACCACCAAAGTTATAATTCAGATTGTTCTGCGCCACACCCACACCTGCCAACACAAATGGGCGCAATGCATCGCGGCTGAACATATACAGCGCATCAACACCTAATACGGTTTGGCGATAATCGCCAGTGGTTGCAATGCCTTGTATGGTACTTTTAGCATCAGGATTGGTGCTAGTCAAACCAAGCTGAACGTCCCAATGTTGACTTAGTTCTTTACCCAAACGCACGCCGTAAGAAACATCATCATCCGCTTGCAAAGTGCTATCAGTATTAGCATAACCCACAGTAGGCATCGCATACCAAGAGCCCTGATAGGCTTCGTCTTCAGCGTGACTGGTGGCGCTTATCATCAAGCTCATAGAGGCTGCAACAGCGAGGGAAATCAGTTTGGTTTTCATGTGCTTATATCCTTGTTGGGAAGATTCTCAGGAACTATACCTAATGCAATGTTGTATTGCAACCGCATCACCCTTATCAGGCCGTTAAAAGCGGTACTGTAGTGTGGTATTTTTGCAACAGTTTTTGCATCTGCTCAAGTTTGCTCGATTCGAGGTAATTTTTCCGTTGATTTTGCTCACACAATGCGCCGCGAAAGCCTAAATAATCCGGACTTAACGCAGACAGCGGCTCAATGTTTTCGACACACAACGATCCGGCTAGCCCGGCCATCAAGCCATGTTCACGCGCTTGGGTTAAAAAAACTTCAAGTTGCTTAAGCGAGACGCTGTCACACAAGCCGCCTCCCTGCTTATACGCGGTATCCAACATCACGCCATAAAATCCAGCTTTAGCTAATAGCGGAATGCTCTCAAAATGCAATGAAATATCTACGAACAACACCGCCACCAACTGAATACCGCGCTTAGTGAGTGGCGCGAGCGCAGCTATACACGCCGCATCAAACTTAAATAATCCCACCTTGATTACGTCTACACCAGTAGCCGCCGTAGCTTCAGTTGCGCGTACTATCACCTCCTGCTGCATGGGCAAATCGCCCACGGTGGCGCTCACCAGTTTGCGACCATCTACAAAGCGCACGATGTCTTCTATGACCGCCAATGGTAAAGCGCCCAAAGCACCATTGTGTGGCTCTTTCAGGTCTATGATGTCGGCGTAATCCAGCGCAATTTTCGCCTCTTCCACGCACCGCACGCTGGCCAAAAATGCGCTCATGCGAAGTTGTCTCCGTCTTGCTCTGCCCTAAAATTCTCCACCGCCTCCATCAGCCACTCCCAAGCCTCCTGTTCGCGCTCCCCTGCGGTTTTTGCTATGGCAATACTGAGGTATTGAATTTCAGCGTCTATTTTGTCTGCGGACAAAAATTGCAAACGGCTCACTAACACCGCCAACTCGATCACTGCGGCTTGAGCACGGTTAAAACCGCGAAATGGCGCATGATTTTGTTCGTGTACCACCTTAAAAAATAACCTAGGCCTCACTTCGTCTTCCTCGGCCTTCACCAACTCTAGCTCCTTATGCGCCAAAGCATTTTGCAATACCCAGCCATTGATCTGCGTAGTTTTACGTAACGGCCAGTGATGCCTATCGGTCAAACTGCCAGCAAACACGCGCACGTCGTCGGTCAAGTTCAATACCGCCGTTTTGGCACGCAGCAAATTATCCAAGCTGGTTGAAGGTCGAAATGGTGCAATCAACACCAAGCCATCCTGCTCACGAATGCCAAATGGCGCGATGTGGGCGCTGCCGTCGGCATTGATGCTGGTAACGATGGTCTCAAAAATCACGAGCTCTTCTCTTTCTTTGAAGCTTCCCGATGCGCCACCCTGCCCTTTTTATTTGGCTCGGCGCTGTTGCAACCCCACGCTAACTCTTCATCCTGCACATAACGTTTGCCTAGCTGCCAGGCAATCTGGGCGCGAGCCAACTCCACGCCTAAGTAAAAAGCATGTGATGCGTCATCATCCACTTTGAGCTGCGGATAGAGGCGAAACGGATCGGTATCAATCAACTCGCCATCACGGTTGTACACGTGCAACCCCGTTTCAGAGACTTGAATACGAAAACTGGGATCTTTAATTTGCGCGGCAAACTCGGCGATTTCTGTCGCGCTGTAAGGAAAAGGCCGCCTATCGTGCAGCCCTAATAGGCCAGCAGAATAATCACGTGGCAGGCGTTTATCTTGGTGTGCGGCATACATCACACGCCGCGCAACATCAGCCTCTGCCACGGCGTTTTTGGCATGGGGGCTGACTTCGGTGGTGAGTACAGCGTTAATCCCAAGCTCGGCGATGATGCCAAACAACATGGCATTGATGCCCGTGGTGTCGGCATCGGTGAGCTCGGTGAGGTTGCCTATGCCCATCATGATACGAATATCAGGAAACTGCTTTCTCAAGCGGTAATAGCGCACGATGGATTGGGTAAAGCCAAACGGAATCGGGTCGAGAATAGGGTCGGCAATAAACGCGCGGCCTTTGGTTTGCATGACTTGAATAGCACGGGTGAGTGAGGCCATGTTGCCGTGCTTGGCGGCGATGAGGATGGGTGTTGCCGCCACCTCATCCGCAATCCACAGCGTTTTTTCAGTAAGGCTTAATAAATAATCAGCCCCAGCATGGCCACCCGCCAGTAAATCAGCCGTTTCCAAGGAATCCACACTCACTTGATAAGCTTCAGTTTTCAGCGTTTGAATCGCCTCGCTCAAATGCGGAAACGGTGTGTTCGGCAAGCAACCCAGATCAATCACATCCGCCCCGCGCGCCTTGTAATAAGCCGCCCGCTTGAGGATGCCGGCCACACTCAAAAAAGGCGCTTCTACGATCTCGGCAAAAATCAGCGTGTTGTGTTTGGATAAATCGGGCGGCTTTCCACCGCGCCCAAAAAATTGTGGTAAATCTTTTAGGTCTTCAGGGCCACGCTCAACAGGCACCCCGTATTGGGCGCTGAGCGCATCCAACTCACCACGGCACAAACCCGGCAACACTACACGATCAGCTGCGGGAATTTGTGGTAAGCGACGCGCGATGAACTCTGGGGTCATCAGAGCAGCAACTGAGATGCCCAGCGGCGTGATTTGATACTCAAAAGGCGTGGGCTGCATCTCGGCCAGCACTTTGTGCAGGCTTTTCTCGGCCAATTTACCCGTTAAAAAGAGGATGTTTTCAGACATTGCGCGTGTATCGCAGCGTTGAGTTCCGCCATATCCGCCACCACGGTGGTTGCCTCAAAAGTCTTGAGCTTGGCGACATTTTCCAAGTCTATGCGACGCGGATAAACGTTAACCACATGGTCACGCGGCGCGTCGGATTCCAACTCAGGCTCAGTATCACAGGCATAAACAATCGTAGGGACGCGGCATTTACCGGCTTGGGCGAAGATGTTGGTGATGAGGTTATCCGAAATACCGCACACCATTTTGGCGACGGTGTTGGAACTGGTGGGGGCGATGACTACGCTGTGATATTCGCCTTTGTAGAATAGTCCCACAGGCACGCTACTGGCGGTTTTATCTTGAAATACACGGCCTACAGAATGCTCGTATCCGTATTGTTTGAGTATCTCGGCGGCGGCTTTGCTTAGAAATAAATCAACATCTTGCAACGTGTGGATGATGTCTAAGCACTCTTTGAGGTAATGCCCAGAACCGGTTAGAGCCCATGCTAGACGCCGTTTTTCATGCCTAGCCGCCACTGGAATTAGTCCTCGAAGGGATGATGCAGCACGATGGTTTCATCGCGGTCAGGGCCAGTGGAAATGATGTGTATCGGCACGCCGCACACTTCTTCCATACGACGCAAATAGCACTTGGCATTCGATGGCAAATCATCGTAATTCTTGATGCCTAAGGTGTTTTCGCTCCAGCCTGGCATTTCTTCATAAATCGGCTCGCAGTCGCTCAACATTTCAGCGCCCACGGGCGATAAGTCATGCACTTTGCCGTTGATTTTATAGCCCACACCCATGCTGATCGTTTCCATGCCATCCATCACGTCCAGCTTGGTAATGCACAAACCAGAAACACCGTTAATCTGAATTGAGCGTTTCAAAGCCGCCGCATCAAACCAGCCGCAACGCCGCGCCCGGCCTGTAGTCGCGCCAAATTCATGGCCGCGTGTGGCGAGCATTTTGCCGACTGGGTCTTGCTTCTCTTCTGCATCATAAAGCTCGGTGGGGAAAGGGCCTGCGCCCACGCGCGTGGTATAAGCCTTGGTGATACCCAGCACGTAATTGAGCATTTGTGGCGCAACGCCACTGCCCGTAGAAGCGCCGCCAGCAATGGTGTTGGAAGACGTCACAAAAGGATAAGTGCCGTGATCCACGTCCAGCAACGCACCTTGTGCGCCTTCAAACAACAGTGGCTTACCCGCTTTATTAGCTTCATACAACAGATTCGGCACATCAGCCACCATAGGCTTGATTTCAGCGGCAAGTAACAGCGTTTCATCTAAAGTACGCTGAAAATCCACGGTTTCGACATGGAAGTAATTTTTGAGTACAAAATTGTGATAATCCAGCACCTCGCCCAGCTTGGCGGCGAAGCGCTCGCGGTGGAATAAGTCTTGCAGGCGAATTGCACGACGCGCCACCTTATCTTCATAAGCTGGGCCTATGCCGCGCCCAGTAGTGCCTATCTTGGCACTACCTTTGGCGGATTCGCGGGCTTGGTCTAGCGCCACGTGATAGGGCAAGATAATAGGGCAGGCTTCGCTGATGTTGAGGCGCGAGCGCAAATTTATGCCTGCGGTTTCCAGTTCTTTGATTTCTTTGAGCAAAGCTTGCGGCGACAACACCACGCCATTGCCGATGTAGCACTGCACGGTGTCGCGCAAAATACCAGACGGGATAAGGTGCAATACGGTTTTTTTGCCAGCTATCACCAGCGTGTGACCCGCATTGTGACCGCCCTGAAAGCGCACCACGCCTTCCGCATGGTCGGTCAGCCAGTCAACAATTTTCCCTTTACCTTCATCGCCCCACTGAGTGCCGATGACAACGACGTTCTTACCCATGTAATTCCCTTAAAGTCTTTTATATTGCGGCGGGAACGACTTCCCAGCCACTTGGGTTATTGACCAACATACGGTCACAATTCAATTCGGCACGCTGCTGCTCATGTCCCGGCAAGTCCACAATCACCATTTCACCCGCGGCACGCAATGTGGCTATTTTTTCTTGTAATGTAGCGTCATCCAAATAAGGTGCGAGTATGCCTTGCACCAAGCTGGACAGAGGTGACAAGCTCATCAGGGTTCGCAAATCCAAACTAAATCCCGTGGCTGGACGCGCACGGCCAAAAGTCTGACCGATTTGGTCATAACGCCCACCTAGCGCCACCGCACCAGCATAGCCTTGAGTGTAAGCAGCGAACACCACGCCAGTGTGATAGTGATAACCGCGCAGCTCGGCTAAATCAACACTGGCCTCAACGTCAGTATCGGTAAGGTTCTGAGCAGCGCGTTTAATGTCTTGCAAGGCTAACTTGATTTCAGCATATTGCGGCAAGCGCTGCTGCGCTGCTGGTAACACATCATCCACGGCACCGTGTAGCTCTGGCAAGGCCAGCAAAGCATCGCGGGTGATGGCATCCAAACCCGCCACAATTTCGGTCAACATGCCCACGTCTTTAGCTTGCAGCGCGGCAAACAAAATGCCTTCCATGTCTTTGCTGACTTCTGCTCGCGTCACTAAGGCGCGGAAAATCGCCACGTGGCTAAAGTCCACCAGCACCTTTCTCACGCCCGCCAATTGTAGAGCTTGCACCATCAAACGCTGGATTTCTAGGTCGCTTTCAAGACCCACGTGACCAAACAGTTCTGCGCCTATTTGCAAGGGTTGGCGAGATTGATCAGCACCCTCGGCTTGCGTGCGCAACACACTCTCGGCGTAGCACAAGCGCGTCACGCCAGCTTGATTCAAACGATGCGCGTCTATACGCGCGGCTTGTGGCGTGATGTCTGAGCGTATGCCCATCAAGCGGCCAGAAAGCTGGTCTACGACCTTGAAGGTGAGCAAGTCCAAGTCATGCCCTACTCCAGCATTGAGCGATTCCAGATACTCCAACAAGGGCGGCACGACTAGGCGATAACCGTAGCTGTGAAATAAATCCAGTAACTTGCGGCGCAATTGCTCAAGCCGTTGCGCTTCAACAGGCAACAGGTCTTCGATGTGTTCAGGGAGGAGCCAATTATGTTTCATGAACGCGACAATACGATGATGACGAGACCGCCCAGCAGGGAACCCAGTCCCACGAAGCGTAATTGTCCATCGGTGAATTTAATCATACGAATGAAGGTTTCGCGCCAAATACTGGGCGCCAACAAAGGCAGCAAGCCTTCCAGCACCAGCACTAGGCCAAACGCGAATATCACGCTATTCACGACTTACTTGCCACTTTTTGCACCGCCAGCGCTGCGCATATACTTGAAGAAGTCTGAGCTAGGATCTAGCACCATCACGTCGGCTTTGCTGCGGAAGCTGTTGCGATAAGCTTCCAAGCTGCGATAGAAAGCGTAGAACTCTGGATTGCGCCCATACGCTGCGGCGTAGGTTTCTGAAGCCTTAGCATCTCCTTCACCCTTGATACGCTGCGCCTCACGGAAAGCCTCAGCGATGATGACTTCTTTTTGCTTGTCGGCATCAGCGCGAATTTTTTCGGCAGCGCCAGAACCTTGCGAGCGCAAATCATTAGCCACGCGCTTACGTTCGGCTTCCATACGCTGGAACACTGAATCGCTTACTTCTTGCGGCAAGTCAACGCGCTTCAAACGCACATCCAGCACTTGTATGCCCATTTGACCCGCGTCATGATTGGCTTTCAAGCGCAGAATATCCATGATTTTGGCGCGTTCGCCAGAAATCACGTCGTGTATGGTGCGCTTGCCAAACTCGGCACGCAGGCCGTCGTTGACTACTTGCGACAGTCTAGCCTCAGCTTGCGCTTCATCACCACGCACCGAAACATAGTATTTGGCAGGATCAATAATGCGCCACTTGACGAAAGAGTCCACCAGTACATTCTTTTTCTCGCTGGTGATGAAACGGTCAGGCTCCACCCAATCTAGCGTCACGATGCGTTTTTCAAAATAGCGCACGTTTTCCACCAGCGGCACTTTGAAATACAGTCCTGGCTGTTTTTTGACCGACACAATCTCGCCTAGACGAAACACGATGGCGTATTCACGTTGATCCACAGTGAATGCAGAAAGGCTGGCGATGACCAATAACACCATCAACACCAATACGCTTGCTCCTAAGTTTTTCATGGTCTGGCCTCCCGGTCACGGCTGCGCAAAGAGTCGCGTGAACGTGTCATGGATTCTGTAATTTCAGGGATGGGCTGCACGATAGCCGGCGCCGATTGAGTATTCACGACGGGTTGTGACATCAACTTATCCAGCGGCAGATACAACATACTGCCATTGCCTGATTTTTGATCCACAATCACTTTGCTGGAATTAGACAACACCTGCTCCTGCGTTTCTAAATACATGCGGTTTCGCGTCACTTCTGGCGCCTTTTCATATTGTCCTAACACTTGGCTGAAGCGGCTGGCATTCCCCAGCGCCTCGTTAATCACGCGCTGTTTGTAGCCATTGGCCTCCTCCAACAACCGCGCAGCATTCCCACGAGCTTTAGGAATCACGTCATTAGCATAAGCTTGACCTTCGTTCTTTTGTCGCTCCAGATCCTGACCAGCCTTCACCGCATCGTCAAAAGCCGCTTGCACTTGTTCTGGTGGTTGAGCATTCTGCATCGTCACGCCAACAATATGGATACCCGATTGATACCTATCCAGCACTTCTTGCATCAACACTTTCACCCGCTGCGCCACTTCAGTACGGCCTTCATACAGCACAAAGTCCATACGGCTCTTACCCACGGTTTCACGAATCGCCGTTTCAGCGATGCCGCGCACCCCCTCTTCATTAGAGCGATTGTTAAACAATGCGTCTTCAGGATTTTTCAGGTTGTATTGCACGGCAAACTGCAAATCAATAATGTTTTCGTCGTCAGTGAGCATCAAGGATTCATGCAATTCGCGGCTACGCGTAGCACCACCCTCAGCGGCACCACGATAGCCGACCTCAACAGTGCGTACCTGTTCCAAATTCATAATTTCTACCGACTCGATCGGAAATGGGATGTGCCAACGCGGGCCTGGCATAGTCGGTTCTACCGGCTTACCAAAGCGCAACACCACACCGCGCTTGCCTTGATCCACAATATAAAAGCCTGTTGCCAGCCAAACCGCCAGAACCAGCCCAATGACCAGGCCAACAGCTCTACCGCCCATAGGCTCTGAAGTTGGCGGTGGCGCGGCGCCATTTCCGCCGCCTTTTTTGCCAAACAGATTATTGAGCTTGCGCGTCAGGTCGCGCATCATCTCGTCTAAATCAGGTGGGCCTTCGTTGCGTTTTTTGCCCCAGCCGGGGTCGTTTGATGCCATAAATTACTCCGAAATTAAATAGTGACTCCCTCCCCCCTCGCAGGGGGAGGCTGGTGTGGGGGTTGCGTGGTAATAACTTGCACCATTCGACCCCCATCCTGACCTTCCCCCTGCCAAGGGGAAGGAATAATGCTTTGATGTTGCTCTGGAAAGCGCTCAGACAATGCCTGCCGAATCAACTCCATGCCGCTACCAGCTTGCGCCGACACCCAAACTTTGCGGATTTTACCATACTCGTCCCGCTCAATACTGGGCTGCATATCCGTACCATCTATCTTATTCATCACCAAAATCTGCGGCACTTCTTGCACGCCTATCTCGGCCAGCACACGATTCACTTCTAGCGCCTGCTCTTCTCGCGCGGGGCTGGTGATGTCTACTATATGCAGCAGCACATCGGCCTGCACCGCCTCTTCCAGCGTTGCGCCAAACGCCTCTACCAAAGTGTGCGGCAGATGGCGGATGAAGCCTACGGTGTCGGACACCACGACTGGGCCACAGTTCGGGATATACATTTTGCGTGAGGTGGTATCCAGCGTGGCGAACAGTTGGTCAGCAACAAAAGCGCTGGATTGAGTAAGGCGATTAAACAGCGTGGATTTCCCAGCATTGGTGTAACCCACCAAAGACACCGACATAACTCCGGAACGCTGCCGTGAACGACGCTGCTGGCCGCGTTGCGCTTTGAGTTTTTGCAGCTTTTCTTTGAGCAGTTTGACACGGTCACGAATCTGACGGCGATCTAATTCCAACTGCGTTTCACCCGGCCCACCACGGACGCCGATACCACCTTTTTGCCGCTCCAAGTGCGTCCAACCGCGAATCAAGCGTGTAGCCAAATGCTCTAACTGAGCAAGCTCGACTTGCAGCTTACCTTCGTGGCTCTTGGCGCGTTGCGCAAAAATATCGAGGATGAGGCCGGTGCGGTCTATAACGCGGCATTCCAGCAGTTTTTCTAAGTTACGTTGCTGCGCGGGCGAGAGGTCGTGATTGAACACAGCGACTTGAGCCTCAACGCCAAGCAAACTGGCTTTGAGTTCTTCTGCCTTACCGCTACCGATGAATAAAGCAGCGTCAGGCTTGGCGCGGCGGCCTTCAACCACCTCTTTTACCGTCATACCAGCGCTGGTGACTAAATGGTGGAGTTCTTGCAGGCTATCTTCATAACCTGCACCTCCAAAATCCAAACTGACTAATACCGCAGCCGAACCGCCGCTAGGACGATCAAACATAAGTGCGGGAATCCATAAGAACCAAAACCACCCCGACGCTGAAGCGCCACCCCTCCTTGGAAAGGAGGGGATGAGAAACTAGAGGGAAAATGTGCCTCACCCTCCCCTCCTTTTTAAGGAGGGGTCGCCGCTTGCGGCGGGGGTGGTTGCGCACAGCCTCAACAATAGCAATTAGTCTTGGTCTGCGTCGTCAGAATGCGGCATCGTCACCATACGCGCTGGTACGATGGTGGAGATGGCGTGTTTATAGACCATCTGTGTAACCGTGTTTTTGAGCAGAATCACGTATTGGTCAAACGAATCAACCTGACCTTGCAGCTTGATACCGTTGACCAAGTAGATGGAAACCGGCACATGCTCTTTACGTAAAGTGTTTAGGAAAGGATCTTGCAGGCTAGGATTTTTGATATTCATGGGGGTTTTCCCTCTTCGATAGAGTCACTTCAGACAGTCAAACTCTACGCGAATTCAATTTAATTTGCTATCTCGTCGTAAAAAAACAAAAAACCCCGAATGTTCGGGGCTTTTTAGCCAAGTGAAGAAACTAACGCCTCATGTAAACAGCGCCGTTGATCTTAGCAGCAGAGCCTATCAGGTTAAAAGTGGAGATCAAGCCTTGCGCCTGTGTTCCAACAAACCCTCCAGTCGCTTTACTGCCTGCTATCCATGTATCAGAAGCACAACCACCACCACCGACACAACTCCCGGTAAGAGGGATACCAGTACTCATAAAGGTAGCAGTAATTGGGGCACTACCAGAGAAACTTCCGCTCCATGTTCCCATAGTCCCACCAGTTCCACCGACAGAATAGTTAGTAATTGATGGCGTACCTGTAAAATTAACAACGGCTGAAGCAGTCAATGTGCCTCCAATAGAGGTACCAAGCCCGTCAGTAGGTTGCGTACCCCCAATGTAACTATAGTTCGCAGCAATACCCAACCCCGACAATGCCCCCAGCTCAGCAGTTGTGGTGATGTGATTAGCAGAGATAAAATGCAGACTGCCCAAGGGAGTGTTTGAGTATGTAGTACCGTTGGTATGCGAATTGGCAATGTAAGCACCCGTCCAGCGCCCCCAATTCACGCCCAGTGCGTCCGAGCCGGTATTGACCAAAGAGCCACCACCAAGACCAAAGCTCAACTCGGTACCACCACCACTGCCATCTTTAGCAAAAGCCACCACATTGCCTGATGCATCGCTACTACTGGAAAAATGGCCGTTATTATTTTCATGGAATTTATTTAACGGATTCAAAGCCGCTGCTGGGTCGCCTGCTGAGAACAGCGCGGTGAATGCCATGCCGCTATCGAGAGAATCTGGCGTAATGGTTGGCACTGTAGGTGCAATCCCCGCAGTGAATGCGACTAGGCCAGTAATATAGTCGGTGTAGTTTCCAGACACATTACTCGTTGGCCAAAAATCATAACCCAAGGCAGCCGTGGCGGCGACATTGCCGAAAAATCCGCCGCCTACTTGGCCGCTATAAGCACCTTGAGCGCAAGGGCCAGAGCAAGTTACCAAGCCCCCGCCTTTTGCACTAAACCCGCTATTGACGATGGATACGCCAGCCGCACTCGCAGTGAAAGTGTTCCCTGCAATGCTCAAGCCTAAAGCAAAGCCCATAGTCTGGTTTGTAAAGTTGGCATTCAAACTGGCCGAATTGAGCGTGCCCACATTACCCGCCGCATCGGTAGGGTGCGTTGCCCCCGCAAGGATATAGCTCGTAGCTCCCGTCAGGCTTTGCACTAATTCTGGAGCGCCAACATTTGCCACTATCCAGTGCGCATCTACAATGTTGTCGGTCTGGCACGTAGGCGTACAGTTGGTAATAGAGCCGCCGTGAATACGGCCAATGTGAACGCTGCCATCTGGCGTTTCATAAAGGTCTGTCGCCGTGCCGCCGTTTACCGTCATAGAGCTGTCAGACAGCTGGAAAAACTGGCTCGCCGCATCATCAACACCAAACTTTGTATCCGCAATACTAATCAGACCGCCGCTACCATTGAACTTTACATTACTTGCATCATCGCTAAAATCATCTGAATTATGCTCGGCATGTAAATATCCCAATCCTTGCAGCACTATAGTAGAAACATGGTGAATATACTTACCTGCTGGCAAGGTGGTTCCGGTGAGAGAACCTCCAGCACTGTCCTCATTCTCGGTCAAGTTAGTACCATCAGTAGTGATGACAGGAATAACCACGTCATCATCCTCAATAGCAAGCTCTTCTGGTTTTTCTGGCTTCTTGATGTCTTCTGCACCACTTTGCGTATCAACAGCTTGAGCACTCTTGCCCTCAGGTTGACCGCCGCCGTTGTCCGTATTGAACGGGAAATCAGGCACAATTTTAGGCGTTTCGCCTGGTGGCGCTAAAGCCACTTCTCCCGGACCAGTTTCCACAGTTTGACCATTGCTGGTCAATGTATGTCCGCCAAACAAAGTGCGCACTGCAGTTCCCACGCTCTCGTCATAGCCCACATCAGCACCAGAGCCGCGAATACCGATGGTAGAGCTTGCCGTTTGTATCTTGTAATTGTCGTGATGTTTTTTGCCAATCACGCCGGTGACCGAGCGTAGACTGCCTTTGAGCAGAGAAAACAAACCTTTTTCGCTACCGTCATCCTTACCGTTGTACTTGAAGGTGTCTACTTTGAATTTGGTATTTGGTCGCACCGCAAAAAATCCACCGTCTTCCATCTTGATCTGAGCGAATCCATTGCTAGCAGAGGCAACCGTGTCGCCCTCGTCTATGCTATCGCCCTTCTTCACCACGCGCTGCTGGCCTTGGGCGTTGATCACCGTGACCTCGCCATTGACGAACTGGAACTTGCCGACGATGGCGAATGCCGCATTGGAAAATGATAGTGAGAGCGCCAGAGCCAAGCCCAACGCCAGTTGATGTAAAAATTTCATTTTGATTCCCCTAAACCTAAAATCCGAAAAACTCGACGCACCTTAATGCACGCGCCCCTGTTTCATTTACGGCCAGTCTAGTCGTTTATTGATGTTTTTTTATGGCAGCTATTCACACATTATTCGGTAATATTCCCCGAAGTGAATGACTTAAGCTGTGTGTGGTGGGCGACTGCCCACGCGAATTCACAACAAAAAGTGGGTGGCGACTGCCACCCTGTCTAGCTTAGCGTTTTATATATACCACGCCGTTTAACCTATCCCCAGCCAAAGTACCTAGTGCATAGGTGGAAATAAGACCTTGTGCTTGAGTGCCAACAAAGCCACCGGAGGTTTGACCAGTGATGCCAGTAAGACTAGCGCAAGTCCCAGAGCCTGCGCCAGAGCAAGAGCCAGTGATAGTCATACCCGTTGACCCCATGAATTGAGAGATAAGAGTACCACCGCCGCCGACGCTCCAAGTACCAACATTACTAGGCCCAATCACATCTAGCACATAGCTGGTTATCGTTAAAGTTGAAAAGTTGACACTTGCAGACGCTTGAATAATTGGCCCTGAAAGAAGGCTTCCGTTAAACAGTGCAGTAGCTCCAAATCCAGGGTTGCTGTATGTGTAAGTCGCCGTCGTGACCCCTAAGCCTGGCAGTGCGGCCAATTCAACCACCGTAGTGATATGTGTGCTTTGAATAAAAGCCAAGTCGCCAAATGGGGTGAGAGTGCCTAGCACTGTGTTACTCGCCGTATAGGCACCGCTCCAACGCCCCCAAATGACGTCTAAACTTGCATCTGAGCCATCAATAATGACGGTGCCAGAGCCGACTGCAAAGGTATTGATGCTACCACCGCCATTGTCGTCTCTCCAGCCTTCCACAGCACCTGAGCCATTGACAGTGGCTGTGAATAGGCCGGCAACATCCACCACATTAAAGTCAATGAAAGTGCTGACACCGCCGTTGTACAAGCCAACCGCTGCACCACCACCGCCCACAGCCTGAGAAGTTCCACTTTGGATTTCCTCATCCAAATTAGTAAAGTCAAACCCATCGGTAGATTTAACCGGAATTACCGGCGGCTCACTGACCTTCGCAACAGTAGCAGCGCCCTTTTTCTTGCCCTTGCCGCCACCGTCAGTCTTGCCAACGCTACCGCCAGTACCAGTATCAAACGGGAAGTTAGGCACAAACTCCGGCACGCCATCAGGCTTGGCCAACATGATTTGTCCAGGGCCGGATTCCAGAAGGAAGTCTTTACCATTCAGGCGCTTGGTAAGCGTATGTCCGCCAAACAAGGTGCGTACTGCGGTACCAATAATTGGGTCTTCACCCATGTCTGCGCCAGAACCACGGATGCCAATGGTAGAGGTAGCGGTTTGCACTTTGTAATTCTCTCTATGGGTTTTACCGATTAAGCCGGTAACCGCACGCAAGCTGCCTTTAATCAAGGAAAAAGCACCTTTTTCGCTGCCGTCTTCTTTGCCATTAAAGGTGAAGGTGTCAATTTTGAAGGTGGTGTTAGGACGTACCGCAAAAAAGCCGCCGTCTTCCATCTTGATTTGGGTAAAGCCATCGGCCGAGGTGGCGACGGTATCGCCTTCGTTCACTTCGCCACCTTTGGCTACGCTGCGCTGCTGACCTTTACTGTCGGTCACTTGCGCTGTGCCGTTAACGAACTGGAATTTGCCCGCGACGGCAAACACCGCGCCAGAGAACATCAAGCAAGACATGGCCGCGATTGCTACTAAATGAGATATTTTTTTCATTGTTATGCCTTTCGATTAGCGGAAGTCCCAACGCACGGTGACGGAAGCGTCTTTGCGGTCGTATTGGTAGATGGCGATGTTGGAGTTGTTTCTGGTGTAGGACACTTGTGGACGCACCGACCACGCGTCGTTGACTTTCCAGCTTACGCCAGCGGCAGCATCGTATTGCCTATCTTCACGTTTTTCATTGAAGGCGACGTTGACTGTATCGTAATCGCCAAGCTGAACCCCCACGCTACCATATAGGGCAATGTCGTCACGCAAACGATGCTGGGCTGCGACACGTAGGCCACGGAAGTCTTTGCTGCCGTCGGCGCGGACTTTATCTTCGGCATCTTTGCCAAGAAAGGCGGAGGTGGAGATGATGGTTTTGGCTTCTGGGTCAACCGCGTACAGCCAAGAGATGCCTGCCAACCCTAGGTTGGAGTCGTTGGCTTGAATGCCGACCGGCACGTAGCGGCTGGCGGTGAACACGCCAAACAGGCTGACTTGTAGTTGCGGATGTACCGTCAGCGCCCATTGTGCGCTGACACCGTAGGTATCGCGGTTGGGGTCACCAGCTAAGTAGAAGCGACCACGTTGTGCGGTGACGGTGACGTTGTTGTCTTCTTCGCCATAACGAATGCCAGCGTGAGCGTCTAAAGAACCAGTGCCAAAGGCAGTGGCATCCGGATTTTGGCGCTTTTTGATGTCACCACCGATGAACAGTTTAATCTTGGGGCTGACCACATGGGTGTATTCACCACCCGCTCCGGCTGAGAAGTATTTACTGGAGGTTTCTAGGTTGCTGGCTGACAGCGTTAACGTGGCTCCCAGCGCTGGTACAAAGATGTTGGCATCGCTGGTGGAGGCGTTGGAGTTGCTGTCGTAGCCTACGACGAATTCAGTGTAGCCCTTGAAGTTGCTGGTTTGGTTGGTGGCTCGCGCGTCAAGTGCGGCGAGGTATTTGGCGATGGTGGATTTGGCTGGTTCTGGTGGGTTGTCTGCTTGCACCAACTCAAATTGTTCACGGGCGGCGGCATCGCTCTTTAGCTCAAAATAGGCGCGGGCTAAATCTAAGCGTGCACCGGCAAATTGTGGATTCACCGATAACACGCGGTCAAATATCAAGATGGCTTTTTCTGGGTGACCGCTATCTAAAGCGGCAACGGCGAGCAGATAGTCAAAATCCTGATTGCCCGCCATGTCGAATTCAAAGGGCTCTAGTGCGGTGTAGGCTTCGGCTGGTTTGCCGGATTCAAGCAGCGCTTTGGCTGCTGGGAGGTCGGCTCCTGCCGCCATCGCTGAAAGTGCGCTGCTTAAGGCCAGCACCAACAACCCTTTTTGAAATCTTGAATTCATTATTCGCCCTTTGTTAATTACATTTTATGCAGTTAAATTGCTAAATCTCGTCCGATTATACTAGGTAGGCCTTGAGGCTAACCAGCACTTTTTCTTGCCCTATCAAGGCCATCACCGCGTCCACAGAAGGCGATTGCGTGCCTCCAGTGACCATCACCCGCAATGGCATGGCGATCTTGGGAAATTTAAGGCCGTTATTGGTCACCGCAGCTTCGATTAATGCGTGGATATTGGCTATTGTCCATTCGATGGTTGCTAGTTGCTCGGCCAGCCCTTTAAGGATGGGCAATACGTCTGGGGTTAGGTGTTTTTCCAGCAGATCAACGGGGGCTTCTATAGGCGCATAAAGATAGGTGACGGCATTGGCCAGTTCATTCAAATTATTAGCGCGTTCTTTGTAAAGCTCCAAGGCGGCGGCTAAATCCACGCCTTGCACCGTGACCCCCTTCGCTGCTAGGCGCTTAGCCACATCCCCCGCCAGCACCACACCGCTGCTCTGCTTGATGTAATGCGCGTTGAGCCAATTGAGTTTTTCGGTATTGAACTGCGCGGCAGAAGGCGTGATGTGGTTCAAATCAAACCACTGACAAAATTGCGCCATGCTGAAGACTTCGTCGTCACCATGACTCCAGCCTAGCCGCGCCAGATAATTCAGCACCGCTTCCGGCAAATAACCCTCTTCGTCATACTGCATCACGCTCACCGCGCCGTGGCGCTTAGAGAGCTTCTGCCCATCGTCGCCCAGAATCATTGAAAGGTGCGCGTACTGGGGAATCGTTGCCCCCAGCGCTTGCAGCAGGTTAATCTGGCGCGGCGTGTTGTTGACGTGGTCATCGCCGCGTATGACTTGGGTGATGCCCATGTCGTGGTCGTCCACCACCACACAAAAATTGTAAGTTGGCGTACCGTCATCGCGAGCAATAATAAAGTCATCCAGCTCCTGATTGGCGATGGTGATGCGCCCTTTCACCAGGTCATCCCAAGCCACCACGCCGTCTTGCGGATTTTTGAAGCGGATGACGGGCGGAATGTCTGCTGGCGAGGCTGGTAATGTTTTACCCGCTTCTGGCCGCCAGCGCCCATCGTAGCGCGGCTTCAAGCCTGCTTGCATCTGTGATTCGCGCATCGCATCCAGTTCCTCGCGACTGCAATAGCAGTGATAGGCTGTGCCAGCAGTAAGCATCTGCGCGATGACCTCTTTGTATCGTGTCATACGCTGCATCTGATAAAACGGACCTTCGTCATAATCCAGTCCCAGCCAAGCCAAGCCGTCGAGAATGGCCTGCACCGCTTCCGGCGTGGAGCGCTCCACGTCGGTATCTTCAATACGCAGAATAAACTTACCGCCATGTTTGCGGGCATACGCCCAAGAGAAAAGCGCAGTGCGCGCACCGCCTATATGCAAAAAACCGGTGGGGCTGGGGGCAAAACGGGTACGAATCATAAAAACCTCTGAGCGAACTTGTGGATTAACCCTTCGTTTTATTGCACACATTCAGTACAATCCTGTACAACTGTTGGTAGCAATTTGAAGATAAGTAGACTCTGATTAAGTCCTAACACATGCTTCGATACATTTTCCGTTCACCCTGAGTGCCGCGCAAAGCGCGGTGTATCGAAGGGTAAACGGAAAATTACTCAGCACGAACGGACTTAATCTGAGTTTTCCTAAGGGTTGGATGGTGCGAATTTTACAGCAACACGCCCTTTAACATTTATTGATTCTGTCACTTGGTCACCACAACATGCACAAAAAACCGCTGTTCCTCGGGCTGCTCATTTCACTGGCGATGATTGCCGCGGTGTTTCTGCTGGCTAATAAAGACCAAACTCCCAACCTCATACAAATTGCCGTCTTGCTGGGCGGCTCTGCTGCTTGGCTGGCGCTGCTGGCCAATCAAGGCCAAGAAAAAGCCCAGACCGACCATGAACAATTGGCACATATCCAAAAAGAGCTCTCTAACTTGGCTGATAGCTTTGACGGCATGCTCAAAATTCTGAACGAAGAGTTCGACAATCAGGTTTCCAATACGCAAAAAGAGCTCAACCAATTACGCACCCTGCTCGTAGATGCTGGACACAAGCTAGTGGACAGCTTTACCGAGCTGGAATCCAATTCCCACCTGCAAAAAAAGCTGGTGCTGCAAATTACCACGCAACAAAATGGCAATTCGTCAGCCGCTGAAAAAGTCACCTTTGATAAGTTTCTAGCGGAAACCTCCTCCACCTTGAGCATGTTCGTAGACAACACCGTACAAGGCCACGAGCAAGGCATGGATTTGGTGCGGCAGATGAGCAAGGTGGGCGATCAACTGAGCGCGGTAAACACCATCCTCAACGAAGTAGAAGAAATCTCCAGTCAAACCAATCTACTGGCGCTGAATGCCGCGATTGAGGCTGCTCGCGCAGGCGAATCTGGCCGCGGCTTCGCGGTGGTGGCGGACGAAGTGCGTAAGCTGTCGCTACGCTCTGCCGAATTTAGCACCGAGATACGCAAACACATGCAAGAAGTCACGCAAGGCGTGGCACAAACCAGCGGCTCTATTCAGCAGGCCTCAAGTAAAAACATGAATTTTGCGTTGGATTCCAAAACCAATGTTGAACACATGATGACCAACATCCAAGCCATCAACAACACCATGATGTCGGCTGCACAAGAGCTTTCTCACGCCACCGCAGACGTGGAAAAAAATGTGCGTATCGCCATCACCACCATGCAGTTTGAAGACCTCGCCGAACAGTTGCTCGGCCACGCTGGCAACCGCATGGATATTATCAAATCGCTACTGAGCGGCATGACGCGCATAGAGCTTGAACAGAAAAATGAGCCGGATCGCCTGATACGGCTGCGTAAAGCCATTCAAGGAGTGACCGAGATGGTGGAAAAGTCAAGGCATAATCCGGTGAAGCAGGTGAATACTAATGCGGGTGGCGTGGATTTCTTCTAAAATTCACGCATAAGTTTTAATCAGGAGAGAAGTAATGGGAAAAGCGGTACTGAATGTAGATGACTCTTCAATGGTCAGAAAAATGGTCTCCATGACCCTGACCGGCGCCGGTTATGACGTGACCGAAGCTGTGGATGGTCAGGATGGGCTGAACAAAGCCAAAGCCAAACAATTTGACATCGTGCTAACCGACCAGAACATGCCCAATATGGACGGCCTGACCCTAGTCAAAACCCTGCGCGGCATGCCGCAATACAAAAGCACACCCATCCTCATGCTCACCACCGAATCCGACGATGCCAAAAAAGCCGAAGGCCGCGCCGCTGGCGTGAACGCTTGGCTGGTCAAGCCTTTTGACCCACAGGTGTTGATAGGTGCGGTGCAAAAAGTGGCGGGTTAAGCTGGATATGGTTGCATCCTGACTCAATGTTCAGATGGCTCAAATATAACTTGCACTCTCGCCATTACCTCATCCGTCACGCTGTTCGGCAACACTTCAACAAATTTTCCGTTTCTGGCGTGCAAATCCACCGTGCATGGTTGATTACACATGACAACACCCTGAGTTTCCGTGCCGACGCCCATCAGCGACACCGCAAACCCTGCAAACCGTGATTGGCTACCGCCTTGTGTGATGGGGCAAACCACCGTTAAGCCAGATTGATTGAATGCTTTTGTTGAAACAATAAACAACGGGCGTTGTCCTTGCTGTTCTTTGCCTGCTGTGGGGTTCAGATTGGCAACCCAAATTTCACCACGGGCTGGTACGCGCATTAAATCTCCTCCAAACCTTGCGCGGGAGCATCTAGCCACTCGTTATGCTCTTCGATTATAGGTTGCGTAAAGTCGCACTGTGCCAGAAGTTCCGCCAAGGCATAGCGCGGCTTTTTAGGCGCCCCAATCACTAAGTGACCGTCCTTCACATCTATATCCACAACCGAACCTGACCGTAAATTAACCAGCTCCAACACTCGCTTGGGGATGGACATCACAACAGATCCCCCAGCGCTACGAAGTGTAGTCGTCAACATGATGATCACCCTTGTAAAAAGTAGAACGAAAGTATAACATTATAGAAATTTCACAATGCAATTTTTGTTTCATGCAAGCAGTGCGTCAACAAATAACCGGCTGACTGCCGGTTATTTGCTTTACTCCAACCTGTCCAACCAAAACCACGGCACCGCCCTGTCATGCTGGGCGCTCACCACTGCAACCTGTCCGGACTTGACATCCAGTGGCACATCAAACAAATAGGCACATTGCTGCCAGTTGGATACCGGCGATTTATCCGAGGGGTGATTCTGGAACACAGTATCTTTATCCATCTGCAAACGCATCCACTGCACGATACCGTAGCAACGGCCAGCAGAATTGATGGGGAGTCGCAGAGTCTTGGTCTGGGCATGAAAGAAGCCGGTGTTTTCAAAGTTAAAATTGAATGCCTCGACCTCGTCGCTCAGTAGCTCGATATTCAAATCAGTTCTGGCGATCATGCGTTTCTTGGAAACGACAGTATTAAAGTGCTGCAAATTGAATCCAAAGCTGTCATCCACCATCAAATTTCTACGAATGTCGTCACCCGTGAACAGTGCCACCATAATGCTGCCAGCGGCTGGAATGACGCGCCCTTGCGGCTTGAGCAGGCGGCGCTTGGCATCTTCCAGGCTGGGCAACACGTATTCACCTAATAGCTCGCTGGAGAATATTTCCGAGACCAGAATGTCCGCCTGCTCGGGCATCTCATCGCCCACCTGTACGTCAGTTGATTTCTTGGCGATGACCTTGATGGTTTTCTCAAACTTGTTATCTTTAACAATGCGCCGCGCGGTTTCTGCAATCAGCGGCACGGCCTCACAAGTGACTACGCTTTTGGCTCCCAGCTTGGCTGCCATCATGGCGAGCAGGCCAGAACCAGTGCCAATCTCAAGCACTTTTGAATCTGGTTTAATCGCGGCTTTCAGCGCGTCAAAATACGCCTGATTGCGATGTTGCTCGTTCATCATCGGCACATGCCATTCCGGCACGATGCGGCTCAACGCCAGATAAGCGCCCTGCTGCGCGGCGATTAGCTTCGGAGAGATTTCCAAGACCTTACGGTAATACACCAAGGCTTCCGCAGGCGAGGCCATTTCCTTTAACAGCGCGTCTAAATTGCTGAAAAACTCGCCGGAATCCGGCTTGAGTTTGAGTGCTTGCAAAAAGCTCTCCGCAGCCTCATCCAGCTTGTGCTGTTGCTTCAATACAACGCCAAGATTGCTGTGCGCTTCAGGGTAACTTGGTCGCAGCGCCAAGGCTTTTCGATAACACGAGGCAGCCTCCTCAAACTTCTCCTGCTCTTGCAAAGTCGCCCCCAGATTGACGTGCGCCTCAACATAATCCGGCTTAACGCTGAGCGATTTGGACATAAGCTTGATAGCCGTCGCATGGTCGCCCTGCTGCTTGGCAACCAAACCTAGCAAATGCAGGGCATCAGGGTGATTGGCTTGTACATGAAGGATTTTTTTATACAGCACCGCAGCTTGTGATAATTGCCCAGCTTGGTGCTGCGACATTGCCGTTTGTAAGGCTTGTGGAATCGAAAAATCCGTTGTGACTGCTTGAACAGGCTCACCTACCTCGCAGCATTTTTTGTATTTCTTGCCGCTACCGCAGGGGCATAAGTCATTTCGGCCAACTTTGTGGGTGGTCATGAGGAAACCTTAAAACTCTTAATACAACGATTCTAGTGAGAGCTTAGCGCCAATCGCATGTCAATCGCACGTTGTTTCTCGCGCCTACGCATGGCAATGTTATTGATAATGATGGCGGCAGTCACGGTGAGAATAAACAAGGTTCCCAAGGCATTGATTTCCGGGTTAAGCCCCACCCTTGTGCGGGAGAATACCACCAGAGGCAGGGTCGAGGAACCTGGTCCAGACAAAAATGCGGAAATAACTACGTTGTCTATGGAGATAGTAAAAGACAATAACCAACCAGAAATCAGTGCCTGTGAAATCAACGGCAAAGTAATTTCAAAAAAAGCCTTGTGTGGTGGTGCGCCCAAATCCTGTGCGGCTTCCAGTAGAGACTTATCCATTTCTGACAAGCGCGACTGCACAGTAATGGTCACATAGGCAATGCAGGTAATAGTGTGCCCTATCCATATAGTGAAAAAGCCTCTGTCCTCCGGCCAACCCAGTATTTGCTGCATGTTCACAAACAACAATAACAAAGAAATGCCCAGAATCACTTCGGGCAATACGATAGGCGCGTTGAGCATGCCCATAAACAGGGTAAAACCACGAAAGCGTCCATAACGTGCCAACACCATCGCCGCCCAAGTGCCAAGAATCACTGCAGCGAATGCAGTAGCGACGGCGATTTTAAAGCTAAACCAAGCGGCATCCAGCAACTCTTGATCTGTCGTCAAAGCGCTGTACCACTTAAACGAAAATCCAGCCCACACGCTAGTCAGCTTGGATTCGTTGAATGAGTAGACGATAACGACGAGCAAAGGCAAGTACAGGAAGAGAAAAACCAGCCAAAGCACGAAATTGGAAATCTGACTGTGTGATTTATTCATGGGGTTTTTCCATCGCCTCTACCTGCATACGCTGGAAGATAGAGATTGGCAGTAATAACAGCACAATCATAATACACGCGGTAGCAGAGGCAGTCGTCCAATCGGTATTGGCAAAGAAATCGTCCCACATCACGCGGCCTATCATCACGGAATCAGAACCGCCCAGTAATTCTGGAATCACGTATTCGCCGACAGCAGGGATAAACACCAACAAACTACCCGCAATCACTCCTTTCATCGAAAGCGGTAACGTGATGTCTCGGAAGGCTTTCCAGGGTTTGGCGCCCAAGTCATGGGCGGCTTCCAGCAAAGTCAGATCCATTTTCACCAGATGTGCGTAAAGCGGCAAAATAAGATATGGTAAATAGGAATACACCATGCCGATATACATGCCCCAATTGTTGTGGTAAAGCCGTAGCGGTGCGTCTATCAGATGCACTGAGAGCAAGAAGTTATTGAGTAAGCCGTTGTCTTTCAGGATGCCAATCCAAGCGTAAACCCGAATCAGATACGAAGTCCAAAACGGGAGCATGACGAGCATCAGCAGCTCATTACGCCATTTCTCTCTACGCGCAATAAAATACGCTGTGGGGTACCCCAGCAGCAAGCAAATCAGGGTGGTATTGAATGCGACAACTATAGAATCCAAGTAAGACTGGATATACAGATTATCAGTCAGCACCGCACGATAATGCTCAAAGTTGAGCCTGATCGTCCACGCCGCATCCTGTATGCTCAGCAAATCGGTATAAGGTGGAATTTTTGTGGCGGGATCGGCAAAGCTGATTTTGAAAACTGCAATAAACGGCAGCATAAAAAACAGCAGCAAAAAGCCATACGGCACAGCAATTAACAGAGCACGACCAGATGGTGTGATTGTTTGCAGCCAAGGCTTGATTGCGCTTTTCATTGCCTAAACAAGCACCACACAGCTCATGGGTTCCCAGCTTAGGTACACGGTTTCATCATAATCCGGCATCTTTTCCATGCGCTGAGTCACTAACCTCGAAACACTGGCCATGACGAGCTTGCCACCGCTAAGCCGCACATAAAACAAGGAGTAACTCCCCATATAGGCGATCTGCTCAACCACGCCAGTGGCTACATTATGTGATTTATCAGGAGCTTGATGGCTAATGGCAATTTGCTCCGGGCGGATAGACACACACAAAGGTTTGCCAGCATTGCCGTTGATGTTATGTAGCAACTGCAACGGAGATTCAAGAGCCGAAGTCAACATCAAGTTACTGTTTTCGTCAGCTAGCGTGCCTTCAAACATGTTGGTAGAGCCTATGAATTCAGCAGAAAAGCGGCTATTAGGAAACTCATACACTTCATTAGGCGTACCCACCTGTATCAATTTACCTTCGGACATCACAGCAAGACGATCCGCCATGGTCATGGCTTCCTCCTGGTCATGCGTTACCATCACACAGGTCACACCTACTTTAAACAGAATGTTGCCGAGCTCAAACTGGGTTTGCTGCCGTATCTTTTTATCCAAGGCCGACATCGGTTCATCAAGCAGCAATAATTTTGGGCGTTTCACCAAGCTACGCGCTAATGCAACGCGTTGCTGCTGACCGCCAGATAACTGGTGCGGTTTGCGTAGCTTATAGGCTTGCATTTGTACCAATTCCAGTACTGCGTCTACACGTTCATTGAGTTCAGGCTTGGCAATACCTTCCTGTTTTAAGCCATACGCCACATTAGCTTCCACCGTCATGTGTGGGAATAAAGCATATGACTGGAACATCATATTTACCGGGCGGCGATAAGGCGGTAATTTTGCCAAGTCCTCACCATCTATCATGATGCGCCCGGAGGTTGGAGTTTCCAACCCAGCCATCATGCGCAGCAGCGTTGATTTCCCGCAGCCGGAGCTTCCTAGTAAAGCGAATATTTCGTTCCTCCGGACGGATAAATTGACGTGATCCACCGCTGTCGTCTCACCAAAGTTCTTAACGACATCAATTAGTTGAATGAAATTTTCTTGCCCGGGTTCGGGTGGTGATTTTGCTACCTTAACTGACACAGCTTCCATTTGTGAGCATTCCTTTTAAGGTAACAATGACTGCTAATTTGGATTAGTTGTCTCGTTGCTGCAAATATCGTTGCACAAACTCATAAACAAAAATATCTTTTTCTGCCAATACGCCATGACTAAAAGCCCGCGAAGCGACCCCTTTTTGCACACGCTCGCAGACGGCATAATCTTGTCGTGAGACTACTTCATTAAAATCTACTACCGGACTAGGGTCGAAATCTGCCTTTGCCACGTCTGCCGCATTAAACAAAAAGGTATCAATAACGCGTGTTTGCAAAGGGCTGATGGGAAGTAGCTGAATAATCATAACACCAGTGGCACCAATGTCTAGAGTGACATTGGGCGGAATCGCGCCACCGTAAATGGAATTGACTTCCAGCGCTGTCATACAGGGATTAACAGACAAATTGGATCTGCCCCCGTCTGAATATCCAGAGCCCCCTGGAGGCAAGCTCACGCCCCCATCATCGCGCCCTTCTTCAATCACCCAACCGGATTTATAGGTTTCGATTGTCTCTATAAGCTCAGGATGCACTGCAGGGCAGTGCAAACATTCCAGATAGTTTTCTAAAATAATCTTCCAATTGGCATTAACTACGGCTTCATAGCTGCGGCCAATACGCAGCTTATCCAACTCAAACCGTTCAAATCGTAATGGTTCATCAAAATGCACTGCTAGTGATTCACGCAAAGTAATCGGCTTTTCTGCGCTTAAATTCACGAACACAAAGCCTTGCCACACATCCACATGCACCGGCCACAACGAGAGTTGGTCAAAATCTAACTCATGCTCCTCCATATTCGGCGTAGCAATCAACTCGCCCTGATGGTTGTAACACAAGTTGTGATACGGGCACATGATTGCACCATTACTCTGCCCTGCTTTTTCGTCGCATAGCCGAGACCCACGATGGCGGCATACATTATAAAAAGCCTGTAACTTCCCCTCATCATTGCGCATCACGATGATGCTTTCACCCACAACATCAATCGTGAACCACTGACCCGGCACTACCACCTGCTCTTCTCGTCCCGCGTAATACCAGGACTTAAAAAATATCCTTTGCCGCTCTAGTTCAAAAATTGCAGGATCTACATAGTCACGACCGGGCAGCGTTTTTCTAGTGCTTTGCATGTTAAAACCTTATTTTATTTCCCTGCTTTGAATTGCAGGAACAGCTTATTCTGCATCTTTAATTGTGTTGGGTTCAGGCTCTCAAACACAAATGAGTCATTAATCTCGGCATCTGTTGGATAAACCGTTTTATCGTTCAGAATGTCGGGTTTGACCAAGCTGTTTGGCACAGAAGTCGCATAGGTCGCCTCGTTGCTAAATGCAGCGGCTATCTCTGGGCGTAACTGATAGTTGATGAATTTATAGGCATTTTCTTTATTCGGTGCATCTTTTGGAATACCCATCATGGTCATCCAGATACCAGTTTGTTTTTTCGGCGTGACATAGATCACTTCAAAAGGTTTTTTTGCTGTCTTAGCGCCGCGTACTGAAAATCCACCATCCCCATTCCAGCCTTGCGCCACACAGACATCGCCACCAATAATATCGGTACGCATGGTGGTAGAAGTAAATTGCGTGATGTAAGGTCGTACCTTCATCAGCATCTTGTGTGCATCTTGGTAATCAACAGGCTTATTGCTGTTCGGGTCGCGCCCCATATAAGCCAAAGCAGTGGCAAACACATCATTGGGGGAGTCCAGCAAGGAAACGCCACACTTGCTTAGTTTGCTCACCACTGCTGGGTTATAAATCAGATCCAAAGTATCCAGTTTTGCGTCTTTGCCCAGAATGGCGCGGACTTTTTCTACATTCACGATAACGCCTGTGGTGCCCCAAGTGTAAATCACACCGTAAGGCGTATTGGCTTTAGCTTGTAGCGTAGGGCTGATTTTGGCAGCGTTAGGGATTTTTGACATGTCCAGCTTTTCGTACACGCCGGCTTCAATCTGTTTGTGCATAAAATTAATCGAGGGGAAAACCACATCGTAGCCACTTCTGCCGCTCAACAGCTTGGTTTGTAAGGAGTCATCGCTGTCCAGCGTGTCATATTTCACCTTCACCTTAAATTCTTTTTGGAATTTAGGTACGGTATCCACACCTATCAGCTCTGACCAGTTCAGCACATTCAATTTGTCAGTCGTTTTTTCTGTTGCCGAGAATGCAAGCGGTGTATTTGCCAAGCAAAACGTTCCCGCCAATACCAATGCCAGATGCTTAATCTTCATGGAACTTCTCCTAGTTAATGATCAATTGAACGTGAAAACCTTCTCTAACAAACTCGTTAAAACCGATGCGACTTGATGATGGGTTTTTGCATATAGGCGCTTGCCACTAGATGCACGAATTGATACACCGACTCTTCTTCAGCCGACAAGATTCCTGGGATAAACTTCTCAGATGCTAATCCGCGTTGTACAGATTCTACTGCGCCCCAGTCTTCTTTGTTCGTGGTATCCCAAAAATTAACCGCAAAGCTAGGGTCAAAATCAGCTCGCTCTGCTGCCTCTGGCGCAAACAACCATTGGCATTCCACTTTTGTCTTGCCTGGCGCAACAGGTTCCAAGCGATGTGTCATGACAAAATCCGGATGCAAACTGATCAAGAAATTGGGGAAAAGCGTGATGTAGTGTACTTCGCGACGCTGCGTTTCTGTGAGTTTAGGGAAAGGAGATACTGTGGATTTCCCATCAAAACTCATGGTTTCTGCATGATCAGCTAAAATCATCCACCCGCCTGTAAAAAGGCCATTCTCACCCGAATACAACCCGCCGGTATCAGGAGGAGAAACCTCGCATAAGGCTGGATGTATCATTCCGCAGTGGTAACACTCGTGATAGTTCTCGATGGCCACTTTCCAATTGGCCTGTAACTCGTAATCATGACTTGCGCCAACAACCAAGCGCTCACAATCCCAATCTTTGATCATTGCATCCAAGCTACCGATATATTCGCTAAACGGCGCAGCGCCACCCGAATAATTTAGGAATAGCCAACCACCCCACTCCGCTGACCGAATAGGGATCAACCCCAGTTCTGATGGAATCGCATTCTTGATGTCATCCATTTCCCGCGCATTGAAAAAACTTCCATCTGAGTCGTAACACCAAGCGTGGTAGGGACAAACAATTTTCTCTTGATTGGTCTTTTTGCCGCAGGCTAGAAGTTCATGGCCACGATGGCGACAGATATTCTCGAAAGCATGTAATTGGTTCTTATCATCACGCGTCACCAACACACCACGATCACCCACCTGAATCGCCGCTTGTGAATTGGGTTCACTCACAATTGAAGTACGTCCCGCACATACCCAGCCCGCTTCAAACAGGTGTTTGCGCTCCCAATTGAGAACTGCGTTATCCACGTAGGCTGCTCTGGGCAACATGCGTGACTCGCCAAACGGCTTTAAACATTCGGACAGCGCATCCATCGGCAATGGTGCCATTGGGTTGCTGTGAAGTTGAATAGTCGCTGTCTGTAAAGTGCTCATATCTAATGCTCCGCTTTATTAGTGTTCCGCTTGGTTTTCTCTATATTGCCAAATTGCAAATACCGCGCCAGCCGGGTCTGACAACACACATGCCCAGCCATAGTCACCAAATTCAACAATGTCCTCAACGACAGACGCGCCAAGTTGTTTTGCTTTTGCAACCGAGGCTTTAATGTCATCTACACGAACGTATGTGAGCCAGGAAGGATGAGTGTCACCGGGAATAGTAAAGAACCCTATATTAGGCCCTTGTTCTGCTTTGACCACTTGATAGGGTTCTGCTCCTGGAACAGGCATATCTTCTACTTTCCAGTCAAATAAACTGGTGTAAAACTTCTTGCCTTGCTCCACGTTGCTGGATAAATGCTCAATATGTATCACCGGGTTCGCCATGATCTGCCTTTCGTTATGAGTAAATGCTGCTGGTTGTCTTACGTTGCTTAAAGCTGCGGATGTCTTTCAAAATCTCACGTGCTGCACTACGGCCGGGAATGCCCGTTACCCCACCGCCCGGGTGGGTGCCAGAGCCACAAAGATAAAGCATGGGCACAGGCGTACGGTAATCCGCATAGCCAGGCACGGGCCGCATGGAGAAAATCTGGTCGATATTCAAAGAGCCGTGGAAAATATCGCCCCCGGTCAAACCAATCTTCTGCTCCAAGTCTTTCGGGGTCAGCACTTGCCGTCCAATAATCGATTTTGCAAAATTCGGCGCATATTGCGTCATGGTTTTGACGACCACATCTGCCGCCTCTTCACGATGCGCATCCCAATCACGGTCATCTGATAGTGTTTGATGGAAATGTTGGCAGAACAGGCTTGCAACGTGCTGTCCTTTTGGCGCGAGTGTATGGTCTACCGTAGAGGATATCCACATTTCGATTGCAGGATTCTTTGCCCAACCGCCTTTTTTGGCATCGTCATAGGCGTCTTCCAGATATTGTAGAGAAGGAGAAATCACTACCGATCCGCCATGATGCGGACCCTGAGTGGTGCCCGGCAAACAGGTGAAATCGGGGAGCTCTGACAAAGCGACATTCATGCGTAGTGTTGCGGAGTGACTACGGTAGCGCGAAACCGTGTTGCGGAATTCATCAGGTAATAATTCTGGAGCTACTAATTTCTCGTAAAGAACTTTAGGCGTGGTATTTGCCACCACACGCGTCGCCTCGATCTCGCGACCATCTTTAAGCACAATGCCACAAGCCACACCGCCACGCGTTTTCACTGATGCCACAGGAGCGTCTACTTCGATAACCACCCCAGCCGCTTTTGCAACTTTAGCAATGGCATTGCTCACTGCGCCCATGCCACCGATGGCATGTCCCCATAGACCTTGTTCAGAATTGGTTTGTCCGAAACTATGATGCAGAATCACGTAAGCACTACCGGGCGCACTGGGGCTTTGGAATGTTCCTACCGAAGCCAAGTACCCATACCCGCCCCGAATGGCATCGCCTTTGAAATATTGATTAAGGAATTCAGATGCTGACATTGTCATCAATCTCATCAAGGTAGATTGCGCACGCGCCGTAAAATGCCTCAATCGCAAACCGGCGCTGATGGCCGTAAACAAATCCCCTACTCCACCGCCCAAATTGGGTGGTGTGCGATGCATAAGCTCGCTGACAGCGCCGACAACCTCTTTTAAGTCGGCATCCATACGGATAAATCCTGCGCCATCACCCGGGCACATTCTATCCAATTGCTCGATATAATCTTCGTCCCTATCAGTTTCATTCAATAAGTAACGCCCGTCTGGCAGAGGCATAAAATCGTTGGCAGGCCGTTTGACGATGGTCAGACCGGCTTCTACCAACCCTAATTCCGACACAACCTTGGGGCTTAACATCCCGACCAAATAGGAAGCGACCGAGTTTCTGAACCCCGGATGAAACTCTTCCGTCACTGCGGCACCACCAATCACGCCACGTGCTTCAAAAACACCCACCGTCAGACCTTTTTTAGCAAGATAAGCCGCTGTAGTCAGCCCGTTATGCCCGGCGCCAATAATCACTACGTCAAACTTTTGGGTCATTTTTTCCGCTCCACAAAATTATTCATGACAAACTTTTCAGAAAAGCATTAAACTAGCTGAACGTACAGACAGTATATTTATAGTCTATAATTGTTGTCAACCAGAAAAATGTAGGCAATTAATTTTGGATACAAAAAAAGACGAAGACTTAAGAATTAAACGCGGCGAAGAAACCCGCCGCAGCTTGATTCAGGCCACTATCCAAGCAGTCGCAAATAACGGATTATCAGGTACCACACTCAATGTAGTAGCTGAGCTTGCTGGCGTTTCTCGCGCACTGGTCGGGTTCCACTTCTCTTCCAAGGAGCACTTGCTGGATGCAGCTCTTGAAAATGCACTGGACACTTACGACACAAGTCTTAAGGCCTATTTTGCCGAACTTGAGGATGATCCATACTCACAAATCAAAGGCAACTTGATACACGACATTCGCTTTGCGGAGACGCATAGCGAACTCTTGTCTTTATGGTTTGCTGCATGGGGCGAAGTGCGAGTAACCAAGAAATACCGGTTAAGTCTATTGCCGATAGACCATAGTTATCGCAATGGAATCGCCGAAAACCTGAACAAAATCCTGGGTGATAAGAAAGAAGCCATGCGCCGCGCCATCATGCTGGATAGCTTTGTCTACGGTGTCTGGCTGGAGTGCCACATTGATCCGGAAAGTTATGACGTGAAAGAAAATTCGGAAATCACTGAAAGCCTAATTAAGCTGGTAACAAGACTTTAGTCAATATCAAGTGTGATGAAGCCCCTGACTTTCTTGGTGGGTACGCGAACAACTCAAATTCAACTGTAGTGAAAATTGTAACGGAGAGTACCGCCACTGTAGGATAATTGTGCCGGTTTATTTCACTACATCAAATTCTCAACAAACTATAACTTATTGATTTTATGGTGGGCGGTACTGGGATCGAACCAGTGACCCCTGCCGTGTGAAGGCAGTGCTCTACCGCTGAGCTAACCGCCCACGAAGCGCGGCATTTAACCACATTGCGCACCATTTTTGCAACCGCAGAATTATGCCAATTCCGCCCACAAGTCATGGGTATCGGCATCGGTGATTTTTACTTCCACCATCTGCCCGACTTGCAAGTGTGCGGCTTGTGGGATGTACACCAAACCATCAATCTCCGGCGCATCAGCGGCGCTACGGGCAACCGCACCCTCCTCGTCCACCTCATCCACCAACACTGTCATGCGACGATCAATCTTTTGCGCCAGACGTGCGGTGCTGATGTCGGCTTGGGTTTCCATAAATATGCTCAGGCGCTCTTGTTTCAGTGATTCTGGTACTGCGCCCGCCAGTTCATTGGCAACTGCGCCATCTACGGCGGAATAAGCAAAGCAGCCTACGCGGTCGAGCTGGGCTTCTTCCAGGAAGTCCAGCAATTGCTGGAAATCATCGTCGGTTTCGCCGGGAAAACCCGCAATGAAGGTGCTGCGGATAGTGAGTTCCGGGCAGATTGCACGCCATGATTTGATGCGTGCCAAGGTGTTTTCAATATTGCCGGGGCGCTTCATGGCCTTAAGAATCTTGGGGCTGGCGTGTTGAAACGGAATGTCCAAATACGGCAGTATCTTGCCTTCCGCCATGAGCGGGATGACATCATCCACATGCGGATAGGGATACACATAATGCAGCCGCACCCACACGCCCAGCGAACCGAGCGCTTCAACCAGTTCATTCATGCGGGTCTTGAGCGGGCGACCATTCCAGAAGCCCATACGGTATTTGGTATCTATGCCATACGCGCTGGTATCTTGCGAAATCACCAGTAACTCTTTAACTCCGGATTCCACCAAGCGTTCTGCTTCGTTCATCACGTCCCCCACCGGGCGGCTGACTAGATCGCCGCGCATGCTGGGAATGATGCAGAAGGTGCAGCGGTGGTTACAACCTTCGGAAATCTTGAGATAGGCGTAATGTTTGGGTGTGAGCCTTATGCCTTGCGGCGGCACCAAGTCCATAAACGGGTCGTGCAGTCTGGGCAAATGGGCGTGCACCGCTTCCATCACTTCATCCAGCGCATGTGGCCCGGTAACCGCAAGCACACTGGGGTGCGCGTCCTTGACCACGCTACCTTTAGCTCCCAAACAGCCGGTGACGATGACCTTACCGTTTTCAGCCAGTGCTTCGCCAATCGCATCCAGCGACTCTTCCACCGCCGCGTCAATAAAACCGCAGGTGTTGACTACGACTAAATCGGCATCCTGGTAACTGGCAGAGATTTCGTAGCCTTCGGCACGTAATTGGGTGAGAATGCGCTCGGCATCAGAGGATGCCTTAGGGCAGCCTAGGGAAACGAAACCTACTTGGGGATTGGCATTAGTCATAATATGTATATCGTTGCGATTGCTTGGTTATTTGTGGCGCTCATGATGGCGATTACCGCTAAAACTATTTTCGGCGGGCTGCTGCTGTTTCTGTTTTACGGGCTTTTTCCCTGTGCGCTTTTCCTATGGATTGTTGGCACGCCGCAGCGCAGACGCAACCAATCACACCAGCTTTCATCACGCCAGATCGCCCAGCAACACCTTGGTGAGCCAGATGGAGCCGATCCCAAGGCTGATGAGTGACACTTGTTGTATGGTCGCTTGAATTTCTGGGCGCTTATGCAAGCCAGGAATCAAATCCGCCACTGCCACATAAATCATGCTCGCCGCTGCCAAGCCCAAAGCATAAGGAATCCACGTCTGCATTGCCCCCAACGCATAATAAGCCAACAGACCGCCCACCAAGGTGGCGAAGCTGGACAACACATTGAGTAGCAAGGCTTGGCGCTTGGTATAACCGGAGTGCAGCAGAATTAAAAAGTCACCGACTTCCTGCGGGATTTCGTGGGCGATGATGGCGAGCGCGGTGATTACGCCTAGCTTGAAATCCGCGAGGAAAGCTGCCGTAATCAGAATGCCATCTACAAAGTTGTGGAAAGTATCGCCAATGGTAATCATCAGCCCGCTGCGGCCGTGATCGTGCGGATCGTGGCGATGTGGCTGGTCGTGATGATGCGCCTCGGTATCGCATTCTTCACCATGGCAATGCCGCCACAGCACCAGTTTTTCTAAGATAAAAAATAACAGAATCCCTGCAAGCACCGTCGCCGCAGCCGCATCTGGGCTTGTAGCAGCTTCAAACGCTTCAGGCAGAACTTCAAGAAAAGCCGCGCCGAGTAAAGCGCCTATGGCGTAACTCACCAAAATAGGAACCCAAGAGGCACGTGCCTTGAAGGCCACAAAGGCAGCAGCAAGCACGCTCAAAACGCCGCCGAACAGACTGGCTAAAACAATTGCAGTTAATATATTCATAATTGTCAGTATATCAGCGCTGTCAAGCCAGCCAAATCAAGCTTGCCATACGGCCTGTCGCACCATCGCGACGGAAGGAGAAGAAGCGCTCCGAATCGGTATAGGTACACAGGCCACCGCCGTAGATTTGGGTGGCACCTAAGGCATTTAGGCGTTGACGAGCGAGTTGGTAGATGTCGGCGAGATATTTCACCCCATCACCCCCGCCCTCTCCCCGCTGGGGCGAGGGAGTAAAGGCGGCGCTGGCTTTTGGGTCGTGGCTGATGAAAGCATCGCGCACATCATCACCCACCTCAAATGCCTGTGGGCCTATCGCCGGCCCTAGCCAAGCCATGAGATTGCTTGGAGCAACATTCATCGCTCGCACTGTGCTTTCCAGCACGCCATCTGCTAGTCCACGCCATCCAGCATGCGCCGCTGCCACCACCGTACCCGCTTGATCGCATAGCAACACCGGCAAGCAATCCGCCGTCATGGCGATACACACGGCGTTTTTAGTGCAAGAGATGCACGCATCGGCACGCGGCTTGCAGCTTGTTTGTTCGGCAACTACCACTTCCACGCCGTGCACTTGCTCCAGCCACACTGGCTCGCTAGGGAGAATATCGTTCAAGGACTGGCGATTACGCGTTACGGTTAAAGCGTCATCGCCCACATGATCGCCTAGATTCAAGCTGTCATACGGCGCAAGGCTGAAACCACCCTTTCTCGTGGTCTGCAAAGTGCGCACATTGGCGGGGACTGGCCAATCTACTGAAACCAACTCAGGTGGCTGGGTTTCATTCATCGTCCCAATCCTCTTCATCCTCTAAGTCTGCGTCTTCTTGCAAACCTTCACCCCACCACTGCTCGTCTTCCTCGTCCGTCCCTGCCAGGACTGCCAGACGCGCCTCTTCACGTAGCGTTGCCAACATCGACTTCATATCCTCAGGCAACTCCGAGCGCCATTGCATAAACTCACCCGTCGCCGGATGAATCAAGCCCAAACGCGCCGCGTGCAAAGCCTGGCGTGGAAAAGCTCTTAATACTTCCGCCAATTCTGCATCCACCCGAACGCCGGGCACCATGCCGCCGCGCGGCCCATACACTGGATCGCCTACCAACGGCGCTTTGATGGATTGCATGTGCACACGAATTTGATGGGTGCGGCCGGTTTCCAGCAAGCAGCGCACGTAGCTGTGATGCGAGAAATGTTCTAGCGCTTCAAAATGTGTCACCGCAGTTTTACCAAAATGCTTTACCACCGCCATTTTTAAGCGGTCATGCGGGTTGCGGCCTATAGGCGCATTGATCTTGCCCTTGCCATGCACCACGCCCCACACGATGGCGCGATATTCGCGCTTGACGGACCGCGCTTGCAACTGCCGCACCAAGTCGGTCTGCGCGATGATGGTCTTGGCGACCACGAGTAAACCGCTGGTGTCCTTGTCCAGCCTATGCACAATGCCGGCACGCGGCACGCCTTCTATCTGCGGAAAATGATGTAATAGCGCATTCAGCAAGGTGCCGGTCCAGTTGCCCGCGGCGGGATGTACTACCAAGCCCGCGGGCTTGTTGATGACAAGGATGGTCTCGTCTTCAAACACGATGTCGAGCGCAATGTCTTCAGCCTTGAACGCAGATTCTTCTGCCGACGGCAACACTTCCACCGTCACCGCCTCGCCGCCCCACACTTTGGATTTGGCGTCGCCCAGCTTTCCTGACACTTGCACTGAACCGGCTTTGATCCACCCCTGCAAACGGCTGCGCGAATACTCCGGCAACATTTTTGCCAAGGCTTGATCCAGCCGCAAATTGGCGCAATCGGGTGGAATGGTGAGATGGAGGATGTTCATTCGGTTATAATTGCTCGCAATTTAAGCCCTATCAATGAAAGCACGGATTGTATCTATGAATCGCCGCACATCGTTAGCACTTCTTGTACTGCTCACCTTATTTTGCATCTCTGGCTGCGCCATTTTTGGCGAACCCACCGAACTGGATGAAACCAAGGGCTGGGGGCCGCAAAAAATCCATGACGCGGGCGAAGATGCCATGCGCCACCGCGATTACGAAAAGGCCACCAAGTATTATCAAATCGTCGAAGTGCGTTTTCCGCATGGCAAATACGCCACCCAGTCACAGTTAGACATCGCCTACGCCTACTACAAAAAGCCAGACCCAGCAGCCGCTGTGGCCGCGGCAGAGCGCTTTATCAAGCTGCATCCCCATCACCCCAATGTGGACTACGCTTACTACCTCAAGGGTTTAGCGACATTTAACGAGCGCGGCATGGTGGAAAAACTGGTAGATCAGGAAATCAGCGACCGCGACCCCAAAGCGCAGCGCGAATCTTTTGCTGCTTTCAAAGACTTGGTGACGCGTTTTCCAGAAAGCAAATATGCCAAGGATGCTTTTCTGCGTATGAATTATCTGGTGAACAATCTGGCCGAGAATGAGCTGCACGTAGCACGCTATTACATGAAACGTGGCGCTTTCCTAGCGGCAGCTAACCGCTGCAAATACGTCATTGAAAAATATCCAGAAAGCCCTTCGCAAGAAGAAGCGCTCATCATTTTGATCAGCGCCTATGAGTCATTAGGCTTGGAAGACTACCAGCAAGACACCTTACGCGTACTCAAGGCCAACTTCCCCAAAAGCCGCTTCCTGACTGGCGAAGCGCCACCAGACAGAAAAACTTGGTGGAAATTTTGGGATGGGTGGTTTGCAAATAAGTAACTTTCGCCCGACCTTTTCATGCCTTTTTATAAAGCGGCACTTAGATTAAGTTAAAAGTTATGACCGACATTAACCAAGCCTTACAAAACGCCTTGCAGCTTGCCAATAGTGGTCAATTAGACGCGGCAAGGCAAGCGTGCCAGCAGATATTAACCACCAGTCCTCAACACGCAGAGACTCTCAACTTATTGCAACAAATAGAGTTTCGCCTTCATATGATGGCGGCTCAGCAGCGTTTTCCAGGAAAACCCTATCTGGAATGGTTGGAATGGTTTCATCTAGCCCGGCAACCTAAGACTTATCTTGAAATTGGTGTCGAAACTGGCAATTCTATACGCTTCGCAAAGCCTCCCACCAAGGCGATAGGGGTAGACCCTGAGTTCAATATTGCTTATACCCAGCAGACTTGGAGCAAACTATTTCGAGAAACCAGCAATGATTTTTTTGCGGCACATGACTTACGCGAGGTGATGCAAGCTGACGCAATAGACCTAGCTTTTATTGATGGCCTGCATACTTTTGACCAGACCCTGACCGACTTTATCAACGTTGAGCGCTATAGCGATAAAGATTCGCTAGTCATTTTTCACGATATCTTTCCTGTAAGCCCAATCACAGCAAGCAGAGAGCGGAAAAGTGTTTTATGGTTGGGTGACACATGGAAAGTAATACTGATATTGCGTAAATTTCGTCCCGACTTACAGCTATTCACAATTCCCACATATCCTAGCGGTCTCGCAGTTGTTTCAAATTTAGACTGTCACTCCACTGTTCTCAGTGACCGCTATGAAGAAATTATTGGTGAGTTTATGCCTCTCGCCTTTGAGCAACATCAAGCAACCTTTGAAAGCCAACTCAATCTAGTAACCAATGAATTCCAAGCTGTGGAACAAGCACTAACCCACTGATATAACGCAGCATTAGGCTGGAAAGCGGTAATCTTTATCCAACAGCTTGACGAACTCACTGGCAGGAATAGGCTTACTGAACAAAAAGCCTTGAATCTCGTCGCAGCCTTCAGCGCGTAAAAATTCCAACTGCTCACGCGTTTCTACACCTTCGGCAATCACTTTCAGACCTAAACTCTTGCCCATGCCAATAATGGCGCGGGTAATGGCCATATCATCGGTGTCGTGCGGAATACCGCGCACGAAAGACTGATCCACCTTGAGTTTGTTTATAGGAAAGCGCTTGAGGTATGACAGCGACGAATAGCCTGTGCCAAAGTCATCAAGCGACATCTGCACGCCCAGCTTTTCCATCTCTTTCAGCATTTCGATCACTTGTTCAGCGTTGTTCATCACCATACTCTCGGTGATTTCCAGTTCTAAAAACTGATTGGATAAATCATATTGCGTCAGCAACGCGGACACTTCGTCCATCAGCTTGGGGTGGAACTGCTGCGCCGCCAAATTGACCGCCAGTTTCACGATGGGCAAGCCCTGCTTCTGCCAGGCGCGATTTTGCGCCACCGCTTGATCCATCACCCATTGGCCGATAGGCACGATTAAGCCCGTCTCTTCTGCCAAAGGCACAAACTGCCCAGGCGACACCATGCCATTTTCTGGATGCTGCCAGCGTATCAGCACTTCAGCACCGGTCATCTCACCGGTGTGGATGTCGGCTTGCGGTTGATAGTGCAGCAACAGCTCTTTTCTATCCATGGCGCGCCGCAAATCGCTTTCCAACTGCAATTTCTCTATCGAACGTACGTTCATGTCATTGGAATAGAACAAATGCGTGTTGCGGCCTCTGTCCTTGGCGCGATACATGGCGATGTCAGAGAATTTGATCAAGTCATCAATATCCCCGCTGTCATTGGGGTAGACACTAATGCCTATGCTGGCTGAGATGGAGATTTCATGGCCTTCGATCAAAAATGGCGTGGCGAATGTGCTCAACATTTTTTTAGCAACAATAGCGGCATCCTCGGCGACCTTGATGTCGAACAAACCCACCACAAACTCGTCGCCGCCCATACGCGCCACCACATCGGACGAGCGCAAACAGGTCTTGAGCCTTGCCGCTACGCGCCGAATCAGCTCGTCGCCCGCGCCGTGACCAAGACTATCGTTGATATTTTTGAAGCGATCTAGGTCAATAAACATGACGCCACCGGTGATGTTGTCACGATTGGCAATCACCAAGGCCTGCTTGGTCAAGCTATAGAATGTAGCGCGATTAGGGAGGCCGGTGAGCGAGTCATAGAGCGCCAATTGGCGTATGCGCTCTTCTGCCGACATGCGCTCGCTGATGTCAGAGAAGCTGGAGAAATAATGTGTGGTGTTGCCGCTTGCATCTTTAACCGAACGAATAACGACCCACGCAGGATAAGCGCTGCCATCTTTGCGACTGTTCCAGATTTCACCAGCCCAAGCCCCCTTTTCCGTGATGGCTGTCCACATCTCCACGAAAAACTGACTGTCATGCCGCCCACATCGCATCAGGCGCGGAGTTTGGCCAAGAACATCGCTTAAAGAAAACTGAGTGATTTGGGTAAATGCGCGATTCACGCCGATGATTTTTTCGGCTGCATCTGTGATGATAATAGCCTCACCGCTGCTCTCGACAATCTGCTTGTAGAGCTGCAAGTTATCCGGCTGTTGTTGATGATTACTCAATCGAAACTCCAAGCACCGAGGCAATTGAAGCGTAGCGTAGCTGACGGCTCAAGTTAGAGCAAGCTTAATACTAGCTTAATCTTTATTTTCGAAAGGATTTTTACCTTGTTTGAACTGAATCAGCAGCGGTGTACCAGTCAACTCAAACGCACTACGGAAGCTTTTTTCCAGATAACGCTTATAACTATCGGGAATTTTATTGGTGTGGCTGCCATGAATCACGATGATGGGCGGGTTCTTTCCGCCTTGGTGCGCGTAGCGTAATTTAGGCCGAATAATGCCGGAAATCGGCGGCTGGTGCTGCTCTATGGTCTGCTCTAATACGCGCGTCAGCTTAGGTGTGGACAGTTGTGCCATCGCTGCGGCGTAGGCGACATCTACCGATTTCAGCAAGGGTGGGAAGCCTTGCGCCTTCAATGCCGAGACGTAATGAAACTTAGCGTAGGTCAAAAATGCCAGCTTGCGCGCGATGTCTTTTTTAACATCCTCGCGCTGCTCTTCCTTCAGTCCGTCCCACTTATTCACCGCCACCACCAGCGCTCGTCCGCTTTCCAGCACAAATGCCGCCAAACTGCCATCCTGCTCAGTAATCTGATCTTGCGCGTCCAACACCAGTACCACTACATTCGCATCTTCAATCGCTTGCAGCGTTTTGATGACCGAGAACTTTTCTATCGCCTCAAACACCTTGCCACGTCTGCGTATGCCCGCGGTGTCTATCAGCGTATATTTTTTTCCGTCGCGCTCAAACTCAATGTGGATGGAGTCGCGCGTGGTTCCAGGCTGGTCAAATGCAATCACGCGCTCCTCGCCTAGCAATGTGTTGACCATGGTGGATTTACCCACGTTGGGACGGCCTACGATGGCGATTTTGGGAATACGTTCGGCGGTCTCATCTTCTTCTTCGTCTAATGGAAAGTCTTCCAGCGCCAGATTCACTAAGTCGCGCACGCCTTCACCGTGGGCGGATGAAACCGCATAGGGTTCACCCAAGCCTAGCTCATGAAACTCTGCCGCGACGATGGCGCGGTTCATGCCTTCGCACTTGTTCACCGCCAAAATTACCGGGCGTTGGCTACGACGCAGCTTCTCAGCAATCACTTTGTCTTGCGGATTCAAGCCCTGACGACCATCTACCATGAAGATAATGGCATCGGCCTCATCCACCGCCTGCAAGGTCTGACGCGCCATTTCCACCATAATGCCAGTGTCGGTTGAAGGTTCAAAACCGCCGGTATCCACCACAAGATACGGCCTATCACCTACCACACCGCGTCCGTAGTGGCGGTCGCGGGTAAGGCCGGGGAAATCCGCAACGAGTGCGTCGCGGGTTTTAGTAAGCCGATTGAATAGCGTGGATTTGCCGACGTTAGGTCGGCCAACAAGAACGATGGTGGGTAACATCAGGATTACTTAATAGAAATGGCGTAAAGACCGCCAGCGCGAGTTTGGAATAACGCGGTAGTATCGTTGAGTACCACGGGCTGCGGCATCACCGCGCTGCCATCGGTTTTAACGCGGCCGACAAAGTCGCCGTCGTCACGCGACAACAGGTGCACCCAGCCTTCAAAGTCACCAAATAAGGCAGTACGGCCTAATGAAACCGGCGCGGTGGTCTTGCGATACTGCAAGCCGCCCTGCCGCCAATAGGTCTTGCCCGTGGAGTAATCCAAGGCATAAGTCGCACCATTGCTTTGTGTGAGATACAACACAGAACCATCCACGGTAAGGCCATAAAAACTGGAAATATCCCGATTCCACAACACTTGGCCAGAAGCCCGCTCTATGCCCACCACACGGCCTTGAAACGCGGCTGCGTAGACGAAACGTCCGTCTACTACTGGCAAGCTGGTAATGTCGGCGATGCGCTCAATTTCAGTCGCACCCTTGGGTTGTGCCACGGTGGCTTCCCATATAATTTTCCCGTCCGCTACCCGTACCGCCACCAACTTGCCGCCTGAAAAACCCGCAAGTGCTGCGCCATCAGCAATGGTCACGCCAGCGCTGCTACGCAAACTCAAGGTAGGCGTAGCACGCTCGTACACCCATTTACGCTTGCCGTCGACGGCATTGATGCCGTAGATGCGTGAATCGCCGCTACGCACCACCACCACGCCACCATCCACACGCGGCGCAGAAAGCACCTCACCCGCCAAGCGTGATTTCCACAAAGGTTTACCAGTCGCTTGATCAAACGCTAACACCGCGCCTTTAGTCCCTACCAACACCAAACCTTCGCCCGCACCCGCCCCGCCGGACAAAGACTCGCCCGCAGAAACCTGCCACTCTTGTTTGCCTGTGGCGGCATCCAGCTTGGTCAACCCACCAGTTTCACTGGCGGTATAGATATATTTACCATCTATTGCTGGACTGAATTCGTAAAGCTCTGATTCCCCCACATTGGCACTCCACAGCACCTTGGCATCACTAGCCTGCTTGAGATCTTTGAGCGGCGTTGGATTGTCTTCTTCGCGGTCAGAACCGAAAACCTTATCAGAGACATCATCCTTCAACTCCATAATCTGGCTGCAACCAGAGATCAAGCCTAGAGCCAGCAATGTGATGAATAGATAGCGCATCAATGCCCCAAAGCGTCAAATTTTTGTGCGGTGTATTTATGCAAAGGCGCGTCACTATCCAGTTTGGCCAAGGCTTCTTCATAAGCCTTTTTCGCCTCAGGCTTTTTGCCTGCCGCCGCCAACACATCGCCCTTCATGTCCGCCACCAAGCCTTCAAAACCGACAGCAGGCTTGGCTGATAGCGTTTTGAGCGCAGCGTCATATTGCTTATCTTCCATCTGCATACTCGCCAATTGCAGCGCAGCGATGCTTTTCACTGAATCTTCACTGCCATGCTCTTGCGCCCATTGCAATTGCGCTGTGGCACTCTTACGGTCACCTGCTTGGTAATTGGCATGCGCCGCCAACAGCGCGGCACGGCCAGCGTAGGTGGTTCTGGCGTATTTATCTATTAACTGACCGGAAATCTCACGTACCGCTTTGTAGTCACTAGGTTTGAGCTGTTGCAAGCTTTCGTAGAGTTGCGAAGCTTGGGCGTTTTGCTGGTGCTGATAAATCCCCCAGCCCTTATAGCCGGAAAATGCCAACATCGCGGCGATTGCCACCCAAGTCACCATGTTGCCGTATTGCTTCCACCAAGACTTAAGTTCGTCTAACTGTTCCTGCTCTTCTAAATCGTATGCCATTGCTGAAATCCTAATTTTAAGTTGCTAATGAATGCTGCTTCGCGCGGCCGGGAATCGCCATTAATAAATTCTGGGTATATTCTTGGCTAGGCGCGCTGTATAAGGACTCCACGCCGCCCTGCTCTACTACTTTACCGTGATGCATCACTGCCACCTCGTCCGCCACATGGCGCACCACGCGCAAATCGTGGCTGATAAACACATAACTCAAGCCCATTTCCTGCTGCAATTCTTTCAGCAACAACAAAATCTGCGCTTGAATCGAAACGTCCAACGCCGAAACAGGCTCATCACACACCACCACTTTGGGTTCTAACACCAAAGCCCGTGCGATGCCGATACGCTGGCGCTGCCCACCAGAAAATTCGTGCGGATATTTACTCAAATCGGCGGCGGATAAACCCACACGCTCCAACATGCTCAACACTTTTGCTCGGCGCTCGTCGGCATTGCCCAACCTGTGTATCAATAAACCCTCACCCACGATTTCTGCCACTTTCATACGCGGATTAAGCGACGCAAACGGGTCTTGAAACACCATCTGCAAATGTCGCCGCAGGTCACGTAACGCCTGTCCATTGCTGTTGGCGAGGTTATTGCCTTGAAAAAATACTTCGCCTGCATCAGCGGGCAGCAATTGTAGCAGACAACGTGCCAGCGTTGATTTTCCACTGCCCGATTCGCCCACAATCGCCAGCGTTTTTCCGGTTTTGAGTTCTATGCTCACGTCGTCCAGCGCCTTGACGATTTTTGTGCCCAAGCCGAACTTGCCCGTGCGCTGTTTATAACTTTTGGTGAGGTTTTTGGCGTAAAGAATAATGTCGCTCATGCCGCTTGCTCCAACCAAGAATAATCAATCGGTTTCAGTTGCTTTTTGCCTTCCGCATCCGGCACACAATCCAACAGCGCTTTGGTATAGGGATGCTGCGGATTACCCAGCACATCGGCCACAGTGCCCGCTTCCACAATCTCGCCGCGGAACATCACCACCACATCGTCGGCAATGTCGGCCACCACGCCGAAATCATGAGTGATAAACAACATGCCCATATTCATGCGCGTTTTAAGTTCGTCCAGCAAGGCCAGTATCTGCGCCTGCACCGTCACATCTAGCGCCGTAGTTGGCTCATCAGCAATCAGCATTTTCGGCTCGCAAGCGATACTCATGGCAATCATCACACGCTGGCGCTGCCCGCCGGAAAGCTCGTCGGGATAAGCGTTGGCGCGTTCCGGTGAAATGCCGACTTGCGTCAGCAGTGCCGCGATTTTATCTTTCAGTGCCGTGCCTTTTAAGCCCAGATGCACAGTCAAACTTTCACCTATTTGAAATCCCACCGTCAGCACAGGGTTGAGCGAAGTCATCGGCTCCTGAAAAATCATACCGATTTGCTTTCCGCGTATGTGCGACAACTCGGTATTGGTCAGACCAGTAAGTTCATTGACTTGGAATTGGATGATGCCTGCGGTTCTAGTCAACGAGTTCGCCAGCAAGCCCATGACAGACAAGGCTGTCAGACTTTTGCCGCTGCCCGATTCGCCGACGATGCAGGTGGTTTTGCCAGATTGCAGGGTAAATGAAACATTGTTCACTAGTTTTTTAGTGGGGTTGTTGGCAGGCGTGACTGTCAAATTTTGCACACGTAAAAGCTCATTCATATTGAAAGCACCTCGGCGAGTTGGTCTAGTTTGACGCGCCGTTGTTCCCCGCCCTCGCGCAAATGCTTCACACTTGCCTCACCTGCCGTTACCTCATCGTCACCCATAATCAACGCAAAACGCGCGCCGCTTCCGTCGGCTTTTTTCATCTGCGACTTGAAACTACCGCCGCCGCAATGCAGTACCACGCTCAAACCCGCATCGCGCAAGGATTCTGCCAACTGTGGCGCGAGTTGCGAGGCCGCTTCACCCGCATGCACCACATAAGCATCTACCGCCAACACGGGCGGCACGAACTGCTGCTCTTGCATCAGCGCCAGCAAGCGCTCTATCCCCATAGCAAAGCCACAAGCGGGAGCTGATTTACCACCTATCTGCTCAACCAGCGCGTCATAACGACCACCGGCACACACAGTGCCTTGTGCGCCGAGCTTTGTGGTCACCCATTCAAAAACTGTGGCGTTGTAATAATCCAAACCGCGCACCAGTCTAGTATTGATGCGGTAGGCAATGCCCGCCTTATCCAGTGCAGCTTGCAAGACCTCAAAATGCTGGCGCGAGAAATCATCCAGATCATCCATCAGCTTGGGCGCAGCTTCACAAATGGCCTGCATCGCCGGATTCTTGCTATCCAAAATCCGCAGCGGATTACTGTGCAGCCTACGCTTGGCATCCTCATCCAGCACATCGCCATGTTGCTCAAAATAGGCGATTAAACGATTCCTGTACCGCTGCCGCGCTTCAGCCGAACCCAGCGTGTTGATTTCCAACGCTACATTCTGCAAACCCAGCAGCTTCCACAGCCGCGCCGTCATCAGAATATGTTCCACATCCATATCCGGCCCATCAAATCCCAGCGACTCCACGCCGACTTGATGAAACTGGCGATAACGCCCTTTTTGCGGGCGCTCATGCCGAAACATCGCCCCCATGTACCACAAGCGCTGCGGCGCGTTGTAGAGCAGATTGTGTTCCACCACCGCACGCACGCAAGAGGCCGTACCTTCAGGCCGCATGGTCAGACGCTCGCCATTCAGCCTATCCTCAAAACTATACATTTCCTTCTCGACAATATCGGTCACTTCACCAATAGAGCGCACGAAAAGGTCGGTGGATTCAACGATGGGAGTGCGAATCTGGGTATAGCCGTAGGAATGCAGCCAAGCGCGTATGGTGTCCTCAAAGAACTCCCACAGCGCCGCGTCTTGGGGAAGAATATCGTTCATGCCGCGTACGGCTTGGAGGGGTTTGCTCATGGAAGGGATTTTAACATGCCTAGCGACTTTGGCAGGCAACAGCTAAAACGCCCTTGCAGGTTGGTCCCTAAGCAAAGCGAAGCCCAACAATCGCGTTACTAATCATAGCGCTAGAATGATACGCCTCATGCTTCAGCACATCCTTCTCGGACCAAACTACATCAGCACCAACTAAGTTAAGTTGCCTGACTATTTTTAGCAGCATCATTCCCGCCTACGCGGAAATGACGAAGCCAGTCCTCAACCTAACGAAACAATCGCCTCAATCTCCACCAGTACATCTCGCGGCAGCTTAGCCACTTGCACCGTAGAACGCGCTGGCGTATGGCTGCCGAAGGCTTCGGCGTAGATGCCGTTCATCACGACGAAATCATCCAAATTTTTCAGAAACACCGTAGTTTTGACCACTTTGGATAAATTCGCGCCTGCGGCCTCAATCACTGCGCGTAAGTTCGCCAGCACTTGTGTGGTTTGCGCGGTGATGTCGCCTTCCACCAAGCTGCCATCTGCCCGCAGTGGGATTTGGCCGGAGGTGAAGAGCATGTCACCTACCACGACGGCTTGCGAATAAGGGCCGATGGCGGCTGGGGCGTTGACGGTTTGGATGATTTTCATGTGAAGTTCCTTATTAAAAATGTTTAGATAAATTTTTACCGCGTCATTCTAAGAACGCTTTGATTAAGTACAGCGTATGCTTCGATACGTTTTCCCTTCGCCCTGAGTGCCGCGCACAGCGCGGTGTATCGAAGGGGGAATGGAAAACTACTCAGCACGAACGGGTTTAATTGTCTGAATACTGAAATGCTACCCGCTTAACATTACAGAATAATTCGTAGGCAATGGTTCCGGCGGCATTTGCTACCTCATTAGCAGCTACTTGGTCGCCCCACAACTCAACTTGAGAGCCAACGCCAGCGTTAGGAATATCGGTTAAATCCACAAACAACATATCCATAGACACCCGCCCAATCACGCGAGTCATGACGCCGTCCACAGCGGCGGGCGCTTTATTAGAGGCGGCTCTGGGATAGCCGTCGGCATAACCACACGCCACCACGCCAACTATCGTTTCGCGCTCGGCGGTAAAAATGCTGCCATAGCCTATAGACTCGCCCTTGGCGATTTTACGGATGGATATGATGCGGGAAGTGAGTTGCATCATTGCTCGCAGCTGAGTATCAGGCTGAAACAAGGGGTCAGCGCCGTAGAGCATAATCCCGGGGCGCGACCAATCGCCCTGAGCGCTGTTCCAACCGAGAATGGCGGCGGAATTGGCCAGGCTAATCGGCGTGGCGGCTAAGCCGCTTATGGTTTTCTGGAACAGTGCAATTTGCTGCTGCGTATGCGTCGAGCTTAGATTATCCGCATTAGCAAAATGGCTCATCAGCACCATGCCCGCCACGTTGGGATGCTGACTCAAGCGTTTATAAGCGACGGCATATTCAGCGGGCGACAAACCCACGCGGTGCATTCCGCTATCCATCTTCAGCCACACCTGCACAGGCTTAACCAGCTTGGCTTCCAGCAGCATTTCCACCTGCCACAGATGATGGATGACGATCCATAAATCCTGCGCCACGATTTCGGGCAACTCGGCGGCTTCAAAGAAACCTTCCAGTAACAAAATAGGATTTTTAATCCCTGCTTGCCTTAATTGCAGCGCTTCTTCTATGGCCGCGACGGCAAATCCGTCAGCTTCGTTTTCTATCGCTTTGGCGCACTGCACCGCGCCGTGGCCATAACCATTGGCTTTGATTACCGCCAGCGCTTTGCCGCCGTGGCAGCGTTTGGCAACACGATAATTGTGGCGAAAAGCATCCAAGCGGATGTGGGCGATGGCGGGACGGCTCATGTTTATGCGCTGATTAACTGGTGTTGTAGTTGAGAACGACTAGACGCTTTATTGTAACGATTGAGGTTCAAATCGTCGCTACGAATCGCCGTGGGCTGATTCGCCATCAAATCCGCCAACACTTGGCCTGAACCGCAGGCCATGGTCCAGCCCAGCGTGCCGTGGCCGGTGTTGAGCCAGATGTTGTTATGCAGGGCGGAGGCTTTGCCTATAATCGGCGTACCGTCTGGGGTCATGGGGCGTAGCCCAGTCCAGAATAGCGATTTTGACACGTCGCCACCGTTGGGGAATAAACCATTCAACACCATTTCCAATGTTTCGCGGCGGCGCGGATTGAGGCTTAAATCGAATCCAGCCAACTCGGCCATGCCACCCACGCGAATACGATCATCAAAACGCGTAATAGCCACCTTATAAGTCTCGTCCATCACCGTAGAAACCGGCGCGGCGGCGCTATCCAGCACCGGCGCGGTCAGCGAATAGCCTTTGACCGGATATACCGGGATTTGCAAACCCAAACCCTGCATCAGCTCGCGCGAATAACTGCCGAGCGCGACGACGTATTGGTCGGCTTGAAGAATTTCCACACTTGTCAAATGACTGGTCAAGGTGCTAATTTCAACGCCGGTGAGCTTGCCCTTATTGGTTAACAGGCGATTGATGGTCACTTCTTGGCGAAATTTTACGCCTAATTTTTTTGCTTCTTCGGCGAGCCGCGTAGTAAATAGCTGGCAATCGCCGGTTTCATCGCCAGGCAATCTTAAACCACCCAGCAACTGGTCTTTCACCAAAGCCAGCGCAGGCTCAACACGGGCGCAGCCGTCTGGGTCGAGATGCTCAAACGGCACACCCAGCCTGCTTAACACCGCAATGTCTTTGGCCTCTGCGTCCAGTTGTTTTTGGGTGCGGAACACTTGCAGCGTGCCTTGCGTTCTACCTTCGTAAGCAATGCCAGTGCTTGCGCGTAAATCTCGGATGCAATCACGGCTATATTCCGCAAGCCGCACCATGCGCTCTTTGTTGATGTCATAGCGCTTGGCGGTGCAGTTACGCAACAATTTGAGCGTCCACTCGATTTGCCACAACGTGAAATCTGTCTTGATCGCCAATGGCGCATGGCGTTGAAACAGCCATTTCAGCGCCTTCATCGGCACACCGGGCGCTGCCCAGGGTGCGGCATAGCCGGGGGAAATCTGCCCCGCATTGGCGAAACTGGTTTCCAATCCCGGCGCGGGTTGACGGTCTATCACCGTCACCTCAAACCCCTGCTTCGCCAGATAATAAGCGCTTGTGACACCGACGACACCAGAACCTAGCACGAGTACACGCATAATGCTTTACCTTAGTAATTGATGATGCCAGTTTATTTTCTATTTACATCATCAGTTAACTGATTTAGTATTTTTAATAAGTATAAATCACTAATTTTTAGTTATTTACAGTAACTATATTCTGAAATCAGGAGCCAACATGCGCATCCGCACCCATGCCATTCGGGAACTAGACCGAATTGACCACAAAATACTCTCGGTATTGCAGGCCGACGCACGCATCCCCATCACCGAATTGGCAGAAAAAGTTGGGCTTTCGGTCACCCCCTGCGGCGAGCGCGTGAAGCGCTTGGAAAAAGAAGGCGTGATTCTCGGCTATCACGCACGTCTTGACCCCAAAGCGCTGGATTTGTCACTGCTAGTGTTTGTGGAGCTGAAACTCTCCACCAAATCTGGCGCGATTTTCAGCAAATTCAAACAAGAAATCCTCAAGCTGCCCAGCGTGCTGGAATGCCATTTGGTTTCTGGTGATTTTGACTACCTCATCAAAGCACGCATCGCGCAAATGTCGGATTATCGGACTTTGTTGGGCGACATTCTGCTCACACTGCCCGGCGCACAGGAATCGCGCAGTTATATGGTGATGGAAGAAGTGAAAGAAGGTTTCGCTCTGCCGCTCAACGAGGTTGAAACGCATAATTCAGCATAGACTGATGGTTGCTCGGCACTACCCATGACCCTATAATTCAGAAATATTGAATTAAATGGCGATGATGTGCCATTGTCTTAGTCGCTAAGAGGTGAATAAACTGCAGCATGTTACAAACATCTCTAGGAGTCATAAACATGAATGCCCCATTATCATTGAGCCTGCCAAATGAGCATTTTCTACGTCAAGGCCGTGGCTATCGCATAGAACCTCATCCAGATCATGAGCGCCTGTACCATATTCGGCTGGATAAAGGCGTTGTAAGCGCCTTTATGGAGGCAACAGTGCATATTGATAGCCAGAATCTAGAATACACGCCCCTGATGCGCTTTGTTACGGCAAAAATGTTGCTTGATCATTTAGATGCTGATTTTCAAACGACCGTGCGTGCGATATTAAAAGACCGTTTAAGCGGTGGCTTTACGATAGGCGTAGAAGATGAAACCGATTCCCCCAGTGATTACGTGAAGCTGAGTACCGCCATGAGCCATTTGGTCGGTCCGACCAACTTTGATGCCATGAGCGGCACCTTTTACGCACGCTTTGTGGTGCAGGATACAGACACCAGCGACTCCTATCTGCGTCAGGCGTATCGCCTCTTTACCTTGCATACCGACGGCACATTTGTTGACGAGCCTACGGATTGGTTGTTGATGATGAAATTCGCCGAGAAGCACGCCAAGGGTGGCGAGTCGCGCCTGTTGCATCTGGATGACTGGGAAGAACTCGACACCTATTCTAAACACCCATTAGCCAGCTACGAATTCACATACACCTCTCCGCCGTCAAAAAATATTGGGCAAACCATCAAGCGTCGTACGTTTTTTTTACAGGACGACAAGCCCTGCGCGTGCTTTATTGATCAGTTTATTTGCCCCGAAACTATCGAGCATTCTGTTTGGTTGAAAGCCATGTCGGACTCGATGGAGAACTCGGCGGGAACCAAGGCTTTGCCATTACCAACCGGCCAAATGATTATGCTGAATAATCTGTTTTGGCTGCATGGACGAGCCGCCTTTGAGAAACACCCCGACTTGCACCGTGAATTACTGCGGCAACGCGGCACGTTTTCACGACTGTGAGACCTAATCCTTGAGTGAGCTATACGATTTTGTGGTCATTGGCGGCGGAATTGTCGGACTCTCAACCGCACGAGAAATCCTGACCAAGTATCCAGGCTCCAGCTTGGTGCTTTTGGAAAAAGAACAACAACTGGCAGCCCACCAAACCGGCCATAACAGCGGAGTCATCCACTCTGGCATCTATTACAAACCAGGCAGCTTCAAGGCGCGCTTTGCGCGTGCAGGAAACCAGTCTATGGTGGACTTTTGTCGTGAGCATGGGGTTGAGCATGACATTTGTGGCAAGGTGATTGTCGCCACCAAGTCAGAAGAATTACCCTTGCTGGAAAGCCTCTACCAGCGCGGCGTTCAAAACGAGCTCAATCTACATCGTATCAGTGTCGCAGAACTAAAAGACATCGAGCCGCATGTGGCTGGCATCGCCGCCATCCAAGTACCTGCAACCGGCATAGTCAATTACCGTCAAGTGTGTGAAGCCTTTGCAAAACTGGTAAAAATAAAAGGCGGTGAGATTTTGATGGAACGCCAGGTAGGCGGCATTCGAGAGTCTCAAAACATGGTTTCTGTGGATACGAATCAAGAGACGATTCAAGCCAAGTATTTAATCAATTGTGCGGGGCTGCATAGTGACCGTGTAGCGCGTATGGGGAAAGTAGAGACCGAAGTTAAGATCATTCCTTTTCGTGGTGAATATTTCGAGATCAAACCCGAACGGCGCCATTTGGTAAAACACCTGATTTACCCGGTACCGAATCCAAATTTTCCATTTTTAGGGGTGCACTTTACCCGCATGATAGGCGGTCACGTTGAGGCTGGCCCCAATGCAGTGCTGGCATTGGCACGTGAGGGCTACAACAAGACCGACATTAACCTCAGAGACTTAATGGAGGTGTTGTGTTATCGCGGGTTCTGGACGCTCAGCGCCAAATACTGGAAGGAAGGCTACGCAGAAATGCTGCGATCATGGAGCAAAGCCGCATTTGTGCATAGCTTGCAAACGCTCATTCCAGAAATAACAGCGGATGACCTTGAACCCGCACCGGCCGGAATTCGTGCCCAAGGCTTAAAGCCAAACGGTGATTTAGTAGACGATTTCCACATCGTTACACGTGCGCGGTCGCTTCATATATGCAACGCTCCCTCGCCCGCTGCGACTGCCTCCATTGAGATTGGCAGATACATTGCCAACGAGGTCAACTTAAGGGCTTGAACAACCTACCCATACCCCAGAAAGACTTATGATGGAATTGCGAACGCTGCGATATTTTGTAAAACTGGCCGAGCACTTGCACTTCTCTCTGGCTGCTGAGGCACTGGATATTGCCCCTTCGGCGCTGAGTATGCAGTTGCAAGGTTTAGAAAAAGAACTAGGGGTAAAACTCGTCGCCAGAACCAAGCGTTCCGTATCTCTGACTGGCGCGGGGGAGCTGTTTTTGGTAGAGGCAAAAGCAACATTACAGCAAGCCGAACAAAGCATGCTGATTGCCAAACGCGCTGGACGCGGCGAAATTGGCAAACTGGAGGTGGGCTTTGTAATGTCAGCGGCCTGCTCAGGTATCGTGCAAAAACTGTTATCCGCATATAGGCTGCAATATCCCTACGTTCAAGTGAATCTTCAAGCGCTTGAAAGCCCCTTGCAAATCCAGTTGCTGGAGCAAGGCAAACTCGATGCCTGCATCGTGCGCAACCTGTACGGCAATCCCGACTTATTCGAACACGTCACGCTACTCAATGAACCCATTGTAGCTGCGCTCTCCAATACCCATCCCTTGGCCCGCAAGGCCAACTTAAAGGCGATAGATTTGGCACAGGAAGCCTTTATCGCCCCTCAGTTTGAGCGCGACTTTGGGTTTAATCAGCATATTTTAGCCATAGGAGAAAAAGCTGGATTTACACCTCGCTTTAATCAACGCACCAAAGACTTTATTACTACCCTGACTTTGGTAGCGAGCGGTTTTGGCGTGGCCGCTGTACCACAATCGGTGTCCGCGTTACCCATCCCCGGTATCGCATTTCGCCCTTTTTCCGACGTGACGGAACGCTCCGAGCTCATGATGCTATTCCGACGTCATGACACTGCGCCCACCATCGCCCATTTACGGGCTTTGGCAGAGTTGCTGGCATCTCAAGAAACATCACCAGCCGAATGACACTACTGGATGGTTTGCCGCACTACGGCTTATTGTTTTTAATCGTAATGGCTTTCATGGCAGGCTTGGTGGACGCGATGGTTGGTGGCGGAGGCTTAATCCAGATTCCCGCCCTGTTTAGCACCCTCACCACAGCCACCCCCTCCAGCTTATTGGGCACCAACAAATTCTCTTCATTTTTCGGTACGGCTTCTGCCGCTTTGCGATATTCACGCAAGGTGCAAATTCCTTGGCGCACCGCTGCTCCTGCAGCATTGGCTGCGTTTGCAGGCTCCTGGTCGGGCGCAGGCTTAACTGACCTCCTGCCTGTTAGCTGGATGCGGCCTCTGGTATTACTCCTATTGGTGGCGATAGCCTTCTATACCTTTCGTCGTCATGAACTGGGGGAATATCATGCTCCCAAATGGAAAGGGAAACTGCAGGTAATATTAGCCTTATGTGCTGGCGCGAGCATCGGGTTTTATGATGGATTTTTCGGGCCTGGCACCGGTACTTTTTTATTGTTTATTTGGGTACGTGGTTTTGGCTTCGATTTTCTACATGCCACCGCCACGGCCAAAGTAGTGAATGCCACCACCAACGCAGCCGCTTTGGTATATTTTGTGCCACATGGTCATATTCTATGGGCTTATGCATTGCCAATGGCGGTCTCCAATATCGTCGGCGCACAGATAGGTTCTCGACTTGCGCTGAAACATGGCGCGTCGTTTATCCGCAAACTGTTTCTGGTTTTGGTGTGTTTGTTGATTACTAAAATGGCTTGGCAAATAGGCTTAAGAATAAGCTGATGCGGCACTGAACTAGTGGGTGTAATATTCACCAGCATTCACAACAAATAGCCTGAAATTGGCTCTAATTAATTGCTACAATTGGCTCTTGTTGCATAACCAATTTAGGAAAATAATCGCAAGAATGATGTAGCGCAGGCGGCCTCGCCTGCATAGCAATGTTAGCTAATTAACTCAATGCAGGCGAGGTCGCCTGCGCTACTTTAAGGAGCCTTGAGATGACCACCAGCCGTATGCATAAACTCTTACTCGCAGTATCCGCCGCTGCCGTTTGCACTGCCCACGCCGCCCCACCCACCGCCATAGGCAAAGGTGAAGGCAAATTAGATGTCATCGCTTGGCCTGGCTATTTGGAAAATGGTTCGTCCGACAAAAAATACGATTGGGTAACCAACTTTGAAAAAGAATCCGGCTGCAAGGTCAACGTAAAAACCGCCGCAACTTCTGACGAAATGGTGTCGCTGATGAATAAAGGTGGCTATGACTTGGTGACCGCCTCCGGCGACGCCAGCCTGCGGTTAGTCGCAGGCAAAAAAGTGCAGGAAATCAATACCGCACTCGTGCCTTCGTGGAAAGACGTTGATAGCCGTTTGCAAACCGCACCTTGGCACACCGTGGGCGGCAAACACTATGGTGTACCTTACCAATGGGGACCTAATGTGTTGATGTACAACACCAACACCTTCAAAACTGCGCCTACCACTTGGGGTGTGGTGTTCGAACCGCAAAACCTGCCCGACGGCAAGCCTAACAAAGGCCGCATCCAGGCCTATGACGGCCCGATTTATATCGCCGATGCCGCGTTGTATTTGATGAAAAAAGACCCGTCGCTGGGCATCAAAGACCCGTATGAATTAAACGAAAAACAATACGCAGCGGTATTAAAAGTGCTGCGCCAGCAAAAGACCTTGGCACACCGTTATTGGCACGACGTCACCGTGCAAATGACTGATTTCAAAAAAGAAGGTGTAGTGGCTTCCGGCACGTGGCCGTATCAAGTCAACACGCTCAAAGGCGAGAAACAACCCATCGCCTCCACCATTCCTGCTGAAGGCGCTACTGGCTGGGCTGATACCACCATGATGGCGACCAAAGCTGCACACCCCAACTGCGCCTACAAGTGGTTGGAACATTCGTTGAGCGCCGGTGCACAATCAGGCGTAGCAGAATGGTTCGGCTCTAACCCCGCCGTGCCTAGCGCCTGTAAAGCCAAAGCGCCGGGCGGTAGCGACTTTTGTAGCGATAATGGCTTTGCAAAATTCACTGAGATTAAATTCTGGAGAACACCGGAAGCCAAATGCTCGCTCAAGGAAGGCTGCGTGCCTTATAGCCGTTGGACGAGCGACTATATTGCGATTATGGGTGGGCGGTAGTTTCTAGTTCTTACAAAGCATCCAACTCGTCATTCCCGCGCAGGCGGGAATCCAGTCAAACATCAACGGAGTGGTGTGTAGCTTACTCCCATCAATTGGCTAAACTGGATTCCCGCCTGCGCGGGAATGACGATAGTGGTTATAGAAGCTTTCTCAAACAACTTAAACCGCGTGTTCTGAAACAAAACCATGACCATAGCCGTCGAATTCTCCTCTGTCAGCCGCCACTACGGTAGCGTCAAAGCCGTAGATAGCGTCTCCATCAGCATCAGTGAGGGCGAATTTTTCTCCATGCTAGGCCCCAGTGGCTCTGGCAAAACCACTTGTTTACGGCTCATTGCGGGCTTCGAGCAACCCACCTCCGGTAGCATCAAAATCTTTGGCGAAGAAGTCGCCAACACCCCGCCCTATGAGCGCGAAGTCAACACCGTGTTTCAAGACTATGCTCTATTCCCGCACATGAACGTGCTGGAAAACGTGTCCTATGGCTTGCGTGTCAAGGGTGTGGCAATTATTGAAAGCGTGAAACGTGCTGAAGACGCTTTGACTCTTGTCGCACTTGCAGAATATGGACAGCGTAAACCCAGCGAACTCTCGGGCGGGCAACGCCAGCGTGTCGCATTGGCAAGAGCCTTGGTCAATCGCCCACGCGTGCTTCTGCTGGATGAGCCGCTAGGTGCTCTGGATTTGAAGCTTAGAGAACAGATGCAGTCTGAGCTTAAAACGCTGCATCGCAAACTTGGCATTACCTTTGTTTATGTCACCCACGACCAAGGCGAGGCACTCTCTATGTCCGACCGTGTAGCAGTATTTAATCGCGGAAAAATTGAGCAATGCGATACCCCACAGCAGCTTTACACCCAGCCCAAAACCAGCTTTGTCGCGGACTTTGTCGGCACTTCAAATGTTGTGAGCGGCGATTTAGCCGAACAAATCACAGGCCGACGCCAGTCATTCTCGATACGCCCAGAACACATAAACACAAGCGCTGGCGATATGAAAGTTGCTGCTGTGGTGCAAGACGTTCAATACTTTGGCGCGACCAGCAAAATTGAGGTATCCGTGAGTGGGCAACACTTAACCATGGTGGTTTCCAATACTGAAAACGCTGGATTGTCACTACCACAGATTGGTCAAGCGCTTGATTTGCGCTGGTCACAAAACCATATGGTGATGCTGGAAACGGCTTGAGCAATCATGGCTAACCTCGTGCTACGCCCTCTCGCCAACACTCTCTACCGCAACAACAACCTATTTCTTTTCTTGCTGCTCACCCCGCCCCTGCTATGGTTCGGCGTGGTGTATCTAGGCTCTTTATTCGCCCTGCTCTGGCAAAGTTTTTACAGCTTTGATAGCTTCAGCATGTCGGTTTCACCCAGCTTAACGCTGGAAAATTACCGGAGTTTGTTTGTTGCCACCAATCTCGACATCATCCTGCGAACCTTAAGCATGGCGGTGGTGGTGACCTTAGCCTGTGCAACTATCGCCTTCCCCATCGCCTACTATATGACGCGCTATGCTACGGCACGGGAACGGGGCTATTTTTATGTGGGTGTCATGCTACCGATGTGGGCGAGCTACATTGTAAAAGCCTATGCGTGGACGGTGATTTTGTCGCAACAAGGTATTTTATATTGGTGCATCAACCATTTAGGCTTAAGCGGCATACTTAACCAGGTATTGCAACTCCCCATCATCGGCGGTAACACGCTGGCTACTTCCAACCTTGGGCGGTTTATTGTATTCACCTATCTGTGGCTGCCGTTCATGATTTTGCCGATCCAGGCGGCGCTGGAGCGCGTGCCATCTAACCTGCTGCAAGCCTCTAGCGACCTAGGTGCCAGGCCAGCGCAGACGTTTCGCAAGATTCTATTTCCGCTGGTGTTTCCCGGCGTGGTGGCGGGTTCTATTTTCACCTTCTCACTCACCCTAGGCGATTACATCATCCCGCAACTCATCGGCCCCAGTGGCTTTTATATAGGCAATATGGTCTACACCATGCAAGGCTCGGTGGGTAATATGCCGCTGGCGGCAGCGTTTACTGTCGTGCCTATGTTGTTGATTGCGATTTATTTGAAAATGGCGAAACGTGCGGGAGCATTCGATGCCCTCTAAGTCCCCCATCTGGCTGAAAACCCTTGCCTATGGCGGGCTGGCGTTTCTGCACTTTCCCATCGCCGTCATTCTCATCAACGCCTTTCTCACCGGCGACGGCGCACACCTCACCCTGCGCTGGTTTCATGAAGCCTTTGCGCGAGAAGACGTGATTACCGCCATTGTGCTGTCGCTCAAAGTCGCCAGTGTGTCCACAGGCTTGGCGCTCATCATGGGTGTGATGGCCGCCGCGGCCTTGTACCGCCGCAATTTTTTCGGTAAAGAAGCCATCACCACTATGCTGATTTTGCCCATCGCATTGCCTGGTATCATCACCGGCATTGCCCTACTCTCCGCCATGAGTATGATGAACATCACCCCCGGCTTTTGGACGATAGTCGTCAGCCACGCCACCTTTTGTGTAGTCATGATCTACAACAATGTCGTAGCGCGGTTTAGACGCATGCCACATAGTCTGGTTGAGGCTTCTATGGATTTAGGCGCTGATGGCTTTGTTACATTCAGACGCATTATATTGCCTCAACTCGCCACCGCCTTACTGGCAGGAGCTTTACTCGCCTTCGCCCTGTCGTTCGATGAACTGATCGTGACCATCTTCACGGCGGGGCATGAAATCACGCTGCCGATTTGGCTGCTCAATCAACTCGCGCGTCCAAGGGACGCCGCGATTACCAATGTGGTGGCGATGATGGTGATGTTGATTACTGCATTACCGATTATTGCGGCGTATTATTTGACGCGTGGCACAGAATCCGTAGAAGGTAGTAGTCGTTAAATCCAGCAAATTTTTGTTAACTTTATTTGAAAGAGAGATGAAAAATGAGTAATTTTCCTAAACAACTCCTCATCAATGGTCAATTTGTAGATGGTCAAGGCAGCTCTGAAAACATCGTCAATCCGGCGACCGGAGAACTATTAACAACCATTCCTGAAGCCTCGCTAGAACAAATCCAGCAAGCTGTCAGCGCCGCCGCCGCCGCCTTTCCTACGTGGAAAAAAACCACGCCGCGCGACCGTGCCACCATGCTACTCAAACTTGCAGATGCTATAGAAGCCGACGCTGAAACTTTTGCCCAACTGGAATCCTTAAACTGCGGCAAGCCTTATCTGGCCGCGCTGAATGACGAAATTCCCGCGGTGGCCGACGTGTTCCGCTTTTTTGCGGGTGCGATTCGCAATATGACAGGCTCTCTAGCTGGCGAGTATCTGCCGGGTCATACCAGCATGATTCGCCGTGATCCGCTGGGCGTAGTTGCTTCCATCGCACCGTGGAACTATCCGCTGATGATGGCCGCATGGAAACTAGGTCCTGCTTTGGCAGCGGGCAACACTGTGGTGCTGAAACCTTCTGAACAAACACCGCTCACCTCGCTCAAGCTGGCGCAGTTACTGGCAGACATTTTCCCCAAAGGTGTGGTCAACGTCATTGCTGGACGTGGCGCTTCTGTAGGCGCACCGTTGATTTCGCAACCGCAAGTGCAGATGATTTCCATCACTGGTGATGTTTCAACCGGTAAAAAGGTGTTGGCAGCCGCCAGTGACAGCCTCAAACGCACTCACCTTGAACTTGGCGGCAAAGCTCCCGTCATTGTGTTTGACGATGCCGACCTAGAAGAAGTCGTGGCCGGTGTGCGCGGCTTTGGCTATTACAACGCGGGGCAAGACTGTACCGCCGCTTGCCGTATCTATGCGGGCAAAAAAATCTACGAAAAACTGGTGGCAGACCTCTCCAGCGCTGTCGGCAGCATCCAACTCGGTGAGCAGAACGACGACGGCGTAGAAATGGGGCCACTCATCACCGAAAGCCAACGCAACCGCGTCGCGGGCTTTGTGGATCGTGCCACACAACTAAAACACATCGAAATCACCACTGGTGGCAAGGTGGACGACAGACGCGGCTACTTCTTCCAACCAACGGTGATCGCCGGCGCGCTGCAAAGCGACGAAATCGTGCGTAAAGAAGTGTTCGGCCCGGTAGTCTCCATCACACGTTTTGACGACGTGGAAACCGCGGTGAACTGGGCAAACGACTCAGACTACGGCCTCGCCAGCTCGGTGTGGACCAAAGACATCAGCAAAGGCATGCTCGCCGCCAGCCAACTGGAATACGGCTGCACCTGGATCAACACCCACTTCATGCTAGTCTCGGAAATGCCCCACGGCGGCATGAAGAAGTCTGGCTATGGCAAGGATATGTCCATGTACGCGATTGAGGACTACAGTTGTGTGCGGCATGTGATGGTGAAGCTTTAAGGACATTGGCGTGCATGCTTCAACGCTTGAATTTTATTCAATAAAGGTATATTTTCTATACCATGATAAAATTTGAATTTGACGAAACAAAAAGTCAGGCGAATCTTCTGAAACATGGCATCAACTTTATTGATGCCCAAGACTTATGGGATGATCCAATGCTGTTGGAGATTCCTGCAAAAACAGAAGATGAACCGCGATACCTCATGATAGGGCTGATTAACGAGAAGCACTGGTCAGCAATTATCACCTACAGAGGTTTGAATGTTCGACTGATTTCCGTTCGTCGCTCACGCATTGAGGAGGTAACACTGTATGAAAGCTAAAGTTTTTGACCAACAATTTGACGAGGATGTTGATATTACCGCCTCGCTGGACCTATCAAAGGCGAAACGCGTGTTGCAAGAACAAAAACGCGTGAATGTTGATTTTCCAACGTGGATGATTGAATCTTTAGATCGAGAAGCTGGAAAATTGGGCGTAACGCGGCAATCTATCATTAAGGTATGGCTTGCTGAACGTCTCGACAAAGCCGCCTCTAACGCGTCATTCAAGTGATGGCCAAACAAGATAACGAGCTGGATCAATTCAAGGCAGATTTATTAGCTTCCCCGCGCGAACTCAAATCTGGTCAAGTAGCGCGCAGCACCTTGGAAGATGTACCTTTTGTGGTATCAGCTTTAGGGGTTACCAAAATTTCACCTCCAATTAAAACACGTTAGAGGATCTCGTGTCCTCCAAAAAGGCAACTGCCAATTATCGAGTGTCGGATTTTTATGACGGGGGCTTGATAAGACTAGATAACGTTGAGGTGCCGTCAAAGAGAGTTGGCTACAAGGAGGAAAACGGAGTCTTCATTGCGAAGGTTCCGTTAGGAGTTCCCGCATTCGAAAAGTCTATCGCTGAAATTTTTGGCAATCCAAACAACAAAAATTGGCCCTTAAGTGGTCGGCTGCTGGTAGGCATTGGCATCACAATGCCTAAGTCGGCGTATCTAACCAAAGACGTAGACAACATGGCCAAATCAATACTTGATGCTTTCCGAGGAATTGCCTACCAAGATGACAAGCAAATCGACTCGCTATTCGTATCAAAGAGCCTAGGGAAGGCGTGGCAGGTTTGGATAGCTCTGAAGTCATTGAGTGACAATCAGAAATCTTGGTTTATTGAACCGATGCTGATAAAAATACATGAAGACACAGCTACTCCCGAAAGCCTCTAACTTTACATTCGAGAGGGAGCCAACAAGCTGGCGCTTGTTGGCTCCCTCCGCGCTACGCGCTCCGGCTGCCCCTCACTCCACGTTAGGCATAAGCATCAAGGAATCTCATGGGTAAACAATACGAATCACTTCCTGAGAAATTAAGTGAGTTCATCGCCGAGCAGAAAATCTTTTTCGTGGGCACGGCAGCAACTGGGAGTCGAGTGAATGTATCCCCCAAAGGAATGGATTCTCTTCGGGTGTTAAACAGTAAGCGAGTGATCTGGCTTAACGTAACGGGGAGCGGAAATGAAACATCCGCTCACGTTCAGCTGGACCCGCGCATGACCATCATGTTTTGCGCATTTGAAGGGTTGCCCCTGATTCTCCGGCTTTACGGTTCAGCAAGGGTCGTTCACAAGAATGACGATGATTGGAAAGCGCTTTTTGCCCATTTCACGCCATTGCCCGGCGCGCGCCAGATATTTGATCTATCCATTGAGTTGGTGCAGACATCGTGTGGAATGGGCGTGCCGTATTACCAACATACGGCAGACAGGGAGCTACTTTCTGATTGGGCGAAGAAAAAGGGAGATGACGGCGTGATGCAGTATTGGGAAGAGAAGAATCAATCAAGCATCGACAACATTCCAACCAACATCATTGCAAAAAATATCTAGCCTGTCCTCAAACGTTACCGTCTTATTCCGCCCCAAATCGCATCGAGAATCTTCTTCATCCACTGATTCGCAGACTTCTCACTCCGGCGCTGTTCCCAAGGCACAGGGACACCAGACAGTTCCCAAGTCATCCCATCCAGCTTTCCTTTAGCGTCATCAATGGCGTGTCCCAGCTCGTGGGCAAGAATCTGGATGCGTGCCGCTTCCGCTTGTTGGCAGAACTGGCCGTAAAGGTAAATGCTGCCACGTGAGTATTCCGCGAAAGCTTCGTCCTTTTGCCCCGCCATAGTGGTGAAAATGCCCTTGGAAAGCACTACTCGCTCAAGCGAAACCTGACCTACCTTTTCTGCGATAGGTTTTAATACTTCCAATATCCGCGTAGCGTTGACGAAACACTCGCTGGCGCTGGAGGCCAGCGGCATAAGTAATAGGATGACCCACATAAACAGCCGCATTGGTTTTTACCTGCTTTTTATGCTTGAAAGCGCAATCCTACACCAACCCATCCCAGCTCAAGCATCGTTCATTCCATTTCAACACGTACTCTCGGCTACAATTGGAACTCAGGCGTAGCGTGGGCAGGAAATCTACTCCCCCTACTAGACTTTCATAATTTTTAAGACGCATGCGTCTCTATAAATGGCGAATTCAGGCATAAAAATGCGCATCACTCTATCATCGGTACTTCGTTGGACTTTGCCGATCAGCTTGGCCGCAATGGCGGTAGCCTATTCCATTTACCGTCGAGGCGATATCCAATACTGGGATGGTGCAGTCGGCAACTGGCTTGCCACACTATTGGGTATTGTGGCGGGCGTTCCAGTTGCACTTTTCCTTGATCGTAGGCGAGCAGCATCCGAAATTAGCGGGAAGGAGCAAGAGGTGCAGCGCGTGCGACGAGACATGCTCACTTTACTTCAAGCTGAATTAGGGGATGCGGCAACGCGTTTGGCAGCAAGAGTTGAATTGAAAGACTCAATTCCAATAGATCCGATGAAGATGTCCATCTGGGATGCGATGCGGGATAGTGGAAATCTTACGCACATCTCTGAACCTGAATTGATAAGCGCAATCGCTGATGCCTATCGTACTATTGCTGTAATCTCAGACAGAGAGAAGCACATAATGCAAGTCAGCTACGGAGCCACCGTTAGGTTTCCAGATGGCGAAACAGCCGGAATGAAATTATTACGAGAGACCGCCGAATTCTACTTGCCCGCTGCGCATAATATCGAAAAAGCCATGATAGCAATCAGCAAAACTTTACAAGAACCACATAAGAAACCAGTCACCTGAGCCTAACCCTGCGACGTACTGGATACTGAGTGTGCGAAAAACCTTGCAGACCGGTGAATTCTGACGTTATGCAAGTAATCTCACTTAGATTGCACCAGCTTCACTTCTGAAGCCAGCATCGCCAGCACAATCAAGGCCGCACCTAGCATATTCAACATCGTCAACCTGTCACCCGCCAGAAAATAGCCGAAAATACCCCCGAAAACAGGTTCTAGCACTAGGATCAACGCAATCTTGGTCGGCGCAGTCAATACTTGCGCCTTGGTTTGCACAAAGCAGGCAATGGCCGTGCCGCCGATGCCAAGTATCAAAATAGTGGAGACTGCCTGATTAGTGGGCGGCAATGACATCTCACCGGCGGCGGTTGACCAAGCTAAAGAAAGCAGCGCCACCACCAGCACCTGAACAAAAGCTAGCACTTCCACGTCGCCGTTTTTGCTAATTTTGGACAGGATGATGATATGTAGCGCGAAGAAGATAGCGCATCCCAGCGCCAATACATCGCCGCTTTGCACTGAGAAATCGCGGATGGTTAATAGCCCCAAGCCGATAGTTGCCAGCATGGTGCCGAACACTTGCTGCTTGGTCGGTGGGGCGTTGAGGAAAACCTTGGCGAATAAGGGCGTAAACACCACGGCCAGACCGGTGATGAAACTAGAATTGGATGCCGTGGTGAGAACCAAGCCGCTGGTTTGCAGGGTATAGGCCAGAAACAATACAACACCAGCGATTGCGCCATGTTTCAAATCGGCGAACTTGATGTGCTGGATGCGTCTGGCAAGCAGCGCTAGCATCACCGCGGCTCCTACCAGAAAGCGCCAGGTGTTGAATGCAGAGGCACTCAGAGTAGTCACCGACTCGTGGATGGCGACGAACGACCAGCCCCACAGCACGGTCACGGCGACCATCGCCAAAACCCAGAGTTTTTCTTGTTTCATTCTTTTCCTAAAAAGTGGGTGGACTGCACGAGCTGACTAGCGTACAGGGTTGGTTACCCGCATTGCGAAAACGATGCGGTTCACGGCTGTTGAAGTAATACGCATCACCCTCGCCCAACACGCGGGTGGATTCGCCAACCGTGACCTCCAGTTGGCCGCTCAATATCACGCCACCCTCTTCGCCTTCGTGCTGCAACATGATCATGCCGGTATCGGCGCCCACCTCGTAGCTTTCATAGAGTATCTGCAAGGCATGACCCGCCTTGGCCGAGCCTATCTGGCGGTAAGAGATGCCTTCGCCACCACTGATCTCGGTGAGCGATTCTGCGCGATAGAATACCTCGCTCTTCATTCCCGGTAACTCATCAGAAAAGAACTCCGCCAGCGTCATCGGGATGCCCGCCAGAATGCGTTTCAAAGCGCTCACCGACGGGCTGGTATTGCCAGATTCGATGAGCGAGATGGTGGCGTTGGCTACGCCTGCCTTTTTCGCCAAGGTGCGTTGAGAAAGCTCGTGACGCAAACGCACCATACGTAACCGCGTGCCCACTTCCAAGTCCATTTGGCACTCCCTTCCACAAAGTTGTTTACAGTGTTAAATATACAATAACATATGATGCTTTGTAACCAATAAAATCAATTACTTAAAATTTAACAAATACAGTCTTGACACTACATACCAAACACACGGAAACTCCCGTCTTAATCGCGTATTGTGTTTAAGGAATTTGCCATGTCCAGCCCTGTTACACCTTCAGTCAAATTGCCCAATCTGTCGCATTACTGGGTTCCGTTCACCGCCAATCGGCAGTTCAAGGCCATGCCGCGCCTGTTCAAGGCCGCCAAGGGTAATTACTACACCTCCATTGATGACAGACAGATACTTGATGGCACGGCAGGTTTATGGTGCACCCCCGCCGGACATGGCCGCGAAGAAATCGCAGTGGCCGTGGGCAACCAGCTCCGCACCTTGGACTACGCGCCCGCTTTCCAATCCAGCCACCCACTCGCATTTGAAGCCGCAGAGCGTGTGGCGCAATATATGCCAGCCGGTCTGGATCGTGTATTTTTCACCAACTCCGGCTCAGAATCCGCCGACACTGCGCTGAAAATCGCCTTGGCTTACCATCGTGTCACCGGAAATCCACTACGCAACAAGCTGATAGGGCGTGAACGCGGCTATCACGGAGTGAACTTTGGCGGCATCGCTGTAGGCGGCATTGCCGGTAACCGCAAAGCCTTTGGCAATGCACTGGCTGGCGTTGACCATATCCGCCACCCGCTCGACATCGCCAAAAATGCCTTTACTAAAGGCGTGCCAGAGGATGGCGGCGTAGCACTGGCTAACGAGTTTGAGCAACGCATTCTGACTCTGCACGATCCCTCTACCATCGCAGCGCTGATAGTAGAGCCCATGCAAGGCTCTGCCGGCGTGATTGTTCCCCCGCATGGCTACCTGAAGCGTTTGCGTGAGATTTGCACCAAGTACGGCATCTTGCTGATTTTTGATGAGGTGATTACCGGGTTTGGCCGTCTTGGCACCAAGTGGGGCGCGGATTATTTCGGCGTGATTCCTGACATCATCACCTGCGCCAAAGGCCTCACCAATGGCGTAGTGCCTATGGGCGCGGTAGCTGTCAAACGTGAAATCTATGATGCGTTTATGGAAAACTCAGCTGCTGGCGCGATTGAATTGCCCCATGGTTACACCTACAGCGCTATTCCCATCGCCTGTGCCGCAGTTATTGCCACTTTGGACATTTTTGCCCATGAAAAACTGGAAGACCGTGCTGCTGGCTTAAGCGCTCAGTTTGAATCAGCGGCTCATTCCCTTAAAGGTTTACCCATGGTGAAAGACATTCGCAACATGGGGCTGGTCGCGGGGATTGAGTTTGAAGCTATTCCCGGCAAAGCGGGTGCTTTTGCTTTTGCCACTTATCTCAAGTGCTACGAGATGGGCTTGCACGTACGCTTCACCGGCGACATCATCGCCATATCACCGCCGCTAACCATAGAAACTCACGAGATAGATCGTATTTTCAGCACCATCGCTGATGCAATCAAAAGTGTGACTTCATTAGGCGAAGCTGGCTTAGACCCCACCCGCTACCTGAAAAACGAACAGCAATGGACGATGCATCAACGCGCCCTTAACGAACACACCCAAGAATCAACCCTGGAGCATTCAGCATGACTAAAAACCCAACCCATACCCGCACCATCGGTCACTACATCAATGGCAAGCACGCAACAGGCACGAGCGCTAGATTCGGCGAGGTCTACAACCCGGCTACCGGCGAAATCACCGCGCATTTAAGCATGGCGACGGCAGACGAAACCCGCACTGCGATAGACGCGGCACAAGCCGCCTTCCCCGCTTGGAGTGCCACGCCAGCTTTGAAACGTGCACGCATCATGTTCAAGTTCAAAGCGTTACTAGACGAACGCGCCAACGACTTGGCCAAAGCCATTTCGCTGGAACACGGCAAAACCATCAGCGACGCACGCGGCGAAGTGACGCGAGGCATTGAAGTGGTTGAATTCGCATGCGGAATGCCGCACTTGATGAAAGGCGACTTCAACGATCAGGTAGGCACTGGCATTGACACCTATTCCATGCGCCAACCATTGGGTGTTGTCGCTGGTATAACACCGTTCAATTTTCCAATCATGGTGCCGCTGTGGATGATTCCGATGGCTTTGGCGACGGGCAATACTTTTGTGCTCAAACCCTCTGAAAAAACGCCTAGTGCCAGCCTAATGATTGCTGACTTACTGGCCGAAGCTGGCTTACCTGCGGGCGTATTCAATCTAGTCAATGGCGACAAAGAAGCCGTGGACGTGCTGCTCTCTGACAAGCGTATCCAAGCAATCAGTTTCGTCGGCTCCACGCCTATCGCCGAGCATATTTACACCACGGGCACCAAAAACGGTAAACGGGTACAAGCGCTGGGTGGTGCCAAAAACCACTTGGTAGTGATGCCGGACGCGGATATAGACCAAGTCGCTGACGCCCTAATCGGTGCGGGTTACGGCTCGGCTGGCGAGCGCTGCATGGCGATTTCGGTGGCGGTCACCGTGGGTGACGTTGCCGATGCACTGGTCGCCAAACTCCAAGAAAAAGTGAAGGAAATCACCATAGACCAAGGCTTGAACGAGAAGGCCGACATGGGCCCATTGGTGACGCCGCAACATTTCGCCAAGGTCAAAGATTATGTGGATTTGGGCGTGACGGAAGGCGCGAAACTAGCGATTGACGGGCGCGGATATAGCCACAAAGGCCACGAGCAAGGCTTCTTTTTAGCGCCCTGTTTATTCGACCACGTCACCAAAGACATGCGGATTTATAAAGAGGAAATCTTCGGCCCAGTGCTCTCCGTAGTCCGCGCCGAGAACTTTGAAGAAGCGCTGCAACTGGTCAACGACCATGAGTTTGGCAACGGCACTGCAATCTTCACCCGTGACGGCGAAGCGGCACGAGAATTCACCAACCGCGTGCAAGCCGGCATGGTCGGCGTCAACGTCGCCATCCCCGTGCCTATTGCCTTCCACAGCTTTGGCGGCTGGAAACGCTCGCTATTTGGCGACCACCACATCTACGGCACCGAGGGCATTCGTTTCTACACGCGCCTGAAAACCACCACCTCGCGCTGGCCTTCCGGCGGCAAAGGCATAGGTACCGAGTTTGTGATGCCGACGATGAAGTAAGTGGAGCACGAATTATCTAACTCGCAGCGCTTCCGCAGTATCGTTGCACTCAACGCCGTTTCTACGCTTGCGCAAATTGGTCAGTTTGCCCTCGGCACTACTCTGCTGCCCATTGCGCAAGAGGTTCGGCACGCATCACCACAACTCATAGGCATCACCTCCTCAATCTTGTGGTTGGGCATGCTGGCCGGGCTTTTGGTGACGAGCATGCTGACTCGCCAGATAGGTTACCGGTTGACGGTGTTGCTAGGGCTAGTGACAAGTTCCATCAGCTTTGCTTTGATGCCAATGATGGACTGGTATTGGTGGCCAATCCCCGCAGCAGTGATTGGTTTTGGTACAGGCTTACGCTGGATGGCCAACGAGACCTGGTTGTACCGTGTAGCCCCCAGCAATTCGCGCGGACGCGTAGTGGGCATTCATGAAGCGCTGATTGGTATCGCCACCATTATCGGCCCCTTGATCATCGTCGCCGTGGGCGCATCCAAACCCACCGCATTCTGGCTTTCGGCTGGCATCATATTGATGGCAGCCCCACCCTTATTCATTGCAACACTGGTGCCAGCCGTAGATAAAGCCGCCCATGACCAACATGCTCTAGCCGCTAAGTCAAAATTGCCCCTAAACCAGAGTATCTACCAAAAAATACTGGTGTGGGTAGGCTTTGGTGCTTTGATTGCGGCTCTGGGGGGATTGGTTGATACCGGCCTAATGGCTTTGCTGCCGGTTTATATGACCGATGTTGGATTCACCAGCACCGACACTGCTTGGATGTTTACCATCCTTGGGGTTGGAGCAATGCTCTGCCAGTTCCCTATCGGCTGGATGGCTGACCATAAAGGCGTTGTGTGGACTGCCAGACTATGTACGTTTTTCGCAGCCCTGGCCGTGATATTGGCATTAAAGTTTGGCTCATCCCTGCACGCTTTGGCAATCGCAATGTTCATTCTGGGTGGCACTGCCGCATCAGGGTTACTGACACTGGGTCTGGTGTGGGCAACACAGCACAGCAGTGGCGCTCAACTGACAAGCCGCATGAGACAGGTCTCTATTACCTACACCTTATTATCCGCAGCTGGGCCATTGCTGGCAGGTTATATCGTGCATTACGTCGGTAGCAGCAGTCTTTTCTGGCAGGTGTTAGTGGTGCTTGGGGTACTTGGGATGGTTCTACTCAAACGTAAACTGGATGAGTAAGTCTTTTATAAGTGTCAACACTCAATGAGCCACTGATTTAGAAAAAACATTAAGCACCACCACACCGGCAATGATCAATGCTATCCCTAGCATGGCAGGTATATCCAATTTCTGGTTATAGACTACCCAACCGATAATCGATATCAGTACCATGCCGATTCCCGACCAAATTGCATACATGATGCCTACTGGGATGGTGCGAAGGGTCAATGAAAGAAAGTAAAAAGAGCATGAATATCCAATCACCACGACCAATGATGGAATGAGATGGGTAAAACCTTCAGAAGCCTTGAGAAAAGATGTTCCGATGACTTCGCAAATAATGGCGATAGTGAGATGTAACCAGTTCATACTTTGAAACTCAATTAAGGCCAGGTGAGGTTGCGCTTATATTCCCAGTCACTCACAGAACGACAGAAATCGATCCATTCCGGCTTCTTAATGGCCAAATACTCGGCCACGTAACCATCACCCATTGCATTCGCTAATACCGTATCTTTGGTCAGCGCATTGAGTGCCTCGCCCAAAGTCTGGGGCAAGGTGTTTACGCCACGCTTAACGAACTCGGCATCCTCCCATTCATAGATGTCTTCATCAATAGGCGCTGGTGGTGCAAGTTGCTTATCCACGCCATCCAACATGGCGGCAATGGCAGAAGCGAGTACTGCATAGATATTGCTGCTGCCATCTGACAGGCGGAATTCAAGCCGACCGGCCACGACACGTGCCACGGTGGTGCGATTATTATTCCCCCAGGCAATATGTGCCGGTGCCCAGGTGGTACCAGACAACGAACGCCCTATCACCAGACGTTTATAGGAATTGACCGTTGGGGTATGAAATGCGGCTAATGCAGGACTATGTGCCAGCATACCGGCGATGCATTGACGCCCGATTTGCGATAAACCATGAGAATCTGCTTTATCTGCCATCACCGCCTTGCCTGAAGCATCTGTGATGGACAAATGCAGATGCAAACCACTGCCGGGTCTATCTGGGAAAGGCTTGGGCATAAGGGTGAAGGTCAGACCGGATTCTTCGGCAATGTAATCTGCCGCCATCTTGAACAGGATGAAGCGATCCGCCGCTGATAAGGCATCGCTGTAGTGATAGTTGAGCTCATACTGCCCGCTAGCATCTTCGTGGTCGATCTGGAACACGTCAAACCCGCATTCGGTGAGCCCCGTTTCCAGTTTGTGCAATACGCCACTCACTCTTGCCAGTGCCTTGAGGTCATAAGATGGTTTATCTAGCGTATCGGCCTCATCGCAAGCCACCGGCCGGCCATTCTCATCAGTCGTCACCAGAAAGAACTCAGGCTCTATGCCCACATTCAGCGTCCAGCCACGTTCTGCCAGCCTTGCAACCTGACGCTTCAATACACGTCTGGAACAGTTATCGAATGGCTCACCATTCACTACCCCATCACACACGATACGGGCATATCCCGGCATCCAAGGCAGCGGCTGCATGGTGGCTAGTTCACCCTGACCGTAATATTCAGAGCGTGGCCCACTGCGCGGCAATCCAGTCCCCCATATGGAGGGTCCGGCAAAACCAACACCGGGAGCGACGATGTCTTCCAGATGCGCCAGCGGGATATATTTACCCTTGGCAGAGCCATGAATATCAACGAATTGGGCGATAACGGTGTGCACACCAGCAGCTGCAAGGCGCGCCTTTACGCTTTCAACGGTTTCAGGTTGTTTTGTGGCCATATCCATGATGGTTTTCCTTAGGCTTTGGCCAGTGCGCGGTCGATAATATTCAGCGCTTCATCAAATACTGCGTCATCAGTAGTCAATGGATACAGAAAACGGATAGCATTGGTATAGATACCACAAGTAAGCAGTATCAAGCCCTCTTCCAGCGCAGCTTGTTGCACACGTTTACAGATTTCCGTGGAGGGTTCACCAGTCCTGGGATCATAGAATTCGGCAGCGATCATCGAACCCACACCTCGCACATCCTTCAGTGCCGGCGTTTTGGCTTGAGCGGCCTTAAGTCTTTTAGTGAGTTTTTCACCTAGATAATTGGAACGCGCCACCAATTGCTCTTCTTCAATAATGTCCAGCACGGCATGTGCAGCCGCAATCGCGAGTGGGTTTCCGGCATAGGTGCCGCCCAATCCACCAGGCGCGGGGCCATCCATCACTTCCGCTTTGCCACTTACGGCAGACAATGTCGTACCACCCGCCAAGCTCTTGGCCATGGTGATGATATCTGGCAGCACGTCATAATGTTCTGCAGCAAACATTTTGCCGGTACGACCGAATCCAGTTTGGACCTCGTCATAAATCAACAGCATGCCATGTTCATCACACAAGGCACGCAGTGCCCGCATCAATTCTGGCGGTGTCACGTAGAAACCGCCCTCTCCCTGCACCGGCTCAATAATGATTGCTCCCACTCGCTTGGGATCAATGTCAGCCTTGAACAACAGGTGAATCGCATCTATCGCATCAGCAACGCTTACCCCGTGCAAATCGATAGGAAACGGCACATGGTAAATATCGGAAGGAAATGGACCAAAACCGACTTTATAAGGCACTACTTTGCCAGTGAGTGCGCAACCCATCATAGTGCGGCCGTGAAATGCACCTGAAAACGCAATAACACCCGGGCGATTAGTATAGGCACGCGCGATTTTGATGGCGTTTTCTACCGCCTCAGCACCACTGGAGAAAAATGCTGTCTTCTTTGGATAATTACCAGGTGTCAGCGCATTAATACGCTCGGCCAAGGTCACGTAACTTTCATACGGTAACACTTGGTAGCAGGTATGTGTAAAGCGCTCCAGTTGCGCTTGCACAGCGGCCACCAGCTTGGGGTGACGATGTCCGGTATTCAATACTGCGATGCCACCGGCAAAATCAATGTAGCGCCGACCTTCCACATCCCACACCTCAGCGTTCAGCGCGCGTTCAATAAAGAAACTGGCCATCACGCCAATACCGCGCGGGGTGGCGGCTAGACGGCGGTTATGCAAATCAGCGTTACTCATAGTCGTATCCAAGTCGTTTTCAGTTCGGTATATTTTTCCAGAGCGTGCAGCGATTTATCACGTCCGTTGCCGCTTTGTTTATAGCCGCCAAATGGCACGGTGATGTCGTCTTCGTCGTAGCTATTCACATGCACTGTCCCCGCCCGCAACGCCCGAGCCACAAGGTGGGCACGAGAAATATCGCGCGTCCACACGGCGGCGGCCAAACCATAAGGCGTGTCGTTGGCGATGCGGATTGCTTCTTCCTGCGTATCAAAAGCGATAATGCACAGCACCGGCCCAAAAATCTCTTCGGCGGCGATGGTCATGTCATTGCTCACGTCGTCAAAGATGGTCGGGCTGATGTAAAAACCGCCGCTACTCCCTAGTGCTTGCTCGCCCCCCGCCAATAACTTGGCTCCTTGCTGTTTACCACTGGCGATATATTTCAAGACGTTTTCCATCTGCCCGCAATCCACCATCGCGCCCATTGTGGTGTTGGTATCTAATGGGTCGCCAGGCTGATAGTTTGGCAACTCGGCCAGCAGTTTTTTCACGAATTCATCTTTGATGGAACGCTCTACCAACAAGCGTGAAGGCGCGTTACAGCTTTCACCTTGGTTGTAGAAAATGGAGCCCACAGAAGCCGCTGCGGCTTTCGCCATATCAGGGCAATCGGCGAACACGATGTTGGGCGATTTACCGCCCAGTTCACACCAGGCACGTTTGAGATTGCTTTGCCCCGCCATGATCTGGATTTTCTTGCCAACATTGGTCGAGCCGGTGAACGCGATGCAGTCCACGTCCATGTGCATGGCCAGCGGCGTGCCAGCATCCGAGCCGAAGCCGGGCACCACGTTCAGTACACCAGCAGGAATCCCCGCCTCCAGCGCCAAATCGCCTAATCTTAACGCGGTCAATGGTGATTTTTCGGAAGGTTTAAGCACCACACTGTTACCAGAAACCAATGCTGGCGCAATCTTCCAGCACGCCATCAGGATAGGATAATTCCACGGTACGATTGCGCCCACCACACCCAGTGGCTCCCGAGTAATCATGGCTAAAGTATGATCAGCGGTGGGTGCAATTTCGTCGTACACCTTGTCTATCGCCTCGCCAAACCAACGCAAAGAATTAGCTGCCGAATTCACGTCCACATTGAGGCTAGCGGTGATGGGCTTGCCCATATCTAAGGTTTCCAGCAGCGCCAATTCTTCTTTGTTTGCCAACAACAAATCGGCAAAACGAATCATGATTTGCTTGCGTTCGCGCGGCGACAAACCTGCCCAACGGCGGTCGTAAAACGCAGCACGGGCGGCGCTCACAGCGCAATCAATGTCGGCGGCTTTACCGCTGGCGACATCGCACAGTTTACGGTTATCTATCGGCGAGAAGCACTCGAAAGTGCCCCCATCCTGAGCGTGGACGCGCTTGCCGTTAATCACAGCACGACCGTCTATTTTTAGCGTTTTTGCTTTTGCGTGCCAGTCAATCATTGCGTTTGTCATAGTGTTGAAGCTCATAGTTTCTAATTCGTCATTCCGGCGGAGGCCGGAATCCAGTCAAGCCAGATGAGGTCAGCACAGCACCCATTTACTCCGTTGACATTTGACTGGATTCCCGCCTACGCGGGAATGACGTGGTAGTTAAATTCCGGCCATGGCGATGTATTTCATTTCCAAGTATTCATCAATGCCGTGATGCGAGCCTTCGCGGCCAAGCCCTGACTGCTTCACGCCCCCAAATGGCGCGACTTCGTTGGAAATCATGCCGGTATTCACGCCTACCATGCCATAGTCCAAGCCTTCCGCCAAGCGCCAGATGCGGCCTATGTCGCGGCTAAAAAAATAAGAAGCGAGGCCGAACTCGGTACGGTTCGCCAGCTCTATCACTTCATCGTCGGTTTTGAAGCGGAACAGCGGCGCGACCGGACCAAAGGTTTCTTCTTTGAAAATCAGCGCATCGGCGCTGACATCGGCCAGCACCGTGGGTTCAAAGAAGTTGTTGCCTAACGCATGGCGCTTACCGCCTTGTACCAGTTTTGCACCTTTACTTACGGCATCTGCAATATGGCTCTCAACCTTATCAATCGCGGCTTGGTCTATCAGCGGCCCTTGCGTCACGCCCGCCCCCGTACCATCGCCCACTTTCAATTGGCTAACTTTTAACGCCAATTTCTGGGCAAACGCATCAAACACGCCGTCTTGCACAAACAGGCGATTGGCGCACACACAGGTTTGTCCGGCATTGCGGAATTTGCTAATCATCGCGCCTTCCACCGCCGCGTCTAAATCAGCGTCGTCAAACACAATGAATGGCGCGTTGCCGCCGAGTTCTAGCGACAGTTTCTTGATGGTATCGGCACATTGGCGCATCAAAATGCGTCCGACTTCTGTCGATCCAGTGAATGACAACTTGGTGACAATAGGGCTTTCGCAAATCGCCGCACCTATCTCGCGCGAACTGCCGGTGATAACTTGCAACACACCAGTCGGAATACCGGCTTCTTCTGCCAACACCGCCAATGCAAAGGCTGAGAGCGGTGTTTGTTCGGCGGGCTTGACGATCATGGTACAGCCCGCCGCCAAGGCGGGGCCGACTTTACGCGTAATCATGGCTATCGGGAAATTCCACGGCGTAATCGCCGCAGTCACGCCTATGGGCTGTTTAATCACCAGCAAACGACGGTCGGTCATGGGCGCGGGGATAGTTTCGCCATAGACGCGCTTGGCTTCTTCCGCGAACCACTCTATGAAGCTGGCACCATAAGCCACTTCGCCACGCGATTCAGCCAAGGGCTTGCCTTGTTCAGCAGTGAGAATTTGAGCCAGGTCTTCGGCATGCAATACAATCAAGTCAAACCAGCGCTTAAGCAAGGCTGCACGCGCTTTAGCGGTGAGATTTCTCCATGATTTCTGTGCGGCCTCGCTGGCGGCAATCGCACGCTCGGTTTCGGCGCGTCCCATGCGTGGCACTTGGGCGATAATTTCACCATTGGCGGGGTTGGTAACATCAAATAATGCGCCTGAGTCAGCCGCAACCCATTGCCCTGCGAGCAAGCAGGATGCTTGTTTCAGCAATGCAGGATTACTTAATTGAAGTGACATTAAAACTCCTCTAAAACTACTTATTTAATTGCGCTAGTTGCAGGTTGGCGCTGAATGTAATGAAGCCCAACATGGCACGCTTGGCTAATATCGCTGTTGGGCTTCGCTTTACTCAACCCAACCTACAAACCTTACCCTCACCCCAACCCTCTCCTACAGGTAGATGGAGTTATAAGCTACTGATTGGTATCACTGTAAGCCAGTGCCACTTCACGCTTACGCTTTCTTTCCATATGCGATTGGTAAAAGCTGGTGGCGATAACGGCAATGGTGACCACGGTAATGGTGACCGTTGCCACCGCGTTGATGGTGGGGTTCAAGCCTAACCTTGCCCGCGAAAACACCACCATAGGCAAGGTGGAATAACCAGGGCCGGATAGGAATGAAGACAGCACCACGTCATCAAACGATAAAGTAAAAGTCAGTAAGAATGCGGAAACCAAAGCCGGCACCAATAGCGGCAGCGTGACCAATCTGAACACTTGAAAAGGCTGGCAACCCAAGTCCATCGCAGCCTCATCCAGTTTGCCGTCCATCTCGCGCAAACGTGAAGTCACCACCACTGTAGCGTAAGCCGTGCCCAGCAGCGCATGGCCGAGTAAGATGGTGAATAGTCCACGCTCAGGGAAACCCAGCCAATGCTGGGCAGAAACCAGCATCAGCAACAAAGACAAGCCGACAATCACATCCGGCATCACCAATGGCGTGCTGGCCATAGAGGCAAGCAAGGTGCGCCCACGGAAGCGTTTATAGCGATTCAAAGTGAATGCGGTAAACGTGCCAAAAAACACTGACATCAGAGAAGAGAGAAACGCAATCTTCAGCGACAACGCCACCGCCGCAATAAGGTCTGCATCCTGCGCCAACACTGTGTACCAGCGCAAACTGGCATATGACCACACGGTCACCAGCGCCGAGTTATTGAATGAAAACACCACCAAGGTGACAATAGGCAGATAAAGAAACAGATAAACGGCGACCATCCAAGAGCGGCTAAAGAGCTTGATCATGCCTTCACCTCCGACTGTTCAGACTGGTATTTATTGAACAAGGCCATTGGTAACAATATCAACAATATCATCACCACAGCCACGCTGGAGGCCATAGGCCAATCGTTATTGCTGAAAAACTCATCCCACAGCACGCGGCCTATCATCAGCGTGTCTGGGCCGCCTAATAGCTCAGGAATCACGTACTCGCCCACTGCTGGAATGAACACCAGCATAGAGCCTGCAATGATGCCCGCTTTGGACAGCGGCACGGTAATCAGCCAAAACGCTTTGAACGGGCTAGTACCAAGGTCGGCGGCGGCTTCTAAGTAGCGCAGATCGAGCTTGGAAAGGTTGGCGTAGAGCGGCAATATCATGAACGGCAGGTAGGAATACACCATGCCAACCAACAGCGAGAACGAGTTGTTCATCATGGGCAGCGGCGCGCTTATGATGCCTAAACTCAGCAAGGCATTGTTAATGACGCCATTGCTGACCAGCAGCGTCTTCCAGGCATAAATGCGTAGCAAGAATGATGTCCAGAATGGCAGCATAATCATCATCAGCAACATGGGTTGCAAATGCTTGGGTGCACGCGCCATAAAATAGGCAAAGGGATAGCCAATGGCTAAGCAAATAAGCGTGGTAATGACCGCGTACTTAAGCGAAGAAACGTAGGTTTGGAAATAGAGCGTATCGCTGGCAATAAACAAATAACTTCCTAAATTGAGCTTGAGCGCAGGCCAGCCGTTGGTCCAGTCAATCATGTTGGAAACAGAAGTGGCCTCCATTTCCGACAAGCTAATTTTGAGGACGATCAATAACGGTATCGCCGTCAAAATAGCAAACCACAGATAGGGAACCCCTATCACCAGCTTCCGGCCTTGCATGAGACTGTGTATGAATTTAGTCATTGCAGTCTCCTATTGGGTTAGCACGACCATGGCCAGGCCATTCCAATGTGCGTAAGCGCGGTCACCCCAAGTCAAGCCACAGCTCAAATCACGGGTGTTATTGATTTCCTGCGCTTTAATCACCTTGCCGCTAGCAAGCTTCAAATGGTAGGTGGTGTGGTCACCAAAATAGACGATTTCCACCACTTCACCTTCGCACCAGTTATATTCGCCTTGCGGCTGCTCTTTGGACAGCAGAATTTTTTCCGGCCTGAGCGCCACGCCTACCGACATGCCTTTATTGCCGCTGATGCCGTGACCCACGTAATGCACACACTCCTCGCAGTGGACAGTGACGTGGTCGGGTTCGTCTTCCACTATCACGCCTTCAAACATATTTACGTTGCCAATAAAATCAGCCACTTGGCGGCTATTAGGCATTTCGTAGACTTCATCCGGCGCACCGACTTGCAAGAAATACCCCTCGCTCATCACCGCAATGCGCGAAGCCATGGTCATAGCCTCTTCTTGATCATGCGTCACCAGCACGCAAGTCACACCGACTTCTTCAATAATGTTGACCAGTTCTAACTGTGTGGTCTCACGCAGTTTTTTATCCAAAGCGCCTAAGGGTTCGTCCAGCAGTAACAATTTGGGGCGTTTGGCTAGGCTACGCGCCAAGGCAACACGCTGTTGCTGACCACCTGAGAGTTGATGCGGTTTGCGCTGTGCGTATTTGCCTAGTTGCACTAAGCTAAGCATGGATTCAACACGCTCTTTGATTTGATCATTAGGCACATGATCACGCCGCAGGCCGAAAGCGATATTTTCCCAAACACTCAAATGTGGAAAAAGCGCATAGGACTGAAACATCATATTGATGGGGCGCTTGTAGGGCGGCAGGCTGGTAATATCCTCTCCTGCAAGAAATATTTTGCCCTTGGTGGGCGTTTCAAAACCAGCGAGCATACGCAAAAGCGTAGACTTGCCGCAGCCAGAGCCGCCCAGCAGTGCGAAAATCTCGCCAGTGGCAACGGTCAGCGAGACATTGTCCACCGCCTTGACTGCACCATCGTAAATCTTGGTAAGCCCCTCCACACGCAGTAAATCTTCACGCGCAGCAATTACTTTCGGTCCTGTCGCCATAATCGAAGTTACCCCTGAATTTTATAATCGTAGGGATCAGCATCGCCGACCCCTACAGCCAATGAATTACAGACCTGTTTTGAAACGAGTAAACAAGCGCGTCATAGTGCGACGAGTGTTGTTATCCACATTGCCCGGAGGGATCAAGTTGGCAATATCTGCATCAGATAAAAAGATGGTTTTATTGTTCTTGATTTCCGGATTAACGAACGCCGTTGCTGCCTTGTTAGGATTAGCGTAGGTCACCGCATTGGTAAGCCCTGCGTGCACCTCAGCCTTCAATATGTAATTGATAAATTTATGCGCATTACTAGGATGTTTGGCATCCGCTGGTATGGCCATGGTGTCCATGAACATCAAAGCGCCCGTTTTTGGTACCAGCGCCACAATGTTTTGCTCTGACTTATTCTCAATCGAGCGTTTACGTGCCAAGTTGAAATCGCCAGCCCAACCCAGCGCTACGCAGACATTGCCGCTAGCCAAGTCTTCAATCTGACCGCCAGAGTTAAAGCGTTTGATGTCTGGACGCACCTTTTTGAGCATGTCAAAAGCGGCGGTGTAGTCCGCAGCACTGGTACTAAAAGCCGGTTTGTTCAAGTAGTGCAGCGCGACAGGGAATACTTCGGAAGGCGTATCAAGCATGGTGATGCCACAAGATTTAAGCTTTTTAGTATAGACAGGATTAAACACCAAATCCCATGCGTTATCTGGCATAGGCGTGGCGCCTAGTGCCTTCTTTACTTTGTCCACGTTGACGCCAACCGTGGTGTAACTCCACAACCAATCCACCAGATACTGATTGCCCGGATCGAGCTTAGCCAATTGCGCTAACACGCCGGGATCTAAATTTTTCCAGTTCGGCAGTTGTTTTTTATCGAGTTTTTGTAACAGACCGCCATCCATCTGCAACTTTCCCCAATTGGAAGATGGCACCACGATGTCGTAGCCTGTCTTTTTAGCCATTAACTTGGCATGCAGAATTTCATTGCTATCAAAGATGTCATAGCGCACCTTGATGCCGGTTTCTTTTTCAAAATTAGGGATAGTGTCGGGGGCGAGATAGTCGGACCAGTTGTAGATGTTGAGGATTTTTTCTTCGTCTGTAGCGTAAGCATTGGGAGCGAGCAGTGCCCCCATGGCGAGTCCCATCAGTGCGGCAAGCAGGCATTTATTAAAAGGCGATTTCATCTGTTATTCTCCTTGAGTATTCATCGTTAAACATCAAATTAAAAACCAGTACAACACCTCGTAAGTATGCAACAAATATGCCAGTAAGCGCGAGGTTGAAATAATCTTATCATGACTTGTAGCGCAGGCGGCCTCGCCTGCTATCAGTGCATCTACGATGCATTCTCAATGCAGGCGAGGCCGCCTGCGCTTCGGCATCAAGCCGCCATCAGCTCCTGGTTTAGCCAGCCGCGCTCAGTCACATCCTTCAAGGTCGCATCCAAACATTTCACAATCAAGCGCATCATTTCATCAATTTGCGCCTTAGTGATGCACAGTGGTGGGGCAATAATCATGCGGTCGCCCACGGCACGCATAATCAAGCCATTAGCAAAGCAATGGGTGCGGCAAATCATGCCCACTTCCAAGGATTCATCAAAGGCAATGTGATTAACTTTATCCTTCATCAGCGCAAATCCCGCCATCAGACCGCAGGTTTCTGCGCCACCCACCAAAGGATGACTGGATAATTCAGCAAACTTCTGCGCAAGATAAGGTCCGGTTTCATTGCGTACTCTATCTACCAGACCTTCACTTTCAAGGATTTCTATGTTGGCCAGCGCCACAGCACAAGCCACGGGGTGACCAGAATAGGTGTAGCCATGATTGAACTCGCCACCCTTTTCAATCAGCACATTGGCCACGCGCTTGCCCACCACCACGCCGCCCAGCGGAATGTAGCCTGAAGTCACGCCTTTGGCGAAGGTCATCAAATCAGGTTTTGCGCCCTGCAACTCAGAGCCGAACCAAGTGCCGGTGCGCCCGAAGCCGCAAATCACTTCATCGCAAATCAGCAAAATGCCGTACTTATCGCAAATACGTTGGACTTCAGGCCAATAAGTTTTAGGCGGAATAATCACACCGCCCGCACCCTGCACTGGCTCGCCGATGAAGGCGGCGACTTTATCTGCACCGACTTCTAGAATTTTTGCTTCCAGCCAGCCAGCGGCTTCAATGCCGAAGGCGTCGCGGTCTTTGGTCGGTGCCAAACCGTAATGATAAGGCTGTTCGATATGCACGATGCCTGGAATCGGCAAGCCGCCTTGGGCGTGCATCCCAGACATACCACCTAGCGATGCACCCGCCATGGTCGAGCCATGATAGGCGTTGTTGCGACTGATGATGACCGTGCGTTCGGGCTGCCCCAGCGTGTTCCAATAATGGCGCACCATGCGGATGTTGGTGTCGTTAGATTCAGAACCGGAGCTGCTGAAAAACACGTGCGAGTAGTTATCTCCCGCCAAACTCACGATGCGCTCGGCCAGTTTGACCGCAGGCACATTAGTGGTTTGAAAAAAGCTGTTGTAATAGGGCAGCTCCTGCATCTGCGAAGCTGCCGCATCCACCAATTCTTTCCGGCCATAACCCACATTCACGCACCACAGTCCCGACATGGCATCCAAAATTTTGTTACCTTCGGAATCCCAAATATAGATGCCATCGGCTTTGGTGATGATGCGTGCGCCTTTAGCCGCCAAGCCTTTGTGGTCAGTGAAAGGATGCATGTAGTGCGCTGAATCTATCGCTTGGATGTCTTGCGTATTGGTCATCATGATGTTCTCGATTCCTTAAAATCAAACGTGCATCAACAAATGCTCGCGTTCCCACGGGCTAATTACGCGCATAAACTCATCGTGTTCGGTTTCTTTCACTGCCAGATACACTTCAATAAAGTTCTTGCCCAGCACTTCATGCAGCGCTTTTGCATCTTCCAACTCACGCAGAGCTTCAGAAAGACCTCGCGGCAATTGATAATCGTGGGCATAGGCGCTACCGGTGGTCACCTGCGTGGGTTGCAGCTTTTCGGTAATCCCCAGATACCCGCAAGCCAGCGTTACTGCCATTGCCAGATAAGGATTGGCATCCGCGCCCACCACGCGATTCTCCACACGGCGTGCATCCGGTTCAGAAATCGGCACACGTATGCCCACGGTGCGGTTGTCATAGCCCCACTCGATGTTGATGGGAGCTGCGCCATCACGCACAATGCGGCGATAGGAGTTCACATATGGCGCGAGCAAGGCCATGGCGGCGGGCAAGTATTTTTGCAGACCCGCGATGTAATGGAAGAACAGCGGCGAGGCTTCGCCATCAGGTTTGCTAAAAATGTTGAGGCCAGTTTTGGTGTCAATCACGCTTTGGTGAATGTGCATGGCAGAACCAGGCTCATGCTCCATCGGCTTGGCCATAAACGTGGCGTACATGTCGTGGCGCATCGCGGCTTCGCGTAGTACGCGTTTGAATAAAAAAGCTTTATCCGCCAAAATCATAGGTTCATCGTGCAAAAAGTTGATTTCCATTTGCCCTGCGCCAAACTCGTGAATTAGCGTATCCAGCTCCAAACCCATGATGTCGCAATACTCGTAAATCTCTTCAAACAAAGGGTCAAATTCGTTCACCGCATCAATGCTATAAAGTTGGCGGCTGGTTTCTCTGCGGCCACTACGTCCAATCGGCGGGGTCAACGGCAAATCCGGATCGGTATTGCGTGCCAGCAGATAAAACTCCAGCTCCGGCGCTACTATCGGCGTCCAGCCTAAGTCCTTATACAAGCCCGCCACACGGCGCAGCACATTGCGCGGCGCAAAATCAATCGGTGATCCGTCGTGATTCACGCAATCCATAATCACCTGCGCCGTAGGATCAACCGCCCAAGGCACTAAGCGCACGGTGGTGGGGTCAGGAATCAACACCATGTCTTTGTCGGTGAAGCCCATCACCTTGTCATAGCCCGCGTGACCTTCTGGCGACTCCCCAGTCACCGTCACGCCCAGTACGGCTTCTGGCAAGCGCATGGCGCGTTCGGTAGTGAATTTTTCACGCGGGAGAATCTTGCCCCGCGCCACACCGGTCAAGTCAGGCACCAAACATTCAATCTCGGTGACATTGTTTTCGGTCAACCAGCGATCCATATCAGCATGAGTAAAATTTGTATAGTCAGTCATTTTTGTTCTCCAAGCGCTTCTAAATAATTTAATTACGACCTGCTGCACGCGCCCGGCAAGCATCGCCGAACGCCTTAAAAATCGGGAGATATTGTGGTGTTTCCAACACTTTCCACTCTGGATGCCATTGCACACCTATGGCGAACGCTGCCGCATCCTGTACATGTGCGGCCTCTATCAAACCGTCCGGTGCATAAGCTTCGGCCACCAGCCCTGCGCCTAAGCGATCTATGCCTTGACCGTGCAACGAATTCACCATGATTTCGACGCTGCCAACAATACCAGCCAACTGACCGTCCGCCACAAGCCTAAGCTTGTGTACGGGCGCATATTGCGCCTCTACGTCCAAATCTTTGGGTTCTCTATGGTCGTGCAGGCCAGCAACTTCCTGCACGGCTTGGTGCAAGCTGCCGCCAAACGCCACGTTCAGCTCTTGAAAGCCCCGACAAATGGCAAGCAAAGGTACTTCAGCGGCAATTGCCGCGCGTATCAGTTTAAGAGTGAGTGCATCACGCGCAGGGTCTAGCGGCAATGCTGGGTTGTGAACTTGTTGGCCGAAATGCGAAGGATGCACGTTGGAAACGGCGCCAGCAAGCAGAATACCATCCGCCATCGCTAATAGCGCGTCTATATCCACAGACTCAATCGCCGGAATCACTAAAGGCAAAGCGCCCGCAGCTTCAGTCGCAGCCATGATGTATTTTTGACCCGCCATGTGAAAAGGATGCTCCCCCACTTGTTTAACATCAGCGGGGATGAGTACGACGGGCTTACGCTGCGCGGCTGGCAATTTCATTTTAGTTAGAGTTCTGTATTGAATGATTAAAGCATTGTCTTACAGGTTTCTGGAGGGTATTATTCGCTGGAATTGGTAAGCCAACAAGAGCCATTTAGATAATTTAGATAGAGCCACTTAACGATACCATGAAACAGCTAGAACTCTCTGAATGGCTACTCACGCACCTCACGCAGGGTAGCTTTCCGGCGCGGATGCCCACGCACAGGCGGCTGTACGGTGCGATTCGCCTCGCCATCACTGAACATATTCTCCCCGCTGGTGCGCGACTGCCTTCTACGCGTAGCTTGTCACAAGACTTAAAGGTATCACGCAACACCATACTTGCCGCATTTGAACAGTTATTGGATGAAGGTTACGTGTCCGCACAAACCGGCAGCGGCACTTATGTGTCCTATAAACAACCGGACGAATTCTCAAAAAACAGCGTACCGCACACGGCAGCGCCTTCCACCAACGCTGAAAAAACCAGCCTTTCCAAACGTGGTCAAACCGCGGCAGGATCGTCTATCAGCCACGAGGTGCAGCCGTTTACGCCAGGTGAAGACGACTATTCGGGTTTTCCTACGATGTTATGGCGACGCTTACTCAATCGCCAATGGCGTGCGCCAGATCCAGAATTACTAGACTATGGCCACGAAGGCGGCTATTTGCTTCTACGCACCGCGATTGCCGACTATTTACGCGTGTCTCGCGCCGTCAATCTAAGCGTAGATCAAGTGCTAATCACCTCCGGCACGCAGCAATCCATAGACCTATGTGCCCGCTTGCTGACAGATGAAAACGATTTGGCGTGGGTGGAAAACCCTTGCTACTGGGCGGCGCGACGCGTACTTGAGGTCAATGGCTTGCAACTACACCCAGTATCGGTGGATGCCGAAGGCATGGCGCCCAGCGCACGCGACTTTCAAACAAATCCACGTTTAATTTACACCACACCCTCGCACCAATATCCCAAAGGCATAGTGATGAGCTATGGCCGCAGAAAGTTGCTACTGGACTACGCAGCCAGCCGTGAAGCATGGATTATCGAAGACGACTACGACAGCGAATTCCGCTTTGAAGGCCGCCCTATTTCCTCGCTGCAAGGCATGGATCAACATGGTCGTGTGTTGTATCTAGGCACATTTTCCAAGGTCATGTATCCCGGCATACGCTTGGGCTATTTAGTCGTACCTCCGCAGTTGGTAACGAGCTTCAAAAGCGGTTTATACGAGCTACAACGCCCCGGGCAAGTGGTGATTCAAGCTGCGCTCGCCGACTTTATCGAAGAAGGCCACTTTGCCACCCACATCCGCCGTCTGCGCCAGATTTATGGCGAACGCCGTCGCCTATTGCAAAAAGCGCTCGCCCCCGTGGCGAATGTTGGCGCAAAACTTTCACCTGTGGATTCCGGCTTGCATATGGTGGTGGAATTCGATGCTGATTGCGACGACGTGCGCGTGGCAGAAATGGCTTTAGAACAAGGTTTGCGCGTGTATCCGCTATCCAACTACTGTATGGGCGCATCAACTGAAAAAGGTTTGATTATTGGCTATGCTTATGCCGCAACCAAGGATGTGACGCGGTATGGCAAAGTGCTGGCAGAAGTGATTAAAACAGCGCTAATCCCCTTGTAGGTTGGGTTGAGCGCAAGCGAAGCCCAACAGCGACGTTATTCAAAACTGCTACGTTGGGCTTCATTACATTCAGCACCAACCTACTTTACGATTAAAGGAAACTCATGTACTCCGCCACCTTCATCTTCGACACCAAACAATTTGACGACGACTTTTATCGGCTGGATCAAGCTATCGCGGACATTGCCAAGCAAACCGAGGGCTATCTGGGCGAAGAGGCGTGGGAGAATCCAACAAGCGGGCGTGTGAGTACTGTGTATTACTGGCAAAACATGGAAAGCTTGCAACGCTTGATGCAGCACCCCAAACACCTTGAAGCCAAGGCCAAGCACGCCAATTGGCTAAACGGCTATCAAGTAATCATTGCAGAGGTGATACGCGCCTATGGCGATGGCAACATCCCCCACCCAACCACATCATTCACACAACATTCCTAAGGAAATCATGCTTAAACTCACCACGCGCCTCGCCACTTCTGACGACCTCAACGCACTGGCTGCGCTGTTTGATGCCTACCGCCAATTCTACGAGCAAGCGCCAGACTTGAACCTAGCCCAGCGTTTCATAGCCGAGCGACTAAAACAACAAGATTCGGTGATTTTTGTGGCGCTGGATGACGAACGCATGCTGGGGTTTTGCCAGCTTTACCCCACATTCTGCTCGGTCGCCGCCGCACGTATCGCGGTTCTTTACGATTTGTTTGTAGATGCCAGCGCCAGAAAAACTGGCGCGGGACGCGCGCTCATGCTGGCCGCGCAGCACTATGCCGCAAACAACGGCTACGCGCGACTGGATTTAAGCACCGCCAAAACTAATCTCGTCGCACAAGCGCTTTATGAGTCTCTAGGCTGGGCACGCGATGACATATTTTTCACATATTCTAAAGAGATTGTGACCGTGCCCAATAAGCAATAAACTCACACAGCTTAATTGCTGGAATCATCCTTAAAGAGAGATTCGTATGCCCCGTAAAGAGATGTCTCAGGTCAAAAACTTCGCGTTTCTGACCCTCAATAATTTCTCCATGATTGCATTTTCCAATGCCATCGAAATATTGCGCATGGCGAATTACCTGCTCGGCGAGGACGTTTACCAATGGACTGTCATCACCGCTGATGGCAATCCAGTCGCCGCCAGCAACGGGCTTTCTTTCCAAAAAACCACCTCATTCGATAGCGCCAACTTGCCCGACGTACTGCTAGTCTGCGGCGGAGTGGACGTACGCGATGCGGTGGATACCAATGTGGTCAAACTTATGACACTAGCCAGCAAACATGATATGTGGCTGGGCGGATTGTGTACTGGCAGCTACGCGCTGGCCAAAGCGGGCTTGCTGAATGGCTATCGCTGCACCATTCATTGGGAAAACATGGTGAGCTTGGTGGAAGAATTCCCGCACATCAGCTTTATGGAAGAGCTATTTGTCATTGACCGCAACCGCTGCACCTGCGCTGGTGGCACAGCACCGCTCGACCTCATGCTGGCTTTTGTAGCTGCACAGTTTGGCAAGAATCTGGTGGCCGAGATTTCAGACCAGTTCATGATGGTCAGAGCGCGTGACAGCAAAGACCAACAACACATCCCGGTCGCCGCACGCATGGGTTATAGCCACAAAGCGCTGGTAGAAGTCTCGGCGCTGATGGAAGCCAATATCGAAGAACCGTTAACGCTGGACGAACTGGCGAGGCTGGCCGGGCTGTCGCAACGCCACTTGCAACGCATGTTCCGCCACACCTTGAGCATGACTCCCATGCACTATTACCTCAACCTGCGCCTACGCCGTGCCAGAAGTTTGCTGCTGCAAACCGAGATGTCGGTGATGAGCATCACCGTAGCTTGCGGATTCCAGTCATCCTGCCACTTCAGCAAAGCCTACCGCACGCTATTCGGCTATTCTCCTAGCGCGGAACGTAGGCAACACAACCCGGTTCCGCCTATACTTTCAGGGGTTATCAAACCCAGCTTTGAACAAACGCAGATGGCGTGATTAAACAATTTTCTGTCGTAATCTCGTAGCTGGTCACAAGGTCATCACGATAAGTTATCATTCGCACTTAAGTACTACCGAATCACCGTTCTAGCCCCAGTTTGGGGTTTTGCATATTGCCCTTTTAAGCAACACCCACTATCTAGGAGTGAACATGAACAACATTGCTAAATCCGTTTTAATCACCGCACTACTTTCTCTAACTTTAACTGCCTGTGGCAAGAAAGATGAGGCCGCAGCGCCCGCTGCTACAGCATCTGCCGCTGGTGGCGCTTGCAGCACCGTTAAATTTGCCGATATCGGCTGGACCGACATCACCGCCACCACCGCGATTTCTTCTGTGGTGCTGGAGGGCTTAGGATATAAAGCTGAATCAACCATCGCCTCGGTGCCTATCGCCTTCGCTGGTGTGAAGAAAAGCCAAATTGACGTGTTCCTCGGCTACTGGTCGCCTTCCATGACCCCTATCGTTGATCCTTTCCTCAAAGAAAAAGCCATCACCGTGCTGGATAAGCCTAACTTGGTTGGCGCTAAATACACCCTAGCTGTACCTACCTACGCATATGAAGCTGGTTTGAAGAGCTTTGCCGACATCGCCAAATTCTCCAAAGAGCTAGACGGCAAGATTTACGGCATCGAACCAGGCAATGACGGCAACAAGCTCATCGCCGACATGATCAGCAAAGACGCATTCGGCCTAAAAAGCTTCAAAATGGTCGAATCCAGCGAAGCCGGCATGTTGACCGAAGTCAGCCGCTCGGTGAAAGACAAGAAATGGATCGTGTTTCTAGGCTGGGCACCGCACCCCATGAACGTGCAACAAGACATCACCTACCTCAGTGGCGGCGATGACTTCTTTGGTCCCAACTACGGCGAAGCCAAGGTTTACACGGTAGTAGCCAACGACCTAGCAACACGTTGCCCCAACGTGAGCAAGCTCATTACCAATTTAGAGTTTAATCTCGATATGGAAGCCCAAGTCATGCTGCCGATTATGGATAAATCCAAGCCCAACGAAGCCGCCAAAGCATGGCTGGCCAAGAACCCAGCGGTGCTGGACAAATGGCTGGACGGCGTGACCACGATGGACGGTCAGCCCGGCTTGGACGCTGTTAAAAAGTATCTCGGCGTTTAAGTTTTAAGCCTTACACTGAAGCCATAACAGCCACGTGCTGTTATGGCTTTTTGTTTGCCCAAAACGACACATGTCGCATTAAGCAAAAGAATTGTCTGCTCTAGTACAGTTAATTAGTGCCAAAATCTGAGAATGGCATTTCTAAAACCAAGACAGCATTATTGGAGGCGGTTTGAACAAAGACTATTCTTTCTGGAAACTTTTCACCCAGGGCCTCAACAAGCACCAAGGCTGGCAACCTGCTTGGAAAAGTGTTGCTCCTAAATCCAGCTATGACGTGATTATCATCGGTGCTGGTGGGCATGGCTTGGCAACCGCGTATTACCTGGCTAAAGAGCATGGGGTGAAGAACATTGCAGTGGTCGAAAAAGGCTATCTGGGCGGCGGCAACACCGCACGCAACACCACCATCGTGCGCTCCAATTATCTGTGGGACGAAGCTGCCCTGCTTTATGAACATTCACTAAAACTATGGGAAGGCTTGACCGAGGACATCAACTTTAATGTCATGTTTAGCCAGCGCGGTGTGTTTAATCTTGGCCATACCCTGCAAGACATGCGCGACATCGAGCGCCGCGTGAATGCTAACAACCTCAACGGTATTGATGCTTTTGCGCTCACCGCAGAAGAAGTGAAACAACGCATTCCACTCCTCAACACCTCTAAAAACACACGCTTCCCCATCATGGGTGCCAGCTTTCAGCCCCGCGCCGGAGTTGCGCGACATGATGCCGTGGCCTGGGGCTTTGCCCGCGCTGCTAGTCACTATGGCGTGGATATTATTGAAAACTGCGAAGTCACCGCGATGGATATTGAAAACGACACTATCAAAGGCTTGCAAACTAGCCGTGGCTATATCAAAACCGCCAAAGTTGGCTGCGTGGCTGCTGGGCATTCTTCGGTGATGGCAAAGGCGGCGGGCATCCGTATGCCAATTGAAAGTCACCCACTACAAGCCTTTGTTTCAGAATCACTCAAGCCATGCCTTGACACGGTAGTCATGTCTAACGCGGTACATGGCTACGTCAGCCAATCCGACAAAGGCGAACTGGTCATCGGCGCAGGCATAGACCACTATTTGAGCTACACACAGCGCGGCAGCCCACACATTATCGAACACACGGCGGCGGCGATTATCGAGCTATTCCCCATGTTTTCCAGAGTCCGCATGAATCGTCAATGGGGCGGCATCGTGGATACCACACCGGACGCTTGCCCGATAATCAGCAAAACCAAAGTTAAGGGTTTGTACTTCAATTGCGGCTGGGGTACGGGCGGGTTTAAAGCCACTCCTGGCTCCGGCAACGTGTTTGCCCACACCATTGCCCATGATGCCCCTCACCCATTAAATGTGGCCTTCTCATTAGATCGTTTCCATACTGGTCACTTGATTGACGAGCACGGCGCGGCTGGCGTTGCTCATTAAGGAATATCTATGTTTGTTATCCGATGCCCACATTGTTGCGAAGATCGCGAAGAAGAAGAATTCAGCTACGGCGGTGAGGCTTTCATCGCCCGCCCTGCCGAACCGGAATCACAGAGCGATGAAGCGTGGGGCGATTATTTATTCATGAAAAAAAACCCCAAAGGCTGGCATTGGGAAATGTGGGGACATAGCACCGGTTGTCGCAAATTTTTCGTGGTCAAACGCAACACCGCCAACCATGCCATAGATGGCGTATGGACCCTGACTGAAGGCAAAAAAGCTTACGAAACGGAGGCAAAAGCATGACTACTCGCATCCTCCATCAACATATCCGTATCAACCCAGAAAAATCTATTTCATTCAGTTTTGACGGCGCAACCTATCAAGGATTTGAGGGCGACACGCTGGCTTCCGCTCTGCTGGCTAACAACGTCAAAGTTATGGCACGCAGCTTCAAATATGGCAGACCGCGAGGCATCGTCGGTGCCTGGGCGGAAGAACCCAATGCATTGGTACAAATAGACGTAGGCGCTAAAACCACGCCAGACCTCAAAGCCACTCAGGTAGAACTTTACGATGGTCTCATCGCCAAACGCACCAGTGGCTGGCCTAGCTTGTCCTTCGATTTGAAAAGCATAGGTGGCAAATTTTCTCGCTTTATGCCCGCAGGTTTTTACTACAAAACCTTCAAATGGCCTGCCAAGCTTTGGCCAATATATGAAAGCGTCATCCGCCGCGCGGCGGGCTATGGTTCGTCACCTGTGGAAGCCGATACGGAAACCTACGACCACAAGCATCATCATGTGGATTTGCTGGTGATAGGAGGTGGGGCGAATGGCTTGCTGGCGGCACTGTTGGCTGGCCGCAGCGGCTTGAAGGTATTGCTGGTGGATGATCAGCCACAGCTTGGTGGCTATTGTCACTCCATGCCAAACTTAGAAATCGGTACGTCCAGCGCTGGAACTTGGTGTGACGAAATCGTTGCCGAATTAAACAAGCTGCAGGTCAAGCTGCTCACCCGCACCACGGCCTTTGGTCTGCACGATATGAACATGATACAGGCGGTGGAACTTTGCGCCGATCATTTGCCCCAATCGGGACGCCACACTGAGCAACGTCGTGAGCGTCTGCATCGCATTCGCGCTGAAAAAGTCATCCTCGCCACTGGAGCGATAGAACGGCCTTTGGTATTTGGTAATAACGATTTGCCAGGGATTATGACAAGCTCGGCCTTGGCAACTTATTTCAACCGCTATGGCGTGGCCTGTGGCAAACACGCACTGATCCTCAGCAACAATGACAGCGCCTATCAAGCCGCCGCCGATTTAGCAGCGGGCGGAATGAAAATCACTGTGGCCGACACCAGAAACAGCATCAACCCCGCTTGGGGCAAACGTTTCGAAAATCTAGGCATCAAGGTTTATGCGGGTTACGGTATCAGTCGTGCCTTGGGTAGCAACACAGTGATGGGTGCGCAACTGGTCAAGCTAGATGCACCCGCGGCAAGTGAGAAAATTCACATTGAGTGCGATGTCATTGGCAGTTCCGGTGGATTGTCACCCACCGTCCATCTGTTTTGTCACGACGGAGGCCGCCCCACTTGGAGCGACGATAGCCTCGCCTTCGTAATTTCACCCAACGGTCGCGCCAAAGATGGTATTTATTGCGTGGGCGCGGTGACAGGGACATTTGGCATGCAAGACAGCTTGCTCAAGACCGTGAGTACCGTCACGGAAATGCTCGCCAGTTTGAGTATAACAGCCGATGCCAGTGGTATCTCACTTAACACCTTCGAGAATTCGCCTTCCCCCGTCCAGGCCATTTTTCACATTCCCACGCATGACAAAGCCTTCGTCGATTTTCAGAATGATGTCGCCGTCACTGATATACAGCTCGCGGTGCGCGAAAACTATCGCTCCATCGAACACATCAAGCGCTACACCGCGCTGGGCTTTGGTACGGATCAAGGTAAATTATCCAATGTGAACGGCTTTGCCATTGCGGCGGAGGCCTTGGGCAAGACCATTCCCGAAGTCGGCACCACCACCTATCGCCCGGCTTATACACCAGTCTCGTTCGGCGCATTGGCTGGCGCACACGTGGGCGACACCTTTGAACCGCGCCGCTATACCGCGATGCAGCCATCTCATGAGAAATATGGGGCGGAATTTGAGACCGTAGGCCAGTGGATGCGCCCGTGGTATTTTCCTAAAAATGGCGAAGACCTACACGCCGCCGTCAACCGTGAATGCCTAGCAGCACGTAATGGCGTGGCAATGCTTGATGCTTCAACGCTGGGCAAGATTGATATTCGTGGCCGTGACGTGCGCGAATTCTTGAACCGTGTCTACAGCAATGCCTGGAGCCAGTTAGCACCCGGAAAATGTCGTTACGGCTTGATGCTGGACGAAGCAGGCATGGTGATGGACGACGGCGTGACGGCGTGTATTTCTGACACGCACTTTTTGATGACCACCACCACCGGCGGAGCCGGCCGCGTGATGACTTGGCTGGAAAAATGGCACCAGACTGAATGGCCGGAGCTAGAGGTGTATATGACTTCTGTCACCGACCATTGGGCAACCGCAGCTTTGGTGGGACCAAAAAGTCGCGAAGTATTAACCAAGCTGTGCAGCGATATTGATTTATCCAAAGAACATTTCAAATTCATGGACTGGCGCGATGGCACTGTGGCTGGTATTCCAGCAAGAGTTTTTCGAATTAGTTTTTCTGGTGAACTCGCCTACGAAATCAACGTGGATGCCAGTTATGGCAATGGTATGTGGGAGGCCTTGATGATGGCAGGCGCAGAATTTGACATCACGCCTTACGGCACAGAAACCATGCACGTACTTCGCGCCGAAAAAGGCTTCATTATCGTCGGTCAAGAGACCGATGGCTCGGTGACACCGATAGACCTGGACATGGCGTGGGCGGTGAGCATGAAAAAACCATACAATTTTATCGGCAAGCGTTCATTGGCGAGGTCGGACACGGCGCGTACCGACAGAAAGCAGCTGGTGGGCTTGCTCACCGAAGACCCAATGGTAGTAATAAAAGAAGGCGCGCAAATCATCGCAGCGCCCGATCAAGCCCCGCCGGTGCCAATGTTGGGGCACGTCACTTCCAGCTATTACAGCGCATTCTTAGGACATAGTATTGCGCTAGCCTTGGTGAAGGACGGCTTTAAGCGCCGTGAAAATGGTGAAAATCTCTACGCCTGGGCGGGCGGCAAAGCAGTGAAAGTCAAGTTGGTATCAAGCATATTTGTTGATGCAGAAGGAGCGCGCCATAATGTCTAATCTCATCAGCATGCAATCGCCGTTATATCAGTTCAACTTGGCTGCAAAAGCCGCAGTTGCAGACGACAGTAAAAATGTTTGGGTGTATGAAACTCCATTACTGGGCTACATTAGCCTTCGCGGAAATCTGCAAAACGCAGCTTTTATAGCGGCTGTGAAGGATGCAATAGGAGTGGCGATACCCGCTCAACCCTGTACTATGGAATACGCTTCTTGGGGTTCTATCCTGTGGCTAGCCCCTGACGAATGGCTGATTGTTTGCGAGCGCGCGCAACGCCCCGAGTTACAGGCAAAACTAGAACACACACTTTCTGAAATCCATGCACAAGTGGTTGATAATTCAGGAGGATTCACATCTGTTGTGGTGCAAGGCCGCAATGCAGATGAGGTATTGCAGCATTGCACGGTGTATGACCTGCACAAGCTCAGCGCAAATAAAGTGGTCGGTTCGACGTTTGGTAAAGCCAGCGTATTTTTACACCGTTTGGACGAGGGCTATTGCCTCATCTTCCGTCGTAGCTTTGCAGATTATATCTGGCGCTATTTAGAGCGCAGCGCCCTGCCCTATGGCTTCGGTATAACAAAACAGTCATGAATTACAGCGTATTCGAGGTGTTCCGCATCGGCATTGGTCCCTCCAGTTCGCACACCGTGGGGCCTATGCTGGCAGTGAATCGCTTCATGACCACACTGGAGCATCAACACTTTTTAAGCCAAACCACACGTATACAAATCCACCTATACGGCTCGCTCGCCCTCACCGGCATTGGACATGGCACGGATGGCGCGGTGCTGGCTGGTTTGACTGGCGCACTACCAGAAAGCGTTGATCCGCTGGCCATCGGGGCGCTGATTGAATCTATTAAAAACTCAGGTCGCGTCACGCTAATGGGGCAGCACGAAATCGCGTTTGATGCGGCCACAGACTTGATGTTTCACCGCCACCACAGCTTGCCACAGCACTCTAACGGGATCGTGTTGCAAGCCTACAGTACGGCGGGCGAACTCCTATACCAAAACACGTATTTTTCTATCGGTGGCGGCGCAGTGTTGGATATTGATGAAATCGTCAGCAGCACCGCACTTAAAACCACCAAACCCGCGCCCCATGCTTTTGGCAACGCCGAAGAATTGCTACTGATGGGTAATCAACAGAATTTAAGCATCGCCGAGATGATGTGGCAAAACGAGTTGCAGTATTTTGATGCGGTGACACTCCGTGCCAAACTGCTACAAGTGTGGCAAGTGATGAACGACTGCGTTGAGCGCGGCTTAAAAGCAGAAGGCACGCTGCCCGGCGGCCTCAACGTCAAACGCCGCGCCCATCGCATCTATCAGCAAGCCAGCACCGTGGGCGGCAAACTATCATCCGATTTTCAGGCGATGGACATGGTCAGCGCTTTCGCGATTGCCGTGAACGAAGAAAACGCCTGCGGTGGACGCGTGGTCACCGCCCCCACGAATGGTTCGGCTGGAGTGATTCCGGCAGTGTTGAGTTATTTCATACGCTTTTGCCAGCAGATGCGCTCACAAAAGGAAATTGAGGACAACATCATCAAGTTCCTGCTCACCGCGGCTGGAATCGGCATGTTATACAAGAAAAATGCCTCCATCTCCGCCGCTGAAATGGGCTGTCAGGGCGAAATCGGCGTGTCTTGCTCCATGGCGGCTGGGGGACTGGCGGCGGTGCTGGGGGCGAATAACGAGCAGATTGAAAACGCCGCCGAGATTGCCATGGAACATAACCTCGGCATGAGCTGCGACCCCATAGGTGGTCTGGTGCAAATCCCCTGTATCGAGCGCAACAGCATGGGTGCCGTAAAAGCGATTAACGCGGCAAGATTGGCGATGATGAACGAGGGCGGGCATATTGTGTCGCTGGATGCCGTGATTGAAACCATGCGTCAGACGGGTGTAGATATGCAGAGCAAGTATAAGGAAACCGCGCTGGGGGGCTTGGCCATCAACGTGGTCGCTTGTTAGTTAAGTAGGAGATCTCCATGCAATACCCGCACATTTTCACCCCCATAAGCTTAGGCAAACTGCTGTTGCCCAACCGCATCTACAGCACCGCCCACGCTGAGGTCTATGCCGAAGCTGGTGGTATGCCAGGTGAGCGTTACATTAAATACTACGAAGAAAAAGCCAAAGGCGGCTTAGGCATGGCGATCTGCGGCGGTTCCAGCCCGGTTTCATTGGATGTTCCTCAAGGCTCATGGAAACCTGTCAACCTTACCACCGACCGCGTGATTGAACCCCTATCCCAACTTGCCACGGCCATGCACAGGCACGGTAGCAAAATCATGATTCAAGCCACCCACATGGGGCGACGTTCAGCCTTTGCAGGCGATCCGTGGCCGCATCTTGTATCGCCTAGCGGAGTGCGTGAACCAGTGCATAGAGGCAACGCCAAAGCGATAGAAATCGAAGAAATAAAACGGATTATTGGCGATTTCGCTGCTGCAGCCAGACGCGTGCAAGCGGCTGGCATGGATGGTATCGAAATCTCCGCCGCGCATCAGCACTTAATCGACCAATTCTGGAGTCCACGCACCAACCAGCGTGACGATGAATACGGTGGCAGTTTGACCAACCGCATGCGCTTTGGCCTGCAAGTGCTACAAGCTGTGCGTGATGCCGTGGGAAGTGACTTTTGCGTAGGTTTACGCATGTGCGCCGACGAATTCCACGACGACGGACTTGACCATGCAACGCTGAAAGAAATCGCCGCAACTTATTCACAAAGCGGGCTGATTGATTTCATCAGCGTGATTGGCTCTGGCGCGGATACCCATAACAAAGTCACCAACTGTATGCCGTCCATGGCCTTGCCGCCGGAGCCTTTTGTCAATCTGGCGGCGGGCATCAAATCGGTTTCTAACGTGCCGATTTTGCACGCGCAAGGCATACGCGACATCAGCCAAGCCGAGCGCATTCTAGCCAACGGCTTGGTGGACATGGTGGGCATGACCCGCGCCCACATTGCCGATCCGCACATCATCGCCAAAGTACGCGATGGACGCGAGGATCAAATCAAACAATGCGTGGGAGCCAATTACTGCATAGACCGCCAATATCTGGGGCAGGACGTGCTGTGCGTACAAAATCCGGCGACTTCGCGCGAATCCACCATGCCGCATCGGGTGGTCAAAAGTACGGGCGTAAAACGCAAAGTGGTGGTGGTAGGCGCAGGTCCAGCAGGCTTGGAAGCCGCGCGCGTCGCCGCAGAGCGTGGGCACGAGGTGATTTTGTTTGAGAAAAATGCAATCGTGGGCGGGCAAGTCAATCTCGCCGCCAAAGCGCCTCAGCGCGAGCAGATGGCAGGGATTATTCGCTGGTTTGATATGGAAACCAAGCGCCTGAAAGTTGACCGCAGATTGGGCATTGCCGCCGATGCCGAGATGATTCTGGCAGAAAAACCCGACATTGTGGTACTCGCCACCGGTGGCTTGAGCCACACTGGACAAGTGCCCGCTTGGGGCGTAGCGCAAGGCTTGGCGGTGAGCGCTTGGGATATTTTGACGGAAAAAGTTGCGCTCAAAAAGAACGTGCTGCTTTACGACACCATAGGCACGCACGCAGGATTCGGCACGGCAGACTTCATGGCCAGTCGCGGTTCTCAGGTGGAAATCGTCACGCCAGATGTGAAAGTCGCCGATGACGTGGGCGGCACTACCTTCCCCATCTTCTACCGTCGCATGTACGCGCAAGGCATGATCGCCACACCCAATTATTGGCTGGATCGCGTGTATGCCGAAGGCGACAAGAAAATCGCCGTACTGCGCAATGAATACACGGAAGTTTTGGAAGAACGCGAAGTGGATCAAGTGGTCATTGAGAACGGCATTACCCCCAATACCACCCTTTATTGGGCGCTGAAAGACCATTCCAAGAATAGAGGTCAGACCGATATTGCCAGCTTGTTTGCCGCCGAACCACAGCCCGCTTTATCCCAAACCTTGGCAAGTGGCGAGTTTCTACTGTTCCGTGTCGGTGATTGCGTGTCTATGCACAACATCCACGGCGCGATATATGACGCTTTGCGATTATGTAAAGACTTCTAAATGTCGTTCCAACACTTCATCACCGCCCTGTTCTGGCTAGTCACTGCAAGTCTAAGCTTAGGCTTGTGGCGGCGCTCGCAGCTATGGCGCAAAGGCAAACCTGCCACCTGGCACTGGTGCCAACTCCTCACCATCCCCAAGCGCTATTTCGTGGATTTACACCACATCGTCGCACGTGATCTCTACATCGCCCGCACTCACATCGCTACGGCAGGCGGCGCGGTAGCAGCGCTAATTTTAGTCGGCATCAATTACGGCTTCATGCTGTATTCCGCCGCACTCAATTGGGCGATTGTCGCCGCCACCGGCGTCATGTTCGTCGGCGCATTTTTCGTGTGGTTACGCCGTCGCAATCCTCCAGCACGCCTATCTTTAGGCGCTTGGAGCCGTCTTCCCTACACCTTGCTGGCCTTTGCGCTGGGACTTTTTGTACTCATTTTGCCGGTTCAGGCGCTCTCCAACAGCATCGCCGTAATCGCGCTGTTGTTGCTATTGGCAGGCTCGGCAGAGTTGGCACTGGGCATAGGTTTGGGCGGGCCGATGAAACACGCGATTGCCGGACTGCTACACCTAGCGTTTCACCCCCGCCAAGCAAGGTTCTCAGGGCAGCTATCAACAGCGCTCAAGCCTTTAGCCTTAGAAAATAATGAATTCGGCATCGCCAAAATTAACGATTTCCAGTGGAATCAACTCTTGAGTTTTGACGCCTGCGTGCAGTGCGGCAAGTGCCAAGCGGCTTGCCCTGCCTATGCCGCAGGGCAACCGCTCAATCCAAAAGCGCTGATTCAGGATTTGGTTAAAGGCCTGGCCGAGAACAACCAAGCTGTTGTACCCACATTTATTGAAGCAGAAACCGTGTGGTCTTGCACCACTTGTAGAGCCTGCGTACAGGAATGCCCGATGCTGATTGAGCATGTGGATGCCATTGTCGGTTTGCGTCGCAATCTCACGTTGACGCAAGGCAGTGCGCCGAATAAGGCACCGCAAACGCTGGAAAACCTGCGCCAAACCGCAACGGTAGGCGGCTTTGACCGCAAAGCACGTTATTACTGGGCGATTGATTTGGAGGTAAAAACTGCTGAACCCCATACACCTGTGGATGTGTTGCTGGTAGCGGGCGAAGGTGCTTTTGACATGCGTTATCAGCGGTCTTTGCGGGCTTTGGTCAAGTTGCTGAAAGCGGCGAATGTAGATTTTGCCGTGATGGGTGCTTTGGAAGGCGATACCGGCGACACCGCACGGCGCTTGGGTGATGAGGCGACGTTTCAATTGCTGGCGAAACGCAACATCGCGACTTTTTCCAGCTTGCAATTCAAGCGCATCGTTACCGCCGACCCGCACGTTTTGCACAGCCTAAAAAATGAATATCCCGCACTAGGCGGCAACTACCAAGTGCTGCATCACAGCCAGTTTTTGACCGAATTGAGCGCCAGCGGTCAGTTAAAACTAGGCAAATCCGACGAAGCCCGCAAACTGACCTATCACGATCCTTGCTACTTGGCGCGTTACAACAATGAAACAGAATCACCACGCGCCCTACTCCGCAGCATCGGCCTGCAAGTCAGCGAAATGGAGCGCTCCGGCTTGCGCGGCCGCTGTTGCGGCGGCGGCGGCGGTGCGCCATTAACCGACATCCCCGGCAAGCAGCGCATTCCTGATATTCGTATTCACGATGCTCGCACGATTGGTGCAGAGGTGGTTGCCGTGGCTTGCCCGCAATGCACGGCGATGTTGGAAGGCGTCGTCGAAAGGCCTGAGGTGTTGGATATTGCCGAACTGCTGGCGGCAAGTTTGGAGGCGACATGACGCGCATTGATCCTCATCGCCCAGAACAGCAATCGCCCACAGGCTTGAAGCGCGTGGTGTTGGATACACCATTAAGACCCCAAGAGGCGCACCCGCCCAAGCCACTACGCACTCCAGCAAAACCCAAAGCCCGCATGCTTTTCATCGCCCATAGTGATCGAGGAGCTATGGACGACCACGCGCGTCAAGCGCTCGCCGCAGCCGCAATTCTGGCCGATACAGAAACGGCTGTGGTGGCGTTGATACTGGGTGAATTACACGAAGATTTAAGCACAGCTGGCGCGGATGAGGTGATGGTCTTGCCTGAATTGAGTTTTCATAAATTTCAACCAGATGTAGAGCTGGCCTTAGTTTTAGCCACGATTGCCAGCGTCAAACCGGTGCGCATTTTCATACCGGACAACCTGATTGGCGACGGCGATTTGGGGCGCAGACTGATCGCATACAGCCAGCTCGCTTCCGCCACGCAGGTGGTGGAGATTGATGCCCAGCACGTCGCCAGTGAACAAACGGGGGGCAGCGTTTTAGCGATTTGCGGCTTGCCTGAAATTATCTTGCTCGCGCCCAATGCAGTGGAAACTGAATTGCCATTTAGCGCCAGCGCCAAGCGTATCAATGCGCCTGCAATCAGCCAAGCGACAAGCGTGTATCAAGATTGCGGCTTGCAAGCCAGCGCCGCCGCCGACATCGCGCTGGAGGAAGCCGATTTCATCGTTTCCGCAGGCAACGGCGTGCAGAATTTGACCACGCTGGAAACCTTGGCAACTGCGCTGAATGCCAGTGTTGGAGCCAGCCGCGTGGTGGTGGATGACGGCAGATTGCCGCGGGACAAACAGATAGGCGCGACAGGGAAAACCGTCAACGCCAGCGTGTATGTGGCGGTGGGCATCTCCGGCGCGGTGCAGCATTTGCAAGGCATTAAAGACTGCCGCCACGTCATCGCCATCAACCGCGACAGCAGCGCACCGATTGTGAAACGCGCGGATTTATCGGTGATAGGCGACGCGGAAGAGATTATGCAAGCGCTCATTGCCGAAATTGCCCACGCGAAGGCATCAGCATGAGTGCGCGGCGTATTGCGATGCTAGTGTCGGCTGGGAAAAACCCCATCAGCGGTGAGGCGCGGCATTGTCGTAATGATAGTTTGGCCTTGCAATTGGGGTTGAATTTAGCCTCAAACCTCACCGTGCTCCACGCGGGAGAGGCCGACAATCCGGCCTTGCAGGACTATTTAGCACTAGGCGCAAGCCAAATAGATGTCGTGTCAGCAAGCGGCGACATAGTCGAAAGCTTGGCATCACGGCTGCAAAATTTTGATCTGATTTTAACTGGCACACGCGCTGAAAATGGCGCGGATAGCGGACTGTTTCCTTATTTGCTGGCAGCCAAGCTCAATCTGCCACTGGTGGCGGGTGTGCTGGAAATTATGCCGCACCAAGATCAGATTGAAACAGATCAGCTCGAAATCTTGCAGTTTTTACCCAAAGGCCAGCGGCGGCGCTTACGGGTGAGTTTGCCCGCGGTGGTGGTGGTGCATCCTTTGGCGGCGGTTGCGTTACATCACGTCCATGCGCGGCAGATTTCGGGCAGCATCACAGCGCATTCGGACAGCAACAGCAGCCGCTCTCAGCACACACAATGGCGGGCTGAAAAACCACGTAAACCCATCAAGCTAAAAGCACCACTCACGCAAACTGGTCACGAGCGGCTAATGGCGACGATTTCCAGCAAAAACAAGGGCGGCGCTGTCGTAAATGATGGAAATTGTGTCGAAAAAGCACAAGTTACCCTCAACTTTTTACGAGAGCATCGCCTTATTGATTATTGAGCTTTATCTGCATGTCGTAGGTTGGCGGCTTGGATGTAATGAAGCCCAACGCTGATTTTAATAAACATCGCTGTTGGGCTTCGCTTACGCTCAGCCCAACCTACATACTTAATTAAGCAACAGGAGTCACCATGAACATCTCACCTGACATTCGCAACCTCATCAGCAACCGCCGCAAAGGCTATACGTTGCCCGCGGCGTTTTACCTTAGTCCAGAAATCAACGCTTTAGACATCGCCGAAATCTTTGGTAAACATTGGATTTTTGTGGCGGTGGAGCCGGATATTGCCGAACCAGGCGACTATGTACGCGTGGAAGTTGGCCACAACTCGGTGATTATCGTGCGCGACGACGACATGAACGTGAAGGCCTTTCACAATGTGTGCCGCCATCGCGGCTCGCAACTGTGCGACGAGCAAAAAGGCAGCGTGGGCAACATTGTCTGCCCTTACCACCAATGGACTTACGACCTTTCTGGGCAGTTGGTTTACAACGAACATATGGGCGAGGATTTTGATAAGAACGACCATAGCCTAAAATCCGTACATGTGGGCAATATCGCGGGCTTGATTTTCATTTGCTTGGCTGACGAGCCACCTGCTGACTTTGAAGATATGAAACGCGCTATGGAACCTTACATCGCACCGCATCGTTTGGCAGACTGCAAAATCATCTTGCAAGAAAACATCGTTGAGAATGGCAACTGGAAGCTCACCATGGAGAATAACCGCGAGTGCTATCACTGCGTGGCGAATCATCCCGAGCTGCTGGCCTCGATGTATGAGTTCGGCTTTGGCTATCAGCCTTCGTCTGAGAATGCCGAGAAAGTGCAAGAATTTAGAGACTTAAGCGTAGCAGAAGAACAGCGCTGGGCGGCTTGCGGCTTGCCTTCCGCAGAAATTGACTTGCTGGATGGCTGTGCTACGGCCTATCGCACGCAACGCTTGCCCCTGGAAAAAGCGGGTGAATCGCAAACCATGGATGGCAAAGTCGCCTGCCAAAAACTGTTGGGCGATTTGACACAGCGCAACCTCGGTGGGCTATCATTCTGGACACAGCCCAACTCTTGGCACCACTTCATGAGCGACCATATCGTCACTTTCAGCGCTTTACCAATAGATGCAACCCACACCGCGCTACGAACCACATGGCTGGTACACAAGGATGCGGTTGAGGGCGTGGATTACGACATCGACAAAGTCGCCATAGTATGGCGTGCCACCAACGAACAAGATTCCACTTTGGTCGAGCGCACACAAAGAGGTGTCAATAGCGACCAATATGAACCTGGTCCTTATTCGCCTTACACCGAGGAGCTGGTAGAGAAATTCACTAACTGGTATATCCAGCGGCTAGAAGCGGCTATGGAAAACAACGCCGCCGTTATCCCTATTAAAGCGTGTAAATAATGTTTACCAGAAACTCTGCGCAATTTTGGCAATCTCCTCTACCCGCTTGGGATTACGACCAAAACAACACGCTGGTGTGCTGTCAGGTACGCGAGGAAACGCATGATGTAAAAAGCTTCTTTTTTCGACCAGCTAAACCCGGTCTATTTAGCTTTTCACCTGGGCAATTCATCACGCTAGAGTTGCCGATAGACGGTGCAACCGTGCATCGTAGCTACACCATTTCGTCCTCGCCCACTCGCCCGCATACCATCTCTATCACCGTCAAGCGCAAGGTCGGCGGCTTGGTCTCCAATTGGCTGCATGACAACATCAAATTTGGTTCACGACTTTCGGTGTTAACGCCAGCGGGCGAATTTACTTGTGCACACCACCCTGCCGACAAGTATTTGTTCCTATCTGGGGGCTCTGGCGTTACCCCGCTGATGTCCATGTCGCGCGCCTTTCATGAGTTGGCAGAAGATAAGGACATCATTTTTGCACACAGTGCGCGTTCAACCGACGACATCATTTTCCGCAAAGAATTGGAGTTGATGGCGTTTAACCAGCCACATTTTAGACCTGCGTTTATTTGCGAAAAAGTGGTCGCAGAAACCGCTGCAAACATCGTTTCAGGCTTTCTTGACTTCAACACCTTGCAAATCACCGCGCCCGATTTCTTAGATCGCGAAATCTTCACCTGCGGCCCAGAGTCTTATATGGCGGCGGTACGCGCCATGCTGGAAAAAGCGGATTTTGATATGCAGCACTATCATGAGGAAAGCTTCAATTTTGCAGAGTTAGGGTTAGCTGACACTCAGCCAGAAGCCAATACTGATGTGGCGAGTGGCGAGTCGTTTTCGATTGAACTGACCAGCAGCAAGGCCACCATCCAATGTGCGCCTAATCAGTTTGTGTTGAATGCCGCACACGCTGCGGGCTTTCGGCTACCTTCAGCATGTAGCAAAGGACTTTGTGGTACCTGCAAGAGTAAACTGATTTCTGGCAAGGTGGATATGAAACACGGTGGCGGCATACGCCCGCGTGAGATTGAACAGGGCTTGTTCCTGCCCTGCTGTTCCAAACCGTTGAGCAATTTGGTGATTGAAAGGTAGCGTCAACCGAGATTATCTATTAATGGCTACAGCATTTCTCCCCTCCCCCGCAGGCGGGAGAGGGGGCGCATGCTTAATGGACAATCTCGGATCAATATAAGGGGGAAGCCTGATGAATACAGCAACGACTGAAGCAGAAGCAAAAGTTGTAGTGCGAGATTTGCATAAAGTGTTCGGCAATAAGCCGGACGTGGCCATGCAGATGTTAAGAGAAGGCAAGCACAAAGACGAGATTCTCAAGCAGACCGGGCAAGTCGTCGGTGTGTTGGATGCTTCTTTCCAAATCAACAAGGGCGAAATTTTTGTCATTATGGGGCTTTCCGGATCTGGGAAATCTACCCTCATCCGCCTGCTCAACCGCCTGATTGAGCCGACCGCAGGCAGCATCATCGTAGATGGCGAAGACGTTGCCGCCATGAGCAAAGAAAAGCTGCTCAATCTGCGCCGTAAAGACATGAGTATGGTGTTTCAGTCCTTCGCTTTGCTGCCACACCGCACCGTGGTGGAAAATGCTGCTTTCGGCTTGGAAATCGCGGGCATAGACGTGAAAGAACGCGAGCGCCGCGCCATGGAAGTGCTAGAACAAGTCGGCCTGAACACCTTCGCCAAACACCTGCCCGCACAACTTTCCGGTGGCATGCAACAACGTGTGGGACTGGCACGGGCGCTCACCGTTAATCCGTCGCTGATGCTGATGGATGAGGCTTTCTCGGCGCTAGACCCATTGCGCCGCACTGAGATGCAGGATGTCCTGATCAAACTGCAGCAAGAACAAAAACGCACCATCGTGTTTGTGTCGCATGATCTGGACGAAGCGTTAAGAATAGGCAACCGTATCTGTATCATGGAAGGCGGTCGTGTGGTGCAGGTAGGTACCTCAGATGACATCTTGCAGCGCCCGGCGGATGAGTACGTCAAAGCCTTCTTTACCGGCGTGGATACCAATAAATACCTCACCGCCAAAGACGTAGCGCAAAAAGAACAAGTCACCATTTTTGACCATCCTGATGAACCCGCCGCAGGCTTCAGCGCAGCCTTGGAGCGTATGCGCATGTATGACCGTGTTTATGCGTTTGTGTTGGACGATCAGCATAAAGTGCTGGGCATCGTGTCGGTCGAGTCCTTAATGAGTTGCATGAACGACCCCAACAAAAAGCTGCGCGATGCGCTGTTGCCGGGCAAAGAAGCCATCCCTAGCAACATGCCGCTCAATGAAGTGTTGCGAAAAGTGGTGGAATACCCGTGCCCATTGCCGGTAGTGGATGAGCATGGCGAATACATAGGCGCGATTACCAAAACCGTGTTGCTACGCAAACTTTGCAAGGAGACGACAGCATGAGCTATAAAATTCCTTTAGGTGAATGGGTGGCAGGCGGGGTGAAGTGGCTGGAGAACAATGACCACGGCGCTTTCGACCAAATAGGCGGAGTCATAGATAGCACCACCTCCGCCATTGAGCACGGGCTGATAGCGACTCCCTACTGGTTATTCTGCGCCGTATTTGTCGGAATCGCCTACTGGCGACGTGGTTGGCAATTCGCCGCATTTTGCGCAGCATCGCTATGGCTGATATTCAATATGGGATTCGTAGAGCAGACCTTGGTCACGCTGGCGCTCATCACTTCCGCCACCTTGATTAGCCTGGCGCTAGGCATACCACTGGGCATCTGGGCAGGCCGTAGCGACCGCGCAGAATCGGTGATACGGCCAACCCTGGATTTCATGCAGACCATGCCGGCCTTTGTCTATCTCATTCCCGCCGCGATGTTTTTCGGTCTGGGCAGAGTGCCGGGCGTCATCGCCACCGTCATTTTCGCCATGCCGCCGGTGGTGCGTCTGACTTCACTAGGCATCCGCCAAGTCAACAAAGAGCAAGTAGAAGCAGGCATCGCCTTCGGCTGTACGCCTACACAATTGCTGCTCAAAGTGCAGCTTCCCAGCGCCATGGCTGCGCTGTTCGCGGGCATCAATCAAACCATCATGATGGCCTTGTCTATGGTAATCATCGCCTCCATGGTGGGTGCGGGCGGTTTGGGCAACGACGTGCTGTCAAGCATTTCGCGCTTGGATATTGGGCTGGGCTTTGAAAGTGGCTTGGGCGTGGTGTTACTGGCGATTATGCTGGATAGAATTACTGAGAGCTTTGGGGTAAAACGAGCGGCAAAATAAGAAAAATCTCCGATAAGGCCCGTTTGTTTTCTTTGCGCCTTGGCGTCTTGGCGCGAGATGGCCTTTCGGTTTTTGTAGGCTACTGGTGCAAGAAAAATCGGCTCGCGCCAAGACGCCAAGGCGCAAAGAAAATCAGAAACTTCATAAACACGCTATTTACTGCGGAACACCGGCACTTCTACCGCTGGCAATGACGGGCGACCACGAATCACGTCCGCCAGCTTTTCCGCCATCATAATCACCGGCGCATTGAGGTTGCCGGTGATGATCTCCGGCATGATGGAGGCATCAATCACGCGCAGGCCTTGCAGGCCATGTACCCTACCCTCCGCATCCACCACTGACATCTCATCATAGCCCATCGCGCATGAACAAGACGGATGGTAAGCGGTTTCGCCATGTGCGCGCACGAAGGCATCTATTTCGGCATCGGTTTGCACCGCACTGCCAGGCGAGATTTCACGCCCCAGGTAAGGTGCCAACGCAGGCTGCTGCATGATGTCGCGCGTTATGCGGATACCGGCACGGAATTCTCGCCAGTCCTGCTCGGTGGACATGTAGTTGAACAAAATACTGGGGTGTTCGTGCGGGTTCTTGGATTTGACTTGAATCCGCCCTCGGCTGGGCGAGCGCATAGAGCCCATGTGCGCTTGGAAACTGTGCACTTTGATGGGGTTGCTGCCGTCGTAATTGATAGCGACCGGCAAAAAATGGTATTGAATGTTGGGCCAAGTGAAACTGTCGTCACTTCGGATAAATCCACCCGCTTCGAACTGATTACTAGCACCAATGCCAGTGCCCAGAAATAGCCATTCGGCACCAATGAGCGGTTGGTTATGGAGCTTCAATGCAGGAGCAAGCGATACTGGTTGTTTGCATTCGTATTGTTGGTATATCTCCAGATGGTCTTGAAGATTGGCACCCACTCCAGGTAAGTCATGTACCAGTGGAATATCAAGTTTACGTAATAAATCTGCCGACCCCACACCAGAGCGCTGCAAAATCTGAGGCGAGGCAATCGCACCGCCACATAGCAATACCTCACGTTTGGCATTGGCCTGCTGCGGATTATCGCCTTGCAGATACACCACGCCCATTGCACGTTTGCCTGAGAACACAATGCGGTCAGTCAATGCATGTGTCACTATGGTGAGATTAGACCGTCCACGCGCTTGATCCAAATAACCACGCGCGGTGCTGGCCCGGCGGCCTTGCGGGGTGGTGGTGCGATCCATAGGGCCAAAACCTTCCTGGCTGTAGCCATTCAAGTCGTCAGTACGGCGATAACCCGCTTGCACGCCCGCTTCTACCATCGCGTGGTACAGCACATTATTACCAGACTTAGGTGTGGTCACGCTCACAGGGCCATCGCCGCCGTGGTAGTCATTAGCACCTGTATCGCGCGTCTCGGCCTTTTTGAAGTACGGCAGGCAGTCAAAATATGACCAATTTTCCAACTCTTTACGCTGCGCCCAGCCATCATAATCCAGTGCATTACCTCTGATGTAGCACATGCCGTTAATCAACGACGAACCGCCCAGACCCTTGCCGCGCCCACAGGAAATGCGGCGATTATTCATGTTTGGCTCAGGGTCAGTTGAGTAAGCCCAGTTGTAGCGTCGGCCTTGCAGCGGGTAGGCTAATGCCGCGGGCATTTGCGTGCGAAAATCGAAACGATAATCCGGCCCACCCGCCTCCAACAGTAGTACCGTCACGTCCGCGTCTTCGGTCAAGCGTGTCGCCAGCACGTTACCTGCCGAGCCTGCACCTATAATGATGTAATCGAATTCAATCATAATTTTTAAAAAACGGAGGTATAAGAACCTAACTCCACTTGAATAGACTTCACTCGCGTGTAATTTTGCAGCGTCATCACGCCGTTCTCGCGCCCTACTCCTGATTGCTTATAGCCACCTACCGGCATTTCTGCTGGCGATTCACCCCAAGTATTGATCCAGCAAATGCCAGCCTGCAACTGGTGAATGACGCGGTGAGCTCGACTTAAATTTTCGGTCATCAACCCCGCCGCCAACCCATAATGGGTGTCATTGGCGCGACGAATCACTTCGTCTTCATCATCGTAGGTCAAGATGCTCATCACAGGACCAAATATTTCCTCACGTACTATCGTCATATCGTCCGTACAGTCAGTAAACACGGTGGGTTGCACATAGTTGCCGTGCGCCAATGCGCCATCTGTCACGCGCGCGCCACCAGCCAGCAACCGTGCGCCCTCTTTTACACCAAGCGCTATATAGCGCAGGACGTTTTCCATATGTGCAACATTTACCAAAGGGCCAAAATTAGTATTTTCATTAAGCGGGTCACCCAGTCGAATGCGCTTTATCCGTTCGATAATCTTTTGTTCAAACTCTTGCTTGTTAGCACGATGTATAAATACTCGCGTGCCATTGGTACAGACTTGGCCTGAGCTATAAAAGTTTGCCATCATTGCCACGTCCGCGGCTCTATCCATATTAGCATCGGAGAAAATAATGAGCGGAGATTTACCACCTAGCTCCATGGTAACGTCTTTCAACGTAGAACTGGATGCGCTAGCCATGACTTTTTTTCCCGTTACAGTCCCGCCAGTGAAGGAGATTTTTTCGATACCGGGGTGCTCGGTGAGCCAAGTACCAACTTCATACCCACGTCCTTGCAAAACGTTAAACACACCATCTGGCAAGCCAGCCTCGGTATAGATTTCGGCTAACTTCAAGGTCGAGAGTGGCGTGACTTCGCTGGGTTTGAATATCATGGCATTGCCTGCCGCCAATGCCGGGGCGGATTTCCACAACGCTATTTGAATTGGGTAATTCCACGCACCTATGCCGGCAACCACGCCTAGCGGCTCACGACGCGTGTAGACAAAAGCACTTTCACGCAAAGGGATTTGCTGCCCTTCCAGCGCTGGCACCAGCCCCGCGTAGTATTCCAGCACATCAGCGCCAGTGACGATGTCCACAAAGCGCGTTTCGGAAAGCGGTTTTCCGGTATCCAACGTTTCGAGTTCAGCAAGCTCGTCATTACGTTCGCGCAAAATCCTCACGGCGCGACGTAAGATGCGCGAACGCTGCATCGCAGTCATCGCCGCCCAGACTTTTTGGCCTTGCTGGGCGCTATTTACAGCGGCATCGACGTCAGCTTTTGAGGCAGACTGCACCTCTGCCAGCACTTCACCGTTGGCGGGATTGATGGTCTGAAAGGTCGCACCACTGCTAGCATCCACCCTACGACCACCAATATAAAGCTGCTGCAAATCAAAACGTGACAAGGAGTTTCTCCAAATTCATAGTAAGCAAAATTATTATGATAAAGGTATCGTAATACAAACACTTGCTGATTACGACTAGAGCTTAAGCAAAACCGACCAGCTCAATCTGTAAGCAACTTGAAAATGAATCCTAGACAAAAAAATAGGCGCCGAAGCGCCTATTTTTCAATCATTTCACGACCCAACTAAAAGCTTACCAAGTGCGTTTTATATAAGCCCACAACTGAGCTTTGTTAGTATCTCTAGCTCCATTTGTCGCATCAACATAATAGGTTTCATCTTTCACACTGAATGTATCAGTAAATTGCAGTCCAGCGTTAAAGCCATCAATTGATTTTCCACCGGCACCAGGCAACGAAAAGTCGCGATTGATACCAATAGCATAGTCACCTTGACCGCCATCATAATGCCCATTCACAGTACCACCAGCCCCTAAGTCGCCAGTGCTTTGATAGCCAACTTTCGCCATAAAGTTCAAGTCTCCGAATGGCAACTTATAATTAACTTTTATCTCATGGTAATCAGCGCCATCTGTATCCCCACCAGCGGAGGTTTTTGCACCATAATAATCTGTAGGGATATAGAAATAAGTGTACGTGAGCCACTTGAAAGTGAACGCGGCCGACAACTCAGCAGTATCAATTTTTCGGCTAGTTCCAGCTATTGTATGACCTTCTGGATAAAAATAGGTATTCGCTAAAAAATTAACACCAAACCCGTTATCAAAAGTATGCGCGTAACCAACATACCAATCTGTTTCCAAATGATTGCCCTCAGATCCAGCAACAAAATCAGATTCCCCATAAGAATAAGGATTCAAATTAGACCACCAAGTTCCAGCATAGAAACCACTGCTATGCCCAAAGTCAATACCACCTTGCACCGCCGGAGTACCATTAACATCTACGCCGCGGAACATGTACTTGCTATAAACACCCAGATTGAAAGTAAGCGTGTAAGGCGGTGCCGGTTCAGCAGCCGCTGCTGCAGCTTCAGCTGCCGGAGCGGCCATCTCATCAGCAAAAGTAGAATAGGAAGTGGTCATTGCTACACTCAGCAAGCCAGCCAGAATCAAAGATTTCTTTATATTCATTCTTAAAACTCCATTTAAGAAAAAGTTAATGCGGATTAAAGGACTAAACAGAACACAACTAAATATACCTCAAGTTCAGCACTCAAGCACTTAGAACTCAAAAAATACGGTTATTAATCTTAATTACATGCTACTTTGTTGCATAAAAACAACAACTATTTTTTAATTCAACATCACAAACAAGTTGCACACTAGGCAGGTTAGCAAAAATTGTACCCAACCTTAAAAACACCGCTCATTTCGCATCCAAGAAATAACAACCCTTGCCAGTAAAATAAGATTTATATTATTGATTATAATAAATTAATTAACTAACTCTACTTGTACTTTTTCAAAACTATAGGCTTTACAAAGATAAATTAACGCTTCCTTAATGCTAGGTTCTATGCACCACTTTGGCATTTTAATGCGCCAAATGCACTATTTCAGAACCCCAGCGTCACAGGCCACCTCTAGCTTAGTTGCCAAAAAGCTTATCCAGCGCCCCAGCTGCCTTGATTCCCAATGCCGTTCCTGCTGGCCCCAGCATCGCTGTACCCGCCACCGCACCAATCAACGCGGCTTTGGTGGGTTTTACCGAAGGGCTATCTAATGTTCCCGAGACTTCCAGCGGCACTGCAACTACGGAAAGACTTTGCTTGAGCGCGGCCTCTATTTTGCCGGAGAGAGTTTTATCGGGTGTCACTTTGACATCCCCCGTCGCTTCCAACAATCCCGAAGAAACCTTAATCTGGTGTAACTCTATTTGTTTGCCACGCGCTTTCAGCACACCAGAGAGTTCATCAAACTGCGTCTCGCCACCACTTTGCGCTTGTTTTATCAACAAGCTCGCCGCCTTCACCAAGTCCAGCCCGTGCAGCACGCCGTTTGCGATACTGAATTTGTAGTCTACGCCTAGCGTTTCTAACAATCTCCCGGCCTCTTTGGCTTGACTAGAAAAGCTGCCTTCACCGGAAATCTGTCCGCTGAGCTTAGCTTTCTTAGCAATAATTTTACTCGCATCACCCACCGCTATGGCTTGCGTATTGAATTTCCCCTGCAAATGCCACCCTTTACGCCAATCCAGACGGCCAGAAAGATTTAACTTGCCGTGGTAAAGCGCCGCATTCAAATTGGACACCTCCAGCGTTTGTGCCTTATAGCCGATGTCCGATTCCAACGTATCAAACAACACTGGAAGCCCTACCGGCATCGTCCATTGCTTCGCCTTGATGTGCGCGACATAGCCATCGTCCTTGGGCGTAGCCTCTATCATGAGCTTGTCGTCAGCGCTTTTAATAAGCGCTTGCTCCAGCTTCCCAGCATCAGACATAGCCACTTCTGCATTCAGCGTGGGCAGATTCAAACCCTGCCATTCCAACTGAGCCTCATTCACATGAATGCGCCTCACCACGAGAGTAGTTTCGTTGCTCAATTTGATGCCTTGAATAAGTGGCAAAGCAGCTTGCTTGATTACTGGCTGACGGATTTCAAGGCGCGAAATCACGCGCACCTTGTCAAACAGCGTGGCCACATCCAACACAGCGGAAATGTCCGCCACCGTGATCTCAGCACCACTGCCCACCACAATACCGCCCATATTGGCGCGCGGGCTAGGGAGCATGGCGATATGCAGCGATTGAATCGTCACCGGAACCCCCAGCTTGGCGCTTGCCACCTGCTCAATCTGCCGCTGGTAAGTTTGCATCGGGATAAGAAACGGCACCAACAACAACAAAACCAGCAGCGCCAGCGCAATCCATCCAATAAGCTTCAGTTTCATAGTAAATAAGCCGTTCCCAAGGTTGACCAAAAGGCCGTGAATCATTATTATTGCGCCTTCTTTAATTCCTCGATAGCTCAGCTGGTAGAGCAACGGACTGTTAATCCGTGTGTCCCTGGTTCGAGCCCAGGTCGAGGAGCCAAATAAAATAAGCCCCGCAGCGATGCGGGGCTTTATCATTTTAGGCGTTTATTAGACGAATATTAGACGGTTGTCTGATATTCAGATTTTTTAGCCCTCAGGACACCCCAACACGCGAGGCTAAGAGCTAACAATAAGGCGATAAACCTCTAAGGTCTGTTGTGCGATGTTGTGCCAGTTGTACTTCTCACCCACCCAACGGCGTAATCTGGCACGCTCCTCACCCTCCAGCTTTTTTGCCGCATATTGTGCGAGGCGTGTGGCCAAAGCTGACACATTGCCTAAAGGAAAGTAACACTCTTGCTCAAGCCCCACCTCAACATTGGCTGGAATATCGCTGGCAATTACTGGCAGCCCGTAACTCAGGGCTTCCAACATGGCAATAGGCAAGCCTTCATGCGACGACGGTAGTACGAAAAGTCCTGCGTGGGTGTAGAGTTCGCGTAGCGCCAATCCTGTCTGAAATCCAGTCATGATGACTTGCGGATGACGTTCAGCGGCGGCTTGCACCGCTCTCACATAGGCATCCGGATGGTCAGATGCACCGACTAACACCAGCTTCCAACCGTCAAGCTCGGCTTGGTTAAACGCTGCAATAAGGTCAAGGTGGCGTTTTTCCTGCACCAAACGGCTCACCAACAGCACGTAACGTCCACGCTCCAAGCCGAAAGTCGTGAGAGTTATAGTGCTGTCTGGCATCTCAGGCAGAGACACACCATTGGGAATCAAATTGCTGTCTATCTTGTGTTTATGGCGCACCAGTTGCCTGATGACGTTGGAAATCACAATGCGTTGGTGCGAGAGCCGCATACCGAAATGCTCTCCTAGTTGCAACACAAAACGCGCAAAATGCCCCCACTTTTGCCTGTCGTAGTCTGGGCCGTGATGCGTCACCACTACACGCAGACCAAGCAATCTGGCGAGAAGCGTCATAATGGCCGGGCCTATGGCTTGAATATGCAGAATGTCCGGACGCTTGATGGCGGCGTAGCACACAGCTAATAAACTGTGCAATATGGCTTCTAACCCTTTGGATTTGGGTGCCCACAGCGATACAAATTTGACGCCACGCCACTCATTACCGATCGCGGCGGGTTGATATGGCTTACGCGCCAATACCGTCACCTCACAACCCAACTCGACCAGCAGCGGGCATAGATGCTCGGCATGCGTCTCCACCCCGCCCTGCACACCGGGGAAACCACGCAAACCCAACATCATCACGCGTAAAGGGCGAGGTTGTTTACTGGTCATTTTGCTCAAACACCCCCAACACTTCACGCGCAAGCTTAGTCCAGTCATACTCTTGTTGCAGTAACGCACGGCCTTTTTTGCCCATTTCCAGCGCCAGTGACGGATTAGATAATAGTGACAACACTTGAGTGGTCATTGCTGAAAAATCATTTGGCGCAACAAGGTAGCCAGTTTCACCTTCCACTACCAAGCCACGATAAAACAGAAAATTCCACACCACCGCCGGCAGCTGCATTGCCATGGCTTCCAAGCATGTTCCCGGAAGACCTTCATAGTAAGAAGTCGAAGCGTAAACGTGGCTACGGTTGTAATAAGACATCATCTCCGAGAACGGCACTTTGCCTGTCATCAACACATTTTGTGTAGCACCTGCCAACGCCCCGCTCACCCAAGCATCGTCGTCTCCATAGCCCACAATAGCGATGCGGATGTCGGGCTTTTGCGCGATGAGCTGCTTGCATAACTCCACCATGCCTCGGCTGCCTTTGCGAAATTCAATTCGTCCGCAAAACAATACGTCTATGTCTTTTTCGGCCTCCACACTGGGAGTAAATAGCCTTGTATCCGCCCCGTTTGGGATGACCGTCACTGAACCTTCAAACCCATAAGTCAGCACTTCTTGCCTGCCCTGCTCGGTCAAGGTGATGACTTTGCGTGTGTGGTCGAAAATCTTCAATTCCATCCAAGATTTGATGAACAAAGACAACTCACCCCACTGGCTTTTGAAGTGTCGTGTCTCGTAAAAACGACCCGACATGCCTAAATAGGTGGTGTGCGCCGTCAACACGATAGGAATATGACGCGGCAACAAGAGTCCGGGAATCAGCGGCGGAAAATGAAGGTTAACCCACTTAATCTTGCCTTCGTCATAAAGGCACATCAATAATTTGCGCGCTTTCCACCCCCAAATAAAAAGATTGAATCGGCTAGAAGTAAAAGGAATATGGATGATTTCTACGCCCGCATAGCTACGCGCTGCCCGATGCTCATCACCCGTCAACAAATAGATAGGTGGGTGATTTACGGGAAGATTGGAGAGAAAGGAATCAAGGTAACGGGCAATGCCACCCACACCGTAAAACTGGGGATAAACAATTGCGATCATATTATTTCGCCTAAATAATGAACCCTCATGCGTATCCTCGCGCCTTAACGATTCTTTTACCCAACTCAATGGCGGGACGTTCTACATAATCAAAAGAAAACTTTGCAGCCAAGTAAGACACAACAATACAAGTTAAAAAATAAACAACAAACCCAAATGTAGTCACTGGCGGAATCCAATACGCCACAAATACAAAACACAGCATATGTAACAAATAGAGGGAATAACTCCGTTCCCCTACCCGCACCATCCAAGGGCTAGTCAGGCTTTTAGAAATTACTGCGTACATAAATAGCGCTATTGCCAGAAAATAGGCATATATCACTGCGCTGGAGGTGAACATCACAAAACCTTTTGCCGTGGCTTCTGGAACAGCAAATAAAAATCCGACCGTGACAGGTATTGTCAGCATTGCAGCCGTAAAAAAGATGGCGGCAGAATAGGTGGCAACTCTGTCGCGTTTAACAAAAGCCAACCTAAGCAGGTTGCCAGCGAATAAGAAAGACAGATGAAACAGGATGAACTGCACTGGGATTTCCAGATGAAAGTACCGATTCAGCACCATAGAAAGAGGGGTGATAAATTGGAAAGACAATGCGACGCATGCCATAACCAAAGAATTATCCAGCCAACGCATACGGAAAAGCGTTGCACAGCATCCATAAAACAGTAGTTCAATAAATAGCGTCCAAAAAACACCGCTCATTTCTTCGAAACCGAACAATTTTGGAGCCATGGTCACATTGGCAAAAAATTGGGCATAAGAAAATGTGGGGCGGTTAGTACCAAGATAATACGCAGATAGCACAATAAACAGGAGGCTGAGCCAATAGGCCGGGTATAACCTAAAAAATCGGCTGACAAAGAACCGCTTCAATGTGCCCCCTGGCTTTAAGCTGTTTGGGATGATGAAGCCGCTGATGAGAAAAAACAGGACGACACCAAAACGCCCCCAATCAACGGAATCAGCAATCAAGAACTTGATGTAGGGATACAAAGGATGCGCCTGGCCATAAGTGCGATAAACGTGTCCCAATATGTGCTGGAAGCAAACAGACATAGCCGCAATGCCGCGCAGCACATCCAAGTAATCAAGCCGATTTTTATCTACGTTTGCCAATCATGGTCCAATCAATGTTGCGTAAAAATAAGCTCTAATTCGGCCACTAAACGTTCCCATGTGTATCCAGCTACTATTTTTTCTCTAGCCACGACCTCCATGCGCGCTTTACCCACATCATCGTTCAACACCTTACATACAGCCTGCGCCAAAGCCTGTGCATCATCCGCTTGCACTAACACACCATTTTTACCAGTTTCCAGCACTTCAGGAATGCCTCCCACCGCAGAACTTACTAGGCAGCTTCCAGCCGCCATCGCCTCTAGCACCACCAGCGGACATGGGTCTTGCCATACCGAAGGCAAGACGATCATATCTACTGCCGAATACAGATACTTGAGCTTTTCATGCGGCAGATAACCGGTGAATACGATGGCATCGTTTACAGGTTCAGCCAAGCGCACCAGTTCTTGCTCGTAAGCGGTTTTGGCCGCACCGCCAAAAAATGAGGAACCGGTGATAATGAGGCGTGTATTGGGTAACTGTCTATGGATTTCACGGAACGCTGCGATCAGCACGTGTACGCCTTTAATCGCGGTCAGCCGCCCCACATAGAGCAGGTAGCGCTTATCCGGCTCAATCGCCACCACACCCTCCAGTTGCCGCAAAGCTTCGTCACCATAAGGCTTGAAAACATCGGGGTCGGTGGCATTAAATACCACACAAAAACGATCCGCATATTCTGGGAAATGGGCTATTGCCTGGCGGCGAATATAGTCACTGACGCAGATGACCTTGTCTGCTTTAGCTAGCGCTCGCCGATAAAAAGGCCGAAACAGCCGCATGGAAAGATGATCATTGTGCATATGTAGCACAATTTTCTGCCCTTGGCGTTTATGCAGGAACAGCAGAATATTGGGCTCGTTGTGCAGATAGACAATATCAAACGCTTTTACCGCCTGTGCCACGCGGCTGCCATAGGAAAACACGTTTTGTATTTTTGCTACATACCGCAATGGGTTTTTCCAAGTCACACGCTCTTTGATCCGATGAAAAATCTGCTCCGTTTTCGTCCATGGGATGCCAATGTATTCGATGCCGGCATGGCCTGTCGCATTGGCGGGGCGCGATACCACCGCAAGCCGTCTGCCTTCTTTCAGCATTCTGCGACTTGCCTCATCCACCCAATGCTCAACCGCACCACCCTGCACTGGTGGCACGGGCAACAGCTCAGGCACCACTATGACGAGTGATTCCACGGCTACTCCTGTCCAGAGATTTCAAAGTAAGTGCTCGGGCCGTGGCTCAACTGCTTGGTATCCAGCACAAAGCTGATACCATCTGCTTCTTGGATCACTGGAATCACGTCGCCACGTTTACCTCGCAAGGTAGTTGAATACACCTTGAGTTGGGTTTTGTTGGTATTTTTGAGATGTAACTTAACGACAGCGGTTTTCATCAAAATGGGTTTTCTTCCCAAGCTTTGTAGCGTGGTTTCAGCGGCATCCGCAAATCGCATATCACTGTTTCTGGCATCCGTCGCCAATATCAGCAACATACGTTTGCTGCTTTCCAAGGGCTGATCATCCATCGCAGAGACGGACACCAGCGCTGGGGAATCAGCACTTTCTATCTGAAGATTGGCCAATGTAATCGGCTCCGGCATATCAAACACCACCGCCTCGGTTTTGGGGGTGATGACAGTCAGTCGTTTCTTTTCAGAATCCATGAGTATTTGATTGGTATCAGTCTGGTAAACCTTACTCATGGCATTGGTTTGATTAGTTGCCGCCAATATGCCTTTCTGGCGTATTGCTGCGACCCTACTCGCCCAACGATCTTCCACAATCAAAGCGGTCTTGCTGATTTTTGGCCCCAATTTCCCCGCATACTTGTGTGCCAATTCGTCCAGTCTAGCGGCGAGGCTTTGCTCATTTTCTACCTGGTTAGCGTTCGCCTTGCCAGGCACATTCAGATTGGCATTGCCTGGTTCGACTTGCGCTTCGTATTGTCCTGAAGCTTCTAGTCGCCCCTGCCAGTCCAGTCCTATCCCCGTTACTAGAGACAGGCGAGAAATATCGGTTGGCATATTGCCGAGAAATGCACTGTCTTGATACACAAACTTAGGCGTCAGTTTGACGCCTATCATATGTTTGGCAGGGGCTACGTCACCACGCAAAAACAGCAGTGCGGCTAAGGTTTCATTGGCGCGGGCGATGGGATCCAACCCCAGCACAAACGGATAAATGGCATCTTTACGCCCTCCGGTCGCCGCATAGCTGAGGTCTATCGCGCCCGCGTGCTGGCAAATCATCGTCCAATCTTGAAAACTGGCATATGCGGGGAAGGCCAGTGCTGATTCACGCCGATATTTATTCCAAAACACTTGGCCGTATTCAGATGTAGTGAATGGTTTTCCAATATGCTTACCCGCAGCTAACTCTCTGATATATTTTGCATTATCTTCAAATAAACTTTCCTGACGCATGACAGAACCAGGGGTAGTAAAGCTGGTGGGCTCGAAAAAGTAGTTGTGCATATCCACCCAATCCAACTGACCACGCGTGACGTGCATCGCGGGGGATAGCCAATTGTCGTAAGCAGTGACCAAACCCTTATATCCCAACTGACGAAAATGCAATGTCATCCAATCAGCCGTGGATTTTTCCAGATCGGCAAAAAACTGCTGCGTGTCTGACATGCGGCTTCCAGTCCAAGCATCCGGCTTAGGAAACCCCACTGATTTCGCTTCCAGAGACTCTCCGTGTGTCAGTTCGCCTTTCCATGCTTTGGCTAGCGCAACATTATTCCCATACTTTTTCTTTAACCATTCAGAAAACAGGGGACGCAATTCATTGGGCACCCCCCCACGGGTGACGAAAGCCAAACCGCCCTCATTGACCATAATGATTCCAGCCAGTGCTGGGTCGGCCAATGTTGAAGTTTTAGTGTAGGGATTGACAGATGCGAGCATGCGTTCCATCAGTTTTTTCCAATGCGCTTGCATTTCCGGGTCGAAATATACTCGCAACTTGGCGTGACGCTGATCTACCCAACGTTCCTTGATATTGCCATAAGCGGCATTATCAGAACTGAGCCCGTTCAATACGTAATAGATGCCCTCTTTTTTCAAGGCCGCGAGTAAATAATAGAATCTATCCAACTGATCCGGATTGAAGTCAAAATCAATTTTTCGCTGCAACATCAAGGTTTCTTCTACGAAATCCAAACGTGCCATGTTGTAGCCGTGCAACCTGAGTTGCCGTGCATATAAATCTGCTAGGGCATGGTCAGGCAGGCCTCCAGTAGCGCCCGCAAACCCTAAAGAAGCCATTAAAAAGCGCCGTGGGCGATTAGGCTCACTTTGCGTTGCAAAGTATCCGTTGTTCGCCACTAGCAGGCGTGAGGAATCCAGTTTCTCTTGTGGTACAAGTTGAGAAAAATCAAGAATACTGCCCGGTTCGATCAGCAAAGAAACATCTTTGATGGGTCGCCAACCATCATCGGCAAAACAGGGCTGTAGCCCACACACGGCTAATATGAGTAAAGCGAATAAACTATGATTCATTATTATTTTTCCAAGAAATAGGCTTGAGCAACACTGCTCGCTATGCTTTCATAGCCTCTGATTCGCGCCACATAGTCACGCCCTTTTGCCCCCATCTGTGCCATTAATTCAGGGGCGTTCAACAACTGCATCACGCCATCAGCAAACGCCTGTGCCTGAAAAGGTACGCACAGACCGCCGCCACTTTCGGCAATCACCTGCGCTTGATCGGGATTGTCATTAACGACTACCGGCAATCCTAAGGCCATGTACTCCACCGCCTTGGTGGGTGAACCCATATCCAGCAAATAACCACGAGGGATAGGCGACAACCCAATCTCGGCAGCACGCACATAACTCCAAGCCTTGGTGGCAGAAAGCCAGCCCGTCCATAGCACATGATCGCCGGCGCCTAATCGTACGGCCTCTTGTTTTAACCATTCGCGGTGAGCTGCATCCTCGGTATCGCCCACCAAGACCAACAGGATATTGGGTATTTGTTGCTTTACGATTGCAAGCATTTGAAAAAGCACTTCAATCTGCCTGAGGCGATCTAAAGTCCCTAGATAGACTACGGTGCGCTTTCCAGCCAGCCTGTCATCTCTAGCAGGCTGAATCTCGTCAGATTGTGCCAACTCCCTATCCACACCCATAGGGACTGGCGTCATACGTGACATGGCAATACCGTGCCTGGCAACATCAAGCTGCATCTGTTGGCTTTGTACAAAGATGTGATCGGCTCTGGGAAGTACGATGCGATACAGCAACCATTTTCCGAAAGTGCCTTGTATCAGCGGAAACCAAAACTTGATACCGGCCTTAATGCCACGGGTTCTCGCCCGATCAATCTGGCCTTCAGACTGCGGATAAGATAGCCAGTAGAAAAAACGAAGTCCTTTGATGCGTGCCACCAGCAAAGCAATCAACGCAGTTACCGTCATGTCACGCACCTGTATTGCGTCGTAATTACTTGCCCGCACAGTTAACAGGATGCGCATGTTATGCCAAAACTTGACGAGATATTGACCAGCACGGTTTTGCGGAACCGTGCATAAAAGTGCCCGCCCTGCTCCCCAAGGCATATCTGGCTGGACTGTGGTGGAAACATCACGCTCTGTCACTAAATCACAACTAACACCACATCTAGGTAAATACTTACCAAACAAGGCCACCACGTCGGGGCGAAACGTAGGCCATTGCTCTGCGGTAAAAAAAAGAAGATGCACAATCGTACCTATCTCGAAGTAAGCGGTGACAACGTGATGCTTTTCTGTTGCTGCACCAAAAAAGCGAGGTATCCGAGCGTTGTCACCACGATGATTTCCATGGTGATGAGGTTGATTTGATTATCGGAGTAGATAATGAATAACATAAACATCGCTAGGCCTGCCTGTATCACCAAAACGTCTGCGCGTACCAGAGCGTCAGTGGTGTCTTGCCAAAGCCGATTAGCTGCACGCCAAGCACTTATGAACATGGCAAGGTATAACGCAAATCCAAGCACACCAACATCCCACAGCAAAGTAGACATGGTGGTTAAGCCGATACCGTATCTCGGATATTGGACGGCAATGTGGCCAGAGTTCCCAGCGGCAACCCCATAGGAGCTGCCTAGTCCATGCCCTATGAGAAAACCTAAGGGATCGTGCAACCCTTGGAGCGACCACCAGAAGCTCACTACACTGGTACGATTGAGGTATAAAACCCCATAACCTTCCGTTCCGACGTTGTAGTGTAGCGACTCCTTGATTACATGATAAAAATCACTATCTAATACCACAACCACATAGACGTAGGCCATCACCACCGTCATAAAAACCAACCCCATCAACACAGGCAAATATCGAACAGGGTTCAGGGCAAAATCTTTGCGTAGTAACACCATGCCCATCAAAGGAATCATCACCACTACAATCTTGGTCTCACCTAAAGTAAGTGGCGCCAGTAACAACAGCCCCAACACTATAAGCTTCCAAGTTGCTAGCAGCCCAGCGCGCCAACGCATGAAAATAAAAGCAATTGCCAGCAAAAGAAATAAGGCCATCACAGAATTGGGGCTGCCACCCACCAAATTAGCGCCCATAGTTCCCGCTACAACGTCGGTCGCCTCGCCACCACTACCTCGCTGCGCTGCCAGCACAAAGCGCTCGTAAACGGCAAATGGCAACTGAAGTAGCGCAATACCCAACAACAACTTTAACCATCGCTGAAAATCCAATGGCGTAATCGCCAAAGTGGCAAATGCAAACAGCAGACCATACATCTGAAAGTAACGCTTGAATCCAGCGATAAACTCACCCGCCGAATACCACTGTAGCGCAGTTGCAACAATCGCCTGAATCACGCAGATGAGTGCTAACCAAACAAACATGGGGATATTGGGGCGACGAAATAACTGCATCAGTGATGGCAACCATAGCAACATAGCCATCATGGAAATAGCCCAGGATATCTTATCGAGGCCGTGCCCAACCATCGAAAGCAAGGCTCCGGTAGAAAGCCCCAAACCCAGCACCAACCAGATAGTGGTTTTGGGCATAGCAAGCAAGAACAAGCCTGCAAAAAGACCAATGCCAAGACCTATCAGAATGGGGTTGGCGGTTGCCGCCAACATACCGAAAAATACCGCACAGAATCCAACACCTAAAATCAAAAGCAAGCCAACGATATTGATGTTGCCCGCAACACGGCGCTGCGTCATTGCACCAGCAGTTTTCATGGTGGAACCCATCATAAATAGCGACTCAATCCAAACTGGTTTACAAGTTTAGTTAATGTCGCCATATCCAACGCGTCACCAGACACTGCTTTAGCTCCGCCATTTTTAACAACAGCCGCCGTCTTAGAAGGCTGATTAGCTTGTGCAGAGAATTTATCCCTGTCAAATTTCCAATCAATATGGGTAAATACTTCTTCCCAGAGTAAGGGGTTTTTAACTAGTTCATCATAAGAGACGATTTTGACATTTGCCTTGTCCTTTATCTGGGTCAAGGCAACGTGGTTTTCAACACACCACCTCAACATCAGGCGCGTAGGGTAGTCATGGTCGCCCTCAAGAAGATGCTTAAATGGGGCTAGATATTCCCTTACAAATTCTTCTTGTTGGAGTACATAACTTGGATCCCAATCAAACGCCCAGCCTGAGGAACTTCTTTCCATCATGGATTGTATTGTTGAGATTGGGTTACGTACCACATACACTATTTTTAACTCAGGCCAGCTTTGCGCAATCCAACCCAACATCAGGTTAGTGCGTATATCTTTAATAACCCGTCGCTTATAGACCCCTGGCTTCATGCCCTGCTCAGTCCACCAGCTACGCACATGGCCACCTAATATGTTTTTGACCTTGCTATAGTACGAAGACGCGACTCCCTCATCTGCCGGGATAATCAGCGAATAGTTGGGCATATATCCAAAGCTACCCCCTTCAAGCCTACTGGGTTTCAGTGCAAAATCGCCATCTGTTCTAACAATGAAAGGCTCAAAAATTTCACGGGATTTTGTAGCCGCGGCAATCACCTCACTCAGCCATGTAGTGCCACTCCGCGCCACCCCTGCAACCAACACACTATTCTTAACATCACCACCCATATCCATCCAAAACTGACTATAGGCCAACCTAAGTGGCCATAAGTTACCTTTGGGGCGACGTAGAATTTTTTGATTGTGACCCTTGATAGGCTTAGCCTCTTCGCCCAGAAGCTCTGCTAAAAAAGTACGCACAACTCCACCACACATAAAGTAACCTAACGCGCTATAAAGGGTTGTTGCCAATAAACAAGCCCAATACCACGGTAACCCAAGAAACTTGACCACCGCTCCAAACGCCGTCGACACGGTAAATACAACAACAATCTTGAAAATACCATACCAATCATGACGATAAATAAACCCTACAGACTTCAAATGCTGCTGAACCCAAGTGTTAGCAACGATCAATCCCACTAAATTGGCTATGGAGAAAGCCACGGCTCCCAGCGTGGGTAACAATACAATAGCGATTAATACAGAAGCGGAGAGCAGAACATTTGAAGGTATTAGATATTGATAACGGCCAACAACTTGTATGAGTAGCTCTAGCTGCTGCCGCTCGGTTTCAAGCAACAACACCACAAATAACATCACCACGAGGTAAAAGGCATCAGCACCATATTTGCCTGCTGAAATCGCCGACAGAGCGTCCCCACCACCCACCACAAGCAGCACTAACATGCCGCCTATCAACAAGATATTGAGTTGCAGAACCTGCTCACAAATCACTGTCGCTACTGAAAAGTCACGATCTTTGCTATAACGTGCAACCACTATTGGACGAATCAAACCAACCAATAACTGGGCTGGAAGGTAGCGCTTGACGTACTCGTAGAGAGATTGCGCAAAGCCGAAATGCGCCATCGCGCTGGCGCCGAGCATACTGCCACCTAACAAACGATTGGTATGTCCTCCGTAAGGCGTAATTGCAAGGTGTTGTAAATAACCGGCAAGTGCAAATTTGCCAATTTTTCTTAAATTACTTCGCAACCAGCTTCCATCATCTATCGAGCCTTGGTTGGGTATTGAACTGCTCGCAATCACGCGCATAACCCCTGCTGCCATTATCAACAAGCTCAAGCCGTCACCGATAGCCTCAACCCATATCACATCAACCAGATCAACTTGGCCTTGGTTGTACAGATACACCATCCCAAGCAGCCTTGCCATTGCCGCAGCCGAGAACCCTAGCTGTGCGCTGCCCTGATGCAGCGCAGATTCCAAAATCTGTGAAAGAAATTGTGCCGTAGAGCGCAGCACTACCACTAAGAGAAATATCTTAAAAGCAGCTAAGGACTCTTCTAGTCCCACATGAGGAGCCAATTTTCCGGAACACAAATAGGCGATAGCAACGAACAGCAGCAGCAGCAGCGTGCGAGCAACTACCGAACCAATAACCAGCTGTTTTAATGAGGTTTGATAGTGCTTGGCGTAAAGTTCTGGCACATATCGAAGCAAAGCGTGTGCAAGTCCAAAACCAGCGAGTGCCGTGAGCAACTCAACGAAAGCCAGCAGGACTGAATAAGCCGCGAATGCCTCAACAGATAACTCACGAATCACCAACAACATGGCGAGAATACCCGCCAATGCAGAAGTGCTCTTGCCTATAAAAAAATGTAAGAGTCCTCGTTTAACCCGATCAGCACCATAGCGAGCAATCATGGCCGAGCGACACTGGGCGTAGGAGCGGTTAACCCAGCTAATTTCAATCTGTCTTTTTCAGCCAGAGGGGCTATCAACGCTTGAGAAAATGCCTCCTGACTTGCATAACCTTTCTCGGCATCCGCCGTGATGGACGAAACTCTAAATAACAGACCATCAGGAATCTCCCCGCGGAAACCATAACGAAGTTGCTCAATTTTGGCCTCTCTGCTGCCTTGTACCACCTTATTCCCGACAGTCGTCCAATAAGTAAGCGGCTCAGAACGATTGCCCATAACTGTCAAGAGACGCTTGACGCGAATGTTGCCAAAGTCAGTTTTCACTAAACCTAACGATGTTGAAACTACTTGAAACCCTTGCGCTGGATAGCACACTTCAGGGTAATGCAACTGCTTGGAATCACTTTGATCTGCGCCATAGGCAATGGAAAGCATGATGCGCTCACCTTTGGTATTGGTATAAGTACGAGAAAGCAGCTGCGTGTAAATCTTATCCAGCATTTCCTGCTGCTGTGGATTAATGATTTGGCCAGAGTTCTGCGGCTGTTCTTGCCAATCCCCAAACTGCTTGGGGATCATGGTTTCCAGATTCACTGTCGACTCAGCATCAACAATTTTGTGAGTTGGTCGCAACACCATGGCCATGGCAGAGCTTGTCAGCATGAGCACTGCAATAATGCTATTTCTAGTAAGTTGCTTCATCTCTATACCGCCTTACGCCCTCGCCAAAACCTAGAACTTTGCTGCAAGATGGAGTCAACACCCATAATCAAAAGTAATGCAACGATAAACAGCACCATGCCTGCAAAGCCATGAACAAAGCCCTGCCCCGCTTCGTCGCCAAAATAATAGGTGACCAAAGTAAGTATCATCACGCGTATCACGTTGGCGGTAAAAGAAATAGGCACAATCAAAATGGCCAAGGTGATATTGCGAAAGAGGGAGTCATGCTTAACTAGATTGAGATAAAGCAATCCTAATGCTTCCAACGAGATCAGGGTGTGCATACCGGCACACGCATCGGCCACCAGTAATTGATATTGCCCAATTTGTAAAATCACGCCGCTCCGTGCAATCGGATAGTCAAACCAATAGAGCACGTTTTCAGCCACGTAAGAGACCGCAATCTTCATTGGTAAAGTGACAGCATCAAGGAAAGAAGCCGGCAGTGGAATCATGAAAATAAGAAAAAACAAAGGGAACCACATCGCCTTAAGCGCAGGCAGGCCACGCGAAATAAGCAAGATGCCCGCCAACACCAGAATTTGTGAACCCATATCCAAAGTGAGGATGTCCTGCGATCGACCTACTATGTAAGCAAGCAAGCCAAGCACCATCAATATCCAGCCCAAAATAGTGCTGGCCTTCCCGCTTGCATGATGCGCGGGCATCAAGTGTTGCCGCTGTTGCCATATCAAGTAAAGCACCACCGCCATTACGATTGGGCCGTGCGCCTGATTGTCGTTACCCCACAGATTAGTCAGAAGCCCGTAATAGGTGGGGATATACAATCCAGCCAAACCCAGTAACACAAGCCACCATTCTTGCAACCACGCGGGTAAGGTCTTTCCATGCTGTACAGATATACCAGACATGCTAGAAATCGTTGAGTACAGCGCCTACGATACGAACTCCCGTCACCTTGATCTGATCACGGATATTTGCCAAATCAGAAAGCGGCGTATGGTTAAGTCTGGACACCAGCAAGGCACCTCCACAGCGCGCCGCAATAGCTTGTGCGTCTGATGTGTTCAACGCAGGCGGGGTATCTACGATGATGACATCGTAGTTGACTATTGCTTGATTCATAAAATGGGTGAAGCTTGAACGCCCCAGCAATTCCTGTGGATTAGGCGGTGTAGTCCCGGCGCCCAGGACAGAAAGACCAATAAAGGAATCAATGCGAGTAACGACCTCTATCCCAGCACGCCCCACCAAAATATCCGAGAGGCCGCGCGTTTCTTTAAGATTGAACACCTTGCTTTGACGTGCCGAGCGCATGTTGGCATCCACCAGCAAAGTGCGCTCACCCAATTGCGAAAAAACCACCGCCAGATTGGCTGCAAGATAACTACAACCCTCATTAGGATTGGGGCTTATGATTGCCAGCGCCTTATCTCCTTCGTTGAACCAACGTAACATCAATTGGCTACGTAAAGCGCGTAAACCTTCGACTTGGGAAGAAAAAGGCTGATATGCCGCTACCAACTCAGGTGCAAAATTACCCTGCCCTGGTTGCAAGTACGGATAATCAAACTGCAATGACAATACTTGCTTAATATCAGCTTCAGTAATGAGTCCCAATTTTTGGGCAGCATCGCCAAATCGTAAATTCTGCTCCTTTTGCAAACGCAATACGCGCTCTGCATTTTCAGGAGTGATTTTCCCCATATCCAGCAGCAAGCGGCCGATGCTGGCCTCGCGTGGTGGATGTGCTGCTTCCGGAATATGCGTATCTACAAAATTATTCATAATGAATTGTTATACCGATGGTTGTAACTGCCTAGCAGAACCGAATAGGCGGAAGCGCCGCTTTTTGGAAGATTTTTCCTTAATAATAGCTAATACTGGAATATCAAAAGCCTCAGTGATGTCTTCACGACTGCGCACTCGTTTATCCATCATTTCAGCGATGAGACCAAAACCTATGCCCAACAGCCCTCCTAAAAACATGGAAAGTATGATGTTAAGCATCACTTTCGGGCTGGAAGCTTCAAGTGGCGGCGTCGCAGGATTAAGCACCGCAACCTCACTCTGGTTGGCCTGCCCCTCAAGGTTGGTCTGGGTAAACCGTTGATTTACCGCATCCAATGAACGCTGTGCACTTTCAACGTCTTTCTGCAAAATCATCATCTGATCCCGCGCATGATTGAGTTTCAATACTTTGGTTTTCTGTGATGCCACTGCCGCACGCAATTCAGCTTCACGTTGCCGATAAATCTTTGCACTGCCTCCTACACTGGCTGTGGCTCTTTTAACCTCTTCTTCTAACTGAGATTTGATCTTGTCTGCCTCCGCTTTGGCCGATTGATATTGCGGATGGTTATGATCAACGCGCTGGGAGAGCTCAGCCAATTTAGACTCTGCCCTTGCCAAATCAGCCTTTAATCCTTGTACTAGGTTGCTTGCCGCAATATCAGGCGAATCTTCCGCATTGCCTAAAGTGCCCGCATGGCGGGATGAGGCCTCAATCGCTTGTGACTGTGCCATCACCAACTGCGCAGAAAGCTCATTAAGCTTAGAACTCTCCACATCAAACTGCTCAAATGCACTGGTCAAACCATTATCTTGTTGGTATGCAGAAAGCTTGGTCTGCACCTCCTCCAGATGGTCGCGCAGTGCTTTAGTTTGTGTACCCAAATACCCTGCTGCACTAAGTGATGGCCCCACCTTCAGTTGAATATTGGTTTGCTGATACGCCTCAGCAAAAGCATTAGCTACCGTCGCAGCAAAAGTAGGATCAGCACCACTAAAAGAAATCGAAATGACGCTACTTTCTCTCGACGGCTCCACGTCAAGTTTTTTCAATAGTGCATCTGCGAACCAGTCACGAATGTTGCCTCGACCTTTTGTTGCTTGGTTAAATTGTACTCGTGCCGCAGAACTCTCAGCGAACTTGAGCTTATCCACAACTTTACCCGCAACATTCAGACTGGTAATAATGTCCACTTGTGTCGCCATATAGCCCGGCATGAGCTGTGCGGGGATAGCCGCTCCGCTCACCGGATCAGCCCCCTTGAAATTGAGTACTAAGGAGGTGGTGGCTTTATAAGACTTCGGCAGTATCAAGCTTATGGCTGCGGCAGTAGCCACCGTCACTAAAAACGTAAACAGAATGATTTTGAACCTAGCCCGGAGTACAAGGAGAAATTGTGAGAAATTCATGGGATTCCTAAAGTAGACTCGGGCTAAAACAAGCTTTCGCTTATCTGAATAACATCATCAGCTTGCACAATGTCTGTGGCCTGCGGTTCAATCTCCTGCATATTGCCCTTGGCATCGCGCCGCTTGATCACGATGCCACGCTCAGTGCCACGGAGACTAAGTCCACCACCGACAGAAAGCGCCTGTGCCACAGTCATGTTCCGCTCCAAGCGGAAAGATCCGGGGCGCTGCACTTCACCATAGATATAAAACAGAGGTGCTCGCGGCACATAAATCATATCGCCGCCACGCAGTTCAATATTGGCTGCGGTGTCGCCGCTGCGGAACAACTGATCTACGTCAATTTCACGCTTGTCCATCTTGCCCTCACGCACTATAGAAATCACGATAGTGTCGGCACCTGTTGGGGCAATTCCTCCCGCCATAGATAAAAAGTCGCCCACATTTCTAACCCCACTCATCACCGAGTATTTGCCTGGCCGACCCACTTGACCCAACACAGAAACCTCACGCGCTGTCACAAAAATAATGTCGTCACCACGCACCGAAGGGTTTTGCGAGGCTTGTCCACGATCAAACCATTCTCTCAAATCATATTCGTGCTTTTCTGGTTTACCATCACGCAGACTAGTCACCGTGACTATTTCAGAACCGTTGCTAGTGACGCCGCTAGCCATCGCCAACACATCGGTTAGGGTACTTGGGCGATCTAGGGGGTAGCGTCCAGGCCGATTCACCTCACCCAATACAGATACAGTTTGGCTCTGGAATTGCAACACCACGAGATTGACCTGTGGCTGTTTAACGAATCCCCCCTCTTCAAGATTAGTCGCAATTTTCTTTTCGGCAATGGCAGTACTTAATCCACCTACCGAAACGTCTCCTAATAGAGGAAAAGTCAAAGTGCCGGCTGCTGAAATTCTAGTCTCCGTCGTCAAGTCAGGACTGCCATAGACGGTCACTCGCACCATATCACCAGCACCCAACACGTAATCCTGTTTAACATCGCCAGCGTTCGCCAACATTGTGAACGCCATTAAGAAAAAAGTTACGAACAGCTTATGCATATATCAACCTTATTCTGGTTTAACCAAGGACAATTGCGGACGATCACAGACCAGTAACACCCTTGTCCATGTGCTCCGAATCAGAGGATGCTTTGGGTTTTTCTTCAGCTTGTTTATTCGGCTCAGATTTTTCACTAACAACCTGCTTCATATCAGAAAAGTTTCCCAAATACTCAACTTTTGCTTTTTTACGTAGTTCTTCAATCTGCTTTTTGGCAATTTCCGATTTACGTTGATTAAAGAAATACTGCTCAATCAGTGGCGTAGCTTTTTCTAGCGTGAGTGGCTGTTCCTGAACCCCAGCCAACATGACGATGTTGATAGAGTTTTGGCTAGGAAGAATGATAAATTCGCCCTCTTTCATTTGTTGCAATCTGGGCAACATCTCTAATGGCAGTTGTTCTGCGGCTCGCACATTAGCATTGGCAGAAAATTTGTAATCTTTTTCTTTCAACCAGTTAGCGACTTCATTGATATTTTTAGAAGCCTTCACCCCGGCTTCTATCTCTGTGGCTTTATCACTTCCAACGGCTACTGCCAGCTCCTGCAAGCGGTAGATACGACGCTTTTCAAATAACTCTGGGTGCTGACTGTAAAAGTCTTTGATCTCTTGCTCAGATGGTTTTTTAGCTGCTGCCATCTGCTTTTCCATATACGCTTGCGCTAGTATTTCACGCTTGGTGGATTCAATGGACTGAAGCACCTTAGGCTCTCTGTCAAGCTTGTCTTTTGTCGCCTGTTGAACAAGCATCTGTTGATCTACTAAGCGCTCAAGTACTTTTTTGGAAGCTTCTTTGGCTTGTGCTTCGTTCATTTGTCCCAACCGGCTCATTTGGTAGTTGAGCATGTGTACAGATATTTCTTCACCATCGACTCTTGCAACCACTTGCGTAGCTGATTTTTCACCTGCCGCGCCTTCCTTCTTGCCACAAGCGACAAGAGACAAGGTAATTAAAATAAGCGTGAAAGGCGCTATAAACGACTTAGGAAGAATCATGACTGAAAGCCTTTATGGATATGATGAAGTGAGGCGTCATCATAAGAAGTAATTGTTACGGTTACTTTTCAGTCTTGCGACAAAACCGTGAAATAAAAAAGGCGCTTAATCCATAAGCGCCTTTTTGACTAGGGTGATAAAACAGTATGCACTGGTTTAATTAACTTGTTTTTTACGACGCACAGTAAAACCAAACAATCCTAGACCTGCCAACATCAAAGCAGCAGACGCTGGTTCTGGTACTGGGGTCACAGTAATGAAATCTTGAAAATTTTGGCTGGTGTAGGCAGTTAATTGATATGCAATGGGGGAACTGCTCCAACTATTGTTTACTAGATTGTCAATAAGTGATTGAGCCTCGCTCAGCACTGTGACATCAGTGCTTCCCGTCTTCTTAACAATGCCAGAACTGAGATTCATGTCATCATTGAATGCTTCCCAAAGTGCCAGTTGGAATCCAGCTGCTTTTACTCCATTATTCACTGATCCTGCATACGCATGACTAAACAAACTGGTGACATTGTTTAAACGTGCGCTGGCATTGGTGGAGAAATTTCCCAGCCCCAGAATCGACTTGTCGTAGGTTTGATAGCTACTTGATACGTATTGAAATGGATCTATACAATAAGCCAAGAATGAACCTACGCCTGACTCTTGCTCATTATAGTTACCAAGGAAAAAGTTTTGAGTACCCAATGGTATCTGCACATTGGCCGACGTACCCGTGGCAGTTCCCGTGAATTTCACCGAAGCAGGTGTAGCTTGAGCAACTATGGAAGTTCCCAGCAACAGGGAAAGCACAACAACGTTTTTAAAAGAATTCACAATCAGTTACTCCTTAAGAAAATATATAAAATTTAAACAGAAATCCTGAAACCGCAATTACTGGCAGCGTAGCTTTAACAATCTGAACCGAATTCTATCAATGGTAGTTTCTATATAAAAGTGATGTTTTTGTTAATCATGTGAATTACTTCACACTTTCATTAATTAAGTTACTTTTATAACGAATATTCAAGAAATATATAAGCATGTGGGTTTTTTACAAAATATTTATGCGGCCTTTTGAGTAATGGAATCATTGATAATAATCAACTTATCCCCTCTGTTCTCAATAAAACCATCCTCCTCAAGATGCTTAATCACACGTGAAACCATTTCTCTTGATGACCCGACCATCTCTGAGAATTCTTGTTTAGAGAGGCGATAACGAAAGACCAGCTCACCGCCAATAAGCTCAGACCCCTCAAGAAGCACTCTCGCAACTCTGCCATAAACATCCATCATCGCCAGACTTTCTATCTTGCGAATCACTGTCCGCATGCGATGAGAAAAGCTTTTCAACATATAACGCACAATTTCGTAATTTCCTGCAAGGAATTTTTCAAAATCAGTTTTCCCTACTAACAACAACTCACATGCGGTCATAGCCACCACTGTTGCAGACCTTCGCTCATTATCCAACATTCCCATTTCCCCAAAAAACTCTCCTGTTTTGAGAAAACTGATAATAAATTCACGATTGACCGAATTTGTAATAATAACCTTGGCTTTACCTGTCAAAATAATATAGAAATATTCTGACTCCTCTCCCTCATGCACGATGACTTCGTCTCTTTTGACATGCTGGTGCTTGAGTATCTGCATCAAGCTATCAATAGACTCTGCGCTCAACTCTGTAAACATTGGAATTGTTCTGAGGGTCAACGGGTTAATCAGATGATGCTGCTTCACGATTTCATTCTCCTGAAAAGCCAACAGTGATGTCCTTGTGGTGAGAATCGTACCAACTACATATCTATCATTTATGACAAAAACTCGCCGGTGTTAACCGGCGAGTTTTTTCATTACAACAATCAAATATTAGGCGATTAAACTTGGCGACGGCGATAAGCCATAAACCCAAGCATGGCCAAACCAGACAACATCAAGCTCAATGCATCCGGTTCTGGTACAGGCGTAACATTTACGGTGTTAATACCACCAGCGTACAAACCACCAGCAAATCCAGTCGCGGTACCGGTTACCTTCAGGTAATAGTTGCCACTGGTCAAGGAGTTGACGGTGAAATCAAGACCACTGCTTTGTAGTGTATCGTTGCTGTCGAACAAAGACATAGACAGATTGTTGATATTAAGAAACGGCAACCCACCCAAAGTAAAATTGAGAGCACCAGCGCCAAAACTCTCATTGCTCAAACCAGATAAATTAAAGTTGATTTTATCAACGAAAGAACCGGATATGACAGAATTAGGGCCAAATCCAGTATATCCGGCACTAAGAGTACCTAAATTGTAATCTGCTGCCTGCGCACCAACTGCAGAACCCAGCAATACCGCAGAAACCAACAAATGTTTAACGAATTTCATACATCTCTCCTAAAAATAACTGCAAAATAAACCCATAACTGACGCTTTGCACTATGGCATAGCAAGATGAAACCATTTCGGTGTTTGCATAGTCCTTTCGGACTAGCCTCCTCCAAGTGATAAACACTCACCTTTAGAATTTGAGAGGAGTATAACGATGGCTTGTTAAGCGCTGATGATTGAAAACAGTATTGGAGTAGTCCATTCGGACTATTTAATGAGAATCTTGAGGTATTGAACGACTGACTTTATTTAGAAATTAACTCTGATGTTGAAATTCAGAGTATTAGCATCATAGCCGCTCCCTGCGGTTGAGGACGTGCGAGATTGCTTTTGCCAAGAAAGCTGGGTCTGTATTTTTTCGTAAGGCATGTAACTGACAGTTACTCCCGTGGTTTTTAGGGTATCTTCACGTTGTAGCGTTGCCCCAAGTAAAAATCCAGGGTCTCCTTGATAACCGCGTTTTTCGAAAGAAGCACGTGCCTGTATCGTCAACTTTGCAGTAGGTACCCAAGTGGGCGTAATGTTGACGGCATCGCTCTGCACATAAGTCGCCGCAATATCATCTACTGCGTAAATATCATGCACTAAGGACATTGCAAGTGAGGTTTTTCCAGTAGGCAACCAAGTTGCCTCCAGACGTCCTGCCAAAGCGCTCACATTTCGTTGTGAGAGTTCTTTATAGGTACGTTCAACACGCGCCAGCCTGCCATTTAATCGCGTTTTTCCGCTGGGTTGCCACACTATATTGAGTGCTATGTCACGTTGCTGATTGCTGTTGCCAAAAAAGGTCGTCGCAAAGCTGTCACGGAATGGATATTCAGAATCTGTCTGACGCATACTAAGCACAACAACATTGCCTGCCGCACTGCTATATTGCATGGAAGCCTCGTGCGCAATATCCTCACGGTCAGAAGAGCGAAATGTCACTAAACCGTTCTCCTGCTGAACTTCATCGCGCTGCAAATGTAGCCGCCAACTGGGATGAAAATTCCAATTGAGGCTATACAGCCTTTGTGTGGTAGTTCGTTCGTTAAGTGCAGGATTGTTGACTTCGTTAAATCCGGCCATTGCTAGGTTTTCGCTCGTGCTGATTCGCCCTGCCAAGTGACTACCCAAATTCCAATCCCAAGCAAGGCTAAGGTCATGCCCGTCATTATCAAGAAAACCAAACCGGTCATAGCTGTTTTGGCTGGCACTTAGTCCCAACCGCAGATGCTGCGCGCTGATCTTCCAATCCACGGCCAGCCCAGCCTCTAGCAATCGAGAAGTATCCCCCATTGCCTCGCTGCCCAATACAGCTCGCGCCTCATTCTTATCGGTCAGCCGAAATACATTGTCATCGTAAGTGGCTGTGGCTGCCACATAAGGCTTGATATCAAACATCCCATCAGCTTGCACTGATGACGAGGCTATCAACAAGCTCAGGCAAACCGCAGCGCTGATTGGAGAGGCCGGAAATGGCGGGAAAGGTCGCATTACCAATACTTCCATTCGCCAGTATGTAGCACCCAAAACCCCAGCATTCCGTTGGTGACAGAGTGTGCCAGCACAGGTGACCACAAATTGCGGGTCAACTTATACAAAGCACCATAGACCAGACCAGCCAACAATCCTGCCAACCAAAGATGATGCTCGATTGAAAACAACAACGCAGTGATTAAAAAGGCATAGTGCGTAGTCTTTGCAGGATCAATCTCCAAAAAATTAATGCGATCTACCCAGCGCATCAGATAAGAACGAAAAAAGAGCTCTTCCATCAACGGCACAACCAAGGCGGCACCGGCTACTCTGATGCCAGCCAGCAAAAAGTTAATGCTGCCATCAGGTTGGATTGGATTAAAGCCTGCGCCCACAGTCCCAAGGGTTGCCCACGCCGGATATGGCAGAATCCACAGCGCAAACACCGCCACACCTGCCAGCACAGACCACATCCAATTCCCTAGTGGCATCTTCACTGGCCATGCAAGTTCACTATATCCACGCCAAAACCACACCAGTAGCGCAGCTACCACTGAAACCCTCAGCGCATACAATAAACGAGCATCACCACCCAACTTGGTTACCAAGCTAGCGAGAGTGCCATCAACAGCAAGGAACAAAATATAAACCGCGAAAGGAGCTATTCGCGCAAAGGCTGGGCTTTTCAGCATAGTCATGCAAAGTCCAAGCAAAAGCGGGGAGTGTATTACGCGAATGTTACGGATTTATTGAGCAGCACTATTCACCACATCCGTCATGCCGCTTGAAACCTAGCTGCGATGGCGGGTAACCATCCCAAATAGGCCTAAGCCTGCCAGTAGCATAAGCAATGAGTGTGGTTCAGGGACAGGAAGTGCTGCTGGATTATCAGTAAAAATAAAATCTGGTTGATCAATAGTAAACACTAGATCACTAATCATGATGGAGACAACAGGGTCAATGACAACAATGCAAGCTGGGCAGCTGACTGTTAGAGGGTAGCTAATCGGAGGCCTAAGATCAATATACCCTCCAACGGAGATGGTAGCGCCATAGGAATTTGGGTAAGTCACTGGAGGATTATTAGCTCCTGACCCCCATGAGATTAATCCTGCTATCTGAATATTTCTGTCAGAAGATAACGTCAGATCCCCACCGACCTTTACTAAAGAAAAATCAGTAAAAACAAATCCCGTTGGATTATGTAGAGACAAAGAGCCATTCGATAACAGCGAACCACTAATTAACGACGCGTCACCACCTAAGATGCGATTTTGCACAGCGCTCGAACTGCTGGCTTGCATGAAATTGATGGTTTCACCAGCGCCAATCGAAAAGTCAGCCCAATCCAGTATGGTATTTGGAGTAGTGGTGATATTGAAAATGTTGCCGTCAAGGCTATAGCTAGCACTACCCGCCGCCACAATGAACGAACTAGACGGAAATGCCCAAGCGGGCAAAGAAAAAATAGTAGCGACTACAAATAGGGCACGGACAAATGTTTTTTTCATTCATACTCTCCGGTATATATTTGTTGATACCGTTAGCCGAAAATTCACGCAATTAGATGACAGTTCTATGATGTCATCTTAGTCCGCAACCACTTAAGTTACTTGATAGGCAAGGCACCCAGCTTCTGCTCATCCAGCTTATCGCGATATTCCTGCAAAGTATTTTCCAGCTCTACGCGCTTCACTTGCGTAAACGCTTCTTTACGCATGGCAGCTTCATAGGCACTAGGCTGATCGCAAACCTTCACCAATTGCTGGCCGAAATCATAGAGTTTGGCGTTCTTTTCCTGGCACACATTGACTTGTTGGGCTTTTCTGGTGAGATTAGACACCAGTTCCTTACGTTGCGCCTCACCTTGCTTGTTATCACGCTGGGAAGACTGGAACTGCTGCGTCATATCCGCGAGATTCTTTTGAGTAATTTCAAGTGAAGTTCTTATCTGCAACAAACTAGTTTCAGACTGCTGCAATTTCGCACCTAACTCAGACTTTTCCTTATCGGAAGACGCTTTCAACGCCTCAAGTTCGGTTGCCAAAGCTTTGGCTTTACGATTAGCGGCGGCCACACTGCCCTTGGTTTTGCTGGTCTCCTCCTCACTTTTCTTGGCTTTTTCTTCGAGCGCGGCTTTATCTTTGTCAAACTGTGCTTGCATCTCAGCTTTTTCCTGCTGCACCTTCTGCATCATCTGCGCCATGCGTTTGGCAGCCTTGTCTTTCTTTTCAGCTCCATGCGCCACAGGCATGACGGCAAGCAGCGCCACCATCACTAGCAACAGCGTAGTTTTGCCTTGAGAAAGCATACTCATGTTATTTCTAGAACTTGGCATTGAAATCCACCAACAGCACATCTATGGCAAGCGGAGCACCGCTAATTTCGTTCGCACTGAAATAACGTACCGTCAACCAAGTGTTTTTATCCAAGCCATAGCTTGCACCCGCCAGCCAACCCTTGGTATCTGTTCCGCCTAAATGGAAATCTGAATCGGTAAAACCGTCCAACACGGAATCCGCTTCCAGTCGTTTGTAGGCGGCAAACACTTGCCAATCATTACGCTTGGTGGTTTCCGGCATACCTACGGTCAGTTTGAGTTGATAGGCATCTGTTTCTTCAGCGTAAGGAAATCCGGTGCGTGCGCGAATTTCTGACTGATCAAAGCCAATATTGCGTATGTAGTCGCCGGTCAGAATCACATGCACTGGACTAAATCCGGCGTAATCGTATTGCCCAGTCAGGTTAATGTCTTGGAATTTGGAAGCGAGCCCGAAAGTTGATCCAGCAAGCGCAGGGATGGCTGCATTTGCCGCGTTGATATCAAAAGTATTATTGCCTTTGGTACGGAATTGCGGAATTGAGTTTTTGTAAGGCGTTGAACCAACAGGATTGGCGATACCTTCTACATGACTAAAGTCGTAAAACGCCGCAGCCAGTTTAAGATTTGATTTGTCAGTATCAGTCCATTGGATGCCGGCTTGAGCTGCGTATATAAACTTATCTTTTGTCAAATCCAACACATTAGCTGGACCAAGAGTAATCACCTGAGAACTGACCGTTTGATTTTCCTGTATCGGAAACGCCCCCACTGTGGCAAAAGCACTCCAAGTATCGTTAAATTTGGGCTTGACGGTTGCCGCGACACCATCAAAAGCCAGATCGGGATCCCATAACAAATCAGTTGAGAAAAAGGGGTTAGCGAAGCGCCCGCCCACGATAGAACCCCAAGAAACAGGATCCGCCTTGAGGTAAGCCCGATCCAAAGCAAACGAGAATTTTTGACTAGAATTACCAAAGTCCTGATTGGGCGAGATCGGGTCAGTCGTATTGCCCGTCGTTAACTTGATGCCGCCCGTTAGCCAGCTATTCACCTTGATGTTAGCCCCTAACCGCGCACGTAACCTCCAACGGTCTCTGTCATCCGTGGTGTTGGTCATGCTAAATTGCCTACCCGGATTGGTACTGAAGAAACCCGGAGTCGCATTTTCCGGTTGGAATCTATCTCCTTCAAAACGCAGCCGCAGATCCCCTTCCCACTCAATACGGTTCATCCATTCAGGGATAGAGTTTGGATAGGCCCAACCTTCGCTTTGCGCCTGCGCCATCACTTCTTTCTTGATGTCATCGCGGATTTGGTTTTTGACGAATTCCGGCACATATTGCACACGCACCACTTTCTGGTCATCAGCACTCGCCACCTCCTTGCTAGCTGGCGTATCCGCCGCACCAGGCGGAGTTGCCTGCGCTTCTGCCTGCTTGACCAGCTCTTCGGCATTTTCCTTACTCAAAATCCCCTGCTTGACTAACATATCAATCAAGTTCAGCGTGGTTGCACGCAGCTTCTCCAACGACTCACGTTCTGATGCCTGTGTACTCAACGGCATCAAAACAAGTCCTGCCAGCAATAAAGTCACCAGCCCACGACGAGATTTTTTTTGGTCTAGCATATTCGTTCCAATTTTGTTTTTCATCATCACTTTTAGCTCGCCTTTTTAGCTGTAATTCTCAATTTCACTGGCTGTGGCATGTCCTCAGGAGGCGCCTGAGACAAAGTAGGCATCTCACTTAATGCCTGACGAATCTCTGTATCGGTGTCCGGGTCGCCACTGCTGCCTACCAAATCAAACTTCTTCAATTTGCCCTCACTGCCAAACCACAGATGCAACACCACTTTGTAGCGTCCCTCAGCCAGCTTTTTGTTTTTTGCCAACGCATCCTCAATCGAAGACTTGATTTGTGAGGTGTACCAGACAAACTGGTTGCCACTGGGTCTTGCTGCAATTTTCGGGGCCGTATTAACCTCCCCGTTCTTGTATTCATTTTTCACTTCGCCAGTTTGAAACGCGCTAGGGCCATCTCCTGCGGCACCTTCCATTTTCAACGCCTCTGCTGGTTGGGGCGGTGGAGTCTCTTGCGGCTTGGGCTGCTCCATCTTCACTTCCTTGGGCTGCTCCTTAGGCTGTTCTTTCGGTTGTTCCTTTGGCGGTGGTGGTGGTGGTGGTGGCGTATCCGGCAGCAGTTTGATGGTGCTCACCTGTTTTTTAGTCGGCGCGTGACCAGAAAAAAGCCCTTTCAAGCTCCAACCTATGCCCCCCAACACCGCAACTGCCAACGCGAAAATTAAAATTCGCTTAACCCATACCGCAGACGGGGAAGGTTCTGAGTCTTCTTCAAACTGCACAGCGTTTACCATCAAGTCCCTATCCGCGCCGTTATCAAGCCCACGTTGGCAATTTCTAATCTCGTCACCAAATCCACCACGCCCACCACGCCGGAATACGGCGCTTTAGCATCACCCTTAATCATCACCGAAAACTTTGGATCGCTAGCCTTAGCTGATTTCAGCTGGGTTTCCAGTTCTGTCATCGAAACGCCAATCCCGTTAATCAAAATAGATCCACCCTGCTGTACTTGCACAATTTTGAGGTCATGCTTTTCCGTGCTGGGTTTGTTAGAAGGCTTGGGCAGATTCATAGTCAAGCCCTGCACGCCAGCGGTCGTCATCAGAATAAAAATCACCAGCAACACATAAGCCAAATCCAGCATGGGCGTGATATTGATGGTGTCGTAGGGCTGCGCGTCGTTTTGTACTTGCATGTTTAGCTCGCTTGCTTCTTAGTAACCAAGCCAATCTCGGTAATACCCAATTTTTTACACACTTCTAGCACCTCGGCCACTTTTTCAAAATTGGCGCTGGCATCACCCTTCAATACCACAGGCAGGTCAGGATTGCCGCTTTTATACTCAGCCAAACGCTGCTCCAGAGAGGTCATGTCTACCGGATAAGCATCCAGATAGACGTTGCCGTCACTGGTAATGGTGATAGCACGCATCTGCGGCTTGGCCAACGCGCCAGAGGCCACAGTCAACGGCGTATCAACCTTAACTCCCTGTACCGACGCGGTGGTCATGATGATAAAAATCACCAGCAACACATAAGCCAAATCCAGCATGGGCGTGATGTTAATCTCGTCGTAGAGCTGGTTATCTTCCTTTACGCCCTCAGACATGGCAACACTCCTTTATTTGCCATATAGTTCAGCGACACGTGTCACAAATTCATCCACAAAAATCTGCATTTCAATCGTGATGTTTTTGATGCGGCTGGCTAGATAGTTATAGCCAAAAAGTGCCGGAATCGCCACGCCCAAGCCCGCCACCGTCGCCAACAATGCCGCTGCAATACCCGGCGCAATCGCGTTGACGTTCACGTCCCCCGCCGCCGCAATCGCCGCAAAGGTAATCATCACGCCCACCACAGTCCCCAACAACCCCAAGAATGGGCCGCCAGAAATAGCGATGGTGAGCAGCACCATACCGGAGTTGGCACGTTGGGTTTCGCGCACAAGGTCGGCATCAATCGCCGCCTTGATGGCATCCATCGAAGCCCCGCTTAAAGACAATGCACCATCTTTTTCACGCTTGCGGATTTCGCGCAAACCAGCCATGTATAAATTGAACAGCGTCGAATTTTTAAGATTGCTGCCTTTATCCAACTCCAGCAAATCGTCGCTGGCACCCTGAAAACGTTTGAGAAACTTGCGGTTATCTTTATCCGTCCGCGAAACCATTCGCCCCTTGGCAATCATGACCCAAGTGCTAATCGCAAACATCACTGCCAAAATACCGATTACGATCTTGGCATCCAGCGTCAGGCTGTTCACTAAGATACTGATGTAATTGGCTTCACCGCCCTCTTCTTCACCGCCATCGCCTTCGGCATCCATCACGGTGAGCAATTTGCTATCCGCGCCTTGTCCACTTGCCCCCAATTTAAGCCAATCCGCGCTACGTACCACATTTGCGAGTTGGATCTCATCCAACTCACCAGTGTAATCAGCACCAATAGTCACGTCCGCTTGGGTATCGGCAATCGCCAAATCGCCAGTCGCCACCTCAGCGCCGTTAACATAAAGCTTGGCCTTGCCTGCCTCAACCGTGGCGGCCACGTGCTGCCAAACCGCAGTTTTAATCTCGCCACCGGAAATATTGGCTTTACCCGCGCTCAGCGCCAGCTTTTGCCCGTCAATCTTCAAGGTCAGCGCCTTGCCTTGGTCATACAAAACGGCTGTCTGCGGCAATGCGCCGGGTTTGATCCAAGCGGAATAAGTAAAGCCCGTCGCCACCGCGAGCTTGATAGCCGGTGCAGCAGCGATGCTCATGGGCTTTCCGCTAAACACACCCGCCTCACCCAGCAACGCTGCCTTCTGCACCGTCATATCGCCACTGGCGACCAAAGCGCTGGCGGAAGAATCTTGTAACAAGGTTTTTTCGGCAAAGTGGAATGCAGCTACGGTGTTGGCATCGAGTGAAGCCTTGGCATCCGCCACAGGCGTGGCTTTTTCATTGCCATAGTAGAGCCAGATAAAATCGTCTTTTTTGGTAGGGTCTAACTTGGGAAGCTGCACCCACAACACCGCGAGCTGGTTAGTGGAGTCGTACTTTTCGATATGGTATTTCAGTTCGGTTTTGTCGTCCGCCGCGATAAATCGCAAATCGGAACCATCAATCTTGGCATCCAGAAAATCAAAGTTGCCGGTATGCAAACGCACCACTACGGGAACCTGCGTCATCGGCGCTGATAAGCCTTGGGCATTGATGGTGATCTTCTTGTGAGCAGTCCACTCTTTGTTCCACTCGGCACTCGCCAGCAAAGGGCTGGCAAGCAATATCGCCGCAACGATAGATAGCATATAACGCATGGTGATTTTGACCCCGATGAAATGGGCGAATAATACTTAAGGAATATTGCTAGGAGATGACACAGGCCACCATAAGACTAGTCCGTTACTAGTCCTATGGTATGCACCGTGAACAGAAAATCTGCCCACGGTGTGAATTAAATACCCAACCCAATCACTTCTACGGTGATGAAAGAAGGCAACACTGGTGGCGCGGTAGCTACCGTGTTGTTGCTGGCGAGTTGTTTGGCCACGTCCTGAACCGCAGACTTGGTGGCATCGGAACTGGCACCTGCGGATGCTGCCGCACCGCCGATCGCGCCAGTATCTGCCACAGGCACACCCGATGACGTACCCGATGCAGTGATGTTATCAGCGCCTATCACCACTTGCGCGGCGATGTTGATGTTGCCAGCACGAATGCCCGCGTCACCGGCATTGACTGTGCCTTTGGGGGCGATTAGATCAACATCACCTGCCTTGTTCGGAGGTAATTCCAACGCACCAATACCAGAACCACTCGCAGCGCCCTTCAATTTAACAGTCACAGCTCCAGATGTCGGATCAACCGTCACTTCAGGTGGCGGCACCACTGAAGCAGTCTTTTTACCTTTACCTGCGTCAATGTCACCTTCGCTGCTCCACAGCAAGACATCACCGCCTGCTACCGTCAAAATACGCGACTGATTGACTAGGATGTCATTGCGGCTAAAACCACGGATAGCGCCCTTATTGGCAGCAACGATACCCAAACTGGCCGACCTGCTTGCAGAGACAGCAGGAATTTGTTGCAAGCCCGCAAACACTTGCCCGCCCGGTGCCATGAACTCAATATCGCCATCGTTCTTAGTGGTGATGGCACTGAGGAACATATTCAGGTTACCGTTATAGTTCTTAGAGCTACCATTAGCATTCTTGGCATCCACACCGGGGAACAGCAACTCTATGGTTTGGTAACCACGGTCATACTGGCCGACATAGGGGCTATCAGCATTGTTATGATCCCGTCCCGTATCGCGTAGCGCTTGGTAGAACATGGAACGCACTCGCTCATGAACCACCTCAGCACCTTGTGCCTGCAAGCCTTGCACAGCGGTTTTGAGGGCTTGTGGCTGGCTGGCCGCACCGGTGTTGCCTATGAGCCAACGCGCTTGCCACAAGGTAGCATCGCTCAGTGTTGCACCAGTGCTAATCGCGTTATCCAGCGCGGCAATCAAACGATTCACCGCGCCCTGATAATCCACTCCGCTGGGTACGCCGACCGCGATTTGGATATTCGCACCACCAGAGGGTAAGGCAAGATTTGCCGCATTACCCGTGGTGGCAATGCCCACGCTATCACCCAAATTCATATCTCTACCGGCTTCCACTTCTAAACGGCCAGGTCCTTTCAAATCGATAAAATTGAATGAATAAGCAGCCGCATTACTGTAATTAAAGTCTCGCCCGGCTTTGATGTAAGTCACGTCGCTTGCACGCAGGTTTTGGCCGAATAGCGATAGATCAGTAAAATCCCTACCGGCCATAAAACGTGCGGCTTTGGGCAAGGTGAGTTGATTTACCCCGGCAGGCTTAGTACCAACAGCCGCTTTTTTACCCGATATATCACCATTCACCGCATAGATTTTCACCGGGCTAGTATCGTTTTGGTGTACTGGTGTAAGCGCGTGAGCAACGTCAGAAATAATCGTATCTGATGACTTGGACAGAGGTGTTTGGGTAGCTAATGGCATGGTGCTTACGTCTTGGTCGCTCATGGTCAAACCAGCATTCAACTGCACGTTGTTATACGCCAACAGGTTTAATTCGCCTTTGGCGGCTGGGAGCATTTTGACGGGTCTATTGACAGTAATGTCGCCTTGATAAGCCACTGCGTTGAGAGAGCCGGGATATAGCGCAACGTCCATTTTATAGTCATTAAAGCGCCAGCTAATAGCGCTATTGTTGTAAGGAGTAGCATTAGGCAAAGCTATAGTAGGTTTAGCCCCTATGGAATTTTCCAATGTGACGTTTCCGGTCAAGCTCTGTAAATTCAATGCAGACTTATCAGTCATGGTTGAAAAGTAAGAATAAGGGGAAAGATTCGCTGCACCAATGCCAATATCGTTATAAGGAGTTGCAGGTACATAATTGGAAGGTGTAGGAACATTTAATCCTACCCCAAAGGATTGGGCTACCAAGTTAGGGTTAATCACCGCCTGCAAGGTCAGGTCTTTTCCGGCTGTGATATTGGCTTGCGCATCGCCCAAGGCAATCACTGTACCGAAAGCCTTGCCATCAAGTGTTTGTGAGCCACCGGCAATTGAACCGTCCGCACGTAAATTGAGTTGGCCGCGTTCCGCATAGTATTGCCCGCCACCCACGTCGCCAGCCGCATGAACGTTGACATCGCCGCCGCCCACAATCACCAGTTTATCGGCTTGTGGCGCAAAACCCAGTGCCACATTCATACGACCATTGGCCACCGATGACACGCTTAAATCCTTGATATTGCCATCAGCATTGACGTTGACATTGCCGCCGCCCAGTGCGCCTATGCCTTGTTGGAATGTGCCAAAATTTACCCACCAAGAAGTCTGCGGGCTGTCTGCATCAAATACCCCAGTAGTCGCATCTACTTGTCCTTGGCGGAACAACCAGTTGGTATAAAGCTGGTTAGTCACGGCACCAATGATGTCGCCTTTGACTTTGATGTTGATGTCACCGCCTTTTTCAGAGTACATAGCATTGACGTTGTTGATTTTGGGCACAACGAAGTCGCTCAAGCCTGCTGCTGGTGTTCCCGCGGTGTAGATCACGGAGGTTTGGTCAGCCAGAATCAATTTGCCGCCTGTGGCAATATCAATGCTGCCATTGCCGGTACGAATCAACTTGCTGTTCGCCAAGGTGAAATCACCCGTTTTGTTGCGATTGACCGCTAATAGATTGGCCGAAGACAAGTCGGCTCCTGCCGCCAGTCTGTATGACCAGGAATTGCCACCCGTGAGCGTACCCGCGGTGGTGGCGGTGCTAAAGCCGTCACTCAAGCTGCCGTTTACCAGCAGATTTTTATCGGTGCGCAAGGTGAGGAAACCTGCGCCGCCGGAGGGGTTTGCGCCTTGTAAAGACCAATCATTAGCGATGGTCATATTACTCCCCGCAGAGCGCACTTCCACGCCAGCAGACAGCGTGGCGGTTTTGCCGTCTTGGGTCTGGGCGAAGCCACCCAAAATAGCTGGAGCAAGTGCGGCGTACACTTGCGTTTCAGAAGCCACTTTGGACTGGAAGCTACTATCTAATGTGGATTGGTTGTAATTCTTGACGGCTTCGATCTGCACGCGATCTGCGCCTGTCACTGCGCCTGTGGTGGCCTTGGCAACATTGACTCCGCTATCCACCGGAGACGTACCACTGCCGGTACCGGGCAACAAGTTGAATTTGCTACCATCAAACACGGCTAGATAGTTACCAGCACCGAGACTTCCACTGGCTATGGCACTGCCATTGTTGTTGAGCAATGCGCCTGAGATACCGTTGACTTTCAGCGTCATCGGGCCAGTTGAGGTGCTGGTGAGCTGGAACGGTACTACTGTTCCAGCAGCAGGCGTGCTGCCAGTCAATGCCAGTTCAGTAGGAGCGGCGGAAGTTGTGACAGTGGTGCTGGCAGAGGCGCCCAATACCTGAAAATCCGTGCCGTCATAATAGGCAACGTAGGTATCCGTAGTATTGAAATCAGAGCCTTTTGCTACCGTAGTACCAAATTTCAGATTTCTCGCAGCTCTGGTAACGCCAGAACCGGCATTCAAGCTGTTCACTTTAAGCGTAGCTTGGGAGGTGGACGTGGCGGCCGCACCCAATTTGAAAGTCACTATTGTGCCCGTTGTGTAGGTGGTACCCGCACCCAGTCCAGCAGTCGCAGTAAAGTCTTTACCCGCTGCCACGGATGCGTTATTAGTGGTAGTCGTATTCACCACCACAAAGTTGGTGCCGTCATAGATGGCGAGATAGCTGTCTGTTGACCGGAAATACTGGCTAGAGGCATTACCTGCCGCACCATTGAACTTGATAGCAATAGCCGCATTGCTCCCTACTTTGAGCGTTGCTCCAGCAGCCGTAGCAGTACCAGTAGTGGTAGGCTTAAATGTGACCATTTGACCTCTGGTTAAAGTGAACCCAGCAGGGGCAGTGGTCATTACCAACGCATTGCTTCCGGTAGCAACAGTCACAGTAGAAGGGGTGCCACTAATGGTAGGAACTAGTTGATAGCCAACCCCCGATTTGTACACTGCCAGATATTTGGTACTGGCCACCAAACTACCCACACCAGCAGTGTCACCCACTGGGGTCAAAAGCGATTTGGCACCTGTGCTATTTACGTCCAGACTTGGAATTGAGCTAGCTGTAGAGTTTGCCGTGAAGAAGAACAAACCATTCCCATTGGGTGTTTCACTTGGCGAAACACCAGTAACAGTGGCCGAATATTGCACAGGCAATATAGTTAGCGTGCCGCCGGTAAAGGTAAAGGCGCTGTTATCAACCCCAGCGGTACGATCAGCACGGAATATCACCTGCCCGCCCTCACCCTTGGCTGAACCTACCGTCTTACCGGACACATCAATCAATGTAGTTTTACCAGCGGCATTGGCAAGGCGGGTTATGCCATCGGCAGCAAACACTTCAGCGGATACCGTACCCGTGTCAGAAGAAAGCAACACCGCACCGCCATTACCGGGCGAGCCTGCGCCATTGTCATCAGCCAAACCACGGGCGATGAGTTGTGAACCCGCTTTGAGCGTCAAATCGTTTTTGGCATACATCTCGATAATGCCGCCATTGTCGCCGGAGGCATCTACCTTGCCGCTGACGGTGATTGCACCTGCGTCGGCTGAGAGAACAAAGTGCTGCGTTTTGACGCTATCTGCTGCTGCGATGCTCACGTCACCAGTACGAACGCGGTAATCCTGCTTGCCGCTGAATTCGTTCAATGCGGCGAGTTTCTGGCTGAAATCGGTGGGGTTGTTCAGAGCATTGACATCCAGCTCCACCTCGCCTCCTTTGCCTTGTTTACCGTCGGCATCAACAGGTGTCGCGGCGTGGAATACGCCATTCAAAGTGGCCTTGCCATTGGCAGCAACGATAGAGAGCGTGCCTGCGTCAGCACCCGCCGCGCCGGAAACATCCACCGTAGCGCCCAACGCCACGTTGATGTTACCGCTGGCAGAGGCCAGCTTGACGTTGCCGCCATAGGTTGATTTGCTGGTGTCAAAGAAGTCTTTTGCCCTGCCCGCCGCATCCAACAAAGCATTGACGTTGACGTTCAAATCACCCGTGGTAGCGGTGAGCGACAGCTGGCCGGAAGGCAGAACAGCTTTGGTGTCAAAATTGAGTGCAGCGCCGCTCAGTGCCCACTTAGAGGCTAGCCCAGTCACATTGGCCAAAGTTTGGCTGCTGGTTTTGCTGTTGGCATTCAACACGCCGGTGGCATTGATACTTTGGTCTACGCCGCCGCTGATGCGCGCGGTGCTGATGTCCGCGTTGCCTTGTACATTGAGGCTACCCGACCCCTGCCCCACGACTTCGTTGGCAGTCGCGGTGGTTTTGCTAAATCCAGCGATAGTTTTGTCACCAGCGCCTAGAGTCAAAGTATCAGTAACAATCGCCAGATCGCCGCTACCTGTCACAGGCGCTGTACCGCCGCTAGTCGTGCCTAGATTGAAGCTTGCAGCGCTGGTGTTATTCAACTGTAAAGATTTAGCCGCGATGGTGGCGGTCTGGTTAGCAGCAGCGTAACCGACGATGCCCCCACCCTCCAGCACCAAGCTGCCAAGCTGCTGGTTGCCATTGGCATCTACGCCACCCAGGGAGCTTGGGCCATAGAAATCGAAGGTGGAATAGCTTTGTAATTTAAGGGATTCAAGACCATTGAATTGTGCCAATTTGGCTGGAGTGAAGATAATGCCCTTGTCTTGTGGGCCTTGGCCTGTGGTATCGCCAAAGCTCATGCGGGTAGCACCCAAGCTCAACACACCGGGCTGAGTAAAGGTGAAATTACCGTCAAAGTTGGTGGCTTTGGTAGCATCCAGCAAAACCGCACGTGAGGAAGTCAGTTGAGTCCCCGTGCCTACGTTAAGCGTACCCAGTGTGCGTGTCGCACCCGTGCGGTTGAGCGTGGCATCGGTGGCCGCAACGCGTACCAATGCGCCGTCACCCACGATACTATAAGACCCCGCATCACCTTTAGTCCCGTCGGCGGTAATCGCGCTGTTGGCTGCGATGTTAAGTTTGTCGGTAGAAGCCAGCATGACTTCTGAACCTTGCAACGGATTGGCTGCATCATTGGTCAGCGTGACGCTGTTCGCACCCACATCTAGCGTAGTCGTGGTTGCATTTGTGGTGGAGTCAGTGACCGTAGTGCGTGTTGCGCCTATCAGCAGGCTATCGGCTTTTAGTGCATTGAGTTTGGCAACATCCAAACGCACCGCACCAACTTCAATAGGCGTGGTGTTGCTACTGGTGACGGCAATTTTGGGCGCGGAAATATCCACTTGTGCGCCCTTGCCACCGGTCGCCGCAGTCGAAACCAAATCACCGGCTAACAACAAGTCGGTCTGCGTTTTGATAGAGAACTGGCCAGCGCTGGCGGGCAGATTGGTATTCACCCCTTGTTTTGGGAAGAAGCTAGAGGCTTGATAAAGTGTGAGCGTAGAGCGTTTTTGCACTTCATCGCGGGACAACACCTGGAAACCCGTCCAACGTGCATCGCGCTGCCCGGTTCGGGCATAACGGCTATCAGTCAAGAATCCGGGGATGATTTGTGTGCCGTCTACCTTGGCGCGGCCTTGCCCAGATTGTAAATCCTTGGTGCCATTGGTGAGACTGATAGCATAAGCGCCAGGTAACAAGGCATAGTGCGCTGGTAATAAGGTATAAACACCTTTAGGCACGCCCGTAGAACCATCCAAATACACCGACTTGCCTATTGCCAAATCAAAACCACTGCCAGTAGCAGCCGAGCCTTGATCAACGGGTGCTGCTACGCCTTGATAGCCAGGAAGTATGGCATACACACCCGGAGTTGCCAGGTAATCGGCCGAACCGCCGGGACCGGGGCTGAATTCCCACGCCTGCACATCGCCACCACCAGAAATATCTACCTTGGCTCCGCTATTCAACGCCACACTCTTGCCATTCAGCTTAACGGACTTGGACTCTAAAGATGAAATTTTTTGTGAATCGCTATCAAACGTACCATCCGCAGTCAAGGGAATATACCAATCCTTGCCATTGGCAACCTTGCCGAATGGCAGCACCAGATTGGCGGGCGAAGTCACCGAGGTCAAACTGCCATCGCCCAAACTCAAGTTATTGTCGGCATTCAGGCTGATTTTCCCAAATGGCGCGATGATGCTGCCATCTTGTTGAATGTCTTTGGCATTGACGGTGAGCGAGCCCAGCACTGAGATCGGGTTGGTGGGGTTGCCATACTTGTGGAAGGCGATGGTTTGGTTAGGCGAATTAAGCGTGAAGTCGCTCAAAGTAGAAGGCGTAACCACGGCTGCCGTCAGATCTACGCGGGCTTGCGTGTCCAGCAATCCGGTTGATCTCAGTTTACTAGTACCTTGCGCTCCAGTCAGGCGAATTTCGCCTGTGCTGTTGAGATTGAGCTGGGCTAAATTGCTATATTTGGTGTTACCCGCCAGCTCCAGCAAGCCTGTTACACCGTTACCACCCGCTTGCAAAGTTAAACTCCCTGTACCAGAGTTAGTCGCATAGGCATTGCTTTGCAAACTGGGGTTGAAGTTACCCGCTTGAATAATTGCCGCTTGCAAGGTTGCATTGCCGCCATTTGAAGTAATCAAAGGCGCATCCAACTGTAAAGCCTGTAGCTTGAGACTGCCACCTGCAGTAAAGCTGCCATCCACACTGATGGTGTTTGAACTGCGTACGGTGACCTTTTCAAATCCAGCGTTCAGCAAATCGGGTAAATCCACATAGGCCTGACCTACTGCGGGAGCTGGTAAAACGCCAGACTGCACCACAGAGCCGAACTCACCAATATGTGCCACTTTCCCTGTCGTAGCATTAGCATCGCCTATGGAAAATGTGACGGCTCCGCCGCGAGTGGTTGCGCTGCCGCCCGCTGCATTGAAACGGTTATCGGCAAAAATACCCTCTTTGCCAGAAATAGAAACCGAACCCGCATCACTGGCGATATTTTGTCTCACCAAACCAGTCGCGCCCACTATATCCATGGCTTGCGGCGCAGCACCGTGTACGTCTATCAGCGCACCGGCTTCAGAAGTAAAGTATCCCCCATCAATCTTGACAGAGCCGCCGTTTAGCACGTCCCCGGTAAATCTACCTTGTGCGCTTGGATAAACCTTAGCGACACCGCTGACATCTATAATGGCATTGTTGCCAAGATAGACACGTTCCGCTGAGGTGCCAAGAGCCTCTTTGTTGCCTGTAAGATTAATGACTCCTGCTGGCGCACGTACCGTTCCATATATATCCAGACTTCCTGAGGACGTAATATCTACTTTGGCACCAGGGTCGGTATTAATGACAGCTCCAGAGCCTATAGCAAGATGATGGCGCTCTGAAGAGTCCGTTAAAAATGATGTCGTTAGTGATAGATTTGCCGCCTTACGCGTTTGATCCGGCAGCAAAACTGTGCGACTAATTTGTGAAATAGGCGTTCCAGTTTGTGATGTCGGCGCATTGGGCAGCAATTCCAAGCTATGTGTTTGTACTTTAAGCTGGGTATTATCAGCAACGGTTAAACCTACTCTGCCCGTGACATTGTAAGCTGAGAAGCCTTGCGAGAAAAAGCCAGAATTTAGCCCCAGCACGCCTGTCGGAGCCGCGCCACCTATCTGAACTTCTGTAGCGGTCACATCAACTGTGCCACCAGTACCCAGTGCTGCAGCGGTAATGTGATCCTGTAGCGCTCCTGAGAACTGCAAGTCACGAGCACCCAAAGTCAAATTGCCGCCGTTGCCTGCAATTAGTTTTTTATCAGTGCCTAAATAACCGCCACCTCTGACATCCAGCAGCGCGTTTTGACCCAACGAGGTATTAGCACCTACCTTGTTACCAGCAACCCTCAGCTCGCCACCCAGCGTGAGTTTGCCAGCATTGATGAATTGAGGAAGGTTAGACACTTGACCTGCTGCAAAATCGTTAATCCAGCCGCCTGCCGTGGAAATCTTCACGTTGTTTGCCACCGTCAACTGGAGTGCTGACATCGAGATATCACCAGATGTGATTTGGGTATTCGCATTGACATTGATGCTGCCAGCCGCAATTGCGGTAAAACTGCCGCCAGCATTAAGTGTAAGCGCTTTGTCTATGGTCAAATTTTTGTTGGTATAGGCCTCAACACGGCTGAAACCATCACCGCCAAATAAGCCCGCATCTAACCTGAAATTGGCTTGCTCATCGGCTGACAAAGGAGCGCCAATACCCCGCACCGAAGCAGAAGGAGCCGCGCCTATGATCAGGTTTTGCGATAGGCCGTATGCTTCTACTACTTTACTAGTGTTTTGCTTTTGTCCACCCACTTGCAACAAAGCACCTAAAGGAACCTTACCTTGTAACGCCAGATTGTCGCCTAGGGTGGTTTTGCCTTTTACCAACCCATTAAAATAACCTTGATTGGTATTCATCACCAAAGTGCCGGCATCTTTGCCTACTGTATAACCAGCGATATTGGTGAGCTGGCCACTATCAAAAACCTTAGTGACGCCCCACTTGGTATAGACCTTAGTCCATTGACCGGCAATGCCGGTGTAGCTTATGTCTTTAGGCGCTTTGGAAATGTCGTAGGTTTTGCCATCAGCACCCCACAGCTTGGTGACTTTCACCTGTCCCTGCTCATATTTCACCGTGCCGCCGTGCACGTCAATCACAGCGTCTTTATCCACCAGCACACTGCCTTCAGACTTCAAATTCACCGTTCCAGCGGCTGTAGAGCGCTCACCCACAGTACGCTGAATGTTAGCCTTGTAATCCGCAAGGTTGGCAATGAGCGGTGAGTCTTTGGACAAATCTATCGTAACCGTTTGGCCGCGTAATTGACCATCACGGTTTAATGGGGAATCCTTCAGCTCATCTCCACGTAAGGTGATCGTTAGAAAATTCGACTCGGCCTTTTTGATGTAGTCCATGCCCGCAACGTCTATTACTGCACCCGTAGCGATACTGATACTGGCTTGTGCATTGAGCGCTGCACTTGCAGTGCTGTCAAAGAAATCGGTATCCTTAAGTTTGTTTAAAAACTGCAATTCAGAAGGGTTTGCCACCGCGTAAAGATTGACCTCACCCGCAGGCGCTGTGATCTTAGCGTTTTGTTCAAGCTGAATTTCTTTACCCACAATCTGCACTTTAGATTTGTTAAAGGTCTGATCATCTTTAGAGGTAGTTGCATCCTGTGCATCGGGCAGAATTGTGGTTTGGCTACCCGCGCCGAGTCTTACACGACCAGTCTCCTTTGCAACAATGATTCCTGTGCCATCTGCAGATACATCCTTAAAATTATTGGTTGCCTTGAGATAAATAGATCCATTGAACAACACAGAGGTAGTAGCATTAACGGCATTCATCTGATTGACCGCCAAGCCCACCATAGTGGCATTACCGTGTCCTACAGAAATGCTGCCAAGATTGGTAACATTACCCAGATTATCAAACGTGTCAGTTAAGGGTCGATTATTGTTGGTATCCAGTTCACCCGGCTTTACATCGTTATTAGCGGTGTTATAACTGTTCAATACACCACTATCCACTTCCACCAACAAACCACGCACGTCAGGGTTGCTACTCGCCTCCAAATAGACCTTAGTTCCCGCAGCCAGAATAGCTTGACCATCTGGCGCATCAATGCTGCCGCGATTGGTCACAGTAGGCGCTATCAGCATTACTCTGCCACCACTGGCAGCACTGATACGCGCGCCCTCCAGCACTTTGACAAAGCCTGTAGTCCCGGTGAATTGCGGATTTACATTAGGATTGGTTGTACTGCTTGAATAGAACAGATTTTTTTCGAAAGCAGAACCTAATTGCAAGCTGGACGCAGTGAGCGTGTTGGCATCAACCTGCGCACCGTTGGCGAAGATGATGCCGTTAGTGTTGATAAAGGTCAGATTGCCTTTTTGGCCGGCAGCTACGCTGATTTGGCCGGCAATGACGCTGGGGTTAGCATCCCAGATGCGGTTGAGGGTAGAAAAGGTGGCACCCTGCACCAGCTGTTGATCCGTCAAGTTATTGACTTGCTGGAACACGACACTGTTACCGCTACCCACATTGAACTGCTTCCAGTTAAGCACTGCCGAACTGCCTACCTGGCTCACAAAACCGGAGTAGCTACCGTTGGCATTTTTGATGGCATTCCACGCCGCCGCACCATTGCCTACAAATGCCGGAATACCGCCCGTGCCAGCAGATGGCACCGGCATAGACCCCGCCGACCACGCCAGACCAGGCATGATGGAAGCCGCCACCAGCAATGCCACGCGTGCGCGGCGCATGGTACCCTGACCTTTTCCGCGCCCCTTCACATGCTCGGCAACGGGTACCCAACGTCCATCTTGGTCTTGTACTAAGCGGTAGATATTGCGGTTCATTTGAGTTCCCTTGCGGTTCTTAAAACTTCTGTGGATAGATTCATTTTAGAGAATAATTCCAACCAAAATTGCTATAAAAATATGTCCCACGGACTAGAAGCGGAACTAGTTCACATCTTGGTAAGGTGGGCAACTCGTTGCCCACGGGTTAATTAAGGTTATGTGGGCAGAAAATCTGCCCACCCTACAAAACTGCCACCCTGCTCACCTAAAAACCATACCCCAGACTAAAACTAAGCCGAGTGTCCCCATCAGGAGTGCGTGGACCTTCACGCAGCGGATAGGCGATATCTACTCCACCTTTCCAACCTCCAAGACCTTCAGCGCGGAGTCCAAGCCCCGCGCTTGCCAACTCAACTTCAGTCAGCGAGGACGATCCCGGCACTGGATCTTTAACCCGAATTTGCCCGGCATCCATAAATCCCAACACATAAAGCTGTGTGATTTTGTCACTAAGCCTATTAGCGAATGACGGTGAACGCAGCTCTAAGCTTGCGGTGAATCCTGTGTCTCCCAAGGCTTCGGATTCGAGATAGCCTCTCACGCTGTCAGCGCCGCCAATGGCAAACTGCTCATTGGAAATCAAGGCTTGACCGCTTAATTGGCCTGTCAACTTAAGCCCAACCCCGAAACCGCCTTTCCATTTCCAGTTCTGTGCCAGATTGGCACGTAGATAAAAATAATCGGAATGTCCTTTGAAGCGCTTATCATCAAATTCTTTTTCGCTCCCCACCACGTCTCTGAGATGTGCATTCAATATGATGCCAAGATTGGTGGTGCTCGATTCACCATTCCAATTGGCTTCCCAACTCGCCATGAAGGGGAGATAGCTGATTGGGGTATTAAAACTACCTGAAGACAAATTACTGATATTCACTGTCTGCACGAAGTTTTTGTAATCCACGCCCAAGGTCAGTGAGTGATAGAAGTTCTCCAAAGTGGGGAGCGGATGAATGAAACGCAAACCCACAATGTCTCCGTTACCAAGCACGTTCAGTGTTCCTACTGCGGCCACGTTGGATTCAGAATGCACGCCGTAGAGCGCCAAGTAATCGCCCGATGCTAAGGGAATGGAATAAGTGCCAGAAATGACTTTAGATTCATCAGTATTTTCTGGGCTAAGCTGGATGGAAACCCCAATACTATGGTCAAGCTGCCATAGATTATCCCAGCGCACATTGGCGCTGAGTCTGGTCTTGGTGGTATCGGCGCTGTAGTGGTCATTGAGCTCAATAGAACCATGCAACGGCAGCTGATCCTCCACTTTCAAGTCCACAGCTACAGTACCGGGTGTCTTGCCTGGCTTGAGAACGGGAGTGACTCGCCTATCTGCGGTACGGTTCAGCGTGCCTAGCTCTTTTTGCACGGTGGGGAAATGCGGCACTTTGCCTTCTTCCAACTCTGCGGTGACGGCTTTGATTCTGCCTAAAGAATAGTAACGTGAACCCGTTACGCGCAATCTTTCCACAGGGGCTTGTGTCACGTCTAGGCGCACCACGCCTGCATCTACTTTTTGCTCAGGTACCGACACCAGTACCGTCAAGTATCCTTCTTGATGATAGAGTTTCTCCAAGGCTTCACGCGCCTTGTCTACGTCCTCAATGCTCAAGGATTGGCCTAAAAAGGGATAAACTGCTTCTTCTATTTTTGCTGCAGGAAGCAGGCTATTGCCTACCACTTGGTATTCCATGATGTCGAAACGATGTTGCTCAGGAGCTGCTTGGGCTTCAGCTTCATTAGGCTTGGGCGCTATGCCAGCCTGAAATGGTTCTGGAGAATTTTCTGCCATGCTAGCTTCACCGTCGGCAATCGCAGACATGGAAAGCAGCAAGGCCAAAACTAGGAAAATATGTTTTTTCAATTCAATCCTATTGCAGTAAGAAACCATAAAATCTACTACCCGTATAAACAACAAAATCCCCCGAGCCTAAACTCGGGGGATGCACTTCATTACACCTTACCGAACAACAACTTCGGTATCAGCTCAAATTAAGGCTGATAAGCAGATGGGTTGCAGGTATCGCCACCACGTGCAAAGTTGCTTGCACCGGCATTCAAGGCACCAGTGGTACGCTTAGCTGCGGTAGTAACCACACCTGGCAGGCTGGTCGTGAACACGGTATCGCCAGCCTTGTCAGACAACAAGGTGTAGAAATCGTGTTGCAAACCAGTCAGACCTGGACGCTCTTGCACGGTAGACTCAACATACAGTGGGTATTCGCCGCTGATGATCTTGTCTTCACGAATGCTGTCAACCTTGCCGTCAACAGTGTCACCAGTGGTGTCCCAGATTTTCACGCCGTCAAAGCTGATAATTTGGTACTTAGTATCAGAACCGTTATTTTCCAGACCCAAAATACCGACAGTACCTAAACCTGCGTCATTACCAGTTTGCAAACAGGTTCTAACGTTACCAGTGGTGGGGTTCTCAAAAATCACGCCAGGGAAGTCAGCTTGACGACCAGCGATAAGTTCAGCGCCACCTTTGTTAGCACCACAACCCACATGGCTAATCAACGCATTGAAAGTACCTTGGGTACCAGAACCTGGAGTACGACGGCAGACTTTCACAGCTAGGTTAGGGCCACCAATTTGACTCCAGTTGGTGATGTTGCCAGACAGCACAGCAGCCAGTTGTGGCTCGGTGATGTTGGTCATACCAGCGGTAATCAAGTTTTGCGAAGCAGCAACACCAAAACCACCCAGGAAAGCAACCGTACCCGTTAACACGCTAGGGTCAAAGTTTTTCCATTCGTCAGGCACAGCCGCAGCATCTGGCACGTTACCGAATTCAGGAGTGAACTTGGATGGCTCAATATCAGACAGGCCAATTTGAGAATCTGCCTTGGCTTGAACGTTATGGCTGAATCTGGCGGCACCGACAAAAGTTGTATCGTTAGCGTTAAGATTAACCGGAGTGCCACTGTCAATATTGAGGAAGTTCAATTGCGCATTAGCATTGCCAGTGTAGAGCAATGGCACGATACCGGTAATGGAACCACCAATCAGGTTGTCCAATGTGCCAGCGTCACCCACTTCAACAGAGTGGAATACACGTACGAACTGACCGCGCAAGGTTGCTGGAATTTCAGCGCCGATGGTAGCATTGGTTGTGGTGGTATGGAATGTGCAGCTAAACACACGACGATCGTTGTCCAGAGCAGCCAAAGGAACAGCAGCCACATACATCTTACGTGGGGTAGCAACAGCGTTGGTTTGGCAGAATCTGTCCATCAGACGTGGCATAGAGTCACGCAATGCGGATGCGCCAGAAACGTAAACATCAACAGCACTTGCTTGACCGGCAAGCATCAAGCTTGCAACGGCAAAAGCGATTTTGCTAACTTTCATTTTTTTCTCCTAAGAAAATATAATAGTTTTGAAACATTAAAAAAATATGAAGCCTTTAAGTCAGTTTGGTGAAGCAAGCTCCACCAAACCGCCTCAATTTAATTACGCTTGGGTACGACGACGCGCGATAAAACCCATCAAACCCAAACCAGCCAGCAACATCGCAGCAGTGTCAGCTTCTGGCACTGGAGTGGTGGTGTAGGTCAGATCAGTACCGTTAAAACCAAATGCAGCGCCGTTTTCAAACTGTTCGTTGATAGCAACATTGGAACGACCGGTCAGGTAGAACACACGCAGGGAATCACCAACTGCACCGGTAGAATCTACAGGTAACGTTGTTTTCCAGTTAAAGGTGAAGGAATTCTCAAAACGGCCAGCATTGCTTGCAGAGAAATAAACAGCAGGATCAGCAGCAGCAGAAGCAGAATTGATTGCCGTAATCAGACTGGCAGTGGTTGCCAAGTTAACGAAAGAGCCACTTGCTTGATTGAAAGCAGGAGCCGTATTAGCTACGGTGGTCAAGAAACGTTGCGCATTGGCAGCGGTCGCAGAACCAGTGGAATCACCAGCGATCACGTTCCACTTCCAGTTAGCGCTATCACCAGCATTAGCGGTAAAGTTGGTCCAAGCTGCACCACCCAAAGATGCCAGATTCCAGCCCATGCTGATACCAGCAGCTTCAGCAGAACCAGCAGCAGCAAAACCTGTTACGCTAGGGATAGAACCAGGGCCAGTGGTAACACCGGTCAAGCCTTGAGCATTGTTCAGCTCACCTGGCATGAAATCATTCATAGTGAAAGTACCGAATTGGCTGTAAGCAGCTATCGGGGTCAAGTCCATAGAAAAAGAAACGTGGCTGATCTTGTCGTAAACGTTGAACAACAGTTCGCCATTACCTGAACTGTAGGTATTAACAGCTGCACTTGCGGAAGCGGCGGATGCCAACATCAAAGCGGCAACCAGAGCCTTAGTTTTGAATTGCATGTGATTCTCCTTAATAAAGATTAATTTACAAACTACAAACTTAACTACACAAACTTAACTACACAAAAAAACTTGAAACTGAAAATTTTCTGCACTTGCTAACGACTTACACGACGCACTGTACAGAGCATGTGTGACATGAGTTCCAGAGAGGCATAGTCCAATCGGACTAGTCGAGGCTAAATCACAAAGTGAACGCCTTTACCGAAACGACGGGCGCGATACTATTGATTGATTGTGACGAGCAGTCGGAAAGTACCTAGTCCGAATGGACTAGGCGCGGAATTAGTTCACAAACTGGGTTTCCAAGCAGAGGCTTCTGAAAGTCAACATCGGCCTTGCAGAACCATCACATTCTCGTCATATGTGCTGAGTTATCATGACGACCTTTTATATTGAGGAACCCTAAAATGACACGCTTAAACTGGCTACTGCTCTTGCTATTAACCAACTTCAGCTGTGGTGCTTATGCTGATAGCGATACCGATGCCATCAGATCCAAGCTAGAAGCACAGAGCTCTCAGATCAAAATCAAGAGCATCACGCCTTCTGCCATTCCGGGGATTTATGAGGTGTTTGCCAACGGTAGCATCTATTATGTAGATAAATCGGCCAAATATTTGATGGCAGATGCCAGGCTTATTGAGACCGAAAGTAAGCGAAATCTAACGGCTGAGCGGCTTAAAGTACTGACGGCTGTGAAATTTGAAAGCCTGCCTTTCAAAAATGCCTTTGAGATTAAACAGGGAACAGGCGCTTATCACTTCGCCGTGTTTTCAGATCCCGATTGCCCTTTCTGCAAAAATCTGGAAGTCGGCATGAACAAGCTGGGAATCACCAATTACACGGCTTCCGTTTTCTTATTCCCGCTACAAGAGTTACATCCAGATGCCAGATGGAAGGCAGAGGCCATTTGGTGTACTACTGATCCAAGTGCTACTTGGCGAAATTGGATGCTAGATGGAAAATTACCCGAAAAGAAGACTTGCAACAATCCGATTGATGCCAACATCAAGCTGGCAGATGAACTTGGCGTATATGGCACACCGGCTATCTATCTTAACGATGGCACCCAGACCTCAGACCCGCAGCAATTGGTGGATGCGATTAGAAAAATAAAATAAGCCTGCTTAGACGCGAACCAAACCCATTTGCGTGGCCTTAACGGCTGCGTGACTGCGGTTCTGCACGTTGAGCTTACGCAAGATATTCTGCACGTGGTTTTTGACGGTGAGCGGGCTGATGTCGAGGATGCCCGCAATCTCCCAGTTGGTTTTACCCTTGTGTACCCATTGCAGGATTTCACGCTCCCGCGAAGTAATCTGCGCATCAACTGGTGACTCTTCCCGTTGTTGCAAACCAGCGTTACCCACGATACGCGTCAGCACGGTATGCAGATGAGGAATCAGCAATTCCAGCAAATAAGCATGATTTGCATTCACCTCGCCGGGGATTCTGGAGAAACAGAAGAATGTCGAAATCCCTTCGCCTTTAGAATCTAGGCCATGAGCGACAATATTTCGTAACTCTGATTGCTGTAAAGCTTGTAAATTAGAAACTGACGGCACTGAAAATTGATTTTTCTCACCTGTCTTCAATCCCTCGGCCATCATTACCGGACGATGAGTGCGTCGCCAAGCCTCTACTGAAGCGGTAACTACGCCGTCTGGTGCGGTGGCAACCTGAATGTGCTCATCGGTCACATAACGCGTTACGGTGAAGCTCTCGAAGCGGAATTCATTGCTCTTGCCAGACCGAACACCGCATAACAAAATCTCATGGGGAATGAGGTACTGACAACTACCTTGCAACCATGAAAAAAACTGCTCTCGGCGAGTAATTCGCAGTGAGGCCTCAACCACTTCTAGAAAGACGCTGCTTTGCTCAGGCATCAAGGTATTGATGCCATTCACCACCCTGCGATCTTTTGCTCTACGTTGCTCCATATCGCCCGCTGCTCCCTTTATTAGGTGTGGGCGCAATTGTGCAAAAAAATAGTGGCAAAAATGTGAACGGTTTATGGCAATTCGATGTAACTTTTTAGTGATTTTTATTTCAGAGGACTATACGAAGCGGACTATCTTTGGCGGCGCAACGCCACTCCGGCAACCAACACCAAGCCAGCAACTAGCATGAATGAAATATTTACTTCAGGCACAGGGCTCACAGTGCTTTGAATCCAACTGGTATAAGCTGAAACTATCATGCCACCTCCACCGGTGCCAAAGGTACCCGCGGGCAACCACCTACCACCTAAACCAGCGACAAAAGTTCCCACTCCAGCCAATTGCCAAGCATCGTTTACTCTGATGAAGGCAGGGGCACCAGAATCACCAACACCAAACGTAGTTTCGATGCCATTACCTAGACTGGTCCCGCCAAACGCATTGCTATTGCCACCGTCAAAGTCGAATAAAAAGGCATCAGCCTGGTCATTACCATCAATATCATGCAACAAAATATCCGCCGTATTTTGACCCACACGCTTGACCGTGCTGCTGCTACCAACCGTGATTCCGTCCACGCCATTTCCAGAAGCACCATAACCCACAAAAGTCAGGGATGCTGCTTGAGATAAGGGCTGACTGTACAGGCTATAAACTGGCACAGCATCAGACACCGCCTCGCTCAATTCGATAACAGCCAAATCATCATGAACGATACCATCAGCCCCAGGAATGAAGCCGTTATATCTAGGATTAACATGAACAGCACTTGCATTGAACTGGCTAGAAAGATCGCCATTAGCATTGAGATTAAATCTAATGTTTTCCAGTTGCGCCCCATAAACCACATGCGCGGCGGTCAGTACATGGCGCGAATCTATAAGCGTGCCGGTGAAAGTCTGACTACCTATCACAATGCTACCTACGCCCGCCCATGGTGATGAGGCAACATTGGCATCCACCCGCAATTGTGGTGTGTCGGCGGGCGTTCCATTTGGATTTCCAGCCAGCAAAGCGTGAGCCGAAGGCGCAGAAGCCGCCAATATCCCCAATATCATCAACTCTTTCAACAAACGCATCACTTCACTCCTAGCTAGGTTTTAATTAGTAACATTTATATCAGCGTTCCATGACAGTGCTTTCATCACGCCATAGTCCAAAAGGACTAGAGTCGCATAGACAAGTAGTCACCTTGGCGGACTATGCTTAGGACTATGCTGAAATCATTCATTTTATTCGCCTATTGCATGTTGGCTGCCCTACCATCCTTAGCGCTGGCGGACATTTACCAGTTGCCGCCAGAATCGGCAGAAGTCGAAGAAATCGTACTCAGCAATTTTGAAGCCGAAGGTGCGGAAATACTGATTGCTGAAGCCATACCGCAGCAAGGAATCGCAATAGCGCCAGTTTCCAACTCAGCCACTCAAGTGCTCCCCTTTGCCGCAGAGGTTCAAGTGGCAGCCCAGCAAAGCGCACTTGAGCCAGCCTTGATACACGCGGTGATGGCGACCGAATCGCACCTGAATCCAAAAGCCATCTCCCCCAAAGGCGCACAAGGGCTGATGCAGTTGATGCCCGCCACCGCTAAGCGCTTTGGGGTCAAGAACCCTTACGATCCCCTGCAAAATCTAGTTGCTGGCGCCAATTACTTACGTGAACTCAAGGATAAATTTAACGGCAATCTGCATCTTGCACTTGCAGCCTATAACGCAGGACCTGGTGCTGTAGTACGTTACGGATCAAAAATTCCACCGTTTGCTGAAACACAACGTTATGTGCCAGCGGTGATGCACTTATATCGAAAACTCAGCGAAGAGCAGCTCTAATCTAGCCTTCAGTTATTCAACACGGGCAAAGTCTGTTCCTGCATACATGCACTCAGCCGCAGCCGTTTGGAATCATGACACTGCGTACATTCTATGGGGGGTCTTAGAGTATTGAGGCATACCGCGCCACAAGCCTTCTCGTCCACATAGTATTGGGTAAAGCAGCGTTTAATCTTTTTGGCAAAAGCGTCGTCCGCAGTAGACGCTGCATTAGTCGTAGCATCGGAAGCGGTCTTGGTGCTATCTGCGTTGTTTGAACCAGAATTAGCTGAGCCTGTACTTCCAAAAGTTTCAGAAATTGCAGTGGGCATGTAGACAAATCGCCAATCCTGCAGTTGCCCTACTCCAGTAAAACTAGCGTATTGCTCAGAAAATCCAGCTTTTTTGAGCGGCGCTTTGGCAGACAAACTATGCACGCCCACAATCCGCTCTTGCGCTTTATCCAAGCCCCATTGCGGCAGTCCGGTCATCGGGTCTGGGTAAATTTTGCGCAAGTGTCGCTTCACTGTAGGGAAGCGTGTATCCAGCAGCAATTCTTCTAGCGAGTTTGGATATTTTTTCACTCCATCCGGCGCATTTTCATAATAGCTGCCTATCGCTAGGCGAAATTGCTCGCCCACGAACAGTAGTTCTTTTTCCTTCTCGCGCTGCACTTCGGTGTGCCAGACTTGGGCGGCTATCGCCAAGCCTATACCGCTAATTGCCACAAATAACAGCAAGCCAATATAGGTGAATCCAGCTTGGTTGCTGCTACCAGTCAGCATAAGCCGAGCCATTCAGTGCACTGCCGGTGGCGCCACTGTGCAAGTCGTACACACCTCCGCCCGTCTCGTCAGGCGGGGTAACTATCAGCCATGTGTCTTTGCTATCTGTAATGGGGTCAACCGGCACGGCGCGTAGATATTTTTGATCCACCAACTCCTCCAGAGAAGATGGATAGCGCCCCTGGTCGCCATAAAACTTGTCCAGCGCCTCGCGCATGACGGCGAGGTCTTGTTTCAAAGCCGCCTCTTTAGCACGATCCACGCCACCAAAGTATTTAGGTACAGCAACGGTCAGCAGCAACATGAGAATCGCCAGCACGACCAATAGCTCAACCAGCGTGAATCCTTTGCTGAGTCTTGATGAATATCTCATTCTCATTACCACAAACGATACGGAATACCGTTCATTCCGGTATCACGGCTGAGTGAGTAAACATCGTATACATCAGCACCCTCTTGCGGTGCATCTGGCGCACTTTCATAGCTACGCTTGCCCCAAGTGTCGGCAGATCTGGCTTGTGGGTCGGGATAAAGCGGGTCGCGGGGAATGCGACGCAAAAAGCGCATGGGTTTCTTTTTGGCGTCTCGCACGTCCGGCACACCTTCCACTAACAGTTCCAAAGAACGCGGATAGCCTGAAGCATCCACCTGTTTCTCTATATGCCCGTCGTCGTAGGCTTTTTTGTAAGCATCCAATGCGCTGCGTATATCGCGTAAGGCCGCCCGCAATTCGGCCTCCTTGCTGCGTTTGGCGCTAATGTGCGCCATAGGCACGATGGCGGAAGCCAGAATGCCAACGATGACTACCGTCACCACCATTTCGATTAAAGTAAAGCCTTGCTGGGCTTTCATCATGATGTCGTCGTTATGGATTAGCTGGCGGCGGTGGAGGTGCATCAGCTGGCGTGACAGCTTTCTCCGCTTCAACAGCCTCTTTAGGCGCTTCAACCATGGGCTGTTCTGGCTCAACCGTTGCTGGTGCAGGCAAGCTACGGCCGCCTCCACTCACCGGTGCTACCATCTGCGGCTTGTCAGTCACGACAGCATCCGTGCCAGACCAATACTCCTGAATATCAGCCTCCGAGCGCTGTATGTTATTGATGATGCGCGGCGTGATGGCGAGGATGATTTCGGTCTTGTTTTTCTCGTCCTTCTCAGAGGCAAACAAGCGTCCCAGCACAGGAATATCGCCCAGCCCTGGCAATTTATTGGCGTTTTCACGTTCCTCGTCAGAAATCAGACCCGCCAATATCTGCGTTTCGCCATTCTTGAGTCTGAGCAAGGTACTGGTATTGCGCGTGCCCACTTGATACACCAAGCCACCATTTTTGGTGGCGATGGTTTTGGCGATGGAGGCTACTTCCAGCGATATTTTGATGTTGACGTTGTCATCCAGAGTAATGCGTGGCTCCACCTCTAATTTCAAACCCACATCCAGATATTGCACACTCTCCGAGACACCAACATTTGCGGTCGAAGTGGTGGTAATCACCGGCACTTTGTCGCCTATGTGTATCTTGGCTTTTTCGTTGTTGCGGACGCGAATGCGCGGATTCGCCAGCAGATTGACATCCCCAGTGGTTTTATTGAAATTAAGCGCAGGATTAGGGCTAACACTGATAACTTTTGAGGTAAGGTTACGCAGAGTATCCAAGGTAAGCGCAGCTGCACCGGTGGGTGTGGCCACCGCCAGTTGATTAGGATATTGAATACCCAGCTCCTGCAAACGGCTACGGCTCACTTCCAACACTTCCATCTCCAGCATCACCTCCGGATCGGCCATATCGTTGGCCGCCACCAGTTTTTCTGCAATGCGAATGACTTCCGGCGTATCTCGCACCACCAGCATATTGAGTCTGTCATCCACGTACACATCCTTGGTCTTGAGCATGGTCTTGAGCAAGGTGGCGACTTGCTTGGCGCTGGAGTTGGTCAGATAAAAGCTGCGTATCATCAAGTCCTGATAGTCCTTGAGTTTCTGCGCCGTGTTGGGGAACACCAGCGCAGAAGTCTCCGACAGCGCCTTTTTCTGCAAGCCATTGGTCGCCAGCACCATCTCGATGGCATCCTCGATACGCGCTTTTTTGATGAATACCGTAGCCTTGGCATCTGGCTTGATGTCCTTATCCAGAATGAAATTGATACCCGTAGTTTTGGAGAGCGCCTCAAACACCATCTTGATGTTGGCATCGCGGAATTCCAGCGTCACCGGCTTGTTGAACGGCGGCTTGAGTTCAGGCGGTGCGCTGCGGATATTCACCGCTTGTTTGAGATGAATTTTTTGCTGCAACTCCAGCGCCGTGTTGTCATTAGGGTTTTCCAGCAACACCAAACGCAGCATGGCTTGCGCCGCTTCCATATTGCCCTTGGTGAATAGCGCTTGGGCTTGTTTGATTTGATCCACATGTTGCTGCTCACGTCGTAATATCTGCTGACCAACTATGGCACGTGGATTATTGGGATCCAGCACTAAGACCCGCCCATACAAGGCCTCTGCATCTTGTTTGCGTCCATCGCGCAAAGCATTATCCACCTGCGTCATCAAGTCGTTGATGGTTTGCTCTTGTGTCACGCGTAAATCAGCTCGCGGTGGTAATTTCTCCGGTTCTTGTTTCTGGGCAGCACGCGCATTGACCAGTTTTTCATCTGGCGTAGCCCCCGCCACGATGCGCTCTTTCCAAGGGGCATAGGCACAAGAGACTAGCGCCAAGGCCAGCCCGCAGATCATCATCCGTTTAATAAAATCGAAGGGAATTTTCATTGATTGCTTCCTTGGTTTTCAAGCTTTTTAGTCTGACTTGGGTTAGCTACTGCCGCTTTACCCGCTTTGGCAAGCGTCTGTGGCAACCCCAGCGGTAGATAGGTAAAACGTATCGTGTTGGCATCCTCACCATCCAAGCGCCACACCTTGTCCAGCGACTCACTCGCAGCCACCGTATACATCTTGTTGTTAGAGGAAAACATCAACAACGTGCCTTGTGGCATGCCTTCCATTCTGCCGATATAGTTAAATGGCACGAGCGGCGCTTCCGGCTTAGGTGGTGGCGGAGGTGGTTCGGCGGATTTTGGCGGCGGCACGTACCAGCTGTACGGCTTGAACAAATCTGTGCCATTTTTGTCGGTCACAGCTTGCGTATTTAGCGCTAGCTCACGCCCCGCCAACAAGGTCCAATCCAGCGTGACGGCTTTATCAATCACTTGCGCCTTACTGGCCGATGTCGGCTTCTCCAGCGCATACGACACTTTGTTGGGGCGCGCCAGTTCCAGACCTCCGTCATCCACAGCTTTCTCCTGCGACTGAACCCACAGTGCCAACCCTACGGTGGCTGCCAGCGCGGTGCCCAGCAACATATTGCGCTTGCTCTGGGTGGCGGCGCTCATGCAGATTTCCTCACGAATAATACGAAACGCAAGTTGGCTTTAATGCGTGTATCGGCGATTTTTTCACGCTCCAAACTCATGTCCAGCAAGGCCGCAGCGGGAAGTTTTTCTAACGCTTCCAGCACCAATGCCCGAATTTGTTGATAGTTGCCGCTGACCGGAAAAGTCACCTCAAAACGCCGCAAACTTCCTGCTGCACGTTCCGCCAAGGCATATTGGCCTTTATCCACGCTCAAACCGTGTTTCTCGCTCAGTTTGAATAATTCTTCCAATTGGGTAGAGAGGTGATCTATGCTGGAGAAACGCTGTTCAAAAGTAGCCAAATCCTTTACCAACAATTCATCCGAAGACAAAACAGGCGCCTTTTTCACCACTTGTACCGGCTTCTGCGTCAGTTGTTGCCGTAACTGGTTCAACTCCTGCTGCACGGGTAAAATGCCCGCCAATAAGACGACTAAGGCGAACAATAACAACCCTAGACTCGCCAATCCGGGTATTCCCATGCGGCGCATCAGCCAGCGCATTTGCCACTGTGGGTTCATGACACTCCCCAGTGCGCACTGATCGAGAAATGCACGGGTTTTTGTGCGTCGGTTGCCACCACGTCATGCTGTTCCAACACCACGTCACTCACCAGTCCGCCCGCCGCCAGTGCGTCTATGTATTGCAGCACATCAACCAACTGACGCGCCTCTCCGGACACGCGCAAACGCCTTTTTGCCGCATCGGGGCGCACACTGAGCAAGGCAACTTTGGGGCTGGCGGTCGTTTCCAGATGTTCTAACAACGTCGGCCACGGCAAACCCAGTTGTTGCAGCACCAGATTCGCCTGCTTGGTCTGTTCTTTTAATTTATCCACTCCCTTGTTAGGGCGTGCGTTGCGAGGTGGCGCTGTGACGGGTTGTTCATTACTTGCCTGCAAACGTAACGCTAGTCCTGCCCGCTCGGCTTGCAATTGGCTGTATTGCCAAAGCGCCGCGCCACTGCTCAACACCGCCAATGCCAACACCACCCACAGCCATAGTGGGCTTGTATGCTGGGTTTGCGCGTAATCAAGACGTATCTGCATATTTAGTTCAGCGCCAACATCGCCCCAGCGTAGGCTCGGTCGTTAATGGGCGAGAGTCCAGCAGGCCAAGAGAGAATAAAAGGTTCTGTCTGCCAGTGACTATTGGCAACGGCGGTGTTTTCCAGTTCTGGCGCACACACGCGAATCGGCGTTTTAGCATCCAACGCCAGATTCATGGTCATGCGCCCCAATGACTCGTTCAAGGTGTCGTGCCAATGCCCATTGGCATAGGTTTGCTGCACGCCGCACCAGCCGCCGTCCTTCCACGCCAGTTGGCATAAACGCTCCGGTTCCACCATTACAAACACGCCGTTTTTTCCTGCTTGCTGCTTAAACGCCGCCATCAAATAAGGCTGTATGGCCTGCAAACGGCTGCCACTCACCGCTACGGCTTCGCGTAATGCTATGAGCAAGTCGCTATCCACCGCACTGGCGAGCGCTGAATGCCCGGGGCTAGCATCGCTCAAGCGTATCTCCCAAGAACTTACAACTTCACCATGTGTGCGCTCAAACACATGCCGTGTCAGCGCGTCGAGTTCTTCGCGGCTGTTGGCGCTGTCTGGGTTGGGGGTGATGGCGTAGCGTACTAGGCGGTTGGAAAGCACAATAGACACGTTGATATTGGCGGCTTCTTTAAGTGCCTGTGGTAACGCGGCCAAGACGCCCGTCCAAGTTGGGGATTTTTCTGTGGCACAGGGAATAATGCCTTTGGCTTTGACCACAGTACGCAAGCCTTTGGTGGCGCGTAGCCACACCACGCGCTCCGGATAAATGGCAATGGCGAGACGATCACGCGACAAAAGTGACACGGTTGATCTCCTCCAGTGTGGTTTCGCCACGCGCTACCGAGGCCAAGGCGGCTTCGCGCAGGCTTTTCATGCCACGCGCCCGACCGGCTTCTTTCAAGCGGCGCAAAGGTTCACGCGCAATAATCATTTCGCGCAGTTCGTCGTCCAACACCAGCAATTCGGCAATCGCCTTGCGCCCACGGTAGCCAGTGCCACGACATTGGCCGCAACCACGCCCTAGCCGGAAGCGGTAATGCACAATGTCAGCTTGAGTCAGCCGTGAATCTTTGAGTAATTCTGCCGAAGGAATAAAGTCTTCCGCGCAATGCACACAAGTCAGACGCACCAGACGCTGCGCCATCACCCCATTAAGCGCAGCCACTAGACTGTATTGATCCACATCCATATGCAGGAAGCGGCTGATGACATCAAACACGTTGTTGGCGTGGACGGTGGTGAACACCAAATGGCCTGTGAGTGCCGATTGCACGGCGATCTGCGCGGTTTCAGGGTCGCGGATTTCGCCCACCATAATCTTGTCGGGGTCGTGGCGCAAAATCGAGCGCAAACCACGAGCGAAAGTCAGCCCCTTTTTTTCGTTCACGGGTATCTGCAACACGCCTGGCAATTGGTATTCGACCGGATCTTCGATTGTAATAATCTTGTCATGGCCGTGATTGACTTCGCTGATGGCGGCGTAAAGCGAGGTGGTTTTACCGGAACCAGTGGGCCCCGTCACCAGCACCATGCCGTAAGGCTCGCGCACTAACTGGCGGAAACCTTCGATGATGTAGTCGTCGAACCCCAGCTTTTCCAGCGAAAGGCCACTGGCTTCTTCTGACAAGGATTTACGATCCAGCACCCGCAACACCGCGTCTTCGCCAAAAATACTGGGCATGATGGACACACGAAAATCCACGTCGCGCCCCTGCATCATCACCTTGAAACGCCCGTCCTGCGGCACACGGCGTTCGGCAATATCCAACTCCGACAACACTTTGATGCGCGACACCGCTTGCTCCGCCATGTCTGCTCCCTGAATCGCGCCCACTTGGCTCAACACGCCGTCTATGCGGTATTTGATCACCAACCCCGTCGGTGTACTTTCCATGTGGATGTCGCTGGCCTGACTTTTGAGGGCATCGTACAAGGTGGAATTTACCAGCCGAATAATCGGACTGGCATCGTTGGTGATGCTTTGCAAACTCAAATGCTCAACATCGCTGCCCGCCGTCTCGCCCGACTCCCCCGCATTGAGCATGGCACCATCCATCGCCCGCAGACTGTCTTCATGACGCGACAAATAGGCCAGGATATCTGCGCGATGAGCGAGGCACATCTCAAATGGCTCCGCCAGACGCTCCATCGCCCAATCGTTTAATTCGCTACGGAACGGATCGGCGATAACTAGCAATAACTTACCGGTTGCATTACGTAGCGGCAGGCATTCGTGCTGAGCGACCAAATTATAGGTGACGGTTTCAAAGGCTGGCGTGAGCGCATGTAAAGCATCCATGCTCAGTGCTGGTAGGCGCACGGCTTGTGCCAACGCCGCCAAAAATGCGTCTGAATCCAAACCAGCCTGATGTTGCAAGACCTCGACTAAAGGACGCTCACCGCGCTGCGCCAATAGACGTGCTTCAGCGATTGCGGCGGGCGAGAACATTTGTGCTTTGGCCTCAGTGGCAGCGGGCATGTTCATTGCAAACTCCCCGCCAACTCAAAGATGGGCATGTACAGCATCACCACCACGCCGCCAATAATCAGACCGATAAAAATCATCAACAGTGGCTCAAATAATTTGGTGAACCACTCCAGCCAACGTGAGATTTCTTCGTCGTGCAAGGTGGCAATGTGTTCCATCATGCGCCCCATCTCACCGCTTTTCTCGCCCACCCGCAGCATACGCAAGGATACAGGCGTGACCAGTCCGGCTGCTTCCATGGCGCCAGATATCGGATGGCCCTGGCGTATCATGGTGGAAGCCTGCGTGAGGCTGGCATGAAAAGCCGTGGCGAGCAGGCCACGCGCCATATCCAGCGCTTGCAGTACCGGAATTCCGCCGATAAGCAACATGCTCAAGGTGCGATAAAAACGCGCCAGTTGAAACACGCGCATCTGCGCGCCTATCATGGGCAATTTCCACAGCTCGCTGACGATGCGTCCACGCACTTGAGGTTGGGATAGGGCATAAGCGATGGCAGCCACCACGCCGGTCGCAGACATCAGCATCAGTCCGCCGTGGTTGTTCACCAGATTCGCCCAACTCAGCACTACTTTCAGCATCCACGGCTGGTTGCTACCGAGGTCGTCATAAATCACAGAAAACCGTGGCACCACGTAACCCAGCAGGAACAGCACCACCAGACCGCCGACGCTAATAAGCAAGGCTGGATAAATAGAGGCGGAAATGAGTTTTTTCTTGAGCACTTCGACTTGCTGCTCATAGCCGATGTAGCGCAGCAGCGCTTCAGGCAAATCGCCGGTTCTTTCGCTGGCGCGTATCATCGCGGCGTACAGCGCGGGGAAAGCTTGCGGACTCATTTCCAGTGCCGCAGATAATGGCTGGCCGCGATATAGCGCATCCAACACTTGCTGCAAAGTAGCGCGAACTTCAGGGCGTTGTTCTTTTTCGGTGATGCCTTCCAGTGCCTCGATTAACCCTAAGCCAGCTTTTAACAGCGCCAGCAACTCTTGGCTGAAGAGCATCAAAGGAAAGCGTTTTTGTCCGCCCAGCCCCGTTTTCTCTTTATGCGGCTGCGCTGAGACGATTTCATAGCCACGGCTACGCGCCTGACGTGCCGCGTCATCCGCATGCAGCGCGTCTAACTCCAGTGTGATTATCTGCCCTGCTGACAGTGCGCGGACGTGGAAACGCATGTTACCAATTGACGATGTCTACGTTATCGTCTGTCCCGCCAGGCTGGCCATCTTTGCCCATTGAAGACAAATCGAAATCACCATGCTCGCCCGGTGATTTGTAGATGTAAGGACGTCCCCAAGGATCATTTGGCACCGCTTTTTGCAGATAAGGCCCAGCCCACTTGCTCTCGCCTGCGGGCGCCGCGTTGAGTGCGTTGATGCCTTGTTCACTGGTGGGATATTGCCCCGCATCCAAGCGATACTGATCTAGTGCTTTTTCCAGCGAATTGATTTGCGCACGCGCAGTCTTGACTTCAGATTTGCCCAACTGCGCAAAGTATTTAGGCGCCACATACCCGACCAGCAAGCCGAGAATGACCAACACCACGAGTAATTCCAACAAAGTAAAGCCTGCGCTTCGGCTAGCATTAGCGGACAACGCGCGGCTTCTGTGCTTATCTATACTTGCTTCTATACTTGCTTGCATAGCGGATGCCTACAGATTTTTAGCGAAGCAGAATATTAGCTGCCTTGTATGACAGTTCTATTAATGACAGTTCTATTAATTTATTGCGTCAGAAAAAACCTGAGATCCGTACAAAGATTAACTTGCCTAATAACCAGCTAGTGACTGGCAATAGCACATCTTACATGTCACCCAAGTCAAATTGAACTGTGTGTTTTCAAGCCTCAAACGCATGAGCCGTAAGAGCTATTTTGCCATTGCATAACCGCAACACAAGCAAGGGATAGTGGCGCTTCTGAATTTCTAAGGGAGAAAATCATGAAAGTGCCTGCGTTTTCAAAAGTACCTATGTTCTCAAAAGAGCCTTCGCTGTACCAGCCCATTCCATCGCATGCGCTTATGTCTTTGATGGACGAATTGAATCAGGAAGGCAACTATCTGGAAGAGTCAGCCATCAGCTTACAGCCATTACAGGCTGACGGTTTTGACGATCATGACCATCTCGGCGTAGGCACCATCATGCCGCAGGATGTGACCGGATTGGAATTTCTCGACGGCTATCGTCGCAGAATTCGGGACATGCAGGAAGACTTACCATTTTATGGCATGCACTTGGGGGACTATGCCATGGAATTTGATTCGCTAGGCCTTGAATACTAGCATCTGAATGAGCAGGACGATCGTTCGGCTCAATCGGGCATAGCCCGGCTTGTAACAAAAGCTTGTCAGCAACCCTCCGGAACTAGGCCTTTCGGACTATGAGCAGTCTGTAACGGGTGCAACCTTCAAACCTTATGCTTCTCCCTAGCATACGAAGAAGCGCACTCTGTCCGTGCAAACGATATGCCAAGCATACCCATACAATCTAACCCGCTTTTTTCAAGGAGTTTCAAATGACACGTATCAAGCAAATCACTCTGGCCGTAGCCGCTGTACTCGCCGCTAACGCTGGCTTCGCTTCTGCTGCGCAAGGCCCTAGCAGTTCACAAACCCCTTACGTTACCGCTGTAGCGCCAGGCGTTCAATTCACATCCATCCTGACCACAGGTGACAGCGTCGGTGGTTATCGTATGGGCGGCATCCCTGATGGCTTGGGTGCTTACGACAATGGCAACGGCACCATGACCGTGCTGATGAATCATGAACTCGGTGCTACCGTAGGTATCAATCGTGCACACGGCGCTAAAGGTGCGTATGTTTCCGAGTGGGTTATTGATAAAACAACCCTGCAAGTGCAATCAGGTTCCGACTTGATGCGTACCGTTAAAAACACCGACGGCTCTGCTTACACTGGTGCACTGACTTTCGCTCGCTTCTGCTCTGCTGACCTTCCTGCGGTGAGTGCCTTCTACAACCCAACCACCGGTTTGGGTACACAAAACCGTATATTCATGAATGGTGAAGAGTCTGGTACGGGTGTACTTGGTGCAGTTGGTAACCGCGCATTGGCTCATGTCGCCACTGGTGCAGACAAAGGCACCAGCTACTATTTGTCCGCGTTTGGTGCAGCGAGCTGGGAAAACGTTGCCGCAAATGGCTACGCACAAGACAAGACCATCGTGGTTGGTCAATCTGACGGTACGGCAAGAGTTGGTAGCAGTAACGTGAGCGGTGCAGTAGCCGTTTATGTAGGGAACAAAACCAATGTCGGAAATGATGCAGAACGTGCTGGTCTAGCGAATGGTACTACCTACTATGTAAACGTCAGCGGTATGACACAGGAACGTGTTAACAGCACCACCATCAACACCATCGCTCCTAATGCTACTTTCACTCTTTCCACCAATGCAGCCACATCTTTCTCACGTCCAGAAGATGGCGCTTGGGATACACAAAGCAACAATAAATACTATTTTGTGACCACCGACCAATTGGATACGGTAAATGATGGCGTTGGCACTGCAGTAGGGCGTTCACGCTTGTACAGCATGACTTTCAACGACATTGCAAACCCAACCGCTGGCGGTAAAATTGACATGTTGCTAGATGGTACCGAAGGTCAAGTCATGATGGATAATATGACGGTGAATGAAGACGGTACACTTGTTTTCCAAGAAGATACCGGTAACGCCGTACATAACGGTAAAGGTTTTAAATACGACCCTACCACTGATACCTTGACTCAAATCTACAAGAGTGATGTGACCCGATTTGGTGATGTAGTGGGTGGCGTAGTAACCACAGGCACGCTGACCAAAGATGAAGAAACCTCTGGCGTAATTGATGTAACGAGCATCCTGAACCGTAACGACGGCAAGCAATACAACTTACTAGTAATGCAAAACCATGCTTTATCCGGTGATGCTGAAACTGTAGAAGGCGGCCAATTGATGTTGATGGCACAACCTGTACCAGAACCAGAAACCTACGCCATGCTGCTGGGTGGCTTGGGCTTGATGGGCTTTGCGGCTAAGCGTCGTCGTAACAAAAAGTAATTGTTTTAAGCAAGCGTAGTAACCCAAAAACTCTGGCGTACTTGATGTGCGCCAGAGTTTTTTATGGGCGTTCGTGCCATTGTCAGAATTCTGTAATGTAGGTGTGATTAAGTCACGGATTGAATTTTCAACCCTGCTCCCCCAATTAAATCATGCGTAATTTCATAAAAACAGCTTTAACTCTCTTTGTTTTCACTTGCACTCTCAGTGCCTACGCTGGTGACGAAATAGTCGCCAAGCTAGGTAACACCGAACTCAGGCAATCTCAGGTCAAAGCCATCCTAGATAGCCTTGATGCCACTACTAAAAAACAACTATTGTCAGACCCTGCTGCGTTTGCTCAGGTCGTTAGAACAGAACTCATACGTCGCGTCATCCTTAAGGAAGCCAACGACAAGCAATGGGATAAACGCCCAGAAGTGAAGTCGCAAATAGACATCGTACGAGATCAAGTAATCGTCAGTGCGTATATGAACGATACCGCACGCCCTGCCACTAGCTACCCTTCAGATGATGAGGTAAAACAAGCCTACGAGGCTAACAAGGCCTCTTTTCTCATCCCTACGCAATATCACCTTGCCCAGATTTATCTTTCTTCTTCAGCGGACAATAAATCCAGCCCTGAAGAAGCTGAAAAAAAAGCCAATGACCTCGCCAGCAAGGCAAAAGGTCCAGACTTCGCAGAGCTAGCCAATAAAAATTCCGATCATAAAGAAAGCGCCGCCAAAGGGGGCGACATAGGCTGGTTGGCGGAAGCAGACATGATTCCTGAATTGCGTGTGCAAATTCTAAAGCTATCCGCAGGGCAAGTAAGTAAACCCATCAAAAGCCCGTCCGGTTGGCACATCATCAAATTATTGGAAATCAAGCCTTCGTCGACACAAGCACTAAAAGATGCCAAAGAAGTTATTACATCCAGTTTGAGGCTGCAAAAAGCCAAACAACTGGAGCAGCAATATATTGAAAACATGCTGAAGTCCCAGCAAATGAGCATCAATGAGATTGCCATGGGTGAGCTACTGAAATAATGGATGAACTCACCCAAAAAACAAGTCTGCGAAGACAGCATGAGCCGGCGTTCAAAGCCAAAGTGGCGCTCGCCGCGCTACGCAATGAAAAATCGTTGACGGAGTTATCAGCAATTTTTAGCGTACACCCAAGCCAAATTTCCGAATGGAAACGTCAATTGGTAAGTCGTGCAGAACTGGTGTTTTATAAAAAAAATCTCAGGCTGTGATTTAGCTAAATCACTACAATTCAACTCTGCACTTCAATATGCCTGCTTGTCCATCATCACCAACAACGCCGTACGCATGATAATTTTCATATCCAGCACCAAATTCCAGCGCCGTAGATAGTCCAAATCATAGTCAATGCGCATTTTCATTTTATCAACTGTGTCAGTTTCTCCTCGAAATCCATTGACCTGTGCCCATCCTGTAATTCCCGGCTTTACCTTATGGCGAATCATGTAGCCTTTGATGAGCTTACGGTATTCCTCGTTATGGGCAACCGCATGCGGACGCGGCCCGACAATGCTCATCCGGCCTTGCAGCACATTGATAAATTGGGGCAATTCATCCAATGAAGTTTTTCTTATAAACGCACCGAATGGGGTCACCCGTTTGTCATTGCGCGTGGCTTGCACGACTTTTCCACCATCCTCACACACCGTCATAGAGCGGAATTTATAGACAATGATGTCGCGCCCATCCAAACCATAGCGGCGCTGTTTGAACAAAATAGGGCCTGATGAACTGAGTTTTACGCCTAACGCCAACACCAACATGATTGGAGAAATAAGCAGCAATATCAGCAAAGACAACACAATATCGCTGGCACGTTTGATAAATCCGTTCATGCCATAGAATGGGGTCTCGCACACCGCGACCACGGGAATGCCCGCCACATCATCTATACGCGCCTGAATCAGGTCAAATACGAAAATGTCAGGGACAAAATAGAGCGAAGCGGTGGTGTCTTTGAGGTCATCCAGCAAATTCAATACTCTGGGCTGCGATGACATGGGCAATGCCATATAGATGATGTCTACGGAGTGCGTTCTAATGTAGTTGGCAACATCTGCCAATCGACCAAGTAGTTCATTCTGCCCATCTTCACCCAAAGCCGTGCGATTGGACGGTCTATCATCGAAGAAACCTTGGCTGTGGATGCCAATTGAGGCTTCCTCACTCAAGCGTTCGCGCATTTGCAAACCAATATCGTTAGCTCCAACGATCACTGCAACTTTAGCGTCTTGTCCGCTACGTAGACGCTCTAGCAACTTGCGAATAAGCACATGTAAAACGAACATCACCAGTGGCGTGATAAACACCCACCCCACCACTACATCGTGGTCAAAATGCTCTAGAAAGGTGGTGGTATAACCAAAGAAGACCAGAATACCCACCAGAATTGGCCAGTTGGTCAATATATGCGCCAGTTCGGAACGCATATTCGAATTCTTAGACCATGTGCCGGGGAAAGTCAGTGCGAATATCATCAAGGAAAGCAACATGTACTCGCGGTCTATCAGGTCATCGTAGTAATACGCCAGCGTTAGCAAAGTGCCTATGATGAGTATCGGGTCGAGCAACATTTTAACCAGCATGGCAGGTGTCATTGGCTTGCGGTAGCTGAGCTGTTGTCTGAATCGCATATTTTTTAGCTATAAGGCAAAACGCCCTGCTGAGCAGGGCGATGCTTTTAGTTTTAGGTTAAGGTGGATCAAACAACTATGGCTGAATCCTGCCGCTCCACGATGTTGACGACCCTCGCATCACGCCAAATCCAATTCAGCCCAACTTCTTCGGCATGCAAGGTCTCACCGTGCTTGGTAACACAATAGTCACCCACGACTATTTGCTCATCAAATTCGGCACCTTCACGCACACGCGTGTGTTCAAAAATAACGCTGCGCGTCATCTTGACGTTCTGATGCAGATGGCAGCCATGCCCTATCCATGTAGGACCTAAAATTTGGCAACCAGCCTCAATGTGAGTACCAGAGCCAATATACGCAGGGCCTTCTATGGTGGTGTCGCGCCAGTCAATTCTTACATTCAGTCCCGCCCATACGCCCGGGCGAATTTCTTGCCCAGGAATCTTGATGCCCTCTACTTCGCCACGCATTACGCGCTGTGTGACCTCCCAGTAATCGGACACCTTACCAATGTCTATCCAATGGAAGTCATGCTGCAACGCGTGGAATGGCAACCCTTTTTCTACCAGCAACGGGAACAAGTCAGAACCAATATCGAACACTTGGCCGGAAGGAATCAAATCCAGCGCTTCTGGCTCAAAAATATAAATACCGGTATTGATTAAATTAGACTTGGCTTCAGCTTGAGAAGGTTTCTCCTGGAACGAAGTGATACGTCCTTGTTCATCAGCCACCACCACGCCGTAGCTGGAGACCTCTTCCCACGGCACTTGCTTGGCCACTAAACTCACCAGCGCCCCACGGCGCTTATGTTCGGCCACAGCAGCAGTTAAATCGAGATCAATAATCGCGTCGCCACAAATCACAACGGTGGTTTCATCAAAAAATCCACCGAAATCCTGAATTTTACGCATTCCGCCCGCAGAACCCAGCGCGAAAGGAATCATTTCATCGTTCTGAATGTAGCCTTCAAAGGAGTAACCAATCTCCACGCCGAAACGCTGTCCATCGCCAAAGTATTGTTCTATGCGTTGTGGCAGATGACTGAGGTTGACCATCACCTGGTTCACCCCATGCTTCGCCAACAGTTCAACCAAGTATTCCATCACCGGCTTACCCATAATCGGAATCATGGGTTTGGGCATCTCGTGCGTTAAAGGACGTACGCGAGTACCCTTGCCGGCCGCAAGAATCATGGCTTTCATTGCATCACCTTTGTTTGAATTTTCATGTTGAGGATAAGATAACGCAGCATTGTTACAGTCCTATGTAGCCTATGCGACAGCTTGAAGACAAGGGTGACTAGTTCGCATTGAGTACGAGGGCTTTATTCACAATGCCGCGCCGTTTGAGATTGTTCAAAAAACCTCCTGCGCCGGACTCTCTCAACACCTTTTCTAGGTAATCAATGTTTTTATCAATCGAATGCATGTAGTAATTGGATTCAACCCCGAACCAATCCACAAAATGGCTGGTTAAGTGTTTGTAGTAACTGTCAAATTCTGTGTTTAATTTTTGGATTGTCATCTGATAAAACTGGTGCGTACGCTGCAACATTTCACTCATGCTGCTGAAATCCTGAATGCCCGCTTCTTTGAACTCAAAATAGAGAAACAGTAATTTCTCAAGATAAGAACGATCCGCCATCTGCCCCACCAGGTCGGCTGTTCCTACTAGCTTGGCTATCAATAGTGAACGTTCATTTTCAAATTCAATATCAGCGAGTTTTAGTGCCGGATTGGTGCAGTGGATAGCAGCCTCAGCATTTAACAACCACGTCACCGACCAGCCTTGCAGATCCACATAATTACGCAAAAACTCAATACCGCGCATCACGTGTGTTTTGGTATATTTCGCACCATTAGCGGCCTCATCCCCCCGCTGCTGGGCATAACCCACATCGTGCATCAATGCGGCGATTGCAACAGCGCTGATTTCGTGATTTTCAAAACGCTCTCCATTCACCCGCATACCGTGCATCAGCCTCAACGCACAGAGAAATACGTCCATGGTGTGACGCAAATCGTGATAAGGCGTATTCACGCGCAGATAGTCAGGATAGTCACCGTAAAACAGCTCTACCACATCGTTAAATATCTCAGAAAGATAGGCATCGTTGTAGTTTGGGCTAATCCTACGAATCACCTCACGGGCGTTCGTCCAAACCTGGTCAGGGTTATCGTTATCGAACAAGAAATGCAGGCGGGAAAGCTCTCGTTCTGGATTCATGGAATCTCCTAATAGCCGCTAGGGTTTTGCGACTGCCAACGCCATGAGTCGCGGCACATGTCTTCTATACCCAAGGTCGCACGCCATCCCAAGGTTTTCTCGGCTAATTCAGGATCTGCGTAGCAACAGGCAATGTCGCCGGGCCTTCTATCCACAATTTTGAAAGCGATTTCTTTTCCACTTTCCGCCTGAAAAGCCTGGACCATCTCCAGCACACTGTAGCCACGGCCTGTACCCAGATTCACGGTGAGTTCGCCTGGGTTGTTGAAGATATAATCCAGCGCAGCTAAATGTCCTTTGGCCAAATCCACCACGTGAATATAGTCACGCACTCCCGTGCCATCCGCCGTCACATAGTCACCGCCAAAAACATTCAAACACTCCCTTTTACCTACCGCGACCTGCGTGATAAAGGGCATCAGATTATTCGGAATGCCATTGGGATCTTCGCCTATCCGCCCGCTGGAATGTGCCCCCACTGGGTTAAAGTAACGCAAGATGGCAATACGCCATGCGGGGTCTGATGCCATCAAGTCACGCAAAATGCGCTCTATCATCAACTTGCTAGTGCCGTAGGGATTGGTCGTGCCTCCGGTTGGGAAATCCTCACGGATAGGCACCGCATGGGGGTCGCCGTACACTGTTGCAGAAGAGCTAAACACGAGATTACGCACGCCCTTTTCTGCCATCACTTCACACAGTGCTAGCGTACCGGCGATGTTGTTGTCGTAATAACGCAAAGGCTGTTGCACAGACTCGCCCACTGCCTTGAGTCCTGCAAAATGAATTACCGCTTGTATGGCATGCTGGTCGAATATGGCGCTTAAACCCGCTCTATCCCGCACATCCACTTGATAAAAATTTGCATTCTTGCCCGTAATTTCCATCACTCTGTGGTGCGCGGCAATATTGCTATTGCTGAGGTTGTCCACCACCACCAACTCGTGGCCTGCGTTCAACAGCTCGACGCAAGTATGCGAGCCAATATAGCCACAACCACCGGTAATAAGTATCTTTTTCATGGCGCAGGGAAGATAGCCTTGCAGACAATTTTTGAGGTTGTGATGATAGAACTGCTTTGTTACAGAAAATAGAACGAAAGACTATTTAACATCGTTGCAATATTAACTACACCTCTGTAACAACTATCTCAGAAACCCAACACAATGGTAACAACTGCTGCCACAGCGCTTGACACAGTCAATCACACCAACAAAACTCAGTCCTTAAAAATATACATTTCCCGTATGCGCTTGAGTTGGCGCAAAATAGAGCCCAGTTTTGCTGGAGTATCTGCTGGCTTGCGCCAATAGACAGAGTAGGTGATGTCGCACACCCGGGCGACTGTGTCTTCCACAGCGGAATCTCAATGGTTACCCCTGTATCACAAGCCCAGGTCGAGGAGCCAAATAAAAAGGCCAGCGAAATCGCTGGCCTTTTTTGTTTTTGATACCCAAATTAACTGTGCTTATAGTGCTTACGCAGTGGCTTGACCACTTCCCACTGACTGCTCATGCCTTTTGGAAACACGACTAAATCGCCAGGTACAATACGCACTGGTTCAGCGCCTTTAGGGGTGACTAGGATTTCGCCTTCCAGCACATAAGCGGTTTCTGTCATGCCGAAATCCAACGGAAATTTGGAAACTTCTTTTTCCCAGATAGACCAGCTGGCAACGCCCAGCTCTTTCAAACGCTCTTCGCTTGGATTGTGTTCGATGGTGATTTGACTCATGATTTTGTCCTGTAAAAATTACTCAAATTTGAGGGAGGCGAATTTTAACATCTTTATATGGCGATGCGCTTGCCCTGCTCCGCCGCTTGCAACGCGGCATTAATGGCACGACAGTTGGCCTTCGCATCCTCAAAACTCAGCAACGGCGCTTTGCCATTCAGCACACAATCGCTGAAATGCTCAATTTCTAAATTGAAGTGATTGGCGGCCGGGTAGCGCTCTTCGCATTGTTGTCCGGCCTCTGTCCACCAAGTAATCACCGGCACGTCGCCCGGCAGCTGCCAAGCGGCGTTGCACTTGACCCAGCCTTTGGTGCCAATGATTTCATATTCTGATTTGCGCGAGCGCTCAAAGCTGATGTCAAAGTGTCCGAGCTTACCCGCGCCGAAATCAAACACCCCACTCATCACGCTATCTGCGCCACTTTCCACAGTCTTGGCGGTGGCAACCACAGAAACCGGCTCGCTGCCAAAGCACCAGCGCAAAGAATGGATGGCGTATGGCCCAATGTCCCACATCGCGCCACCACCCATACTGGGGTCGTTAGCTAGGCGATACATACGCGCCGGACGCATCATGAAAGAATAGCTGGCACGAACAGCTTTGACATCGCCTATCAAGCCGGAATCCACGATTTCCTTGATTCTGGCGTGTTGCGGGTGAAAACGGTACATAAAGCCTTCCATCACCTTAACTTTGTGCTTGTTGGCGGCGGCCTCGATGGCTTCAATATCCGCCACACTCAGCGCCATAGGTTTTTCTATCAACACGTGCTTGCCGCGCTGGATGGCCTTGAGCGCCCATTCGGCGTGCTCGTGATTGGCCATAGGCAAATACACGGCCTGAATGCTGTCGTCATTCAGCAACGCGTCCAAGTCATCGTGACATTGAATGTTGGGGTAGCACGGCGCGTACTTGGCCAGCGTCTCGGCAGCAGCACCAGCGCGGCGGCTGGCGATGGCGACCAACTCGGAATTAGGCGCTTCCAATATCGCCGGTAACAAGCGTTCATTGACCCGCGCCGCGCCCAAAATTCCCCAACGAAGTTTAGTGTTGCTCATGTGTAGTTTCCTTTTGACATTCCGTAGGGCTTATGCAATTCTTCCCCTTTGATTTTAACCTATTCTTTTAACCTCATTCCAAGGAGATCACCATGACCATACAAGCAGGCCAAATGTTACCCGCAGGCACCCTCTACGAAAGTACCGAATTCGATTCCTCTACCAGCTGCCCACTCAAACCACAAGCGCACGCCGTGGCGGATTTGGTGAAAGGCAAAAAGATTGTGATTTTTGGCTTGCCTGGCGCGTTCACCCCGCTATGCTCGGCGCAACACGTACCTGGCTACATCGCCAATTACGACAAACTCAAAGCCAAGGGCGTAGACGAAATCTGGTGCATGGCGGTCAACGACGGTTTTGTCATGGCAGAATGGGGTCGCCACCTCAATGCCACTGGCAAAGTACGCATGATGGCCGACGGCAGCGCCGATTATGCCAAAGCGCTCGGACTGGAATTTGACCTGATCGCCAAGGGCATGGGCATGCGCTGCCAACGCTTTGCCATGATTGTGAATGACGGCAAAGTAGAGCATGTAGCCGTGGAAACGGGCGGATTTGAGGTTTCTAACGCGGAATCCATTTTGGCTAAGCTGTAAAAAAACTGGATACTCCCCCCTTGAAGGGGAGGGAAGTAAAAAGAGGCCTGCGATGCAGGCCTCTTTTCTTATGCAGCTATTTGTATGGGAATGACTTTGTTAGTCCGTCGCAGCTTGCCACCTTCAACATAGTTAGTTTGCACGTAATCTTCCACAATCGCCTGAAACTCCTCGGCAATGGCGTCACCCTTCAAAGTCACTGTCTTGGCACCATCCACAAACACTGGCGCCACAGGCACTTCGCCCGTTCCCGGCAAGCTGATGCCGATATTAGCCATTTTCGATTCTCCGGGTCCGTTCACCACACAGCCCATCACCGCCACGCTCATGGTTTCTACGCCGGGATAACTCTTTGCCCATACCGGCATCTGCTCACGCAAATAGCTTTGTATCTTCTGCGCCAACTCTTGGAAAAATGTTGAAGTGGTGCGTCCGCAACCTGGACAAGCCGTCACCAGCGGCGTGAACGAACGTATACCCATGGTTTGCAGCAACTCCTGCGCAACGATAACTTCTTTGGTGCGCGACTCACCGGGTTCTGGTGTCAGAGAAATGCGGATGGTGTCGCCTATACCTTCGTGCAGCAGCACCGCCAGTGCGGCACTGGAGGCCACGATACCCTTGGAACCCATACCGGCTTCGGTCAAACCTAAATGCAGCGGATAGGTGCAGCGCTGCGCCAATTCGCGGTAGACCAAAATCAAATCCTGCACATTGCTGACTTTGCAGGAGATGGTCATGCGATTGGACGGTAACCCTAGCGCCTCAGCTTGTGCGGCGCTTTCCAGTGCAGATTGAATCAGCGCTTCGCGCATCAAGGCTTCGGCGGACAGCGGCTCTGCTTTTTGACCGTTTTCGTCCATCATACGTGCCATCTTGGCTTGATCCAAACTGCCCCAATTCACGCCAATGCGTATCGGCTTGCCGTAGCGAATAGCGGTTTCTATCATGGAGGCGAACTGTTCGTCGCGCTTGGAGCCCTTGCCCACGTTGCCGGGGTTGATGCGATATTTAGATAATGCCTGCGCGCAGTCAGGATACTGCGCCAATAATTTGTGGCCGTTATAGTGAAAATCGCCTATCAGCGGCACGTTGCAGCCCATCGCATTCAATTGCTGACGAATAGTTGCCACTTGCGCCGCGGCTTCGGGCGAGTTGACGGTAATCCGCACCAACTCAGAGCCTGCTTGCCATAGCTCATAAACCTGTTGCACCGTAGATGCTGCATCAGCGGTATCGGTGTTGGTCATGGACTGCACCACCACCGGTGCAGCGCCGCCTATTGTCACATGGTCAACCACCATCGCTTGCGAGTGGCGACGGGGGAAAGAAGAAAATTGAGTAGTCATGACTTGCTTTATTCCAGTGTAAACCTAGCCACATTGGCCTTGGTATAAGGGTAAATATCAAACGGTTTGCCTTTATAAAACACCAGCACACCAACAGCGTTGCCCACCACCACGTTAAACGGCGGCGTGCCATTAGCAAAATCTTCGGTTTCCGCAGGCTTGGTCTTGTTGAATACCTCTTTGCCTGTGCTATCAGTGATGCTCACCCAAGTTTGTTCGGTGAAAGTCAAACGAATGTCATCTTGGGCAACAACCACCTCTGGAGCGGCTACTGGAGTCGGATCAGGCACTACCGCAGGCATTTGCACAATGGGTTCTAGCATTGGGGGTGGCGTTGGTTCAGCTTCTTGCGCCTTCACTAAAGGCTTGACCGCAGCCACCGGAGCAGAAGGTTTACTTTCACGCCAATCTTGATAAGCCCACCAGGAAATCCCTCCCACCACCACCAATAATGAGGCTAGCAAATACATCAGCATCGTCCTGCGCGAAGTATTCACAATGGCGATATTTTCAGATTTCAAGCCTATCGCAACGCTGGCGTTATCCTCTGGCTGCATGGCCTTATACGCCGCAATCAAAGGCTCGGCAGGCACTTTCAGTAAACGTGCGTAATTGCGGATAAAGCCGCGCACAAAGGCTGGGGAAGACAGCACGATTAAGTTATCTTCCTCAAGCGCCTTGACTTGATGTGCGCTCATTCGCAACTGCTGGGCGACCTCTTCTACGCTCAGCCCCACGCTTTCACGAGCAGCACGCAGAACCCCACCTAGCGCTGACGCTGCTGTGTTAGATATTTCGCTATCGGGGGTCTCGTCGCTCATAGGGTAATTTATATCACAGCTTCGTGTTGTCTGCGATGAATGACCACCGCTTGACGCTTTTCAACACGCTTGGTTTTATCCTGCACCTGCCCCGCCAATTGGCCACATGCGGCGTCAATGTCATCGCCGCGCGTTTTGCGGGTGGTGACGATATGCCCTGCCTGCATCAACACATCCCTAAAACGGCGGATGTTGTCACTGCGAGACGTTTTGTAGCCGCTATCAGGAAAAGGATTAAATGGAATTAAATTAAACTTGCATGGCACGTCTTGCACCAGCGTCAACAGCTCTTGTGCGTGTTGCAGCTTGTCATTCACGCCGTCCAGCATCACATATTCAAAGGTCACAAAATCACGCGGCGCTTTTTCCAGATAGCGCACACAAGCCGCCATTAACTCTTTAAGCGGATATTTCTTGTTGATAGGCACAATTTCGTCGCGCAACTTATCGTTAGGTGAATGCAAACTAACTGCCAGCGCCACCGGACATTCGTCACGAAGTCTATCCATCGCCGGAACCAAGCCAGAAGTTGAAACCGTCACACGACGACGCGAAAGTCCATAGGCCGAGTCATCCAACATGATATTGAGCGCAGTCACCACATTATCAAAATTCGCCAGCGGCTCACCCATACCCATCATCACAACGTTGCTGATGATGCGATCTCCTTTGGGGTCACGTCCGAGCGCCTTGTTTGCCACCCACAACTGGCCGATAATTTCAGCCACTGTCAGGTTACGATTAAAGCCTTGCCTACCGGTCGAGCAAAACGTGCATTCCAGCGCACAACCCACTTGTGATGAAATACACAGCGTGCCGCGTGCATCTTCGGGGATGAACACCGTTTCGATACCGTTGCCACCACCCGCTTCTATTAACCACTTGCGCGTACCGTCGTCGGAAATCTGCTCCAATTTAACTTCAGGTGGGCGGATTTCAGTCGTTGCCGCCAACTTTTCGCGCAACGGTCTAGCAATGTCCGTCATCTGCTCAAAATCGCTCATCCCATGCTGATGCATCCAGCGCAACAACTGCTTGGCGCGGAAAGGCTTCTCGCCTTGCTCGGTAAAGTATTGTGCGAGTTGAGGTTGATCGAAATCGAGCAGGTTGACGGTCATCAAACGATTATCGCGTAGCGATGCTGCGTTCCCCTCGCCCTCTGGGAGAGGCTTGGCCTGTCCTGAGCTTGTCGAAGGAGGGTGAGGGTAACCAGAGCATCATTCATGATAAACGCGCGACTCAAATTAAGAATTATTTGCCAAAAAAGTAGGCAATTTCAATCGCCGCATTTTCCGCAGAATCGGAACCGTGTACCGCATTCGCGTCTATGCTTTCGGCGAAGTCAGCGCGAATCGTGCCAGCAGCTGCTTCTTTAGGATTGGTAGCGCCCATCAGCTCGCGGTTCTTCGCCACTGCATTTTCGCCTTCCAGCGCTTGTATCATCACTGGGCCAGAAATCATGAACTTGACCAAATCGGCAAAGAAAGGACGTTCTTTGTGCACCGCGTAGAAGCCTTCAGCCTCGGCTTGCGACAACTGCGCCATTCTGGCCGCGACGATTTTCAGGCCGTTGGTTTCAAAACGGGAATAAATTTTGCCGATGACATTCTTAGCCACTGCATCAGGTTTGATAATAGAAAGGGTGCGTTCGACAGCCATGTGTAACTCCAAAAGTTTAAGTTTATGAAAGCGCGAGAGAATACCATTTTAAGAGCTTGAAATAAAGCTGAATCAACCCTTTACCAACTGCCGCTGCCGCCTTGCCTCATACAGACAAATCCCGCTGGCGACAGACACATTCAGGCTTTCCACGCTGCCCAGCATGGGGATTTTCACCAGCGCATCGCAGGTTTCCAACGTCAAGCGGCGCAGCCCCGTGCCTTCTGCCCCTAGCACCAGCGCCAGTGCGCCTTCCAACTTGGCACTGAACAAATCATGCTCGGCTTCCATGGCCGCACCCACCAGCCACACACCGGCTTCTTGCAATTCGCGCATGGTGCGTGCCAGATTGGTGACGGCGATGAACGGCACGCTCTCTGCCGCGCCACAAGCCACTTTGCGCACCGTGGCGTTCAGCCCAGCGGCGCGGTCTTTGGGCGCGATAACGGCATGTACTCCCATCGCATCCGCCACACGCAAACAAGCGCCCAAATTGTGCGGGTCTTCCACGCCGTCCAAAATCAGCAAAAACGGCGGCTCTTTGAGCGATTCCAGCACATCGTGTATGTCCAAATAGGGAATTGGCGTATCCACCACCTTCGCCACCACGCCCTGATGGCGGCCGTGGGCAGCCATGCCATCCAGCCTAGCGCGGTCAATCTGCATCACGCGCACATTGTTTTCCTGCGCCAAGCTCAGCAAATCCTTCATGCGCGGGTCTACGCGGTCTTTGTCTATGGAAAGCTCTTGTATGCTTCTAGCGTTTTGGCGCATGCGGCTTAACACTGCGTGAAAGCCGTAAATAATGTGAGCCCCGCTCATCGTGTTAATTTTCCTTGCTTGCTTGGTTTCTCTTGTTTTGTCGCGAGATTTCCATCATCCAGCACAAAATCAATTTTGCTGGTCTCCATGTCCACCCGCGCCACTTTGACGTGCAGCCTGTCGCCCAAACGGAAAACCTTGCCGCTGCGCTCGCCCATCATCACGTGACGCACGTTGTCGTGCTGAAAGTAGTCGTTGCCTAACTCAGTGACATGTACCAGACCTTCGATGTACATGCCATCTAGCGCCACAAACAGGCCAAAACTGGTGACCGCACTCACCGTGCCGTCAAAGCTTTCGCCCACTTTATCCTGCATGTAATAGCACTTGAGCCAAGTCTGCACATCGCGCGTGGCATCGTCGGCGCGGCGCTCAGTCATGGAGCAATGCATACCCAGTGCAGACCAATCGCCAGGGGCATATTTCTTCTTCTCCAGCGTGGCTTTGATGGCTCTATGCACCAGCAAATCCGGGTAACGACGTATGGGCGAGGTGAAGTGGGTATAGCTCTCATACGCCAAACCGAAATGGCCAACGTTATCCGGGCTGTAAACGGCTTGTTGCAGGGATCGCAGCAGGACGGTTTGTAATAGCTGCTCATCAGGGCGGCCTTTGATGCGTGCCAACAGCTTGCAATAATCCTTGGCATGCGGCGCATCGCCGCCAGTGAGTTGGAAGCCAAACTCCTTCATGAAGTCGCGCAGTTTTTCCAGCTTTTCCGGCGTAGGCCCGGCGTGGATGCGGTACAGCACCGGATGTTGATTTTCCTTGAGGAAATCCGAAGCACAGACGTTAGCCGCCAACATGCACTCTTCAATCAAACGGTGCGCATCGTTGCGGACCACCGGATCAATGCGCTCAATCTTGCCCTGATCATCAAATATCATCAGGGTTTCTGTGGTTTCAAACTCAATCGCCCCACGTTTCTCGCGCGACTCGGCAAGTACGCGATATAGCGCATAGAGATTTTTGATGTGTGGCTTGATGTACTCATACTCTTTGGCTAATGCACCATTGGGCTCAGCCAGAATCTGTTGAACTTTGGTGTAAGTCATGCGTGCTTTGGAGCGCATGACTGAGGGATAAAACTTGTAGCGCTTGATGTCGCCCTTGCCGTCGACCTGCATGTCACACACCATACACATGCGTTCCACTTCTGGATTGAGCGAGCAAAGGCCGTTGGAAAGCGCCTCCGGTAACATAGGAATTACACGACGTGGGAAATACACAGAATTGCCACGATCGTAAGCCTCTTTATCCAGCGCGTCGCCTGGACGCACATAAAAACTCACATCGGCAATTGCTACCACCAGTCTCCAACCGCTGCCCTGCGGCTCACAGAACACAGCATCGTCAAAGTCGCGAGCGGTCTCACCGTCAATGGTGATGAGAGACATTTCGCGCAAATCCACGCGGCCTTTATAGTCCTCGATGCTGACTTTAGGATTGAATTTCTCAGCCAATTTCTCCGCAGCAGGCGGAAACTGATAAGGCAGATTATGCTTACGCAACGCAATCTCAATCTCCATCCCTGGATCAGCGTAGTTGCCCAAAATCTCCACCACTTTGCCTATGGGTTGGGCATGCGCGGACGGCTGCTCAATCAGCTCTACCATCACAATCTGTCCGGCTTGGGCTTTCATATCCATGCCCGGCGGCACCAACACGTCATGGCTAATGCGTTTATCTTCAGCCGCCACCAACACCACGCCGCGCTCGCGTATCAAACGCCCGACAATGCGCTTGTTGACGCGCTCCAGCACCTCGACCACTTTGCCCTCGCGACGACCGCGCCTATCCAACCCACCAGGCCGCACCATGGCACGGTCGCCGTGCATCACCTGCGACATTTCCTTGGGCGACAGGAATAAATCCTCACCGCCCACATCGGGAATCAAGAAGCCGAAACCGTCAGCGTGACCTTGCACGCGGCCTGCAATCAGATTGAGCTTCTCTGCAATGCACAGCGCACCTTTACGGTTACGCATCACCTGCCCTTCGCGCTCCATCGCGTTGACACGCCGATTAAAAATATCGCGGTCTACCTCGCGTATCTCCAACAGCTTGTAAAGCCGCTCCATGGAAACCGGAGCGCCTTCTTCTTCCATCTTCTCCAATATAAATTCACGGCTGGGTAGCGGCGTTTCGTATTTCGCCGCCTCGCGCTTGGCATGCGGGTCTTTACGCGCATCCTTGTGCGCTACGTCTTTATGTAACGGTTTGGCTTTGTTGCTAGGTTTCTTTTTCGTTGACAAAATTGGTCTTTCCTATAGAATTCGCGGGCTTCGTTCGACCGCAGTTATTTGATTTAGGTTTGCCCGGATGGCGGAATTGGTAGACGCGCACGGTTCAGGTCCGTGTGCCTTCGGGTGTGGAGGTTCGAGTCCTCTTCCGGGCACCATCAATATAGCTGTAAACCGCATAGTTACTTGATATACAATTATTAAATTTAATTTCTATACCTAAAACTATTCCTTAAGGCGCTTGCTAGGCTTTGAGCGATAGTGGCCATTGTCCCACTAAAACTTGCAGCGGTCTAAACTCTTTGCTTCTTTCAACACCCTCGAAAACTCACGCAATAATTCACGCCTCCCGCCTTTGTCACTGTCGGATTAAAGTCTGAACTGCTACATATAACGCAACTATTTCAACCCTCGCAAAACGTCCGCTTTGATGTCATCCACATGTTCCAAACCCACCGCGATTCGTACCAGGCCATCACCTATCCCTGCCGCTCTACGCTCCTCTGCGGTGATGCGGCTATGAGTAGTCGTCGCGGGATGGGTGATGGTGCTTTTAGCATCGCCCAGATTGGCGGTGATGGACAGTAACTGAGTGCTGTCTATTAGCTTCCAAGCCGCGTCCTTGCCGCCTTTGAGGTCAAAGGAAACGATGCCACCGCCGGATTTTTGCTGGCGCTTGGCTAAAGCATATTGCGGGTGCGATTTAAGCCCCGGGTAATAGACACGGGCAATCTGCGGTTGCTGCTGCAACCACTCGGCTAAAGCGAGCGCGTTTTTGGAATGCGCTTCCATACGGACAAATAGCGTTTCCAAGCCTTTCAAAAAAACCCAGGCGTTGAAAGCGCTCATGGTGGGGCCGGCGGTGCGTAGAAAGCCGAACACCGGCTCCAGCACATCCTTCTTGCCCAGCACCGCGCCACCCAGGCAGCGCCCTTGGCCGTCTATGTATTTGGTGGCGGAGTGGATGATGATGTCCGCGCCCAGCTCCAGCGGTTTTTGCAGCGCGGGGGTGCAGAAGCAGTTATCCACGGCAAGCAACACGTCAGATTTGTGGGCAATATCCGCCAATAAGGCGATGTCGCACACTTCGGTGAGCGGGTTGGACGGCGTTTCTACAAATAATAATTTGGTGTTGGGCTTGATAGCTGCTTGCCACTCGTCAGGGTTGGTGAGCGAGACGAACGTCACCTCCAAACCCCAGCGCTTGAGGATGTTGCCGAACAACTGCACCGTGGTGCCGAATATGCTGCGCGAGGCCACCACATGGTCGCCAGCCGAGCACAAGCCCATCACGCAAGCCAATATTGCCGACATGCCGCTAGACGTGGCCACACAGCGCTCAGCGCCTTCCAGCGCGGCGAGTTTATCCTCAAACATGGTGACGCTGGGGTTGGTAAAGCGCGAGTAGATATTGCCCGGCTCTTGCCCGCCGAAGCGAGCCGCGGCTTGCGCGGCGCTTTCAAACACGAAGCTGGAGGTGAGGAACATCGCCTCGGAATTTTCGCCGAATTCTGTATGTTGGCTACCAGCGCGGACGGCTAGGGTTTCAGGGTTTAATTTTTTAGTCATGATTGTCCTCGCAAAACGGTCCTCATCAAATAACGGGCAACAAAAAAGCCCGTTCTGCTAAAACGGGCTTTGTCGGCTCACTTTAGCTGTATTTTTAACGCGCCCGCAAGCAGAGTGTTATCTCAAATCGGCGCAGTGCGGAAGATAGTCCGGTCGGGGTGCTTTGTCAAATGTAGGAGGGGCGCCCTCGCCCCGATTGATACTTCATCGCGCCAAGGCGCGGCGTTCCTAGATTAACTAAATTCTTCTTCTTCCACGCCCACCAGATTCAAATCCAGTTGCGTCGCTGAGTTGGATGGCTTCTGGAATTTGACCCCATCGCGCCGCGCCGCTTCAATCACCGCCAGATACGCGGCATCTACGTCGCCGGTGACGTAATCGCCATCAAAACAAGAGCAATCAAAGCGCATGATGTCTGGATTGCCCAAACGCACGTCGCGTACCAAGTCCGGCAATTCCTGATAAATCAAGCCATCAGCACCAATCGCGCGACAAATTTGCTCGTCAGTTCTACCCGTTGCCAGCAGCTCATCGCGGCTCGGCATATCTATGCCATACACATTGGGAAAGCGCACCGGTGGTGCCGCTGAGGCAAAAAACACTTTATTCGCTCCGGCTTCTCGCGCCATCTGCACGATGCGTTCAGAAGTGGTGCCGCGCACGATGGAGTCATCCACCAACAACACGTTTTTACCTTTGAATTCCATGCCGATAGGATTGAGTTTTTGTCGCACCGATTTTTGGCGTTGCGATTGCCCCGGCATGATGAAAGTACGGCCTATGTAGCGGTTTTTGATGAAACCTTCGCGATAGGTAAGATTGAGCGCATTAGCCATTTGCAAAGCGCTGGGGCGGCTAGTGTCGGGGATGGGGATCACCACGTCTATATCGTGATGCTGCCATTCGCGGTGGATTTTTTCGGCCAGACTTTCGCCCATATGCAAACGGGTTTGATACACGGAAATGCCGTCTATCACCGAATCCGGCCTTGCCAGATAAACATACTCAAAAATGCAAGGCGTGAGCGTAGCATTTTCGGCGCATTGCTTAGAATAAAAATGTCCATCCATATCAATGAACACGGCCTCGCCCGGTGCAACGTCACGCACCAGCTTGAAGCCCAGTACGTCCAGCGCCACACTTTCGGAAGCAATCGCGTATTCCGTACCTTTTTCGGTTTCGGCACGGCCAATCACCAAGGGACGAATCCCGTGCGGATCGCGGAAAGCCAGCAGGCCATAACCTGCAATCATCGCCACCACGGCGTAAGCGCCCTTGCAACGGCGATGTACGTTGGTCACGGCGTTAAAAATAGTATCGTTATCCAGCGCCACGCTGGGGGCGGACTGCTCAATTTCGTGTGCCAGAACATTCAGCAGCACTTCGGAATCAGAGGTGGTGTTGATGTGGCGTAAATCCTGATTGAACATTTCCTCTTTCAACTGTACAGAGTTGGTGAGGTTGCCGTTGTGACCCAGCACGATGCCGAATGGCGAATTAACGTAGAACGGTTGCGCTTCCGCGGCGGAGGATGACCCCGCCGTGGGATAACGTACATGGGCGATGCCGGCATTGCCAATCAACCCGCGCATGTGGCGAGTTTGGAACACGTCTTGCACCAACCCGTTGTTCTTGTGCATGAAGAAAGTGTCGCCGTCGCAGGTGACAATCCCCGCCGCGTCTTGGCCGCGATGTTGCAACACCAGCAAGCCATCGTACAACTGCTGGTTAACTGGTGCCTTACCTACGATGCCGATAATTCCGCACATACAAGAGCCTCTATAAACTCAAACTTTTACTCCTTCACCCTCTGCGGGGGAAGGTTGGGATGGGGGTAAGGAGCTTATGCATACACGACACTTTCAACCCCCAGCCTAGCCCTCCCCCTGCTAGGGGGAGGAGAATATCAGTGGATAATTCACACTAAAATTTCACATGCTTCACAAAGTCTTGTGGCAGCCAAGGCATGGCGGCCATCACCATTGCCTCCAAAGGAGGGCTGAGCATGGCGTTTTTCCATTCTGGGTGCTGCGGTAATTCAGTCAGTGCCGCCATCAACATAGCGACCCCCACAATCAGCAAACCCCGCGCAATGCCAAACAGCAGCCCCAAGCCGCGATCCACAGTGCTCAAACCCACGCGCTTAACAACATCGCTCAAAGCCACTGACAGCAGACTAGCGGCCACCAACACACCTAAGAATACCGCTAAAAATCCCGCCAGTAAGCGCAGATTATCGTTTGGGATACCGGCGGGCAACATCGCCGCCACTTGCACCGCGTAGGTCTTGGCTATCCAGGCTGAGGCAATCCACCCCACCAGCCCCAAAGCCTCGCGTACAAAACCACGCATCAAACTTAACAGAACCGAAATGCCTATTATGCCCAGTACGGCATAATCAAAAACCGTCATTTATGCATCACCAATATGGGTTTGAAACCTGCTGATTTCAAGGTTTCCAGCGCTTTTTCGGCTTCTTCTTTGTTGGGATAAGGGCCGCTGCGGATACGCACTTTAACGCCAGTAGGCGTATTCAAGTTTTCGGTGTTGGCTTTGAGACCCAAACCTTCAATCTTGCTGATAACTTGTTTGACTTTTTCGCCTTCGGAAATCACACCCACTTGCACCGACACGCCAACCTTCCTGGCTTCGGCAGATTTTTCTACGGCGACTTTTTCTACAGTTTTTTCTGGGGGTTTTGCGGTGGGTTCTGGCTTGGGCTTGCTGACTGGCGCTTCTGGTTTTGCTTCAACGACAGGCTTGGTTTCAACCGCAGGCGGCTTCACTTCGGCGGGTGATTCTACCGGGTTCTGCATAGATTCTGGCTGCGCGGCAACCTCAGCTGGGGCGGGTGTTGCAGGGACAATTTTGGAAGAAAAGTTACCATCGTCTTGGCTAGGAATGCTAATCGCCACGTCTGAAGCAGGCATTTTTTGATTGCTGCGGTCATCCAGCAGCATAGGTAGAATGGTGAGCATCAGCAGCACCAAGGCCACTGCTCCAATCAGACGACGGCGGGCGCGTACTCTAAATAGTTTTTCCTGATCGGTCAGTTGCTCAGTAGCCATTATCAACGCCTATGTAGGAGGGCAAAAAGCGCGGAGCGCATCCGCCACGGTATAAAACGATCCGAACGCAATGATTCTATCATTTTCGCTTGCACTGCAACAGGCTTGCACGAGTGCTTCGGCCACATTGGAACAAGTAAAAATCTCCGTCTCGGACAATTGACCTAGCAACAGCGCCGCCAATTCCTTACATGATGCCCCACGCGGCGCGTCTATGCCTGCCACATACCATGCATCTACTTCATCGCCCAGAACGGCAATCACTCCGCTAACATCCTTGTCCGAAAGCATAGCAAACACCGCCAAGGTGCGCCCTGAGCACGGCGTTTGACGCAGGTTTTCTGCCAAGCCTCGCGCCGCTTGCGGATTATGCGCAACATCCACAATAACTTTAGGCTTGTGCTGCACGGTTTGAAAACGCCCCGCCAACACCACCGCTTCCAAGCCTTGGCGCATGGCGGCCTCAGTGACAGGTAGGCGATGATGGAGTGATCTTAATGCGGCAACTGCACTCGCCGCGTTGTGCAATTGGAAATTGCCCGCCAACACGGGAATCGGAAGCTGTTCAATACGCTCATTTTCTGACCAATAATCCCAGTCACCAGCATGCTGCTGAAAACCAAAGTCCTTGCCTATCTGGCGATAATCCGCGTGAATTTTCGACGCGTGTTGCGGCACGGTTATTGGTGGCTCGCTATCACCGCAAATTGCCGGCACGCCTTGGCGATACACGCCAGCCTTCTCAAAGCCAATAGCCTCCCGTGTATCGCCCAGATACTCCATGTGGTCGAGGTCTATACCAGTGATGACGGCACAATCGGCATCAAAGGCATTCACCGCATCCAATCTGCCTCCCAGCCCTACTTCCAGAACTGCGGCTTGAATCTCATTTTGGCAAAAATGCCACATCGCAGCCAAAGTTCCGAACTCAAAATAGGTCAACATCGTGTCGCCGCGCGCCGCTTCCACTGCGGCAAAAGCACGGCAAAGTTCGGCATCGCTAGCTTCTACGCAATCCACCCGCACGCGTTCGTTGTACTCCAATAAATGCGGCGAGGTGTAACACCCCACGCGATAACCCGCCGCTAGCAATATGCGCTCCAACATGGCGCAGGTAGAGCCTTTGCCATTAGTGCCGGCGACGGTGATGATGATGAAATTAGGAGTTAATCCGAGACGCTGCTTGACTTGATTGACGCGCGCCAAGCCCATGGCGATAGACTTGGGATGGAGCTTTTCTAGGTAAGTCAGCCAGCTTGCTAAATCAGCTGGCTGCTTGGAAGAATCAGGCATTCTTGGCCGCTGGCAAAGGCAGGCGCATCAGACTGGAAAGGAGACCGCTCAGTTTGTCGCGCATTTCGCGCCTATCCACGATCATATCCACTGCGCCGTGGTCGAGCAGAAACTCGGCACGCTGAAAGCCATCCGGCAAAGTTTCACGCACGGTTTGCTCGATGACACGCGGCCCGGCAAAGCCTATCAAAGCCCCTGGTTCGGCAATAATCACGTCGCCTAACATAGCAAAACTGGCGGAAACGCCACCCATGGTGGGGTCGGTCAACACCGAGATAAACGGCAATTTTGCACGGGAAAGCGCCGTCAACGCCGCGCTGGTCTTGGCCATCTGCATCAGCGAAAACAAGCCTTCCTGCATCCGCGCACCGCCGCTGGCGGCGAAACACACGAAGGGGATTTTTTGTTCTATGCAGCGATTGACCCCGCGTACAAAACGTTCGCCCACCACCGCACCCATAGAGCCACCCTGGAAAGCGAACTCAAACGCCGCCGCCACTAAAGGCACGCCATTGATGCAGCCCTGCATCACCACCAGCGCATCGGTTTCACCGGTGTCTTTTTGGCTAGCTTTGATGCGCTCTGCGTAGCTTTTTTGATCCTTGAATTTGAGCGGGTCTAGTGGCGTGACTTCTTTTCCAATTTCGATGCGCTGTTCTGGGTCTAACATCTGCTCCAGTCGGGCGCGGGCACCGATGCGGTTATGAAATCCGCACTTGGGGCAGACTTCCTGATTCTTTTCCAAATCGGTGCGGTACAGCACCGATTCACACTTGGCGCACTTGCTCCACAGCCCTTCGGGCACGGCCTTTTTGACTGCGCCAATGGTGCGCTGAATCTTAGGTGGAAGTAATTTTTGTAACCAACTCATGAAAGTTCCTAATTAGTTGCTATCTATTGCCACGCGCAGAGTCTGCATCAACTGCTTAACCTTGGTCACCACTTCCGCAGGGGATGAATTCTCGATTTCCTGGACGGTACGACTGCCCACGACCACGGCATCGGCCACCGCCGCCACTGCCTTGGCCGTTGCCGCATCGCGCACACCAAAACCCACGCCTATAGGCAAATCAGTCATGGTGCGAATATGGCCTACTTTACTCCCCACATCGGCAATATCCAAGTTGCTGGCACCGGTCACGCCCTTGAGCGAAACGTAGTAGATAAAACCGCTAGCGGACTTAATAATCGCCTCAATCCTCGCCGTGTTGGAGGTCGGCGACAGCAAAAATACGGGGTCTAGCTGGTGTTTTCTCAGTAAAGCCACGAACTCCTGACACTCCTCCGGCGGATAGTCCACAGTCAACGCGCCATCCACGCCAGCAGCCTGCGCCAGCTTGGCAAACTTTTCCGCACCCATCGCCTCAATCGGGTTAGCGTAACCCATCAAAACAACCGGTGTCGTTTGGTTGGTTTTACGGAAATCCGCCACCAAGTTCAACACGTCGGTCAAGCTGACATGGTGCGCCAAAGCCCGCTCGCTGGCGCGTTGTATCACCGGCCCATCGGCCATAGGGTCAGAAAACGGCACGCCCAGTTCCAGAATATCTGCGCCCGCTTCCACCAAACCGTGCATCAGCGGCACGGTCAATTGCGGATTAGGATCGCCCGCCGTGATGTAGGGAATCAGGGCTTTTTTGTTTTGAGATTTTAAGGTTGCGAAAGTGCTTTGGATTCGAGACATTTAGAGGGTTATTCCTGAAAGTTTCGCCACGGTATTGATGTCTTTATCGCCACGGCCAGAAAGGTTGACCAACAGCACCGCATCCTTGGACATTGTGGGCGCGATCTTCATGGCGTGTGCCAAAGCATGACTGGACTCCAGCGCAGGAATGATGCCCTCCATACGACACAGAGTGTGGAAGGCCGCCATCGCCTCGTCATCATTGATAGCCACATATTCAGCGCGGTTGATATCTTGTAACCACGCGTGTTCCGGGCCTACGCCAGGATAATCCAGCCCGGCAGAGATAGAATGGGTCTCGATAATCTGTCCCCCAGCGTCTTGCATCAAGCGCGTGCGATTGCCGTGCAACACACCCGCCGGGCTATGCGCTGTGAGCGGTGCCGCGTGCTTGCCGGTTTCCAAGCCAAAACCACCCGCCTCAACACCAATAAGTCGTACGTTGGGTACGTCAATGTACGGATAGAAAATACCCATCGCATTAGATCCACCACCTACGCAAGCCAGCACCACATCGGGCTGACGACCCAGCATTTCCTGCATTTGTTGTTTGGCTTCTATGCCAATTACCGCTTGAAAATCGCGCACCATCATCGGGTAAGGATGCGGTCCCGCTACGGTACCGATAATGTAGAACGTATTCTCGACATTGGTCACCCAGTCACGCATGGCTTCGTTCAACGCATCTTTCAGCGTTTTGGAGCCGGATTCTACGGGCACCACGGTGGCTCCCAGCAACTTCATACGGAACACATTAGGCGATTGGCGTTTAACGTCCTCCGAACCCATGTACACAACGCACTCCAAGCCCATACGTGCCGCCACGGTGGCCGTTGCCACGCCATGTTGGCCTGCGCCGGTTTCGGCAATTACGCGCGGTTTTCCCATACGTTTGGCCAGCAAAGCTTGGCCTATGCAATTGTTCACCTTGTGTGCGCCGGTATGGTTGAGGTCTTCGCGCTTTAGATAAATCTGCGCGCCGCCGACGTGTTTGGAAATACGCTCGGCGTGATAAATCGGACTGGGACGGCCTACATAGTGTTTGAGGTCGTGGGCAAACTCGGCTAAAAACTGCGGGTCTAGGCGATGTTTTTCGTACATCTCGCGCAGATCATCCAGCGCCTCTACCAAGGTCTCGGCCACAAAGCGCCCGCCGTAAGTGCCGAAGTGCCCGCTGGCATCGGGCATGTCATAAATTTTGTTCATTTAGATGTTTTCTTTGCTCACTGCTTTAATAAATTTTGCAATCTTGTGTGCGTCTTTAATACCTTTTTCAAGCTCCACGCCACCGCTCACATCCACAGCAAAAGGTCGCACTTGTTTAATCGCCTCACGCACATTTTTGTCATTCAATCCCCCTGCCAGCACGATAGGCTTAGGGAATTTTTTGGGAATTAAACTCCAATCGAATGTCTTACCAGTGCCGCCCATGACACCTTCTTGATAGGCATCAAACATCAGCGCTTTGGCATCCTTAAATCGTTTGGCGTATTGTAACAAATTTAGTTCCGGTCTCACGCGGATAGCCTTGACGTAAGGGAAGTTGAAGCTGTTGCAATACTCCGGCGTTTCGTCGCCATGAAATTGCAGCAAACTTAAGTTCACCGTCTGCATGATGCGCCGCACCTCGTCCGCCTCGGCATTCACGAACAGCCCCACCACGTCCACGAATGGCGGCAATGCGGCGACAATCTTCGCGGCCTGCTCTGGCGTCACTTGGCGCTTGCTATCCGCAAACAGCACCAGCCCAATAGCATCAGCGCCACAAGCCACGGCAACTAAGGCATCTTCCACACGAGTGATGCCGCAAATTTTGGTACGAACGCGCATAAGCTCTCAATTCAAAGTCGAGGCGCTAGGGTAGCGCAAACGGCGAGGATTGGGAACCTTAGCCGCAACACTAGGCTCTTAGAATATGCGTTAAACTTCGGCCACTCATCATCAATTCATAAGGAAAGAATTCACATGACATTCAGCAAACTAACTGCATCCGCACTGCTTCTCAGCCTCATCAGCATTTCCAGCGCATTCGCCGCTGGCAAAGGCTTAGCCTACGTTTCCAACCAAGATGGCACCGTCACCGTGATTGATTTGGAAACTATGGAAACCACCAACAGCATAGACATCCAAGCCAAAGGGCCACGAGGCATAGGCGTGACGAAGGACGGCAAGTTGTTGGTAACCGCAAATAAAGATGACGGCAACATTTCCGTAGTCGAACTCGCCACTGGCACAGTCAAACACATTGTGATAGGTAAAAATCCCGAATTTGTGCGCGTTTATGGCAACCGGGCTTATGTGACTTACGAACCCAGCTCCAAAGCTGGCCCTCCGCCAGCGCCCGGTTCTGAAGCCGCCAAACAAGATGATGACGAAGATAAAATTCCCGGCCGCATTGCCATCGTTGATCTAAAGAAAGGCAAAGTCATTAAAGAAATCATCGGCAAACCGGAAACCGAAGGACTGGAATTTACCAAAGATGGCAAGAAGCTCGTGGTCACCAACGAATCCGACAACTCCATCACCGTACATGACCTGAAAACCGGCAAACTGTTGAAGAGCATCTCTGTCGGACAATATGGCGAAAGACCGCGCGGCATCAAAGTATCGCCCGACGGCAAGACCTATGTAGCCACGCTGGAATATGCTGACAAGATGATCGTACTTAACAGCAAGTTTGAAGTCATCAAAGAAGTCCCAACCGGCAAAGTACCTTACGGTGTTTCTTTTGATAGCAAAGGCGAGCGCATTTTTGTTGCCGCCAACAAGGAAAAAGCACTACAAGTATTCGATGCCAAGACCTTTGAAAAAATCAAAGACATTCCTACTGGTGAACGCTGCTGGCACTTCAGCTTCACGCCGGATAACCAGAATATTCTGCTGGCCTGTGGAAAATCCAATGAAGTGGTAGTGATTGACACCAACTCGCTGGAAGTAACCAAACGCATTGAAGATAAGCAATTGCCTTGGGGGATTGTGACGTTTCCGAAGTCTCTCGGCAGCTTGGATAGGCCTTAATTGCTAGTTTCCTAGGCCTCCATGAAGGCTCCCAACGAACTGCTGCGTGATAGCGAAGAGCGCCTAAATAAGGCGCTATCCGATTTTGAATCTCCGCCGACCAGTTCACTTGCTAAGGAGTTTTACGAACTACGTGTTCAAGCTGCAGTATTCAACTATGACATTTCATACGACATGGTTGCCATTTGGCAAAGCACTCCAAGTGGCTTTGCTGAAAAGGTTGCCCTTAAGAATCTGATTCATAAGCTATACGAATATGACCAGCTCATGCAAAAGCACTTGGTGATCAGAATGCTGACCCTTGCTCGTGCTCGACATATTGATATAGAAAGTAAAGACATTAAAGCAGAACGAAAGAAATGGAGTAAGCAACTGGTTCGACTGGATGCTTGGTCAGATTTACGCAACCAAGCTACTGGTCACTATGGGAAAAACGTTACAGAGCAAATTACCCTACTGAAGCAAATTAATCGTAAAGAAGTAATGGATGTAGTATCTGCCTTTCTTTCTTACAACATAGCGATCCTCAAGGTTCTTGCATATGCAGGACAAGGAAAAGTTGAAACATAACGTACTACGTATTAAATCGGCCTCTCCATTACCTTTAAAAACAGTTTCCCAGTCACCAAGCCATTCAACCAAGCCCGTAATCGCGGATAAGGTGCAGTTTCGAACCAGACACTATCCACTCCCGCAAATTGGCGGATGAAAGGGAAGATGGCGATGTCGATCATGCAAGGTGATTCGCCCAACAGGTAGTCGTGCAGCTCCAGCCGCTGTTCCAGCTTAACCAGAAAAATCTCACCTTCTGCACGGTAAAACTCCGGCGGTTGTTCGGGAAAGCGTATGGCGTATTTGTAGCGATCCAGCGCACGTTTGAAGCTGCTGTCGTTTTCTGCGATAAGTGCAGTGCCGTCTGGGATTAACCAACCATCCGGGTCGTGCTGATTCAGCGCCCAGCGCATGATGTCCAGACTTTCATCGACCACTGCTCCATCGCGCAATATCAGCACCGGCACCGTACCCTTTTGCGAAGCTGCAAGTAATTCTGCCGGTTTCTCCTTAAGCGAAATCTCGCGGATTTCCACGTCTATTCCAGCGTAGCGTAGCGCCATCCTCGCCCTCATGGCATAGGGGCAGCGGCTATAAGAGTAAAGGACGGGGTTACTCAAGTATCGTCAACCTGCGCTGACAATCTGGCAAACCCCATTTTGCATCATAATGAACGCCTGTCAGATAAAGACCATCGGGCGAGAAAGTTGGCGCGGCATGAGTGCGGTCTTGTTGTGCCAGCAGCCCTGCCATCCAACCGGGAGCTTGCTCGCCGTTGCCTACGTAAATCAAGCTGCCGACGATGTTGCGTATCATGTGGTGCAGAAATGCATTGGCGCTGAATGAAAAACAAAACAATTCGCCATGCTGGCTGATGCCGGCTTGCTGTAAGTGCTTGATGGGCGATTTGGCTTGGCATTCGGCAGCGCGGAAGGCGCTGAAATCATGCTCTCCCAACAGCAGGCCTGCGGCTGCTTGCATAGCATCCAAATCCAGCGCTCGGTGATACCAGCCTACCTTGCTCGCCATGATGGCTGGTGCGACTGGGCTGACCTGCAGCAGATATTGATAATGCCGCCGCTCCGCGCTGAATCTGGCGTGGAATTCGTTGCTCACTTCTACCGCCCACAGCACCCTTAGCGCGGCGGGCAAGGTTGCATTCACGCCGCGCACCCAAGCAGTCATAGGACGTTCGGTTTCGGTGTCAAAATGGATGACTTGGATTCTGGCGTGAACTCCAGTATCGGTGCGGCCTGCGGCGTGAACGCGCACTGGATAAGTAGCTATTTGGAGCAGCGATTTTTCTAGTGCGTCCTGCACACCGCAGCCATTGGCCTGACTTTGCCAGCCGCAAAATTTCGCACCGTCGTATTCCAGCCCTAGCGCGATTCTCACGATAAACTCCACAGCACGGGCAGCCACAAAACCAGCACCAGAAAATCCCACCAACGTAATGACACACATTGCAGGGTGACGCTTTCCGGCGCGTCTTGCTCAGCATTCAGCAGTTGCTCAAGATTCCAGCCTTGCTGTTTGAGATGCTGGATGATGCCCTTAGGCATGGTTTCAGCGTAGTGCAAGGTCAGCCACAACCTTGCAGAAAAGCGCTCCGGCGAAATTCCCAACAGCCGAAATGGGCGCAGTAGAAAATAGATGCCGGACATAAACTGCTCGCGGCTGGAAGTCGCCAGCATTAAAGACAACGCGCCCAACATTGCGGCCAAGCGCAATGCCTGCATCAAGCCGGATTGCAAGCCTTCGTAAGTAGGTGCGAAGGCATCGGGGAAGCCCGCCACGTATTCGCCGGGCGTGGCAAACGCATAAATGAGCAGAATCGAGAGGAACAGCCAGCGTGCACGTTTCAGCAACTTCAATGCGCTGGCCGTGCCGAAGTGCATCAAGGCACTGAAAATGACTAGGGACAATGCGCCAAGCCCCCCCCAGTGCGCCATTTGCAGGGCGACAGCACATATCATCAGGTTTAACATTTTGACTGCTGGGTGCATTGAATAAAAAAGGCCGGACTATGCGTCCGGCCTAGTTGTTGTCTCCGTTATTACCTAGCCTAAATCGTTCAACAATTTTTGTGCTTTGGCGATTTGCGCAGCGCTACCTTCCTTGGCCACTTCTTGCAAAATTTCGCGCGCACCGTCTTCGTCACCCATGTCCATGTAGGCGCTCACCAAATCCAGCTTGGTCTCCACTTCCGCAGAATCGGCTACGGCACTGTCTCCGGTGACATCCAAATCTATGCCAACAAGGTCTAACCTCACCTCTGGATCTGCCGCAGCTTTTTTAGCCTTGGGCTTCGTGGCTTTTTTGGTTCTAGTTTTTGCTACTGGTGCGACCACCGCTGCGGCTTCTTCTGGCATTTCCGCTACAAAATCAAAGTCCAAACCACTTAAATCTTCATTAGCAGTTTCTTCAAACGCTGCTGCCAATGCGGCAGAATGGTCGCCATTGCTTGCTGGCATTTCAGCTATTGCTGGTGGCGCTTCAACCACTGGCGCAGCTTCGGCAAACACGTCATCCAATGCAAACTGGTCGTCGGCCTCAACGCTACCATCTTCCATCGCCGTGGCCGCCATCATGTCGGTCGCAGCTTCATCGGCCATCGCGGCGGCAGCTTCATCCATTGGCGTTGACGCTTCCGGCATTTCGGCGATGGCCTCTGCCAGAGCAGCTTCAGAACCAAAAATATCGTCTAATTCATCAGCAGCTTCAGCCGCTGGAGTAACTTCCAGCACAGCCGCGTCGGCAAATACGTCGTCCAGCGCAAATTGATCATCCGCCTCAACGCTGCCGTCTTCCATCGCCGTGGCCGCCATCATGTCAGTAGCGGCTTCATCGGCCATTTCGTCTACAGCGGCTGGCGCTGCACTCGCTGGCATTTCAGCCACCATTTCCGCCAAAGCCGCTTCGGAATTAAATACGTCGTCAAACTCATCGCCAGCCGCTTCTGGCTCTACTGGAGCAAGCGCTGCCATCGGTTTTGCCGCATCAGAGGCCGCCATCATGTCGGCAACGAGTTCATCTGCGCTCGGCTCTTGTGAACTAGGTTCTTGTTGGTCAGGTTCTTGCGGACTAGGCTCTTGTGGCACAGGCTCTTCCATCTGCACCATTTCTTGTTCCATGGCCTCAGCCATAGTCAATTCTTGCTCTGCCACTTCTGGTTCAGCGGGTGTTGGCTCAGCAGCAGGCTCGTCGTCTGGCAGCAACGCGTCCAAATCAGCAACACTCAGCACATCATCAGCATCTGCTGTGGTTTCTGCAACAAGTTCTGGAGTTTGTTGTGTTGCGGCTCCAGCAGCTAACGCTGCCGCACCGATAGCCGCACCGGCAGCAATATCTGCAGCCACTTTTTCAGCAGCGGCTTCTGGGCTTAACTCCGTTAGCGCCGCACCGCTAGTTTCAGCGGTGGGCGCATCAGGTTTTTTTGGGATACCACCTTCTTTACGACGGTTACGCAGTATCAATCCTAGCGCCACTAGTATTGCCAAAGCACCCAGTCCTTTGGCTTTCCAATCTGGGTGTTTTTGCAGATTTTCTTGCAAGGTAGCCATCATGCTGCCCTTGGGCTTGGCTTGCTCTTTAGCAGCCTCCTTAGCCGATTCAGCAGATGGTATCGCCGCCGCGGCCTCCACTGCTTTCTTCTGTGCCTCCAACAACGCATTCGCATCCGCCAATTGCTTTTCCAGCAGGCTGATACGGTCATTGGATTCTTTCAAGGCATTTTCACGTGCGGCAAGTTCTTCTTCCATCGCCGCCTTACTCATCTTGCTGCCTGTTGCTTTGCCTGCATCGCCAGACAGTTTCACCACGTCGCGCGGCTCGTGTGCGGCTTCGGCTTGATCACGAACTGTGGCGATTTTGCCACTGGCTACCGCCGATGACGCGCTATCCTTCACCGGTGCAGACCTGGCAACCGTATCCGAAAGCTTGTCGCGATATGCATTCCAATTTTTAGCATGGACGAAGCTTTCAGCCTCCGCTTGGTCTATGGATTTCAGGTCATCCGCGCTGGGCACACGCACAATCTCGCCCACTTTCATGCGTTCCGGATTGCCTTTTTTGAAGGCTTGCGGATTGGCGCGATAAATCCCCGCCATCATTTGCTCTAGGCTGACATCATCCTGCCAGTGCTGAGTAGCAATCTTACGCAACGTATCCCCTTTGCCCACGGTGACATTGAACGCTGGGGCGGGTGGCGCTTCTACCGGATTTTCTGGATTAAATTCTTCAGCCGTCATCGCCGCTAATTGTTCTGGCGTCGGTTCAGGCTCTACCGCTTCCTCGGCCATTTCTGACTCAATTTCATCAACTTCGGTCATGTCTTGCGCTTGCATGTCGTCGGTGGCCATATCGTCAGTGGTTTCGGCCATTATTTCTTCCGGCTCGTCTGCCAACGGTTCGGTCATGTCCTCGGCCTGCATGTCATCAACCGCCATGTCCACAGCTTCGTCAGCCTCAATCACTGGCGTATCTTCTGGCGCTTCGATGCCGCTCACGTCCGCCGTCATTTCCTCTATGGTAGCTTCGCGCTCTTCCATCACTTCTTCTGGCGCTGCTTCTTCTATCATCGCCTCTTCTGGCGCAACTTCCATCGTAGGCTCTGCCTCGGCCATAGCTGCTTCCGGCGCCATCGCGAGCGCTTCAACAGCTGGAGGCTCTGCCTCTGCAGGCAAAGCCACCTCTGTAGGCGCAGCGGCTGCCGGAGCGGCTTCTAGCGCCAAAGCATATTTACGCACCAAACTGCCGCCAGTGCTGGAATCCACCTGAATTAACATATCCAGCGCGGAAGCACTCATAGGAGCGGCTGAGAATAACTGCACAATCGGCTGACCGTCTGCACGCACACCCACCACCGCACGCACCGCGTCCAGCTCTGGCGCACGGGTCACGCCTTGCTCTGCAAACACTTCGGCTGAGGCTATACGTGCGGTAATGCCAGCGAGCTCTTCTTGATTAACAGGAAATAATGCGATTTCCGCGTTAAGCGGCTGACCCTGGGTGGAGAGGACGGTGATGTCACCCAGTTTGGCGGCTTGCGCCACCGTTGAAATCAGAACGAAATAGAGTGCCAGTAGGCTGTTTTTTAGTGTTGTATCACGCACGATTTTATCCCTTTTCAAACGGTAGTAGATGGCACTCTAACTCTTTCTAAACTATCTTTCCAGCAGAATACGCAACATGCGCCGCAACGGCTCTGCCGCACCCCACAGCAACTGATCACCAACGGTGAACGCTGAGAGATATTCGCCTCCCATATTCATCTTGCGCAAGCGTCCCACAGGCACTTCTAGCTTGCCCGTCACCGCCGCCGGGGTGAGCTGATTCATGCTGGCTTCGCGTTCGTTGGGGATGACACGCACCCAATCATTGGCTGAAGCAATCATCGCGTTGATGTCATCCAGCGGCACGTCTTTTTTCAGCTTGATGGTGAGCGCTTGGGAATGACAGCGCATGGCGCCAATCCGCACACACAAGCCATCTATCGGCGTGGGGTTAGCTTCACGACCAAGTATCTTGTTAGTTTCCGCGCCGCCTTTCCATTCTTCTTTGCTCTGACCGTTGCCCAAATCCTTGTCTATCCAAGGGATCAAACTGCCCGCCAGCGGCACGCCAAAATGCGCGACAGGGAAATTGTCATCGCGTAGCGTACCCGCCACTTCGCGGTCTATGTCCAGAATCGCCACCGCCGGATCAGCCAGCAGCTCACTCGCTACACGATGCGCTTCGCCCATTTGTTGCAGCAATTCGCGCATATTTTGTGCGCCTGCGCCTGATGCTGCTTGGTAGGTCATGGAGGTCGCCCATTCCACCAGATTCTCACGGAACAGCCCGCCCAGCGCCATCAACATCAGCGAAACCGTGCAGTTGCCGCCTATCCAGTTATTGCCGCCCTTTGCCAGCGCGTTCTGGATGACATCAAGATTGACCTGATCAAGAATAATGATGGAATCACTTTCCATTCTTAGCGTAGAAGCCGCGTCTATCCAATGGCCTTGCCAGCCAGCATTGCGTAATTGCGGAAAAACCTCGCTGGTGTAGTCACCGCCCTGACAAGAAATAATCGCGTCCATCGTCTTTAGCTCAGCGATGTCTTTGGCATCTTTCAGCGGCGGCACGTCCTTGCCCACTTGCGGTGCTTTTCCACCCGCGTTGGAAGTAGTAAAAAACACCGGCTCAATGAGCGCAAAATCGCCCTCCTCACGCATGCGCTGCATGAGTACCGACCCCACCATCCCGCGCCAACCTACAAATCCAACTCTTAACATTTCCTAATCCCTAAAATTCCCATATTTCAACGGAAAATCCGTAATAGATTTCCGCACCAGCGCGATAGCTTCCTGCAAAAAGTCACGCTTAGTGCCATTCACCCGCACTTCTTCGCCCTGGATACTGGCTTGCACTTTCAAACCAGAATCCTTAATCAATCTGACGATCTTCTTGGCAAGGTCACTATCAATGCCGTCGCGGATTTTCATCACTTGCTTGACCTTGTTGCCGGAGATTTTCTGCACGTCCTGCAAATCCATACGCTTGCTGCTCTCAGGTTCTTTTTTCTCCAACGCGGGGAATAAAATCGCCTTGATTTGATCCAACTGAAAGTCAGAATCGCCGTGCAAAGTGATGAGCTTGTCTTTTTCGTTCAACTCAACTTTGGCCGACGTGCCTTTGAAGTCGTAACGATTGACGATCTGCCGGTCAGCTACGTCTATCGCGTTCTTGAGCGCGACCATGTCGGTTTCGGAAGTGATGTCAAAAGAGGGCATTTTGTTTTCCTAAAATATATTTTAGTCGCCAGCGAAACCATAACCTTCCATCGTCATTCCCGCGAAGACGGGAATCCAGTCAAGTTTCAACGGAGCGGATTGATGCTATCTCGTTGCAATTGGCTGGTCTGGATTCCCGCCTACGCGGGAATGACGACAAGCTCAAGTGTTGTGCTTAATTGACGATTAATACGCCTTATTCAAAATGGCAAACGTAATCCAGCATTTCTGTCACTTCAATATCGAACGAGGAATTCCCTGGCACGGTGAACTTGTCACCCGCCTTATAGGTAGTCCAACGTTCCTCACCCTTGAGGCGCACCTTGCACTCACCGAGGTTGATTTCCATCAATTCCGGTGCAGCGGTGTTAAACGTCAAGCTGCTGGGGAAAATCACCCCCACCGTGCTGCGCGTGCCGTTGGGCATGAGGATGGTGTGGCTGACGCACTTGCCGTCGAAGTACACGTTTGCCTTCTTTTTGACGCTGACATTATCGAACTGAGCCATGATTTATCCTTTTCTGTTTTTCAAATTCGCGGCAATCCGCATTCTTAAAGCATTCAACTTGATGAATCCACCCGCATCCTTCTGGTCATAAGCCCCCGCATCGTCCTCAAACGTCGCGATGGTGGAATCAAACAGCGAATCAGTCTTGCTATCGCGCCCAGTGACAATCACGTTACCTTTATACAGCTTGAGCCGCACCCAGCCATTAACGCTGGTTTGTGTGTGGTCTATCAAGGTTTGCAGCGCGACGCGTTCCGGGCTCCACCAGTAGCCGTTGTAAATCAAGCTGGCGTAGCGCGGCATCAGGTCATCCTTCAAATGTGCGACTTCCCTATCCAGTGTCAGTGACTCGATGGCTCTATGCGCTTTGAGCATAATGGTGCCGCCCGGGGTTTCGTAGCAACCGCGCGATTTCATGCCGACATAGCGATTTTCCACCAAGTCCAGCCGGCCTATGCCGTGCTTGCCACCCAGCTTGTTAAGTTGCGCCAAAAGTTCATGCGCCTGCATTTTTTGGCCGTTCAGCGCCACTGGATCGCCATTTACATATTCAATATCAAGATACTCAGCCGAATCCGGCGCTTTTTCTGGCGAAACCGTCCAGCGCCACATGGATTCTTCAGCCTCGGCGGCGGGGTCTTCCAAGTGGCGACCTTCATAGCTGATATGCAACAAATTGGCATCCATAGAGTATGGACTGCCGCCTTGCTTGTGTTTCATGTCAATGGCGATGCCGTTTTTCTCGGCATAAGCCATCAGTTTCTCGCGGCTGAGCAAATCCCACTCACGCCAAGGCGCGATGACTTTGATATTCGGGTTCAGCGCATACGCACCCAGTTCAAAACGTACCTGGTCGTTGCCCTTGCCGGTAGCACCATGAGAAATAGCGTCCGCCTTAGTCTCACGGGCAATCTCAATCAAGCGCTTGGCAATCAGCGGACGGGCGATAGAGGTGCCAAGCAAATATTCCCCTTCATACACCGTATTGGCGCGGAACATGGGGAACACAAAGTCGCGCACGAATTCCTCGCGTAAATCGTCTATGAAGATTTGCTTCACGCCAAATTTTTTGGCCTTTTCCCGCGCTGGCTCCAGCTCTTCGCCTTGGCCGATGTCGGCGGTAAAGGTCACCACTTCGCACTGGTACACGTCGGTCAACCATTTCAGGATGACCGAAGTATCCAAGCCACCGGAATAGGCGAGAACTACTTTTTTAATTTCACTCATATCAAATCAATTCCAAATCATGTTTAATTTTTAAGTAGGTCGAAGGCAAACAAAAAATTGATGATAACCATCAACAGCATCCCAACAACAAACAAGTTATCCGCGATAAGCTCCATTCTTTCTGTATTCCGGGTAACGCGAATTGCAGCATAAGAAAGTAAAGCGCTGCCCATAAAAAACAGGCTATCAAAGGCGACTATATCGTCCAGACGTCCCGTACCTGGAACCAAGCGCATCAGACTTATAGCCGTCATACATATTCCCACCATCGTCGCCGAAACCGGCAATATATGGCTGGAAAGATTGCTATTCCTCATACTCGACCCAGTAACAGATACTCCATCAGCGCCTTCTGCACATGCAGCCTATTCTCCGCCTCTTCCCACACCACAGACTGCTTGCCGTCTATGACTTCCGCTGCCACTTCCTCGCCACGATGCGCGGGCAGGCAGTGCATGAATACTGCTTCTTTTTTTGCCAGCGCCATCATTTCAGCATCTACTTGCCAATGCTCAAAATCACGCAAGCGCTCCTCGTTTTCAGCCTCAAAACCCATAGAGGTCCACACGTCCGTCGTCACAAGATCGGCACCACGCGCAGCCTCCATCGGATCAGCAAACTCTTCGTAGTGGGCATGGCCATAAAGCCCTGCTCGCTCCTGTTCCACCTCATAGCCCGGCGGTGTCGAGACGTGTACGTTGAAATCCAGTACTTCTGCCGCTTGTAGCCAAGTGTTGCAGACGTTATTGGAATCGCCTATCCACGCCACGGTTTTGCCTTGTATCGGGCCTCCATGCTCAATAAACGTAAAAATATCCGCCAAAATCTGGCACGGGTGATATTCGTTGGTGAGACCGTTAATCACCGGCACGCGCGAATTGGCTGCGAAACGCTCGATAATTTCTTGCTCGAAAGTACGAATCATCACCAAGTCCGACATGCGCGAAATCACTTGTGCTGCGTCTTCTACCGGTTCGCCGCGTCCAAGCTGCGAATCGCGTGTATTCAAATAAATCGCCGAGCCGCCCAATTGCTGAATACCAGCCTCGAATGACAATCTAGTCCGTGTGCTGGCTTTTTCAAAAATCATCACCAACGTCCTGTCGGTCAACGGCCAGTATTGATGGTAGGCCTTGAACTGCGCTTTGATCCAGCTAGCGCGGGCGAACAGATACACCAGCTCGTCACGGGATAAGTCTTTGAACTGTAAATAGTGCTTGATTGCCATATCAGCCACCTAAAAACTTCTTAATCAAGCCGGATAAAATCTCCACCAGTTGCTCGGCTTCTTGGCTGTTCATCACCAGCGGCGGCAACAAGCGTATCACTTTGTCGGCGGTGACGTTAATCAGCAAACCGGCTTCCAACGCTTGTTTCACCAGATCGCCACACGGTCTATCCAACTCAACACCTATCATCAAACCCGCGTTCCGTATGGTTGTAAGTCCTGCTCCACCTTGCAGCTTTTGCCGCAGACCATCGCAAATCAGCTTGCCTATGGCTAAAGCATTCTCGCGCAGTTTTTCCTGCTCGATTGTACTCAGCGTGGTTAATCCAGCCACACAGGCCAGTGGATTGCCGCCAAAAGTAGAACCGTGCTTGCCGGGGGTAAACACTTCGGCGGCTTTACCATGTGCCAAACAAGCACCGATAGGCACGCCAGAACCCAAGCCCTTGGCCAACGTCATCACGTCTGGCTTAATGCCCGTGTGCTGAAACGCGAACCAAGTGCCGGTGCGCCCTATGCCGCTTTGCACTTCGTCCAGCATCAACAACCAGCCATTTTTGTCGCAAATTTCACGCAAGCCACGCAGATAATTCGCCCCATCAGCAGGAATGTTAATACCGCCCTCGCCCTGCACCGGCTCCACCAGCACCGCCACTACATTAGGGTTGTTCTGCGCTACCAAACGCACCGCTGCTAAATCATCAAACGGCACACGCACAAAACCCGTCACCAGTGGCTCAAAACCCGCCTGCACTTTTCTGTTTCCAGTTGCAGACAAAGTAGCCAAAGTACGCCCGTGGAAGGCGTGTTCCATGACGATAATCGCCGGATTTTCTACGCCTTTATGGTGCCCATACAACCGCGCCAGCTTGATGGCAGCCTCATTAGCCTCACAGCCGGAATTGCAGAAAAACACTTTATCCATACCGGACAATTCAGCAAGCTTATCCGCCAACTGCTCCTGCTCGGCGATACCATAGACATTAGAGACATGTATCAGCGTTGCGGCTTGTTGGCTGATAGCCGCCACCAGCTTGGGATGCGCGTGACCTAGGCCATTCACCGCGATACCCGCCAACGCGTCCAGATATTTTTTACCGGCAGCATCCCACAGCCACACGCCTTCGCCTCGCGCGAAGGTGACAGGTTGCCGGTTATAGGTATTCATTAGTTGCGACATTGAAAATCCAAAAATAAAAAAAGAAACGGCGGCTTTAAGCCGCCGTAGCTTACCAATCTAAAACTTCTTAAAAAATGCTGTGGCTCATGCCGTTTGCCATGAAGAACAGCATGGGGATGGACAACATCATATTGGTGCGTGAAGCCAGCATCGCCACACGGCGCGCTTTGGCTTTTTCATCGTCAGTGGCAGGTTTCATGCCCAGAATCTTTTGTTGATTCGGCCAGATCAGCACCCACACGTTGAACAACATAATCGTACCCAGCCAAGCGCCAATACCAATCGCAGAGTAAGGCGCTGTCAGCATAAACGCAGGCATCAGATTAGGCCCCAACAGCGCAGCGCCAGCCAACCAAGTCACCACAGCGGCCCAGCGGAACCACAGCAAAGCGCGTGGCGCAACATGTTTGGTGATGCCAGCAGCAGTGCCGTCAGCAGCAGCGTCTTTAAGCGCAGCCATTTGTACCAAGTTAAAGTAATAAAGCAGGCCGATCCAGGTGATGCCAGCCAAGAAATGCACCCAACGTGCGATGGCCATAGGAGTAATCATGTCCATGCTACACCCCCGCCAATAAGAAGTTTTTGAGGAACATCACCAGCACCAAAGTCAGGATGAGACCTGAAATAATGGTGCCTGAAACAGATTCAAGTGGGTTTTTCACAGCATCCTCCCGGATAAATTGAGACAAGGCGAAAGGGTATAACAAAAGCCTTATTCAGGCAAGGATAGCAAGCCTGTAAAACCGATAAGCCAAAGCCACGCAATACCAATTCAATATAGTTTGCACCAATTGCAAAAGTTTGTTCATAACGTAAGTGGATTGTAAGCAAGCCTGATTAGTATGCACGCCAAGATACCGCCCCCCCCCCACGTGAAAGGAAGCTATGTTATTCGTGATTGATTTTGACGGCACGCTCTCTGTGCGCGATACCGTAGATGCAATGTTGGAAAAATTCGCTCCGCCGGAGTGGGAAGAAGTAGAGCAAGAATGGTTGGACGGCAATATCACTGCCGTGCAGTGTATGCAAAAGCAGTTGCGTATGGTGCGAACCGATAACGTCAAGCTGGAAAGCTTCTTCCGTGGGATTCAATTAGACGCTTCGTTTCTCCCGTTTTACAAACATGTAAGCCAGTTCTCCAAGGTCGCCATCGTCAGCGATGGGCTAGATCATGCAATCAAGGTTGCGATGAAAAACGCGGCGTTCCCAGAACTCCCTATCTACGCTAACAAGCTGCACTTTGTGCCGGACGGCATTGATATTTCCTGGCCGCACTTGAATGCTGCTTGCAACGCAGGCAATGGCGTGTGCAAATGTAAAGTGGCGCAAGATTTGTCAACCGATGTAGGTGGTCCAGTGGTGCTGGTGGGTGATGGTAAGTCGGATGCCTGCTTGGCAAAGAGCGCAGACGTGGTGTTTGCCAAGGGTTCGCTGATCAAATACTGCGAACAAGAAGGCATCGCTCATCACAAATTTCAAACCTTTGCCGATGTGCTGGCTAAGGTTAAGCAATGGCCGCAAGAATTCCCGCAGCAGGCTGCACTGCTGTCAGCCTAAGCTTAATTTTCCTTTTCATTAGATTACAAAAGAGCCTTAAACCATGGATCAAAAGATCATCCAAATCCTCGAAAAGAACGACAAATACTGCTCACACGGCGATACCGTGAATTATGCCGATCCCCCCAAGGTATTCGAGGGCTGTGACGGTAGCTTTTTGTTCGATGAAAACGGCACGGCCTATCTGGATTGGCAGATGTGGTATTCCGCCGTAAATTTCGGCTACAAGAACAAGCGCATTGCTGATGTGCTGCATAAGCAAATTGACGCGCTGCCGCAGCTTGCCAGCCAGTACCTGCACAAGGAAAAAGTGGATCTGGCAGAGATCATCTGCAAGTACATGGAAGACAAATACGGTGTAAAGGGTCGCGTGCATTTCAATGTGGGTGGCGCACAAGCGGTGGAGGACTCACTCAAGGTCGTGCGTAACCACACCGGTAAGACCCACCAGTTCGCCTTTATGGGTGGCTACCATGGCCGCACCTTGGGTGCATCGGCCATTACCTCCAGCTATCGTTATCGCCGCCGCTTCGGCAATTTTGCCGACCGCGCAGAGTTCATTCCTTACCCTTATTGTTATCGTTGCCCTTATGACATGAAGGTGGAAACCTGCGATACCTATTGCCATAAGCAGTTCGAGAAGCTGTTTGAAACTGAATATCAATCGGTGTTGGATGTGAAAACCGGGCAATGCGAGTTTGGTGCTTTTTACATCGAGCCTATGCAAGGTACCGGGGGCTACATCATCCCGCCAGCGGGCTACATGAAGAAGCTGCAAGAAAGCTTAAAGAAACGAAACGTGCTGCTAGTGGCGGACGAAATTCAGATGGGCGTGTATCGCACCGGCAAGCTGTGGTCCTGGGAAAACTTTGACATTATTCCTGACATCTTTGTGTTCGGCAAAGCCATCACCAATGGCCTCAATCCCTTATCTGGCATCTGGGCGCGCGAAGAGCTGATTTCTCCTGAGAAATTCCCACCGGGTTCTACGCACTCCACATTTGCTTCCAACCCGCTGGGTACGGCGGTGGCGCTAGAAGTGTTGAAAATGACGCAAGAAGGCGATTTCGAGAAACATGTGCTGGATCGTGGCGCTTATTTCCTGAATGCGATTCAAGGACTGAAATCACGCTGGAAAGTGGTCGGCGACGTAAGTGGCCTTGGTTTGGCGCTACGTATCGAACTATGCGAGAAAGATGGCTACACCGCCAGCCGCGCACTGGCTGACCGCATGTTTAATGAAGGTCTGAAAGGCGACTTACTGGTGGGTGACAAGAAATACGGCTTGGTGTTGGATATTGGTGGTTACCAAAAGAACGTTATTACGTTAGCGCCATCCCTGCTTATTTCTGAGGAAGAAATTGACCTTGGCATCCATTTGTTCGAGATGTTGCTGCGTCGTTGCGGAGCTGAGTAAGATATTAACCACCCCCGCCGCAAGCGGCGACCCCTCCTTGAAAAGGAGGGGAGAGTTGCATAGTGGGGCTTTATATCCCCTCCTTACCAAGGAGGGGTGGCGCAAAGCGCCGGGGTGGTTTGCTTTTTAATGAACGCTGAAATAATGACTCCATGACACAAACAATACAAGACTGCCTAGGCAACACCGGCTATTACGAGGAACGTGGCGCGGATGCTGTGTTGCTGGTACATGGCCTCACCGGCACTCCAGCGGAAATGCGCCACATCGCCAAGCGTTTGATGAAACAAGGCTTTAGCGTAATGTGCCCAGCGCTGGCTGGACATTGCGGCACTGTAAGCGATCTCAAAAAATCGCGCTGGCAAGACTGGTACACCAGCATGGATAAGGCGTTCGAGGCCTTAAAAACCAAGCACGAGCGCGTGTATGTTTCCGGTTTGTCTATGGGCGCACTCATCGGTCTGTTGCTGGCCGCAGAAAAAGGCAAGCGCGTGGATGGCTTGGGGCTGCTTTCCACCACCTTCTTTTATGATGGTTGGAATATGCCACGCTTGCGTCGCAAGTTGTTTTTGCCCATCGCATTACACTCCCCGCTGCGCTACTTACTGTCATGGAAAGAAAATCCCCCTTACGGCATCAAGTGCGAGCGCACGCGCGCCTTGGTACACGCCATACTGGAAAACCGCGACGCGCTTGCCTCGGAAAAAGTGGGCATATTCCACACGCCCGGTGTGACCGTGCACCAGTGCGCAAAACTCATCAAGGCTGCCAAAAAGGTGCTGCCTAAGGTACACTCTCCTGCACTGATTGTGCATGCCACAGAGGACGATATGGCGAGCGTGAAAAACGCGCATTTCGTGGCACAGCGCATATCTTCAGAGCGAGTTGAGACCTTTTTTGTGGATGATACCTACCATGTTCTCACACTAGACAAGCGCAAAGACGACGTGGCCAAACGCTTGGCCGAATTTTTTAAGAAATGTGCTGCACATTCATTAGTCGCAGCCTAGGAGACAGTAATTGAGCACACTGGATACATACGAAACCCTCAAGGAAATCATGCTGGACAAGTTCGAGATGGAGGCCTCCGCATTGACGCTGGAGGCCACGCTCGAAAGCCTGCAGATTGATTCTTTGGATACCTTCGACATCATCTTCGCCGCAGAAGAAAAATTCGGTATCAAAGTGCCGAATGACGAAGTCGAGATCAAGACCGTGGGTGACGTTGTCAGCCTGATAGACCGTTTGCGCCAAGAGCAGGGTAAGGCTTGATGGGTTTGCAGCGGGTCGTTGTCACCGGAATCGGCACTATTTCCCCTCTCGGCCATGATGCCGAAACCCATTTTTCCAGTTTGATTGCAGGAAAATCCGGCGTTAGATATCTGGATTATGACTATATTGACAAGCTGGATTGCAAAATCGGGGCACCCGTCACCGGCTTTGATCCGCTCGCACATTTCGTCAAAAACAAAGCGGCCACGATAGACCGCGTCACACAGTTCGGTCTCGTCGCCGCGCAACAAGCCATTACTGATTCCGGCTTAAATCTCGAACAAGAAAATCGCGAGCGTATCGGCATCTATCTCGGCACCGGCATGGGCGGCGCAGCCTCCATCGAAGAAGGTTACGTGCGCCTCTACCGTGACAACGCCAACCGCCTCAAGCCTTTTACCGTGCTGATGGCGATGAACAATGCCGCAGCTTCGCAAATCGCGCTCGATTTCAACCTGCTTGGCCCTAACTTTACCTACTGCACCGCGTGTTCCTCTTCCACCGTGGCGATAGGCGAAGCTTGGCGCTTAATCCGCACTGGCGAAGCTGATGCCATGCTGGCAGGTGGTTCTGAAGCCCTACTCACCTTTGGCACCATCAAGGCCTGGGAAGCATTGCGCACTCTGGCGGATGAAGACCCGAACGACGTGAGCAAATCCTGCAAACCATTTTCCAAGAATCGCTCTGGCTTGGTGCTGGGCGAGGGTGCGGCGATTGTAGTGTTGGAGTCGTTGGAACATGCGCAAGCGCGTGGTGCCAAGATCTACGGCGAGATCATCGGCTATGGCTCAGGCAGCGATTCCTCCCACATCACCAAACCGTCACCAGAAGGCCAGGCGCGGGCGATCAAGGCCGCTTTGACTTCCGCCAATTTGGCACCGCAAGAAGTGGATTACATCAACGCCCACGGTACCGGCACGGTGCTGAATGATGCCACCGAGACAGCGGCGATCAAGCTTTCTTTCGGGGATGCCGCACACAAGGTGGCGATCAGTTCAACCAAATCCCTACACGGCCATTTGATGGGCGCTACCGGCGCGGTGGAATTTGTGTCGTGCTTGCTGGCGATGAAGCACCAAACTTTGCCGCCTACGGCCAACCTCGACGAACCCGATCCTGCCTGTGACCTCGACTACGTGGCCAACGTGGCGAGGACGGGCGTCAAGGTGGATACCGTGATGTCCACTTCCTTCGCCTTCGGTGGCACTAGTGGTGTGCTGATTGCGCGTAAACTCTAGTCTGTAGGGTGCGGCACCCGCACCAAATGGTGCGTGGAACGCACCCTACGCTTGCTGCAAGCGAGTCCGTCCTATGAGTTCTTCATGATGCATAACGTTTGAATTAAGGGGCGCCGTTAGGCGTCCCGCTTGAATGATGGGTTAGGTGTGAGCATAGTTGCGAGCTAACTCTGAACATGCTTTGTCAAATGACGAGTAGTAGTTATCACAGAACTCCGATTCGTTTTTAATTGAAAGCATCGCAGATAACAATATCCAATTTTCTTTAACTGCAATTGCTTTTAATTCGCTAATTGCAGTTGGGTATAGCTCTCGCATTGGTTCTAAAGTCCCAGAATTTCTTACAGCGTAATCAATGACCCAAAAACAATAAATGGCTTTTTCTATATCTGTTAGTGAAGCGAAGCCAATACTTGCCTTACGATGAATTACCTCGTCACCAGTATCAATTATCCATGTTTCATAGTCTTGCATAGATAAACACCTAACGTTTGAGTTAAGGGGCACGCTTTAGCGTGTCCCGCTTGAACGATGGGTTGGGCATTTTTTCTCGATTTTTAACTTTTTTATCAATCACTTTCCAGTCACCTTTTTCATTAACTTTAACTGTAACTTGAACAGGGATTGAAGGGCAGCACATACTGTCTTTAGGAAGATCATAATCCATGCCCTCCAGAACGAGGGCGTCAGAGGTGTTGCTGATAATTTTAGGGAAAAATCTTGAGTCAATACTTTGAAATTTAATTGCAGGAGAAGATAAACTTGGGTCGATAACAAACTGCCCAGACTCACTAACTATAACTATAGCAATATTCGTTGTAACAGAACCGGAACCACCCAAACAACCAATATCGCCAGACCATAAAACAGCATACTTGGCAGAGTCGTAATCTTCTTGGTTTTTATAGGGAACTAAAGCTGCAATGCTCTTGGAGTTTATACCGCCCCAGTCACAAGAGATTGCAGTAGCGTAACTACTAACAAGATGAACTATTTTTTGATCAATAGATGTTTCTTGAGCTGAGTGGCTTAATGAACAGTGGATTGTTAAATAAAAAAATAATATTTTAAGGAAAGTATTCATAGCGCTATTGATGCCCAACGTAAAATATACACCGATAAAGGTGTATAACTTGGGTTGATGAAAAGTAGAAAATTATATTTAACCATTTGATTTATTAGCCTAGTCTGGCAAGTAAAAACTGTCAACAATGTCTAAGCTACACCTACGCACTTTTTGGTCTCAATTCCGGATAAGCCTTCACATACTCCGCCAAATCTTCATCCAGTGTATCCCAGTTGATCGTCTTGGCAACCGTGGCGAATATCCAGTGCACGAGCGGGTTGGTATGCGTGCAGTAGTTGGTGAGCGTCACCATGTCGTGCCCCAGTTCTACCTTCGGCGCATAACCGGTCTGCCCGCTCTGGATGGACTCGGCACCCATGCTGGCTGACCATTCCACGGCGGCTTCCCAAAGGCGGAAGTAGAGGAACCATTCTTTGGGTTGGCTGTAATCAATGCCGATGAATTTGTTGATGACATGCTTGCCCAAAGCGAAGCACAGCATGAAGGCCAGCACCTTGCCGTTTTCGCGTGACCGGAGCACGACGTAGTAAGCATGGGGGTGGGCGGAAATGAGGTCGAAGAACTTACGGTTCAGTCGCTCGAACTTAGTGGTGCCTTTCTCGTAGGTCTGCCAAAACAGCCCAAACAGTTCGTCCATCACCTCGGTACTCGGCTGCTGCACGATCTCTACATTCACCGGCGCGTTGGCGGCCTGTTTCAGTTTCTTCTTCAGCTTGTTGCGGCGCGAGGATTTGAGTGAGGCCAGATAGGCATCCTTGCTGCCTCCGATATGCGCCTCCGCACCGGGAAAGCTCACCAGCCGGAACAGCTTGGCCTCCTTGGCTATCGTCGTGAGTTCCTGGTCGTACTCAGCGGGAAAGTCCTTCCATACCCGCATCGGTGCTTTAAATTCCTTGGATTTGGCGAGCAGTGCGTCATTCACGCAGCGCAGTACGGCGAGCCTATCCACTCCTTGTACCATGCCCACGCGGCCTTCGTCGCTGCACGGCGAGCCGATGAACAGCGTGCGCTGATAAAGCGCCGAAGGCATGACTTTGCCCAGTACATTAAAGATAGGAAGCAGTGCAGGCGGCACCACCAGCCGGATCGGTACATCCATCAGGAAGGCGGGGGCGATGGCGACGGGGCGCTCGTTCTCCAGCACCAAACCGTAGATAAAGGTGAACTGGTCTTCTATGCCGCAGTGTTCCAGCGCTTGGTACCACCAGTGCCCCTCGAACGGCGCGGGAAAGCAGGCTTCCCACAATTCCGCCGGAATTTCGGATTCTGAATTGACCCAACGCAGTGTGAGCTCAGACAAGGGATTGCTCCAGCACTTTGCAAATCTGCAAAAAATCGTCTTCCTCAAGCCACAGACTGTTGGTGATGGTCAGCGTGCGTGCCGCAAAGTCTCGCGCATTGGGCGTGTCGGTTGAATCAAAGCGGAGGTAATCGTAATCAGGCAGGGCATGGATGAACAAGCGCCCTACCCCCAGTTCGGCAGGCCAAAGTTGCGCCAAAGCCTTATCCCGCGCTTGCTGGCTGGGCATCAACACCAAGAAATAAGGCCATGTGCCGCTATCTCCATCGTTGTCTTCCATAACACTAATACCCGCAATGGCAGTCAATCGCGCCTTGCGGCGCAAGGCTTGCGCAGTGGTGAGCGCGATAAAATCAGGCAGCCGTTGCAGGGCGTGAGCGCCTATTGTCTTGCGCCAGCGACCCACTTGATGCAGAGGAAAGTTTGGCGAGCAGTCGTCGCCCACCGCTTCAATCAACTGCTTTTTTTTCAAATTACGTCGCAGCGACCAGCCAAAAGCCATCCCCAAACCCAAGGGACGGTATAGCAAATAGTAGCCAGTGAGTTCTATCAAGCGACGGGCTTCCCACGCGATGCTGCTGGGGCAAATCTCCTTGGCCGTGGCGCGTAGCCGTTGTTGTAGATTATCGTCGCGCGCTATCACAGCACCTCCGGCATAAATGGTGAGCCCTTTACCTACGCCCAAGCTGTAACAGCCTATATCGCCCAAAGTCCCCGCCAATTGGCCTTGCCAGCGTGCGCCTAGTGCTTGCGCTGCGTCTTCCACCAGATAAGCACCACATTGGTGGGCGATGTCAGCGGCGCTTTTAAGATCAGCTATGCGTCCGCTCAAGTGGGTGGGAATGACGGCTAAAGTATCATCGCCGCACACGCTTTTAAGCGCTTCAGGGCAAAAATCGAAATGATTTTTTTTGGTATCGCACAACACCGGCCTTAGTCCGCAACGCAAGATGGCAAGCGGCACCCAAGGGCAAGTGTAGGCGGGAATCACGACGGAACGGCGATTGCTAAGGCGTTTGAGGGTAGCGAGTGCCACCATCATCGCTGCGGTGCCGGAACATTCAATTTGCGTTTGGGGCTGGCCTAAAAATGCGGCTAAATTTTGTTCAAGTGACGCGTTGCTAGGCAGGAAATCGCGCCAAAAGAGCGGCAACCCAGCGGTGGGTGGCGGCTCACGCAACATGAGATTGCTTAGTCTCGCTAATGCTTAAACACACAATGCCCAACACGATGCAAGCCGCGCCGACCAGTTGTAGATTGCTGAGATGTTCGCCGAAGAATCCAACCGAGACCGCCAGCACCGCCACCATCCCTAAATGTGAGGCCGCGAATGCAGGTCCCATGGGAGCGTGTTTCAAGAGTGTCATCCACGATACGAATGCGCCCAGATAGCCAAGGATCGCGCAGTAGAGCCACGGGTTTTGCAACACTAGGGCAATCCATTCGGCACTGATGGCGAACTCCCCTGCGTGGCTTGATGCCAGCTTGATGGCGACGTGGGTGAGTGTGTCGAAGAATATCAACACGCTGAAACCGATGGCGTAGAAGTAGGCCTTTTTCATGCGTAGCCCCCTGCCAGCGCCACGCCCACGGTGATGAGTGTGATGCCAACAATACGGAAAGGATCGAGTAATTCTTTGAAGATGATGCGCCCGGCCAGCATGATGGCGACGGTGTTGAAGGCGCTCAGCAGCACCCCCAGAGACAGCGGCAAGATGGATAACAACACCAACCACAACACGAACTCCATCACAAAGCACACGATGCCTACCCATAATGGAACTGAGGACAGCATGATCTTCCAGCGCTGCCATTCGTTTTCGTGTTCACTGATGGCGGCACGCTTGAGCGCCACGTGTCCCGTAGTGTCTACGATGACATTCAGTAACCATACCAAAAGGGCAAGATGAGACATTATTTTCCTAATAAACTGAGAGCGACGGCTTCGGCGATCTTGATGCCATCTATCGCCGCCGACAGTATACCGCCTGCGTAGCCCGCACCTTCTCCGGCGGGATATAAGCCCTTGGTGTTGAGGCTTTGCAGCGTGTTGTCATCGCGGGTGATACGTATCGGCGACGAGGTGCGGGTTTCAACGCCGGTCAGCACCGCATCCTCGCGTGCAAAGCCTTTTATCTGTTTGTCGAAAGCGGGAATCGCTTCGCGGATGGCTTCAATGGCGTAATCTGGCAAGCTGGTTGCGAGGTCGGTGAGATGTACGCCTGGCGTATAGGAGGGAATCACTTCGCCCAAGCTTGTGGAAGGGCGTCCCGCCAGAAAATCCCCCACCAATTGCCCCGGAGCTTCATACGTCCCACCACCCAATTCAAACGCGCGAGATTCCCATATGCGCTGAAACTCCATGCCCGCCAATGGATGTCCCGGATAATCGGCCTCTGGCGTAATCCCCACCACGATGCCCGCATTGGCGTTGCGCTCATTACGCGAATACTGGCTCATGCCGTTGGTGACTACTCGATTCGGCTCGGATGCAGCCGCGACCACGGTACCGCCGGGACACATGCAGAAGCTATAAACCGAGCGGCCATTGCTGGCGTGATACACCAGTTTGTAATCCGCCGCGCCCAGCAAAGGATTGCCCGCGTTTCTCCCTAAGCGGCAGCGGTCTATCATGGTTTGCGGATGTTCAATGCGAAAGCCGAGCGAAAACGGTTTGGCTTCGACATGTACGCCGCGCTCATGCAGCATGGCGAAGGTGTCGCGGGCGCTGTGGCCGACGGCCAGCACTACATGATCAGCGGTAAGCGTTTCGCCATTGTTAAGCTTTACGCCACGCACTTTGCCGTACTCAATCTCTAGGTCTTCCACGCGGCTGCTGAAGCGGATTTCACCGCCTAGCGCCAGTATTTGTGCGCGTATGTTCTCCACCACGCCAACCAGTCTGAACGTGCCGATATGGGGATGCGCGACGTAGAGTATTTCCTCAGGCGCACCAGCTTTGACAAATTCCTGCATCACTTTACGCCCCAAATAGCGCGGGTCTTTAACTTGGCTATAGAGCTTACCGTCAGAAAATGTGCCTGCGCCGCCTTCGCCAAACTGCACGTTGGATTCAGGATTGAGCTTATTCTTGCGCCATAGCCCCCAAGTGTCTTGAGTACGTTCGCGCACCGCTTTGCCGCGCTCCAGAATAATGGGTTTGAAACCCATTTGCGCCAGCATCAAGCCCGCAAACATGCCGCAAGGGCCAGTGCCGATGACGATGGGGCGTTGTTTGAAAATGGTTGGAGCTTGGCTGGCATGGTGATATTCCATGTCGGGTGAAGGAGTGATGTTTTTATCGTTTTTGAATTTTTTGAGGTGCAGAGCCTCATCCGCGACCTCCACGTCCACCGCATAGATAAACAGAATCGCATCTTTTTTACGCGCGTCAACGCTGCGTTTGAAGATGGAAAAATTGAGCAGTTCTGAGTCGGTAAGACCGAGACGTTTGAGGATGGCCGGACGTAGAGCGCTCTCGGCGTGGTCTATGGGAAGCTTGAGTTCAGTGATTCTTAACATACTGCGACACATGCCGAAAGGCAGCGCTTAAAACTCAAATTCCAGCCCCTCACGCGAGAGAATAATTTCAGGATCGCCCTGTTGGTGCGGATGGCGGCTGAGCACCTCGGCGAATACGGCTTCCAGCTCGTCGTCGCTGCGGGTCGGCTCGTGGTGGGTGCAGATCAGCGTGCTCACGCCAGCTTCACGCGCCATGCGGATGCTGGAATCGAAAGTGCCGTGTCCATAGCCTTTTTTGGCGGGATATTCAGAGAGCGTATAAGATGAGTCGGCGACGAGTACATCCACACCACGCATGGCGCCGATGATTTCGCGCTCTTTGTCTTTGATAATGGATTCAAATTCTTCGTAATGCGGGTCACCAGGTTCGTAGAAATTGTAGGGCGGCTCATGGTCGCCGGTGAAAAACATGGATTTTCCATTATGTTCTACACGGTAGCCAAAATTGATAACGGGATGGTTGAGTAAAGTCCCCGTCACTTCAGCATTGCCCACAGTCACGGTTTGCCCTGGACGCATGGTTTTATATTCAATATCGGCCTTGAGTTCAGCCTCTCTCACAGGGAAAAAGCTGTACTGCAACTGGATGTCCATCACCTTTTCAATGCCAGTCCCGGATACCGGATCGAAAGCACCATAGATATTGAGTTTGTTGCCGGGGATGAAGATGGGCGTGAACATGGGCAAACCCTGAATATGATCCCAGTGGGTGTGGGTCATAAACACGTGGGCATCAATAGGCATGTGCTTGAGCAGGTGATTGCCTAATTGAAAGATGCCTGTACCGCCGTCGAGAATAATTAGGTCATTATCGTCGGTACGCACTTCAATACAAGTGGTATTGCCACCATAGCGTATGGTATTCGCTCCGGGAACGGCGATGGAACCGCGTACTCCCCAGAAGCGAATTTTCATAGGTAAGTGGCCTGCAAGAAGATTTTTGCCTCGTTGATGAACGGAGTGAGGTCGCCCAGCAATGCTGTAGCACGGTCTATGGTGAAACCTAGGCGTTTTGCTTTCCAGCCTGGAGCATCTTCTATGCGTTTGGGTGATTTTGGAGAGGTGATGTTCTTTGCGATTCTGTCAGCGACGTGCAGACATTCCGCCATGAGGTTTTCTGCCACCGGCATGACGTGGTGATCGCGCACACAATCAATCAATTCATTGGAGAAGTTCCAACGCTTGGCCAGCATAGCCCCCACCGCTGCGTGATTCACACCGATAATTTCTTCCTCGGTATCGTGCAATGGTCTGCCGGTTTGGTTGCTCAGTTTGAGCGCTTTGCTAAATTCTTCCGGCATAAACTGGGCGAACACCACCTTGCCAAAGTCGTGCAGCAGTGCAGCGATATAGCAGTCCATGGGATCAATGTCGCCAGCCGCATAGCGCGTGGCTAATTGCCGTGCAATACCCGCAGCTACCAGTGAATGTTGCAGATAGTCGTCCATGTCGAATCCCGCGTCATTCTTGGCTGGCAGAATTCCGATAGTGGCCAGCGATAGCGCTAGATTCTTGATGGTATTGATGCCGATGTAGACCACGGCGCGGTCTAATGAATTAATTTTGTAAGGCAGAGAAAAATAAGCAGAATTGATGACCTTCAGCACTTTAATCGTCATCACCGGATCTTTTTCGATGATTTCGATGATGTCTTTGGGCGTGCAGCTTAGATTGCGCGACACTTCCAATATCATTTGCACACTTTTAGGAAACGCAGGCATGCGCTCTACGGCTTGTTCAAGTCTGGTGCTGAGTTCTGGTGTTAGGGACACTTAATGATTGCCTTATTTATTTTGATTCAATGCACTATAAATTAAATTCGTAGCAATTTTTATTGAGCTTATTGTGACCAGAATGTTACCAGAAAACAGGCGTTTTTAGCCTATTTTTATAAGGCTATGACCGTGGTGGTGCGGGTGGCGATGGGTGTTAAAATAGCTTGTTGATTTAATTAGAAGAAAACACAGCACAATGGCTATCCAATGGTTCCCCGGACACATGAATGCAGCGCGCAAAAAAGCCGCCGAAACCATGGAGGTCACCGACATGGTGATTGAGGTGGTTGATGCACGCTTGCCTGAGGCCAGCAGCAATCCTATGGTGCATGAGCTACGTTTGTATCGGCAGCGCCCTTGCTTGAAAGTCCTCAATAAATCCGACCTCGCCGACCCTGCGGTGACTCAAGCCTGGCTTGAGTTTTTTAACGCACAGCCCAACACCAAGGCCGTGGCGATTTCCTGCAAAAAGCCGGGTGATGCTGCCAAAGTGCCACCGCTGTGCCAAATGCTCACCCCCCATCGCAACAGCAACATCAAGCCGCTACGCATGATGATTATGGGAATTCCCAACGTGGGGAAATCTACGCTCATCAACGCGTTGTTAGGCCGCAAAGTCGCCAAAGTGGGCGACGAGCCCGCCGTCACCAAAAACCAGCAGCGTTTTGAACTCAGCCCGCGCATGAGCCTGACCGACACTCCCGGCATGTTGTGGCCAAAAATCGCCCATGAAAGTGACGGCTATATGCTGGCCGCCAGTCATGCTATTGGGCGCAACGCGGTGGATGATGGCGAGGTGGCGACTTATCTAGCCGATTTGCTGCTGCAAAACTATGCAGATTTAATAGCTGGGCGCTATGGATTTGAAGTCGCAGAATTGGATGGTACAGCAGTGATTGAAGCTATCGCCAAGCGCCGTGGTTACTTGCTGAAAGGCAATACGCCGGATTTTGAAAAAGCCGCACAGATGTTGCTGGTGGATTACCGTACTGGCGTGTTGGGGAGAATAAGTTTGGAGTCACCAGCAAGCCGTAAGGCGATGTTAGAAAAAGAGGCTGCGCGAGTGGCAGCCTCTCAAGCAGAAAGCGACTAAACCCCGCGCAGCAGCTCGTTGATACCCACTTTGCTCAAAGTCTTGGCATCCACCTTCTTCACAATCACCGCGCAATACAAGCTGTAAGCGCCGTCTTTAGAAGGCAGATTACCGCTCACCACCACAGAGCCCGCTGGAATGCGACCATAGGTCACAGAACCCGTTTCACGGTCGTAAATCTTGGTGGATTGGCCGATATACACGCCCATGGAAATCACTGAATTGTCTTCTACTACCACGCCCTCGACCACTTCAGAGCGTGCGCCGATAAAGCAGTTGTCGCCGATGATGGTGGGGCCGGCTTGCACCGGCTCTAACACGCCACCGATGCCCACGCCGCCGCTTAAATGCACGTTCTTGCCGATTTGCGCGCAAGAACCCACAGTAGCCCAAGTGTCCACCATCGTGCCTTCATCCACATAAGCGCCGATATTGACATAAGACGGCATCAGCACTACGTTTTTACCAATAAACGAGCCGCGTCGCGCCATGGCGTTAGGCACTACGCGAAAGCCACCCGCTTTGAAATCATCCGCTTTGTAATCGGCAAATTTTGACGGTACTTTGTCGTAATACTTGGTGCAGCCACCATCCAACCGCACATTGTCTTCTAGGCGGAAAGACAGCAACACAGCCTTCTTAATCCATTGATGCGTTTCCCACTCTTGAGTTTCGCCGATACGCGTCGCCACCCTCAAGCGACCAGTGTTGAGCTCTTCCAACACCGTCATCACGGCGTCTTTGACCTTTTTATCGGCATTGGCGGGATTAATGTTGGCGCGATTTTCAAAGGCTTCTTCGATAAGGGTTTGCAGTTCGTTCATGATAAGTTCCGTGGTTGGATTTCTGGTGGCTTAAAAAGGCGGTATTCTACTAGAAAGTAGCCACTTAATTAACCTGCTGTATCCCCGCCAACAACCACAGCGACTTATCGTCGCGCAGGTCTTTTTGCACGTGCCACATTTCGTCTATATTCTCAGGCGCACCCTTGTTTTCGCTCAGTTGCCCGGTAAAACGCACGCTGGCGATGGAGAAATTGCCTTCATTGGCGACTTCTATCACTTCGGCATCAAGATGCAACACGTCAGTCTTTTGCGGCTCGTTGCCGCGCTCTTGTAACTGCATGGAGATTTCAGCAAAGATTTCTGGCGTGGTGTATTCGCGGATGTCGTCCAAATCTTTGCGATCGTTAGCGGCTTGCAGACGGATAAACGACATTTTGCCGTTGCGAATGAAGCTCTCTAACGGAAAATCAGCCGGAATACTGCTGGTGCTAGACATAACGCCGCCGCCAGCCATTATCGGCGCAGGTTGCGGCTGATACGGGGCATTACCAGCATATTGCAATGGCGCTTGTTGATTTTTGAAGCGCGACCATAAAAACATCGCGCCGCCCACCAACAGCAACAGGGTGAAAATCGAGCCAAATCCACCGCCACCGCCCATACCCCCGCCGCCAGAAAACATACTCGCCAGACCCGCACCAACGGCCAATCCTGCCAAAGGTCCTAGCCATCTATTGCCCGCCGGAGCAGGCGCTGCTGCTGGCGCTTGTTGTGGCGGAGCTTGGCGTTGTGCTTGGCGCTGCATAGGAATGCTGCGCTGTTTGCCAAAACTACTGCCACCACCAAAACGCTTGGCTTCTGCGCTGAGGGAAAATAGGCTTAAGCAGATAAAAAATACTGTCATCAGGATGGAAAATCGTTTCATGAGGTTTTCTCGGTAGGTTGAAATGCGGTGGAGGATGACTGAATAATGGAGGGTGTTTCTAATTTTTCAAGCGTTAAACTTGTTTCAGCGCACACCACCTCTCATCCATCAAACCTTCAAGCGGCTTAAAGTCGGCCTTGTAGGCCATTTTGCGCGACTCGGCAATCCAGTAACCCAAGTACAAATAGGGCAAACCCAATTCGCGGCACCAGTTGATGAGCCATAGCACGTTATAAGTGCCGTAGCTGGCGTGTTGCACAGCGTCATCGTAGAAGGCATATACGGCGGAAAGGCCGTCGTTGAGCCTGTCCACGATACTCACCATGCGCAACACGCCTTCTTCGCGGAACTCTACAGCGACGGAATCCACCTGACTTTGCATGAGGAAATTACGGTATTGCTCGGCGCTGTCAGCATCCATGCCGCCACCGGCGTGGCGGGCTTGTTGATAGCGTGAATACAACTGAAAATGCTCGTCGCTGAATTGCAGCGGATTGACGCTAACCTCCAGCCCCGCATGGTGTTTGGCTGCACGGCGCTGGCTGCGGCTGGGGGCAAAGTCGCTCACTTTCAAGCGTACCGGCACGCAGGCTTGGCAATGGTCGCAATGCGGACGATAGGTGTAGTGGCCGCTGCGGCGAAATCCCAGTCGCACCAGCTCACTGTATGCCGCAGTGTCAATCAAGTGCGCGGGAATGACCGCCAATGAACGCGCTTGCCTATCCGGCAGATAGCCGCACGGATAGTCGGTAGTCACGTAGAACTGTAACCGTTGCAAAGGCAAATCGTTAAGGCGTGTCATGCACTAATTCCCTTAGTTTTTCTGCAAATTCCCGTCGCGTGATTTCTCTCGCACCTAGGCTAGCCAAGTGCGGCGTGTGCATCTGGCAATCAATCATGCCATAGCCCAACCGCGCCAAGTGTACCAATGCGATTTTAGACGCATCGGTGGCGCGATGGAACATGGATTCGCCAAAAAAAACGCCGCCTAAACCTACGCCGTACAAACCACCCACCAATTCGTTCTCCTGCCATACCTCCACCGAATGTGCGTGGCCTAGGCGATGCAATTCGCAATAGGCTTCTATCATTTCCGGCAATATCCAAGTGCCATTCTGCCCTGCCCTGGGCGCTTCAGCGCAAGCTTGCATCACGGCTCTGAAATCACTATCCACACGCACTTCGGCGTGTTTCAAACGTTTTTGTAGCGACTTTGAAATTTTGAGCTCGTCGGGGAACAGCACCATGCGTGGATCTGGACTCCACCACAGAATGGGATCGCCCTCGCTAAACCAAGGAAAAATTCCCAGAGCGTAACCTTGCAAAAGCCGCTCCACACTGAGCTCACCGCCCACTGCAAGCAAACCATTAGGTTCTTGCAGTGCGCGTTCTAAAGGTGGAAAAGTTTGGTCAGCTACGAGGGCTAACACGTTGCCGGTGGGAAGGCGGTAATAGGCTGCCAATTAAGCAGGCTGCCGGTAAAACTGCCCTATAGTCTCGAGCAGTTCTTGCGGATTGATAGGCTTACTGATGTGGCCATTCATACCGGCATCCTCGCAGCGCTGGCGCTCTTCTTCAATCGCGTGCGCGGTCAAGGCCACGATAGGCAAGTCGAGTTTAAGTTCACGTCGTATCGCTCGCGTAGCCTCGATGCCATCCATATTGGGCATTTGAATATCCATTAACACAAGATCAAATGCGTGCGGCAGCGCCAATATCTCCACCGCCAGCTTGCCGTCATTAGCCACGGTCACGTCAATACCAGCGCGGGTGAGCAGAGTTTTTGCCACCAGCTGGTTGACCTGATTATCTTCCACTAGCAGCACGCGCATCCCCGTCAGATTCTGCGCTACAGGCTTGGCAATTTTCGCCAAAGCTTGTTCCGTTGCCACCAACAAGTGAACATTAAATGTGAATGTGCTGCCTTTATCTGGCGCACTCACCACATGAATTTTTCCGCCCATGAGTTCCACTAGTTCTTTACAGATAGAAAGCCCCAGTCCAGTACCGCCAAATTTGCGTGTGACTGAATTATCTGCCTGACTAAAAGGCTTAAACAAACGCACCTGCTGCTCTACGCTCAACCCAATCCCAGTATCATGTACGCTACATTCCAACTCCAGCATATCGTCAGTCTGCGCACGTTTCTCTATCTTGACTTCCACGCTGCCGCGCGCTGTGAACTTGATGGCATTGCTCACCAAATTAGTGAATATCTGACGCAAACGTGTGCTATCGCCAAGCAAGTCGTTAGGCACGTTACCACTCACATGAAAACGCAAAGATAAGCCTTTGGCATCCGCCGAGATCGCGGTGATCGTCTCAACATCATGCAGCACCTGATGCAGATGAAACGGTCGCTGCTCTATTTCCAGCCTGCCCGCTTCAATTTTTGAAAAATCCAATACGTCATTGATGATGTCGAGCAAGGCGACCCCTGCGGTATGGATTTTGTGCAGATACTCCTTGAGCGTGCTGACCGAGGTTTCCTCCATACTCAGATAACTCATGCTTATCACGGCGTTCATAGGGGTGCGTATCTCGTGCGACATATTAGCCAGGAACTGACTTTTAACGCGCGCCGTCTCTTCCGCCGCTTCTTTGGCTTGCTTGAGCGCAGTTTCGGCATTCCTGCGCGTGGAAATATCGTTAAAAATAATCAGCAGCAATGGCTGATTGCCTTGCTCTATACGACGCAATTGCGCCACCACCCACATATCCCAACCGTAGATAGTGTGCATAGGTGATTCAAACACTTGCGGCACACCCGTTGCCAGCACTTTATCCGCCACCTCCACCAAACCATATTCCTGCCAGCTAGCATTGGTGCGGAAACTATGCTTTCCCATCTGGCTCACTGGGGTGTTGAGGATGTGTCCGGCAGCCTCATTCATAGTCAAACACTGACCATCCTGACTATAAACGGTGATGCCGGAATCAGTATGATTGATGATACTTTCGTTCAAGCCAGAAAGCTCGGCCACACGCAGGCTGTGACGTATGGATTCCTTGATGGTCTGGTTGACTATCTTGGCTGAGCGTTGGCTCATTAACAGCAAATATAGAGTCACTACCCCACCAAATGCGATGTGCGGTGTGTCGCCTATCCACAACATATGCCCAATAAGCGGCAGCAAAATAGGCAATACAAACACGTGATAAGCCCATAGCACGCTGGAATAAGTGGTAGCCGCAGCGGCAGAAATGCCACATAGCATGAGAATAGTAAAAGCTTGGTAAATCGAATTACTTTCCGGCATAAACACCACACCAGCCGAACCCCATACGATGCCAGCCAAAGCCGAGCCAATGGAGAACTTGATCAACCAAGGCTTGATTTCGGTCGCGCTTGGCTTGGCGCGATAATAGGCTGAAATCTGCCAAAAACGCCAAGCACTCACCAGCAGCATGGATCCCAGCCAAAACAGCAAGGAACTATGCGGAAATACTTTCCACATCAACGCCACGAACACCGCCGCCACCCCCGCTGCGGTAAAAATGGCTGATCTAGCGTGGGAATAGAGCAAGTCTACGCAACGCGCATGCAATGCTACTTCGGTGTTGGTGGCTAAAATATCAGAAGAGGACACGAGAGGGACTGGCAACAATGTGGATGCTGGAAATTCTACTCCGAAACACGCATTTAGGGCTTATGGGATATTCAATTCGGTTTATAGCTTTGCAGCCAAGCAGGAATGTCGCTCGCTGGCATCGGTCTAGCAATGCCATAGCCTTGCCCCAAATAGCAGCCCAATTGCACCAAGCGCTCACCAATCGCAGCACTTTCTACGCCTTCGGCAATAACGCCACGCTTAAAGGCCGCACCTAGGCTGATTACGCCTTGCACAATCGCTAAGTCACCGTCGTTGGTGAGCATGTCACGCACAAAAGACTGGTCTATTTTGAGAGTTTCAACTGGCAATCGGCGCAAATAAGTCAACGAAGAATAGCCAGTGCCAAAATCATCCAACACAAACTCCACGCCCAAATGATGGCAATTATCAATCACCTTGGCCACATGCGCGATGTCGCCAATCACAGTAGACTCAGTGATTTCCAACTTAAGCTTGTTGGGCGATACTTGCGGCCAACTGGCCAAATGCCCAGCAAGCTGCTGGGCAAACGCTGGCGTAGCCAAATGCCGCGCTGAAATATTCACGCTCACCAGTAAATCCAGCCCCTGCTGCTGCCAACGATGGACTTGACCAAGCGCTTGCTGAATCACATAGTTACCCAACGTAATAGAAAACTCGGTAGCTTCTATGGCGGGCAAAAACTCTGCGGGCAATAACAAGCCACGTTTGGGGTGCTGCCAGCGTATCAGTCCCTCAACGCCTATCACTTGCCCGCTTTGCATATTTACCTTAGGCTGGTAGTACAGATGCAGCTCACCATGATCCAGCGCCGTTTCTATTTTGTCCAAGGCTTTATGGTAAGCACGCGCACGTTTCTCATGACCCTTATCGAAAATCTCGTAGCAATTACCGCCCTTCATCTTGGCTTGATACATAGCTTGGTCGGCATGGCGCAACAAAGTATCAGGTGTATTGTCTTCAAACGGCGACACGGTCAGGCCTATGCTGCCGGAAACGTGTACTTCGCTGCCCAATATCACGAATGGCGTGGCAATAGCGGTCAATAGGCGCTGTAAAGCCTGCTGACACTCTTCAAAATTATTCAAGTCACACAGCAAAATAGCAAATTCATCGCCCCCCAAACGCGCCACGGTATCACCTGCCCGCAAGCTGGTGGTCAGACGTTGCGCCAGTTCCACCAACAAGTAATCACCAGCTTCGTGTCCTAGCTTGTCATTAACCGGCTTAAAGCCATCCAAATCCAGCAAACACAGCGCCAGCAAATGCGGCGAACGCCCCAGCCGCGACAGCGCCAGATGTAAACGATCCGACAGCAAGGCGCGGTTAGGCAAATGTGTAAGTGGATCGTGGTACGCCATATGCTCCAAGTGTTGTTGTTGCTGCTTGAGCTTGGTGATGTCAGAAATCACGCCCACATAATGGCTTACCGCGTCTTTCGCGTCGCGCACGCTGAAAATATCTATAGAAGATGCATAAGCCTCGCCAGTTTTGCGCAAATTGCGGCTTTCACCGTGCCATGCCCCCGTTTGGCTGAGGCTAGGCCATATTTCTTCCAGCATTTCGTTTTTACTGGTGGCAAAGTTAAGCGTGTACAAGGTCTCTCGCATGGCCTCTGCGCGGGTGTAACCGGTCATTTTGGTAAATGCGGCATTGGCCTCGATGATGCTGCCTTGGGCATCGGTGATAAAAATGCCGTCATTTGCGTGTTCAAACACGCTGGCCGCCAAACTAAGCTGGTCAGTGGTGTGTTTTACCTTGTCGAACACTAGGCGCAAATTGCGCCTTAAGACAAAGATGTTATCCATCAAAGTGCCGGGGGATGCTACCCGCCCATCGTCTTCTAAATCGCCATGTGCGATTTTATCCATCAACTCAGCCGCCAGCGCTGGTTCGCCGCCTAAAGGCCTCAATGCCAAGCGATAAAACTGCATCAATATCACCACCATCAGAACCAAGCCCAGCAGCGCCATGAGCCATGAACGATTAGCGAATAGTGCAAACAACAAAAATTCTAGCGCCAGCAAAATAACGATAGGTAGTGCAAAACGCCACAGAATTGAATTGAATTTCATGCCGCAATGTTACTGTATTTTGATAAGCGGCACGCTTTTGGCTTAAGCAGCGTAAAATAGCCGCCTTATGCAAATCGCCACCCCACTTTCCTCCTATCGCCCATATTGGGCTAAACGCTTCGGCACCGCGCCGTTCCTGCCTATGTCGCGCGCCGAAATGGACGAGCTCGGCTGGGACTCCTGCGACGTGATTCTGGTCACCGGCGATGCCTATATTGACCACCCCAGCTTTGGCATGGCGTTGGTGGGGCGGCTGCTGGAGGCGCAAGGGTTTCGCGTGGGGATATTGGCGCAACCCGATTGGCAATCCGCCGAACCGTTCAAAGAGTTGGGTAAACCTAATCTGTATTTCGGCGTGACGGCTGGGAATATGGATTCCTTGGTGAATCGCTACACCGCCGACCGCAAGATACGCTCCGACGATGCTTATACGCCCGATGGCGTGGCGGGCAAGCGCCCAGACCGCGCGATTCTCGTGTATTCGCAACGCTGCCGCGAAGCCTATCCCGACGTGCCGCTGGTCATCGGCAGCATAGAAGCCAGCCTGCGAAGAATCGCCCATTACGACTATTGGTCAGACAAAGTACGGCGCTCGGTGCTGGTGGACACCAAAGCCGACATCCTGCTCTACGGCAACGCCGAACGCGCGCTAGTTGAGCTGACCCACCGCATCGCCAAAGGTGAAAAAGTGCAAGACATGACCGACATTCGCGGCACCGCGTTTATGCGCAAAAGCGTGCCAGAAGGCTGGCTGGAGGTGGCTTCTACCAATATGGACAAGCCGGGCAAGATAGACACGCCGGTTGACCCTTACGCCATGGAACCGGCAATGGAGAAAACGGGACAATCATGCGCCTCTACGGCAGCGGATGCCGCCGCCAATGCGCCTAACGTCATTCAAATCGTGCGCAAACCCAAAGTTGAGCGGGCATTACAAGTAGTGCGCCTGCCTGCTTATGAAGAAGTCGCTAACGACCCAATTCTCTATGCCCATGCTTCCCGCGTGTTGCACCTAGAATCCAACCCCGGCAACGCTCGCGCTTTGGTGCAGCGCCACGGCAACCGCGATGTATGGCTCAATCCGCCGCCGATTCCGCTCACCACCAAAGAGATGGATTTGGTCTACGACTTGCCATACGCCCGTGCGCCGCATCCGAGCTATGGCAAGGCCAAATTGCCGGCGTGGGAGATGATTCGTTTCTCGGTCAACATCATGCGCGGCTGCTTCGGTGGCTGTACTTTCTGCTCGATTACTGAACACGAAGGCCGCATCATCCAAAGTCGCTCGGAAGATTCCATCATCAAGGAAATCGAAGAAATCCGCGATAAGGTGGAAGGCTTTACCGGCGTGGTTTCCGACCTCGGTGGCCCCACGGCCAATATGTACCGCATGGCGTGCAAAGACCCCAACATCGAAAAATCCTGCCGCCTACTGTCCTGCGTTTATCCCGGCATTTGCGAGAATCTGAATACCGACCACACCGCGCTGATAGGCTTATATCGCCGCGCCCGCGCTTTGCCTGGGGTAAAGAAGATTTTAGTCGGTTCTGGATTACGCTATGACTTGGCAGTGACTTCGCCGGATTATGTCAAAGAATTAGTGCAGCACCACGTCGGCGGCTATTTGAAAATCGCGCCGGAACACAGCGAAGAAAACGTGCTATCGAAGATGATGAAACCGGGCATGGGTTCCTATGACAAATTCAAGGAAATGTTCGAGCGTTTCAGCAAAGAAGCGGGTAAGGAACAGTATTTAATCCCCTACTTCATCGCCGCCCACCCGGGAACGACGGATGAAGACATGCTGAATTTGGCGCTATGGTTGAAGGCTAATAAATTCCGCCTGGATCAAGTGCAAACCTTCACGCCCACCCCGATGGCGATGGCCACCGCCATGTACCACAGCGGCAAAAATCCGCTCAGAAAAGTCACAGCCACCAGCGAAGACGTGGCGATTCCCAAAGCGGGCGGCAAACGGCGCTTGCACAAAGCCTTTATCCGCTATCACGATGCCAACAATTGGCCGATTTTGCGTGAAGCGCTGAAGGAAATGGGACGTGCAGATTTAATCGGCAATGGCAAGAAGCATCTCGTGCCTGCTTGGCAACCCGTGGGCACCGGAATGCCAACAACTAAGCGGGGTTTAGGCGAAGTTAAAGCAAAAGTTGGCGGCTTCAAAAAGCCCGCGCCACGACATTTCTAAAATTTCACCTCGTCGCAATCGTTGCATGTAACGCATGTTGCTGCTACCATGTTTCATGTAACATATTCACGAGGGGCATAAATTGCAATCAACCATCACACAAACCACAGCACAAAGAGTACAAAAGCACCGTGCAGCCTTAAAACACGCAGGTTTGCGCCCTGTGCAAATTTGGGTGCCAGATACGCGCCGCGCGGGTTTTGCAGAAGAATGTCGCCGCCAGTCCTTGCTGGTAGCGGAAATGGATGCTCACGACGCTGACTTAGATGCGTTTATGGATACGGCGCTGGCAGACATCTTAGACCACGCATGAACCGTGGCGACTTAATCACTATCGCCATGCAAGGCGATTTCGGCAAAGCGCGTCCAGCGCTCATCATCCAATCCGACCTATTCAACCCCACGCACCCCACCGTGACAGTCATGCTGGTTTCCAGCGATGCCGTTGATGCGCCCTTAATCCGCATTAACGTCCAACCCAACACGGAAAATGGCCTAAAAACTCTTTGCCAGATTCAAGTAGATAAAACGATGACACTACGCCGCGAAAAAGTGGGCGCGGTCATTGGACACTTAGACGGCGAAACCATGTTGACCGTGAATCGCGCACTATCGGTATTCATGGGAATTGCTTGATTGCCTGCCTCAGTTCAGGTTGTTAGTAGCTCACATACGGCATCAATTTCATTTTCATGTGTTCGAATGAGTTTTTTTGCTTCAGCCCTTAGATTCTCTATATTTCCATTGGTTGTGTTATCCATATCATCAGATGCTATTGATAAACTGGTTTCTAATCGAATGTACTTTTCGCCAAGCAACATATTCATTTGATAGTTTGCGGCATCAGATACGCCATCGAACATACAGCTTAATAATGGCATAAGCCAGCCAGCCTTTCCCCAATCCTTTGCCTCTGAATATTCAATTGGCCGGATAAGCTCGCCAGTCCCAAGCGACAACACAAAAAAATCTTTTTCTTCTGGAAATATTCTGATTGCTTCCACGTATGCGGAAACAGAAGGACTATTTATAAAAACTCCCCCATCTACAATCGCCTTAATTGAACTACCAATTGGAACAAGTGCAGGTTCAAAATAAGTAGGTGCTGCAGATGTTGCGCGTGCAGCATGTTTCATTTGAACAGAACCATATTCTGAGCGCCAGCTCTTAAGAAAAAGAGGTTCACGATTCTGAATGTCGTAACATGTAACTAATGTTTTGGTTAATCCAGACCCAATGGGTTCGTCTCCAAAATATTCTTCTAGAATGTTCTCAATCCCTTTGTGTGAATACAACTCATCAGTCAATCCACCGACCGATGAAATACCTTTCCAAAGTGAACGAGAAAAAATTTCTTTCCCTCTTTTCTGGTAAATGTCAGCGAGTGCCGTTGCTGAGTATTGGGCTTTACCGTTCCCGTCATCTTTACTAAAGCCAAGAGCAAGTAATCCGCCTGTTGATGTTCCTGCAATAAGATCAAAACTTTCCGCTATTGATTTTCCTGTTCTTGCTTCTATTTCTGCAAGGACAAGCGCTGGGATAAGACCACGAATACCACCGCCATCTATACTTAATATTTTCCTCATAACCTCGCTCCTAAAAATATGCCACCTTAACTAAACATCAACTAATCAAGATGATTAAGTGTAATGAGGATTCTACCATTCGCTAAAGCAGTCACTGAAACAAGCTGCCATCCCTCAGAAATATAACCTTGGTTTATGGTTTGCGAGAGGTTTGTCGCTTGTGTCTGGTTATTGGGTGCTGCATATAAAATAAATTTGACGCTCATGTTGTACACTCCCCTTCCTTATTCAGTTGTATAAGAATTTGATCGTGAAGCTCCATATCGTAGTTCCCTTTGCCGACCTTTGTAATTGACTCCAGTTTCTTCATTTCATCGTTTTCCAAAGTGTTAAACGATTTTTTCATTACGAGCACGCACAAATCATTTAGCTTGCCTTGTTCTGCCGCTTTGACAATAGATTTCGTCGCTATATCATTCGTCGTAGGGATTTGTGGAGCGCCCAGCGCTTTAACCGCATCTTGCCTCTGTGTGTCATCCAATCCAGTAGATGCTTTTCCTGTGATAAATGCGCTGTCAATCTCCATAACATTTCCTTTATCTAAGCCAAAATGGAAACTACTAATAACAGAAGCAGCTTCCTTATCATCCATAGGTGGAACTATAAGTACCACACGTCGCTTTAAGCCCAAATTTCCAGAAATTGGTTGTGTCGGATCGGGGCGGATATCTACACCTATTGAGGCTTTATCGGACGCATAATATTGCACGGCACTACACCCGCACAGCACACTGAATGCCAATGAAAAGATACAACTCTTGACTATATCATTCATTTTTGATCTCCTTTAGCAGTGTCTTTTTCTTGTTTCCCAAAAACTGCCTGCCTTATTTGACTTAAGCCTGTCGCGTCTTTCGCCGCACTCAATGCAGCTAAGCCAGTAGCGACAAAATGGTCAAACTTTACCTTATCAAGCCTTTCAGCCGAAACATGGCTGATGGCGGTCAACGACATTGCTTCTCCAGCATCCAGTTGCGGTACGGTGGCATAGCTATCTTGCCTATACCCTATGGATACATGCTGTGTTCCTTCTGTAGATATTGCAACGTCTATTCCAAGTGAGCTGTCGTAGACATAAGTAAGGTGGGTAGCCGCACAACCTGTCAACATTAACAACATGCCTAAACTTACATATTTTTTCATTTTGCAAACTCCTTAAATAAAACTTCAGAACCTTCAATATCAGACGGGTTAAATTTAATAAAAAACAACCTGTCACCATCACTTGGAACCGACAACGTATTCAATGCGTTATGCCCAACAATAAACCGCAATCCGATTGGATTGCGGCCAAAATAAATCCCTTTAATGTCTGATGAAAACAATCGTGCCTCTCCAAAATCAGCTAAGGTTTGCTGCTCCAAATACCTCTCGACAGGACTCAACATTTGAGAAGAGTTCTCAACTAAAAAATCAGATTCACCCGTAACATCTACAACATCTTTATCGAGTTTTTTGGAATAAACATAAATTCGTTTCGAGCATCCAATCGTTAACGAAGACTCTACATGGGCGGTTATCAAGTGCAATCCGCAAGACTTCAGTTCAATGGCTTGACTTGATGCATTTTCAAACCGACTTACTTTGACTAGTCCGTATTCGTTAAGTGCGCAGGCTGATAGCATAAGCACACTCATAAAAAGAAAAAAATTTTGGTAAAAAACCATTATTAATTACGATTTTTACTCGGAATACTTATAAAAATCTCCATATGCTATTTGCCCTTTGCCTTTCCCGCCAACTTGTCCAACACATCCGGCACCAGTTGCTCGGCAAATCCAGCCAGAAAACACCAAACCATCAGCTTTGATTTTTCTTGGGTGAAATCATATTGTAACCCCACCACTAATAGCTTCCTGGAAGACCTCATGATGATCTCTACAGTTCTGTTTTCGGGTAAACCAAAGTGCCTGCTTCAAACTCCGCCCTCAGTTGCGACACCGGTTTGCCTAAACGCAACTGATAATGGGGTTTATCCACAAAGTTTTTCCACTCACCGCCCCATTCCACCAAGTCAGAACGTCCCAGATTGCCAGCTTTGTCATATTCCACACCATCGCCCAAATAGCCCCCAGCCGCAGTGAAGATACCAATATCCCAAGCAATACCGAAGTTGTGGTTGCTCTGCCCGCTGTTTGCTTTGGTGATGATTTTTCCGGGGTTGCCATATCGGCCTTGTTTGTAGAGTGCGCCCTGTTCGGCGTAAGTGCGAGTTCCAGAAATAATACGTGCAACAATGCCGCCATCAATGATTCTGGCGAGGCAAAGTCGTGCTTGTTTTTGTGCGACAAGTGCGAGGGTGGCGATGCGGCCTTCGGTACGCATATCAAAGCTGCGAGTTGAGGTTTTTATCTGTTCACTTTGCTGCATGAACTGTTGCGCGGCGGTTTCAGTTCTAGAACCCCAGTCGCCGTCAAGCTTACCAGTGTAGAGCCTTTCCGCCTTGAGGATACGTTGAAAAAACAGGATGTCATCGGTGAACAAACGTGCGCTCATGTAGCATTCCTCCCCTATCAGTAACAGCTGCGCCACCTACCAGCGCAATACTCTCTTCATTTTACTGTTGGGCGGTACTATCAAGGAGCGCACCGCAAGTCATGGCATTTGCGCCATCAGGAAATGTGAATATTCCATGTGCAACTTATTATTTTTTATGAATGTAAATCAACTTAATCAGAATTAAAAATGAATAATTTATGGCATATTTATTACAGCAACTCATTTTGTCCCAGATACCGCCACTGCCCCGGCGGTAAATCCCCTAGCACCACACGTCCGATACGGATCCGCTTCAAGCCCACTACTTTCAATCCCACCAGCTCACACATACGCCGTATCTGGCGTTTTTTGCCTTCCATCAGCACAAAGCGCAACTGATCTTTATTTTGCCAACTCACTTGCGCGGGTTTCAGCGCTTTACCATCTAGTGTCAGGCCGTGATTGAGCAGTGCAAGATTTTTCTCCGTTAAATGTCCCACCACCCGCACCAAGTATTCCTTATCCACCGCCGAATCTTCGCCTATCAGTTGCTTGGCGACGCGGCCATCCTGCGTCAGCACCAGCAAACCTGTGGAATCAATATCCAAGCGCCCGGCTGGTGCCATGCCTTTGGCTTGCATGGGGTGAAATTGTTGCGAAGCTTGGTCTTCTGCCCAGCGATTTTCTGCGGTGAACAGCACGGCGGCGGGCTTGTAGCCCTGCTCGGCTTGGCCAGAAACAAAGCCTATGGGTTTGTTGATGAGGATAGTAACGCGCGCCTGTTGGCTAGATTCTGCGGCTTTGTTGAGGATGATTTTTTGGTTGGGATAAACCTTGGTGCCGAGTTCGCTGATTTTCGCGCCATCCACAAACACCCAGCCGCGCTCGATGTAGCTATCCGCCTCGCGCCGTGAACAAATGCCAAGTTCGGACATGCGCTTGGAAAGACGTACCTTTTCTGCGTCACTCATGATGACGCGGCAGTATTACCTGTTCTTGCTCTCAATGATGCCCTGCCAATCAATCTTGAACGGCTCCACTGGGCCGCTCATGGCGGCATAAATGCCCAGCCCCAGCACGGCAGCTAGCATCACCAATATCAACGGCGTGTAATTGCGGCGCGGCCTACGGAACGAGGCTTCAATCACCGCACGCGACTGGCGATAAGCGATAATTTCTGGGGATTCTTCCACTTTGCGGCGTTCTTCCTTATTGCCGCGCAATGCTGCCCATTTTGCCGCCACTTCAGCTTCTTCCAAGCTACGGCGGTCTGGTGCCTTGCGCTCATCCAGCCAGCGCACTGCGGCTTTCATGCGATCGGCACGCCAATCTGGATCGTCCGCTTTTTCGCTTGTGCCCGCGCCAATGAGCAGATTCACCGCGGTCTTTAAGGAATCCACTTCGTTGGGATTATTCCAGCCATGTGTATCCAGACTGACTTCGTCGCCCTCACGTATTCTGCCCAGTACCATGTGTTGTGCGATAAGCACGTCAGGAAAAGACCCGATAATTTCGCCGTCCCTACGCAAAAACCAAACTTGATAGCCTTCCATGATGCCCTCTCCTTTTAGATTTCACCCTTGCGTGCTTTATCCATAATCCAAATCAGCGTTTCTTCTAATTCCTTAGCTGCTTTCAGCGCCCGCTCAGTAGGATTTTTAATGTATTGTAAGTCAAAACTAGGGCGGTCGAGCGCCACATAGAGTTGACCTTGTTTTTCGTAAATCGCAATGCGGCACGGCGCAAACACCGCAAATTCGGGGTGATCCAGCAAAATTTCTGCACCCAACCCCAAATTACAATAGCTACGCACTTCCATCACACCTTGCACGGACAAGCCACGCGTTTGCATATGCTCACCCAGCGGAAACGTGGCCGGACTGACGAAATTCTTGCCCTCCGCCGCCGTCTTCATGCTCAATACCACGTCATCATAACTCACCCCGGGTTCAACTTTCACCTCATAAATAGGGGAGGTCGTGTCTATGGGCGGCAGAGGTTCGGCGGCTTGCGCCAGCAGGCTCATTACACTTAGCGCAATCAATGTCAACAGTTTCATAACATTCCTACTTAAAAGCCGCATTCACCGCGGCACGGTTCAAATGCGGCGCAATAAGGACTATAAAATCATACAGAAATCCGCGCAAATAGGTATCGCGGCGCACGCCTAAGTATGTGGTGCTATCAGGGAATAAGTGCGCAGCGTCCAGCATAGCCAAATTTTTGTCGCGCTCCGCGTCATACGCCATTTTTGCGAGCAAACCCACGCCTAGCTCCATTTCCACGTAAGTTTTAATCACGTCAGAATCTATGGCAGTGAGGATGATGTTAGGTTCCAGCGCTTTCGCCTCAAACGCGCGGCGCACCGAATTGCTGCCGGCAAAGCCCAAGTCGTAAGTCACCACCGGATAACTCGCCAACTTTTTCAAAGTGAGCGGCGTGTCATTCAAAATCGCATGACCATGCGGTGCGACCACGCAACGATTCCAAGTGTAACAAGGCAAAGCCACCAAGTCAGAATGCTCGGCGATAGCCTCGGTGGCGATGCCGATGTCCGCCTCACCGTTGGCAATCATGTCCGTGACTTGCGTCGGATTGCCCTGATGAATATGCAAACGAATATCGGGATAGCGCTCGACAAAGCCTTTGATAGCGGGCGGCAGGCGATAGCGAGCTTGAGTATGGGTGGTGGCAATGGTCAAGCTACCTTCGGTATCCCGCGTAAAATCATCCCCCACACGCTTGATGTTCTCGACTTCACGCAACATACGTTCGGCCATATCGAGGACGATTTTCCCCGGCTCGGTAATGCCTGTCAGACGCTTGCCACTGCGCTGAAAAATCTGCAAGCCCAGCTCTTCTTCCAGCAATTGAATCTGCTTACTCACCCCCGGTTGCGAGGTGTGCAGCACCTCAGCCGCCGCAGAAACATTCAGCTTCTGGCGCGAGACTTCGCGGATGTAACGCATTTGGTGGAGTTGCATGACTTATATAACCATTAGTAATAACCTAGAATAACATATTCTTATCTCACATCAAGCGCTCCTGCTATAGTGGTGGCCTTTCTCAAGCGGCTTTTCACTCATGGACTTCGGTTATATCGCTTCTGGCTTTTTGGTGGGGCTACTCGTCGGCGTGACCGGCGTGGGTGGCGGCTCGTTGATGACGCCGTTGCTGGTGTTCCTGTTTGCCTTCAAGCCCGCCGTCGCGGTCGGCACCGACTTGCTGTTCGCGGCTATCACCAAAACCGCAGGCGTGTTCGTGCATCACGGCACCCATGGCTCGGTGGACTGGAAAATCGTGCGTCATCTGGCTTATGGCAGCTTACCTGCTGCGGTCGGCACACTTTATCTTCTGCATTATTTGAACGAGAAAAGTAAAGACATTTCGCACCTCATCACCTTTAGTTTGGGTATCGCGCTCATCCTCACTTCCGCCGCAGTGTTGATACGCGCCTATTTGCAACGTAACGCCCCGCCTATGGGCGAAGACAGCAACGTCGGACGTTTTGGCGACAGGCAACTCCCCGTCACCATTTTTACCGGATTTGTGTTAGGCGCACTAGTCACACTGTCCTCCGTCGGCGCAGGCGCTTTGGGCACGGTGGCGTTATTCTTTCTCTACCCTAAACTACCCACCATCAAAGTGGTTGGCACCGATCTAGCCCACGCCATCCCGCTCACCGCCCTTGCCGGCTTTGGGCATTGGCAACTGGGTCATGTGGACTTCAACCTGCTAGGCAGCCTGCTCATAGGCTCGCTGCCCGGCATTTGGATAGGCAGTCATTTGAGCGCCAAAATACCGGATAAAGTGCTGCGCCCCGTGTTGGCCAGTGTGTTGATGCTGATAGGATTTAAGTTTGTTTTATGAGAAATTTACCGTTTGTGGTGAATAGGCCGCAGGCCGTATCGAACCAGTAAGAACGCTCCACCATCACACCCTTCGATACGCGCTTTGCGCTACTCAGGGCGAACGGGGAATTTAGTAATTGTTTCAATTGAATAGGTTTTAACTTATGTACATCTACGACGACATAGACCAGCGCCTCGTTGACGAGCGTGTGGCGCAATACCGCGACCAAACGCGGCGCTTTTTGGCGGGCGAATTGACCGACGAAGAATTCCGTCCTTTGCGTCTACAAAATGGTCTGTACATTCAGCGCCACGCGCCCATGCTGCGAATTGCCGTGCCTTATGGCATGTTGTCCGCCAAGCAACTACGCAAGCTGGGCGACATCGCCAAGCGCTACGACCGCAGTTACGGGCATTTCAGCACCCGCCAAAACTTGCAACTGAATTGGCCTAAGCTGGAAGACACGCCGGATATTCTAGCCGAATTAGCAACAGTGGAAATGCACGCCATTCAGACTTCCGGCAACTGCATACGCAACATCACCACTGATCAGTTTGCAGGAATCGCGCCAGACGAAGTGGTTGACCCACGCGCTATGGCCGAAATTTTGCGTCAGTGGAGCACCTTTCATCCAGAATTCGCGCTGCTGCCGCGCAAGTTTAAGATTGCCGTGTCCGGCACTAAGGAAGACCGCGCCGTGGTGCAAGCGCACGACATCGGCATGGAGTTTTATCTCGACGACAACAAGCAACTGGCGATTAAAGTATGGGTGGGTGGCGGTCTGGGACGCACGCCGATATTGGGCGTCGTCATCCGCGAGCATCTCGAATGGCAACACGCACTGACCTATTGCGAGGCCATCATCCGCACCTACAACCTGCATGGTCGCCGCGACAACGCTTATAAGGCACGCATCAAAATTCTGGTGAAAGCGCTGGGCATAGACGAATTTAAGAAACAAGTCGAAGCCGAATGGGCGCACCTAAAAGACACGCCCAACACCATCACTGAAGCTGAATTGGCGCGGGTTGCCAAGCATTTTGAGCCTATGCCTTATAAGGTGTTGCCAACGCACGATTCCAGTTTTGACTCGGCCATCGCCAGTAATCCGGCTTTCGCCGCTTGGGTGAAACGCTGTGTGCATCCGCACAAAACTGCGGGCTACCGCGCGGTGACTTTGTCGCTGAAAAAACACGGTGTAGCACCGGGCGACGCGACTTCTGAACAGATGCACACGGTGGCGGACTTGGCCGACGAGTACAGCTTTGGCGAGCTGCGCGTGTCGCATGAGCAAAACTTGATTCTGGCAGACGTGAAACTGAGCGACTTATTCCCGCTGTGGGAAAAAGCCCGTGCCAACGGTTTGGCAACGCCGAATATCGGCTTACTCACCGACATCATCTGCTGCCCCGGCGGTGATTTTTGTTCACTCGCTAACGCCAAGAGCATCCCCATCGCCACCGCAATTCAAGCACAATTCGACAACCTCGATTATCTACACGACATCGGCGACATCGAACTCAATATCTCCGGCTGCATGAACGCCTGCGGCCACCACCACGTTGGCCACATCGGCATTTTGGGCGTGGATAAAGACAGCGCCGAGTTTTACCAAGTGTCCATAGGCGGCAAGCAGGGCAATGACGCCAGCATCGGCGCGGTGATTGGGCCTTCGTTCGCAGCTGAAGAAATGCCCGGCGTGATCCAAAAGCTGATTGATGTCTACGTCAAAGAGCGCACGCCGGAAGAACGCTTTATTGATACCGTGCGCCGCCTTGGCATTGCGCCATTTAAAGCGCATGTGTATGAAAAGGAAGCCGCTTAATGTCGAATCTCATCAAGGGCAACACCATCGTCGCCGACGAATGGACTGTGGTGCAACTCCCCGCCGCCGCAGAAGAAATCCGCAAACAAGCCGGTAAAGTGGTGCTGTTCAAACTCACGGGTGAATCGCTGCCGACGGCTGAACAAATCGCCGCTACCGTGGTTCCACCTGGTGGCAAAATTCTGCTGCCGCTGGCGGTTTGGCTGGCACGCAAAGCTGAATTCAGCAATCGTGAAGTCGGCATCTGGCTGGACACTCACGAGCCATTAGAACCACTGGCCGACATTGATTTGAGCCTGTTTTCCGTCATTGCCGTGCATGTCGAACGCTTTCCCGATGGCCGTATTTTTTCGCTGGGCAATCTGCTGCGTACGCGCTACGGATTCAAAAACGAACTGCGTGCATTTGGTGACGTGCTACGTGACCAATTGTTTTTTCTCAAACGCTCCGGCTTTGATAGCTACTTAATCCGCGCCGACCGCTCTGCGGAAGACGCATTGGCGGGTTTGCGTGATTTCTCCGAGCCATACCAAGGTGCAGTAGATAACACTCAACCAGTGTGGCGACGCTATAGCCGTCAAGCGGCGCATCCCCACACAAAAACGACAGCAAGCCATGCCACGGCGGGAGATTTGGATTGAGCTTGCAAGAAAAAATCAACGCCACTGTCGCACTGTTAAAACGTGTAGAAAAAGACTACTCCCCCGCCACACTGGCCAGCAGCTTGGGCGCGGAGGATATGGTGCTGACCGATTTGGTCGCCAAACACGCGCCCGGCATCAGCATTTTTTCGCTGGATACCGGCAGGTTGAACCCAGAAACTTACGACTTATTAGCCAAGGTGCAGGCCACTTATGGCGACAAAGTTGCGCTGAAAGTGCTCTACCCTGAGGCGCAAGTCATCCAGTTATTCGTGGAGAAGAATGGTATCAACGCTTTTTATGACTCTGTAGAAAACCGAAAAGCCTGCTGCGGCATCCGCAAGGTCGAACCGCTCAACCGTGCGCTCAAAGGCCACAAAGCGTGGATTACTGGCATGCGCCGCAGCCAGTCTGCCGACCGCGCCAATCTTGCATTTGAAGAAAACGACGCGGATCACGGCATGACAAAATTCAATCCACTGGCGGATTGGAGCGAAAAAGACGTGTGGGAATACATACGCGGCAACGCCATTCCCTACAACGAGTTACACGACAAACACTACCCCAGCATAGGCTGTGCGCCTTGTACACGCAGTATCGCCGTCGGCGAAGATGTACGCGCCGGACGCTGGTGGTGGGAAGATGAATCCATGAAAGAGTGCGGCTTGCACGTAAAGAAAATATGACCACTTTGACCAAACGAACCCTGTCTCACCTCGACTGGCTTGAATCCGAGGCCATCTACATCCTGCGCGAAGTCGCTGGACAATGCGCTAATCCGGTGCTGCTGTTCTCCGGCGGCAAGGATTCGCTGTGTATTTTGCGCCTAGCGGAAAAAGCTTTTCGCCCCGGACGTTTCCCCTTTCCGCTGATGCACATTGATACCGGCCACAACTATAAAGAAGTGATTGATTTCCGCGACCAACGCGCCGCAGAACTAGGCGAACGCTTGATTGTGCGCTCGGTGGAAGACTCCATGAAACGCGGCAGTGTGGTGTTAAAAACGACCGACGAGCCGCGCAACAAGCACCAATCAGTAACGCTGCTGGAAGCGATTGAAGAACATGGTTTTGACTGCTGCATAGGCGGTGCGCGTCGTGACGAAGAAAAAGCCCGCGCCAAAGAGCGCATCATGAGTTTCCGTGACGAGTTCGGCCAATGGGACCCTAAAAATCAGCGGCCTGAACTGTGGAATCTGTACAACGCGCGTTCGCACAAGGGCGAGAACATCCGCGCTTTTCCCATCTCCAACTGGACGGAAATGGACGTGTGGCAATACATCGAACGCGAAAATTTAGAGTTACCGAGCATCTATTTCGCCCATCAAAGAGATGTCGTCATGCGCGGCGGTGCGATCGTTCCGGTGAATGTGCCGCTGGCTAACGGCGAATTACTAAATCAGCCCAAAGCAAACGAAAAAATTATCAACATCCAGGTGCGCTTTAGAACTGTGGGCGACATCACTTGCACTGCACCGGTGCTGTCTGATGCCGACACGACATCCAAAATCGTCATAGAAACCGCCACGACAACCATTACAGAACGAGGCGCAACAAGGCTGGATGACCAGACTTCGGATGCTTCTATGGAACTGCGTAAAAAAGAAGGTTACTTTTAATTACGTCATCTCGACACACAATGATTCATCAACAGCAAAATTCAATCCGCAAGCAGAAACCTAATTCTGCTCAAAAAGAAAAACATAACGCCTCCGAGTGTTTTTCAAAGGCAATTCACGCCCATCAGGCAGGGCAATGGCAAACCGCAGAAAGTCACTATTTAGAGCTTATTCAGCACAACCCTGCGCACTTAGACGGCATCACCCTGCTTGGCACGCTTTACTTGCAGCTTGGTCATCATGAGTTGGCATTACGTTGGCTGAGTCAGTCAATCTCTATCAACCCAAATCAGGCCAGCACACTGAATAATGTCGGCAATATTTTGCGTGCGTTAAATCGTCATGATGAAGCTCTGAATAGCTATAGTCGAGCCATTTCAGTCAACCCTGACTATGCAGATGCCTACTGCAACCGGGCGAATCATCTACGAGATTTACAGCAACTTGAAGCTGCGCTATCTGATTGCGACCGAGCCATCACACTCAAAATTGATTACGCAGATGCCTATATCAATCGTGCCAATATTCTGCATGACTTAACGCGCTATAAAGAGGCATTAGCAGATGCCGACAAAGCAATTTTGCTCAATGCCAAACTGCCCGTAGCGCACAATATCCGCGGTAATATTTTGCTAGCTCAAGAACAATACTCTCAGGCACTCACAAGCTACGAACACGCGATCACACTCAATCCACAATACGCTGATGCTCATAACAATCTCGCCAATGCGCTGCGTCAGTTACACCGCTACGATGAGATGCTAGAAAGCTACGCTCATGCCATCGCCATAAAATCAGATTTTGTTGATGCCTACTTGAATCGTGGTATTGCCTTGGAATGCCTTGAACAACATCACCTAGCACTTGAAGATTATGACCGCGCCATACAAATAGACCCTTACCACCCTGGCGCTCATTGGAATAAGGCTCAACTCAAATTGCTCAAAGGAGATTGGAGCGAAGGATGGCCGCTTTACGAATGGCGCTGGAAATACGCTAAAGATGTGCTAGTGGATCCATATCCAGCCGATAAGCGTTGGCATACGGGGATTCCATTGCATGGAAAAACCATTCTGCTCCATACAGAACAAGGCCTAGGCGACACGATACAATTTTGCCGTTACATTCCATTGCTAGTGGAACAAGGAACGAATGTCGTACTCAACACCTCCAGCTTACTCAAAGAGCTAATAAACACTTTGCCATGCAAACTGCACTTGGTCACTGAACATGACGCACTACCCAACTACGACTATCACTACCCGTTGATGAGCCTGCCATTGGCTTTCAATACCACCATTACCAATGTGCCATGCAGCATTCCTTACCTGTCTTCATCTTCAGACAAACAGCGCTATTGGCAAGAGCGCCTAAGTGGAATTACTAAACCCAAGATCGGATTGATATGGAATGGGAATAGCATTCATCCCAACGATCGCAACCGGAGTACAGCTTTAGAAAACATCGCGGCTTTGCTTGAGCAAGACTACTCCTTCCACTGCCTGCAAAAGGACATTCGCCCATCAGATCGCGCTGTTATGGAATATTACCCACAACTACAACTAGCCGAGCTCAACGATCTGAGCGACACCGCTGCGCTTATCGAACAACTAGATATTGTCATTTCAGTCTGCACCTCAGTAGCGCATTTGGCTGGCGCTCTAGGAAAACCGGTTTGGATTATGTTAGCCAAGAATGCTGACTGGCGGTGGCTGGAAAATAGAACAGATAGTCCTTGGTATCCTTCTGTCAGACTATTTCGACAACCCAGTGCTGGCAACTGGAAAGAAGTCATTGATCAAATAATCAAAGCCTTAGAAACTGAATTCCCCAAGGAAAAACACCAATATGCACAACTCTCAACACAACGATAGCCTGCTGCGCTTCATGACCTGTGGCTCGGTTGACGACGGCAAAAGCACGCTCATCGGGCGCTTGCTGTTTGACACCAAGACCATACTCGCCGATACGCTGACGCAAATCACGCGCACCTCGGAAAAGCGCGGATTAGAAGCAGTGGATTTATCGCTATTAACCGATGGCTTGCAAGCCGAGCGTGAACAGGGCATCACCATAGACGTGGCCTATCGTTACTTTTCCACCGGTACGCGCAAATACATCATCGCCGATGCTCCGGGGCATGAACAGTACACGCGCAATATGGTCACAGCAGCCTCCACGGCTAATCTCGCTATCATCCTCATTGATGCGCGCAAAGGTGTATTGACGCAGACCCGTCGCCATTCTTATCTAGCGCACTTGGTAGGCATTCCGCATATTGTGGTGGCAGTGAACAAGATGGATTTGGTGGATTACGACCAAGCGATTTACGACAAAATCTGCGCCGATTATCTGACGTTTGCCACCGAAATCGGTCTGCAACGCGATGGGCATGACATTAGCTTTATCCCGATGTCCGCACTCAACGGCGATATGCTGGTAGATCGCGGCAATGGCCTGCCTTGGTACACTGGCCCAACTATGCTGGAGATGTTGGAAGCCGCACCCCCAGCGCATTCTGAACGCGCTGAGCAATTCCGCTTTCCCGTGCAATTCGTGTGTCGCCCTCATGCCTCCGACAATCCTGAATTGCACGATTTCCGTGGCTTTATGGGGCGCATAGAATCCGGCGATATTGCTATCGGCGACGCAGTGACCGTGCTGCCTTCCGGCTTGAGCTCCAAGGTCAAAGCCATTCAGATTGGCGAAGAGCAATTGCAGAGCGCCACTACCGAGCAATCCATCACTTTGCTGCTGGAAGACGAAATAGACACCTCGCGTGGCGATATGATAGTCAAAACTGACCAATCCCCAGAGCCAGTTAAGCAAATCGAGGCGATGGTATGCTGGCTCTCCGAAACGCCGCTCTCCACAGCCCGCACCTACATCGTGCGCCACACCACGCGCGAATCCAAGGCCAAGGTGGGTTCGATAAGCTACAAAGTTGACGTGAATACGCTGAAGCGATTACCGTCAGAAGGCTTGGCGATGAACGATATCGCCCGCATCAATTTGAAACTGGCGCAACCGCTGATGGTGGATAGCTATACCACCAACCGCGCTACGGGGGCTTTTATTCTCATAGACGAATCCACTAACAACACTGTGGGTGCGGGCATGATAGAAATCCATTAAAATACACTCAAACTTACCAGCGCATTAAAAGGAACCGAAAATGACCTATGTTGTGACCGAAAGCTGCATCCAGTGCAAATATACCGATTGTGTAGACGTATGCCCGGTAGATTGCTTCGTTGAAGGCCCTAATTTCTTGGCGATTGACCCTGATGAGTGTATTGATTGCACACTGTGCGTGGCAGAATGCCCAGTCGAAGCGATTTTTGCCGAAGATGACGTGCCGGCAGATCAGCAAGAATATATTGAGTTAAACGCGCGACTGTCCAAGGTGTGGCCAGTGATTACCGCGCGTAAAGAGCCGCTGCCAACGGCTGAAGAGCATAGCAAAATGACAGGTAAACGCGGGTTGTTAGTGGAATAGCTTTAGTTTCCGCGTGCACAAAAAAAGAGGCCGAAGCCTCTTTTTTTGTGCACGCATTCTATCTAAAGTGAGCGTTTGTTCTTGTCCGAAAGCTTCTGAATTAAGCCGCTCAATCCGTTCAGCTTCACTTCCCCAGAAAACTGTCCGCGATACATCGTCACCAAACTTAATCCATCAATAATCACGTCATACACCTTCCAGTTGTCCTCAATCTTCGCCAAGCGGTAATCCAGTGGAATGGGACTGCCGCTAAGCTGCATGATTTGAGTTTTAACCTTCACATCACTATCACCAGACCCTGCGCGCAACGGCTTGTATTCAATGGTCTGGTCTCGGTACTTTGACAGCGCTGACGAATAGGTGCGTACCAACAAAGAACGAAATTCAGTCGTAAATTGATCCTGCTGCTGCTTGGAGGCAGCGTTCCAAACGTCACCCAGCATCAACCCGGACATGCGGTCAAAATCAAACTTGGTCGCAATCTTATCTTCAACCAATTTGCCCATTTTTTTCATGTCACCATTCTCAACATCCTTGCTGGACTTAAGAATTTCCAGGACTTCATTGGCTGTATTTTGAACCATTAGGTCAGGGGGCGTGGTGGCTGCATAGACGCCACTGCTCAGCAAAAGCCCTAGCAATGCCGGAAATATAAGCCCGAGTTTTTTAATATTCATGTGTCTGCGCCTTCAAAAAATTGAGGCGCGAATGTAACACAAGTCACCCAAAAACAGACGGTAATAATACCTTTAAGCCGCTGTCAACCGCCACAGTGAGGTGGTTTCAGCCACGCGGGCGGCATGCAGCGGGTCAGTAGTATCCAGCACCTTGGGATGATGCGGTTTGGCATCCAGCTTGCCCAACACCTTCAAGCCCGCCGCTGCTATCCAAGCCAGCAGATCCTCGTGTGAGCGCAAACCCAGATGCTCGGCAAAATCGGACAGTATCAGCCAGCCCTCGCCATCTGCAGTCAAATGCGCGGCCAATCCACCCAGAAACCCACGCAACATGCGGCTCTCGAAGTCAAAAATGGCGTGCTCCAGCGGCGAGCTTGGGCGAGCGGGAACCCAAGGTGGGTTGCACACAATCAGGGGAGCCTTGCCTTCTGGGAACAGGTCAGCGGCTAAAATTTCGATATGCTTGCTCAAACCTAATCGCGTGATATTTTCATTGGCGCAAGCCAACGCCCGCGCGTCTTGGTCTGTCGCCACGATGCGCTTCACGCCACGTTTAGCCAGCACGGCAGCCAGTACGCCAGTGCCAGTGCCGATGTCAAAAGCGAGCTCGGTTGAGGGTAACGGTGCTTCATTTACCAGTGCCACGTATTCGCCACGCACCGGAGAGAACACGCCGTAGTGCGGATGGATTCTGTTTTCTAGCGCAGCAATTTCCACACCTTTTTTACGCCATTCGTGTGCGCCTATCAAGCCTAGAACTTCCCGCAACGACACCACAGAAGCACTAGTTGCAGCGCCATAAGCCTCTGCACAAGCCGCACTCACATCCGGCGCACGGCGCAACAGAATGCGAAAATCTGCTTCCAACGGCAGCAGCACCATGCTTAGCGTTCTGGCGCGTTGCGACTGGCTTTGTCTATGCAAATGAAAATCTTGGGCCAGCGTTGATTCCGCTTTGGGCGGCCTGCGCTCGGAACGGCGCGACTTGTTGTCTATGCGTCTGGACAGTGCTTGCAGTAACTGCCGCGCATTTTGAAAATCGCCGCGCCACAGAATCGCCGTGCCTTCGCAAGCCAGGCGGTAGGCGGCATCGGCGGTGAGCGTATCATCCGCCACCATGACTTTTTTCGGTGATGGCGTGCCGCTTTCCGAGCGCCATAGTGCCGAATGTGTCTTGCCCGCTTCGTCCCAATTTACTTGTTCACTCATGCCCTGCCCACAATCTGCTTTTGCGTATCATCAACCAACCCAATAATAAATATCCCGCCATGGCGAGTGCCAAACCAGACGGGTGAAACCAAACTAATGGCACGACCAATCCGGCGGAAACAGTGGATAGCGCCATTTGCACAAAAGCCTGCCCGGATGCTGCTGTACCGCGAATTTTTGGATGTCTATCCAGCGCAGCCAAAGACAAAATGGGCATCACCAGCGCCATGCCGATGTTGAACAAGGCCACGGGGGCAATGTTGTAAAACGCGTTTATCGGCAACACATAACAAATAACGATGTTGAGCAGCGCCATTGCCCCCATCCACACATAAGCCGCCTTGACCACTTTGCGCTGAGTGAATTTGCCTGCGGCGCGTTTGGCCAAGTACGAGCCGAACACCATCCCGCACACGGTGGGGATGAACATCCAAGCAAATTGGTGTGAATTCAAGCCCAAGTGCTTAATGAGAAAAACTGGGCTGGCAAGCACGTACAAAAAGAAGCCGGAAAAATTTGCGCCTATGGCGAACGCCACTTTTCCAAATTCTTTGTCTGAAAAAATGTGGCTATAGTTTGTGAATACATGGTGTGCTGAAAGCGGTGAGCGTTTCTCCGGCGGCATGGTTTCCGGCAAAAAACGCACTGCTGCCCACAGCGCCACTGCGGCATACAAAGCCAAGAAGATGAAAATCGCTTGCCAATGGATGCCCAGCAAAAGCCCGCCAATAATGGGCGCTACGGCAGGGGCGATACCAAACAACATCTGCACCGTCGCCATCACCCGTTGCGCTTCGGCACCTTGAAACAGGTCGCGCACCATGGCTCTTGCCACCACATTGCCCGCACCGCCAGAGATACCTTGCAAAGCGCGGAAAAACCACAGGGTCTCAACATTGGGCGCAAACGCGCAACCGATGGAAGCCAGCACAAATACAGCCAAACCCCATTTAATCGTGGCAATACGGCCAATCGCATCGGAGATTGCGCCATGCCATAAAGTCATCAAGGCATAGGGCAACAGGTAGAAAGTGAGGCTTTGCTGGATGTGTACCGTGCTACCGTGCAAATCCAGCTCCATCGCAGGAAAAGCGGGCAGATAGGTGTCTATGGCGAAGGGTGCGAGCGCCGCCAGACTGGCGAGGATGACGGCGATACGGTTGTTGGAAAGCATGGGCGGATTATGCCATGAAACTTGACCACCCCCGCCGCTTTGCGGCGACCCCTCCTTGAAAAGGAGGGGAGGAATACAGCACCAGAAGTGAATGCGGAGTGACATCAAACTCCCCTCCTTTCCAAGGAGGGGTGGCGCGTAGCGCCGGGGTGGTTAGAAAGCTTAAGGAACCGCGTGAAACTCCTCAATACGCTCGTTCAACTCTCCGGCGATAATCTTCTTGGAGTTTTTATCGGTGCGGAAAATGATGGGTTGCGCTTGTAACACAGGATTCTGCGCGTCTTTCAGCGCTTGTTCGATGATGTGATGGTGCGGCGACAAACTGCACACCGGATCAGCGGCTTCGGGGTCACCGGCCAGCATCATGGCTTGGCAGCGACAGCCGCCCAAGTCGTTTTCTTTTTCCGGGCAGGTGCGGCAAGGTTCTTTCATCCAAGCGTCGCCGCGATATTTGTTGAACGCAGGACTTTCTTTCCACGCCCATTCCAAACCATTTTCGCGCACATTGGGAAAGGTCATGTTTGGCAAAACTCGTGCAGAATGGCATGGTAGCACCGTGCCTTCTGCCGTTACTATCATGAACACTTCGCCCCAACCGTTCATGCACTTCTTTGGGCGATCGGCGAAATAATCAGGCACCACAAAGAAAATTTGCATTTTTTTGCCAACTTTAGCGCGGAACTCGTTGGTGATTTTTTCTGCGTGGTCTATCTGCTCGCGCGTCGGCATGAGTTGGTTGCGATTGACCAGCGACCAGCCATAGTATTGGGTGTTGGCGAGTTCGACATAATCCGCGCCTAATGCTTCGGCCATCTCTAAAATTTCTTTGATATGGTCAATGTTGTAGCGGTGCATCACCACGTTCAACACCATCGGGTAGCCGTGATTCTTAATCATCGCGGCGACTTTTTTCTTCAACTCAAAGGTTTTAGTATTGGTGATGAAGTTGTTAATTTCTTCGGTGATGTCGTGCATGGAAAGCTGAATGTGGTCCAAACCGCCCTCTTTGAAAGCCTGAATGCGCTTTTCCGTCAGCCCCACGCCAGAAGTAATTAAGTTACTGTAATAGCCGAGCTTCCTGGCTTCGATCACAATCTCTTCAATATCGTCGCGCAGCAGCGGTTCTCCACCAGAAATGCCCAATTGCAGCGCGCCCAATTTGCGCGCATCGCGTAATACTTTAATCCAGTCTTCGGTCGAGATTTCGTTTTGGCTGTGCTTATCGTAATCGGTAGGGTTGTAGCAAAAAGCACAATGCAGCGGACAGCGGTAGGTCACCTCCGCCAGCAGCCAAAGTGGCTGGGTTTGTGTGATATTCGCCGCCACGCCATTGTTCTGAGATTGTGCCTGTACGACTTTTTGTACCGCCGATTCACCTAGTGAATTTTGTGCCATTTTGCTACTCCTAAAAACTTTCGTTACCGCTCAAACCTTACGCACCCAAGCCTTACCGACAGCCAAATCAAACATGCCTAAAATATCCGCTTCAATGTCAGGAGCATCAGGAAAAGCCGCTTTCAGCTCCGCCACCACGTCGCCCACGCTAACTTTACCATCCAACCGTTTCAAGACTTCACCTGCCCCGCCGTGAAGTTTGACCATACCTTCTGGAAAAAGTATCACATAACTTTGCTGCGCTTCTTCCCACTGAAAACGATGGTGGTGCGCGATAGCGTAAATGTCTGAATGCTCTATATTATTTTCCATTTTTAGATTCAATCAAAATTAATCACAGGCTGACGCAAATAATCACTGCCTTCAACCTTAATATCGGTAGAAGCCAGCATGATGGAATCGGCAATCACCCACAGCACATTGAGCTTGAATTGCAGAATGTCCAAAGCTTTTAACTGCAATTCGCGGCTTTGGCTGAAGTAGTCCAACGTCACGCCCAAACCTTGCTCCACATCGCGCCGCGCTTCGGTGAGACGCTTTTTGAAGTAGCTCAAGCCTTCTTCTTTAATCCACGGATACATGGTCGGCCAGGAACTGATGCGCTGCTGATGGATATGCGGCGCAAACAGCTCAGTAAGGCTGGAACACACCGACTCCTGCCAAGGGCGTTGCCGCGCAAAATTGACATAGGCATCCACCGCAAACTTCACGCCGGGGCTGACCATTTTGAGCGAAGTCACTTCGTCGCGCGTCAATCCCACAGCCGCACCTAGCTGTATCCATGCCTCAATACCACCCACCGCATCGCCCACGCCGTCATGGTCGGTAATACGGACTATCCACTGTTTACGCACTTCCACATCAGGGCAATTGGAGAGAATGGCTGCGTCTTTAATCGGAATCGAAATCTGGTAGTAAAAGCGGTTCGCTACCCAGCACTGGAGCTGCTCTTTGCTGAGTTTCCCTTCGTACATCATCACGTGGAAAGGATGATAAATATGGTAGCCCTTGCCCTTTTCGCGCAGCTTGTCTTCAAACTCGGCGCGGCTCCAAGGTTTGTTGTCGCTCATTTCAGAAATCTCCATTTACAACTCCCTCTCCCCTTGTGGGAGAGGGCTGGGGTGAGGGGTTAGAGGCGAGGTCGCCTGCGCTACAACTACAAAATAATATCCATGCCATCATAGGCCACTTCAATCCCATGTTGGTTCAATACCGCGCGTTCAGCAGAATCCTCGCGCAAAATCGGGTTAGTGTTATTGATGTGAATCAACACGCGGCGGGCATTGGGGTATGCATCCAGCACCTCTATCATGCCACCCTCGCCAGACTGTGGATTGTGGCCGATGTCACGCGCTTTCTTGGTCATCAGCCCCATGTCTATCATTTCGGTATTAGTCCAGAACGTGCCGTCCACCATGATGCAATCAGCCTGTGCCATCAGTGCTGGCAGATGTGGTTCAATCTCACCCAAACCTGGGCTATACCAGCATTTTTTGCCCGAACTAATTTCCTCAATCAACACGCCTAAGGTGTCACCGGGATGCGGATCGTTACGATGTGGAGAATACGGCGGCGCGGCGCTTTTGAGCGCCACTGCGGTGAATTTAAGGTTAGGCGCACCGGCGACCTCAAAGGTCGAACCATCGGCCTTAATCTGGTGATGATTCACACCACAATAATGTCCAAGGATATTCAGCAGCGGATTACCCGTAGTCAAATCCTGATACACCATATCCGTGCAATAAATCTCGCGCTTCACCTTGCCTTCGCGCAGCATCAGCAAGCCGGTGGTGTGGTCTATCTGTGCGTCTATCAGCACGATGCCGACAATGCCGCTGTCGCGGATGGCGCGTCCCGGTTGTAGCGGGGCGAAATCTTGAATTTGTTGTAACACGTCGGGCGAGGTATTAAACAGCACCCAGTTGATGTCATCACCCGAGACGCAGATTGAAGACTGTGTGCGTTTAGTGGCTTTGATAGTGCCTTTACGCAGGCCGTCGCAGTTGGGGCAATTACAGTTCCACTGTGGGAATCCACCGCCTGCGGCTGCGCCTAAAACATGAATATGCATTATTTATCTCTAACTATAAAAACCATTCATTTAACCCCCTCCCCTTCTCAGGGGGAGGGCTGGGGGTGGGGGTTAAGTGCATCAAATTACTTCTAACCCCCATCCTAACCTTCCCCCTGTGAGGGGGAAGGAACAAATTTTGTGACTCACAAGGCTCTATAAACTACAAAGCCACCTTACGGTGGCTTTGTTGGCCGTTACAATCTTAGCGATTGCAAACGTACATGGTTACTTCAAAACCGAAACGCATTTCGGTAGCAGCTGGCTTGGTCCACATGTTGAATTTCCTTTATGGTGTGTTGTAGATGCGGTGGTTTCCCACCACGCTAAAGAACGTTTAACGTTCGAGGTGGATTGTGTTCGCGTCAGTCTCGCTTAGGCAGTGTGTTAATACGCAAATTGCACTCATGATTATCATTAGCAAGACCAATCGCTAATCCCTGCTATCCTAGCGACCTCATTTCTCAAAGAACCCCGCCATGACCGCCACAGAAACCTTTATCGCGAGCAAAGATGCCTCGCTCGAATCTTCTATCAGCACGTTGCAAGCCAAGCTGGAGGCGCTCGGTTTTCACGTTGAGGAACGTTCATGGATTAACGAAATCGAAAATATCTGGTCGGTACACGTCAGCGACGGCGATTGCCCTCGGTTGTTCAGCAATGGCAAAGGCGCTTCAGAATTAGCCGCCCGCGCCAGTGCGCTGGGCGAGTTTTTTGAACGCCTTAGCACCAATTATTTCTGGACGCATTTTTACTTGGGTGAAAAAATCAGCCAAGGCAAGTTTGTGCATTATCCCAATGAACAATGGTTTCCGGTAATGGGCGCAAAATGGCCTGCTGGCTTGCTCACACCGGAGTTGCAAAAGTTTTATAACCCAGAAAAAAGCGTGCTGGCCGGTCAACTCATAGACCTCAATTCTGGCAACGGCGCGCGTGGCATTTGTGCCATTCCTTACCAACGCTTGCGTGACGACAAAACCGTGCTATTTCCGGTCAACCTCATCGGCAACCTTTACGTCAGCAACGGCATGTCCGCCGGCAACACGCTGATGGAAGCCCGCACGCAAGCCTTGTCAGAGATTTTCGAGCGCGACATCAAATTCCGCATCATCCGCGAGGGCATTTGCCTGCCGGACGTGCCGGAGTCCGTCATCAATCGCTACCCACGCATCGCGGCGGGCATCAAAGGCTTGCGCGATGCAGGCTTTGGCATTCTGGTCAAAGATGCTTCGCTAGGCGGGAAATATCCGGTGATGAATGTCACCTTGCTACACCCCGACGACCAAGGCTGTTTTGCCAGCTTTGGCGCGCATCCTCGCTTTGAAGTGGCGCTGGAACGTGCGCTCACCGAGCTGTTGCAAGGCCGCGCATTGAACACGCTGGGCGATTTTGCCGCGCCCGGATTTGACATGGAAGAAATCGCCGACGCGCAGAATTTGGAAATCCATTTTGTGGATTCAAGCGGTGTCATCAGTTGGGACTTCATGCGTAACACGCCAGACTTTGAGTTTGTGGACTGGAATTTTGGCACTACGACTGAGGAAGACTACCAGTGGTGCGTCAACACCATCCACGCCAGCGGCCATGATATGTACATCGCCGACTTCACCCACTTAGGCGTATATGCCTGCCGCATTTTTGTGCCGGGCATGTCCGAAATTTACCCGATTGAAGAACTGCAATGGGAAAACAACACCGTCGGCAACCTCGTGCGCCCTGCTCTGTTGCGCCTGCCAGAGTTAACCCAAGCCGAATGTGCTGAATTACTAGAAACTTTCCTTGCCCTCGACCTCGCCGACGAACTGCCCATCACCACGCTTATCGGCTTGTGCGCCGATGCCGGAACGACATGGGTTGACCTGCGTGTGGGCGAAATCAAAACGCTACTCGGACTTGCCATTGGCGACCAAGAAACCATCCTCGACGGCTGTGCTTGGATTAGCCAATTTGGGCAACTGGATGCACAACGCCAACGTGTTTATCGCTGCATCGAGGCGATGGTGCAACTGGACGACGCCACGCCATTCATAGCCAATCTAGCGCTGCTCTACGGCACTGAAACGCTACGCCAAGCGCAGGCTTTAATCAGCGGCGAAGCGCGTTTCTTTGGCCTCAGCACACTGGGTGCAAATATGGAAGGCAGCAATATGCACCAAAAGCTGCTTGAGGCTTATCGCAAGGTATGGAAATTCGCTTGATTGTTAGCGTGACGACCCGATCAACCCGCCACCAATAACGCCAGTTGTGACGCATCCAAATAGCACCACTCGCCTTCCATCAGCCCCAACGCATCGAGCTTCAATCTGCCAATTTCAGTGCGACGCAAAGCCGTGCAATGATTGTCGGCAGCGGCGAGCATGCGTTTAACTTGGTGATATTTGCCTTGCTCCAGCACGATTTCAAGTTGATGCAAGGCAACCATGCGGCAAGTAACGGCGGCCAAAGGCGAGAGTTCGTCGTGCAACTTCACGCCACCCAATAGCTGAGCAATCAACTCTGGCGTAACCGGCTCAAAGGTAGTGGCGACATACACTTTAGGCACATGGTGTTTGGGCGAGGATTGCGCGTGAATAAATGCGCCGTCATCCGACATGAGCAACAACCCAGTAGTGTCGTGGTCTAGGCGACCCACCGGTTGCACGTCACGCCGAATGAACTGTTCTGGCAGCAGATTAAATACGCTGCGGTGATGGCTGGGTTTGCGCGAACATTCAAAGTCGGCGGGCTTGTTGAGCGCGATGTAGAGGTGTTCACGATAAACGTGCAGCTCGTCGAACACGCTGAATCCCAAGCCATCGGTTTCGATTTTTGCGTTGTAATCGGTGACGACTGCATCGCCGATGCTGACATCGCCGTCAGCAATCAGCTCACGACAATAATTGCGCGTGCCAAAACCTTGCGATTGCAACATGCGGTCTAGGGATTGTTTGCTCATGTGTGGATTGTCAGTGGCTGTTCGGTTGTTTATGGGGAGTATAACCCTACGCAATCCTGAATCACCGCGTAAAATACGCCACAACCATCCCAATCCTGATTGACTGAATGAAAACCCCAAAAAGACTTGAACCACTCATCGAAGATGGCCTCATTGATGAGGTCATCCGCCAGCTCATGAGCGGCAAAGAGGCGATGGTGTTCGTGGTGCGCTGCGGTGAAGAAGTGCGCTGTGTCAAGATTTACAAAGAAGCCAACAAACGCAGTTTTCGCCAGAGCGTGGATTACACCGAAGGTCGCAAAGTCAAGAACAGCCGCCAAGCGCGCGCCATGCAAAAAGGCTCCAAATATGGTCGCAAAGCACAGGAAGACGCTTGGCAGAACGCCGAAGTGGACGCGCTTTATCGCCTTGCCGCCGCCGGAGTGCGCGTGCCGAAACCGTTTAATTTTTACGAAGGCGTGTTGCTGATGGAACTGGTGACCGACGACGACGGCAACGCCGCACCTAGGCTCAATGACATCACGCTCACCGCAGAACTCGCCCGCGACTACCACCACGCCTTGATTCAACAAGTGGTGCGTATGCTGTGCGCGGGGATTGTTCATGGCGATTTGTCCGAATACAACGTACTGGTGGGCAGCGATGGGCCGGTGATTATTGACTTGCCGCAAGCGGTGGACGCGGCGGGCAACAACCACGCCAGTGCCATGTTAGAACGCGATGTGACCAATTTGGCGAATTACTTTGGCCAATTTGCCGCCGACCTGAAGAAAACCGACTACGGCAAGGAAATCTGGGCGCTGTATCAAAGTGGCGAACTACACCCTGACATCAAGCTCACAGGTCGCTTTGAGCGCATTCTGCCGCCAGTGGATTTGGTCAGCGTGATGCGTGAAATTGATGACACCTTGGCTGAAGAGAATGCACGCCTGCAAGCGTTGACTTTAGCCCGCTGAGCGTTGCATTATTCACATTCTTGTCACAATTCATACAAGAATAATGAAGCATCTCCACCTCGACCTCATTTCGCCCGATATTGCCATCACGCTAGATGGTATGTTCCACGAGCGTGCACGACGCTCGCCGCATAGTTTGGCCTATCGTTATTTTGACGACCATCAATGCGATTGGCGCGATCTGACTTGGCAGCAAATGACACAAGACATCGCCTGCTGGCAAGCCGCGATGATGCACGAAGGCTTGCAACCGGGCGACCGCGTCGCCATCATGCTCAAAAACTGTCCGTCCTGGGTGGTGTTCGACCAAGCCGCGCTGGGCTTAGGGCTGGTGACCGTGCCGTTGTACGTGGCGGATAGACCTGAAAATGTCGCCCATGTGCTGCAAGATTGTAGTGCCAAACTATTGCTCATAGACTGCGCAGAACACTGGCACCCAGTGCGCGAGGCCTGCATAAACGTCGCCTCGCTCACCCGCATCGTCACCTTGAAAACGCCGCCCGAGGGCGATGACGACAGCCGTCTGCGCGGCATAGACGAATGGCTGCCGGAATCTGATGGTGAGTTTCGACATCTAGTCACCGACCCGCACACGCTCGCCACCATCATCTACACATCGGGCACCACGGGCAAATCCAAAGGCGTGATGCTGAGCCATCACAACTTGCTGCTCAACTGCTGGTACGCCCTAGAATGCTTCGATGTATCCACTGCACCCAATGAAATCTTCCTGTCTTTCCTGCCACTTTCACACTCATTTGAACGTATGGCGGGCTATTACATTCCAGTGATGGCGGGTGCTGCCGTGGCTTATGCACGCTCGGTGCAACAGTTGTCGGAAGACTTAGCCAAGATTAAACCGACCATCTTAATCACCGTGCCGCGCATTTTTGAACGCATCCAAAGCGCGTTACGCAGCAAGTTGGACAAAGGCCCAGCCTTTATGCGCCACTTATTCGACTTGACAATATCCGTCGGCTACAGTCGTTTTGAACATGCCCAAGGCCGCGCCCCTTGGCGCTGGAGTCACCTGCTATGGCCAGTGCTACAACGCTTGGTCGCCGATAAAATCAGCGCGCGGCTTGGCGGCAGATTGCGCTTGGCGGTTTCCGGCGGTGCGGCGCTCTCGGCTAGTAGTGCTCAGACGTTCATCGGCGTAGGCGTACAAATTCTGCAAGGTTACGGTCTGACTGAAACCAGCCCCGTGATTGCAGTGAACCGTGTTGAAGACAACTTCCCCAGTAGCGTAGGAGCGCCTATCAAAGGTGTGGAAGTGCGTGTGGACAATAACAATGCTTTGGAAGTACGCGGCCACAACGTGATGCTGGGTTACTGGAATAACAAGGCTGCTACCGATGCCATGATTAGCGCTGACGGCTGGTTGAACACCGGCGACGTGGTGCAGATTGACGAAGCTGGCCACATTTTTATCACGGGTCGGGTCAAGGAAATCATCGTGCTTTCCAACGGCGAGAAGATTCCGCCAGTGGATATGGAAGCCGCCATTTTGACCGATACATTGTTTGAGCAAGTGATGATATTGGGCGAAGGTAAAGCTTATCTCAGCGTATTTTTAGTCATGAACCGCGAACGCTGGGAGCAAGCCGCCAAAGAGCGCGACCTGCCCGGCACCTGGCCTGCCAGCCTGCATCTACCGCAAGCGCGGGCGTTTGCTTTGGCACGGGTAGCCCAGCAAATGAAGGCCTTTCCCGGCTATGCTAAGATTCGTCGAGCTAGCTTACTGAGCGAACCGTGGTGTATAGAAAATGGCTTGTTAACCCCCACGCTGAAACTAAAACGCAATGCGGTGTTAGAACGCTATCGTCATGAAGTTGAAAAAATGTACGAAGGTCTAGTTAAGTAAAAATCAAACTATTGAGGGGAACACCTGTGAAACATACTATTCGCATTGCATTATCAGTATTAACCTTATCCAGCACTGCCGCCCACGCAGCAGGGTTTGCACTCATCGAACAAAGCGCCAGCGTCATGGGCAACGCCTTTGCCGGGGCTGCAGCTAGCGCCGAGGATGCCAGCACGATATTTTTCAATCCAGCGGGCATGACCTATTTACCCGAAACCCAATTGGTAGCTGCCGCACACCTGATTCGCCCCTCCGCAGACTTCACCAATAACGGCACGGTGGCTGGCGCGGGCAAGGCACTCAACGGCACAGGCGGCGATATCGGTGAACTGGCTTTCGTCCCCAATATGTATTTCGCCAAAGCCGTGAGCCCCAACATCCGCTTGGGCATTGGCGTGAACGCCCCATTTGGCCTCAAGACCGAATATGACAATAACTGGATGGGACGCTTCCAAGCCATCAAATCCGAAATCAAAACCATCAACATCAACCCTTCCATCGCTTTCAAGGTGAATGACCAATTGTCTTTGGGCGTGGGTATTTCTGCCATGCGTGCTGAAGCCACCTTAACTCGCGCAGTCAATCTTGGCGCTGGCGGAGAAACCACGGTTGGCATCAAAGGCAACGATTGGGGCGTTGGCTACAATGTGGGTGCCATCTACCAGTTCACCCCCGACACCCGCGTTGGCGTATCTTTCCGTTCCAAAGTGGATCAAACTCTCAAAGGCAGAGCCACATTTGGAGGCGCTGCCGCGGCGCTTAGCGGCGACATCACCGCCAGCACAGCTTTGCCGGAAAACGTTTCGGTCAGCGCATTCAGCAAGCACAATGATCAATGGGATGTGATGGGCGACGTGACTTGGACGCACTGGAGCCGCTTCAAAGAGCTACGCATCCTCAGAACCAGCGGCGCGCTATTGACGCTGACCCCTGAAAACTGGGAAAACACGCTACGCTTCTCCGTCGGTGCCAATTATCACTACAACGATGCTCTCAAGTTACGCGCTGGTGTGGCTTATGACCAAGAAGCCGTCAGTGACCAGTTCCGTACCGCACGTATCCCCGGCAATGACAGAACCTGGCTTGCCATAGGCGCACAATATAAATTCTCAGAAAAATCTGTGGTTGATGTTGGCTACGCCCATCTATTCATCAAGGATGCCTCCATTGATGACAACCAGATTGCCACTGGCAATGGACGCGTCAGAGGCCAATATGAAGGCGACGTGAACATCCTCAGCTTGCAATACACGCACAATTTCTAAACCATGACGTTCAAACAGTGGCTCACAGCGTTGTTACTGGTGGCGGCTTTTGGCGCACAAGCCGTGGAGATTCATGGCGTAAAAATCGCCGAAACGGCGCAGGTGGGCGATACGACGCTAGTGCTCAACGGCGCTGGTACGCGCATCAAAGTGTTTTTCAAGGTGTATGTGACGGCGCTTTATGTGAGTGCAAAAAAAACCGACGCAGCGACCATATTGGAGGACTCTGGGACAAAGCGAGTAAACCTGACTTTTTTGCGCGAAGCAGATGCTGACCAATTCATCACCGCCATGAACGAAGGTCTCAACGACAACAATAGCGCGGCTGCACTGGCTGCACTAAGCTCGCAACTCAAGACATTCCGTCAGATGATAGTCAGCGTTGGCGAGGTCAACCCAGGCGATGTTGTCACACTCGACTACCTGCCCGGCAAAGGCACACAGGTCTTATTCAATGGCAAGTCTCTGGGAATAGTGACCGGTGAACAGCTATATACAGCGCTGCTGAAAATCTGGTTGGGTGAGCATCCGGTGGATACTGCGTTGAAAAAAGCGTTACTGGGTAATTAACGTCGACTTAACCACATCGGCGCTACGCGCCACCCCTCCTTGGGAAGGAGGGGATTAAAAAGCTGGCTATTGCAAACTTCTTAATTAATCTGCCTCAGCGTCACCTCCCCCTCCTTTTCAAAGAGGGATCGCCGTGCAACGGTGGGGGTGGTTAGCTTTTTCGCCTTACTCCTCACCCGCTCTCTTCCAGCCGCCACCCATCGCCTTAAACAAATCAGCCATCGCCCCACGTTGCAAGCGTTTAGCATCTACTTGATCGTAGGTAGCCTGCAACAAATTACGCTCGGCATCCAACATTTCCAACTGGCTGGCAACGCCGTTGTCGTAGCGCAATTTAGCAAGTTTCAAGGCTTTTTGTAGCGCCGCTACGCGCACATCCTCAGCAGCCAAAATTTCCTGTGCGGCCTTTTGTGCGATCAACGCATCCTGTACCTCGCGGAAAGCGTTGGCGACGACTTGCTTGTATTCGGCTATCAACTGGTCTTCACGCGCTTTGGCGGCATCCACGGAAGCACCAATTCGTTTAGCCCCAAACAAAGGCTGGGTGAGCTCGGCAGCAAAGCGGAATATACGCGCCGGGCCGATGAACAAGTCGAGCAAGGATTCGCTCTCGCCACCCAGAAAACCTGTCAGCGTAATCGAAGGATAAAACGCCGCACGCGCCACATTGACCCGTGCATTGGCAGCGACCAAATTCTGCTCGGCTTGCCTTAAATCGGGGCGACGCAACAGCAAATCAGAAGGCAATCCCGCAGGCACTTTAATCTCAAAACCACGCGCATTGGCGGTCTCCAACTTACCTTCCAGCATCATCTTGGGTGACCGTCCGAGCAATACCGTCAACGCATTTTCTTGCTGCGTACGCGAACGTTGCAGCGCCGGAATCTGCGCCTGTACCGATGCCAAATCGGCCTCTAGCTGGCGCACTTCAAACTCCGAAGACACGCCTGCATTCATGCGTAGTCGCTGCAATTTGAGCGTGTCTTTGCGGGTTTCCTCGGTTCTTTTAGCGATGGAAAGTTGCGCATCCAGCGCCAGCAGATTGTAATAACCCTGCACCACATCGGCGGTGAGGCTGTTGCGCACCGTGTCTCTGGCAGACTCAAGCGCCAGCATGTCCGATCTGGCCGCATCTGTAGCGCGGCTTAAGCGCCCCCACAAGTCTAATTCGTAAGATATATTCACGCGTGCAATGGTATTACCGATAAAACTTTTGCTCCCCGGAATCGGCGTGGCCGTAGCGCGTGAATTTCTGGAGCCCGACGGCAGCAGCGTGGCCGTCGCAGTAGGATCAGTTTCCGCATCGGCGATGACGATAGCGGCTCGTGCCTCTTGGATGCGTGCGGCGGCCAAGGCGATGTCATGATTGTGGGCAAGCGCCTCTTCCACCAACACATTCAGAGATTCGTCGCCATACAACTTCCACCATTCTGCGTTATCCGCCACCACGGCCTTTTCCGGCAATCCAGGCCAAGTCTCAGGCAGCTCGGTTTTCGGCTTTTGAAAGCTGGTAAATTGTGGAAAGCTGGAACAAGCACTGAGTAACAGTAACAAGGGGATGACGATGATTTTTCGCATAGTTTTAGTCCTTCTTCACTGTTTTAATTCTTCTTCACTGGGTGTTTTTTTCTATCCAGCAGTTTAAAGAACAGCGGCACGAAAGCAATCGCCAAAAAGGTTGCTGCCAGCATACCGCCCATGACACCTGTGCCTACCGATTGCCGTGCGCCAGCACCTGCTCCGGTGGAAATCACCAGCGGCACCACGCCAAGAATAAATGCCATAGAGGTCATCAAAATCGGGCGGAAGCGCAATCTAGCGGCTTCTATGACAGCCTCCGTCACACTCAAGCCATCTTCTTTTTGCTTCATGATAGCGAATTCGACAATCAGAATCGCGTTCTTGGCAGCTAGACCCAGCAAGGTCACCAGACCAATTTGGAAGTACACGTCATTGGTCAGCGGCGGAATCGGCACGCCAGGCAGCAGAATGCCAAAAGCCAAGTTGCGCAGCCACACAATCGCCAGCGCACCAAACACACCAAACGGTAGCGCTAGCAATACCGAAAACGGCAACAACCAACTTTCATACAGCGCCGCGAGAATGAAGAACATCATAATCACCGCTAACACCAAAGCGATGTTAGATGCGCCTCCAGTGCGTTTTTCCTGATACGCACCGCCACTCCATTCATATGAAAAGTCTGGAGGTAATACTTCTTTCATGATTTTCTCGACATTTGCAATCGCCTCGCCAGAGCTCACTCCGGGCGCACCGCTGCCAAAAATCTTCACCGCGGGTAGATTATTAAAGCGCGTGAGTGTGTCCGGCCCAGTGCTGTATTGCACCTTGGCGAAAGCCGAGAACGGCACCATTTGGCCGTTTGCGCCTTTCACGTACATGGCGGAAACATCCTCCGGCTTGCGGCGATATTCCTGGTCTGCCGACATCAGCACTTGCCAGGTACGCCCGTGTTTATTGAAGTCGTTGACATACAGTGTGCCCAGCGTAGCAGACAGCGTGTCAAAAACATCTTGCAGATTTACGCCCAAGCTCGCGGCACGTTCGCGGTCTATATCCACGAACAACTGCGGTGAGTTATAGCGCCACAAGGTTTGCGCGTAGGCAAAGCTCTTGTCCTGCGCGGTCTTGGCGAGGAAGGCTTGGGTGACTTCGTTCAAGCGCTTGGCGCCACCCTCACCCTTGTTTTGGATGTTGACTTCAAAACCGCCTGCGTTGCCCAAGCCAAAAATGGCAGGCGGGTTGAAAGCCAGCGCCAGCGCTTCTTTAATACCACCAGTTTTGCCGAAAAACTCTCCCACTAGTGCTCCGCTAGGCATGGTGCGTTCATCCCACGGCACTTGCGGCACAAAGATGGTCGCTGCGCTGTTTTTGTATGATCCGCCCAAGAAATCTAGACCAGTAAACGCGATGGAATACTGGTTGGCTTTGTTGGAAAGTATGGCGTCGGTGACTTTTCCCACTACTTTATCGGTGCGATCCAAACTCGCGCCATCGGGTAGAAACACGGCCGCAATGTAATAGCCTTGGTCTTCATCTGGCACGAGCGAAGTTGGCGTAGTTTTCCATAAATGCACGGTGACGGCGACCATGCCCGCAAACAGTAACAAGCCAATAAAACTGCGCTTCAGCAGCCAACTTACGCCACCGGTGTAACGCAAAGTCACCCAGGCAAACAGACGGTTAAACCCTCTAAAAAATAGATTGGGTTGCGAATGTTTTGGTTTGAGAATAATGGCGCACAGCGATGGGGTAAGCGTTAAAGCCACCAGCGCAGAAATCATCACCGAAATGGAAATGGTAATGGCAAACTGGCGATACAACTCGCCCGCCAGCCCACCCATAAAGGCGATAGGCACAAACACCGACACCAGCACCAGCATGATGGCGATGACCGGACTAGTGACTTCGCGCATAGCCTCAATCGCCGCTTCTTTTGGGCTAATGCCACGCTCGTCCATGAGTCGCTCGGTATTTTCCAGTACCACGATGGCATCATCCACCACGATACCGATAGACAACACCATGCCGAACAGCGTGAGCGTGTTGATGGAATAGCCCAGCACGTAGAGCCCAGCAAATGTGCCAATGAGTGAGACCGGAACCGCCAACGTGGGGATGAGCGTGGCACGTAGATTTTGCAAAAACAGCAGCACCACGAGAAACACCAGCACCATGGCCTCGAACAGAGTCTTGACTACCTCGTGAATGGACACCTTCACAAAGCGCGTAGTGTCATACACCACAGCTCGTTCCAAGCCTTGCGGGAAGCTTGCAGCCAATTCCGCCACAGTTTTATTAACTTCGTCCGCCACACCCAGCGCGTTAGCACCTGGCTGCAAGAAAATACCCATTAGGGTGGCATTTTTTCCGCTCAAGCGGCCTCTGAAGTCGTAATCTTTAGAACCGAGTTCTACCCGCGCCACGTCTGCCAACCTTACAATGCCGCCTTTGTTATCGGCACGGACGATGATTTGTTCAAACTGTTTGGGATCACTCAACCGCCCTTGCGCAGAGATGGTATAGACCAACTCTTGTCCTTCCCCCGTCGGTGGCTGACCGATTTTGCCCGGGGCGAATTGCGCGTTCTGGCTACGGATTGCATTCACCACATCAGCCGTGGAAAGCCCTAAATGCGTCAAACGCTCAGGCTTAAGCCAAATGCGCATGGCGTAGTCTTTGGCGCCAAAAATCTGTACGTTGGTGGTACCGGGGATGCGTTTGATGCGATCCAGCACATTGAGCGTGACGTAATTACTGGTGAAAATGTCGTTGTAACGCCCATCCGGCGAGTAAAAGGCAATCACCTGCAAGAATGCCGAAGAGCCCTTCTCCACAGTCACACCTTGGCGACGCACCTCTTCTGGCAGACGCGCCTCGGCTTGCTTGACGCGGTTATTCACATTAAGCGCGGCTTGGTCGGCATCCGCGCCAATGTCAAAAGTGATTTGAATTTCCACCACACCGTTAGAGGCCGAGGTAGAACTCATATACATCATGTGTTCAACGCCGGTGATTTGTGACTCCAAGGGTGAGGCCACGGTTTGCTCCAGCACCTCGGCAGAGGCTCCCGGATAAATGGCACGCACTGTCACCACCGGCGGCGCGATTTCAGGATATTGCGCGATAGGTAGCGATTTCATCGCCGCCAATCCAGCAATAACGATGAAAATGGAAAGTACCGCAGCAAAGATGGGGCGCTTGATGAAGAATGTTGAGAACATGTTGGCGAGCCTTATTGATTAGCAGGAGGTGCTGCGGCAGATTTTTCAACGCCTGCTTTAAGCGTCTCCGTCACCTTCACAGGAGCTCCCGGTCCAATCTTCACTACGCCGTCCACAATCACCTTCTCGCCTGCCTGCAAGCCTTTATTCACCACCCACTGCTCGCCTGACCAGTCGCCCACTTCTACCGGACGCGATTCTGCTTTGCTTTGAGCATCCACCACATACACGAACTTACCCTGCGGGCCTTCCAGCACGGCGCGTTGCGGCACGAGCAGCGCATTCAAGCGTTTAGCGCCACTCAAAGTCACGCGTACAAACTGTCCCGGGCGCAACACGCCATCATCGTTAGCTAGCGCCGCCCGTACTTCACTGGTGCCAGTGCTAGGATTCAAGCGGATGTCAGAGAAATTGACCTTACCGCTGTGTGGATAAAGCGTGCCGTCGGCGAGTTTGACCGATACGTCGAATTTACCGTCTTTGGGGAGCTGTAACTGCTTGGCTTCTACGTCCTTATTCAAACGGAGCTGGTCGTTATCCGACACGCTGGCAATAGCGTAGATAGGGCTGGTTTGCGTGATGGTAGTGAGCAACACTTCAGGACCAGACACCAGCGAACCTTCGGTCACCTGAATGCGCCCGGTCACGCCAGAAATCGGCGCAGCAACGGCGGTATAACTCAAATTACGCCGTGCATCACTCATCTGCGCTTGGGCAGATTTCACCGCTGCTGCTGAGATTTGTTCGCTGGATGTAGCATCGTCGTAGTCTTTTTGTGAAATAGCTTTAGCTTCAATCAGCGGTTTCAAGCGCTCTACATCACGTATAGCTTGTGCGTGCTTGGCCTCAGCACTCGCAATATCCGCCTCTGCCCTCGCCAATGCTGCTTGGTAGGGCGCTGGGTCTATACTGAACAGAGATTGACCCGCTTTCACCACCGCACCCTCGACATAATTGCGCCGCAACAACATGCCCGTCACCCGCGCTCTCACTTCAGCATCGCGGATACCCGCAATTTGCCCGGTATATTCCATGCTTACATCCACTGATTGGGGAGTTGCTACTAGTATCGTCACTTGCGGCGTTGGCATCTGCATGCCGCCTTGGGCTGGGGCATCATCTTTGGGCTTGCAAGCAGTCAGCGCCAGCGTGATAGCCATCACTAAGAGTGGCTCTAACAGATTGTTTTTTATCTTAAAAATCATGGATTAACCCTTGTATTTTACGTGCCTTTTACGGTATTTTTTGTTGCGAATTTGCATCGAATTGTGCTAATCTTACATACATTCACGCATGTATGTAAAGTGAATTTTTATAATAATTCAAGTAAAAAAATTATGCCCAGACGCACCAAAGAAGATGCAGAAATCACTCGCAACCGGCTTTTGGATGCCGCTGAAGTGGTATTTAATGCAAAAGGGGTAGCACGTACTTCTCTCGCAGAAATCGCCCAAGCCGCAGATTTGACCCGCGGCGCAGTGTATTGGCATTTCAAGAACAAAGCAGATTTGTTTCACGCCATGCTGGAGCGCGTAGAAATGCCGATAGACGCGATGGTGGAAAAACTCGGCGCAGAACAAAACGCCACACCACTACAGTTCATCCAAACCGCAGCTGTTGGTGTCCTTAAACATATCGCTGTTGACGAAAAAAGCCAGCGTGTATTTGAAATTGTGAATCACAAATGCGAGTTGGTAGATGACATGGTCATTGCTCGTGAACGCCAACTGGAGAGCCGCGCCGGATGTCTGGCACATATGCAAGAAAGCATACAGGCCGCGATAGACCAAAACGCTCTACCCAAAACGCTCAATGCCCATAGCGCCGCCATAGGCTTGCATTCGCTGATAGATGGTTTAATTTCTAACTGGGTGATGAGTCCGGAATCTTTTTCATTGGGTGACGAGGCAGAGTTTTTGATAAGCACTTATCTGATTGGGTTTAAGGGAAAATCTGTTTAATTTTTCCAGATTCTCAGAATTCTCCAGTCACATTCCAAGCTTTATTCTCACAGCCACTGTTTTGGCTGCTTTAGAGAGCATCACCACCAGAAAATTTCGAGGAATACCTATTGCCAGACATACCCCTTTAGGAGTAATCCGTATAGATAATTGTCGTGTCATGTTGATGTCAAGACAATGAAAAACAATGCGGTTATCTCAAGTAGCATATTTTGATGTCGCAGCATTCGATGCCAACTTTGTTTATTTATCGGCATCACTAGTTAACCCAGCCGTCGGAAATGGTTCTCGGCTTTGATAGCTGAAAATAAAGTAACCAGTTTTTGTGGCTTTTTTTATTCAAAAGGGGATTAAATTGGAAAATAGTGATGCAATGACAGCGGATGCAAGCGCGAGTCTTCATCGTAAGATTGACTGGAAAGGGGCATTCTGGGTAGCCAGTGGCGTTCCAGCCTTGGTGCTATTCTCGATGGGGGCGATTTCTGCCACTGTCGGTAAACCAGCTTGGATCGTATGGGCAGTTTCTATCGCCTTTGGTTTTATTCAAGCATTTACTTATGCGGAAATCGCAGGCTTGTTTCCACATAAGTCAGGTGGTGCTTCAGTCTATGGCGCAGTCGCTTGGGTGAGATACAGTAAATTCGTTGCGCCGGTTTCAGTATGGTGCAACTGGTTTGCTTGGTCGCCAGTGCTCGCCATCGGTTCCGGACTTGCGGCGGGTTATATTCTGAGCGCACTGTTCGCACCAGATGCCATGATTAATACTTGGCAGATTACCCTGCTGGATCTGGGTGGAATCAAGGATGGTTTGGTGCTGCGTATCAACGCAACCTTTGTCCTTGGCGCAGCACTCTTGCTTACCGTATTCTCAATCCAGCATGGCGGAATTCTGCGATCAGCGAAGGCAACTACAATACTTGGGGTAACAGCTCTTATTCCCCTGATGTTGATCGGGATAGTGCCTTTCATTACTGGCGATCTGCCATCTGCCAACTTTTTCCCCAACCTGCCATTGGCGCATGATGCTGCTGGCAAAGTGATTGATGGAGCTTGGGATCTTCCGGGCTGGACGTTGATGGCAGGTGGTCTTTTCATCGCAGCTTGGTCAACTTATGGTTTTGAAACTGCGGTCTGTTATACCCGAGAATTCAAAAACCCTAAGACTGACACTTTCAAGGCGATTTTCTATTCTGGCTTGCTTTGTATCGCTGTATTTACCTTGGTACCGATTGCATTTCAAGGTCACCTTGGGCTTGAAGGGATGTTAGCCCCTGACATCTATAGCGGCATGGGTGTCGCCGCTGCGCTTTCTGGGATGCTGGGTGGAGGTGCTTTTGTAGCTAACATACTTGTAATTATGTTGGTATTGGCTCTGTTGCTAGCCATTATGACTTCAATGGCCGGATCTTCACGGACTTTGTACCAAGCATCCGCTGACGGATGGTTGCCCAAATATCTTTCGCATGTGAATGAGCATGGCGCTCCCACCAGAGCCATGTGGACGGACCTTTGCTTCAACTTGGTTCTGTTGTTGATGTCCGATTATGTATTCATTCTGGCTGCGTCAAATGTAGGCTACATCATCTTCAATTTTCTCAACCTAAATTCCGGTTGGATTCATCGCATGGATCGTTCAGGCTGGGAGCGTCCTTATAAAGCACCTACCATTCTGCTAGTACTAGGTGGCTTCCTTGGCTTTGTCAATCTGGCATTGATGGGTGCAGGAGCCAACGTTTGGGGTGCAGGCACCTTGAAGGTGGGTCTGATCTTCGCAGCATTGATCATCCCGGTCTTTTTGTATCGCCATTACGTTCAAGACAAGGGTGTATTCCCGCAAGCCATGTTGGAAGATATGCATCTTGTAGGGAATGAGGGTGGGGTTACTAATAAAGCCGGCATGTTGCCTTACTTGGCTTTAGTCGCCGGAGTGTTTGTAGTTTATTACTCGAACTATCTGGTTTCCTGATGTAAGTGTTGCCGACTGGATTGCTCCTAACTAGTCGGAGGCTTTGAATAAAGGCAGGCGGAGATTTTTCCGCCTGCCTTTTTTAACGCCCAATATTTTCTGAGACTTCTGACTGCAATATCTGGCAACCACTTCATCTACTACCTTAGAGGTAAATCCTAAGGAGAATTGCGAGAAGCCTTGCAGGGACTAACAATGGCAGCACATCACAACGCTTTTAATTGACGGAGGAATTGAAATGGCACGCGATCCAAAGCACGACATTCTGTTTGAACCTATCCAAATCGGCCCTAAAACTTTACGCAATCGTTTTTATCAAGTGCCACACTGTATCGGTGCCGGTTCTGATAAGCCTGGCTTTCAGGCAGCGCACCGTTCCATGAAGGCTGAAGGCGGCTGGGCGGCAATGAATACCGAATATTGCTCTATTCATCCAGAGTCCGACGACACGCATAGACTTTCAGCGCGCATCTGGGATGAAGGCGACGTGCGTAATCTGAAAGCGATGACCGACGAAGTGCACAAATTTGGCGCTTTGGCTGGAGTCGAACTCTGGTACGGCGGCGCACATGCCCCCAATATGGAATCCCGTGCCACTGCAAAAGGCCCTAGTCAATATGCTTCTGAATTTGAAACACTGACCTATTGTAAAGAGATGGATCTGAGTGAAATCGCGCAGGTTCAGCAATATTACGTTGATGCCGCCAAACGCTCCCGTGATGCCGGTTTTGATATTGTGTATGTCTACGGCGCACACTCTTATTTGCCATTGCAATTTCTCAATCCCTACTACAACAAACGTACCGATAAGTATGGTGGCTCACTGGAGAATCGTGCGCGTTTCTGGTTGGAAACACTGGAAAAGGTACGCCACGCAGTAGGTAAAGATTGCGCAATCGCTACCCGCTTCGCAGTAGATACTATTTATGGTCCCGGTCAGATCGAAGTGGAAGTGGACGGCATGAAGTTCATTGAACTGGCTGATCCATTGGTGGATCTGTGGGATGTGGACGTGGGCGATATCGCAGAATGGGGTGAAGATGCAGGCCCTTCCCGCTTCTATCAACAAGGCCACCAAGTTCCATGGACCAAGTTTGTAAAACAGGTTTCAAAGAAGCCTGTGCTGGGCGTGGGTCGCTACACTGACCCAGAAAAAATGACCGAGATTGTCACCAAGGGCTACGCCGATATCATCGGTTGTGCGAGACCATCAATTTCGGATCCATTCCTACCGCAAAAGATACAAGAAGGTCGTTATGACGATATTCGCGTTTGTATCGGCTGTAACGTATGTATCTCCCGTTGGGAAATCGGTGGCCCTCCGATGATCTGTACGCAGAATGCAACCGCTGGAGAAGAATACCGTCGTGGCTGGCACCCAGAGCAATTCCCCAAGACCAGTTCCAAAGATTCAGTATTGGTAGTGGGTGCTGGTCCATCCGGTTCTGAATGCGCACGCGTGTTAATGGAAAAGGGATTTATCGTCCATCTTGTGGACAGTGCTGAAAAAATCGGTGGTCATATCAATGCGGCAGCCACTTTACCTGGTCTGGGTGAATGGAGTTATCACCGTGACTACCGTGAAACTCAACTCAATAAATTGGTGAAGAAAAACAAGGATAGCCAGATCGCCTTGGGTCAAAAAAGACTGACTGCGGATGACGTTCTTCAATATGGTGCGGATAAGGTAGTGATTGCCACCGGCTCTTCATGGAACACCGATGGTAACAACTGTTTGACGCATGAGGCGATTCCTGGAGCAGATGCTTCTCAACCAGACCAATTAACACCAGAGCAGGTGTTCGAAGGCAAGAAAAAGATAGGTAAACGCGTGGTCATACTCAACGCCGATACCTACTTTATGGCACCGAGCCTAGCCGAAAAGATGGCTGCAGCAGGGCACGAAGTTACCATCGTTTCCGGTGTACATCTGGCTAACTATATGCATTTCACTTTGGAATATCCCAACATGATGCGCCGTCTGCATGAGTTGCATGTCAATGAAATGGGCGACCATTTCTGCTCCAAGATTGAAAAAGGCAGGTTAGAGATTTATAACATCTGGGGTGATGGATCCAAACGTAGCTATCGCGGACCTGGCGTATCTCCGCGGGATGCGAACAAGACTCATCAATGGCTGGAGTTCGACTCATTGATACTCGTCACAGGTCGCCATTCTGAAGATACGCTCCATCGTGAATTGAAAGCCCGCGAAAGTGAATGGAAAGCCAATGGCATCAAAGATGTTTACCTGATAGGTGACGCAGAGGCTCCACGCCTGATGGCTGACGCGACGTTTACAGGCCATCGTCTGGCACGCGAGATTGAGGAAGCCAATCCTCAATACCCATTACCTTATAAACGGGAAGTGGCGGTATGGGGCGCTCCGCATATGCCGGGTGGTACGTTCAAGATTGAGTACAAAACTTGATTTGATTAAGGAAAGCCGCCACGCGCAAACGTGGCGGCAATCTGAGAATCAACAACATGACACCGCATCAGATTTCATTAGTGAACAAAACTTGGTCAATGACTCAGCCTTTAGGTGACGCTGTGACCATCTTGTTTTATGGACGATTGTTTGAGCTTGATCCGTCCTTGCGCACTTTATTCAAAATGGATTTTCAAGAACAGGGACACCGCCTACGCGCCATGCTCGCCTTGGTAACCACAGGCTTGAATCAACCGGAGAAACTTGCGCCAGTGCTTGCTGCCAGCGGCCAACGTCATGTTCATTATGGGGTGCTAGACAGTCATTACGATTCGGCAGGGGAAGCCTTGATCTGGGCTTTAGCGCAATGTTTGCGTGAGATTTTTACACCAGAGGTGCGTGAGGCCTGGATTGAAGCCTACGAACTCATGGCGCGATTGATGAAAGAAGGGGCTGCACAGCCCGCCTAGAAGAACAGCTGTATCAACCTAATTGAGGCTTAGAGATAAGCATTCCAAATGAATGACTCTAAAGAAATCACCCGCATTCTGTTCGAGAATTTTCATCCACAGGCGATACATCTGTTTTATGCCATTGGATATGCAGCGATAGCCATTTTCATCTACGGCACTTACACGCAGATTAGAAAGTATAGACGCGGTCAGTCTGACGGCTCTTGGGGTGAACTATTGTATCGTTTCATGGACATGGTCAAAACCATGGCAACACATCGCACATTGGTGCGACGCGATAAAAATGCAGGCCGCGCTCATGGATTGATTTTTTTCGGTTTTGTGCTGTTGTTTATCGGCACCTCCATCATCACGCTGGAATACGACATCCTTGAACCGCTATTCGGTATTCGTTTCTGGTATGGCAACTTTTATCTATGGTTCTCACTGGTGCTGGATATCGCAGGGCTTGGTTTAATCCTTGGTTTGATTTACATGATGTATCGCCGCAAGTGGTTGAAATTGCCCAAGCTGGATTATGCACGGCTGGACAGAAGCCCCGGCGATTCTGATTTTGACCGCAGCGAATATCGCCGCGAAGACTGGGCATTTCTGTGGTCTTTTATTCTAATTGGCATCACCGGATTCATTTTGGAAGCTACCCGTCTGGTTTGGCTGAGTGGCCGCCCTACTGTTTGGGATCATCGCATGTGGTCACCAGTGGGCGCCACGCTGGCACAGCTTATGCAAGGCTTTGGGCTTTCTGCTGATGGCGCAGGGGCGCTAAGGTCTGGGTTGTGGTGGTTCCATGGTGTGCTTTCGCTGACATTTATTGCGTGCATTCCCTACACCAAGATCAAACATATTTTTACCGCAGCAGCCTCACTCATGTTCAAAGACCCTTTGGCGGGCAAGCGTCTGCCCAAAGTGCCTGAGGAGCAGAAGATTGCAGGCTACAAAACTATTACCGACCTGACTTGGAAAAACCTTCTACACCTTGATGCCTGTACTAAGTGTGGGCGTTGTCAGGAAGCCTGCCCAGCCAATGCTGTAGGTGCACCATTGTCACCGCGCGATGTCATTCTCTCTCTGCGTGAGTTCGCCAATAAAGCGCTGACGGCAAGCACCCTGCCTAAAGAAGCCGAATTGAATATTCATGGCAAAGATGTCGGGCAAGTGTTCATGGAAACCTTGTGGTCATGCCGCACTTGTCTGGCTTGTGTTGAGATATGCCCGGTTGCTGTGGAGCATGTGCCCATCATCGTGCAGATGCGACGTAATCTCGTAGAGGCTGGTGAAATGGAACCACTATTGGAGAAGACGCTGCAAACCATCCATAAAACAGGCAACTCCTTTGGTGAATCAAAACGCAAGCGTGCCGCTTGGACTAAGGCGCTCCCTTTCGAGATCAAAGATGCTCGCACCGAACCCGTGGATATGCTTTGGTTTGTGGGAGATTACGCTTCATTCGACCCGCGCAATCAGAAAGTAACGCAAACCTTCGCTAGGTTGATACAGCAAGCGGGGGTGGATTTTGGCTTGCTGTTCGAAGCCGAACTGAATGCCGGTAATGATGTACGACGCGTTGGAGAGGAAGGTCTTTACGAACTATTGGCATCCTCCAATATTGGCACCTTACAGGCATGCGACTTTAATTCCATCGTGACTACCGACCCGCATTCGTTCAACACCATCCGCAACGAGTATCCGGATTTTGGCGGTAAATTCGAGATTCAACATTACACCACCGTAGTCAAGCAACTGATCGAAGACGGCAAGATCAAGCTCAAGAAAAAACTCGACTACCGGGTCACGTTCCATGACCCCTGCCACTTGGGACGTTATAACAAAGGTTACGATGCGCCGCGCGATGTGCTGAAACTGCTGGGGTGTGAATTGGTGGAAATGGGACGGAATCGAGACAATTCTTTCTGTTGCGGCGCTGGGGGTGGGCGAATTTGGATACCCGACCCTGTAGGCACGGAGAAGCCTTCGCAAAATCGCATGAAAGAAGCTGGTGCGATTGAAGGCTTGCAAGTGTTTGTGGTTTCCTGCCCTAAAGATCTGACTATGTTCGAAGACGCTCTCAAGACCTCCGGTTTCGAAGGAAAGTTTGTGGTGAAAGAACTGATTGAGTTGATTGATGAGTGCATTGAACACGAGATCAGGGAAGAGGAAGTTCCTCAAGTCGCCTGATATGGCAATGCCGCAGCAGGCAAGCGATTTGGTGATGCTTGCCATAGCGATGAAGGACGTCTATAGCGCAGCTGCAGTTTATGAAATCGCATCGGGTCTACAGAAGTTGGCGCTAGAAAGCCTGATGTTTGGTGAACGGCGCAACGCATTGATGTTGGCGCGTTGGGAACATACCCCAGCGAGCGTGTTGATGGCATTAACCAGTTTGAGTGACTCTGCAATCAACTTGCGTTTGCAAAAGAATCAGAGCGCAAGTGGCGCAGTGCTCTCCAAGCTTTATGCTGGTGCAAAAAATGCTTCCTTGATCAAATTGATTGCACAGCATAGACATACGCCGCAGTCAGTATTAGAAGAAATTGCAGAGCTTGAGCAGGCTCCTGATGTATTAAAAGTGGTGTGTTCCAACCCAAATACAAGTGAGGCTGTGTTTAGAGTGATTGCCAAAGAAGTACCTGGCAAATTTGACAGTGAAATGGTATCCAATCCGGCAATACCTGAAGATGTGCTAGAAACTATTTATGGAAGAAGTAATAGCAATCTGCGAGCAGCCGTAGTGAGTCATAAGCATTGCTCCATTAGTCTTTTGGAACAAGCGACCACAGAAAGCGACAATACGATAATCCGGCATTTGGCTGCAAACCCAAGCATGACTAGTCATTTTCTTAATATGGCGAGTCAGAGCAAAGATGCTGCTGTTAGACGCGCAGCGGCATCCAACCCAACCCTGCCTAAGGAATTGGTAAGAAGTTTGATGAGGGATCAGATGGTCGCTGTAAGAAGAACTGTTGCTTCACGTGCGGATTTACAGACAGATGACATTGAGGTTCTGGCTGAAGATAAAGATCATTGGGTGCGTCAATGGATAGCGCGCAACCCGGTGACACCAAAACGACTATTGAAAATGTTAGCAAAAGAAAAAAATGCGGACGTAAGGAGAGCTGTGGCACGCAATCCTAGTTGCCCAAGCCAATTACTGGAAAATCTAGCTGAGGATACCAATGCTTGGGTGCGATCTGCTGTGGCTTATCAGCCAAAAACGGCCATGCATGTGCTCAAAAAGTTGTCTGAAGGAAAGGATATAGATGTATTGAGCGGGGTGGCAGCAAATCCACGCACACCACAATCCATTCTACAAAAGCTAGTAAAAGCTGAGGATGCTGATGTGCGGCGGGGGGTTATCCTTAATCCGCGAGCAAATCGCAAGTCGTTAAAGCCATTGCTTCAGGATCCTTATTTCTTACATCGTTTATTGTTGGTAAGTCATCCGGCGTTAACGGCAAAAGATAAGTGGGGATTGCATAACGACCCTGACCCCTCGGTCAGATTTACGGCACTCAGTTGGTTTGCGAAAAAAATAATGCGGAATGAGCAAGTGATAGCAATTTAATAGCGGTTAGGAGAAGAAAGTAATGAAGATTTTAGTGGCGGTTAAACAAGTGGCAGCATTGGATGAGGATTTCGAATTTCGTGCTGATGGATTGGACGTGGATGAGGATTTTTTGCTTTATGACCTCAATGAATGGGATGACTTTTCATTAGAAGAGGCGATGCGACTCAAAGAATCTTCGGAATCAGAAGTGGAAGTGATAGTCGTATCTATTGGGCCTGAGCGCGTTGACGAAAGTCTGCGTAAATGTCTGGCGAAAGGAGCAGATAGAGCATTAAGGGTTTGGGATGATGCGATGGAAGGCTCGGATTCAATAACTATCGGACGCATTCTGGCGGCAGTCGCCAAAAAGGAGAACCCTGACATGGTGTTTGCGGGTGTTCAGTCTTCTGACCATGCCTATGCATCAACGGGCATCTCAATCGCAGCGCACCTAGAATGGCCGCATGCAGCGGTGGTGGCAAAGCTGGATTATGCCCCTGGCAGCAACAAAGCGCTGATTAGGCGTGAACTAGAAGGCGGCACTTTGCAGGAAGTTGAGATTGTCTGCCCATCCGTGCTGACGATACAGCTAGGAATAAATAAACCACGTTATGCCTCTTTACGAGGCATTAAACAAGCAGCAGTCAAACCCATTGAAGATATCGCGCTAAGTGACATTGGTCTGAGTGCTACAGATGTCGGTGCAGGCTGTGCGTTGTCGCGCGTGAGACGCATGTATGTGCCAGCCAAAGGACGTGCGGCGATGATAGAGGGCACGCCCACAGAACAAGCAGCTAAGTTGATAAGCATCATCAAGGAATTCAAAGGGGAATAACGATGAAAACGATATTAGTCATTGCGGAACACCGCGAAAATGAATTGCGTCCTGTGTCTTTGGAGCTGATCACGGCTGCTCAAGGCTTACGACAAGCAGCGGAAGACAAGGTAGTTGTCGCCATTATTGGAAGCCAAGCCGATACCTATGTATCAGGGCTTTCAGTAAAAGGGATTGATGAAATCGTGGTGGTAAAAACGACCAGCACAGAATATGACCCTGATATTTTTGAAGCGGCAGTGACGACATTGATTGAATCTAAAAAACCTGCAGTTGTGTTGTTGCCGCATTCGGTTGATTCGCTAGGTTATGCCGCAACGCTCTCAAGAAAAGGACAGTTTGGTTTTGCCACGGATGTTTTCAAAGTTGAGTACGAAGCTAATGAGTTGGTGGCTACCCGCGGCGGATATAACCAGAAAGTGAATATAGAAGTGGATTTTCCAGCCAAGGAATGTGTTGTACTCGCCTTGCGAGCTAGTGTTTTCAAGCCAATTGAAGAGTCAAGCTCACCAATAGTGACCACTTTGGATATGACATCACAACAGTCACGCAGTAAAAACCTGCAATTCATAGAAATGGGAGGCGCTAATGACGTGGACATCACTACCTCCGAATTCATTTTATCGATTGGCCGCGGCATCGCTGAAGAGACCAATGTTGAGCAGTTCCGCGAATTGGCAGAAATGACGGGCGCCACGCTGTGCTGTTCTCGCCCCATCGCCGATGCAGGATGGTTACCCAAATCAAGACAAGTAGGTCAGTCGGGCAAAGTGGTGGGTTCATGCAAACTTTATTTAGCGATGGGAATTTCCGGCTCTATTCAGCACATGGCAGGGATGAAACATGTACCGACTATTGTTGCAGTGAATACCGATCCCGGCGCTTCAATTTTCACCATCGCCAAGTACGGTATCGTGGGTGATATTTTTGAGATCGAAGAGGAATTACGCAACCAGTTAAGCTAGAATTTATACTATGGTTTCTTGATAACTGGGGATGTCAAGAAACCGTATTTTATGTCAACACAGATCAAAGGTTGCTGCTGAATGGCTTGGAAACTATTAAACAAAACGCATCTGGAAATAGTGGGAACGGCAATACAGTCTGTTATCAATGACAGCCATCTGACGATTATTGCAAGGCTGCCTTCATGGATGCAAGATACTTTGCGTGTACCTTTGGTGGCCGTGGCAAGCCATTTTCAGCAGCAAAACATCAATCATGAACAAGCTGTTGAAAAGTTAAGCACTGGAAATGTGCGACTCACTGAACAGAATGATGAGTATTTGCGGTCGGTTGAGACGTTGAAGGCAGATATCTCAATCTCATCCGATCAGTTGCGACGATGCGAAGAGCAACGTGAGTCTCTAAGGATGCAGCTAGAGAAGACTCAAGGTTTGATGGAAAGTAATTTATTGGCACAATCTGCACTAACAGAAGGTGTCTGGCTGCAAGAGTTGGTCAATGGTGATCCTGATCATCCCTCCAGTTCCATCACTTGGTCAAAACAGTTTCGGGAACTGCTCGGCTATCATCGTGTAGAGGACTTTCCTGATGGTTGGACGAGTTGGACTGATGCTATCCATCCTGATGATTTGAAACCAACATTGATAGCATTTACGCGACATCTGGAAGACCGAACTGGGAATACACCCTATGTGGCAGAGTATCGTTTGAAGACAGCAGGTCGCAGTTATGTGTGGTTTCGTGAACGCGCCTCTACAACAAGAGATTCACAGGGCATGGCGCTTAAATCGGCTGGAGCGATTCGCAATATCAGTGATGAGCGAAATGCTAAAGAACAGCATGCAGAAGAAATGCGACGCACAGAATCGAGTATGCACGAGATACTTACAGTCGCGAATGTCATCTCTGAAATCACCCAACAGACCAATTTGCTGGCACTCAATGCCGCCATTGAGGCTGCCCGTGCTGGTGAAGCTGGTCGTGGTTTTGCTGTTGTAGCAGATGAGGTTCGCAAACTGGTTGATAGAACTGAAAAAGCCAACGAAAAAATCCGCAGCATGGCGCAACGCGCATACTAAAAAAGCTATAAATTAAGGCACTCGATTGATGGCAATTTTCAACTACCTCTTAGGTAGTACCCCCTCAAGAGAATTCTCTAAAAACCCCATTTTAGATAGTGTCTGTGTAAGTTTATCTATTCTTCCACACACTTTGGAGTAAGCAGAAATGTTGAGAAATTCAATACTGAATGGCAGACATAAAGAACATGGTTCCAAACTGGATGGGGACACTTGGAATAACATGCCGCTGCCTTGGAGTTATTGCACGGATGCCCACGATGAGGTGATAGCAACGCGGCACCGTGCTGGGCTCTATGACGTTTCTGCGCTAAATATCATCAACGTCAGTGGAACTGATGCTGAAAGTGTGTTGGATCAACTGGTCGCTATTGATGTCACCAAGATGCAACCGGGAACTTCGCGTCTAGCGGCTGAGGTTAACGAAACCGGGGCGCTTTGCGATGACATCATGATTATTCGTGATGGCAAGAATGAGTTTCGCGCCTCGCATGGTAATGGCAAAACACCACAAAATCTGGCGATGTTGGCCAAAGGTAAAGATGTAAAAATAGTACCTGATCATGACGTGCACATCCTGTCTTTGCAGGGGCCGTTGTCATTAGATATTTTGGCGCCGCATGTTGGATTCAAGTTAGCTGATCTACCTTATTTCAAACACCAAAAAACAACCTTATTCGGCTGTGATGTCTATATTGCTCGCGGCGGGTATTCTGGTGAGCGTGGCTATGAGGTTTATTGTGCGGCAAAAGACACGGTGATGATGTGGGACAAAATACTTGAAGTAGGCAAACCATTTGGTGCTATTCCGGCTTCCTGGAACTCACTTGAACTGACAAGATTGGAAGCAGCATTGCTTTTCTTCCCGTTCGAGATGCCTGAGGGAGACACCACCCCATGGGAAGTGAATATGGGCTGGGGTGTGGATCTGGATAAAAAAGGTGACTATATCGGCAAGCAGGCAGTGCTTATGCTGCGTGGCCGTGAGCGAGTAAAACAGGCAGGTATCGTCTGCGAGAGTACGTCAGCGGTTGCTGCAGGTGACAAACTGGTCAAGGATGGCAAGGAAGTGGGTGTGGTGACCAGCGCCATTTATAGCCAGTACCTGATGCAATCTATCGCTTTGGTGCACATCAAACCTGAATACTCGCAAATCGGCACAAGCATTGAAGTGGTTGGGAAAAACAGCTGTAAAGGACGTGTCGCACGCACTCCATTCTACGATCCAATGCGCTTGCGTACACATCCCAAGTCAAGCAAGTAACTCGGCTTGATGCATTAACAACTCTGGGAAGATTATGGAACGTGGTTATAGGATCAAAAGCAAACCAAGCTATCAGACGCTCACATGGCGAGATAAGGCTTTTGCACATGTAGTGATGGCAAAAGGAGCAGGTGGCATGGCCGTATTGCATCTGTTCCAGCAAATGATACCGCCACAAGCGTTAACAGTGTTCTATGTACGGGACAACAAGCAGGACAAAGACTATGCGACTATCCTGAATAAGGTGGTGGGAGAAGATTTACGCGTATTTGATAGTGAGATGGATGCCCTGTATTCCGTTTACCAGATGATGTCTGAGTGTCGGATGGGGACGCAGTTTTACGTGGCGGGTACCGAAGGTTTCATCTGGTCGTTCTGCAAATTGGCATCATTGCATGATGTTCAGGATAGAGAAGTCATGAAGGAACTTTGCTACAGTCTGGCAAGGTCGGTTTACTGTGTGCACTGTAAGGCTACTACGCATGACGTAACTACCAATATTGTGGATTGTTGTGGTTGTGGTAGACATCTATTCGTACGCGACCATTTTTCTAGGCATCTGGGCTCCTACAGTGGGTTGATGATAGATGCTGAAAATCCTGGTGAGATTCCCGAAGTTCTTGAGATTTATCCATGAGTAACCTCAGCATTAGAGTGGCTAACATCGAGCAAGTCACCCCTCTCATCAAGCATTTCACTATGGTACGCGAGGATGGCTTGGATTTTCCACCGTTTTCAGGTGGTAGCCATGTGGTGGTGGAAATGAAAATCAACGGCCGTATTCATCGCAACCCATATTCCTTAATGGGTTCACCGCAAGACACCAAACACTATCATATCTCTGTGCGCCGTCAGGAGCGTTCACGTGGCGGTTCTGTATTTATGCATGATGCAGTGGTTGAAGGCTCGCAATTACAGATTACTTATCCGGTCAATCTTTTCCCAATCTCAAAATTGGGGCGTAAGCATATTCTTATCGCAGGCGGGGTAGGCATTACCCCGTTCATGTCACAGTTGCATGATATTCAACGTAATGGCTATCAGTTTGAATTGCACTATGCATTTCGCGCGCAGGAGCATGGAGCATTTCAAGATCAACTCAAATCTCAATATGGCGATAAAGCACATTTTTATATTGAGAGCTTGGAACAAAGATTAAACATAGAAGAGTTGCTCTCTAAACAGTTATTGGGGAGTCATGTGTATGTTTGCGGCCCCTCCTCCATGGTGACCACTGTGCTTGAAACTGCCAGAGAATTGGGCTGGGCAGAGAATCACATTCATAGCGAGAAGTTCTCGGCACCACCTATGGGTGAAGCATTCAAGGTAAAACTCGCAAAATCCAACATTGAGGTAGAAGTACCAAATGATGGCTCGTTACTTGAGGCATTGGAGAATGCAGGTGTAAACCCCGATTCTCTTTGTCGTGGAGGAGCATGTGGGCGTTGTGAATTAGAGGTGTTAGCGCTGGACGGAGAAATCTACCATAACGACCATTACCTGAATGATGTCGAAAAAGCTTCTGGCAGAAAAATCATGCCATGCGTTTCCCGTGCACGATGCACTCACATGTTATTGAATATTTAGAGGCTAAAAATGGCACTTGCATTCAAAAATGAAACCTTCCGTGACGATTATACCTATCGCAATTCGCCTGAAGCGATACACCGCTTTCCTTTTCCGTTTCCGGAAGATAAATACATGTATTCGGTCAATATCGAGCCACACGTCAGCGTAAGTCCTGGTTCAGCCTTTGAGTTCGCGTTGGACGTAGACGAACACTACGTTGCTGAATGTCAAGACAAGGCCATTACCCTAGCTCAAGATCCCGGCCGCTATGTGGCCTTGCCACATATGATGGACGCGCAATGGGATGTGCTGGAATTGATTATGGAGTCACTATCACGAGACTATCCAGAGCAGTTCAAATTGGCGAAAGATGGCAATCAATGGTCTTGGCAAAATCTGCCATTGGGAATTCATGACACCTTTACTTTTGGTGATCGGTCTACTATGGAAATAGATCCGTTTGAATATATCGGTCGCCAAACCCAAGGGGACTTTGTGTTACTGGATCAGCGCGAGGGAACATTGTTTGCAGACGCAGGATTTATCGCCAGTCAGGCTGACTGGTCGCTCGCGTTTGATGTGGGAATGTCCTGGCATGAATGGCACGGACCCGTGCCTAAGGCTCATCAAATGGGTGTAATGGATAGAGCACTCAAGTTCATGATGAACTTGCAGCAGGGAAGCCCTGTAAGGCGTATGAACTGGACCATGACTGTGAATCCTCGTCTTGACACCTCACCAGAGAACTATCCTCAATGGGGACAAGACAGAAACACCGTCACCATGGAAAATATCGGCGACAAATTGCATCTCAGAGTGGAGTTGCAGGCCTTGTTCAGATTGCCACGTAGCAATGGTATCGTGTTCAGCATTCGTTGCTACCTGATCAGCCTTGGTGAACTTACCACTTCACCACGTTGGGCTAAACGTTTCCATCGTGTCCTACGCGACTTACACCCAGACCTCATCGAATATAAAGGCTTGACGAAATTTCACCCGACTGCGATTGAATGGCTCTCTCGTTTTGATGATGGATCAACTGTAGAAATTGGTACGCATTTTTAACTGGCGTAAGCAGAAAAGCTCTGTAGACAGAATAGAGAGAAAAGTTTGGCGAGCTTTAATACGTTGCGGTTAAGTTGCTAATGCAAGCTCTTTTGAAACTGCTCTAACAATTCTTCACTGTCGTTTTCTTCCTTGGCTATATCGGTGATAAAACCCTCAAGGGCAAGTAGCTCGCCTGAACTCGAATAAACCCCTCTGCCTTGTTCCCAAACCCATTTAACTTTTCCGGAACGGGCAATAATACGATAGAGGAGTTGGAATTTTTCCTGCTTTGCAACTTGTTGTTGTACGAGTTCCCAAGCGCGGAGCCGGTCATCCGGATGAATGATTTGCATAAATGAAAAGTTTGGCGCGCCCACCATCTCGTAGGGTTCGTAACCCGTTACTTCCAGGCAACCATCGCTGGCGAATTCAAAGTTCCAGTTTCTGTCATTTTTGCAGCGATAAACCATTCCTGGAATGTTGCTCAACAGTGTACTGAGGGAACGACGATTTGCTCGCAGACTAGCTTCTGTGGTTTTCATGCGGCTGATATCCGTCAGTGTTCCAATGACGCTAGAACTTTCATTTTTGATTAAGGAGGTGGCTTTGGCGCGAATCTCCACCCAGTAAGAATCGCCATTCTTGGCGATCAAACGCGCTTCAATTTGGCAGTTTGCACGTTTGCCCTGAGTGAGTGAGTTTAAGCGAGCCTCGACCAAAGGTCGGTCTTCCGGGTGAATGAATGAACATAGTGGCTTATCTATACACTCTTTTACAGCATGGTCCAGAAAGTGTTCCCAAGAAGGACTAAGTAACATAATCTTCTGGTTTACATTAATTTGAAATACGATTTGTTCAATACTTTCAAAGAGCAAATGATAATCCTCCCGCTCTTCTTCACTGGACTCATTTTTATAAGATGCCATAGGTGAGAATTGGAGTAAATTGAGGCCAGACTTTTGCTCCTCATGTAATGGTGAAAGCGACATGTAGGTAGGTAAAGTAGTTCCGTCGGAACGCAAGATGCGGAGTTTAATGGCCTCGCTGTATTGGCTGTTTTGCGATGTTTCAGCCATGAATTTTACGAGGTTACGATGATCTCGTGGATGGATGAGGTTGGTGAGTGGCATGCCGATGACCTGGTCACTCATTCCAGCCATGCCAATTTCGGTTAAAAAAGACTTGTTTGCATAAGCGATGTTATAGCCATCGAGTACCGCAGCAGGCGTAGATAGTTTACTGGAGATATTACTACCCCAATCGGCATTATCAAAATCTGATCTTTTTGAATTGAAGCTATAACGAAATGAAAAAACTGGGCGCATGGCTATCATTAATAGTACGGATAGAATGGTGCCCATGACAAAAACGAGCGCGGCAAGATGTATTTTGAAAGGCGCGTTGATATCCCACCAAACTCCGAACACGAGTGAGAATACTCCGCTCAGCAACACTAGGCAGAAAATATATAAGCTCATGATTGCTATATTAAACGATTTAGTAGTCTCAACTATAGGAGGCGCTTCTGAACGCCCAAAATTCTAAAGTAAACAAGTGGCTATTGTTTCTGCGCAAACTCCATCAACATACGCTTTATATGAGGTTGCTTGTGTTGTTGTTTTGCATCGCCCTTTCAGTGGTGCTGATGCAAGCTGGATCTTTGTTTTTGGTTGATTATATTCCTGTAAACCAGTCTGTCATCAAGCGTATTTATCAGCAAGAATTCTATTGGCAAGGCAAACTAACTCTCATTAGAGAAAGGGGTAATGCAGCGAGTGAACTGCCAGAATATTTCAATACTTCTGATCCAAGTCTTTCATGGCTGGTGCGACAAGACAATCCTATGTTGATTAAGGCGCTCCACCAATTAGAGATTGCTCAAAAAGATTTCGAACATGCACGGTTAAAGAATACCTCTAATGAATCCATGTTGGTTTTGGCGCATCAGGTCATCGCATCCTATAGGCTTCTCAGTGTTGAACTGGAACACGATATTGAAATTAAGCAGTCGGTAATCTCATTGCTACAACTGTTGGGATTGCTGCTGATTATGAGCTGTATTGGAGCAATTGCGCTGGGTGCGCGACGAGTGCTGGTTGATAGGCTGGATAGGCTGATTTCGTTTATCCCTGAAAAACATATTGGAAACTCTTCTAGTCCTTATGTAGATGAATTTCTCCATCTCGAACAAAGGGTTTTTGAAGTCGTTGCAAGACTTGAAAGTTATGCAGTGGAGGCAACTTGGGCAAAACAGACCAGTGAGCGATTGCGACGCATGGTGCTAGCGCAAGACTTTTTGTGCAAACTCGTTGAAATGATCAACACCAATGTGATTAGTGAGATCACGTTACGCAAGCTGCTTTATGCGCTTGAGAAAGCATTAAATATCAGCAATGCCTCCATTATTTTTACTGACGAAGACGTTTCGATTTCAGCGAGCCTTGTGGTGTTTTCCCATCATGCGCCGGCGGCGTTAAATGATGCATTGATTGAAGAACTCATGGCATCTGGTTCATCTAGTTTTCTTTTCAGCAATGCTGACAAATCAGAGGTGCGCTGTCTAGCAGTGCCATTTTCTAGTCCTTCTGGAGCGATGAGTGTTTTGATGATTGAAACTGAGGAAAACCGTATCCTAGATGAAACTGAAGTTCAGTTAGTGGAAATTACCACCGCTTTATTGACTATGGTGATGCGGTTCCAGAGTCGAGATCAGGAAGGTCGTCGAATCGCCTTACTGGAAGAGCGTGCAGCAATTGCGCGTGAATTACATGATTCTTTGGCGCAATCACTGTCTTTCATGAAGATTCAGATTGCCCGGTTGCAATCAGACTCAAGTAATCAAACGACAGGCGAATCTCATGCGGAGGTGGTTGGGGAGTTACGAGCAGGGCTAGATAACGCTTATAGAGAACTGCGTGAGCTGTTGGCAACCTTTCGTGTACACATGGACGTGCGCGGTTTAGGATTTGCCATCCAGTCGGCAATTGATGAGTTTTCGCATCGTTCTAGTCTGACTATTACCTTGGATAACCGTCTCGACAATTGCCGATTAACGGTCAATGAAGAGTTCCATATTCTGCATGTGGTACGCGAGGCTTTGTCTAACATTGTAAGACATTCGGAAGCCAGTAACGTGAGGATAGGATTAGCATTTCAGTCGATTGGCAGCCTTATGGTGACGATTGACGATGATGGGATAGGGTACACTCCAGTGAATGATGGCAAGGATCATTATGGGCATACAATCATGCAGGAACGTGCGTATAGCTTGGGCGGCAAAGTGGAAGTGATGGCTAGACGTAAAGGAGGCACACGTGTCAGGCTTGTTTTTACACCAAAGTTGGCACAATAGAATTTAATCCGGGGTTAATGGCCTAAGCGCTATTTGGATGGTGTCATGCTGATGCAGTACCATAAGATGTAAGAAATATAGCTGAAGGCTTACTAGACATATTGGGGGTGAGTTCATGATTAAATCAATTAAGGTTTTACTCATTGATGACCACGCGCTTTTTCGCAAAGGCGTTGGTCAGATGATTTCTGCAGATTCAAACTTTGAAATAGTGGGCGAGGCTGCCTCAGGTCAGGAGGGTCTTGATTTAGCGCAGGATACTCGGCCAGATATGGTGTTGATAGACCTCAACATGAAGGGCATGAATGGCTTGGAGACGCTGCGTCGATTTAAGGCTACCACGCTAGATGCCCGATATATTGTACTCACCGTTTCGGACGCAGAAGATGATTTGCTAGAAGCGCTTCGTGCAGGGGCTGATGGCTATCTACTGAAGGATATGGAGCCTGAGGATCTCTGTGCAAATCTTCTGAAGGCATCCACCGGCGTTACCGTTTTACAAGATCGTTTGACCGAAGTGCTCAAGCATGCACTGCTTGAACCTTCTTTGAAAAAGACCACAAACGATGCTTCACTTACTGATCGAGAACATGAAATTCTTGGATGTTTGGCTGACGGCATGAACAATAAGTCAATAGCTCGTAAACTTGGCATCAGTGATACCACCGTCAAGGTGCATATCAAGAATTTGCTAAGAAAACTGAACCTCACCAGCAGGTTGGAAGCTGCGGTATGGAGACATCAGCACACCACTAAAAACTAAAACTATTTTCACCCTGCAACGTGCTGAAGTTGCAGGGTGATTCTACATAAATAGCTGCTGGAGATGCCTAAAGCGGCTGGCGTTGCCCACAGAAGAAGCCAACAGCGCGTTTAGGTGTATCAAATATAATACGATCGCCATCTGCAAAATATAGTACGTCGCCCACTTGGGCATTCACTTTCTGGCCTGTTTTGACCTCAGTGATGATGAACTCCCCCTCGACAATGACTTTCATTTCCTCATAGTCATAGGTGTAATCCAATGGATTACCTGCTTCCAAGTGAAAGAACCCAGCGCAAATGGTCTTATCTTTGTCTGCTGAAATAAAAGTGTCCCCAAGCCAAGCCGCTACCCCAGGGACGTTCATGGATGGTTGTTGATCGGTGATGGCATTTTTCTTGAATTTCATTTTTTAATACTCCTCATAAATTAATATTGAGAGTGTATTAAATATCGTGGACAGGCGTTCCTACAATTACCCCTAAGTGGTACTCTCTAAGGGTCAGGGCAGGTGCCAAAAACAAAACGATAGTGTCATATCGCTACCAAGCAATTTTACTTATCAGTAAATTATCAATCCTGAACCTCATCCTCGTGCACCCGACGCCGCTTCTGAACACCCTCGGCCAGCACGTCCAGTAGATTCAAGCTGTCTTCCCAGCCCAAACATGCATCGGTGATGGATTTTCCGTATTCCAGCGTGCCGCCCGGCGAGTGTTCCTGACGACCTTCTTGCAGGTGCGATTCGACCATCACGCCCATGATGCGGTCATCGCCGGCGGTGAGTTGGTCGGCCACTTCTTGCGCCACTTCCATCTGCAATTGGTATTGTTTTTGGCTGTTGGCGTGACTGCAATCTATCATCACTTTGGCGCCAAGCCCTGCACCTGATAAGCCTTTGCACGCGGCTTCCACATTGGCGGCATCGTAATTAGGGATTTTCCCGCCGCGTAGGATTAGGTGACAATCTTCGTTGCCTGTAGTGGAAATAATCGCAGAATGGCCTTCTTTGGTCACCGACAAGAAGTGGTGTGGGCTGGCTGCGGCTTTAATGGCATCTATGGCGATGCGGATGTTGCCATCGGTACCATTCTTAAAGCCCACCGGACAAGACAAACCGGATGCCAACTCGCGATGGATTTGCGATTCCGTAGTGCGCGCGCCGATAGCACCCCAACTCACCAAATCGGCGGTATATTGCGGGGTGATGGTATCCAGAAATTCAATACCGGCGGGCATACCAAGCTCATTCACGTCTAACAAGAATTTGCGTGCTAGTTCTAAACCCTCGTTAATTTTGAAGCTGCCGTCCAGATGCGGATCGTTGATGAGGCCTTTCCAGCCCACGGTGGTGCGTGGTTTTTCAAAGTAGACGCGCATAACAATCAGCAAATCCGCCGCCAAACGGTCACGTTCGGCAATCAATCGGCGCGCGTATTCCAGCCCAGCTTTAGGGTCGTGGATGGAACATGGACCAATAATCACCAACAAACGATCATCGGCATTGTGCAGAATGCGGTGTATGGCTGTGCGCGTAGCGAGGATATTCTTAGTTGTGGCGGGAGTTTCCTGCAATTGGGCGAGCAACTCCGAAGGCGGCGTAAGCTCCTTGATTTCGATGATACGAACATCATCCGTGGCCAGTTTTTCTGGACTTTTTTCTACTGTCATAACTCTTCCATAGCCTGCAAAAACCGCGCATTCTCATGCGCCAAACCGATACTCACTCTTAAATATTCCGGCATTCCATAATTAGCCACTGGCCGCACTATCACGCCTTTTTTTAGCAAACTTTGATACACCTTGGTGGCATCACCCACACGCACGCTGACGAAATTGCCAAATGAGGGAATGAATTCCAGCCCCAATTTGGTCAAGCCTTGCGTCACTTGCCGCAACCCCATCGTGTTCAGGGCGCGGCTGCGTGCCACAAAATCATCATCCGCCAACGCCGCCAGGGCTGCGGCTTGCGCCACGCTGTTCACGTTAAATGGCTGGCGCACGCGGTTCATCAGGTCGGCGATACTGGCATGCGCCAAGGCAAAGCCCACGCGTAAACCCGCCAAGCCATAAGCCTTGGACAGAGTGCGCGTAATCACCAAATTCTCAAAACTCTTCAACCAGTCAATACTGGCGGATTTTAGACTATCCGACAGATATTCGTCATAGGCTTCGTCCAGCACCACCAGCACGGTCTTCGGCACGTCCTGCAAAAAGTCGTATAAAGCCGCCTTGTCCAGCAAAGTGCCGGTAGGATTATTCGGATTAGCAATCCATACCACGCGGGTTTGCAGCGTGATAGCGGCACGCATGGCAGTCAAATCATGCCCAAAATCTTTGGCTGGCGCCACGATGCCGGTCGCGCCCGTAGCCTGCGTCACCAAGGGATACACCGCAAAAGCGTGCTGCGAAAACACAGACTCCAAACCTTGGCTGAGAAACGCCCGCGCCACCAGTTCCAGCACATCATTGGAGCCGTTGCCCAAAACAATCTGTGGCATCGCCACGCCAAACTTTCTGCATATTGCCTGTTTCAGCGCAAAACCGTTGCCATCCGGATAACGCGCCACATCATGCAGCGCATCTTCCATCGCAGCAAGCGCCTTGGGACTGATACCCAGCGGATTCTCGTTGGAAGCCAGTTTTACAATGTTTGCCTCCTCCAAACCCAGTTCTCGCGCAAGCTCACTAATCGGCTTGCCCGGCTGATAAGGCGAGATGGATTTTACGTAGTCGGGAGCTAAATCGCACAACATGGGTCTATACCACTTTCCATAAATAAAAATGCGGCTTGAAGCCGCTTGGATGTTGATATTTTACCTTAAAAACAAGGCCATATTATGCCTTGAAAAATTTTGTAAGTTTTAGTCGCCAATCACGACTAAACTACCAATAGTTCAACTCAACTTTGCGAGGCCACGCCCATGCTTATATTGCCAAAATCCGACATCGCCCCTTCTGACATCACACCGCAAGAGGTGTATCAAGAACGCCGCCAGTTTTTAGGAATGGCGGGGGCGTTGGGGTTGGCTGCTAGCTTAGGAGCCCTAAGTACGCCAGCGCTGGCCAGTCCGCACAAACAAAAGTTTTCGGGCGTGACCCCCAGCAAATTCGGCGCGGATGAAAAACCCACGCCGTATGAGAGCGTGACTACTTACAACAATTTTTACGAATTCGGCACGGGCAAGGCTGACCCCGCAGAAAATGCTGACACCCTTCGCCCACGTCCTTGGATGGTGAGCATCGAAGGGGAGGTGAAAAAACCTAAGCGCATCGCGATTGAAGATTTATACAAACTCGCGCCGCTGGAAGAGCGTATCTACCGCATGCGTTGCGTGGAAGGCTGGTCTATGGTGATTCCTTGGGTGGGCTTTCCGCTGGCGGATTTGATCAAATGGGCGGAGCCGACCGGTAATGCCAAATATGTGGAATTCTTTACGCTCAATGACCAACAACAAATGCCCGGTCAGCGCAGTAACGTGCTAGATTGGCCTTACAATGAGGGTTTGCGTATGGATGAGGCGATGAATCCGCTGACACTGATGGCGGTGGGCTTGTACGGCGAGCAAATGCCCAACCAGAACGGCGCACCTATACGTTTGGTCACACCTTGGAAATATGGCTTCAAAGGTATCAAATCCATCGTACGTATCAAATTCACTGAGCATATGCCCATCAGCTCTTGGATGAAGGCTAGTGCGCAGGAATATGGCTTTTATTCCAACGTCAACCCAGACGTAGATCATCCGCGCTGGAGTCAAGCTACTGAGCGGCGCATCGGCACAGGCTTCTTCCAGAAAAGACAGAGAACCTTGATGTTTAATGGCTACGCTGAGCAAGTGGCACATCTGTATTCTGGTATGGATCTACGCAAAAACTTCTAAAGGTAATTATGCTCCCAACGTCTCTCACCCCCACCGCTGTAAAGCGTGTCAAAACCATTTTGTTCTGCATCGCCCTGCTCCCGCTGGCACGTCTATTTGTATTTGGCTTCCTAGACATGCTGGGAGCTAATCCCATCGAATTTGTTATTCGCTCCTTCGGTACTTGGGCACTGACATTTTTACTGATTACACTCACCGTCACCCCGCTACGTAAACTTACTGGTGCCAATTGGCTATTGCAAATGCGGCGCATGTTCGGCCTATACGCTTTCTTTTACGCGTTCATGCACATGATAAGCTACGTGTGGCTGGATCAATGGTTCTTCTGGACAGAGATAGGTAAAAGCATAGTCAAACACCCCTTTATCATCGCCGGACTCTCGTCTTTTGTGCTGATGATTCCACTAGCATACACCTCCAACAATGCCATGATGAAACGCATGAAGCGCAACTGGCAAAAGCTGCATTATCTGGTATATCCGATTACCATGCTGGGTGTGCTTCACTACTTCTGGCTGGTGAAAAAAGACATCACGCAGCCGGTGATTTATGCGGCGATTTTGACAGTGCTGCTGGGGGTGAGGATTGTGTGGCGCTTACAACAAAATGCGGCTAAATAAGGTGCTATGCGGGCTTTCTTATCACCATCCACATATTGTCCCCAGTCGGCAAATGATCCATAAAATTGAATCTTGCTACTTCAAACCCCACCCCATGAATCATATTTTTCAGTGTTTCAGGGGTAAAATAATTCAAATGATCAGGGAACCGAAAACCACACCAGTTGCTCCCCATCACGACCCTATTAACACAACCATAATTCGGCACTTTAATTATGGCTACCCCCCCCCCGCGTAATACCCTGAAAGTTTCCTGAAGAACTTCTTTGGGACGAGTTTCATGCTCCAGATACGAGCGCATAAACACCGCTGAAACCTCACCGGCAGAAAGACTTTGAAGCCCTTCTAGGGAAGATTTATTGATAACCAAACCGCTTCTTACTGCGAGTAATTTTTCAGCGACTTTTGCCTCAGCTGTTGATATTTCAATCCCAATAGCAAGATAATTATCCGGTAACTTCATCAACTGATGACCTTTACCACAGCCCAAATCTACGACCTTTCCGGCAGATACGAACTCCGGCAACAAATCTTCCATTGTTTTTCTCTTAAGCAAGTGCAATCTCCAGCGCGTTGCCTTACTTAACTTATACAGAATTGGATGCTTCTTTTTCCTTTTCTCATGCCTGGCATTTGAGGTTTTTTCCCAAGCAAAATCTTCCAGAAGCTCCTCATATACTGGCGCGGCATCCAAATAAACAAAACCACAATTTGCACATACCTTCAAATCCCATTCGCTAGGTGAATATGCGTGCGGCTTAACGCCATTGTTGTCCGTATTGCATTGTGGGCAATGGCGATACACTAACTTTCTTCCTTCTATCACCTGCATTTGTGCATCCTCATAAATTGGAATCCAACCAGTCATGTAACGCGGATATTACTCAAAGCCCGTGCTTCTCAAGCACCTTATTGAGTTTTTCTTGCAGCACATTGGCGGTGAAGGGTTTCACCACATAACCACTTGCACCGGCCTGAGCGGCGGCAACGATGTTTTCATTTTTGGCTTCGGCGGTGACCAGCAGCACGGGTAGGCTTTTCAGCTTGGCATCGGCACGGATGTTAACGAGTAGCTCTAAACCCGTCATATTGGGCATGTTCCAGTCGGTGACGACGAAGTCAAATTTCTCGGCTTGCAGCTTTTTCAACGCCACCACGCCGTCTTCCGCCTCTTGAATGTTGTTGTAACCAATTTCCTTGAGCAGGTTAATCACAATTCGGCGCATGGTTGAAAAATCGTCCACCACCAGAAACTTCATGTTTTTGTCAGCCATTTAATACTCCATTCAGTTTTTTGAAATTGTGCTTCTACCAAATAAAATCAGATACTTATTAAATTAAATCACCGCCACAGGATACGACCCCAACACTTTAAGGAAGGAGGCTTTATTTTCCAGTGTTTGCAGCGCCTTGGCAACTTTTAAGTCGTTGCGATGGCCTTCAATATCCACAAAAAACACATATTCCCACATCCCGGTATGTGATGGACGCGATTCCAACTTGGTCATGGAAACTTCGTTCTGCGCCAGCGGCGCGAGCAGCTCGACCACCGCGCCGGGGATGTTGCGTACCGACATCGCCAGCGAAGTTTTATCGCGGCCTGAAGGCGCTACGTCGTGGTCGGCAATCACCAAGAAACGCGTGGTGTTACGCGGGTCGTCCTCTATGCTTTCGGCCAATAGATTAAGGCCATAAATGTCGCCCGCACGGCGGCTGGCGATGGCCGCAACGGTGTTATCATCAGCGGCAAGACGAGTAGCCTCTGCATTGCTAGCGACGGCCTGCAGCTCCGCATTGGGCAGATTAGCCATCAGCCACTCATGGCATTGAGACAGTGATTGAGTGTGGGAATAAACTTTCTTGATGGCACTCATCTCCGCGGCTTTGGCCAGCAAATTGTGATGCACCGGCAAGTCCACTTCCCCGCACACTTGCAGTTTGCTACCAAGCAACAAATCCAGCGTGCGACCTACAGCACCCTCGGTGGAATTTTCCACCGGCACCACGCCGTAGTCGGCCTTGCCAGCCTCAACCAGCCTAAATACTTCATCAATCGAAGCGCATTGCATGGGGTTGGAAAGCCCGCCGAATTGCTTAATCGCGGCTTCTTCGCTGTAAGTACCGAGCGGCCCTAGAAACGCCACAGCGAGCGCTTTTTCCAGTGCGCGGCAATTGGACATGACATTGCGAAAAATAGCAGTAACGGCTTCATCCGATAACGGGCCGGGATTCTGCTCTACCAAACGACGCAATACCTGCGCCTCGCGCTCAGGCCGGTAAATCGGGTCGCCGCCTTTAATAGCGCCGATAGTTCTGGCGTGCTGAGCGCGTTCGCTGACCAGTTTTAGAATCTGGTCGTCAATCGCGTCTATCTGCTCGCGGTATTTTTTAAGTTCGTCGCTCATGCGCGTACTTTAGCAAACTCTTGCATAAAATCCACCAAAGCTTGCACACCCGCCTCTGGCATGGCGTTGTAGATGGAGGCGCGTAGGCCGCCCACTGATTTATGGCCTTTCAACTGTACCAAACCAGCAGCTTTAGATTCAGTTAGAAACACGTCTTGCAATGCTTCACTATTCAGTGTGAACGGCACATTCATGCGCGAACGGCTAATACGCTCGATACTGTTGGTATAAAAGCCTGAAGAACCGTCTATGCAGTCGTAGAGCATCTTGGCTTTGCGGATGTTTATTTTCTCCATCGCACTCAATCCACCCTTATTTTTCAACCACTTAAACACTAATCCCGCCACATAAATGGCAAACGTCGGTGGCGTATTGTACATAGAGTCATTATCCGCCACAGTTTTGAAGTCAAAAGCACTGGGGCACGCGGTTTGCGCGTGACCGAGTAAATCTTCACGCACAATCACGATGGTTAAGCCCGCAGGGCCGATATTCTTTTGTGCGCCAGCGAAAATCACGCCGTATTTTGAAACATCTACCGGACGAGATAACAAATGTGAGGACATATCAGCCACGACAGGCAAATCTGGCTTGCCCAAAGCGGTCAAATCTGGTGCAAAGCTATATTCCACGCCATCTATGGTTTCATTGGTGCACACAAATAAATACGCGGAATCTGATGCAAGCTTCCAGGTATTGAGCGCTGGCACGCACTTGTCACCCTGCGCCGCGATATTCACCGTGCAGTATTTACGCGCTTCTTTTTCTGATTTTGCCGACCAAGAACCAGTGACCACGTAATCCGCCACCGTTTTATGTCCCAGCAAGTTCAATGGGATAATGGCATTTTCAGCAATCGCACCACCTTGCATGAACAAGACTTTGTAATTGGCTGACACATCCAACAACTCGCGCAAATCAGCTTCAGCAGCTTGCAAAATGCCCATGAACTCTTTGCCGCGATGCGACATTTCCATCACCGACATGCCCGAGCCTTGATAATCTAAAAGCTCGTCGCGAACTTGAACTAACACCTCTTCCGGCAACACTGCCGGCCCTGCGCTAAAGTTCCAAACGCGGGACATTACTCTTCGCTATCCTCGTCAGTTTCAACGACCTTCTCCAAGCCTGAAAGCTTCTCGCCTTCACCCAGATTAATGAGCGTGACACCCTGTGTAGCACGGCCTAACTCACGGATCTCCTTGACGCGCGTGCGAATAAGCACGCCGCCGGTGGTGATGAGCATAATTTCGTCGTCGTCATTCACCAGTTTGGCAGCGACTACCAAGCCGTTACGCTCACTGGTAGCAATCGCCTTCACCCCTTGCGTAGCGCGGCCAGAATGGCGGAAATCGGCCAGCACGGTGCGTTTACCAAAGCCATTTTCAGTCGCCACCAACACGGTTTGCTGGTCGCTTTCGGCAATCAGCAAGGACAATACAGTTTGCTTAGGCATCAACTTCATACCGCGCACACCGCGCGTCGCCCTGCCCATAGGCCGCACGTCTTCTTCGTCGAACCACACCGCCTTGCCGCCATTGGACACCAGCACGATGTCGTTCGCGCCATTGGTGACTTCAGCGCCTACCAAGTAGTCGTCGTCGTCCAGATTGATGGCAATAATGCCGGAACGGCGCGGGTTGGAGAAGTCCACCAGCGGGGTTTTCTTGACCGTGCCTTTGGCAGTAGCCATGAAAATGAAGTGATTTTCGTCGAATTCTTTCACCGCCAAGATAGCGTTAATTTTCTCGCCCTCTTCCAGCGGGAACAGGTTCACGATCGGCTTACCACGCGAAATGCGACTGCCTTGCGGCACTTCGTACACCTTCAGCCAATACACACGGCCACGGCTGGAGAAGCACAGGATGTAATCGTGCGTATTCGCCACGAACATCTTGTCTATAAAGTCGTCTTCCTTAGTCGCCGCCGCTTGCTTGCCGCGCCCGCCGCGTTTTTGCGCGCGATATTCTTCCAGTGGTTGCGATTTCACATAGCCGGTATGCGACAAGGTCACCACCACATCTTGCGGCGTAATCAGGTCTTCTAAGCTCAAATCTTGCGCGTTATGCACAATCTCGCTGCGACGCTTGTCGCCGAACTGCTGCTTCACCGCTGCCAACTCGCCGACGATAATCTCGGTCACGCGCTCAGGCTTCGCCAAGATGTCCAACAAGTCAGCAATTGCATCAATCACCTCTTTGTATTCGCTGACAATTTTGTCTTGCTCTAAGCCAGTCAAGCGTTGCAGACGCAACTCCAGAATCGCTTGCGCTTGAGTATCAGAAAGGCGATACCCTTTTTTGGTCAGGCCAAACTCTGCATCCAAGGATTCAGGGCGGAACGCATCACTGGCCCCAACCCGCGCCAGCATGTCTTCCACCAATTGTGAACGCCACACGCGTGACATTAACTCTTGCTTAGCCACTGGCGGCGCGGATGCCGCTTTAATCAGCGCAATAATTTCATCCACGTTGGAAAGCGCTACAGCCAAGCCTTCCAGCACATGGCCGCGATCACGGGCTTTGCGTAGTTCGAACACGGTGCGGCGTGTCACCACTTCGCGGCGATGGCGCAGGAAGGCTTCCAGCATTTGCTTGAGGTTCAACAAGCGCGGCTGACCATCCACCAGCGCCACCATGTTCATGCCGAAGGTGTCTTGCAACTGGGTTTGTTTGTACAGATTGTTCAGCACCACTTCCGGCACTTCGCCGCGCTTCAGCTCAATCACCATGCGCATACCGGACTTATCCGATTCGTCGCGCAGGTCAGAAATGCCTTCGATTTTCTTCTCATTCACCAGCTCGGCGATTTTTTCGATGAGCGTCTTTTTGTTCACCTGATACGGCAGTTCATCCACGATAATCGCTTGGCGCTCGCCCTTGCCGATGTCTTCAAAGTGCGTTCTGCCGCGCATCACGCAGCGGCCACGGCCAGTGCGGTAACCTTCGCGCACGCCTACCGTGCCGTAGATGATGCCGGCGGTGGGAAAGTCAGGTGCGGGGACGATCTCAATCAATTCATCAATGGTGATTTCGGCGTTTTGCAACACCGCCATACACGCATCAATCACCTCGTTCAGATTGTGCGGCGGGATGTTGGTAGCCATGCCCACGGCGATGCCGGAGCTACCGTTAATCAGCAGATTAGGGATTTTGGCAGGCAGCACCAATGGCTCATGCTCAGAGCCGTCGTAATTGGCACCAAAATTAACAGTTTCCTTGTCTAAATCGCCCAGCAACTCGTGGGCGATCCGCGACATGCGGATTTCGGTATAACGCATCGCGGCGGCGTTGTCGCCATCCACCGAACCGAAGTTACCTTGCCCGTCCACCAACATGTATCTGAGCGAGAAATTCTGCGCCATACGCACGATGGTGTCGTACACCGCTGTGTCACCGTGTGGGTGATATTTACCGATGACATCGCCTACGATACGTGCCGACTTTTTGTAGGCGCGATTCCAATCGTTGGAAAGCTCGTGCATGGCGAACAACACACGCCTATGTACCGGTTTCAAGCCGTCTCGAACGTCAGGTAAGGCACGGCCTACAATCACGCTCATAGCGTAATCGAGGTAGGAGCGGCGCATTTCTTCTTCTAGGCTGACGGGGATTGTTTCTTTGGCAAACTGATCCATAAATTGTTATTTTATTGAGGCTATTTAAGAGCCAGAATTTTACCACGGCAAGCGCTCTAAAGCACTGCAAAAACGCGGTAAAAAAACAGAAAAAAGCGGGGGGATTTTCAGCATTTTCAGGGAGGATGAGCCTAGCGTTATCCGCCATATACCCGCTATTCTTTGCCCCCGCACAACTTCTCACAAGGCACTCCGTCCCCATCCCCATCCAGCGTTTTAACACCGCACTGAGCAAGGGCGTATCTAGCCTCCTCGCACGAAGTCATTTCTGAGCAATGTTTTTTAGCACATCCTGACGTGGGCGCAGGTATGGCGGGGTTGCTAGTTGCTGCGTTGGTAGCAGCGGACAAAGTACTCGGATGCTGCTTACGCCACATCCACGGTGGGGTTGGATTGTTCTGCGCCCACAAACCGAGCTGCGCTTTTTTGGCTTTTGTCTGCAATGCAATCAGCGCACGGCTGCTGTGAAAGTTGGAATATTCCCACGCCATGCCACGGCGGATTTGCTCGGCGTTGACTTCCAGACTGCCGATACGCAAATGCGCTAGCGTACGCCCATATTGATCCAGCGCTTGGCTACTGACACTGACCTGCTTGCCCAACACCATGTCGGAAAGCGAGCGCTTTGAGGCATCGCCAAAAAGCTGTGCCTTCTCCGGCGCGTCTATCTCCACCAGCCGAATTTTCACCAAACCGCTGCCACGCCGCACCAACACCGTATCCCCATCCATCACCGCAATCACCTTGGCGGTGAAATCTGCGGCGTAAGCGGTGTTGAATAGGCACAGTAACAGCAGCAGGAGTGGGCGCATGGTGTTTTTCAAAGTGAAATGAGGGTGAAGAATAGCAGATGTGAGGGTTCGTCATTCCCGTGTAGACGGCAATCCAGTCAATCATCCAATCCCACCAGCCTTGCCCTGTAGGAGCGTCGCCCTCGGCGCGAAAACACTTAATCGGGGCGAGGGCGACGCTCCTACCATTAAACCCAAAACCGTCGGGGGTTGCCCGACAGCAAGTCACTTTCCTTTGCTTGTCCAAAGGAAAGTAACCAAAGCAAAAGACACCCTACTGCCTTGCCCTACGGGTATCCGCCAACACAACTCCAAGACGGGTGGCAATCCAACTCACCCTAACAAGCCACACAAAACGTGGCTTGTCGCGGAGTTCGAACAAAGGTTGCCGCCAATCCCCCGTCTTGGAGTTGCGTTGGCGGCTGCGGCAGAAGGGAAGGATAACCCCCCCCCCCCCGCTTTTCCAAGACGGTGCGGTTGGGGGCGTAGATACCGTCTCTCCCGTCAACCAAATTACGCATAATCACCGCGATAAGGCTGACGGGATTTAATCACGCCGAAGCACAGATGTACCAACTTACGCATCGCCGCACCAAGCGCTGACATCTTGGA
>JBJXEA010000025.1:0-5457 GCA_046155285.1 Methylophilaceae bacterium | reverse complement strand
CTCGGCGCGATAGCTTTCTTGTCAATCGCGCCGAGGGCGGCGCTCCTACACGACATCGTCGTATGAGAAATTGGTTACAAAACCAGTGGGTTCGTCTCAGTGTCTGGCACATTCTCTTGTTGCCTTTTGCCTTTTTATTCTTGCTCCTCAGCGCCACCCGCCGCCTCGCATATGGCTTGGGCTTATTCAAAATCATCAGCCTGCCCATTCCAGTCATCATCGTCGGCAACATCAGCGTAGGCGGTACGGGCAAAACCCCGCTCATTCTCTGGCTGGCAGAATTTCTCACCGAGCAAGGTTATCGTCCCGGTATCATCAGTCGCGGTTACGCCAGCCGCGCCAAGCAGCCGCAATCTGTGTCTTTGGCGACAGACCCTGCTTTGGTGGGCGATGAGGCAGTGCTACTGGCACAACGCCTGAAATGCCCGGTGTGGGTAGGCAAAGACCGCGTGGCGGTGGCGCGGGCGTTGCTCATCTCACGCCCGGATTGCAATGTGATTTTGAGCGACGACGGTTTGCAGCATTACCGTTTAGGCCGCGACGTGGAGGTGGCGGTGGTGGATGGTGTGCGACGCTTTGGCAATGGCTTTGTGTTGCCCGCCGGGCCTTTGCGCGAGCCGCAGCAGCGTTTGCAGTGTGTGGATGCGGTCGTAGTGAATGGTGGAGTCGTGGCAGAAAATGAATACGCCATGACACTGCAAGGGCGCACGTTTTGCAATCTGCGTGATGTAGAAGTCCTTGCCGATATCGACGATTTCTCTGACCAGAATTGCCATGCTGTCGCTGGAATCGGCCATCCAGCGCGTTTCTTCAATCATCTGCGGGGTTTGGGTTTGAACGTGGTGGAACACGCATTTGCCGACCATCACACATTCACCCCGCAAGATTTGCAATTCGATGACGGCGCGGCGATACTCATGACTGAAAAAGACGCGGTGAAATGCCGCGCATTTGCGTCGCCAAAGTGCTGGTATTTGAGCGTGGCTGCAAAGCTGGATGCAGCTTTTGGCGACAAGATTCTGGAGAAATTGAGAGGCACTAAAAATGGACGCAAAACTACTTGAAATTTTGGTGTGCCCGATTTGTAAAAGCTCGCTGGTGTACAAAAAACAGGAGCAAGAACTTATCTGCAAGCCTTGTCGGCTGGCCTACGCGGTGAAAGACGACATTCCGGTGATGCTGGAAGACGAGGCGCGAAAACTACCCGCTACGGAAGAGATATAAGGTGGGCTTCAAAGTCGTCATTCCGGCACGTTACGCTTCTACGCGATTGCCGCAAAAGCCATTGGTGGATATTGCGGGCAAGCCCATGGTGGTGCGTGTGGCGGAACAGGCGGCAAAAAGCGGTGCGGCGGAAGTGTGGGTGGCGGTAGATCATCGCGCCATTTTTGATGCGGTACGTGAGCATGGTTTTAATGCCGTGATGACGCGCGTTGATCATGTTTCTGGCACTGACCGCATCGCGGAAGTGGCCGTAGCACAAGGCTGGGCAGATGATGTGATTGTGGTGAATGTGCAGGGCGACGAGCCGTTGATTGCGCCGGAGTTGATTGCCTTAGTGGCTCAAGATTTGCGGCAGCATCCCGAGGCGACCATGGCAACGGCCTGCCACGCCATTCATGATGTCACCGAGATGATGAATCCCAATGTGGTGAAGGTGGTGCTGGATAAGAATGGCTACGCGTTGTATTTCAGCCGCGCCCCCATTCCTTATGCGCGGGATGCTTTTGCGGCGGGTGAAAATTTGCCAGAAACCTTGCCCGTATATCGTCACATCGGCCTGTACGCTTATCGAACACAATTTCTGCATCAATATGCCAGTTTGCAGCCCGCAAAAATAGAGCAATTTGAGTGCTTGGAACAGTTGCGTGCTTTGTGGCATGGGGTCAAAATTAGCGTCGCGTTGACGGCGAGTTCGCCCGCCCCCGGCGTTGATACCCAACAGGATTTAGAAGCCGTTAGAGCTTTGTTTTCAAAAGAGAGAGAAAGGTAGTGTTATGACCGACAGCACCCATATGTTCAGTTCTGCCGCGGTGGAATCGCACGTCGGCGCCGACCCTAGCAAACCTTGCGTGATGCTTATTTTTGGCGCGTCGGGCGACTTGACCAAGCGCCTGCTCGTTCCCGCCTTATATAACTTGGCCTGCGATGGTTTGCTGTCGGACAACTTTGCGGTGCTGGGCAGCGCGATTACTAAGGTAGACACGGATGAGTTCCGCTCCAGCATGAGCCGTGACATCAAGGAGTTTCAAACACGCAACCAGTTTGATGAGGCGGCATGGGATAAACTGGTCAATCGCTTCCATTATCAAGCGGCCACTTTTGATAGCGCCGACGACTTCAAAGTGCTGCGCCAGAAGGTGGACGCGCTGGATAAAGAAGTGGGTGCTGAAGGCAATATTCTCATCTATTTCGCTACCGCGCCTAGTTTTTTTGGCTTGATTTGTGAAAATCTGTACAAGGCTGGATTCAAGGATGGCAAAGGCTGGAGGCGCATTATTTGCGAAAAGCCATTTGGTACAGATACCGATTCAGCGCACGTCCTCAATGCCGCGGTGACCAAGCACTGGGACGAAAGCCAGATATACCGTGTGGATCACTATCTGGGCAAGGAGACGGTACAAAACTTACTGGCGTTCCGCTTTTCCAACGGCATGTTCGAGCCGCTGTGGAATAAGAATTTCATCGATAACATCCAGTTCAACGTGTGTGAAGAAGTGGATGTGGGCGCACGTGGTGGCTATTACGATAAGTCAGGCGTGTTGCGCGACATGATGCAAAACCACATGTTCCAGATGCTGGCCTATCTGTGTATGGAGCCACCTGCTTCGTTCGAGCCAGACGCGGTGCGTAACGAAAAGGCCAAATTGTTGAGCTCGGTGCGCGTATATAAGCCAGAAGAAGTGCCAGACAATTTCGTGCGCGGGCAATATGGTGCGGCTTTCAATGACGACGGCGCGATGGTCAAGCCGGGTTACCGCGAAGCGCAAGACGTTGACCCCAAATCCACCACCGAAACCTTCGCCGCGGGCAAGCTGCACATTGACAACTGGCGTTGGGAAGGCGTGCCTATCTATCTTCGTTCCGGCAAAGCGTTGTGGAAGCGCGGCACCGAAATCGTAGTCGAATTCAAAAAGGCGCCGGAAGCTATATTCAAAGGCACTGCGGTCAAAAAACTGGCGCCCAACCGGCTGGTATTTCACATCCAGCCTTATCAAGGCATAGAGTTATTATTCCAAGCCAAAGTCCCAGGCCCCACCATGAATCTGCAAAAAGTGGATATGCATTTCAGCTACGGCGATGCGTTCAAGGCCTCGCGTTATACCGGCTATGAGGTGATGATCTATGCCTGCACCAATAACGACGCGACTTTGTTCTCGCGCGGCGATTTGGTGATGGAAGCATGGAAAATCGCGCAACCGATTTTGGACTACTGGAAAAAGACACCTGCGCCGGATTTCCCGAATTATGCACGTGGTACCTGGGGACCAAAAGCAGCGAACGAACTGATAGCTCGCGATGGTCGTCGCTGGTTTGAGGTGGTAACACCGGACGTGTTGGAGCGCCTGCCGTTGTTCAGGGGTGCTGATGCCTTGTTGCTCAAAGCTATTATCATGTCGCTCAATTCCAAAGCGGTCGAAGCCGGCGAAGTCATCATCTACAAGGGTGACATGGCCAACGAAATGTACCTCATTTGTTCCGGCGAAGTGGAAGTGCTGGACGGCGCGGGCGACGTCATCAAAACGCTTAAAGATGGCGACTATTTCGGCGAAATCGGACTATTGATTTCTAGCCCCCGCACTGCCACCATACGTGCCAAGAGTTTGACTGATTTGTACGTCTTGGAAAAAACCGACTTTAGCCGCATTCTGCGCGAATATCCGCAGTTTGCAGAGAGCATGTTAAAGGTGGCGAAAGATAGATACGATTTAACAATTTTGTTGGATCAACTGATTGGGCAATAGCGGGAGACGGAAATGGCAAAGGCAAGAAACGCTTTTTACGCACAATCTGGCGGGGTGACCGCTGTCATCAACGCTTCTGCCTGCGGCGTGATCGAAACCGCACGCAAATACAAACGCAAAATCGGTAAGGTTTATGCTGGGCGAAATGGCATTATTGGTGCGTTGACCGAAGACTTGATTGATACCAGCGAAGAGTCTAAAAAGGCCATCTCAGGCTTGCGCTATACGCCTTCTGGCGCGTTTGGATCTTGTCGCTATAAACTTAAGAAATACGACCAAGATCCCACGGAATATGAGCGGTTGATAGAAGTATTCAAGGCGCATGATATTGGCTATTTCTTTTACAACGGTGGCGGCGATTCGGCTGACACTTGCCTTAAGGTTTCGCAAATCGCTGAAACCATGGGTTATCCGCTGCAAGCGATTCATGTGCCTAAAACTGTGGATAATGATTTGCCAATTACCGATTGCTGCCCCGGATTTGGCTCGGTCGCCAAGTACATCGCGGTGTCAGTGCGCGAGGCCAGTTTTGACGTGGCATCTATGTGCAGAACCTCTACCAAAGTATTTGTGGCCGAGGTGATGGGGCGCCATGCGGGGTGGATAGCGGCTGCGGGCGCATTGGCATCCAGTGAAGATTGCGAGATTCCTATTGTGGTGTTGTTTCCAGAAATTACCTTCAATCAGCAAAAATTCTTAGCCAAGGTAGATGCAATGGTAAAGAAACACGGTTATTGCTCAGTAGTGGTCTCGGAGGGTGTGAAAACGGCAGATGGTAAATTTCTGGCGGAATCCGGCTTGAAAGATGCTTTTGGTCACGCGCAACTGGGAGGCGCGGCACCCGTCATCGCTAATATGGTGAAAGACGGTTTAGGCTATAAATATCACTGGGCGGTGGCAGATTATTTGCAACGCGCGGCGCGGCATATCGCCTCCAAAACCGACGTGGATCAAGCCTATGCGCTGGGACAAGCGGCGGTAGAGCTGGCGATTAAAGGCGAGAGCGCAGTCATGCCTACCATCTTCCGCAAATCAGATAGGCCGTATAAGTGGAAAATAGGCGTAGCCGCGTTGAAAGATGTGGCCAATGTAGAAAAGAAAATGCCGCGTAATTTCATCAGCCGCGATGGGTTTGGCATTACCGAAAAGTGCCGTACGTATCTACAGCCGCTGATTTCTGGCGAAGACTATCCTCCTTACAAGGATGGTTTGCCGTCTTACGTGAGGCTGAAAAATCAAGCAGTTAGCAAGAAGCTCAAAACCGTGTTTAAGGTCTAAAAAACGTCCCTGTAAAAAACTTGCAACTATCGCTTGACCACTTTTGTTTGGCCTGTATAATGCGCGGCTTCGTTGCTTCAGCAGCGCCGCTCTTTAACAACATAAACAACCGACAGGTGTAGGTGTTTGTTGGCAGGTAACTGTATATTCCTTGACGCTGTAACGGTGTCATTGGGTATGCAGAACTCGAACAACAAGTGCTTACATCTGATAA
>JBJXEA010000024.1:0-85966 GCA_046155285.1 Methylophilaceae bacterium | reverse complement strand
TCAGGTTTCTCGTTTGCCAGGGCATTTGAACATCCTTGAGTCAATAGTGAAGACTCTTAGTGTTACCTATGTCCTGGCACACCTGTTACCTATGTACCCGGTCTATACAGGACAAGCAAAGGAAAGTAACTTGCTGTCGGGCAACCCCCGACGGTTTTAAGTCTTTCTAGTGGGCTAAGGCTAGCGACAATTGGATGCTTGACTGGATTCTGGCCTTCGCCAGAATGACGTGCAACTGGTACGTTGAGCGCTAACCAAGCGCCTCGCAAACCTCACCAACCAACGCAGGCCCACGATAAATTAACCCGCTATACACCTGCACCAGACTAGCCCCTGCCTTTATCTTTTTCGCCGCATCCTCACCACTCAGAATGCCGCCCACCCCGATGATGGGAATCTCTCCAGCCAGAATCGCCGCAAGCTGTTTGATCACCGCCGTCGATTTCTGGCGTACTGGCGCACCGGAAAGCCCGCCTGTTTCTCTGGCATGAGGCAACCCCCGCACCTTTTCACGGGACAAAGTAGTGTTGGTGGCTATCACGCCGTCCATCTTGTGCTTCATCAAAGCCTCGGCAATCTCCCCGATTTGTTCAGAGAGTAGATCGGGCGCTATCTTCAAGGCGATAGGCACATATTTGCCGTGAACCTGCGCCAATTTTTCCTGTTCTGCTTTAAGCGCGGCCAGTAAGCCATCCAGCGCATCGGCATCCTGCAACTGGCGCAGATTCTTGGTATTGGGCGAAGAGATGTTGACCGTGACGTAGCTGGCGTGGGCATAGACTTTGCGCAGGCAGATCAGGTAGTCGTCGCTGGCATTCTCAATCGGTGTGTCGAAATTCTTGCCGATGTTGATGCCGAGAATGCCGCGATATTTGGCGTTTTTAACATTTTCTATCAGCACATCTACGCCGTCATTATTGAATCCCAGCCGATTGACGATGCCCTGTGCCTCTGGCAGCCTGAACATACGTGGCTTCGGGTTGCCCGGTTGCGGACGAGGTGTGGTGGTGCCGATTTCGATGAAGCCAAAACCCAAGCTGGCTAATGCATCAATATATGCACCGTTTTTGTCCAAACCCGCCGCCAAACCGACTGGATTGGGGAATTCCAAGCCCATGACCTGTCGCGGACTGGATTTATATTTTTTTACCCACAAGGGTTGCAATCCAGCCTTGTGCGAAATCCTCAGCGCATTTAAGGTAAGGTGATGGGCACGCTCTGCGTCGAGCAGGAACAATGCGGGGCGAATGAGGTCGTAGAGCATAGGACGCATTTTAACCGATGCCCTTATAATTCACTGTTGTAAAAATAAAAGAAAGCACATCTTGGCGACCCCTGACATTTCCAAACTTTCCATCAAACGTGGCGCGAATCAGCCTGCACGGGGCAGTCGCCGAAACACTTACATCATCGCTGCGGTTGTTTTAGTGGTCGGTTTTATTGGCTTACGTGCCACGCTGTTGAAACCGCCAGTCAATGTAGAAATAGCGACCGTCACTACGGCCTATCCTTCCCAACAATATACGCTGCTTAACGCCACGGGCTACGTGGTAGCGCAACGCAAGGCGGCGGTTTCTTCCAAGGCCACTGGGCGGCTTGAATGGTTGGGCGTGACCGAAGGCAGTGTGGTGAAAAAGGGCGATGTGATCGCGCGTTTAGAAAACGGCGACTTAAAAGCCACGTTGCAGCAATCCAGCGCCAATGTCAGCGGTGCCGTGGCAAGGATGCAAGAAGCCCACGCCCAACAAACTGCAGCGGATGCCAAACTGGCCGAAGCAAAGGCGGAGATGATAGATGCCGAGCTTGCCCTAAAACGCGCAAATGACTTACAAGCGAAAGGCTTTGTATCCACCGCATCCACCGACACCGCCTTGGCGCGCCGAGATAAAGCACGTGCCGCACTATCCAGCGCTGAGGCCAGCCTGAATAGCAGCAAAGCCGGTATTAGCACCGCGCAAGCCAGTATCGCCGCCGCCAACGCGGGCAAACAAAGCAGCGCGGTATCGCTGGATTACACACTGATTCGCGCCCCATTTGACGGTGTGGTGGTGTCTAAAAATGCCAACGTGGGTGATGTGGTGACACCATTTTCATCTTCAGTGGATGCCAAGGGCGCAGTCGTCAACCTGGCCGATATGAGCACGCTGGAAGTGGAAGCCGACGTGAGCGAATCAAGTCTTTACAAGATCAAACCTAAACAACCATGCGAGATCCAACTGGATGCGCTCCCCGACACACGACTGCGCGGAGAAGTCTCGCGCATCGTGCCGACGGTGGATCGCGCCAAAGCCACCATTTTGGTCAAAGTGCGCTTTTTGCAACCAGACCCACGGACACTGCCGGACATGAGTGCGAAAGTCGCCTTTTTATCGCAAGCTGTTCCAGAAAATCGGCAGAAACCCTTACTGGCGATTCGCGCTGATGCGGTGGTTGGGAACACCGTTTACCTTGTGGAGAACGACGTAGCGCATCAGGTCAAGGTGCAACTGGGCGAAAAACTGGGCGAATTGGTAGAGATTAAAAGCGGGGTCAAAGCGGGCGACCGGATTGTGCTTAAGCCTGATGCCAAGCTGAAGGATGGCGCGAAAGTTAAGACGGCAGCGCCATGACACTCAACTTTTTCCGTCATTCCCGCGTAGGCGGGAATCTAGACAAGCCGCTTGTCGTGGCACAGGCACACACTACTCCGTTGATATTTGACTGGATTCCCGCCTGCGCGGGAATGACGTGGAAATGAATCCCCCCGTCGTTTCCATCCGCAATCTCACCAAGTCCTACACGCGCGGCAACCAGCCCGTTCCCGTCCTCACCGACATCACTTTCGACATCCCCGCTGGCGAATTTTTGGCGCTGATGGGGCCGTCCGGTTCGGGCAAAAGCACGCTGCTCAACCTCATCGCGGGCATAGACCAGCCCGACAGCGGCGAGTTGATTGTGGCGGGCAGCGACATCAGCCGTTTAAGCGAAAAAGACTTAGCCAACTGGCGGGCAGAAAACATCGGTTTCATTTTCCAGTTTTACAACCTAATGCCGGTATTGAGTGCGCTGGAAAACGTCGAATTGCCGCTGTTTTTAACCAATTTATCAGCAAAGGAACGGCGTGAACACGCCGAGGCCGCGCTCGATATGGTGGGCTTGAGCGACCGCCTAGCGTTTCGCCCTGGGCAGCTTTCCGGCGGGCAGCAACAGCGCGTGGCGATTGCGCGGGCGCTGGTCACCGACCCTACGCTGATTGTGGCGGATGAACCCACGGGTGACTTGGATAAAACCTCGGCTGAGGGCATTTTGGGTTTGCTACAGCGCTTGAACAGCGAGCTGGGCAAGACTATCGTCATGGTGACTCACGACCGCCGCGCCGCGGAGAGCGCACACCGCATTCGGCATTTGGATAAGGGCGAATTTAGTGAAGCGGAAGAAGTGCAGAAATCTGCTTAAGCCTTCATGTTTTTCCTGAAACTCATCCTCCGCAACATCTTCCGCCACAAGCTTCGCAGCAGTCTCACCATGCTCGGTATCGTGGTGGCAATACTGTCTTTTGGTCTGCTCCGCACCATGGTTTCAGCTTGGTACGCAGGTGTAGAAGCGACTTCCTCCACCCGCTTGATTACGCGCAACGCCATTTCTTTGGTGGTGCCGCTGCCTACTTATTACGCACAAAAAATCCGGCAAGTGGAAGGCGTGAGTACGGTGGCGGGCATGAATTGGTTTGCGGGAATCTACATAGATCGCAAGAATTTCTTTCCACAATTCGCGGTAGATCCAGCGCCATTTTTGCAGCTTTACCCAGAATATTTGTTAACTGACGCTGAGAAAAGAGACTTTTTGCACGACCGTCAGGCTTGCCTCGTAGGCGAGAAAATCGCTAAAACATATGGCTGGAAACTGGGCGACGTGATTCCGCTGCAAGGTACGATTTTTCCCGGCAATTGGAGCTTTGTGGTGCGCGGCATCTATCGCGGCGCGGACAACAAAACTGACACCAGCCAGTTGTTTTTTCACTGGGATGCGCTCAACGAAAAGCTCAAAATCACCACCCCGCGCCGCGCCAACAACATCGGCGTATTTGCCATAGGCGTGAATAACAGCGAACGTGCAGCGGAAATTTCGCAATCCATAGACGCGCTGTTCAAAAACTCTTTATCAGAAACCCTCACCGAGACCGAAAAAGCCTTTCAGCTTTCCTTTGTTTCCATGACGGAAACCATACTCATCGCCGTGCAGATTGTGTCTTTTCTGGTGATTTTCATCATCATGGCGGTGATGGCCAATACCATGGCGATGACGGCGCGTGAGCGTAGCCCGGAATACGCCACGCTGAAAGCCTTGGGCTTTGCCCCGAGCAAAGTCGCAGTGCTGATTTTTGGCGAATCTTTAGCCATGGCGCTGATAGGCGGCGGCATAGGCATTGCACTCACTTATCCGGCTGCAGCCTTCATCGGCGACAAGCTCGCCAGCGTGTTCCCCATCTTTATCGTGCCACCAGAAGTAGTGACGATGGGCTTCATGTCGGCCTTGTTGGTGGGTTTGGTGGCAGGGCTGCTGCCTGCGTTGCGGGTGATGCAACAAAAAATCACCGATGGCTTAAAAAGTATTGCTTAAGCATGGCGATAACTCACACCATCCCGTTTTATTACACCGTCCGCAACCTGTGGACGCGTCGCCTCACCACAGCTTTAACGGCGATTGGCTTGGCTTTGGTGGTGTTCGTGTTCGCCACCTCGCTAATGCTGGCGCAAGGCTTAGAAGAAACTTTGGTGGACACCGGCTCTTTCGACAACGCCGTGGTCATCCGCAAAGCCGCCGGAGTGGAGATTCAAAGCGCGGTAGAGCGCGGTCAGGCCGCCATTATTGAATCCCAGCCACAAATCGCCAACAACGCCGAAGGCAAACCTATCGCTTCCAAAGAACTGGTGGTGCTGATCGTGCTGGGCAAACGCGGCACGGACAAACCTTCTAACGTTGTCATCCGCGGCGTGACCACCATGGCGCTGACCTTGCGCCCGCAAGTCAAACTGGTACAAGGCCGCATGTTCCGCCCCGGCACTTCAGAAATCATCACCGGCAACGGCTTGGTGCGTGGCTTTAACAACACCGCCATCGGCGAACACCTGCGTTTTGGGCAGCGCGACTGGACGGTGGTGGGCGTGTTCGATGCCGGAAAATCCGGCTTCAACTCCGAAATCTGGGGCGACAACATCCAGCTCATGCAAGCCTTCCGGCGGCCTGTGTACTCATCCGTCATCGTGCGCTTAAACGACACCACCGCGTTCAACGCCCTAAAAACCAACATCGAAAACGACCCGCGCCTGAATCTGGAAGTGAAACGCGAATCACTGTTCTACGCTGAACAATCGGAAGTCATGGCCAAATTCATCCGCATTTTGGGCGCGACACTCTCCATCATCTTCTCCATAGGCGCGATCATTGGCGCCATGATCACCATGTACGCCTCCGTCGCCAACCGCACCGCCGAGATCGGCACATTAAGAGCCCTAGGGTTCAAGCGCAGCAGTATCTTGTGGGCATTTTTGACCGAATCCTTGGCGCTGTCCGCGGTAGGCGGCGTGATCGGCATCTTCTGCGCCAGCTTCATGCAAACCCTCACCGTCTCCACCATGAACTTCCAAACCTTTGCCGAGCTGGCGTTCAGCTTCACGCTGACCCTGCAAATCGCGCTAAACTCGTTTGTGTTCGCCCTGAGCATGGGCTTGATAGGTGGGTTTCTGCCTGCAGTGAGAGCGGCAAGGATGGATATTGTGGATGCGTTGCGGGCGGCGTAGACAAATCTGTCTACCCATCCATTCAAATACGTTTTACAATGCTTCAAACTTTTTTAGGTCTCCCTTGCCATGAAAAAAAATCTCAGCCTTGCCATCATTTTCACCTTCCTTTCCGCTTGCGCCGCGCAGCCTTTAACCAGCACCAACAACCAAGACTGGCCTAGCTATGGGCGTGATTACAGTAATCAGCGCTTCTCAAACTTAAGCCAAATCAACCGCGATAACGTCGCCAAACTCGCGCAGCGCTGGACGTATAACAGCGGCATCAACTCTACCTTCCAAGCCACGCCCATCGTGGTGGAGGGCGTGATGTATTTATCGCTACCTTTCAACCATGTGGTGGCGCTGGATGCGCGGGATGGGCATCAACTGTGGCGTTATGAGCATCAGCGCAAAAAAGATTACCCCATGTGCTGCGGGCCGGCCAATCGCGGCGTGGCGGTGAGCGATGGCAAGGTGTTTATCGGCACGGTGGACGCGCGGCTTATTGCGCTGGAAGCCAAGACGGGCAAGGTGTTGTGGGATATTGATGCGGCCAATGATGGCTTAACAAATAACGCTGAAGTTGCTGGCTCTTTAAGCGATAGCGATCCGCTGAAAAAAGATAACGTGAGCGGCGCAACCGGTGTGGGCATCGCCATGGCGCCGGTGGTGTATCAAGGCAAGGTGATCGTAGGGATTACCGGTGTGGGTTACGGCTTGCATCTTGAAAAGGCTACCCCCAATGCACCGCTGGGTGCTGTGGTTGGCGTAGCTGGGCGCTATGGTCGTCCCGGGTTTTTAGCGGCGTTTGATGCCGCAACCGGCAAGCGCGTGTGGCAGTTTGATTCGATTCCGCGGCAAGGTTGGGAGGGTAATTTTAGCGCTACCACGCCGGATGGCATTCCGCTCAACCGCGACCTCGCCAAAGAACGCGCGACAATGGCGCAATATCCAGACGCTTGGCGCTATGGTGGTGGTTCTGCGTGGAGTACGCCAGCGATAGATCCAGTGCGTGGTTTACTGTTCTTCGGCACGGGCAACCCATCGCCGCAGATGGATGACGTGTCGCGGCCTGGCGATAACCTCTACACAGTTTCGCTAGTGGCACTCGATGCGGCTACGGGCAAAATTAAATGGCACTATCAGCAAGTGCCTCACGACCAATGGGGCTACGACGTAGCCAGCCCGCCGGTGTTGTTTGACTGGTTAAAAGACGGCAAAAAAATCGCTGCCGTGGGGCAAGCCAGCAAGCTGGGCTGGTTCTATGTGCATGAGCGCGAAACTGGGAAATTATTACTGAAATCCGACGCGTTTGTGCCGCAAGGCAATATGTTCGCCAAATCCAGCGCCGACGGCACGCGCATCTTCCCCGGAGTATTTGGTGGCGTGAATTGGTCTCCCTCCTCTGTTGACGAAAATGCACAGACCGCTTTTGTGGCGGCCATTCACTGGCCAGTACGCTACACCCTGCATGACGGTGTCACCGACGCGCAAGCGGATGTGAATAAGCCGGGCATTCGCTATTCATCACTAGAACCCATGAACGAACCACACTGGGGCTTGCTGTCAGCCATTAACCTGCAAACCGGCAAAATCAACTGGCAACAAAAAACCGATGACCCGCTAGTCGGAGGAGTGCTGGTAACGGCGGGTGGACTGCTGTTCACGGGCGAAGGCAACGGCAATTTTGATGCATTTGATACCGTCACTGGCAAGCCGCTGTGGCAGTTCAAAGCCGCAGCAGGCGTGAATGCGCCGCCCATTAGCTACCAGATTGACGGCGTGCAATACGTGGCGGTGGCCGCAGGTGGCAGCCAGATTTTTGGTTTCAAACAAGGCGACGCACTGATGGTGTTTGCACTGCCGAAATAGGCGCTTATACTGGCTACATGCCAAGTACATTATTCATCTTCATCGCCGCCTTATTCGGCCTCGTCGTCGGCAGCTTTCTCAATGTGGTCATCCACCGCCTGCCGAAAATGCTGGAGCGCGAGTGGGAATTTGAACTCTCCAGCCACATGGCAGAAAAATCCGAGCAAGAGCCACCGCCGGCACCAACGCCTTACACACTCTCCAGCCCGCGTTCGTCTTGCCCCATCTGCGGACACCCAATCACAGCATTCGAAAACATTCCGGTATTGAGCTATATCGGCTTGGGCGGCAGATGTTCCGCCTGCAAAACCCCCATAAGCGCACGCTATCCCTTGGTGGAATTGCTCACCAGCGCGTTTGCCGCGGCCATCGCCTGGAAATTTGGCTTCGGCATTCAAGCTTTCGCCGCGTTCTTTCTCGTCACCTGTCTGATCGCGCTAACTTTTATAGACCTAGACACCATGTTTTTACCGGACGACATCACCTTGCCGCTGCTATGGGCGGGGCTGCTGTTCAACGCTTACGACGGATTCATTGACCTGCACGCTGCGGTCATAGGCGCGGCAGCGGGATATGGCTTGTTGTGGGCTGCGTATTGGCTGTTCAAGCTCAGCACCGGCAAGGAAGGCATGGGTTATGGCGACTTCAAGCTGCTCGCGGCGCTAGGCGCATGGTTTGGCTGGCAGGCGTTGCCACCCTTGCTCGTCATCTCTGGCGTAAGCGGCTCGCTCATCGGACTGATGCTATTAACGGCTAAAAATAATCTGGCCGGCAAAATCCCCTTCGGCCCTTATCTGGCGCTAGGCGGCGTCACAACCTTGTTTTTTGGCTCAGCGCTTGCACGGCTGTATCTCTAAATGCTCACTATCGGCCTTACGGGTGGCATAGGCAGCGGTAAAAGCACCGTGGCCGAGCTGTTCGCCAGCCACGGCATCGCCATCACCGACACCGACACGATTGCACACAAACTCACGGCATTGGGACAATCCGCTTTGGATGATATCGCCGCGACCTTTAGCAACGACATTCTGCACGCCGACGGCACGCTCAACCGCGCTTTATTGCGGCAAAAAGTGTTTGTTGATAATGACGCCAAAACAAGGCTGGAGAACATCCTGCACCCACGCATCCGCACTGCGGTGAACGCCGAATTAGCAGAAGCCACCAGTGCGCCCTACCGCATCATCGTGATACCACTATTGATAGAAACCGGCGCTTATGACGACGCGATTCAGCGCGTGCTAGTGGTGGACTGCCCAGAACATGTGCAAATCCAGCGCGTATTGACGCGTAGCGCCTTGAGCGAGCCAGAGATTCGCGCTGTTATGGCTACGCAATGCAGCCGGGCACAACGCCTCAGCCGCGCTGATGACGTGATTAACAACAACACTGACCATCAAACCTTGGCAAAACAAGTCGCTGAATTACACAAAAAATACCTAACTCTTGCATAGTTAGCGTTTCAAACTCATAATCCGCATCAAGATTCTGTGATAAATTACCTAACTATATTAGCTGATGATTTAGAAGACTTTTTGTGCCAATCTACGACTATCCCTGCAACGAGCGCGTCCGCATCATGCTGCGGCTGGAGGATTTGCTCGCCAAAATGCAGCATTCCGCGCTCAGCGAGCACAAATTTGACCACCATTCCGCACTGCTCATCATGTTCCAGATTCTGGATCTGATAGACCGCTCTGACCTCAAATCTGACCTGTTACAAGAACTTGAGCGACAACGCTTGATAATGGCTAATCTGACGGGGAACCCGGTCATCGCCGAAGACACGCTCAAGAGCATGATCTCCGAAATTGAACAAGCCGCCTTAGGACTGCGCACCATGTCGGGCAGAATAGGCCAAACGCTGCGCGATAACGAATGGCTGATGGGCGTGAAACAACGCGCCATGATTCCCGGCGGCGCTTGTGAGTTCGACGTGCCGTCTTATCATTACTGGCTGGGACGCGCCGTGAAAGACCGACAAACCGTGCTGCAAACTTGGTTTGCGCCATTACAAACCCTGCAAGAAGCCTTGCGCGTGATTCTGCACATTCTGCGCGGCAGCGGCGCTGCGACACCGTGTCAAACCCATCAAGGTGCTTATCAGCAAATGCTCAGCGGCGCAAAACCAGCACAAATGCTGCGTGTGATATTACCGGAAGACGCAACGTGCTTCCCCGAAATCAGCGCCAACAAATACGCCATCAACATCCGCTTCAGCCAGTTTGAAGGCACCCAAAAACCACGTCCTTGCGACATAGCATTGAGCTTTGATCTGGCACTCTGTAATCTGTAAGAACCTCTGTAAAGACTTCTGTAAAAATGCAATCTGCACCTAAAGTTGACTGCCCCACCTGCGGCAAAGAAACCCTCTACCACCCAGAAAATCCGTGGCGGCCTTTCTGCTGCGAACGCTGCAAGCTGATAGACCTTGGCGTTTGGGCGAATGAAGGATACCGCATCCCCGTTGCACCCACACAGGAAGACCTAGATGAACTTGATCATTAAATGCATTAGTACGGTTTTATTGTGCGCTTTTTGTCTCACAGCAAATGCCGCCGTCACCATCAGCGATGCTTGGGCACGTGCCAGCAGACCCGGACAAGAAATAGGGGCGGCCTATATGACCTTGAGCAGCAGCGAATGGAGTTGCTTGACCAAAGTGAGTAGTGGTGCTGCTGGGGCGGTTGAGATACATTCCATGTCTATGGACAACGGCGTGATGAAAATGCGCATGTTGGAACATCTGGAATTGCCTGCTGGCAAGCCAGTCAAGCTCGCCCCTGGCGGATTTCATTTGATGTTGTTTGATTTGAAAAAGCCGCTCGCCGCTGGCGGCAGCATAGATTTAACGCTGACTTTTGAGAATGAAAAAGGTAAGGCTGAAAGCAAGAAAATGACGCTGCCGATTAAGTAGGCTTCCACACCCCGCGCATCATCGCAATGCCATGCCCACCGTGCTGCCAAGCCATGGGCATATCCCGCAAACCCATTCCCCCTAACGCATAAATCGGCAACGGTTGGTTTCTCACCAAGGCTGCAAATTGCTGCCAGCCCAGCGTTGCCACATCAGGATGCGTAAGCGTGGCCTGAACCGCGCCTAACAAGGCGTAATCCAGCCCAAGCCGCGCGGCTTGGGCGATTTCCTCTGCATTGTGACAAGACGCGCCACACAGCAAATTCGCCGGCTTTTCTGTCATCGCCATCAACCGCGCCGCCGACAAATGTACGCCATGCGCGTCCAATTCTTGTGCCAACGCCACATCGCCATTTACCAGCACTTTCGCCGAATAGGGCTGCGCCGCTGACAATACTTTGGTGGTGAAACTGGCAAGTTCGGAGGCTGACAGTTGCTTCTCACGCACTTGAATTAAGCGTAAGCCGCTTTCGAGTTGTCGTTGCAAGGCCGCAAAAAATGCGCTTTCGCCCATTTCCGCCAAGTTAGTAATAGCGTAGGTGGTCGGCAGGCGCAACGCCTCCATCACTGGCTGGTTAGCGGGCAATAATGGACTGACGCTGAGAGAATGTGGGTCTTGCCATGAAATGTTCTGACCTTCTTTGCCATATGGTTCGCCGCGCCAGTCACGCACCATAAAAAAATTCAGCCTGACGGTGCGCTCCGGGTAACTAAACACGCGGGTGAGCCACGAATTGAAGCTGGTAGCGTTTACACCCAACTCCTCCTCCAACTCACGCTGTAAACCTTGTTCTGCGCTTTCGCCTTCCTCAATCTTGCCGCCGGGAAACTCCCACCAGCCCGCCCATGACTTGCCTTCAGGGCGTTGGCCGAGCAGCACTTTGCCGTCCGCGCGTAACAACACGGCGACGGCGGCATTCACGATGTCTGTCATTTAAGTTGCTGTTTCCCCGCCCAATCCCGTGCAAACTGCCAGGCCACGCGCCCGCTTCTGGAGCCGCGCGTGAGCGACCATTGCAGCGCGGCACGGCGCATTTCTTCCGTCATTTGCGTGATGCCAAAATGTTTTAACCAAGATTGCACAATGGCTAAGTATTCATCTTGGTCAAAAGGATAAAACGACAGCCACACGCCAAAACGCTCCGACAGCGCGATTTTTTCGTCTATGGTTTCTCTGGGGCGAATTTCGTCGCTGCCTCCCACATTGTCCGCCATAAATTCCGGCATCAGGTTGCGACGGTTGGAGGTGGCGTAGATCAGCATATTGTCAGCAACCCCAGCCACTGAGCCATCCAGCGCCACCTTAAGCGCTTTATAGCCCGGTTCGTTAGCATCAAAAGTCAGGTCGTCGCAAAAAATGATGAATTTTTCTGGCCTATCGCGCAGTAATTCGGTGATGTCGTGCAGATCAATCAAATCGTGCTTATCCACCTCAATCAGACGCAGCCCTAGTGCAGAAAACTCGGTGAGCAAAGCTTTAATCAGCGAAGACTTTCCCGTCCCACGCGCACCAGTCAGCAGCACATTATTGGCTGGTAAACCCTGCACAAACTGGCGCGTGTTCTGCAACACCGTGTTTTTCTGGTCGTCTATGCCGAGGAAATCCTGCAATTTGAGATGCTGCGGATGGGTGACGGTTTGCAATGCGCTTTTGCGCCAACGCCATGCGAGGGCGCTCCAGTCTGGGGCTGGAGTCACAGCAGGGAGCAGCGTTTCCAAGCGGCTCATGAGCGCTTCGGCTTGGGTGAGTAAATTTTCGATATTGGTCATATTTTAAGTAACGTAAAACCACCCCCGCCGTTACACGGCGACCCCTCCTTAAAAAGGAGGGGAGAATAGTGCAAATTGATATAGCGGTGCCAAGGTCACCTTCCCCTCCTTTTCAAGGAGGGGTGGCGCAAAGCGCCGGGGTGGTTAAACGAGGCGGTTAAGACCGATAATCAGCGTTAATCTTCACATAGTCATAAGAAAAATCGCAGGTCCACACCGTGGCTTGTTCCTGTCCACGTCCCAGCCCGATACGCACCAAAATCTCCGCTTGCTGCATCACACGATTACCATCCGCTTCCTGATAACTCGCCGCCCGCCCGCCATTTTCTACCACCAGCACATCGTCCAAATGCAAACTGATATTGCTGGTGTCCAAATCGTCTATCCCGGCATAACCCACCGCCGCTAGAATCCGCCCTAAGTTTGGATCCGAAGCAAAAAATGCGGTTTTCACCAAGGGCGAATGCGCGATGGCATAAGCCACCTTGCGGCATTCTTCCTCGGTTTTGCCACCCTCGATACGAATGGTCATGAACTTGGTAGCACCTTCTCCATCGCGTACGATGGCTTGTGCCAGCGTTGCGGCAACTTCGGTCATGGCATCGCGCAAGCTCAAGTAATCAGCACTGCTAATATCGCTAATCTCGGCATTCCCCGCCTGCCCCGTCGCCATCAAAATCAGCGAGTCGTTGGTAGAGGTATCGCCATCCACCGTGATGCAATTGAAGGAACGATTCACTGCATATTGGATTAGCGATTCCAGTGCAGCTTGAGAAATCGCCGCATCGGTCGCCACGTAACCCAGCATGGTCGCCATATTGGGATGGATCATGCCAGAACCCTTGGCTATTCCAGTAATCGTGACAGCCTTGCCGCCAATACTCACCTGCTTGGACACCGCTTTCGCCACGATGTCGGTGGTCATAATCGCCTCCGCCGCGTTCGCCCAGTTATCCTCCTTGAGGTCAGCCACACAAGCTGGCAAGCCAGCAATCACGCGCTCTACAGGCAATGGCTCCATAATCACACCGGTTGAAAACGGCAGGATTTGACTCGGATTACAGCCCATGAGTTTAGCCAGCGCATCACAGGTCAGCCGTGCGTTTGCCAAACCCTCGTCGCCCGTACCCGCATTGGCATTGCCGGTATTCACCAGCAAAGCACGGATGTCGTGTCCCGCTTGCAAAAACTCACGGCACAACAACACCGGAGCGGCGCAAAAGCGATTTTGCGTAAATACCCCCGCCACACGGGTGGCAGGCGCAAGCTTGATGACCAGCAAATCCTTGCGGTTGGGTTTACGGATGTGGGCTTGGGTAAAACCTAGCTCCACGCCCTTCACAGGCAGCAAGTCGGCAGGGTTGGGGTTGCTTAAATTGACAGGCATTACAAAGCTCCAAAACAGATGATTTCACACGGATTTTACCCGACATTTTTGAATCTTATGTGGGTGTGAGTTTTTCGTAGGGTGGGCACAGTTTCATCGCGCCCACGCGGGGCAAGAATCAATTCCGCGTCACAATCTGCGTGGGCAACTAGTTGCCCACCCTACTTGGCTTATCGCGGTGATTATGCGTAAATTGGTTGACGGGAGAGACGGTATCTACGCTGGGAACCTCTCGAACTCAGGAAGCTCATGAACATGCTTCATCCATCTGAGCCGCTCAGCCGTCTGTATTTGCTTTGTCGGCGGCAGTGCGTCGGGGTCATCAAGAGTTGAGGACTGCACGTCAACAATTCCGGGGAGAATGGCGGCATTCCGGTAGAACAAACCGCTCCCGCAATCAGCGCAGAAACTACGCATCGCTGTCCCTGACGAGTTAATCGTCTTCGGCTGCCCTTTTGTCAAGGTCAAGGCAGCTTCGGGAAACATCGCCCAAGCCACCATTGGCGCACCCGCACTTCGTCGGCAATCGCTGCAATGGCACAAGGCAACCACCTTTGGTTCCCCCGAGAATTGATAGCGAATTGCGCCACATAAGCACTGTCCAGAGTAAATCATAACGGAGACTCCTTAGGTTCTTGTAGGGCGGAAAAGCACAGCGCCTTCCGCCGCATGAGTTTTGAACATTCGGCGGATAACGCCTTACGCTTGCTACGCTCCAGAATTATTGATGTTCTACTTGGCTGACATCGCGCACCGCGCCTTTTGATGCGCTGGTGGTCATCGCCGCATAAGCTCTCAGCGCTTCCGAAACCTGACGTTCGCGGTTGACTGGCTTCCAAGCCAACTTACCTTTGGCTTCCATCTTGGCGCGGCGGTGTGCCATTTCTTCGTCGCTGATGGCGAGGTGGATGGTGCGCTTGGGGATGTCGATTTCTATGGTGTCACCCTCTTCCACCAAGCCTATCGCGCCGCCCTCGGCGGCTTCTGGGGAGGCGTGGCCTATGCTCAAGCCCGACGTGCCGCCGGAGAAACGTCCATCCGTGAGCAGGGCGCAGACTTTGCCCATACCTTTGGATTTAAGGTACGAAGTTGGATACAGCATTTCCTGCATCCCCGGCCCGCCTCTGGGACCTTCGTAGCGAATCACGACCACGTCGCCAGCAACGATTTGGTCGGCCAGGATGCCTTCAACCGCTGCGTCTTGGCTTTCAAAAATGCGGGCGCGGCCAGTGAATTTGAGGATGCTGTCATCCACGCCTGCGGTTTTGACGATGCAGCCCTCCAGCGCGATGTTGCCGTATAGCACGGCCAAGCCGCCATCTTGCGAGTAGGCATGGGCTTTGTCGCGGATGCAGCCCTCAGATCTATCATCATCCAAAGTTGGGTAGCGCATGGATTGCGAGAAGGCGATGGTTGTGGCCACGCCACCTGGGGCTGCGCGGAAGAAATCTTTTACCGCAGCGTCCTGAGTGCGTTGAATGTCCCACAAATCCAACGCTGCCGCCATGCTGGGGGCGTGGACGGTAGGCACATCGCGCTTGATCAATCCGGCGCGATCCAGCTCGCCCAAAATCGCCATCACGCCGCCCGCACGGTGTACGTCTTCCATGTGATATTTTTGTGTGGCGGGGGCAACTTTGCTCAAACACGGCACGTGACGCGAAATCTGGTCTATGTCGCTCATGGTGAAATCAACCTTTGCCTCGTGTGCCGCTGCCAGCAAATGTAGCACCGTATTGGTCGAACCGCCCATCGCCACATCCAGACTCATGGCATTTTGGAAGGCATCAAAGGTGGCAATAGAGCGCGGTAGTACCGAGTAATCGTCCTGCTCGTAGTGGCGTTTTGCCAAGTCCACAATCAAGCGTCCGGCGCGTAGAAATAACTGTTTTCTATCGGCGTGGGTGGCAAGTGTAGAGCCGTTACCCGGCAAACTCAAACCCAGCGCCTCGGTCAAGCAGTTCATGGAATTGGCGGTAAACATGCCAGAACAAGAGCCACAAGTGGGGCAGGCCGAGCGCTCGATGGCATCGGATTTTTCGTCGGAAACATTGCTGTCGGCGGAGGCTACCATCGCATCCACCAAATCCAGCTTCATCACTTCGCCTTGCCAATTGACCTTACCCGCCTCCATCGGCCCACCGGAAACGAACACCACGGGGATGTTCAAGCGCAATGCCGCCATCAACATGCCCGGCGTAATTTTGTCGCAGTTGGAGATGCATACCAGCGCATCGGCGCAATGCGCGTTGACCATATACTCCACCGAATCAGCAATCAAATCGCGGGAAGGCAGGCTGTACAACATGCCGCCATGACCCATAGCAATCCCATCATCTACCGCGATGGTGTTGAATTCTTTAGCCACGCCGCCTGCACGCTCAATCTCCCGCGCCACCAGTTGCCCCATATCTTTCAGATGCACATGACCGGGGACGAACTGGGTAAACGAGTTGGAAACCGCGATGATAGGCTTGGTGAAATCCTCATCCTTCATGCCCGTGGCACGCCATAAAGCGCGTGCGCCAGCTTGGTTGCGACCTTGGGTGGTGGTGTGGGAACGGTATTTAGGCATGACGAACTCCAGAAAAAGTACAATGTCGTAATTTTAACCCATTCAGACGGCGAACCCTATGCTCATCCACCCACATTTTGACCCCGTCGCCATCCATATAGGCACCTTTGGCATCCATTGGTACGGCCTCATGTATCTGACCGCGTTTATTGCGTTTTTGTTGCTTGCGCGGTGGCGGATTCGCCAATTTCCTTATAGTGGCTGGACGGACAAGCACATAGACGACATGCTGTTCTACGGGGCGCTGGGCGTGGTGCTGGGGGGACGCTTAGGTTATGTACTGTTTTATCAACCCGCTTATTTCATGGCGCACCCGACTGAGATTCTGGCGGTGTGGCAAGGCGGCATGTCGTTCCACGGCGGATTTTTGGGCGTGCTGGCGGCAATGCTATGGCTTGCCCGCAAAGAAAATAAACCTTGGCTGGCGCTGATGGATTTTGTAGCACCACTGGTGCCACCGGGCTTGGCTGCCGGGCGCATGGGCAATTTTATCAATGGCGAGCTATGGGGACGCGCTACTGATATGCCTTGGGGTATGGTGTTTCCACAAGTGGACAATGTCCCGCGGCATCCTTCGCAGCTTTATGAATTTGGGCTGGAAGGGGCCCTGCTGTTTTTGATTTTATGGATTTATTCCAGCAAACCCCGGCCTGTGGGTGCGGTCTCTGGACTGTTTCTCATCGGCTATGGCGGGTTCAGATTTCTAGTGGAATTCACGCGTGAACCGGATGGTTATTTAGGCTTACTGGCACTGGGCTTGAGCATGGGGCAATGGCTGAGTTTGCCTATGGTGCTGGTTGGCATCTGGATGATGCAAAAAAATCTGAAAAAAACTGCGTGATAGAATGCGTCCTGAAGCTGGCCAGACAGTCGCCGCTCATGCAAATGAGGGGAGGAAAGTCCGGGCTGCAAAGAGCGGGATGACGGCTAACGGCCGGACGCAGCAAGGTTGCAAAACCCCAAGGCGAGGAATAGGGCCACAGAGACGAGTAAATTGCGGTTCGCCGTGATGGACGTGAAACGCGGTAACCTCCATCCGCAGCAAGACCAAATAGGCTGGCATTTTGACTTCGGTCAATAAGGCGTGGCTCGCGCTGCCAGCGGGTAGGTTGCTTGAGCGCACGAGTAATTGTGCGCCTAGAGGAATGACTGTCACATCGTCGCAAGACGATTTACAAAACCCGGCTTATCGGCCAGCTTCTTTTTATTTCTCCCAAACCAATTCAAACTTCGTCATTCCCGTGCAGACGGGAATCTAGTCAAATATCCACGAAGTAATTTGCGGCTATATCACGATAAGTGGCTGGGCTGGATTCCCGTCTACACGGGAATGACAATACAAAACTCCTCCCAAACTACTTTCACTTGTTTTTGTATCTATATATTTTTTAAGGACTTTTTATTTACCAACAAAACAATGTAAGTCTTTGATGTGCAAAGGAAAAACACGAAAAAGTGCTTGCAAAGCGCTTTTTTTTTATCTATAGTGCCGGTTAGTGGGGAAAAGTGGGGTTTTGTGGGAGTCGCTGCTTGAGGCTAAGGGCGAGCGGTGACTCCCTTTTGTTGACCTACTTTGACTTTATGCAGGTTTGACTGGGAGCTAATCTAAAGTGTTTCGTGGTGCTACATCGCTAAATCTCGATGTCAAAGGCCGGCTGGCCGTGCCTAGTCGGCACAGAGACGCGCTCATGAGCCAGTCTGCTGGCCGTTTGGTGCTGACCGCGCATCCGCATGGTTGCTTGCTGCTCTACCCTCAACCCGCTTGGGAGCCGATTCAGGCCAAGCTCACTTCGCTTTCCAGTTTTAACAAACAATCTAGCGCTTTGCAACGGCTGCTGGTTGGCCATGCCGAAGATTTGGAAATGGATAGTGCCGGGCGTTTGCTGGTGTCGCCCACTTTGCGCGAATTCGCCAAACTGGACAAACAAGCCATGCTGGTCGGTCAAGGCAGCCACTTTGAGCTGTGGAATATGGATGCGTGGAAGGCTCAGTTGGCGGGAGTTATGTCAGGCGATGACGTGGCGCTGCCGGATGAGCTGGAGGGCTTTTCCTTGTGAGTGATGGGCGTTTAGCCCACCAGCCAGTTCTGCTGCGAGAAGCAATTGAAGCACTGAATATCAAGTCTGACGGCATTTATGTTGACGGCACGTTTGGGCGTGGCGGGCATAGTCGGGCGATTCTGGAAAAGCTGGGCAAGCAAGGCCGCTTGATTGCGCTGGATAGGGATTTAACAGCGATTGATGCGGCCAAGACTTTGAATGACGCACGTTTTTCCATCGTCCACAGCCCGTTCAGCCGCATCCAAGCGGCGTTGGCTGAGCTGAATGTAAAAAAGGTAGATGGCGTGTTGCTGGATATAGGCGTGTCGTCACCGCAGATAGATGAAGCGGCGCGTGGTTTTAGTTTCAGGGGCGATGGCCCGCTGGATATGCGCATGGATCAATCCCGTGGCCAAACGGCGGCGGAATTCTTGGCAACAGCAACAGAGCAACAACTTCAGGAGGTGATAAAAAACTATGGTGAAGAACGGTTTGCTAAACAGATTGCAAGGACGCTTGTTGCGGCTCGCGCAGACGGGACAGCCCTCAACACAACTCGACAACTTGCCACGCTCGTGGCAAGCGCAGTCCACAAAGTCGAGCCTGGGCAGGACCCGGCGACACGCACCTTTCAAGCTTTACGGATTTTCCTCAATCAGGAGCTTGAGGAATTGTCGCTGACGCTCCCTCAGTGCGCCAATCTGCTCAATCCCGGCGGGCGGCTCGCCGTGATTAGCTTTCATTCCCTTGAAGACCGCATTGTTAAACGCTTTATCCGCTCACAGCAAGACCGCGACGACCTGCCATCCAACTTTCCGGTACGCGCGGCTGATTTGCCACCGCCGCGCTTGATGGCGATTGGCAAAACTATCCACGCAACCGCTCAAGAAATTAAAGCCAACCCTCGCTCCAGAAGCGCGGTGTTGCGTGTCGCTGAAAGAACGGCAGCAGCATGACTAAGCTCAATCTCATTTTATTCGCGGTGTTGCTCGCTTGCGCCTTGAGCGTCGTCACCTCGCAACACAAAGCACGCAAACTCTACATCGAGCTGCAAGCGCAACAAAATCAAGCCAAACAATATGAAATCGAGTGGGGGCAATTGCAACTGGAACAAAGCACTTGGGCGACACACGCACGCATCGAGCAAATCGCCGCCAGCCATTTGCAAATGAAAGTGCCTGAATCCGCACGCACGCAAGTGATACAGCCGGAGGGTGTGCGCTAATGGCTCAAGCTCAAGCCTTGGCGATGCGTCTGCCTTCTTGGCGAAGGCGCTGGCTGCTCATCGGCCTGATGTCTATGTCTGCGATGTTGCTGGGGCGCTCAGTCTATCTGCAAGCGGTGCACCGCGACTTTTTGCAGCACAAAGGTGATCAGCGCTACAGCCGCACCATCAGCTTGTTCGCGCATCGCGGCATGATTACTGACCGCAATAAAGAGCCGTTGGCGATCAGCACGCCTGTGGAATCGGTGTGGGCAAGCCCAGCGGATGTGGAAATCACGCCACAATTGACCAAGAAAATGGCCAATCTACTCAAAGTAAAACCCGCCGATATCAACAAAAAACTCAAAAACGATGACAAGGAGTTCGTCTATCTCAAACGTCGCATGTCGCCTGAAGACGCAGCAAGAGTGATGCAACTCGGCATTCCTGGGGTGTTTTTGCAGCGCGAATACAGGCGCTTTTATCCTGAGGGTGATAACGCCGCGCATTTAATAGGTTTTACGGGCGTAGATGACCATGGGCAAGAAGGCGTGGAATTGGTCTATCAAAACTGGCTGGCGGGCAAACAGGGCAGCCGCCGTGTCATCAAAGACCGCCAAGGTCATATCGTTGAGGATCTAGAAGCCGTCAAAGTGCCGCAAGAAGGCCGAGATTTAGTGCTTTCCATAGACCGCCGTATTCAGTATCTGGCGCACCGTGAGTTAGCAAAAGCCATCGAAATTAACAAAGCCAAGGCGGGTGGCATTGTCGTGATAGACGCTCGTACTGGAGAAGTGTTAGCGCTGGCTAACCAGCCCACTTACAACCCTAATCATCCGGTCAATATCGCTGGAAAGTCGCGCAATCGCGCAATCGTAGATACCTTTGAGCCAGGCTCCACGCTCAAGCCCTTCACCATCGCCGCAGTATTGGAAAACGGCTCATTTAAGCCGGACACCATGATTAACACTGGCAACGGCAAGCTCAATATCGGCCCCGCCACCATCAGCGACTCTCACCCTGCGGGCATCATCAGCGTGGCGCAAGTGATACAAAAATCCTCCAACGTGGGCGCGGCAAAAATGGCGCTCACTTTGCGTCCACAAGCCATGTGGGGTATGTTCAATCAAGTCGGATTTGGTTCAACCGCCCACGTCGGTTTTCCCGGCGAGGCTTCCGGTCGCTTACGTCCTTGGCAACATTGGCGGCCTATTGAACAAGCCACCATGTCGTATGGGCATGGCATTTCCCTCAGCCTGATGCAATTGGCACGCGCTTATACCGTATTTGCCAATGATGGCGAATTAAAGCCTATCTCCCTAGTAAGAATCAAAGATGCACCCATAGGTCAGCACGTGTTTTCCGCACAAACCGCACATGAAGTACGCGACATGCTTGAACTGGTGGTGCAGGCAGGCGGCACTGCCCCCATGGCCCAAGTAGCAGGCTATCGCGTGGCGGGCAAGACCGGTACTGCGCATAAATTGGTGGGTGGCAAATATGCTGAGAACCTTTATGTGTCGTCATTCATCGGCATGGCACCCGCCAGTAATCCGCGCCTCATCATCGCGGTGATGGTGGATGAACCGAGCGCCGGTCAATACTATGGCGGTGCGGTAGCGGCTCCGGTATTCCGCGAGGTAATGGCGGGCGCACTACGCATTTTGTCCGTGCCGCAAGACGCAGCAGGCAAGACCATAGAACCTGGCGGTGCATTCCCTGAAGTCAAGGAGAGCGTATGAACGCGATCTTAGAACGCATGGCAGGATTGGGTTTGGCGCCTAAGCGCTTGGTGAGCGATAGCCGCCAAGTGCAAGCAGGCGATACCTTCATCGCCTATAAAGGTGAGGCCGCAGATGGCCGCGATTTTATCGCTCAAGCCATACAAAATGGTGCCGCCAGCGTTGTGTGGGACGACATGGGCTTTAACTGGCCGCTTAACAGCAAAACACCGCACTTTGCGGTGACGGGTTTAAGAGAAAAAGTCGGCGAAATTGCCAGCGCGTTTTATGGCGAGCCTTCAGAAAGTCTGTGGGTGATAGGCATAACGGGTACCAATGGCAAGACTTCTTGCAGCCATTGGCTGGCGCAAGCCTTGCATCATCTGCAACGCAAAACCGCGGTGATTGGTACGCTAGGCAATGGTTTCCCGGAGCAGCTATCACACGCCATCAACACCACACCAGATCCAATTGTATTGCAGCGCTCACTAGCGGATTACCTAGCTGCTGGGGCGAACAGCATTGCCATGGAAGTTTCTTCCCACGCTTTGGTGCAAGGCCGAGTCAATGGCATAAAATTTGATGTTGCCGTACTCACCAATCTATCGCGCGATCACCTAGATTTTCATGGCGACATGGACGCCTATGCCGCCGCCAAACGCATGTTATTTACTTGGCCGCGCTTGCAAACAGCCGTGCTGAACGCGGATGACGCATTTGGTGCGGCGTTGGCAAATGCGCTGGATAAGACCAAAGTGTTGACTTACGGTTTTCAACAAGCCGATGTGCGTGGTAGCAACTTAACACTAAGTGATGCAGGTTTGAGCATGACCGTCACCACAGCGCAAGGCCAAGCCAAGCTGCAAGCTAATGTGTTAGGACGTTTCAACGCTTATAACCTGCTCGCAGTGTTGGCGGCTTTGCTGGCTTCTGATGTCAGCTTAAAAGATGCGGTAGCCACTTTATCGCACGTTAAATCCGTCGCAGGACGCATGCAAACCCTAGGCGGCGGTGATTTGCCCTTGGTGGTAGTGGATTACGCCCACACGCCGGATGCGCTGGAAAAAGTATTAAGCACACTGAGAGAGCAATGCAGCGGGCAACTCATCTGTGTGTTTGGCTGCGGCGGCAACCGCGACCAAGGTAAGCGCCCGCTCATGGGAAAAGTAGCGTCCAGCCTAGCAGATTTCACTATTGTCACCTCAGATAATCCACGCCATGAAGATCCGCAAAGCATCATTGCGCAAGTACTGGAAGGCATTCAAGGCCAGCACAGCGTTGAAGTGGATCGTGCGGAAGCGATTCAACAAGCTATAAAAATGGCGAATTCTGGTGACATCGTGCTGTTAGCCGGCAAAGGCCACGAAGACACTCAACAAATCGGTGATGCCAAACGTCCTTTCAACGATACCTTAATCGCAAGCAACGCTCTCAAAGCAAGGATCAAGATATGAACGCACAACATGAAGCCATTCATTTAGTGGAGGCACTCCCCATGATGACACTACACGAAGCCGCGACTGCGGTTAACGGCAATTTAGTTGGCGCTGATGCGCACTTTACCGGCATCAGCACCGACAGCCGAAAAATCGCAGCGGGCGATTTTTTCATCGCGCTACGCGGTGAGAATTTTGACGGACATAGATTTGTAGATGCTTGCTTGGCAGATGGCGCTACAGCAGCAATGGTTTGTCAGGAATCAAGTATCAGGAATCAAGTATCAGAAAAACCCCTGTTGGTGGTTAAGGATACGCGGCTAGCACTGGGGCGCTTGGCAGCATATTGGCGTAGCAAGTTTGCAATTCCGCTAGCAGCAATCACCGGCAGCAACGGCAAGACCACGGTGAAGGAAATGCTGGCGAGTATTCTGGCAGCTGAAGCTGGTGCAGATAACGTTATGGCGACAATAGGTAATCTGAACAACGACATTGGCCTACCGCTCACATTGCTGCGCTTGCGCAAAAACCATCGCTACGCCATCACCGAAATGGGGATGAACCATGCGGGTGAGATTGATTACATGACGCATTTAGCCAAGCCCACCGTGGCATTGGTCAACAATGCGCAAGCTGCACACCTAGAAGGCTTAGGCAGCGTGGATGCGATTGCCAGCGCTAAAGGTGAGATTTTTGCGGGCTTGGCCGAAGATGGCATCGCCGTGATTAACGCCGATGATGCTTACGCCAATTATTGGAAGGTTCTCGCTGGCGATCATCGCATCATGACCTTTGGTCTCAATAATGGCGCAGATGTCGGCGCTACTTTTGAATTGCAAAAAACAGATAGCCGCTTATGCCTGAAATCGCAACTTGATGAAATTCAAATTCAGCTACAAGTACCCGGGCTGCACAATGTGCGCAATGCTTTAGCAGCGGCCACTGTGGCTATTTCAATGAATATTTCCTTACCAACAATTAAAGCCGGTTTGGAAAGTTTCACTGGTGTGAAAGGTCGTCTGCAACACAAGGTAGGCAAGGGTGGCAGCACCATTATTGATGATAGCTACAACGCCAATCCAAGCTCGATGCGGGCGGCGATAGACGTGTTGGCAACATCTTTAGAACCCAGAATTTTAGTGCTAGGCGACATGGGGGAATTAGGAGAAGACGCAGTAAAGCTGCATACGGAAATCGGCGTGTATGCCAAGGCGGCGGGCATCACGCAATTATTCGCCATGGGTGAACTGAGTCAGCACACAGTACAGGCATTTGGTACTGGTGCTACCCATTTCAATAGTCCGCAAGCGCTGGCAGCAATGCTTGAGAGTTATCTAGTGCCGCAAACCACGGTGCTGGTAAAGGGTTCGCGCTTTATGCAAATGGAGCGCGTGGTGGCGCTCATCACCAATGGCAACGGAGGAGCACACTAATGCTACTAGAACTTTTCCGCTGGCTGGCGCACGACGTGCGCACTTTTCATGTATTTAACTACATCACCCTGCGTGCCGTCATGGCCACGCTTACCGCACTGATGATTTCTTTTGTGGTTGGTCCGGTGATGATACGCAAACTGACCCAATACAAAGTCGGCCAATCAGTACGCGACGACGGCCCACAAACACACTTGATTAAGGCTGGAACGCCCACCATGGGCGGCGCACTGATACTGGTCGCCATCGCCATCTCCACGCTTCTGTGGGCAGACTTAACCAATCGCTACGTGTGGGTGGTGCTGATTGTGACCTTGGGTTTCGGTATCGTCGGCTGGGTAGATGACTGGCGCAAAGTGGTATATCGGAATCCCAATGGTTTGTCGGCCAAAGCCAAATACTTTTGGCAATCCTTGCTGGGCTTTGGCGCGGCGTTTTATTTGTTTCACACCGCCACGCTGCCAGCCGAAACCACGCTTATTTTCCCCTTCTTCAAGCACGCCATGCTGCCGCTAGGCGCGGTGGGATTCATTCTGCTCGCTTACTTAGTGATTGTAGGCAGTAGCAACGCGGTGAATTTAACCGACGGCCTAGACGGCCTCGCCATCATGCCCACCGTGCTGGTGGCAAGCGCCTTGGCCATCTTCGCCTATGCCGCAGGCCATCTGTACTTCTCAAAATATCTGGGTATTCCCTACGTCCCCGGAGCGGGTGAACTCGCGGTGTTTTGCACCGCCATTGCCGGCGCTGGTTTAGGGTTTTTGTGGTTCAACGCCTATCCGGCTGAAGTATTTATGGGCGACGTAGGCGCTTTGGCGCTGGGAGCCGCGCTGGGCGTGGTTGCCGTCATCGTGCGCCAAGAAATCGTGCTGTTCATCATGGGCGGCGTGTTTGTGGTGGAAACCTTATCCGTAGCAGCGCAGGTCAGCTATTTCAAATACACCAAATACCGGTTCGGCACAGGCAAACGCATCTTTTTGATGGCACCGTTGCACCATCACTACGAACAAAAAGGCTGGAAAGAAACGCAAGTAGTGGTGCGGTTTTGGATTATCACCATGATGCTAGTGCTGGTTGGACTTTCGACATTGAAACTCAGATGAACAATCAATACATCCATCAATCTCTGTCGGGAAAAAACCTACCGTTCGTGGTGAGTAGCACGAAGTGCGTATCGAACCACGGAATGCATCACCGTACTCAACACCCTTCGATACGGCCTGCGGCCTACTCGGGGCGAACGGAGTGTAGGGGCACATTTGAATGACCCTCGAACTCAAAGATAAAAACGTGTTAGTGCTAGGCCTAGGGGACACCGGCCTATCCGCACTGCGCTGGCTGAAGAGCCAAGGCGCACGTTTGTCTGTGGCCGACACCCGCGAAGCGCCGCCGTCTTTGGATGTATTAAAGCGTGAACTGCCTGAAGTCACTACCCATTTGAGTGCATTCAAAAACAGCACCTTTATTCAGCCTGATTTAATCGTCATCAGCCCCGGTGTGCCGTTGGCCACGTCGCAAGTGCAAACCGCCATCGCACGGGGCATCCCCGTGGTGGGGGACGTGGAATTGTTTGCCCAGCACAGAACAAAAAGCGCCAAAGTCATCGCCATTACGGGTTCTAACGGCAAAAGTACGGTGGCCACTTTGGTCGGAGAAATGTGCAAGAACGCGGGATTGAAGACCATCGTCGCAGGCAATATCGGCTTGCCGGTGTTGGACACCTTGGCGATGGAAACGCCAGACGTTTACGTACTAGAGCTTTCCAGTTTCCAGCTAGAAACCACCAGCAGCCTCAATGCCGACAGCGCCACCGTGCTCAACATCAGCGAAGATCACCTAGATCGCTACGAGAGCCTCGCGCAATACGCAGCCGCCAAAGCGCGGATTTTCAAAGGCTCTGGCATTCAGGTGCTAAACCGACAGGACGATTTCAGTCGCAACATGGCACTGAGCGCTCGAACACAGTTGAGTTTTGGCCTCGATTCACCCATCACCCAGCACGATTTTGGCATCACCCATCAACACCTTGCTCACGGCAGCAAGCAGTTGATGGCGATTTCTAAGCTAAAGATCGTGGGTTCTCACAACGCCGCCAACGCGCTTGCCGCTTTGGCGCTGTGCCATTCGATTCAACTGGAATACGACCCTCTGCTCAACACTTTAAGCCAGTTCAAAGGCCTGCAGCACCGTGTGGAATGGGTGACGGAAATACATGGCATCACGTTTTATGACGATTCCAAAGGCACCAACGTGGGGGCAACCTGCGCGGCACTCGCTGGATTGCCTCAAAAAGTAGTGTTGATTGTGGGCGGTGAAGGTAAAGGTCAGGACTTTAGCCCATTAAAACCCGCCGTGACCGACAACGCCCGCGCTGTGGTGCTGCTGGGACGCGATGCACAGCTCATCGCCACCGCACTGGAAGATTGTGGCGTGCCGCTGATTAACGTCAGCACCATAGAAGAGGCTGTACAGCAAAGTTACCAAGCCGCGCAAACGGGCGATGCAGTGCTGCTATCCCCCGCCTGTGCCAGCTTTGACATGTTCCGCAATTATCAGCACCGTGCTGAAAGCTTTATTGCGGCAGTGCGTGAGCTAGAACAAACTGAAAGGAGGGTGGCCGCATGATGCAAATGCTCAAAGGCCACAACAAGATAGTCGCCACCAGCTACGATCAAGGCCTGTTATGGACAGTATTGCTGTTGCTCGGCTTCGGGCTGGTGATGGTGTATTCCGCGTCTATTGCCATGGCCGAATCTGATAAAGCATTTGGGCATCAATCAACCTACTTTTTGGTGCGTCATGGCATCTTTTTGATGATCGGCATGCTAGCGGCACTCATCAGCTTTCAAATCCCCACCAAAGTGTGGCAGCGCGCAGCGCCCATGCTATTTTTAGTCGGTTTGATATTGCTGGTCGTCGTTCTCACCCCAATAGGGCGAGAGGTCAACGGCAGTCGGCGCTGGATTCCGTTAATTTTTATCACGCTGCAACCCTCCGAACTCATGAAGCTTTTCGCCGCCATGTACGTCGCCGACTATACCGTGCGTAAAGCCGCATTTTTGCAAAGCTTTACCAAAGGCTTTTTGCCAATGCTGGGCGTAATGCTACTGGTCGCGGCACTGTTACTGCGTGAACCAGACTTTGGCGCATTTGCCGTGATTGCCGCGATTTCAGTCTCCATTTTATGGCTGGGCGGCATCAACGCGCGCATTTTCGTCGGCCTAGTCGTCATGCTGGTGGTAGGGTTTGTCGTACTCATCTTGAGCTCGCCCTATCGCCTGCAGCGCATCGTCGGCTTCATGGATCCGTGGGCTGACCCGTATGGTAAAGGCTACCAACTCTCCCACGCACTGATTGCCTTTGGCCGCGGCGAATGGCTGGGCGTGGGCTTGGGCGGCAGCGTGGAAAAGTTGCTGTATCTGCCCGAAGCGCACACTGACTTCTTGCTCGCGGTGATTGCCGAAGAACTGGGTTTCGTAGGCGTATTGGCCGTAGTAGCCCTGTTTGCATGGCTAGTCATGCGAGCCTTTGCTATCGCCAAGGAAGCCGCGCTCTATGACCGTAACTTCTCCGCCCTACTCGCCCAAGGCATAGGTGTATGGCTAGGCGTGCAATCCTTCATCAACATGGGCGTGAATATGGGCTTGCTGCCCACCAAAGGTTTGACGCTTCCCCTGCTGTCATTCGGCGGCAGCGGCATTGTGGCGAATTGCGTGGCGTTGGCGATATTACTCAGGATTGACTACGAGAGCCGAAGATTGGCTAAAGGGTTGCCAGCATGAGCCCATCTCGCACCTTAATGGTCATGGCTGGCGGCACGGGCGGGCATGTGTTCCCAGCCATTGCCGTCGCTGATTGGCTAAAAGCTAAAGGTTGGAATATCGCCTGGCTGGTGACCGAAGGCGGCATGGAAAACCAACTTATCGCCACTAAAGGTTACGCCAGCAGCATGATTAAGATGAAAGGTGTGCGCGGGAAAGGCATGATGCGCAAATTAGCCGCACCTTTTCAAGTGCTATTCGCCTGTAAACAAAGCCTGCAAGCCATACGCCTGCACCAACCTGACGTGGTACTGGGCATGGGTGGTTTTGCGGCATTCCCCGGCGGTTTGATGGCCTGGTTGTTGCGTAAACCTTTAGTGATACACGAGCAAAACTCGGTAGCGGGATTGACTAACCGCGCATTGTCCTATTTCGCCAAGCGCGTACTGGCAGCTTTCCCCAGTGCATTTGGCGAAAAAGCCACGCTGGTCGGCAACCCCGTCCGCGCTGATATTACAGCGCTGCCAGCTCCCACAGAGCGCTTTGCCAATCGCCAAGGTGCTCTACGCATTCTGGTCATAGGCGGCAGCCTAGGCGCACAAATACTCAACGAAACAGTGCCGCAAGCATTAGCGCAATTGCCGCTGGACAATCGTCCAGAGATCATCCACCAAGCGGGTGTAAAGCATATTGAACAACTGCAAAGCTATTACAAAGAAGCCAATGTCAGCGCCGACACCCGCGCATTCATTGACGACATGGCGACAATGTATGGCTGGTGCGATGTAGTCATCTGCCGCGCCGGAGCGCTCACTATCGCCGAATTGGCGGCGGCGGGAGTGGCGAGCATCCTAGTGCCTTTCCCTCACGCGGTGGATGATCACCAAACCGGCAATGCCAGATATTTAGCTGAAGATGGTGCGGCGTTGCTCATAACACAACATACGCTCAATGCAGCAAGTTTGGCGCAAGTGTTAACGAGCCTCACCCGTGAAAAATTACTAGCGATGGCGATGAAAGCCCGTGCTTTGGGTAAGCCGGAAGCCACGGCGGATGTGGCACAAATTTGTATGGGATTGGCGACATGAAGCACAAAGTCAAAAATATACACTTTGTCGGCATAGGCGGCTCTGGCATGAGCGGTATTGCCGAGGTATTACTGAATTTGGGCTTTAGTGTGAGCGGTTCCGACTTGGCCGATAACGCCGTCACCCAGCATCTTAAAGCTTTGGGCGCTAGCGTGCATCAAGGTCATGTCGCCAGCAATCTGAATGCAGCTGATGTGGTGGTGGTGTCAACTGCAGTGAAAGACGATAACCCCGAAGTGCTTGCCGCGCGCAGCCGCAACATCCCCATCGTGCCACGCGCCATGATGCTGGCGGAGTTAATGCGCTTTCGCCAAGGCATTGCGGTGGCGGGGACTCACGGAAAGACCACCACCACCAGCCTCATCGCCAGCATTCTCGCAGAAGGCGGCATGGACCCCACCTTTGTCATCGGCGGCAGGTTGGAATCTGCCAATACCAATGCACGACTGGGCGAAGGCGAGTTTATCGTGGTGGAAGCTGATGAATCGGACGCATCGTTCCTGCATTTATCACCCACGCTAGCCGTGGTGACCAATATCGACGCGGATCACATGGAAACCTACGGTCATGATTTTGAGCGCCTCAAAAGCGCATTCGTAGAGTTTTTGCAATGTCTACCGTTTTACGGCATGGCGGTACTGTGTGTAGATGACCCTAACGTCCGCTCCATTCTGCCACGTGTTAGCAAGCCGGTGATGTCGTATGGGTTCAGCGAAGAAGCCCGCATTCGCGCAGTTAATGTAAGGCCTGACGGCGCACAGATGAGATTCACCGTGCAGCGCATCAATGGCGTGACGACTGAGTTTGACGTGGTGTTAAATCTGACCGGAACACACAACGTACTGAACGCACTGGCAGCGATTGCGATTGCCAGCGAGTTGAACGTGGCAGATGCAGCCATTATCAAGGCGCTGTCGGAGTTCAAAGGTGTGGGGCGGCGCTTTCAAAGATATGGCGAAGTTCCAGCCAAAAACGGCGGCGCGTTCACCCTGATAGACGACTACGGTCACCATCCGGTGGAAATGCAGGCAGTGATTAACGCCGCCCGTGGCGCATTCCCCAATCGCCGCTTGGTACTTGCCTTTCAGCCGCATCGCTATACCCGTACCCGTGACTGTTTTGAAGATTTTGTGTGCGTTTTATCACAAGCCGATGTGGTGTTGCTCACCGAGATTTATTCAGCAGGAGAGGCGCCCATCGTGGCGGCAGACACCCGCACCTTGATCCGCGCCATTCGCGTGCTGGATAAAGTCGAACCGGTGTTCGTGGAAACCACCGCCGAACTGCCCGCAGCCATTCTAAAAATCGCCAAAGGGAACGACGTAGTAGTCGTCATGGGTGCAGGGTCTATTGGACAAGTCGCAGCTAAGACCAAGGAGCTAGCACGGTGATGACGCAAGCAATCTCTACTCAAGGCAGGCTACTCACGGACGAACCCATGAGCCGCCACACCAGTTGGCGCGTGGGCGGCAAGGCCGACAGACTGTACATTCCAGCGGGCATAGAAGATTTATCCGGCTTTTTACAAAGCCTGCCGCACGGCGAACCGGTGTATTTCGTCGGTTTGGGTTCCAATTTATTGGTGCGTGACGGCGGGGTGCGCGGCACGGTGGTTGTGCTGCACGGAGGCTCGCTTGACGAACTACGTTTAGAAGACGGCAAAATTTACGCTGAAGCCGGTGTCACTTGCGCCAAGCTCGCCAAATTTAGCGCGAAATCGCATCTCCACGGTGCGGAGTGGTTTTCCGGTATTCCCGGCACGGTGGGTGGGGCGTTGGCCATGAACGCGGGCTGTCACGGTGGCGAAACATGGGACGTGGTACATCACGCGCTAACCATAGACCGTTTTGGCCACCTGCATAAACGTAGCCAAGTAGATGTAGAAATCGGCTACCGCCACGTAAGCTTGCCCGCCGAGGAGTGGTTTGTCGCCGCATGGTTTGAATTGACAGAAGGCGAGGCGAGTATTGCCGAACAAAAGATTAAAAGCCTGCTGGCGAAACGCCTAGAAACCCAGCCGCTGAATATGCCCAATGCCGGATCGGTGTTCCGCAACCCTGAGGGCGATTATGCAGCGCGATTGACGCAGAGTTGTGGCTTAAAAGGCTATCAACTGGGCGGCGCACAGGTGTCGGAGAAACACGCGAATTTTATTGTGAATACGGGTGCTGCCACGGCGGATGACATCGAGCGGCTTATTGAGCATGTGCATGCGACAGTGTTGCAAGAAACGGGGGTGGATTTGCAACGTGAAGTGAGAATTATTGGCGAACAACAGGGACTAGGGGCTAGAGACTAGGGATGAAGAATTTCGGAAAAGTAGCAGTTTTGTTAGGTGGCAAATCCGCCGAACGCGCCATTTCGCTCAACAGCGGTGGTGCTGTGTTGGCGGCGTTAAAGCGCAGTGGTGTGGATGCCCATGCCTTTGATCCAGCAGAGTTACCTTTGCATGATCTGGAAGGTTTTGATCGCGTGTTTATCGCGCTGCATGGCAGATATGGCGAGGATGGCACGGTGCAAGGCGCATTGGAGCTGATGGGCATTCCTTATACCGGCAGCGGCGTGATGGCCTCCAGCTTGTGCATGGATAAATGGCGCACCAAGTTGATTTGGCAAGCGACCAATGTGGTTACGCCCGCTTTTGATCTGCTCAACGCGCAGAGTGATTTTGCGGCGATAGAAGCCAAGTTAGGTTTACCTCTATTCGTGAAGCCCGCTAATGAAGGCTCTAGCATAGGCATTAGCAAGGTCAAGCAAACCGGCAGCTTGCGGGGGGCTTTTGAAGATGCTGCCAAGTACGACCCGCTTGTCATCGCCGAGCAATTTGTAGGCGGCGGCGAATACACCGTGGGCATTCTGGGTAATAAGGCTTTGCCAATAATTCGCATCGTTCCAGCGAATGAGTTTTATGACTATGAAGCCAAGTATCTGCGCGACGACACACAATATGTCTGTCCCTGCGGTTTGAGCGCAGAAGTAGAAAAAAAGATTCAAGAAGAAGCGCTGCAAGCCTTTAGGGTTCTCGGCGGCAGTGGATGGGGACGAGTAGATTTTTTGATGGACGAAACAGGCAAACATTATTTTTTAGAAGTGAATACCTCGCCTGGCATGACAGACCACAGCTTAGTGCCTATGGGCGCAAAAGCGGCTGGCATTAGCTTTGATAATTTAGTGCTGCAAATTTTGGAGTTGGCGGATGCTAAGTAGGACGCAAATGATGCTGTGGGCGGCAAATATGCTCTACGCACTGGCGGCATTGTTGTTTTTGTACGCGCTGCTGTTTGTGGTGTTGCACTTGCCGATTTATCCGCTGAAACACGTGGAGGTGAATGGTGAGCTGACCCACGTCACGCGTGAGCAGTTAAAGCTAATTACCGGGCGCTATTTACAGGGCAATTTTTTTACCGTGGACTTGGTGCAGACGCGTGAGGCCTTTCAAAAATTGCCCTGGGTACGCAACGTGAGTGTGCGCCGCCGCTGGCCGGATAAATTAGAGGTGCTGGTGGAAGAACACCGCGAACTGGCTCGTTGGGGGGACATTGGGCTGGTGAATACGCATGGTGAGTTGTTTCACGCGGCATCGGATAAGGAGCTTCCGGTTTTTTATGGTGCTGGTGAAAGCGTAAAGGAAATCGCACAGAATTATCAGCTTTATGGGCAGCTATTAGCGCCGACGGGTTTGAAGGTAACACGGGTGTCGCTGTCCTCACGCCGTGCTTGGCAGATGACGGCTGATAGCGGCATGGTAATTGAACTGGGGCGCGAGAAAATGGAAGGCAGATTGAAGAAGTTTGCTCAAATTTATACCACCACGCCCAGCTTGCAAAGCAGCCACGCCAGTTATGCCGATTTGCGTTATCCCAATGGATTCGCGGTTCGCAGGCCAATGACGGCAAGTACGCACCTATTGAAGGGTTTGAAGGAGAAAGTTTGATGAAGAACAAAGATGCACAAAATTTGATTGTGGGCTTGGATATAGGCACGTCCAAAATCGTCGCCATCGTCGCCGAGTTAATGCCGGAAGGCGACATTAAAGTAATCGGTTTGGGTCAACATGAATCGCGCGGCTTAAAGCGTGGCGTGGTAGTGAATATCGACTCCACTGTCGCTGCCATTCAACGGGCGCTAGAAGAAGCAGAGCTGATGGCGGATTGCAAAATCAGCTCGGTGTACACGGGCATTGCAGGCAGTCACATCAAAAGCCTGAATTCACACGGGGTGGTAAAGATTAAAGACGCTGAAGTGCATCAATCCGACGTAGATCGCGTGGTGGAAATGGCGCAAGCCATCAGCCTGCCCAACGACCAGCAGATTCTGCATATTTTGACGCAGGAATTCATCATCGACGGCCAAGAAGACGTGCGCGAACCCCTAGGCATGAGCGGCATGAAGCTGGAAGTGAAAGTGCATATTGTGACCGGTGCCGTGGCCGCCGCACAAAACATCATCAAATGCGTCAAGCGTTGCGGGCTGGAAGTCAACGATTTGGTACTGCAACCGCTGGCTTCCAGCTTATCGGTACTGACCGAGGATGAAAAAGAGCTGGGCGTGTGTTTGGTGGATATAGGTGGCGGCACCACCGACATCGCGGTATTCAAGCAAGGTGCTATTCGACACACCGGCATCATCTCCATCGCCGGCGACCAAATCAGCAACGACATCGCCGTGGCCTTCCGTACCCCTACGCAGAATGCCGAAGAGATCAAAGTGCAGCACGGCTGTACGCTACAACAACTGGCCGACCCTAGCCTGATGATAGAAGTTGCTGGCGCTGAAGGCCGCGAACCGCGCCAACTCTCTCATCCTATTTTGGTGGAAGTGATTGAGGCGCGGGTGAAAGAAATTTACGAAATGGTGCAATCCGAATTACGCCGCAGTGGTTTTGAACAAATGATACCGGCGGGCATTGTGATTACTGGAGGTAGCAGCCTGATGCGCGGCATGGTCGAGCTGGGTGAGGAAGTGTTAGGCACGTCGGTACGTTTAGGCCTGCCTGCTAAGGTGGGCGGGCTATCCGAAGTGGTCAGCAATCCGCGCTATTCCACCGGTGTGGGCTTGTTGTTGATGGGCAAAAGCCAATTGGAACGGCATTTGCAAACGCAAAGCGAAACCACTTCATTTGGACGCTTGTGGGACATGATGAAAAGTTGGTTTCAGGGTAATTTTTAGTAGTTTTGGTGTTTCTTTGGTTCGATTTAATTTAAGGAGGAAGCAAAATGGGGTTCGATTTTGAAATAGTGGAGCGTCCTGGGGATAAAGCGGTGATTAAGGTCATGGGGGTGGGCGGCTGCGGCGGTAACGCGGTTGAACACATGATAGATATGGGGGTTACCGGTGTTGAGTTCATCAGTGCCAATACCGACATCGGCGCACTTAACCGTAGCCGCGCCGAAACACAGTTGCAACTTGGTGTTGGCCTGACGCGTGGTTTGGGTGCTGGCGGCAAGCCGGACATCGGGCGTGAAGCCGCGCTGGAAGACCGTGACCGGATTGAAGATTTAATCCGTGGCGCAGATATGCTGTTCATCGCCGCGGGCATGGGTGGCGGCACTGGTACTGGAGCCGCACCAGTGGTGGCCGAAGTGGCACGTGAATTAGGAATTCTTACCGTGGCCGTAGTGACCAAACCTTTCTCTTTCGAGAATAATCGAAAATTGCTGGCCGACGATGGCATCGCTATGCTCACCAAGCACGTGGATTCGCTGCTGGTCGTGCCTAATGAGCGCCTGATGGAGGTGCTGGGTGGTCGTGTAACTTTGAAAGATGCCTATCGCGCTGCTAATGGCGTGCTACATAGCGCGGTTTCCGGCATTTCGGAAATCATCAATGGCTACGGTCAAGTGAACGTGGACTTCGCCGACGTGCGTACCGTGATGTCGGAAAACGGGATGGCGATGATGGGTTCAGCCACTGCATCAGGTGAAAACCGTGCGCGTGATGCAGCTACTCAAGCCGTCAACAGCCCGTTCCTGGAAAACGTCAATCTCAAGGGCGCGCGTGGCGTTCTGGTGAACATTTCCGCCAGTGAAGACACCTTCATGATGGACGAGTTTTACGAGGTGATGAACACCATCAAGGAATTCACCGCAGATGACGCTTCAGTATATGTCGGCAACGTGTTTGACAATACCTTGGGGGATGAACTCCGAATTACCTTAGTCGCTACCGGACTGACCGGCGCTTCTGGGCAAAAAGCACGTCCTACTTTGGCTATCAATAATGACTGGGCGACACAACGCACTGGCACCTATGACGAACCTGTCACTTTTGGTGGTTATGACGAGCCAGTCGCAGCGCCAGCGGCGTTTAGCAGCAATCGTCGCGCACAAGCTGAAGTAATGCGCAGTTCAGGCGTGGACGAAATGGATATACCAGCATTTTTGCGCAAACAGGCTGACTAGCACTTTTGTCGTCCTCTCCCCGTGGCAACCGCGTCCCGAACCAGCGCGGTTGCCGCAAATCGCTGAAATATCGGCTATTTGTGCTATGATTCAAGGCATTACCTTGTAGGATTTAGCCGCAAGAATTGTCATGCTTAAACAACGCACTCTCAAGAACGTCATTCGCGCCACTGGCGTGGGTCTGCACACCGGTGACAAGGTCTACATGACCTTGCGTCCGGCTGCGGCTGATACCGGCATCGTTTTCCGCCGCGTTGACCTTGTCGAACCCAAAGACATCAAAGCCGCGCCAGAGCATGTACATGACACACGGCTGTCCTCCACACTGGAGCTGGATGGCGTGCGAGTTGGCACGGTGGAACACCTCATGTCAGCGCTCGCTGGCCTTGGCATTGATAACGTCTATGTAGACTTATCGGCTTCCGAAATCCCCATCATGGATGGCAGTGCTGGGCCGTTTGTGTTTTTACTGCAATCGGCGGGCATTGTTGAACAAAATGTGCTGAAAAAATTCATCCGCATTAAAAAGACCATCACCGTGCAAGACGGCGACAAATCGGTGCGCTTCGAGCCGTATTCCGGCTTCAAAATGGATTTCACCATAGACTTCGCCCATCCCGTGTTTGAACATTCCAGCCAGCATGTGGTGATTGATTTCGCCGAACATTCATACATCAAGGAAATCAGCCGCGCGCGTACTTTTGGCTTTATGCACGAAGTGGAAACGTTACGCAATATGGGCTTGGCGCGTGGCGGTAGCCTAGATAACGCGGTGGTACTGGACGAATATCGCATCTTGAATGGCGAAGGTTTGCGTTACGCCGACGAATTTGTGCGCCACAAAGTGCTTGATGCGATTGGCGATTTGTATCTGCTGGGGCATCCGCTGATAGGCGCGTTCTATGCGCACAAATCTGGTCATGCGCTCAATAACCGCTTACTAAGAGCATTACTAGCCGATGCTGAGGCTTGGGAATACGCCACCTTTGAACAAGAGCAAGACGCGCCGCGCGGCTTTACCCTGCCGCTCGCGCAAGCTGCTTAATCCCACCGATGTTTGTCATGCGCCTACTTGCTGGTCTCGCCTTTATTTCCATCGTGGTTGGTGTTGGCGTGTATTTCATCACCGGCGACCGCCGCTGGCTTAAATTCTCCTTGCAATTATTCAAATTTGGCTTGGTATTAGGTTTGGTCGTCGCGGCGGTGTTTATGGTTGGGCGACTGATTGCTTAAGCTGCAAAGCCTGCTGTTGCTGCTGGCCATGCTATGTTGTACGTCTTTGCAGGCCGATGAACACACGCTATTTGATGACGCTTATGCGGCCTATCAAAAACGCGATGACAAAACACTGAGTGCCAATGCAGAGGCGCTGACTACCGCCAATTCAATCTTGGCGCCCTATGCCGAATACTGGCACTTGTTGCTCAACCTAGAAACCACCGATAGCACAACAATTCACGCCTTTCTGGCGCGTTATCCCGACACCCCGTTTGCCGAAAAACTGCGTGCGGAGTGGTTAAAAACCCTGGGCAAACGTGAAAAATGGGACTTACTGCTGGCGGAATACCCCAAACTGGACAACGAAGATGCGACCATTTCTTGTTTTGTCGCATTGGCACGCTATTCGGAGCAGCAAGATAACGCCTTGGAAGATGCAAAACCGTTGTGGTTCACCGCTGCCGACCAACCCAGCAGCTGCGACGCACTGTTTTCCACCATGCGTCAGCAAAAAGTGTTGACCATAGACGACGCTTGGACACGTTTACGGCTGGCTTTTCAAGCCAATCAGGTGTCAGTGTCCAAGACCACGGCGCGTTATCTAGCAGCGTATCCTGATTTGAATCGCCTAAAAGTGTTCGACCGCGTGGCGGATAAGACGCAAGATAATCCGCAAAAAATGCTGGAGAAAAAATCCATCAGCCTCAAAACCCGTTTGGGGCGGGAACTGAGTCTATATGCCTTGGAGCGCGTGGCGCGCAGTAAACCGGATGTTGCCGTGGAGTTGTGGGAAAAAATCGCCAGCAGCTTCAACAAAGAGGAAAAAAGTTATTTTTGGGGGCGAATGGCGCTGCAAGCGGCACGCAGCCACTTGACCGACGCGCTGGATTGGTACAAAAAAGCTGATAACACAGCACTGGACAACGAGCAGCTCGCGTGGAAAGTACGCGCTGCATTGCGTGGCGGCAATTGGGATGTGGTATTAACCACCGTCAACGCCATGCCGCAAACCATGCAAAACGACCCCGCTTGGCGCTATTGGCAAGCGCGGGCGCTCAAAGCCAAAAATGACATTCCCTCCGCTAACGCGCTATTCACGCCATTATCCAAAGAGCAGCACTACTATGGTTTGCTGGCAGAGGAAGAACTGGGTCAGTTTGTGAGCGTGCCAGTGACTGGCTATCGCGCCAACGAAACCGATATTGCCGCGATTGAAAAGCTACCCGGTATACAGCGGGCAATCGCGCTGTATAAACACAATCTACGTTCCGAGTCGCGCAAAGAATGGCAATGGGCGGTGCGCAATCTGGACGACACACGCTTAATCGCGGCGGCTGAATTGGCGATGCGCCAAGACTGGATAGATCTCGCCATCAACACCGCCGACAAGACCCAAACCAAGCACGATTTTGCGCTACGCTACCCCACGCCATATCGGGATAAAATGCAAAGTTATGCCAAAGAAAACCAGTTGGACGAGGCGTGGGTATATGGCTTAATCCGCCAAGAGAGCCGATTTATCAACTATGCGCGTTCTGGCGTTGGGGCTTCCGGCTTGATGCAAATTATGCCGGCCACCGCCAAGTGGATTGCCAAACGTATTGGTGTCCCTGAGTGCCATTGCGATATGATGCAACACACGGAAACCAACATTCAGTTTGGTACCCATTATCTACGCCATGTTCTGGATGTCAGCGACAATCAGGCGGTAATGGCCACCGCCGCCTATAACGCCGGACCTGGCCGTGCTAAACGCTGGGCGGGGACGACGACAATGGAGGCCGCGGTGTACATTGAAACCATTCCATTTGGCGAGACACGTGATTACGTGAAAAAAGTGATGGCTAACGCACAGTTTTACGCGCAACGCTTAGGCTTGCCCAAACAAGCGCTCAAGCAACGTTTAGGAACCATCAATGCGGTGGATGCAGACATGCCAGAGTCCACTGGCCCAGATATTTGAAAGGTAGCACATGCAAAATAAGACTATATGCGTGTTAGGCGGCTCTGGCTTTATCGGCAGCCATATCGTGCATCATCTGGACAAAGCTGGCTTCAACGTCAAAGTACTCACGCGCCGCCGCGAGTCTTCCAAACACCTCATTTTGCTGCCCAAAGTCACTGTTGTTGAATGCCAAATCATGAGCGATATGGCGCTGCGGCATGTATTGAGCGATTGTGATACTGTCATCAATCTAGTCGGTATTTTGCATCAAGATAAGCACACTACTTTTGAAGCCATTCACGGCGAACTACCGCGCCGCTTGGTCGCGCTGTGCAAAGAGCTAAATATCAATCGCCTCATCCAAATGAGCGCCCTACACGCCAGCAGCGCCGCACCTAGCATGTATTTACGCTCTAAAGCGATGGGCGAAGCCGCGCTTAAAGTCTCGCAACTCAACTGGACGATATTCCGCCCTTCGGTGGTGTTTGGCGAGGGCGATAGCTTTCTTAACCTGTTCGCCAATATGGCAAAACTCACACCCATCATTCCGCTCGCCGTTCCTAATGCCCGCTTTCAGCCACTATGGGTGGAAGACTTGGCACACGTTATCACCGCCAGCGTCAATGATTTGCATACCTATCAACAAAGCTATGACCTGTGCGGGCCTACTGTTTACACCATGCGCGAGCTGGTGGCATTTGCCGCTAACGCGGTCGGTGCTAACCCGCGTATTATTGGCCTCAATAAACGGCTATCTTACTTGCAGGCGGCATTCATGGAATGGCTACCGATCAAGCTAATGAGCCGCGACAACCTCCTTTCCACCGAGATTGATAGCGTCAGCGCCGAAGCTTTCCCCACTTTATTCGGCATCACACCAGCTGCGCTGGAGGCGATCGCCCCAGATTACCTCAGTGGTGCTACGCCACGTGCTAACTACCTGCGTTATCGGGTGACGGCGGGCAGATAGATGCACATCTATTGTGTCGGCGGTGCGGTCCGCGATGCCTTGCTGGGCTTACCCCTCAAAGATCGCGATTGGGTCGTCGTCGGCGCAACACCAGAGCAAATGGCAGCACTCGGTTATCAACCCGTAGGCAAAGATTTCCCGGTATTTTTGCATCCTAACACTCATGAAGAGTATGCGCTGGCTCGCACCGAACGCAAGACGGCGCGTGGCTACAAGGGATTTCAAGTGCATGCCGCCCCGGAAGTCACGTTGGAACAAGACCTCGCCCGCCGCGACCTCACCATCAACGCCATTGCTAAAGACGAAAATGGCCAACTGATAGACCCCCACCACGGCCAGCAAGACTTGCAGGACAAAATATTCAGGCACGTCAGTGCTGCGTTTGTAGAAGACCCGGTTCGCATCTTGCGTGTCGCCCGCTTTGCGGCGCGTTTTGACGATTTCAGCGTCGCGCCAGAAACCATGCGCCTGATGCAAGAGATGGTGCAAAACGGCGAAGTAGATGCCTTGGTGCCGGAGCGCGTGTGGCAAGAACTCTCGCGTGGCTTGATGGAATCCACACCTTCCAAAATGTTTGAGGTGCTGCGCCAATGCGGCGCGTTGAAACAACTATTACCCGAAGTAGACAGACTGTGGGGTGTCCCCCAGCCAGCCCAGCATCATCCAGAAATAGACACCGGAGTACACATCATGATGGTGGTGGACTATGCGGCTTCACAAGGCTACAACTTACCAGTGAGATTCGCCGCACTCACCCACGACTTGGGCAAAGGCACTACTCCCGCCGACATGCTGCCACGTCATATAGGCCATGAAGCACGCAGCGTGAACCTGCTCAAAGAGCTATGCAAACGCCTCAAAGTGCCAAACGACTGCAAGGGGCTGGCACACATCGTCGCCAAACTGCACGGCAAAGTACACGCCGTGTTCGAAATGCGTCCCAGTACCATCGTGCAGTTCTTACAAGACACCGATGCCATCCGCCAGCCAGCGCGGTTTGAGGATTTTTTGCGTGCTTGCGAATGCGACACACGAGGAAGATTGGGTTATGCTGACAAGCCATTTCCTGCGGCGCAGAAATTGCGGGAATGTTTACAAGCCGTTCAAACCCTAGATGCAGGTGCTATTGCCAGTCAACACACTACGCCAACCTCCATCAAAGAAGCCATATCCAAGGCGCGAGTGGAGATTATTAAGCGCTTGGAATCGGCGCAAGATAACTAAACATAGAATGACTACTGATTTATAACTTTGGAGCTAAAAATGTCCCTCTCAATGTACCAAGCCTCAGTCCCTGTCTTTGTTAAATTCCTAGGCAACCTTTCCGCGATATTGGAAAAAGCCGCCGCCCACGCCGAAGCCAAGAAAATCGAACCTTCTGTGTTTGTCAATGCACGCTTGGCACCGGATATGTACCCACTATCACGCCAGATACAGATCGCCACCGACGTAGTCAAAGGCTGCGTCGCAAGGCTTGCTGGCATTGCCGTTCCCAGCTATGAAGACAACGAAACTACCTTCCCCGAACTGCAAGCCCGCATCGCCAAAACCATCGCCTTTTTGCAAAGTGTGACCGCCGTACAAATTGATGGCAGCGAAGAAGGCACCATCAACCTCAAGCTAGGCAAACGCGAAGTCAGCTTTTTAGGCCAGCCCTATTTGCTCAACTTCGTCACCCCCAACCTGCACTTCCACACCAGCATGGCCTATGCCATTCTGCGCCACAACGGCGTGGAGATTGGCAAGATGGATTTTTTGGGGGACTAACAAATGTCAGAAACCGGCCACTAAAGACAATTAGCAGACTCTCGACGGTCCAGCGTAGTTAGATATTCACTTCTGTTGCCTATACTTTTCACCCAGACACTTAAAAACCATTTCGCTTTCATATGTAGGTTCTGTTTGTTATGCCTGACCACCAGCATGATGGCCTCCATAAATATGGGCATTACCGACTATTGGAGATAGGTGAGTTAACAAATTTTTAACTTCCATCCAAGTAGCAATAAAAATTTCAGGCCTGGCCTTAACAACTCTAGTAATCCGTTTAGGTCATTCGCTTACGCATCAAAAAGGTATATTCGCACTTAGTTTCGCCATCGGCCTCATTGAAAGACACAATCTCATGCCCGGTTTGGCGTGCGAAAGCATGAAAGTCTTTCACCGAACCTGGATCGGTCGCCACCACCTTCAACACCTGTCCGCCACTCAGTTCCGCCAACGCTTTTTTGCAGCGCAGGATGGGCAGCGGACAATTCAAGTTGCGCGCATCCAGTTCTTTGTCGAATTCCATCGTACTAACTCTTAGCGACGAACGGCAAACCCGCCTGCCCCCAAGCCATGATGCCGCCTTGCAGATTGAACAACGCGGTAAATCCTTGCTCGGCCAAGTACATGCAAGCGTGGGCAGAACGCACGCCGCTGTGGCAATAAAGCACGATGGGGGTGTCGTCGCTGAGCTCGTTCCAGCGCATAGGTAGATCGTTCAGTATGATGTGTTTTGCGCCGCTGATAATGCCGCGAGCGACTTCCTCTGGATTACGCACGTCCACCAGTTGCAGTGCGCCTACGGCTTGCATAGCTTGGAGTGCGGAGGGAGTGATTTCTTGATAGCGGGACATATGTAGCTTCCCTATATTAACAACACGAGATTGGTGGCACATCTAAAGCCCTTCCAGATTTTGTGCTTCGCACAAATCTGGTGGCCGGGGGCAGAATCGAACTGCCGACACGCGGATTTTCAATCCGCTGCTCTACCGACTGAGCTACCCGGCCATACTTGAAACATTGAAACTGCGCATCTCGGCTTCGGAATTCCGAGAGCGGGCGATTATAGCAAAGGCACTTGTTTTAGGCACACCTTTTTCAAGACATTTGACGTGTATCACAAGGATGCGGTACAAGAGCGTTTCAATTTTACAGCGCCAACACCATGACATCGTCACAGCCAATATCCAAAATGCGCCAACAACTTCAGCATGCCATAGACACCAAAACCAAGCCCTTAGGCGCTTTGGGCAAGTTGGAAAGCTTGGCGTTGCGCATAGGTTTGGTGCAACAAACATTAGAACCAATACTCAATCGTCCTGTGATCTTGGTGTTTGCGGGGGATCACGGCATCGCTGAATCAGGCGTGAGTCCTTTTCCGCAAGCGGTGACCTACCAGATGGTGTTGAATTTTCTGGCGGGCGGCGCTGCCATCAATGTGTTCGCACGTCAGCATGGCATTGGGTTGCGCGTGGTGGATGCTGGCGTTGCGACTGATTTCGCGTCACATCCTGATTTAATCAACGCCAAAATCGCCAAGGGCACGGCCAATTTCCTGACCCAGCCCGCGATGTCCGCCATGCAATGTCAGGCCGCTATCGCAAAAGGCAAGGCGCTGGCGCTGTCCGAAATATCGGCAGGAAGTAACGTGCTAGGTTTTGGCGAAATGGGCATCGCCAATACCTCCAGCGCGGCGGCGTTGATGTGCGTGTTGTGTAGCTTGCCAATGAGCCAGTGCGCCGGGCGTGGCACAGGTTTAGATGACGCGGGCTTAACCAACAAGATAAAAATCTTAGAACAAGCGCTTAATCACCACGGTTTGAATGCTGACGAACCCTTGCAAGTGCTTGCCACTTTTGGCGGATTTGAAGTGGCGATGATGGTGGGCGCCATGCTGGGTGCGGTAGAGAAAGGTGTGTTGCTATTGATAGATGGCTTCATTGCGACTTCTGCGTTGTTGGTCGCCTCACGGCTGAATGTGAGTATTCTCGACAACTGCGTGTTCACCCACCGCTCTGGCGAGGCTGGGCATAGCAAGTTATTGGCAGAACTAGGTGCAGAGCCTTTGCTAGACGTTGGAATGCGTCTAGGCGAAGGTACCGGCTGCGCCGTGGCTTATCCATTATTGCAATCCGCGGTCAATTTCCTCAATGAGATGGCCTCGTTTGAATCGGCTGGAGTCAGTGGACGCGACGCATGAAGTACCAAATCCAACTCTTCTTCACCGCCCTGACCTTCTTCACCCGCATCCCGTGTGCGGCGTGGGGCAAGCACGAAGAAGCAGACCTCAATCGCTCAACCCGATATTTCCCCTTGGTTGGCATCGTTGTCGGCGCACTGGTGGCATTGGTATTTTATATTTCAGCCATTCTGTTGCCGCAGGGCTTAGCAATCCTACTGAGTATGGTGGCAAGCCTGATGCTCACCGGCGCGTTTCACGAAGATGGCTTGTCTGACGCGGTAGACGGCCTTGGTGGCGGCTGGGAGAAAGAGCAGGTACTCGCCATCATGAAAGATTCGCGCATCGGCAATTATGGCGCATCGGCACTGTTTATGGCCTTGTTGCTTAAGTTTGAAGCGCTTGCTGCGCTCCCCGCCACGCTCATTCCCGCCGTGTTGATTGCCGCCCACGCCTTGAGCCGCTTGAGTGCGGCCAGCCTGATTCTGACCCAAGAATATGTGCGCGAAAACGGCAAGGCCAAACCTTTGGCAACGCAGATGACAAGCCCAGAATTCGCCCTGTGCGCCGCATTTGGCTTGGCACCGCTGTATTGGCTGCCCTTGCCTGCGCTTTGGGCACTGCTACCGGTTTTGTTGGTGCGCTGGTGGTTCGGGCGATTGTTGCAAAAAAAGCTGGGCGGCTATACCGGCGACTGTCTGGGCGCGATGCAGCAGTTGAGTGAGTTAGCTTTCTATCTGGGAATCGTGGCATGCATCTCACGCTGATTCGCCATACCAAGGTACTGGCGCATGGTCTTTGCTATGGCCGCCACAACCCGCCACTGGCCGAGACCTTTGAGCAAGAAGCCGCAGCTATCAAAGCCAAGATTGCCACAATGCCGCCCATCCCCTTCTATTGCAGCCCGGCAGAGCGCTGCCGCATGTTGGCCAATGCTTTGCAAGTCGAACATGTGCATGAGGACAGATTGCAGGAGATTGACTTTGGCGACTGGGATGGCCGCAACTGGCTGGATATTCCGCGTGAGCAAAGCGAAAAATGGCTATCAGACTTTGTGAACCATGTGCCGCCCAACGGTGAGAGTTATGCGCAACTCAGCCAACGAGTATTGGGCTTGTTACGCGAGTTGGCGGAACGTCATGAACAAGTCGGGGTGATTACCCATTCCGGTGTGATACACGCAGTTCTGGCGCATGTGAAGAGGATTCCGCTGGCGGAAAGTTACGAAAAGCTGTCGATAGGTTATGGCGAAGTGGTGCAGATAGAGTTTGATGGTTAGCATGGTGCGTGACGCGCACCATTTTAAGGCTTAACGGTGCATGGAATCCGTCCTAGCTATGGAGGTAAAAATACAATCAGGATCAAAACCAAAAAGCCGAAATGCTTCATATCGTAGTAGCCACGCAAAATAGGGAACTTCATCTGCAAGTGCATCTGCCACAGGATGAATAGCCACCAGACCGGCGGAGTGCGTAAAGTAGCGTTTATCGTTAACCGCATGAGTGGAAACACCATGACCAACCCAAGGAAATTTTCCATCATAAATGTGGTGAATACTCCATTCTTTATTAGGAGAAACTCGTTTTGGTCTAGCACCCCCAGCTAATAGAAAGGTCATTATAGCTGGGCCATTAGATCGGCTATCCGGCACTAGTTCTGCACTTCGAATTTGCTGCTTCTGCTCAGGTGTATATTGGTGATATTTCTCCCGAATAGCTTCAGGCATAAATAGAAGCGATTTTTTTGGCCAAGAAATGAACATTTCCCTTTGTTTCCAAACATGGTCTGCAACCTCAAGAACATGCGCTGGGGATTGATTTCGGAATTGAGTTACGGTTACTTCTAGTTCGCTTAGTTTGTTCACATTCAGCAACATCGTTTCACTCCTTGCCATTTTCCATCCTGCCATTGCTTGAAGTACGCCTCGCGTGACAATGGCACCCCTTCATGATGATGGGTGTGATGCGCTACATAACGCTCATAGGCATCGTCACCGGATAAGCGTCGGATGATTCGCCAGATTTTACGCAAAATAGTCATTTAATCCCTGACGTTAAGCTTCCACCAAGCGACTAGGCATGTGCAGCGATTCTGAGAGCGGTGGCACAGCCTTCCCAGCCAGATGTCGCGCACAAACACGCAACATATCCAGCACGATTATCCATAACAACGTAGCCAGAAACAGTGCTATCCAGCCGTCTAAATGTTGATTGAAAATGAGCTGCGGCGCGACTGCGGCTTTTTCCGGTGGCAATAGACCGGCGGCGAGTTTGGCGGACATGTCGTTGGCGGCGGCAAAAAAGCCTACGCGGATGTCGTCGCTCATGATTTTTTGGTAAGCCGCCGTGGTGGTGACGATGACTAGCCAAGACAGTGGCAGTGCGGTAATCCATGCATATTTGAGTTTGCCGGATTTGACCAAGATGCCAGTGCCCACACACAGTGCGATGGCCGCCAGCATTTGGTTGGCGATGCCGAATAGCGGCCATAGCAGGTTGACGCCGCCGTTAGGATCTATCACGCCGATGTAGAGGAAGTAGCCCCAAGCCGCGACCACGATGCCGCTGGTGAGGATGACCGAGGGCATCCATGAGGTTTGCCCCAGTTTCGGCCAGATATTGCCCAGCATATCCTGCAACATGAAGCGTCCGACGCGGGTACCGGCATCCAGTGTGGTGAGGATGAAGATGGCCTCGAACATGATGGCGAAGTGATACCACAGCGCCAGCAGGTTATTACCAAAAGCGTTGCCAAAGATGCTGGCCATGCCCACCGCTAGTGATGGCGCGCCGCCGGTGCGGGCAAACAATGTAGTTTCGCCCATCTGTTTTGCCAGCAGTTGCATGTGTTCAACGCTGACAGGAAAGCCCCAGCCGGAGATTTTAGCCACGGCATCGGCGGCTTCTTTACCCACTACTCCGGCCGGGCTGTTGATGGCAAAGAATACGCCGGGTTCCAGCACTGTGGCGGCGATGAGCGCCATGATGGCGACGAAGGATTCCAACGCCATGCCGCCGTAGCCGATAAGGCGGATGTCACGTTCGTTGCTGAGCAGTTTGGGTGTGGTGCCGGAGGCAATCAGCGCGTGAAAGCCGGAAATTGCGCCGCAGGCGATGGTGATGAACACAAAAGGGAACAAAGAGCCGCCAAAAATCGGGCCGGTGCCGTCTATAAATTGGGTCAGCGCTGGCATGTGGATTTGCGGTTGTAGAATCAGGATGGCGACAGCCAGCAGCATGATGGTGCCTAGTTTCATGAAGGTAGAAAGGTAGTCGCGCGGTGCTAGCAGCAGCCACACTGGCAGGATGGCAGCGGCGAGGCCATAGGCGATGATGCCCCAAGCCAGCGGCAAGCCATCGTGATTAAACAGTTCACGCAACACGGGTTGATGGTCTATCCAGCCGCCACCCACAACAGAAAGCAACAGCAAGGCGATGCCGATGACCGAGCCTTCCAGCACCCGTCCGGGGCGGATAGTTCGCATGTACAGGCCGACGAACATGGCGATGGGGATGGTGGCGACGACGGTGGAAGTCGCCCACGGGCTGTGTTTCATGGCGTTGACCACCACCAACCCCAGCACCGCAATCAGGATGATCATAATCACGAAAGTGCCTATCAGCGCGGCAACTCCGCCTATCGCACCCAATTCGTCACGCGCCATTTGGCCTAGGCTGCGTCCATCGCGGCGGGTGGAAAAGAACAGCGTCGTCATATCCTGCACACAGCCGCCCAGCACCGCGCCCACTAATATCCACAAGGTTCCCGGCAGATAGCCAAATTGCGCGGCCAAGGTAGGGCCAACCAATGGCCCAGGCCCGGCAATGGCGGCGAAATGGTGGCCGAATACGATCCATTTGTGGGTAGGAATGAAATCGCGCCCGTTGTCAAAACGCTCGGCGGGTGTAGCGCGGGTTTCGTCCAGAGTCAGTACGCTGGCGGCAATCCAAGCGGCATAGAAGCGGTAGGCGATGGCGTAGATACACACCGCGGCGGCGGTGAACCACAGCGCGCTGATGGATTCCCCGCGACTTAAAGCGATGTTGGCTACTGCCGATGCGCCGAGAATGGCGACGAGCAGCCAAAGGGATTTTTTAAGCAATGAATTCATGATGTTGTACCTAAGCACGAGCGCTTAAATGGGTGAACGAATTGCAAGTATAATTCAGGCGGATTTGTTTATGGGCGGCGGATTCGCTGTATCACTACTCAGGAAATTTTATGGCGCTAGAACTCAATGACTTTTTCGGCTACACCGCCGCATTTTTAACCACGGTCGCCTTTGTGCCACAGGCTTGGCAATCGTGGAAAACGCGCGATTTATCGGGCATTTCCTTGCCCATGTACAGCCTGTTTACGGCGGGCGTAGCGTTCTGGTTGATGTACGGCATCAGCATCAACAGCATGCCGGTGATGCTGGCCAATGGCGTGACTTTGCTGTTGGCGGCGCTGGTGTTGTGGTTAAAGCTAACGACTAAAAACGTGTAGTCAAATCAACCAGCCATTGCGGCGCGAGTTTGAGTACCCAGATTTCAAACAGTTTGTCCCAGCCAAAAAGCACGGCGCTTCCCAGTAACAGCAATACCAAACCTAAAATCTGTTTGCCGCGCTTGCCGGTTTCCATCAGTTTGCCGCGAAAGCGCATCATCAAAGGGCGCGAAATTAATCCCAAAATCACCAAAGGCACCGCTGCGCCTAAACCAAACACGGCCATGACACCGGTGATCTTGAACAAATTTTCACCTTGACTCGCCAGCGTAATGGCGGCTCCCAGCGTGGGGCCGACACAGGGGCTCCATACCAAGCCCAGCAGCAATCCCAGCAAAAACTGGCCGTGTAAGCCTTCCAAGGTAATGCCCGCCAGCATGGTTTGGCCGGATGAAGACAACCGAGAAGTGGCTTGAGCGAATTTCTCTTGCAACACAGGCAACAGCAACACCAAACCAAAAATGATGAGCAATACAGAACCCGTCACACGCAAAGCATCTTGATCCAGCCCCACCGCGCTGCCCGCTGCGGCCACCGCTACGCCCACCAAGGTGAAAGACAGCGCCAAACCGCCCGCCAAGGCGATTGCGCCAAACCTATGCGCGGCCAATGCGCTCGCCAACAGAATAGGAATTAGCGGCAATACGCAGGGCGACAGCGTAGACAGCACGCCAGCCAGGCCAGCCAAGCCATAGGTGGCGAGATTGAACTCCATACTAGAGTGATTTTTTTAACAAAGCGGCGATGCTGGCTTCGCGCGTATCGCCCAAAGAGCGGCCAACTTCTTGCGAACCTTTGAACACGATGAGCGTGCTTTGCCTGTTGGCATGGAAGGATTTGACTACGTCCACTTGCTCATCAAAATCAACGCGCAATATCACGAGGTTTTTGAATTCTTCGCTTTTTGAGAGTTTTTCGATAGTCGCCGCCTGTGAGCGGCAAGTAGGACACCAGTCGGCATGAATCGCCACTAAAATGGATTTGCCATCTTTTTGCGCTTGGATAAACGCGGCTTGGTCAAATGGCTTTCCGGCGGCCAGCAATTGTGCTGAAAATAGCAGGGTGACGAAAAATAACAGGGTTCGTTTTATCATGGGATATCCTCAAGGTGTGTCAGTTTGTCGTAGCAGTTGATAAATACTTACATATATTGAAGACCTAATAAGGAGAGGAATAATTCCCTCTCCCTAATTTAAGATACTGGAAATTACACTCCAATGCAGAAGTAAGGCTTATGCTCATTAGGCTAACTTTTAAAGCTCATGATCTAATAACCGCCTGCTGCGGCCTGCCCAGCTGACTTTCCTGCTCTAAGAACCGGATAATGTTGTGTAAATACGAAATCTTGGGCAGCGTTGGCTTGATGACATGCAGCGCAAGAGTTGTGTGCCTGAGCTAACGCTTTGATATTCAGATCTTTAGAGCCTTCAATAGTAAAACGAAAGTATGCCCAATTACCAGGTGCGCTAGGAAATCTTTTACTGTCCTTAACAGTTGCTTCTAAACCTATATACTCACCCTCAAAATATCCTTTGCCAGAAAACGTTGCTTTGCTTCCAACGCTGACCAATTCTTTTACCAGAATAGTCCCATCACGAAATTCGCCATTCTCTTTCCAATAAGCCCAGCTAGCGGGGTCAATATAAACATTATGAAATTCAGGAAATGCAGCTTTTCCATCATTCATGTCATTGGGAGTTAGCGGCGTTCCGACAAAAATCCACTCTCTATAGCCATTTGGACGTTTCAAACTGCCGTCCTTGTCAAAAATTGCAGCACTCGCCTTGGCTTTTATTTCTGCTGCATCCGCGTGCTTTAATGCTATAGGCGCAAAACAAAAAAGAGTTGCCAACAATGTAACCAAGGAAAGTTTTCTGAGTATCTTCCATTGGTAACTATTAGTGGTATTTAACTGTATGAATTGGTTGTAAGTCATGATGATCTCCTCTGGTTTAAGTTGGGGTATTACTTGAGTGTTTGCTTATTAAAATATCTGAAGTTCTTATAGGAGGAAAAGTCGATTTCCCTCCCGTAAGAGCTAAAGAGAAACACTTACTTTTGGGAAATCTATGTCTGTGTCGGCAACATTATTGGTGTAATTGGTCATAATGTTGAGCGTCACGTTGGCGATGACTTCCACAATCAAACCGTCGTCTAGTCCGGCATCACGGGCAGCTTGCAAAGTAGATAAAGCAAGCTTGCCTTTCGTTTGCACGATGTTTTGCGCAAGCGTAGAGATTGCTTGATCGGTAGGGTTTACAGCCTTACTGTTGCGCGCTAGACGAATGTCGTCTTCGCTGAGGCCTGCACCTTTTCCTATCATGGTGTGGGCGCTTAAGCAGTAACCGCAACCGTTAATCTGAGCAACTGTTAAAGCCACGATTTCGCGCTGACTTGCCGTTAAACGCCCAGCTTCGAGCTTTCCTGAAAAATGTAAATACGCATCCAATACCACTGGAGCAAGCGCAAAGGTAGAAAACAGGTTGGGTATCATGCCAATCTTGGCTTTGACCGCGTTAAGCGTTTGTGCGGTTTGAGGATCAGCGGCATGAATGTCGAGGGGAATAATATTAGGCATTTGAGCCTCCTTGTTTAATTTAAGTGCAACAGTGCACGAAAAGGATTTTCTCTTGCCAAGAGGAACTAATGGTGCTATAAAATATCAAATTAGCAACAATTAGTATCAATCAAGCGAGGCTGCATATGACGGACAGGTTGACAGGATTTTTTGAGCGCTATCAATTTAAGGCGCGCTTGTTCTATGCCGGGACGCTGTGCAGCAGTACAGATATAGGTACAAGCGATGGGGTGGGTTACCTACATTTGATACGCAGCGGCAAGCTCACAGTGCGCTCGCCAGACCATTCACCGTTGGTGATTGAGCAACCTAGCATGCTGTTTTATCCGCGCCCCATTAATCATCGTTTTGATTTTGAGGATAGGCAAGAGGCTGATTTTGTTTGCGCCTCGCTTGATTTTGGCAGTCAAGTGACTAATCCATTGGTGCATGCGCTGCCGCAAATATTATTGATACCCTTAGCTGAGCTGCCCGCAATGAGTTCTACACTGGAATTATTATTTTCAGAGGCGTTACAAGAGGAAAGCGGTCGGCTGTCAGCCATAGAGCGTTTGTTTGAATATTTGCTGATTCAGGTATTACGTCACTTGTTGGAACACCATCAAACACAAGTGGGTCTGCTCGCAGGTTTGGCAGACAAACGCCTCGCCAAAGTATTGATAGCGGCGCATAGCAACCCCCAACAAAACTGGACACTGGACTCCTTGGCGCAAACAGCGGGAATGTCACGTGCGCGATTTGCCGTGCATTTTCGTGAAACTGTGGGAATGACTCCTGGCGATTATTTGGCCAATTGGCGGGTTGGCTTGGCTCAAGTGTTGCTCACCAAAGGCAAATCGGTGGAGCTGGTAGCCAATGAAGTGGGTTATGCCAGCGCAACCGCCTTATCTCGTGTATTTAAGGCGCAAGTAGGCCAAACTCCCTATGCTTGGAGAAAACATGATCATGCAGCAAACAAATGAGTTTAATCGCTTAATTTCCGAGGCACGCGCTTGTACGCTCTGCGCACCACACTTGCCTTTGGGTTGCAGACCCATATTTCAGATGCATCCTCAAGCGCGCATTCTGATTGTCGGTCAAGCGCCGGGGCGGCGTGTACATGAAACCGGCATTCCTTTTAACGACCCCAGTGGTGAACGGCTGCGAAAATGGATGGGCGTGGATAAGGCCATGTTTTATGACGCGGAGCAAATTGCGCTGTTGCCTATGGGTTTTTGCTATCCGGGAAGTTCTAGTTCCGGCGATTTACCACCCAGACCAGAGTGCGTCGAGACTTGGCGTAGCCGCATGATGGCGCAGTTGAAACACGTTGAATTGACGTTGGTACTGGGGCAATACGCACGCGACTGGCATGTGCCGGAAGACAAGAAAAAGTCCCTCACCGAAACCGTAAGCAACTGGCAGCAACATTGGCCTAAGCTGGTCGTGTTACCGCATCCCAGCCCGCGCAATGTGCGCTGGTTTAAGGCTAATCCGTGGTTTGAGCAAGAGCTTGCGCCAAAAATCAGCGGGCGAATTGCAGTGCTACTCGCTAGTTAAATCAATTCTTTAGCTATAGTTACCACGATAAAAAAGCAAGGTGATTGATAGCTATCACCTTGCTTTAGCCGATTTAAAGACTTTGAGCTGACTTGTGTTGAATGTCATGCCAGCTTTTTTCAGCCTTGGCGATCACACCTTTTGGGTCTTTTTGGAAAGCTTTAAGAATATCTTCATTCACAAAAAGATAAAGTTTCTTATCAACAATCGCAGAATAACGTGGGTTACCATCAAACTTCTTACCCACAGAAACACCAAAAGTACAGAATCCGCCATTTTGAGGAGAAAATTCTTCTGGTGCCTTCTTAAAGGCATTCAAATTAGCTTCAGATGAAAAGTAATAATCAACTCCTTCAAAACGCGCAGTGTACTGTGCCGTGCCTTCAATTCGGTTGCTTAATTGGATGAACGAAACAGGATCCACACCATGCAAACCAAGAGGCGCTCCTGCAACTGTCAGACCTGCCACAGTGTTGTGTTCATCTGCAGAAAAAGCAGGGGTAGAAAGAATGGAAATAAGTGCGAAAGTTGCAAATACTATTTTTTTAGACATTTGAATCTCCTTAGATAATTTGAAAGGCTGATGTGCGATATTGCACAAACCAGACTTTATGATATTGAGTGGTACTAATGGTATCAATTAATATCATATAAATTACTAATTGTATCAAATGAGTGTTGTAACTTGTTTTGTGCGATCCAAGCTAAGTATAAAAGCAGCTTTTTACCAACGTAAATTTTTGCTACCTATGCAATTAGCGCATCAACGAATTCATTGACTGGTGTAGTTTCCAGCTTGCTTTGGTCTAAGCACAAGTTAAGAATTTCTGCCTGCCGCTTAGCTGAAAAGCGGCGTGCCAGATTGATTTTGAATTTCTTCACCAACTCCGGTATGCCTTCACCACGGCGGCGGCGGTGGCCGATGGGGTATTCCACGGCGACGTTGTCGGACTTGCTGCCATCTTTGAAGAACACTTGGATGGCGTTGGCGATGGAGCGTTTTTCGGGATCTAGGTAATCTTTGGTGTATTCGGCATTCTCCACGCACACCATTTTGTCGCGCAGCGCGTCTATGCGCGGGTCGGTGGCGACATCATCTTCGTAATCAGCAGCCGTTAAATTGCCTTTCAGTAAGCCTATCGTGGCCATGTATTGCAGACAATGGTCGCGGTCGGCGGGGTTGTTGAGCGCACCCGACTTATCAATAATGCGAATCGCCGACTCGTGGGTGGTCATGACGATTTTGTCTACTTGCGCGATTTTATCTAGCGTGTCTATGCGGTTGCCAATTTGCGGATAGAGCTGAATGGCGCATTCCACGGCGGTTTGCGCGTGGAACTCGGCGGGAAAAGAAATCTTGAACAACACTTGTTCCATCACGTAAGAACCATACGGGCGCTGAAATTTGAAGGCGTTGCTTTTGAACAGCACGTCGTAGAAACCCCAGGTTTTGGCGGTGAGTGCCGATGGATAGCCCATTTCGCCTTTCATGGTCATGATTGCCAACCTTACGGCACGGCTAGTCGCATCGCCCGCCGCCCAGGATTTGCGCGAGCCGGTGTTGGGGCTATGGCGATAGGTACGCAGCGCTTGGCCGTCTATCCATGCATTGGAGACGGCATCAATAATTTGTGATTTATTTGCCCCCAACATGCCAGCAACAACAGCGGTGGAGGCCACTTTGACCAGTATCACGTGATCCAAGCCTACGCGGTTAAAGCTATTTTCTAGCGCCAGCACGCCTTGAATTTCGTGAGCCTTAATCATGGCGGTCAGCACATCCTTGATGGTCAGCGGCGACTTTCCTTGCGCTAAGTTGGTGCGCGAAATCCAGTCTGCGGTGGCCAGAATGCCACCCAAATTGTCGGAAGGATGACCCCATTCAGCCGCCAGCCATGTATCGTTAAAGTCCAGCCAACGGATCATCGCGCCGATGTTGAAGGCAGCAAGAATGGGGTCGAGCTGGAATGATGTTCCCGGCACTTTCGCGCCGTTCGGAACTACTGTACCTTCTACAACAGGCCCCAACAGCTTGGTGCAAGCGGGGTAATCCAGCGCCTCGAAGCCGCAGCCCAGCGTATCCATCAGACAGTTGCGGGCGGTGTCGAAGGCTTCAGCGCTGTTGATTTGGTAGTCAACGATATAGTCGGCGATGTCCACCAAGACTTGATCGGGGGCGGGGCGGACGTTGGAGATGTGGGATGACATGAATAGCTTTCAAAAATTAAGTTAGCCACAGATACACACGGATGGACACAGATTTCAATTAGTCGTCAAACTTCTCTATCTGTGTTTATCCGTGCTCATCTGTGGCAAAAATGTTGTTGTTTTATCGTTGTGAAATAGGCACAAACGCCCGGTTTTCCGGCCCGTTATATTCTGCATTTGGGCGAATAATCTTGTTATCTATGCGTTGCTCGATGATGTGCGCCACCCAGCCGGTGGTGCGCGAAATTACGAACAGCGGCGTGAACATGCCAGTCGGCACGCCCATCATGTGATAGCTAGAAGCGCTGTACCAATCCAAATTGGGGAACATCTTCTTTTCACGCCACATCACAGCTTCAATGCGTGAAGATACGTCAAAAAGCGTCATATTACCGTTATCTTCTGATAACTGGCGGCTAACTTCCTTAATGCACTCATTGCGCGGGTCGGCTATGGTGTACACCGGATGACCGAAGCCTATGATGATTTCCTTGGCCGCCATGCGTCGCACGATGTCGGCTTCAGCTTCGTCTGGTGTTTTGTAGCGTTCGATTATTTCCATCGCCGCCTCATTAGCACCACCGTGCTTGGAGCCGCGCAGAGCACCTATAGCGCCGGTGATGCAGGAATACATATCGGATAAAGTACCAGCCACCACGCGCGCGGTGAAAGTGGAAGCGTTGAACTCATGCTCGGCGTACAGCACCAGCGAGGTATTCATGGCGCGGACATGCAGGTCTGACGGTGCTTTGCCGTGCAGCACATGCAAAAAGTGCGCTGCCACGGAATCATCGTCGGTTTCAACTTCTATGCGCTTGTTATTGTGGCTAAAGTGATACCAATACAGCAACATGGAGCCAAAGCAGGCAATCAGGCGGTCGCCTAAATCTTTCGCGGCTTGCACGTTGCGGCCTCCGGCTTCTGGCTGCAACACGCCGAGCATAGAGCAGCCGGTACGCATCACGTCCATCGGGTGTGCCGAGGCAGGGATTTGCTCCAGCACGGCTTTTAACGCATCGGGCAAGCCTCGCAGTATTTTCAGTTTTTTGTGATAAGCCGCCAATTCTGCCGTCGTCGGCAGCTCGCCGTGTATCAGCATATAAGCGACCTCTTCAAACGTGGCGCTGTTAGCCAGTTCTATGATGTCATAGCCGCGATAGTGTAGATCGTTGCCAGTGTGGCCTACGGTGCAGATGGCGGTAGTGCCTGCTGCAACGCCGGCTAGCGCAACGCCTTTTTTCTTTTTTGGTGCTTCAGTAGCGGTGTTCATTTCCCCTCCTTGAACAAGGTGTCCAGTTTTTCTTCAAAAGCGTGATAACCCAAAAATTCGTACAACTCAGCGCGGCTTTGCATCAAGTTCACTACATTTTTCTGTGTGCCTTCTTTGCGTACAGCCTCATAAACTTTAAGCGCGGCCTGATTCATGGCGCGAAATGCAGACAGCGGATACAGCACCATGCTCACGTTGGCACTGGCCAGCTCTCCTACCGTAAACAAAGGCGTAGAGCCGAATTCCGTGATGTTGGCGAGCACTGGCACTTTCACGGCGGCGACGAATTGTTGGTACATGCCAAGCTCGGTCATGGCCTCTGGAAATATCGCATCGGCTCCAGCTTCGACACAGGCGCAAGCGCGGTCTATGGCTGATTGCAGCCCTTCCACGGCCAATGCGTCAGTACGCGCCATGATGACGAAATCGGCATCGGTTTTGGCATCTACGGCAGCCTTAACGCGGTCTTCCATTTCGCTTTGGCTCACCACGGCTTTATTCGGTCTATGCCCACAGCGTTTTGCCGACACTTGGTCTTCGATATGTACTGCCGCCACACCCGCCTTGATCATGGCTTTGACGGTTCGGGCAATGTTGAAAGCGCCGCCGAAACCGGTATCAATATCTACTAATAATGGCGTGTCCACCGCGTCGGTAATGCGTCGCGCGTCTATCAGTACGTCTTCCAACGTGGAAATGCCCAAATCCGGCAAACCCAGCGAACCAGCCGCCACGCCACCGCCGGAGAGATATAGCGCCTTGTAGCCGGTTTGCGTGGCCAGCATGGCGTGATAGGCGTTAATCGCGCCTATGATCTGTAGCGGCTTTTCGGCGGTTAGGGCAGCGCGGAAACGTGCGCCTGCGGAATTAAGTTGGGTCATGGTTTACGCCTGAAATTAAAAGAATGCCTTGAGCGCATCCGCCGAAATCTCAACTTTGGTGAGTTTGGCTTTTTGCAAAACTTCCCAGAAGTAGCGATAAGTGGCGCGGTCATGCAGTTCGCCGTCATATTGTATTGGCCCCCAATCGGCATGTTGCGCGGCGAGTAGAATGTTGGCAGCATCCGCCACCTCACTGTAATCCGGCTTCATTGCATCTACGATGGCCTGAATTTGCGTCGGATAAATGCTCCACATGCGCATAAAGCCGAATTCATTGCGTGCGCGGCTGGCATCGGAAAATGTCGTTTCGGCATTCTTCAAGTCCAGCGTGACGTTGTGTGCCGGAACCACCCCGTGCGCCAATGCCGCGGCCACCACTTCGGCCTTGGCGCGTGCCAATAGCCTATGTTCAAATTGTCCCGGACTACGCATGGCGGAGGCGGGAATCGCACCGTTGTGAGCGCTGACAAAGTCCATCAGGCCAAAATCCAGCACTTGCAACCAAGGCAAGGCGGCGATTTCGTACACATCGTGCAACGCACCGTGGGTCTCAATTAGCACATGGATGGGAATTTCGCGTTCAATTCCATGGAATTTTGCGATCTTTTGGATGTAGGCAATCATCTCCGCCGCTTGCGCCACGTGCGTAGATTTGGGGATGGTGATGTAGGCCAATAGTTTTCCCGCGCCGCCCACGAGAATATCTATGTCCTGCTTCCAAGCGGGGTGGCTGTAATCGTGGATGCGTGCGCCCGCCATTTTGTGTTTGTTATCTTCGCTATTCAGAACGCGCACTATCATCTCGGCGTGTTCGCACTCTTGCCCCGCTGCTGCACCATCCTCACAATCACAAGTGATGTCGAACACCGCGCCTATACTGTCTTGCAACGCAAGCGCTTTCAGGATGAGTTTTTCACTACCAGCGAAATGCTCGCAGGCAGGAATCAGCGGAAACGATTTTTCGCCGCCAAAAAGTGCGTCATTAGGATGTGTAGAAATAGTCATTGCTTATCCTCAAAATACTGCTGTGCTAAACGCTCCACCGTCATTCCCGCGTAGGCGGGAATCCAGTCGAGCCTCCTGTTGCTCCATGGATCACTCCGTAGATATTTGACTGGATTCCCGCCTACGCGGGAATGACGGCCTAGAAACGTCAACGTCGTGGCATTAACACGGTGTAATCTAAATCCAACACCACGTTAACGTGAAACTTCCCATCGACAGTGTGAGTGTTGGCTAACTCTGTGGCGGTGATATTTCTTAAGCCCACCAAACGTAATCGCAACGCACCTATGTCGCTGCGATTGGGCAAACTCCATTTTTCCAGCACTTCCGTCCAGGCGTAAAAAGTATCCCCGCCAAAACTTGGGTTGCAGTGGTTGCCGGCGTTGATGGCGGCGATGCTCAACACGTTTTCCAAACCGTCGTAACTCAATGCGCGACACACGGAAATGACGTGGCCGCCGTACATCAAGCGTCGGCCAAAGGCGGTTTTTTCCATCATCAGTGCGTCAAAATGCAAGCGTGCGTTGTTTTGATAGAGCTTAGTCGCCAGCGTATGGTCGGCTTCTTCCACCGTCATCCCCGCCGGATGATTGATGCGCTCGCCCACTTGGTAGTCATCCCACAAACGTGAGCCCCCAGTGAGTGTGGTATCCCATTGCTGAACGCTTAAATTGACCGCCAATTGATCAACACTCACCACGCTAGGCAATTCAGGAATAACCGTTTCCGGAGCGGCGACTTGCAAGTCGTGCTTATGCACCATTACCCAGCGCACCCATGACAGCACTGCTTGATTGTGTTGGTTGCTGGCAACCGAACGTACATACACCACACCGGCCTTGCCGTTGCTGTTTTGCTTTAGACCGATGACGTTGGAAGTGGTACTCAGCGTGTCGCCCGCATACACCGGTTGCACAAAGCGCACGTCGGCATAACCCAAATTAGCCACAGCATTGACGGAAATGTCAGGTACGGTCTTGCCAAAAGCAATATGAAACGCCAGTAAGTCGTCTATCGGGCGGTCTCGATAACCTAAACTCAGCGCAATAGTCTTGGCACTAGGGACAATGTGACGGCTGCCGGTGAGCGCGATGTACAGAGACGCATCACCTTCGCTCACAGTACGTGGCGTTGCGTGGCGCAGCACTTGGCCGAGCTTGAAGTCCTCGAAAAAATTGCCCGTATTAGACATGCTCAGCTTCTAGTTTCTCTATCATTTCGCTCAAATTAAGCAATTGCTTGGCGGCGGCGACATGATGATGTTCCACCAATCTATCATTCACCACCACCGTGCCGCGACCCGCCGCATTGGCGGCTGACAGCGCAGTGATGATTTCGCGTGCAGTTTTGACTTCACTGGATTTCGGCGTAAATGCATCATTGGCGTAATCCAACTGTAAAGGGTGTACCAGCGACTTGCCGTCGAAGCCCATATCGCGCCCCAAGCGGCAGGCGAACTCGAACGCCTCCATATCTTTGAGGTGGCTGTTGATGCCGTCCACCACGCCGCGCTTGTAAGCACGCGCCGCCAAAATCACCATGGACAGACTGGCCAATAAAGGAATGCGGTCGCTGGTGGTGCGTGCGTGCATTTGAGAAATGAGGTCGGAGGTGGCCATAATCATGCAAGCTATACGATCTGACGCGCTGGCGATTTCTTCGGCGTGTAGCACGGCTAGCGGACTTTCTATCATCACCATCACCGGCACGCTCTTCCCGCCTGCGGCATCCAACTCGGCCAGTCCAGACAACACATCGTCGCGGCTTTCGATATTGGTGAATAGAATGGCATCCGCGCCGATGTTGGCGACGGCCTTGATATCATCGTGTCCCCAAGGCGAATCCAGGTCATTGACACGAATCACCACCTCGCGCGAGCCAAACCCACCTTGCTTCACCGCTCCGACCACGTTCTGACGGGATTCTTCTTTAGCCGCGATTAAAATCGGGTCGCCCAAATCCAGAATAAGCGAATCCGCACGCAATTCGCGTGCTTTTTCCAGATAGCGAAGATTGCAACCCGGCACATAGAGCATGGAGCGGCGCGGGCGAAAGTAGTTATTCATGCGGGTTTCCTAAGTTAGGAGCGACGACAATAAAACATTGCCCGATTCTATATGACATAAAAAACCAGTGTCAACAAAAATCTTATATCTTATATAAGATATAAAACACTAGACTAAAAAAAGAAACTGCGCTAAATTTATAACCATCATGAATGCCCCTAACTTCAGTCCGCTTTACCAGCAAATCAAAGCGCTGATTACGCAGAGTTTGGTCGCCAGTGAATGGCGTCCAGGCGAGGCTATTCCCAGCGAGATGGAATTGGCCAGCCGCTTTGGTGTAAGCCAAGGTACGGTGCGTAAAGCCATAGATGAACTGGCGACGGAAAGCATTTTGGTACGCCGTCAGGGCAAAGGCACGTTTGTCGCCACGCACGAAGAAAAAGGCATACAGCTACGCTTTTTGCGCTTGGTTGCCGCTGATGGCACCAAGGAATTGCTGGACAATCAATTGCTAAGCTGCGAGCGCGGCAAAGCCGGCGCCGACGTGGCGAAGCTGCTGGAGATCAAGGCCGGTAGTGCGGTAGTCGTAGTGAAACGACTACTGCTGTTCTCGAAAAAACCATTGATTCTGGATCACATCGTGCTGCCCGCAACACCATTCAAAGGCGTGACAGCAAGCCGCATTGAGACCTTCGGCGGCTCCATGTATCGCATGTACGAAACCCAGTTGGGCATCAGCATGGTGCGTGCCGAAGAGCGGCTCGCCGCTGTTGGCGCAAATCAAGAAGTGGCAGACCAGCTTAATCTTGCGCTTGGTACGCCTTTGCTCAGTATAGAGCGCGTATCCTACACTTATGGTGACAAACCCATGGAATGGCGCTTGGGGCTGTGTTTGACCGAAGACCATCACTACTTAAACCATCTTGAGTAAAAAATTATGAGCGACCTAAAACAACGAGCCCTTGATTACCACGAATTTCCTAAACCGGGAAAGCTCTCAGTGGAATCCTCCAAACCATGCGCCACCGCAGCAGACCTGTCGCTGGCATATACCCCAGGCGTGGCCGAGCCGGTACGCGAGATTCATAGGGATGAAGCTAATGCCTATAAATACACCAACAAAGGCAATCTGGTGGCGGTAATTACCGATGGCACGGCGGTATTAGGACTGGGCAATGTAGGCGCGCTGGCGGGCAAGCCGGTAATGGAAGGCAAGGCGGTGTTGTTCAAGCTGTTTGCGGGCATAGACGTGTTCGACATTGAAATCAAAGCCCCCTCCATTGAGGCTTTCATCGAAACCGTGGTCAATATTGCGCCTACTTTTGGTGGCATCAATTTAGAAGACATCGCCGCGCCGCATTGTTTCCGTATCGAAAAAGAGCTCAAAGAGCGTTTGGATATTCCGGTGTTTCACGACGACCAGCACGGCACTGCCGTCATCGTCTGCGCCGCGCTATTGAATGCTTTGGAGCTGCAAGGCAAGAAACTGGAAAGCGCGAAAATCGTGTTCTTGGGTGCGGGTGCGGCGGGTTGCGCTTGCGCCAGATTGCTCAAAATCATGGGCGCGACCGACATTACGCTGGTGGATAGAACCGGCGTAGTGCATACAGGTCGCACAGATATTGGTGTATTGCCACAAGACTTGGCGCGCGAAACCAATGCGCGTGATTTGGCCGACGTGATGCCCGGTTCGGATGTGTTTATCGGCGTATCTGCGGCCAATGCGCTGCCGCCAGAGCTGGTCAAAACCATGGCAGCTAAGCCCGTGATATTTGCACTGGCCAACCCTGATCCCGAGATTCTGCCGTCTGTCGCGCACGCGCAGCGTGATGACATCATTATGGCCACCGGTCGTTCCGACTTCCCTAACCAAGTGAACAACGCGCTGTGCTTCCCTTACTTGTTCCGTGGCGCATTAGATGCACGCGCCAAGCAAATCACCGAAGCCATGCAGATAGCCGCCGCCAAGGCACTGGCCGAGTTAGCACGTGAACCTGTGCCGCAGTCAGTGCTGGATGCTTACAACCTTAAAGAGCTTAAGTTTGGCAAAGAATATTTCATTCCAAAACCGTTTGACCCGCGCCTGCTAGAACGCGTCGCACCCGCCGTGGCCAAGGCTGCAAGCGAGTAAATTTATGGTCAAACAACGCCCTGTGTCGCGCCCAAAAAACCTGAATCTGCTCAGCATCAGGCTGCCCATCAATGCGCTGGTGTCTATCCTGCATCGAGTGAGTGGATTCTTGTTGTTTTTGGTATTGCCGCTGGTGCTGTGGTGTTTGCAACAATCCTTGCAATCAGCCACAGGTTTTGAGCAGGTACGGATGCTGCTGACGCACCCCCTCGCCAAGTTGGTGGTGTTGGGTTTGGCGTGGGCATTTTTTCATCACTTTTTGGCAGGATTACGCCATTTAGCCATGGACGTGCATTGGGGCACAGCGCCCACCAGCGCTCGCCTAAGCAGCAAGCTGGTATTAGCAGGCGGGTTACTGCTGACTTTGTTATTGGCAGTCAAAATATGCTAAATCACTTCTTCTCCAGCGGCTATTCTGGCTTCCGCGGCTGGCTGTTGCAACGTGCCACAGCGCTCATCATGGCGCTCTATTCGCTGTTGTTGTTTGGCTTGGTTTTGATGCAAGCCCCGCACCAGTTTGAAATCTGGCAAGCGCTGTTTGCGCCGGTGTGGATGCGATTGTTTACCGGCTTGTTTTTGTTCAGTCTCTATCTGCACGCATGGCTAGGGATGCGCGACATTTTGAAAGATTACGTACAGCCGCCCAAGATTCGCGCGGTGTTGCAATGGCTGGTGGTGGCGCTGCTGGTGGTTTATGCCATATGGACGGTAATGATTTTGTGGAATGGTGCTTAACAGTGAATAAATTGACATTTGATGCGGTAGTAATCGGTGGTGGCGGAGCGGGCTTACGCGCAGCTTTGCAGTTGGCGGATGAAGGTTTAAGCGTCGCCGTGCTGTCCAAAGTGTTCCCCACCCGCTCGCACACGGTCGCGGCGCAAGGCGGCATTGCGGCAGCCCTAGGCAACGTCAGCGACGATAATTGGCTGTGGCATATGTACGACACCATCAAGGGCTCGGATTACCTCGGCGACCAAGATGCGATTGAGTTCATGTGCAAGAACGCCGCCAAGGCGATTATCGAGCTGGAACACTTCGGTATGCCGTTTGACCGCTTAGATAACGGTAAAATCTTCCAACGCCCGTTCGGCGGCATGACTAAAAATTATGGCGAATCCGCGATTTCACGCACCTGTGCCGTGGCTGATAGAACTGGCCACGCCATGCTGCACACTTTGTACCAACGCAATGTGCACGCCAACACCAAGTTTTTCATCGAATGGCTGGCGCTGGATCTGGTACGTGATGCCGAAGGCGCGGTATTGGGTGTGACCGCAATGGAAATCGAGACTGGCGACGTGACTTTGTTTGAAGCCAAAACCACACTGTTTGCCACTGGTGGTGCAGGACGGATTTTTGAAGCCAGTACCAACGCCTTCATCAACACTGGTGACGGTTTGGGGCTGGCGGCACGAGCGGGTATCCCCTTACAGGATATGGAATTCTGGCAATTCCACCCCACCGGCGTGTTAGGCGCTGGCGTGCTGATTACCGAGGGCGTGCGCGGCGAAGGCGGCTATTTGGTGAATAGCGAGGGCGAGCGCTTTATGGAGCGTTACGCGCCGACGGCAAAAGACCTTGCTAGCCGTGATGTAGTCAGCCGTGCCATTGCCACCGAGGTCAAACAGGGGCGTGGCGTGGGAATCAATAAAGACGCGGTTTATTTGAAGCTGGATCACTTGGGCGAAGCCACCATTAAAGCGCGATTACCCGGCATACGCGACATCGCCATGACTTTCGCCAGCGTGGATCCGGCCAAAGACCCCATCCCCGTGGTGCCAACCGTGCATTACATGATGGGCGGGATTCCTACCAATTTACATGGGCAAGTCGTGATTCCAAACAAAGACGGCGTTGATGAGCCAGTGCCGGGTTTATACGCCGTAGGCGAATGCGCTTGTGTTTCGGTGCATGGTGCGAACCGCTTGGGTTCTAATTCACTTCTGGATTTAGTGGTGTTTGGGCGTGCTGCGGGCGAGCAAATGGCGAAGGATGCGCGACTCTCCAGCCACAAACTAATGCCTGCCGACGCCGGACAAGAAACGCTGGCAAGGCTGTCACGTTTGGATAATCAAAAACAGGGCGAGCGCGTACCTGATGTAGGTGCAAGTTTACGTAAAACCATGCAAACCCATTGCGGCGTGTTTCGTTTTCCTGACTTGCTCAAACAAGGCGTAACCGAGATGGCCGAAGTAGCGCAACGCGTGCGATCCACAGAAATCAAAGACCATAACAAGGTGTTTAATACCGCGCGGGTTGAGGCTTTGGAGCTGGATAATCTGGTGGAAGTGGCAATAGCCACCATGAACGCAGCTGAAGCCAGAACTGAGAGCCGTGGCGCACATTGCCGCGAAGACTTTGCCGCACGCGATGACGAAAACTGGCTTAAGCACTCCTTGTATTTCAGCCAAGATAATCGCTTGGCTTACAAACCCGTGCGTTTGCAACCGCTCACCGTAGACAGTTTCCCACTGAAAGCGCGCGTGTATTAAAAAGGCGTATTAAAAATGAAATTTTCTATTTATCGTTACAACCCAGAAACTGACGACAAACCTCATATGCAAGAGGTGGAGCTTGAATTGCAGGCTGGTGACGTGATGCTGCTGGACGCGTTATTGCGCCTCAAGGAACAAGATGACACCCTGACCTTGCGTAAATCTTGCCGCGAGGGCGTGTGTGGTTCGGATGCCATGAATATCAACGGCAAAAACGGGCTGGCATGTGTAACCAAGCTGGACAGCCTGACGCAGCCAATAGTGCTGCGGCCTTTGCCCGGCTTGCCTGTCATCCGTGATTTGGTGGTGGATATGACGCAGTTCTTTGAACACTACAATTCCATCAAGCCTTATCTCGTCAACAACGACCCGCCGCCAGAAACCGAGCGCCTGCAAAGCCCGGAAGACCGCGCCAAGCTGGATGGCCTGTATGAATGCATCCTGTGTGGCGCTTGTACTACAGCCTGTCCTTCGTTCTGGTGGAATCCTGATAAATTCGTGGGGCCTGCAGGTTTGCTGCAAGCCTATCGTTTCTTGTCTGACAGCCGCGACCAGGCCACCGAGGAACGTTTGGAAAATCTGGAAGACCCCTATCGCTTGTACCGCTGCCACAACATTATGAATTGCGTGGACGTTTGCCCCAAAGGCTTGAATCCTTCTTTGGCGATTGCCAATATCAAAGACATGAAAATCAAGGGCGTAAAAAAGCCTAAGCATATTGAAATCAAGGTAATGCCATCGTGAATGATGAAGCCAGAAGGCTGATTTGGCGCTGCCGGCGCGGCATGTTGGAGCTGGACATCATGCTCAGCTCCTTTGTGGCGCACACTTATACAAAACTCAGTTCAGAGCAGCTGGCTGGCTTTGATGCGCTGTTGAACCATGCGGATAACGATTTGTGGGATTTGGTCACGGAAAAGGCACAAAGTAATGACGTGCATCAGCAAGCGGTACTAGGAATGTTGCGTAAAAATATGCTGAAAGGGGAATGTGCATGAGTGGTGAAAGCGGAGAGTTTTGCCGCGTATTTAACCCCAGTGTGCTGGGCGGCTACTGGCCGGGGATACAACTGTATTACCCGCCGGTGAAATATGCGCCATCGCTCGGCATCTATGAGAATTTAGAAGCCGCGTCGCTACGCATGAAAAAGCATGCGCACGCCACCCACGCCCACACCCTGATTTTTGACTTGGAAGACGGCTGTCGGCAAAAGGAAATGAGCCGAACTTTACTCAGGCAAGAGCTCCCGCTATTCAAGCGCCGCAAAGAAGTCAGCATCGCTATTCGCGTCAATCCGTTCCGCACTGAGGAATACGAGCTCGATATGGCGCTGGTGGCAGACATGGCCGACCACATAGACGTGGTGATGCTGGCCAAAGCGGGCGAAGCTTACGGCGCGGCAGAAGTGCGAGACTTGTCCAATCTGCTGGTGAGTTTGAACGACAAAATCACCATTCAACCCATTATCGAACACCCAAAATCGCTGAAAATCGCGCCGGATTTGATGCAATACAGCACGGTCAAACACGTGGTGTTCGGCATTCACGACTTCTCCAAGGCGATGGGCATCCACATTACGCCGGAACACTGGACAGATGAGCTCAAGTATTACCTCAATCAAATCATGTTCGAGGCGCGTATCGCAGGTAAGGGTGTGATTGGCGGCGTGGAGACGCTCATCGGCTCCAGCATCATGCCCGATACTTTTGTAGAGCAACACGACGTGCGACGCTGGCTGGATTTGCACGGTGAACATGAATCGCGTGTGGTGTACAAACACGCTTGCCAAGAAGCCGCTATGGGTTTGACTGGAAAGCAAGTTATCCATCCCGGCCATATTCACTTGTGTAAAGTCGCGTACACGCCTTCGCCCACTGAGGTGGCGCGTAAGGTGAGCATCCTCAAAGCGGCCATTGAAGCCGATGCCTTGCTGGGCGGTGCAATCAAATTTGAAGGCGAAATGCTAGATCCGCCGATGTTCGGCAAAGCCCTACAAACCTTGCTACGCGCCCATGCGCTACGCACATTAAGTGCTGCGGATACGGAATTTGCCATGCAAGTGTTGCAATTGATGCCGACGCAAGTCATCCGCGAAAACTGGCCGTATGGGGTAATTTTATAATGACATTCGCTCCTTTTAAGCCTTGGACTTGGCAAGTGCCTCAGCACTTCAATATCGGAGTAGCTTGTAGCGATGGGCATTTGGGAACACCTGCCGAAAACAACATTGCCATGATTGTGGAAGATGACACGTTAGGTACTTCGCAAATCACCTTCGCTGAACTGGCACAACGCACCAGCCAATTCGCCCAATTGTTGCGTGACTTGGGTGTCGGCGGGGGTGAGCGCATGCTCATTCGCTTGCCCAACTGTCTTGATTACCCCACAGCTTTTCTGGGCACGATGAAGCGCGGCGCGATTGCCGTGCCGACTTCCACGCTGCTGACTTCCGAGGAAGTGGCCTATTTGGCCAAAGACTCAGGCGCGGCGGTGCTGGTGACCGACAAAGCGGCATGGAGCAAGCTTAAAGACCACCTGCATGAAGCGCCAAACCTGCGCCATGTATTGCTCTCCGGCGCAGGCGAAGTATTGAAGGTGGACGGCTTAAACGTATTGGATTTGGATGCTGCACTGCATGCCATTACCACTTGGCAAGCACCAGAAAACACGCTCGCCTCAGCCCCCGCTTATTTGGTCTATACCTCCGGCACGACGGGTTATCCCAAAGGCGTACTGCACGCCCACCGCGCCCTGATTGGCCGCACGCCAGCCTCTCAGTATTGGTTTGATTTTGCCGCAGATGGTGACCGCATCATGCACTCCGGTAAATTCAACTGGACCTATGTACTAGGTTCCGGCTTAATGGATCCGCTGTATTTGGGCAAAACCGTCATCGTGCATGAGGGTAAAAACGACGCGAACACTTGGCCAAGGCTGATTAAAAAGCACTCCGCTACCATCTTTGTCGGCGTACCCACCATCTACCGCCAAGTCGTGCAGAAGAGTGAGTTCACCAAGGCCGACGTACCCAGTTTGCGCCACTGCATGAGCGCGGGCGAGCATCTGTCGGACGAAGTGTTAAGCCTGTGGAAAGCCCGTTTTGGCGTGGATATTTACGAAGCCGTGGGCATGTCAGAGTTTTCCTACTACTTGTGCCAAACCAAATCGCGGCCTATACGCCCGGGTTCAGCAGGATTTCCGCAGCCGGGACATGACATCAAACTGCTAGACCCAGAAACCCTGCAGCCAGTACCCGTGGGCGAAGAGGGCATGATTTGCGTGCCTGACAACGACCCCGGCTTGTTCCTTCAATACTGGAATCTGCCAGAAGAAACCGCCAAGCTCAGGCACGATGGCTGGTTCTTCACCGGCGACTTCGCACGCTACGATGCCGACGGCTACATTTGGTTTCTAGGGCGCAAAGACGACATTATCAAGAGCTTTGGTTACCGCGTTTCGCCCTATGAAATCGAAAGGGTTTTGAAATCACACCCGGCAGTTGCCGACTGCGCGGCTATCGGCGAAGAAATCGATAAAGACAAGGTGTTAGTAGTGGCTTACATCATCCCACAGCCTGACAGCACGACTACAGCCGATGAACTACTCGCCTTTGCGCGTGAACATTTGGCGGCGTATAAAACGCCGAAAACGATTTACATTGCCAAAGACTTTCCGCGCACCAAAAACGGTAAAATCCTGCGTAAAGATATTAAACCCAGTATGGCAGTGGCAAAGTCTTCACGATGAATAGTTTGCATATTTTATGCACCCCGTCATTCCCGCGTAGGCGGGAATCCAGTTCAGTCAGATAATCACGACATGGTTAGCTTTAACTCCGTTGATATTTGACTGGATTCCCGCCTACGCGGGAATGACGTACTTTGAGGAATCACGGCATGACAGTCATCCGCGAACAAGATTTCATCCAAAGCATCGCCGACGCGCTGCAATACATCTCCTATTACCATCCGGCCGACTATATTCACGCTTTGGGAATGGCTTATGAGCGCGAGCAGTCGCCCGCTGCCAAAGACGCTATCGCGCAAATCCTTACCAACTCACGCATGTGCGCCGAGGGCAAGCGCCCGATTTGCCAAGACACCGGCATCGTAGTTGCCTTCGTCAAAGTGGGCATGGCGGTGCAGTGGTACGGCAGTTTAAGCCTAGAACACATGGTCAACGAAGGCGTGCGCCGCGCTTATACCAACGCTGACAATCCTTTACGCGCTTCCATCGTCAGCGACCCCGCTGGTAGCCGCAAAAACACCAAAGACAATACACCCGCCGTAGTGCATGTGTCCTTAGTGCCGGGCAACACGGTAGAAGTCCACATCGCGGCCAAAGGTGGCGGCTCAGAAAATAAAGCCCAGCTTGCCATGCTCAACCCCAACGACAGCATCGTGGACTGGATACTGGAAACCGTGCCGCACATGGGCGCAGGCTGGTGTCCGCCGGGCATGTTGGGCATAGGCATAGGCGGCAGCGCAGAAAAAGCCGTGCTGCTGGCCAAAGAATCGCTGATGGCAACCATAGACATGCACGAGTTAAAAGCCCGTGGCGCGAATAACCGAATGGAAGAATTGCGGATTGAGATTTACGACAAGGTTAACGCACTGGGCATAGGCGCACAGGGCTTGGGCGGCTTAACCACTGTGTTGGATGTAAAAATTCTAGATTACCCGACTCACGCCGCCTCCCTGCCCGTCGCCATCATCCCCAACTGCGCCGCCACACGCCATGTGCATTTTGTGCTGGATGGCAGCGGTGTGGCTGAACTGGAACCACCCAATCTGGCCGATTGGCCGGACGTGCATTGGGCGCCGAGCGCACTGGCCAAGCGTGTTGATCTCGACACTATCACCCACGAACAAGTCGCAAGCTGGAAACCGGGTGAAACCTTGTTGCTGAATGGCAAACTGTTGACTGGCCGCGATGCCGCGCACAAACGCATCGCCGCCATGCTGGCCAAAGGCGAGCCGCTACCCGTAGATTTCAGCAACCGCTTCATCTATTACGTTGGTCCGGTTGACCCGGTGCGCGACGAAGTGGTCGGCCCCGCAGGCCCCACCACCGCCACGCGCATGGATGGCTACACCGAAATGATGCTGGAAAAAACCGGATTGCTGGGTATGGTAGGCAAAGCAGAGCGCGGCGCTGAGACCGTCGCCACCATCGCCAAATACAAATCCGCCTATCTCATGGCCGTGGGCGGTGCGGCTTATCTAGTCTCCAAAGCCATACGCAGCGCCCGTGTAGTAGCCTTCGCCGATTTAGGCATGGAAGCGATCTATGAATTTGAAGTGAAAGATATGCCGGTGACGGTGGCGGTGGATAGTCTTGGCGTATCGGTGCATGACACCGGACCAGCAGAATGGCGCAAAAGAATCTTAGATATTAAGGTGATTACGGAATAACCGCCTTTTACGCAGAGGCTATCTTGAGCAAAAAAGTTGATTTCATCATCTGCGGCACACAAAAAAGTGGCACCACCGCATTGGATGTCTACCTAAGGCAACATCCTGAAATATGCATGGCCAACATCAAAGAAGTGCATTTTTTCGACAACGAACAGATTTTTTCCAGCGCCGCACCTGACTATGCTTACTACCACTCATTTTTTAACCCGCAATCCTCACACAAGCTCCTAGGCGAGACCACGCCCATCTACATGTACTGGCCCGATGCGGCACGGCGAATATCACAATACAACCCCAATATCAAGCTGATAGTCTTGCTACGCAACCCGATTGACCGCGCTTATTCGCAATGGAATATGGAGCGCTTGAAAAATACGGAAACCTTATCATTTTGGGAGGCGATTCAGTCTGAAAAGGAGAGGTGTCAAGAGGCGCTTCCCTACCAACACCGAACTTACTCATACATTGATAGAGGGCGCTATTTACAACAACTTGAGCGTCTTTGGACATACTTTCCAACATCGCAAGTGCTGATACTTAAACACGAAGAACTCAAACAAAATCCGACCCAAACTTTAGATCTTGTGTACGATTTTCTTGAGATAGGGCATTTTCACCAGACAGAAGCGCTGAATTTGCACGCTCTACCCTACGCTGCGCCTATGGGGAAACGAGAAAAAGCTTATTTGAAATCTGTTTTTGAGTCGGAGATACAGGGCTTGGAACGTGTGCTGAACTGGGATTGCAGTAATTGGCTGGCGGTTTAATTTTGACACCATGATTATTTCGCACAAATACAAGTTCATTTTTGTGAAAACCATGAAGACGGCGGGCACCAGCATTGAGGTCTTTTTGTCACAACACTGCGATGCTTTGGATATTGTCACCCCCATCAATCCTCCCGTGGCGCCTCATTTTCCACGCAATTACGGTAACTTTTACAACCATATACCAGCGCATGAAATTCGTGCGCAAATGGGCTCGCAGATTTGGGATTCATATTTCAAGTTCTGTGTAGAACGCAACCCATGGGATAAGGTGATTTCGGATTTTCATTTTTGGAAAAACTGGAAACATCACGACCTGACGTTTGAGCAATATCTTTCAAACAAGATATTCCCCATCAACTTTCCGCTGTATGCCGAGCCTAGCGATGCGCAAAGAATCATAGTTGATGAAGTGCTCAGTTATGAACGCTTGGATGATGAGTTAAATCGAGTATTCACGAGCCTTGGCATTCCATTTCAAGGCGCTTTAGGAGTGTATGCTAAATCCGAATTTAGGATTGATAAGCTGCACTATAGCGAGGTGTTTACAGCAGATCAGGCAGCGGTTATCAACAACGCTTTTAGTCAGGAAATCGCCCTGCACGGCTATCAGTTCGATTCTTGAGCACCTATTAGCAAATCAACTTTCTCAGCGCCGCGCGTTGCACCTTGCGCATCCCAGACTCAACGCGTGGGAACGCTTTCAACACCACAAAACGCACACGCTCAAATGACGAAAACTCACGCTGCACTTCGGCTAGATTGAATTTTGGTAGATCACGGTCTGACTCAATCACAATCACTAGTTCATCCAAGCCGTGGTCACTCAGACCTGCGAACAAACAGACCTCGTCAACGCCTAACTGCTGTTGAATCTTTGCCTCCAAGGGCGCTACAGCAAATTTATTGCCATGCACATTCAGCACATCCGCAGTACGCCCAAGAATGCGAATACGCCCATCTGTGCGTTTGACCGCCAAGTCTCGTGGGTAGAAGAAGCCGTCACGGAAGAATTTTGTACTGGTTTCGTCGTCGTCAAGATAAGTCATACTATCAATGTCTGTAAGAAGAACGCGTAATTCACCTTCTTGGCCTATCGGACTCTCGATTCCGTCCTCGTCAACAATCTGCACCGTGCGGCCATTGCCAGGCATCATCCAGTGAAGATCGTCTAGGCCTTTGAAGTATGAGTGCAAAGCGTAATTACCTAATTCCGTAGCGCTATACAGAATCTCTATTTTTTTCGTCAATTGGCGGGCAGCATGTTCGGCATGCTCAAGTGATAGAAAGCCTGCGATGATTGTTAGACTAAATTCATAAGCTGGAGATGCTGCATCTCCACTCACGTTCAGAAGCGCCTTTAACATGGTCGGTACCAGAGTCGCACAGGTAATGCGTTGCCGAAAGAAATGACTGAATCGGTCTAGGCGCTGATCGAATACCACACATCCGCCTGCGTGCCAGACTGCTGATGGTTGATTAAAACCCATACCCGTCCAAAGTGGAAAATCAACCACATGCTGAACCGTGTACCTGTCCAATGACCTAGATTGGGTGCGAAAGGAGTCTCTGCGTTCTTGGCTGGAGCCACTAATCATTATCTTTTTGTTGGTGCCTGTTGTGCCTGAGCTATAGAGAATATGCCCACCAATCGGAATATTGTTTTGCTGATTAAAAATCGGTTCACCAAAATGGGTATTGGCAAAAACAGCGGGGGGGATAACGATGGTTTTAACGCCTGCTAAGACTTTGCCATCAAGCTTGAACTGCTGTGACTCATGCTGGCTCAGCACGAGACAAGCGGGATTTTTGATATTGAGCGCTTCCGCGTCCTCAATAGATTTCACGGAAATGGTATTTAGCCCTATTAAACGTAAGGCCATGACCATCACCCAGATATCTACCAAGTTGACTATTACAATGATAGCCGTGCCACCAATCGGTAGATTTTGTGATGCAAAATAGCCGCGCGCGGCTTCTATCATGCGCCAGAAGGTGGCGTAATTGAGGGGCTTGTCATTCCAGAACAGGGCTGGACTCTCCGGCTGCGAGCAAGCCCACTGATAAATGCGGTTTGCGGTCACCGCCCCAGCATCTCCGCCGCATGTTTGCGTGTGGTTTTGGTAATCTCCACGCCGCCCAACATACGCGCTATTTCTTCTACGCGAGCAGTGACGTTAAGCGGGGTGATGTGACTCAAGGTCTGTCCATTGGTGGTGGTTTTGCTCACCACCAAATGCTGCGAGCCCTGCGCTGCGACTTGCGGCAGATGGGTAATCACCAGCACCTGCCTTGATGCCCCTAAGCGTTGCAACAATTGCCCGACAATCTCCGCCACGCCGCCGCCTATGCCCACGTCCACTTCGTCGAAAATCATAGTGGGAGTGCTGCCTTGCTGCGCGGTGACGACTCTTAATGCTAGGCTGATGCGCGACAATTCGCCGCCGGAAGCCACTTTGCTCAAAGGTTTGGGTTCCATACCAGCGTGACCGGAAACCAAAAATTCGACTTGCTCTAGGCCATAAATATGGCCTTCTGGCAAAGGCATAAGTGCAACCTCGAAACGCCCTCCAGATAAAGCCAAGCGCTGGATTTCTGCACTGACTTGGGCGCTTAAAATTTTTGAAGCCTGTTGGCGTTCTGCGCTAAGGATTTTGGCGCGTTTCAGATATTGCTCGTGCGCTGCAGCCTCCTCTCGTGCCAAACTGCCACCGTCTCCAACACCATCAAGCTCGGCCATGCGGGCTTGCCATGTCTTTAGTAATTCCGGCAAATCTTCAGGCCGCGACCGATATTTACGCGCCGCCGTATGAATGGCTTGAATACGTGCCTCGACCTCGTTCAGGCGCTCTGGATCAAGCTCGGCGCGATCCAGGTATTTTTTTAAGAACCTATCCGCTTCTTCAACTTGAATGGAGGCATTGTTCAACTCATCCAGCGCCTCTTGTATATCGGGGTCGTATTGCGCCAATTCTTGCAAGATGTGCTGAGCGGCTGACAACTGGCGGTTGACGGTCACTTCGCCTTCGGTCAACAATTCACGGCATTCCTCGCCGCCCGCAATCAGGCTGGCAGCGTGCGTCAAACGGCTGTGCTCTTGTTGCAGTATTTCCCACTCTTCGCCATTGGCGTTGAGTTGCGTGAGTTCGCGCACTTGGTCGCGCAATTCAGCCAACTCTTCGGCGTAGGCGCTGGCGTTTTTCTCCATTTCCATACGGCGTTCGTACAGATTGCGCCATTGTTTGTGGGCGGCAGTCACTTCTGAAGCAAGCGCTGTTGCACCTGCAAAATCATCCAACAAGGCGCGTTGGCTGGCGGTTTTGAGCAAGGAGTGATGCGCGTGCTGACTGTAAATATCCACCAACAAATCACCCACTTCGCGCAATTGCTGCATGGTGGCGGTGGAGCCGTTGATAAAGCCACGGCTACGGCCATCGGTGTAGATGACTCGGCGCAACAGGCAGGTGTTGCCATCTGCCAGCTCGCCGTCTTCCAGCAAAGTTTTTAATTCGGGGAGATTACTTATATCAAACTCGGCGCTGATGTCGGCTTTTTCGCAATTGGCACGAACAACACCAGATTCACCGCGTTCGCCCAGCGCCAACGATAGCGCGTCTATGAGAATAGATTTGCCCGCGCCGGTTTCGCCCGTCAGCACGGTTAAACCAGCCGAGAACTCGAGTTCTAGCTGGTCAACGATGACAAAGTCTTTGATGGAAAGCGAACGTAACAAGATTAACTTTCAATATTATGTGACACAGAGCCTGCCAGTAACTCATCCCCTCCTTTGCAAGGAGGGGTGGCGCAAAGCGCCGGGGTGGTTAGGGGATGCCTACTCAACACCCTCTCTCCTAGCTCTCTCCCGCCAGCGGGAGAGAGGGACGTAGAGTCGCTACGCGAATCCCTTTAACCCCAATGCAACTTTTGTCGGAGCACCTCGTAATGGCTATGCCCTTTGGGATGCAACAACGTCACCGTGCGCTCGTCGCGCTTCACCAGTACTTTGTCACCCAGTTGCAAAACCACATGCAGTAGGCCGTCCACATGCACTTTGGCGTCTTCGCCATGCACATAGGTAATCTCAATTTTGCTGGCGCTATTGATGGTGATAGGCCGATTGGTGAAGGTGTGCGGGCAGATAGGCACGATGGCAATGGCGTCCAGCGTGGGATGCAGCACTGGTCCGCCGGCAGACAGCGCATAAGCGGTAGTGCCGCTAGGCGTGGCAACTATCATGCCGTCCGAACGTTGGCGATTCAGCACTTGACCATCCACCGCCAGCGTCATTTCAATCAGCCGCGAAGAGTCGCCCTTGCTCACCACTACGTCATTAAACGCGCGGCCTTTGCTCAGTAAATCCCCATCACGCTCGATATGTACACACAGCATGATGCGCTCTTCCAGCGTGTATTCCCCAGCGAGAATTTTCTCCATCGCAGGCAGCATGTCGTCGGAGGAAATGTCGGTCAAAAAGCCGAATGTGCCGCGATTGACACCGACCAGCGGAATACCTGTCCCCATCAACCCGCGCCCAGCTGTGAGCATGGTGCCGTCACCGCCCACCACGATGGCGAGGTCAATATCTCCGCTCATGGCTTTCAGGGCTTGCGTTGGGTAACCTTTAATATCCAAGCGCTCGGCGCTGTATTCTTCAATCACGATGGCCAACTTATGTGCAGCCAAAAACTGCACCAAAGCTAGCAGTTGGTCACGGATTTCCGGGCTATTGTGCTTGCCGATGAGGGCAACGGTTTTGAATGGGAAGCTCATAACTGCATTAAACCATAGGCGACTTATAAAAATCCATTTCCGCGCTGTCTGGCGAAAGCAAGCTGACCCAAGTAGAATCACCCTACGATATGGAACACCGCGCTCAAGTCCTGCTTAAAACCCTGGTCGAACATTACATTAGTGATGGTCAACCGGTGGGTTCGCGCACGCTTTCCAAGCGCTCCGGGCTTGATTTATCGCCCGCCACCATCCGCAATGTGATGTCAGACTTGGAGGAGCTGGGCTTTGTCGCCAGCCCGCACACTTCCGCCGGACGCATTCCCACGCCGCAGGGCTACCGCTTTTTTGTAGATACGCTGCTCAAAATCCAGCCGCTGCATCAAGTAGAAATCGCGCGTTTGCAAAGCGAGTTTTCCTCGCCAGACCCGCAACAGCTCATCACTTCCGCGGCCAACATGCTGTCCAGTCTTACCCAATTTGCCGGATTGGTGATGCTGCCCAAGCGCAATACGGTGGAATTCCGTCAGTTGGAGTTTTTACCCTTATCCGACAAGCGCATTCTAGTCATCATCGTCACCACTGATGGCAATGTGCAAAACCGCATCATCGTCACCGAGAAAGCATATTCGGCTTCGGAATTGATCGAAGCCGCCAACTTCTTCAATCAACATTACACTGGCTGCACCTTTGAGGCCGCACACAAAAAACTTCACGAAGAACTCAGCCGTATGCAAAGCGACGTGACCAAACTCATGTCCGCCGCACTGGAAGCCAGCAGCCAAGCCATGGAAGCTGGCAACGACGGGCTGGTGATGGCGGGAGAGCGCAATTTGTTGCGCGTGGACGACCTCTCCACCAACGTCGCCTCGCTGCATAAATTATTTGAAGCCTTCGAGCGCCGCAGCGCACTGCTACAATTGCTAGATACCAGCCGACGCGCCGAAGGCGTGCATTTATTCATAGGCGGCGAATCCGGATTTTTGCCACTGGACGAATGCAGCATGGTCACCGCGCCCTACGAAGTGGACGGCCAAGTGGTCGGCACGCTAGGCGTGATAGGGCCAACGCGCATGGCCTATGAGCGCGTGATTCCGATTGTGGACATCACGGCCAGGCTGCTTTCTAGCGCATTATCTACTCACTAACCCAATTTAATAACCCATGTCTTTTTATCCCCCAGAACCACCTTTTTCCCACGGCACGCAGCCTAAAATCGGCATCTTGCTCGCCAACCTCGGCACGCCCGATGCACCTACACCTTCAGCGGTGAGGCTCTATCTCAAGCAATTTTTGAGCGACCGTCGCGTGGTGGAGATTCCACGCATTATTTGGTGGTGCATTTTGAATCTCATCATTCTCAATGTGCGCCCGCGCAAATCTGCCGCCAAATACGCCTTGATTTGGACGCCCCAAGGCTCGCCTTTGCTGGTTCACACGCAAGCCCAAGCCTCTGCACTGCAAACCGAATTGGCACAGCGCATCCAATCGCCCTTTGCAGTGGAATGTGGCATGAGCTACGGTAATCCGTCCATTCCCTCGGCCATTGCCAAACTCAAAGCACAAAACTGCACCAAAATTTTGGTCATCCCCATGTACCCACAATACGCCGCCAGCAGCACGGCTTCTGCTTTTGACGCGGTGTGGAATACGCTGCTGCATATGCGCAACATGCCGGAAATCCGCACCGTGCGTAGCTATCACGACCACCCCGCCTACATCGCGGCTTTAGCGGCAAGTGTGCGCCAGCATTGGGCGGCTAATGGCCAGCCACAAAAACTGCTGATGAGCTTTCATGGCGTGCCCAAATACACGCTGGACAAAGGCGACCCTTACCATTGTCTGTGCCAGAAAACAGGGCGTTTGCTGGCGGAGACGTTAGGGCTGAACCAAGAGCAATATCTGGTCACTTTTCAATCACGCTTTGGCGCGGCAGAATGGCTGCAGCCCTACACTGCACCCACCTTGGCGGAGTGGGGCAAAGCGGGCATCAAAAGTGTAGATGTTGTCTGTCCCGGTTTTGCCGCCGATTGTTTAGAAACACTGGAAGAAATTGCTATGGAATGCAAAGCCGAATTTTTGAATGCGGGTGGTACGACTTTCAATTACATCCCCGCGCTTAATGAGCGCCCAGAATGGATTGCAGCGCTGGCCGACATCGCTGGCGACCATCTACAAGGTTGGGTGAGCGCCGATTGGGACGCGGCGACGGCGCAAGCGGAAGCGAATAATAGCCGGGAATTGGCACTGGCGATGGGCGCCAAATCGTGATTAAAAGCGTCATTAAGCAATCCATAGCCGCGCACCAAGCGTTGCTCAGCCAACTTGAGCCGCTGATTCCGGTCATCGAGCAAGTAGGGCAGCGCTTGAATGATTGCCTAAAAAATGGCGGCAAAATCCTGCTGATGGGCAACGGTGGCAGCGCGGCAGACAGCCAGCACATCGCCGCAGAAATCGTGGTGCGCTATCAAGCCGAACGGCGCGGCTTAGCGGCCATCGCACTGACCACCGACACCTCGATTTTGACCGCTGCGGGCAATGACTTTGGCTTTGAGTACATCTACTCGCGCCAAATCGAAGCCTTGTGTAGCGATAAAGACGCAGTCATCGGCATTTCTACCTCCGGCAACAGCGCCAACATCCTTCGTGCAATGGCGACGGCACGAGAATTGGGCGCTACCACCATAGGCATGACCGGTGCGGGTGGTGGCAAACTGGCCGCACATTGTGATGTGCTGCTGGCCGTACCCTCGCCCGTCACCGCACGAGTTCAAGAGATGCACATCCTCATCGGCCATATTCTTTGCGAGCTCATAGATCATGCAAACGCAACTGCTTGAAGCCATACGTCGCACCACATCCGACTGGGTGCTGGTGGTGGGCGATTTGATGCTAGACCGTTATTTGTTCGGCAAAGTAGAGCGCATCTCACCCGAAGCGCCGGTGCCTGTGATGTTGATTGAGCGCGAAGTTGAATGTGTTGGCGGCGCGGCCAATGTGGCAGCCAACTTGGCTGGCTTGGGTTTGCAGACTCACCTCTGCGGATTTGTAGGCGCTGATGAAGACGGCGGTCGTCTACAACGCGCCATCCGCGACATCAAAATCAACACGCAAGGCCTGGTGCAAACAGAAAATCACAGCACTATCGTCAAAACCCGCGTCGTCGGCGGACATCAGCAGATGATGCGGTTGGATAGGGAAAGCCACGCCCCTTATGCTGCCAAAGACGCTCAAGCCTTGCTGGATAACACCCTGCATCAAGTCTCGCAAAAACCCGCCGTGGTCATTCTTTCCGACTACGCCAAAGGCGTGTTAACTCCACAATTTTGCCAAGCGGTGATTGCCGAATGCCGATTCTTGGGCATCCCCGTGTTGATTGACCCCAAAGGGCAAGACTTCAGCAAATACGCCGGTGCTACCGCACTCACACCCAACAAACGCGAAGCCGCAGAAATTTGCCAAGTGGATATTCGCAATAATGCCGCTTTATTGAGCGCCGCAGCTAAGCTACGCGCGGATTTGAATCTAGACTTCATTGCTGTAACGCGCGGCGAAGAGGGTATTTCTTTGATATGCCACGACACCACTACGCACATCCCCGCCGCCGCCAAGCAGGTGTTTGATGTCTCTGGCGCAGGCGACACCGTCATCGCCACGCTGGCTTTTGGCATGAGCGCAGGCTTGAGTCCGCATGATGCCTTGCATCTCGCCAACATCGCCGCGGGCGTGGTGGTAGGTAAAATCGGCACCGCGCCCATACTCAAGGCAGAATTGCTTGCTACCTTATCGCAAGCCGAATCCCAGCAACAAGCCGACAAAATCTGCAGCCGTGACCAAGCCGTCATTCGCAGCCAAGTCTGGCAAGCGCAAGGCGTAAAAGTGGTGTTCACCAACGGCTGTTTTGATTTGCTGCACGCCGGGCATGTCACCTACCTAGAGCAGGCACGAAAGCTAGGCGACAAGCTGATTCTCGGTTTGAATACCGACGCCTCCGTCAGAAAACTCAAAGGCGAAAACCGTCCGGTCATACACGAAGCCGACCGCGCTCGCGTGTTGGCGGCGCTGGAAGCCATAGATGCGGTGGTACTTTTTGATGAAGATACGCCCTTAGCTTTGATTAAAGCCGTGAAACCGCAAATACTGGTGAAAGGCGACGACTACGCTGAGGCCGACGTGGTGGGCGGCGAAGAGGTGAAGTCTTGGGGCGGTAAAGTGGCACTGATTCCCGTGGTGCCGGGGCGCAGCAGCAGCGGGATTATTGAAAAGCTCGCTTCATAGCTTTGTAAAGAGTGCCTCTAAAAATTCAAGTTTCTAAGCAAGGCAAGGCGCGAGCAAAAAATTGCGACGCGGCATATGGGTTATATGTATGGAGTATTTTTTGTGAGCAACGCAGCATGGCAACGAAACTTGAGTTTTTAGAGGTGCTCGTGTGAAAATCACCCAAATCATGCTCGCCAAAGGTTTTGGCGGTGCCGAACGGCATTTTGTTGATTTGTCGCTGGCGCTGGCGGAGCTTGGTTACGAGGTTCAAGCCATATGCCACACCAAATTTGCCAAACAAAGTGAATTAAAAGCGCATCCCAACATCAGCGTGCAGACGGTGAATGTATTTGCGGTTTGGGATCCATTCGCACGTTCAGCAGTACGTCAACTGATTGCTGCTTTTCAACCCGCGATTATTCATACCCATCTGGCACGCGGGGCTTTTATAGGCGGCAAAGCGGCCAAGGCATTAGGCATTCCGGCGGTGGTGAATCTGCATAACTACATAGACCTCAAGTATTACCACCACATCAGCGCTTTCATCGCCGCCACCGAAGACCAGAAAAAATACTTGCTCACGCACCATATTGCTCCCAATCAAGTCACCGTCATGCCGCATTTTTCCATGTTGCCACCGGTGGCCGTGAAACCTTATCCCTCAGGCCGCCCACTGACGTTTGTGACCTTGGGGCGCATGGTAAAAAAGAAGGGCTTTGACGTGTTGCTGCAAGCCTTTAAGCATTATTTGGATGCAGGTAAAGACGGACGGCTGATTGTCGGCGGTGACGGTGGTGAGCGCGGTGCATTAAAGCATTTAGCCGCGAAACTTGGCATTGCCGAAAAAGTCAATTTCTCCGGCTGGGTTGAAGACGTTGCCAGTTTTTTGGCACAGGGCGACGTGTTTGTGCTGCCCTCGCTGGATGAGCCTTTCGGCATTGTCACGCTAGAAGCCATGGCCAGCGGCAAGCCAATTATTTCCACCCGCACCCAGGGGCCAATTACCGTATTGGGTGACAACTCAGCGTTTTTCGTTGAAATTGGCGATGTGGAAACGCTGGCCAGCGCCATGCTCACCGCCAGAACCAAGCCCGATGTGGCTATGAAAAAAGCGCAAGTGGCGTTAGAGCTTTATCAATCCACCTATTCCAAACGCGCGGTAGTGCCTAAGGTCGAGGCCATTTACCAGCGGTTGGCATCATGAACATCCTGCGCTATTTAGACCAGCCGTGGATTCCCAAATCCATCCGTACCGTCCGCAACCTATCCGCACAAACCGACATCCAGCGCATACTGATTATCAAATGGGGTGCGATGGGCGACGTGATGGTGAGTACCGCCGCGCTCAACGACATTCGCGCGGCCTTTCCCCACGCACACATCACCCTCAACACCATGTCCGCGTTCGAGCATTTTTTTAAGGATGATCCACGGTTAAATGAAGTGTTCAGCGTGGATTTGCGTGGCAAGGAACGAGGTTGGCGCGGCATGCTGCGCTGGTTGCAAAAGGTGCGCACGGGGCGTTACGACTTGGTGATAGACCTGCAAAGCGTGGATAGGACACGCATGATGCTGGGGCTGTTGCAATTGACCGGTCGCGGTATTCGCTACCGCGTGGGCAATAACCCTGGCTGGCCTTACAACATCACGCCGCCAACTTTACCACTCGATACACAGGGATTTATTCGCTTGCGCGCCACACTTACCGCAGCGGGCATTCCATCAAATACCGAGCTACCCAAACCCTATGTGGCGGAATCGCATCAGCAAAGCATTACGGCGCTGATGGCGGAACATGGGTTGAAAGAGGGAGAATTCGCGGTGATGCTACCCGGTTGCCAAGCCGCTGGCTATTTGAAGCGCTGGGGAGCTGAACGCTACGCGGCTTTAGGGCAAAAACTGGTGGCAAGCGCTTTGGGTGGCATCAAAAAAATCGTCATCGTTGGTGGGCCAGATGAAATTGAGGATTGCCGCGCCATTGCTGAGTTGTGCGGCGATTGTGCAGTCAATCTGTGCGGTAAAACTGCGCTGCTGGACTTGCCACCACTTTGCGCGTCTGCCCGCTGCATCGTTGGCAACGACACTGGCACGGCACAAATGCTCACCATGACTGGTACGCCCATGCTGACGCTGTTCGGCCCCACCGACCCGCGCCGCGCCAAGCCCATAGGCCGCCATGTGATTGCCTTGCAGGTGGATATTGCTTACATGCCCTGCCTTAACTGCCACTGCAAAGCACCCTGCGGCCACCAAAGCTGCATGAAAGCGATTACGCCGGAGCGGGCTTTTGAGGAAATTATGGCTATGTTGCACGATGTGAATTCGGCACTAGACATTCAGCCGCCGCTACATTAAAGTGCCAAACGTGTTATGTCGTAATTAAGTAGTTACTATTTTCTGGAATACACATGCGAATCAATCAACTAAAATCTGTTTCAATCGGTCTCTTAACCGCGTCTTTGCTCGCTGGTTGCGCTACGCAATCCAATCAAGATCCGCTGGAAGGCGTGAATCGCGGCATTTATAAATTCAATGACGTGGCGGATAAAGCCATCATGAAACCGGTGGCGGGGGCTTATAAAGCCGTAGTGCCCGAGCCAGTACGTGGTGGCGTGGGTAATTTCTTCTCCAACTTGGGTGAAATTATCACGGTAGCTAACGATTTGCTGCAGTTCAAGTTTGATAAAGCGATGACCGGCGCGGGTCGTTTTGCGATTAATTCCACTTTTGGCATCGGCGGCTTGATAGATTGGGCTTCGAAAGACGGTATTGAAAGACACAAAGAAGACTTCGGTCAAACGCTGGCAACTTGGGGCTGGAAAAGCAGTCCTTACCTTGTGCTGCCTTTGTTTGGACCAAGCACGATACGTGATGCCGCTGGCGAATTTGCAGATGGCTTTTTACTAGACCCAATCGGCTACGCTGAGCCGCGTCCACGCAACATTTTGAATTTGACCAAGGGCATTGATAAACGCGCTCAGTACCTGCCAGGCAGTGACTTGCTGGACGAAGCAGCACTTGACCCTTACATTTTCATGCGTGATGCGTATATGCAACGACGTAATGCGCAAATTACGGATGGCGAAGGCAAAACCAATGATGACAGCATTGAAAATGATGCTGACGATATGAAAGCTAAATAAATCTTGTAGCTGAATGAAAAAAGCCTCGCATTGCGAGGCTTTTTTATTTTCCGGCTTTCACTCTAGTTTTTATTCTCCTGCAATCGTCATATTGTTCACCAATATCGAACCGCACTGCTTTGAACCTTGTACCAGCACGTCATTCCCCACTGCCTCTATCCCTAAGAACATATCTTTCAGATTGCCCGCGATGGTAATTTCTTCCACCGGATGTTGAATCTCACCATTCTCCACCCAGAATCCTGCCGCACCGCGTGAATAGTCGCCAGTGACCATATTGATGCCATGACCCAGCAGCTCGGTCACCAGCAAACCTTTGCCCATGTTTTTCACTAAACCATCCAAATCACGTTCGCCGCTTTGGATGATGAGATTATGGTTTCCGCCCGCATTGCCGGTAGTAGTCATACCCAATTTGCGCGCTGAATAGCTGGAAAGCACATAGCCTTGCAACACGCCGTCACGCACCAATTCACGCTCTTGTGTGGCTACCCCTTCACCATCAAAGGCGCTACTGGCTAGGCCTTTGACCAAGAACGGCTGTTCGCTGATATTGACGATGGGTGAAAATACGGGCTTGCCGAGATAGTCCAGCAAGAACGAAGATTTGCGGTACAAATTGCCGCCAGAAATTGCGCTTATCAAATGTGAAATTAAACCTGAAGCCAAACTCGCTTCAAATAAAACAGGAGCTTGTCGCGTAGCAATCATGCGCGAACCTAGTCGCCGCACGGTGCGTTCCCCAGCTTTGCGGCCTACGCTTGCAGCACTTTCCATATCCCCAGCGGCACGCGCCGTGGTGTACCAATAATCGCGCTGCATCGCATCTTCCTGTTCGGCAATCACCGAACAGCTGATGCCGTGACGCGAGGTGGGATAACCTTGGCAAAAGCCGTGGCTATTGGCATAAGCAAATAAGCTTTCGTGCGCCGAAACGCTCGCGCCTTCGGAGTTATTGATACGCTTGTCAGTGGCCATGGCAGCGGCTTCGCACTCGCGTGCCAGCTGAATGGCGGCATCCACTGAAATATCCCAAGGATGGTAGAGGTCAAGTTCGCGTATGGAATTTGCCAGCAGATTGGCATCTGCCAAGCCGCAGAAAGGGTCTTTCGCGGTATAACGTGCAATGCTGCAAGCCGCCAGCACCGTGTCTTTCAGCGCTTGTGGCGAGAGATCGGAAGTGCTGGCATTACCGCGTTGCTGACCAAAATAAACGGTAACCGACAAGCCTTTGTCACGGTTGTATTCTATGGTTTCAACTTCATCCAAACGCACCGAAATATTCTGCCCAAAACTTAAACTCACTTCGGCCTCAGCGGCGCTAGCGCCCGCCAGTTTGGCCTGATGTAATACATCTTGGGTGAGTTGCTTGAGTTGGTCTAAATTGAGGCTGAAACGAGTATCTTGCATGAGTAGCTTTAAGAAAAGGCGGGTAAGAAAGCTGATATGATACCCGACCATGAGTACACAGCCCGAAATTGAAGAAGAAATTAGCAAAACTCAAGTCAAGCAGATGATGCATGATTTGCAGGAATTGGGCGAAGCGCTAGTGGCATTGCCCGTCAGCAAACTCAAGCAAATCGAGCTGCCTGAAAACCTGCGCGACGCAATTCTAGAAGCACAGCGCATCACCGCCCACGGCGGCAAAAAGCGGCAGCTGCAATACATCGGCAAACTGATGCGAAATGTTGAGCCAGAGCCGATTCAACAAAAATTAGACCAATGGAACGGCAACCACAATGCCGAAACCGCACGCCTGCACAGGCTCGAAAACTGGCGTCAGCGCTTGATAGACGACGATGCTGCGCTGCCCGAATTTTTAGCGCTACACGCCACTAGTGACATCCAACACATTCGCAACCTCATCCGCAACGCCCGCAAAGAAGCCAGCCTGAGCAAACCGCTTAAAAGCAGTCGTGAGTTATTTAAGGTGTTGCGGGAAATGATGGCGTAGCGCAAATCACCCATTTGACAAGTGAGCGAACCCGTCACCCTGCTCAGAATCATCTCCATCGTATTCCCGGTGTTCGCCATCGTGCTCGTCGGCTGGGTCTATGGCCGTGGGCGCACAGTGGAGATGGCGACCGCCAACCAGACCAATCTGGATATATTCATCCCCGCGCTGGTGTTCTCGGCACTGGCAGACCGCTCCTTCGTGCTCGCTGGGCATCAGGCGTTTGCGATTGGCGCGTTTGTGATGATCCTCGGTTGCGGGGTCATCGCCTGGCTGGTCGCCCGCTTCAGCGGCATCCCGCACAAAGTACTGGTACCGACCAGCATGTTCGGCAACAGCGCCAATCTCGGTTTGCCGCTGGCCTTACTGGCTTTCGGGCAGAAAGGTCTGGCGGCGGCAGTGGTGATGTTCATCGTCACCAACCTTGTGCACTTCTCGTTTGGCAACTGGTTTCTCGACCATCACGCCAAGTGGTGGAACGCCTGGCGCTACCCCGTCATCCTCGCCGCTCTGGCCGGGCTGGCAGTGAGTTATTACGGCGTGGTGATCTGGGAGCCGCTAAGAGTGGGGCTCAAGATGCTGGGGGATGTCTCTGTACCGCTGGCGTTGTTCTCGCTGGGCATTCGCATCGCACAATCCCACCCCAAAGCCTTGCGCATCGGGTTCATCGGCGCCATCGTGCGCCCGGCCAGCGGCATCGCGCTCACCTGGTTGCTCGCCACGCTGCTGGGCTTGCATGGGGTAGAGAAAGCCATCCTGATACTTTACGGCGCGCTCCCCCCCGCCATGATCAACTACGTGTTTGCAGAGCGTTACCACCAACACCCGGATGAAGTGGCCGCTGTGGTGCTCATCGGCAATCTCGCCGCCGTGCTGGTGATACCGTTGGTGTTGGCGGTGGTACTTTAATATGGACATGACCAAAGTCAGCGCCGGCAAGCTACGCGCCATCGGCTACGACAGCAAAACCCGCACCTTGCGGGTGGAGTTGTATAACGGCGACGCGCTGGAATATAGCGGCGTGAACGAAGACCTGTGGCGACGCTTCAAAAGCTCGGGATCACAGTGGAGTTTTTATCGCGACAACATCGAAGAAGAACTCACCCCAAAGCAGGTATCGGCGAAGGGATCAGGCGGCAAGAACCCTTTGGACGACCTGTTCAGTTAAAAATTACTGCTGTCTTGTAGGGTGCGGCTTCCGCACCAAATGGTGCGTGAAACGCACCCTACTTCTGTTGCTGTTCGGCAAGCCCCCTCAGCATTTCCGAGACATCCCATTCGCAACCCGCGCAGCCCGAAAGCGCGCCGGTTTTTCTGGAGATGGCCTCCATATCCAAACCCTGCGCGAACCATTTCTCGATGTCGCCCCGCGTCGTACCGCTGCACAGGCAGATGACTTCGTCTTCGGGATTGAGGGGCGTGTTGGTGGTCATAGAAGCTGTTGTTGATTTCTCTGGTATCAACGATGGTGCTCTATCAGTCTAATGCTGAAATGGAGTCTGACCCCATTTATTGTTGGGTAAAAGGTGGATTCAACTCCCAACCGCACCACTCCCTCCAATTCTCTTTAGAATAAGAGGCGGACATGAAGAGCAAAACTGATAGTGTAGGCAGTACGACCCAACCACTCTTTCAGGAGAACCCCTCATGT
>JBJXEA010000023.1:0-27378 GCA_046155285.1 Methylophilaceae bacterium | reverse complement strand
TCAGGTTTCTCGTTTGCCAGGGCATTTGAACATCCTTGAGTCAATAGTGAAGACTCTTAGTGTTACCTATGTCCTGGCACACCTGTTACCTATGTACCCGGTCTATACAGGACAAGCAAAGGAAAGTGACTTGCTGTCGGGCAACCCCCGACGGTTTTGGGGTTTAATTGTAGGAGGGGCGCCCTCGCCCCGATTAAGTGCTTTCGCGCCGAGGGCGGCGCTCCTACAAGAGCAAGGGCAGCGATATTGGATGCTTGCCTAGATTCCGGCCTTCGCCGGAATGACGGTTTTTTGTGGCGAGAGAGCAAAACCCCACTACTTCACCGCTTCATCACCATCCAGATCCAGCGCACCTTCTTGGAACACACGACTGGCGCGGATGTCGGCGGCCTCTAGGGTCATCAGGTCTATCTTGCTTAAACTCTTAGTGCGGCTACCAAACAAGCGGTTGGCTTGACGCAATCTTGCCCTGTCCAGCGCGTTGCGGATGGAGCGGGCGTTGGCGAAGTGGCCTAGTTTCATGCGTAGCGGGATGTATTCGGCGAAGGCCTGTTCGGCCTCGACGCTGAAACGGTAATTCTGTGCAGCGAGCATCAGCTTGGCGATGGAGAGCAATTCATTCACGCCGTAATCAGGGAAGTCCACATGGTGCGCGATGCGCGAGCGCATGCCGGGGTTGCTTTGAAAAAACTGGTTCATGCGATTTTGATAACCGGCCAAAATCACCACCAAGTCGTCGCGGTTGTTTTCCATCACTTGCAGCAGAATCTCGATGGATTCCTGCCCGTAGTCGCGCTCGTTTTCTGGCTTGTAGAGGTAATAGGCTTCGTCTATGAACAGCACGCCACCCATGGCTTTTTTCACCACTTCTTTAGTTTTGGGCGCGGTGTGGCCGATGTACTGACCAACCAAGTCGTCGCGCGTCACCGACACCAGATGCCCTTCACGCACATAGCCCAAGCGCTTCAAAATCTCCGCCATACGCAATGCCACCGTGGTTTTTCCGGTGCCGGGGTTGCCGGTGAAACACATGTGCAAGCTGGGCGATTCCGAGGTCAACGCAAACTGCTTGCGTAGCCTGTCCACCAGCAACAGCGCGGCAATCTCGTGAATACGTGTTTTGACAGGCTTGAGGCCGATTAACTCACGATCCAGTTTATCCAGTACTTCCTGGATATTGGACGCTTGAAACTCGGCCTCAAGGTCAACGGTGTCGCCGTCTGCCAGCACTTCAGCCACTTAGTAGCGCTCACCTTCTGGCTTGTCAGTCGCGTAGGAGTGGATGGTGTAGCGCACTTGGCGGCCATCAACTTCCTGACGCACCAGGCCAAAGCCAGGTTCGTTTTTCGGACGATTGACGATGTACGACATGGTGGGGCTTTCCACGCCGCGCACTGAGCTGAACGCCATCACACGGATGTAGTGATTGGGGAAAGTCTTACGGCAGTTGTTGATTTCCATCAAAATGCCCGCGGGGTCTTTCAGGTCAAACATCGGCGCGCCGTACATTTCCCAATAGGTGTTGCGCGGATGCGGGTCGTCGGTGTATTCCACCGAAGTTGCCCAGCCTTTGCCCAGCGCATATTTGATTTGCTTGGTGATTTGTTCGTCCGTCAGCGGCGGCAGAAATGAAAACTGCCCTTGGGTGACGATGCCGTTTGGATTGGTCATCATAATATTTTCTCCTTAATTAGAAGCAGATTTAAAAACTGGTTGTTGCGGTAGGTACGAAGTCAGCGGTGTCGGTGGATTCATAGTTGAAGGTAATATCCTTCCACGTATCAATCGCCGCACGCAGCGGGCCACACCATTTGGCGGCATCCAGCAGAATCTGCGGGCCTTCGTTCCAAATGTCACGGCCTTCGTTACGTGCCAGCACCATGGCTTCCAGCGCCACGCGGTTGGCTTGTGCGCCAGCCTGAATGCCTTGTGGATGGCCGATAGTACCGCCACCAAACTGCAGCACCACGTCGTCGCCCAAATAGGTGAGCAATTGGTGCATCTGACCGGCGTGAATGCCGCCGGAAGCCACTGGCATACATTTATTGAGCGAAGCCCAGTCTTGTTCGAAGAACAGACCATGCTCCAGATTTTGCGGCGTATGGTCGTCGAGCAGCGTGTCGTAGAAGCCCTTGATCATCGCAGGGTCGCCTTCCAGCTTGCCCACCACGGTACCAGCATGGATGTGATCCACGCCCGCCATTCGCATCCACTTACAAATCACGCGGAAGTTCATACCGTGATTCTTTTGACGGGAATAGGTCGAGTTACCAGCGCGGTGCAAGTGCAGAATCATGTCGTTCTGACGCGCCCATATCGCCATAGATTGAATCGCGGTGTAGCCAATCACCAAGTCAATCATGATGATGACTGAGCCTAGGCTCTTGGCGAATTCAGCACGCTTGTACATTTCTTCCATGGTGCCAGCGGTCACATTCAGGTAGTGGCCTTTGATCTCGCCAGTGGCAGCAGAGGCTTTATTCACGGCATCCATGCAATACAGAAAACGGTCGCGCCAATGCATGAAAGGTTGCGAGTTGATGTTCTCATCGTCCTTCATGAAGTCCAGCCCGCCCTTGAGGCCTTCGTACACCACGCGGCCATAGTTGCGGCCTGAAAGACCTAATTTAGGTTTAGTGGTCGCGCCCAACAGCGGGCGGCCAAATTTGTCCAAGCGCTCACGTTCAACGATCACGCCAGTGGCAGGGCCTTGGAAAGTCTTGAGGTAGGCCACGGGAATACGCATGTCTTCCAAACGCAGCGCTTTCACGGCCTTCATCCCAAACACGTTGCCGATAATAGAAGCGGTCAAGTTGGCGATGGAGCCGCCTTCAAACAAGTCAAGCTCGTAAGCGATGTAGGCAAAAAATTGCGCTTCAGTTTTGGTACCTTCGCCAGTGTTAGGCACAGCGTCAACGCGATAAGCCTTAGCGCGGTACATCTCGCAAGCGGTCAGTCTATCCGTCCATACCACCGTCCAGGTGGCGGTAGAAGACTCACCGGCAACCGCTGCCGCAATTTCTTCTGGGTCGTGCCCGGCGTGCGGCGTAATGCGGAACATCGCCAGCAAATCGGTATCTTTGACTTGATAATCAGGCTGCCAATAGCCCATTTTCTTGTAAGGTAGAACCCCTGCTTTATAGCGCTCAGCGCCTTCCTTCATCGTTTCAGATGCCATGACTTCCTCCAAAAAATGATTATAAATTGATGGTCGTTTAGACGACCTTGACCCGCACTATAGTAAACTTATAGTATAAGAAGAAATAAATTGTTTTTATGATAACCATAGAAATTACCTTATGATAAATTTCGCCCTGTTATGCTCAATCTAACACTCAGGCAACTCCGTGTTTTTGAATCCGTCGCCAAGCACTTGAGCTACTCGCGTGCGGCAGAAGCCTTGCATCTCACGCAACCTGCCGTCTCTATGCAAATCAGGCAGTTAGAAGATGTCGCCGGCCTACCGCTGTTCGAGCAATTAGGCAAAAAAATCCATCTCACCGAAGCCGGCAAAGAGTTTCTGCACTACAGCAACAGCATCCTGCAACAATTGACCGAAGCCGAAACCATGCTCGCCGAATTCAAAGGCATGGCTGGAAAACTCAACATCAGCGTAGCAAGCACCGCCAGCTACTTCACCCCGCAACTACTCGCCGAATTCTGCCAACGCCACGCGCAAGCCACCGTCAACTTAAGCGTTACAAACCGCGAAGCCTTGCTGCAACGCCTGAGCAACAACGAGACCGACATAGCCATCATGGGGCGCCCACCGGATGCGCTGGACGTAGATGCCACGCCGTTTATGGAAAACCATCTGGTCATCATCGCGCCGGTCAACCATCCGTTGGCCGATGAGCGGGACATTCCTTTGTCACGGCTGGTGGAAGAAACTTTTCTAGTACGCGAACAAGGCTCAGGTACGCGCATCACCATGGAGCGCTTTTTTGCCGAAAACAATATCCACCTCACCACCGGCACCGAAATGAGCACCAACGAAGCCATCAAACAAGCGGTGCAAGCAGGTATGGGGCTGGGGATTTTGTCGTTGCATACCATGTCTCTGGAATTGGAAACGGCGAGGTTAAAAGTGCTAGACGTGCAGAACTTCCCCATCCAGCGCCACTGGTATGTGGTGCATCGCAAAGGCAAACGCCTCACCAACGTGGCGCAGGCTTTCAAGGAGTTTTTGCTGGAAAGTAGAGACGACTGAATGCATCGAAACAGCCTGGCAAATAGCTGTTGGACTTCGCTACAAAACCACGGCTCAACATCGTGACAAAAGATTAGAAATCCCCCCACAAAGTTTGCATCGCCGCCAGCGCTGCCATTGCGGCAGTTTCGGTGCGCAATACTCTGGCGCCTAAACGCACCAGCTGAAAGCCGCAGCTCTCAGCCAATTGTTGTTCTTGCGGGCTTAATCCGCCTTCGCAGCCTATCAGCAGGCAGATGTCGCCGTCTGGTTTGAGCAGGGTGTGCAGGGTGTTGTCTGCGCTGGGGGAGAGCAGGAGTTTCAGGGCGAATTCCTGACGTTGCCCCAACCATTCCGCCAAGCCGAGAATGGGCGCAACTTGTGGCACGGTGGCGCGCCCAGATTGCTCGCAGGCGGCGATTACCACGTTTTGCCAATGTTCTTGGCGCTTTTCGGCGCGTTCGCCGGATAACTTGACCACACTGCGTTCGGCGGCGATGGGTTGAATGGCGGTCACACCCAATTCCACGGCTTTTTGCAGAGTGAATTCCATGCGTTCGCCGCTGGAGATGGCTTGCATCAAGGTCACACGCAATGGTGATTCGTTCGCCACAGGCAGTTGCTGCCCGATTTTCACCGCCGCTTCGCCCTTGAGCAGCCTTAAAATCTCCGCCATGTAGTCGTGGCCGTCGCCGTTGAATAGAGTCAGGCTGTCGCCAGTTTTCATGCGCAGCACTTTGGCGGCGTGATGGGCGACATTCTCAGGCAGGTTGAGAATCGCGCCAGTGGCGAGTTTGGCGGGACAGTAGAAACGGGATTTAGCCATGGTTTGGATACCAAACTTTCTAGTATCGTCATTCCCGCGTAGGCGGGAATCCAGCCAAACTTCTACGGAGTTCATTGACGCTGTGCCGCCCGTGGTTGGCTTGACTGGATTCCGGCCTACGCCGGAATGACGGAGTCTTTGGAGACGGTGTTAAAATTGGTCTTATTGTAACCAATTAAGGAGCCACGAAAATGGCAAGTCTCAACCCTCCCGTATGCGACTTTGGTTGGAAAGCGCCGGATTTCAATCTTTTGGGCGTGGATGGAAAAAACTGGAGCCTCGCCGACGTGCAGGGTAAAAATGGGACATTGATAATGTTCATTTGCAATCATTGTCCTTACGTGAAGGCCATCCGCCCACGGCTGGTGCGCGACGTGGCGGCATTGCAAGCTTTGGGTGTGAATACCATCGCCATTTCTTCCAACGATACGGTAAATTATCCAGATGATGATTTTGAGAATATGCTGCGCATCGCCGCAGAATTTAATTTCCCGTTTCCTTATGTGTGGGACGAGACGCAAGCGGTGGCCAAGGCTTACGGCGCGGTGTGTACGCCGGACTTTTTCGGATTCAATAACAAGCTGGAGCTGCAATACCGTGGTCGTTTTGACGAGTCGCGCAAGGAGGCGGCGGACGAGCATGTACGGCGTGATTTGTTTGAGGCAATGAGGCTGATTGCGGAAACTGGCGCCGGCCCTAAAGAGCAAATCGCCAGCATCGGCTGCTCGATTAAATGGTTGACATAAGCGTATTGCCCAAAATGGCTAACTAGGCAATAATCCGGCTATTAACCGCGTACATGCAATCAAAAACATAAAGTACGCGCTGGTCGTTATAGGGGAGTCCCCACGGTTTTTTAGGCTGCACTCATAATGTGGAGTGCGTTTGGTATTTTTTTCGTTTTAACTATCTGAAAAATAGGAGTATTAACATGGCAACTCGTACTGATTTATGTAATGCAATCCGCGCCTTATCTATGGACGCGGTGCAAAAAGCTAATTCCGGCCACCCTGGCGCACCCATGGGCATGGCGGAAATCGCTGAAGTGTTGTGGAATCACAATATGCGCCACAACCCAACCAATCCTAATTGGGCTGACCGCGACCGTTTTGTGTTGTCCAACGGCCACGGCTCCATGTTGATTTACTCCTTGCTGCACCTCACTGGCTACGCGCTGCCGATGGACGAAATCAAGACTTTCCGCCAACTGCATTCTAAATGCGCCGGTCACCCTGAATACGGCTATGCGCCGGGCGTTGAGACCACTACCGGCCCGCTGGGTCAAGGCATCTCCAACGCAGTTGGTTTCGCCATGGCTGAAAAACTCATGGCCGAACAGTTCAACAAGCCCGGCCACGACATCGTGAATCATTACACCTATTGCTTCCTCGGCGACGGCTGCATGATGGAAGGCGTTTCTCATGAATCCTGTGCGCTGGCTGGCACTTGGGGTTTGGGCAAGCTGATTGCGTTCTGGGACGACAACGGCATCTCGATTGACGGCCACATCGAAGGTTGGTACACCGACGATACCCCAGGCCGCTTCAAGTCCTACGGCTGGCATGTGCAGTCTGTGGATGGTCATGATTCCGCCGCGATTGATGCCGCCATCAAAGCTGCACAAAAAGTCACTGACAAACCTAGCTTAATCTGCTGCAAAACCATCATCGGTAAAGGCTCCCCTAACAAATCCGGCAGTCATGATTGCCATGGCGCAGCGTTAGGTGATGCCGAAGTGGCCGCTACCCGCGCCGCGATTGGTTGGAGTCACGCTCCGTTTGAAATTCCCGCTGATGTGTACGCAGGTTGGGATCAAAAAGCCAAGGGCGCTAAGACTGAATCCGATTGGAACGCCAAGTTTGACGCTTACGCCAAGGCGTTCCCTGCCGAAGCCGCTGAATTCAAGCGCCGCATGGCGGGTGACTTGCCAGCTAACTGGAAGCAAGCGACCGATGCTTTCATTGCCGCTACCAACGAAAAAGCAGAAGGCATTGCCACGCGTAAAGCGTCGCAAAACGCTATTGGTGCATTAGCTCCAGTATTGCCTGAATTCTTGGGCGGTTCTGCTGACTTGACCGGCTCCAACCTCACCAGCTGCTCTTCCTTCACCCATGTAGATGGCAAAAAAGGCGGGAACTATATCTCCTACGGCGTGCGCGAATTCGGTATGGCGGCGATTATGAACGGTATGGCACTACACGGCGGCTTGTTGCCATTCGGCGGGACTTTCCACCAGTTCTCCGACTACATGCGTAACGGTATGCGGATGGCGGCATTAATGAAACAACGCGCGGTTTACGTGTTGACTCACGACTCCATCGGTCAAGGTGAAGACGGCCCTACCCATCAACCTATCGAAACCACCTCCGGTTTGCGTTTCATCCCCAATATGGACGTGTGGCGTCCGGGCACTTCCACCGAAACCGCCGTGGCTTGGGTGTGTGCAGTAGAACGCAAAACCGGCCCATCCAGCTTGGTGTTGAGCCGTCAAAACGTGGCTGGCATGAAACACGACGACGCGCAAATCGCTAATATGCGTCGTGGTGGTTATGTGGTGTCTGACGTAGCAGGCGCGCAAGTAATTTTGATTGGCACTGGTTCCGAGTTGGAACTGGCGGTCAAGGCTGGCGCTGAACTCAACGCGGCAGGCATCAAAACCCGCGTGGTCTCCATGCTTTCCACCAACGTGTTCGACCGTCAAGACCAAGCCTACAAAGACAGCGTGTTGACCAAAGGCGTGAAGCGCGTATCCATTGAAGCTGGCGTTACCGACTATTGGCGCAAATATGTTGGGCTGGACGGTGCATGTGTGGGGATTGATACCTTTGGCGAATCTGCTCCTGGCGGTGTGTTGATGAAACACTTTGGCTTCACCGTTGAGAATGTCGTAGCAACGGTCAAATCTGTTCTGTAATTTTTTTGGGCATAACCGAACGAAGGGGAGTCCGCAACGGCTCCCCTTTCATTTTCAGAGGGTAGGAATCATGGCAATCAAGATTGGTATCAATGGTTTTGGGCGTATCGGCCGCATGGTGTTTCGCGCCGCGATCAAGGACTTTACTGACATCGAAGTGGTGGGGATTAACGACCTGTTAGAGCCGGATTATCTGGCCTATATGCTCAAGCACGACTCGGTGCATGGCCGCTTCAAGGGCGACGTGGCGGTAGACGGCAACAACCTTATCGTCAACGGCAAAACCATACGTTTGACTGCGGAAAGAGATCCGGCTGCGCTGAAGTGGAACGAAGTCGGCGCGGACATCGTGGTTGAATGTACTGGCCTATTTTTGACCATAGAGTCCTGCCAAAAGCACATAGATGCGGGCGCTAAAAAAATAGTGCAATCCGCGCCCAGCAAGGACGACACGCCGATGTTCGTGTACGGCGTGAACCACGACACCTACAAAGGCGAGGCGATTGTTTCTGCTGCTTCCTGCACCACCAACGCGCTCGCCCCAGTGGCTAAAGTGTTGCACGATACTTATGGCATCAAGCGCGGCTTGATGACCACTGTTCACGCGGCAACAGCTTCGCAAAAAACCGTGGACGGCCCGTCTAACAAGGACTGGCGCGGCGGCCGTGGCATACTGGAAAACATCATTCCGTCTTCTACCGGCGCGGCTAAAGCGGTGGGTAAGGTGATTCCTGATTTGAATAAAAAACTCACCGGCATGGCCTTCCGCATTCCGACTTCCGACGTTTCCGTGGTGGATTTGACCTGCGAACTGATCAAACCTACCAGCTACGAAGACATCTGCAAGGTGATGAAAGCCGCTTCGGAAAGCGGCCCATTGAAGGGCGTACTGGGCTTTACCGACGACAAGGTGGTATCCACCGATTTCCGTGGCGAGACCTGTCCTTCGGTATTTGATGCTGATGCGGGACTCCAACTTGACCCGACTTTTGTCAAGATTGTGGCTTGGTATGACAACGAGTATGGCTATACCTGTAACTTGATGCGCTTGGTACGGCATATCGCGTAAGGTTTTTAGGCGCTTGCGCCGTAACCCAAAAATAAAAAGCGGATAGCGTTAAGCTAATCCGCCCTACATGAGGGGAAGTTGAAATTGTCAGTAATTAAAATGACCGATTTAGATTTGAAGGGCAAGCGCGTCCTAATACGTGAAGATTTGAACGTGCCGCAGAATGACGACGGTAGCGTGGCCGACGACACACGTATACGCGCTTCATTACCGACTATCAAGTTTGCCATGGAGGCCGGTGCAAAAGTGATGTTGATGTCGCATCTTGGCCGTCCCAAAGAGGGCCCCACTGAGGGACGGTATGACGATAAAGAGAGTCTCAAGCCCGTAGCAGAGCATCTGAGTAAGCTGCTCGGCAAAGAGGTCAGGCTTTATCAGGATTGGCTGGGCAATGGCAAGCCTTACGTGCAGCAGATGTGGAATGGCGAGGTGGCAGTGTTGGAAAATGTTCGCTTCAACATCGGCGAGAATAACAATGAAGACCGCTTAGCTTGGGAAATGGCGCAGATTTGCGACATCTTTGTGATGGATGCTTTCGGCACCGCACATCGCGCCCAAGCTTCAACGCATGGGGTGGCGAAATTTGCCCCTGTGGCTTGCGCAGGCCCTTTGCTGGTGACTGAGCTGGACGCTCTGGGCAAGGCGCTAGATAACCCTGCACGGCCTATGGTGGCGATTGTGGGCGGGAGCAAAGTTTCCACCAAGCTGACGGTGATGGAATCACTGTCGCACATCGTTGATCAGCTCATCGTCGGCGGCGGCATCGCCAATACTTTCATAAAGGCGGCGGGTTATAACGTGGGGAAATCCTTGTACGAGGCCGATTTGGTGGATGAAGCCAAGCGGTTGATGGAGGTGGCAACGGCCGAAGGGCGTTCTATCCCTGTGCCGACCGACGTGGTGGTAGGCAAAAAGTTTGATGCCAACGAACCTGCGGTCATCAAGAAGGTGAGCGAAATTGCCGACGACGACATGATTTTCGACATCGGTCCGGAAACCGCCAAGGCTTACGCCGAATACTTGAAAAAGGCGGGTACTATTGTGTGGAACGGTCCGGTCGGTGTATTTGAATTCGACCAGTTTGGCGAGGGCACCAAAGTTCTGGGCATGGCGATTGCAGACAGTCCGGCGTTTTCCATCGCCGGTGGAGGCGACACATTGGCGGCGATTGCCAAGTATGACATTGGCGATCGTGTTTCTTACATTTCCACCGGCGGCGGCGCTTTCCTTGAGTTTCTGGAAGGCAAAAAGTTGCCAGCGGTGGAAATTCTTGAACAGAGGTGTGGGGGTTAAGCCCTTCTCCCTTCCCTCTCCTCCTTCACTGGATTCTAAATGATACGACGCAAAACGAAAATTATTGCCACCATAGGTCCTGCATCCAGTAGCCGCGAGGTGCTGGAGCGCATGATAGATGCTGGGGTGGATTTGGTGCGCCTGAATTTCTCGCACGGCACGGCGGAACAGCACATCGCCATTGCCAATCTGGTGCGTGAGATTGCCGCTGGCTTACGCCGCCCGATTGGCGTGCTGTGCGATTTGCAAGGTCCCAAGATACGCATAGGCAAGTTTGAGAACGGCAAAATCACGTTGAAAATCGGTGATAAATTCATTTTAGATGCCAATTGCAAGCTGGGAAATCAAGACCGTGTGGGCTTGGATTACAAGCTGCTGACTGATGACGTGGAAGCCGGAGCAGTGCTGGTGTTGGATGATGGGCGTATGGTGATGACGGTGGACGACGTGCGCGGCGACGAGATTTTTTGCACCGTCAACCAGAATGGCGAACTTTCCAATAACAAGGGCATCAATCGTCAAGGCGGTGGTTTGTCAGCCGCTGCCTTGACCGAAAAAGACAGAGAAGACATCAAAACCGCAGCGGCGATGGAGGCAGATTATGTGGCGGTATCTTTCCCGCGCAGCGCCGCCGATATTGAGTTAGCGCGGCGTTTGGTGCGCAAAGCCGGTGGTTACGCCAGCATTGTCGCCAAAATAGAGCGAGCTGAAGCGGTGGAAGCCTTGGCCGAGATTATCGAAGTGTCGGATGCCATCATGGTGGCGCGTGGAGACTTGGGCGTGGAAGTGGGCGATGCGGCTGTGCCCGGCCTGCAAAAGCGCATGATTCGTGAAGCGCGGATACGCAACAAACTGGTCATTACCGCCACGCAAATGATGGAGTCTATGATTTCCAGCCCTATTCCGACACGTGCCGAGGTTTCTGACGTGGCCAATGCGGTGCTAGATGGCACCGACGCGGTGATGCTATCGGCAGAGTCTGCGGTAGGCAAATATCCGGTTGAGACGGTGATTGCGGTGGATCGCGTGTGTCTGGAAGCGGAAAGGGATTTTGACAACCACGCGCTGCATGTCGAGGCCGACTCGGTTGAGCGTGCCGACGAGGCCATCGCGCTGGCGGCCATCTATACTGCGAACAGGCTTAAAGTGGATGCCATCGCCTCGCTCACGCAGTCTGGCACGACGGCCAAGCTGATGTCGCGGGGTAACATTTTGCCGCCGATTTTTGCCTTGTCGCCAGAAAAGGAGACGCGGCGTAAACTGACCTTGTATCGTGGGGTTTATCCCTTGCTTTTTGAAGAGAAGAGCAAGGATAGAGATGTGATTCTGCAAGCAGCCGAGGACGATTTACGCAAGCGTGGCGCGGTTAAAAATGGCGACCTGATTTTGCTGACCATAGGCGAGCCTATAGGCCAAGCGGGTGGCACCAACACCCTTAAAATCGTCAAGGTCGGTGGCTAGGCTCTGCAAATAAAGAAGACGGTTGTAAGATGGCGGTATTGCGCGATTAAATTTAAGGAGAGAACATCATGGCACTCGTATCACTCAGGCAGCTACTCGACCATGCCGCAGAACACAGTTACGGCCTGCCCGCTTTCAACGTCAACAATATGGAACAAATCCACGCCATCATGCAGGCGGCGGACGAATGCAATAGCCCGGTCATCATGCAAGGCTCGGCGGGTGCGCGTAAATATGCCGGTGAAGCGTTTTTGCGCCACTTGATATTGGCCGCGATTGAAACTTATCCGCATATTCCTGTCGTGATGCACCAAGACCACGGCGCGTCGCCTGCTATCTGCATCCAATCCATGCGCTCTGGTTTTAGCTCAGTGATGATGGACGGTTCGCTCAAGGAAGACGGTAAAACTCCCGCCAGCTTCGACTACAACGTGGACGTGACCAAAACTGTGGTGGATATTGCCCATACGATTGGTGTCTCGGTTGAAGGCGAATTAGGCTGTTTAGGCTCGCTGGAGAGCGGCATGGCGGGCGAAGAAGACGGTCATGGCGCGGTGGGCAAGCTAGACCATTCGCAACTGTTGACCGACCCGGAAGAAGCCGCAGATTTTGTCAAAAAAACTGGCGTGGACGCGCTTGCCATTGCCATCGGCACTTCCCACGGCGCTTATAAATTCACCCGTCCGCCCACCGGCGATACGCTGTCCATTCAGCGCATCAAGGAAATCCACGCACGCATTCCCAATACCCATTTGGTCATGCACGGCTCGTCCTCGGTGCCACAAGAGTGGCTGAAAATCATCAATCAATTCGGCGGCACCATGGGTGAAACTTACGGTGTTCCTGTCGAAGAGATCGTCAAAGGGATCCAGCACGGCGTGCGTAAGGTGAATATTGATACCGACCTGCGCATGGCTTCCACTGGTGCGATACGTCGCTTCTTGAATTCGCCGGAAACCTCTAAGGAATTTGACCCGCGTAAATTCTTGAAAGTGGCGACGGTAGCCATGAAAGACATCTGCAAAGCCCGTTTTGAAGCCTTCGGCAGCGCCGGACAAGCGGGAAAAATCAAAGTAATTTCTTGCGACGCGATGGCTGAAAGATACAAGAAGGGTGAATTGGCGGCGGTAGTCAAATAGCCAAACTACAGGCAACAAAAAAGCGGCCTAAAGGCCGCTTTTTTGTTTGAAGCTGTTTGGATTACTCTAGATTCGCGTGCAATGCGCGCATTTTGTCGTCGTCCAGACCTTTATCCAGCACGATTCTGGAAATAATGGCTTCCAGGAAAATCAGTGTTGAAAGTTCGAACACGGTACCCATAGGCATACCTTGAACGGTCACGAAGCTATACTCGTCTTGGCTACCCATTTGACACACCAGATCAGCCAATTCGGCCATGGCTGATTTGCCTTTCATGGATACAACTGCAACTCTTGCGCCTACGGATTTTGATTTCTTGACGAAAGGCAACAGGGACTCTGTGCCGCCAGAACCAGAAACCACAATCAGCAAGTCGCCAGCTACGATGCTTCTGGTAACAATTTCGCCAACCATACTCACTTGATAGCCGCAGTGCATCAGGCGCATCGCAAAGAAGCGAGAAACTAAGCCGGAGCGGCCTGCGCCGGTTAAGAAAATACGGCCAGCTTTTTCAACTTCAGACACTAAGCCGTCTACCAACTTCTCATCAGTGGCCTGAAGAACGCTGGATATTTTGTCTAGGATTACTTTTTCATGCATGGTTGTCACCTCTTAAAAGTCCTGATAAATGTTGTTAGAAAATTAAAACTCAAGCCGTAAAAAATCCACCAAGTCGGAACAGCGTTGAACCGAAATGGTGGATTGGTTTGAATCTTTAACTCTGTAACTTAGTGAGCCAAAGCGGTGATTTCAGCAGCAGCAGCAGCAGGGTCAGCAGCACCGTAGATGGCAGCGCCAGCCACGATGATGTGAGCGCCAGCGTCTTTTACTTGCTTGGTGGTTGCAGCCTTAACACCGCCAGCAACAGAAATCTTAACGCCGGTGTTCAGAGCAGCGATGGTGCCCAAGTCAACGAATGGGGTACCACCAGCAGCCTGTGCATCCAGACCGGTATGAACGCCGATGATGTGTGCGCCCAGTTTAACCGCTTCCAGAGTACGAGCAGCTTTGTCGGTCACGTTGATCAAGTCAACTTGAGCTTCTTTGCCGTACTTGTTAGCCACGTCAATCACGCCTTTGATAGTGCCCAGATCAGCGGTACCGAGAACGGTACAGATGTCAGCGCCAGCCTTGTAGAATGGCTCAGCTTCGTAGAAGCCAGCGTCCATGGTCTTCAAGTCAACCAGGATCTTGTTGTTTGGGAATTTAGCCTTCAGCGCTTCCAACAGCTTGATGCCGTTGTGCTTGATGCATGGGGTACCGATTTCGAGGATGTCTACGTGTGGTGCCACCAAGGTAGCCAGTGCGATAGTGCCGTCAAAATCCAGTGAATCTAATGCCATTTGGGTCATTGCCATGATGAAATCTCCGAGTAAAAATTATTATGAAGCGAAAAAAACGAAGCTATATACAGGTGATAAAGCGCGACAACTTTAATGGAGTAAGCATGCTTATGTCAAGCCGTGTTCAACAGCGCGGCTGGCAAGCGTTAAGCGCCTCTGACTTCAAGCAAAAACTGAGCTTGCCCCTGTTTTTCGGATACCAAGCATGATGCACGGCCAACCATAGGTACCTTTGATCTTAGTATCAGAAATTCGGGGGGTTAAAATCATAAATTTCCCTAGATTAAGTCTTCGTCAAAAGGCCAGTTGGACGATAGTGAGGTGCTTGACTGGATTCTCGCCGACGCACGAATGACGACTACGCCTCGTCTATCCCCAACTCCTGCACCTTCCTCGTCAGCGTATTCCGCCCCATCCCTAACAACTGCGAGGCCTCGATACGCCGCCCTCCGGTGTGCACCAAAGTTTTGCTGATTAGGGTGCGTTCAAACTGGTGGGTGAGGGTTTCCAGTATGTTGGGGTCGTTGCGTCCTAGCATGGCGGTGAGTTCTTGTTCCAGCGCAGCCAGCCAATTGCCAGAGCTAGCGACTTCGCTGGCGCTGGCTTCGCGTAGCTCTGGGGGCAAGTCGGCAACATCCACATTTTGCCCGGGAGCCATGACGGTGAGCCAGTGGCAGACGTTTTCCAGTTGCCGCACGTTGCCGCTCCAGTTGAGCGTGGACAGGTATTTCAAGGCGACGGGCATCAGGCTTTTGGGTTCTACACTGAGTTTTTGTGCGCTTTGCTGCAAGAAGTGGCGCGCCAAGTTGGCGATGTCTTCGCGGCGCTCACGTAAGGGTGGCAGTCTTAGCCGGATCACATTCAGGCGATGGAATAGGTCGTCGCGGAATAACCCTTGTTTGACGCGGTCTTCTAGGTCCTGATGGGTGGCGGCGATGATGCGTACGTTGACTTTGACCGGTTGATGGCCACCAACGCGGTAAAACTGACCATCGGACAACACACGCAGCAAACGCGTTTGTAAATCTGCGGGCATGTCGCCGATTTCGTCCAAGAATAAAGTGCCAGTATCGGCTTGCTCAAAGCGTCCACGACGCATGGTTTGCGCCCCGGTGAAGGCACCACGTTCGTGTCCGAACAGTTCGGATTCCAGCAAATCTTTGGGAATAGCGGCGGTGTTGATGGCGATAAAAGGATTTTCGGCACGTGGGCTGTGGCGATGTAGGGCGAGTGCTACCAATTCTTTGCCGGTTCCGGATTCTCCGTTAAGTAGCACGGTGGCGTGAGAGCGTGACAGCCGACCTATGGCGCGAAAAACTTCTTGCATGGCGGGGGCTTGGCCGATGATTTCCGGCATTTCTTCGACGGCTTCGGTCTGTGTGTTGTCGCGTTCGCTTTCGTCCACGGCGCGGCGGATGATGTCCACGGCGATATCCACGTCAAACGGCTTGGCTAAATATTCAAATGCGCCACCTTGGAAGGCCGCTACGGCGCTATCCAAGTCGGAATATGCGGTCATGATGATGACCGGCACATCGGGCAATTTTTGCTTGATGGCTTGTAGGAAATCCAAGCCAGAGCCGCCGGGCATGCGGATGTCGCTCACCACCACTTGTGGCTCTGAGGTTTCCAGTGCGGTCAGCGCTTCTGGCACTGAAGAAAAGGTTTTGAAGGGGAAATCCGTGCGTGCTAGGGCTTTTTCAAATACCCAGCGGATAGATTTGTCGTCGTCAATAATCCAGATTGGTTTCATAGTGTTTCCTAAAGGGTTTCCTGCTTTTTAGACTTGATAGCCGTACTTTCAATGGGTAACAAAATGGTGAAGCAAGTACGTCCGGGGGTGCTTTCACACTCAATCATGCCGTGGTGTTGGGTGACGAAGTTTTGTGCCAGCGTCAAACCTAAGCCCGTACCGCCTTCGCGTCCAGAAACGAGCGGAAAGAAGATGCGTTCGCGTATGGCTTCCGGGATGCCGGGGCCGTCGTCTATAATTTGCAGCTTGATGGCGACACGATAGCGTCTTTTAGACAAAGTTACCTGTCGTTCGGCGCGTGTTAGCAGCGTAATCTTGCCATTCTTTTGCAGTGCCTGCGCTGCATTGCGGGCGATGTTGAGAACCGCCTGAATTAACTTTTCTTTGTCGCCTACCAATTCCGGCAGACTTAAATCGTAGTCGCGTTGTATGGTGAGACTCTTGGATGATTCCGCCAGCAGCAGGCTGCGTACTCGTTCCAGCACTTCGTGGATGTTGGTGAGTTCGTATTTTGGTACTTGATGCGGCGCGAGCATTCTATCCATTAGTTGTTGCAGGCGGTCGGCTTCTTTGATAATGACTTGCGTGTATTCCCGCAAGCTGGGCTGCGGTAGCTCGTGTTCCAGCAATTGAGCTGCGCCGCGTAATCCGCCCAGCGGATTGCGAATTTCGTGTGCCAAGTTACGCAGCAACTCGGCATTGGCTTGTTGTTGAATCAGCATGCGCTCTTCACGCGCGATGCGCAATTGCTGATCCATTTGCTGAAATTCCAGCATCAAACTGGCACTAGCTGATTCTATGGGCGTGACGGTGCAAGTGACCGATAAAGTGTGGTTGCGATAAGTGGTGAGCAACAACTCATGCTCGCGGTAAGGGCTGTGATTGGCCAGCGCGTTGTGTACCGCGACGGTGAGCATGTCGCTGTTGACGAAAGCTTGTTGCAGCGTCATGCCCATAATCTGGCTACTGCTGATGTCGAACAGCACTTCGGCGGCCGGATTGGCATAAATGACGTGACGCTTCTCATCCAGCAGCAAAGCGGCGGTGGCGAGATATTCTAGTCCGGCGAAAGTGGCGGGAGTGGGGTTGACCATGGCTTAATGATAAGCAAAAGCTAGGCCAGTTATTTGACGCTGGCGAGTTCTTTTTCCAGCATCTGGATATTGAGATTGTGCAGATTGATTTCGTCAGGCTTGTTGTTAGTTTTTGCTTGCGCCAGTGCCGCACGTTCTGTTTCCAGCTCGGTTTGCAGCACTTGTTTGCGTGTGCCGTCGCGTGCTTGCTGGGTGGCGCTGTCCACTTTGGGGAAATCCGCAGGTGTAGGGTTTTTGCTGCTATTTTTGGCTTTTGGCTTTTCTGGCACGGGATCTTCTGCACCAAAACATGCACCTTTTTTGGCATTTTGAATAGGCACATTGGCGTATAGCACTTGTCCATCGGTTTTGACGTAGCGGCAGGTAGCAGCGCCAACAGAGGTCGAAATGAGTAATGCCAATAAAAAAAACAGTGTTTTCATGTCATAAGTTTATCAGGTTAAGTGCAAAAGCCAATAAAAAAGGGCGGGGAAAAATCCCCACCCTTTTTGTTTACTGCAACAACTTAGCAGCTGTAATACATATCAAACTCAACTGGATGCGTGGTCATGCGGAAGCGGGTGACTTCTTGCATCTTTAACTCGATGTAAGCATCAATCCAGTCGTCAGAGAACACGCCGCCTTGAGTCAGGAACTTGCGATCCTTATGCAAGTATTCCAAGGCTTGATCCAAGCTGGAACACACGGTTGGTATCTTTGCATCTTCTTTTGGGGACAGATGATACAAGTCTTTGGTGGCTGGCTCGCCCGGATGAATCTTGTTTTGTACGCCGTCCAAACCCGCCATCATCAGTGCAGAGAATGCAAGGTAAGGGTTGGCGATGGGGTCTGGGAAACGTGCCTCGATGCGGCGTGCTTTATCCGATTGCACATAAGGAATACGAATAGAAGCAGAGCGGTTGCGTGCAGAGTAGGCCAACTTCACCGGAGCCTCAAAGCCTGGTACCAAGCGCTTGTAGGAGTTGGTGCCAGGGTTGGTGATGGCGTTCAAAGCGCGCGCGTGCTTGATGATGCCGCCGATGTAATACAGCGCAAAATCGCTCAAACCAGCGTAGCCATTGCCTGCGAACAGGTTCTTGCCGCCTTTCCAGATGGATTGATGCACGTGCATCCCAGAGCCGTTGTCGCCCACGATAGGCTTAGGCATAAAGGTCGCGGTCTTGCCGTATTGATGCGCTACGTTCAGCACCACGTACTTGAGGATTTGCGTCCAGTCAGCGCGTTGCGTAAGTGGCGCAAACTTGGTGCCGATTTCGCATTGACCAGCGGTGGCGACTTCATGATGATGCACTTCAACTGGCACGCCCATTTCTTCTAGCGCCAAACACATCGCAGAGCGGATGTCTTGCAGCGAATCAACGGGTGGCACAGGGAAATAACCGCCCTTAACGCCGGGACGATGGCCGGTGTTGCCGCCTTCAAATTTTTCGTTGGATGACCATGCGGCTTCTTCTGCATTGATTTTGCAAGAAGAGCCGGACATGTCTACGCTCCAATTCACGGAATCAAAAATGAAGAATTCTGGCTCTGGTCCGAAATAAGCGGTGTCGCCGATGCCTGAAGATTTGAGGTAAGCTTCAGCGCGCTTGGCGATAGAACGTGGGTCGCGGTCGTAGCCTTGGCCGGTGGATGGCTCCAGCACGTCGCAGGTTAAAATCAGGGTGGGCTCATCGAAAAATGGGTCAATGTTAGCGGTGCTAGGATCCGGCATCAGCAGCATGTCAGAAGCTTGAATGCCCTTCCAGCCAGCGATAGAAGAGCCGTCAAACGCGTGGCCTTCGGTAAACTTGGCTTCATCAAAGTGGGAAACCGGCACGGAAACGTGCTGCTCCTTGCCACGGGTATCGGTAAAACGGAAGTCAACGAATTTAATATCGTTTTCCTTCACCATTTTCATTACATCAGCGACCGCCATCTTGCTCTCCTGAATATAGTTGAGGGAATTAAAAAAAACAACACACAGAGTTAGCATGAAACATGCCAAACACTGCTATTTAGTAAACGCGCATTCTCCCATAGGCTGGGGCGAAATAAAACCGAAAAATACGCACCATGCCAGCGCTTTTTGTGCGGCACTTGCACCAATGCGGTGCGTGTTGTTTTAAGGGAATGACAGGGTATACTGCATTTGAGGGGTGTAGTGGTTAGTGTACAAGGAGAAAATCATGACGAGTCTTAGTAAAATTTTAGAGCAAGCCGCCGCCAACAAAGGCGCGACAGAATATGAGGGCGCATTGACCCCGGAACAAGCGTGGGAAGTGCTGCAGAAAGCCCCGCACGCCAAGCTGGTGGACGTGCGTAGTCGTCAGGAGTTGGATTTAGTTGGGCGTATCCCTGATGCAGTCCACATCGAGTGGTCGTTTTATCCAGACTGGAAGCCGAATCCTGATTTTTTAGCGCAACTGCAAATGCAAGTAGATAAAGAGTCGCTGGTGATGTTCATCTGCCGTACCGGCGGGCGCTCTAACAACGCCGCCAACGCCGCGCACAAAGTGGGTTATAACGAGGCTTATAACGTGCTGCAAGGCTTTGAAGGTGAGGCTGATGCGAACAAGCAGCGTACCAATATCAACGGCTGGAAGAAGGCTGGACTGCCTTGGAATAATTAAACGGAGTAATTGAGTGGCTGATAAATACGCCGTCATCGGCAATCCCATCGCGCATAGTAAATCGCCGGAGATACACATGGCGTTTGCGCAACAAACCGCGCAGGACATAAGCTACGAGCGAATTTTGGCGCCAGTGGATGGCTTCGCCGACACCGTGAAGCGGCTGCGTGACGAAGGCTATCAAGGCTGTAGCATCACTGTGCCATTCAAGTTTGAGGCCTATCAATTGGGCGGGCAACTCACACCACGCGCGCAAGCGGCCAAAGCGGTGAACACGCTCAAATTTCAAGGACAGAATGCGCTGGGCGACAACACCGACGGGGTTGGGCTGATCACTGACATTACGCGCAATCTGGGTTGCGACTTGCAAGGCAAACAAGTGCTGCTGATGGGCGCTGGCGGTGCGGCTTATGGCGCGGCTTTGCCGCTCAAGCTGGCGGGCGCAGCGCTCACCATCGTCAACCGCAATCTGAGTCGGGCGCAGCAGTTGGCGGATACCCTGCCGCAGGGCGTGCAAGCGAACAGTTACAGCGCACTGGCGGATATGCAGTTTGATATCGTCATCAACGCTACCTCCAGCAGCTTGATAGACGAATTGCCGCCCTTGCCCGTAGGTATTTTTAACGCCAACGCACTGGCCTATGACATGATGTATGGCCGCGAAACGCCGTTCATGGCCTTCGCCCGCGAGCAAGGTGCGGCACTGGTGGCCGATGGCTTGGGCATGCTGGTGGAACAAGCCGCAGAAGCTTTCTACGTGTGGCGCGGCGTAAGGCCGCACACCGCGCCGGTGATGACGCTATTGCGTTGATAAACGCATTACAACCGTCATTCCCGCGTAGGCGGGAATCCAGACAAGTCACTTGTTGCGGCATAGATCCCCACTCACTTTGTAGATATTTGACTGGATTCCCGCCTACGCGGGAATGACAGCACAAAAATGAGCAAACACCTTATGAACCGCACCAAAAAACAAAAACCTAAATCCCTGTGGTGGCGCTTGAGTCTTTGGCTACTCGCCTTCATCATGCTCTACCAGCTATGGATACTACTACACGTGGTGTGGTGGATAGACCACAACCCCAGCAGCAGTGCTTTTATGGCAGCGCAAGAAAAAGTGCTGCAAAGCAAAGACCCCGAAGCTGAAATTACACACCGCTGGGTGCCGTATAAGCGCATCTCCAACAACCTAAAACGCGCAGTCATTGTCGCAGAAGACGCTAAATTCGTGGATCACGAAGGTTTCGACTGGGACGGTATCGAAAAAGCATTCGATAAAAACCTGAAACAAGGAAAAATCGTCGCCGGAGGCTCCACCATCAGTCAGCAGCTTGCCAAAAACCTATTTTTATCTGGTCGCAAAACGCCTTGGCGCAAGTTGGAAGAAGCGCTAATCACCGTCATGCTGGAAAACCTCATGAGCAAGCGACGGATTCTGGAAATCTACTTGAACATCATCGAATGGGGCAACGGCGTATTCGGCGCAGAAGCCGCCGCGAGGCATTATTACAAAACTTCGGCTGCTGGATTGGGTGCGGAGCAAGCCGCTAAATTAGCGGCGATGGTGCCTAATCCGCGGTTTTACGACAAACACCGTGGGGCGCGAGGGCTGGCGAAGAAGACGGGGATTATTTTGGCGCGGATGAATCAGGCAGAAGTTCCTTAAATCATCTTCTTCAAGTATTTCCCAGTATAGCTGCTAGCCTTCGCCGCCACTTGTTCGGGCGTACCTTCTGCAATAATCATGCCGCCACCATCGCCGCCTTCGGGGCCTAAATCTACCAGCCAGTCAGCGGTTTTGATGACGTCTAGGTTATGCTCGATAACGACTACAGTGTTGCCGTGGTCGCGCAATCTGTGCAGCACGTCCAGCAGCAATTGAATGTCGGCGAAATGCAAGCCGGTGGTGGGTTCGTCGAGGATGTACAAGGTGCGCCCAGTATCGCGTTTGGAGAGTTCCAGCGCCAGTTTTACCCGTTGCGCTTCGCCGCCGGAGAGCGTGGTGGCGGATTGCCCTAGTGTGATATAGCCCAAGCCCACGTCCAGCAAGGTTTTGAGCTTGCGTGCCACTACCGGAATGGCGTTGAAAAACTCGTGCGCTTGCTCCACGGTCATGCCCAAAATCTGGTGGATGTTTTTGCCTTTGTATTGGATTTCTAGCGTTTCGCGGTTGTAGCGCTGGCCTTTGCAGCTGTCGCAGGGCACGTACACATCGGGCAAAAAGTGCATTTCTACGCGAATCACACCATCGCCCTGACAGGCTTCGCAGCGCCCGCCTTTGACGTTGAACGAGTATCTGCCTGGCCCATAGCCGCGCATGCGGGATTCTGGCACGCCGGAAAACATCTCACGAATCGGTGTGAAGAGTCCGGTATAAGTCGCGGGGTTGGAGCGCGGGGTGCGGCCTATCGGGCTTTGATCCACGTCCACCACTTTGTCGAAAAACTCCATGCCGTGGATGGCTTCATGCGCCGCAGGTTCGGCGTTAGAGCCATATAAATGGCGGGCGACGCAGCGGTAGAGCGTGTCGTTAATCAGCGTGGATTTGCCTGAGCCGGAAACCCCCGTGACGCATACCAGCAAACCCACGGGCAGATTCAAGGTGACGTTTTTGAGATTATTGCCGCTCACACCCGTAAGCTTCAGCCAGCGGTTGGGGTCGGGCGCATGGCGTTTTTTGGCGTAAGTAATTTGCTTTACGCCGCTTAGATACTGGCCGGTGAGTGAATTTTTGTTGGCTTTGATTTCGGCTGGAGTGCCTTCGGCCACGATATGCCCGCCGTGTTCGCCAGCGCCGGGGCCAATATCCACGACGTAATCCGCCGCCATAATGGCATCCTCATCATGCTCCACCACGATGACGGTGTTGCCAATATCTCTAAGATGCCGCAGCGTTTCCAACAGCTTTTCATTATCGCGTTGATGCAGACCGATGCTGGGCTCATCCAGCACATACATCACGCCGGTCAAGCCAGAGCCTATCTGCGAAGCCAGTCGAATTCTTTGTGCTTCACCGCCCGATAGCGTTTCTGCCGAGCGCGACAGCGACAAATAATCCAAGCCGACGTTGGTTAAAAACGATAAGCGGCTCAATACTTCTTTGACGATTTTGTCGGCGATGGCGAGTTTTTGGCCTTTGAGTTTGAGCGAGCCAAAAAATGTCAGCGTTTGTTTGAGTGGCATTTCGCACACTTCATGCACGTTTCTGCCGCCAACTTTCACATGCCTAGCTTCAATTCTGAGACGCGTTCCAGCGCATTCTGTACAAGGTTTGGAGTTGAGATATTTCGAGAGTTCCTCGCGGATCATCGCCGAATCCGTCTCGCGGTAGCGCCTATCCAGATTATGCAAAATGCCTTCAAACGCGTGGTTACGGATACTGGGTTTGCCGCGTTCGTTGAGATAGGTAAAGTCGAGTTTATCCGCGCCACTGCCGTACAACACCACGTTCTGCGAGGTTTCCGAAAGCTTCTCAAACGGCGTTTCTACGTCAAAACCATAGTGCGCGCCCAAGCTTTGCAGCAGTTGAAAATAGAACTGATTGCGCTTATCCCAGCTTTTGATCGCGCCGGAAGCCAGTGACAAATGCGGAAAAGCCACCACGCGCTTGGGGTCGAAAAAGCTGATGTTGCCAAGCCCGTCGCATTTGGGGCAAGCGCCCATGGGGTTATTGAAGGAGAACAGGCGCGGCTCAAGTTCGGCCAGCGCGTAGCTGCAAAGCGGGCAGGCGAATTTTGCGGAAAATAAATGCTGGGTGTCGGTGTCCATTTCCACTGCCAGCGCACGGCCATCAGCCAAGCGCAGCGCGGTTTCAAAGGATTCCGCTAGGCGTTGCTTGATGTCCAGTTTGATCTTGACTCTATCCACCACCACGTCCACATGATGCTTGGTGGTTTTGGCGAGTTTCGGCGGATTGTCCAACTCGTAAATCGTGCCGTCCACCCTTACCCGCACAAAGCCTTGGGCGCGCAGGTCTTCAAATAGCTCAATCTGTTCGCCTTTGCGATTGGCAACCACAGGCGCCAATATCATAAGCTTGGTGTCTTCTGGCAGCGCTAGCACCGCGTCCACCATTTGCGAAACGGTCTGTGCTTGCAACTGAATACCGTGTTCTGGGCATTCCGGGTCTCCGGCGCGGGCATACAGCAGGCGCAAATAATCGTGAATTTCAGTGACCGTTCCCACCGTTGAACGCGGATTGTGAGAGGTGGATTTTTGTTCGATGGAAATCGCGGGCGATAAGCCTTCAATCAAGTCCACATCCGGCTTATCCATACGCGCCAGAAACTGGCGGGCATAAGCCGAGAGCGACTCCACATAACGGCGCTGGCCTTCTGCGTAGAGCGTGTCAAACGCCAGCGACGACTTACCAGAGCCAGAAAGCCCGGTCACCACGATCATTTTATTGCGTGGCAAGTCCAGCGAAATGTTCTTCAGGTTGTGGGTGCGGGCACCGCGAATTCGTATGCTATCCATTTGTGATTCTTTGTACTGGGTCAACCTGCTAATATACGCAACTTCTTGCTTTAACCTCAACCAGAATTTTACTTATGACTTGTTTTTATCTAGCGCGGCTAAACCACCCCCGCCGCATCGCGGCGACCCCTCCTTGCAAAGGAGGGGAGTTCCCCTCCTCAATGAGGAGGGGTAGCGCACAGCGCCGGGGTGGTTGATGATGCAAACGACAGCAATGACCTCTCTTGAACGCCGTGCCACGATTGCTTTGGCGACAGTATTCGCCCTGCGCATGTTTGGCATGTTCTCCATATTGCCGGTGCTGGCCATCTACGCGCACCAGATGCCGGGCGGCTCTAGCGCGTTTTTGATAGGCTTGGCATTGGGCATAGACGGCCTTGCTCAAGCTTTTCTGCAAATCCCATTCGGCTTGATGTCTGACCGTTATGGCCGCAAAAAAGTCATCTATGTTGGCTTGCTGCTGTTCGCGCTGGGCAGCTTTATCGCCGCTGGTGCCAGCGATATTTATATGATTATCTTGGGGCGCTTGGTACAAGGCACGGGCGCGATTGCCGCGGCGGTGATCGCCTTAAACGCCGATCTCACGCGCGAGGAAAGTCGTTCTAAATCTATGGCCGTCATTGGCATGAGCATAGGCGCCACCTTTGGTTTATCTATGGTGGCGGGGCCAGCATTGGCGCACATCATCGGCGTTTCCGGCATTTTCACCATGACAGGAATTCTGGCCTTGGCGGCGATGTTGGTGATTAAATTTGCCGTGCCTAATCCGGTGGTCAGCCGCGTGCATGCTGACGCACAAACCGTACCCACGCAGATATGGGCAATCCTCAAAAATCCCGAATTGCAGCGGCTGGATTTTGGCATCTTCAGCCTGCACGCTGCCATGCGCGGACTGTTTGTCGTCGTGCCGCTATTGCTGTTGAACCTTGGCGGCATGGCGGTGGAGTCGCACTGGAAGGTGTATTTACCGGTGATGCTGATTTCTTTCGTGGCGGTGATTCCCGCCATCATCATCGCTGAAACCAAGGGCAAAATGAAGCAGGTATTTTGCGGTGCAGTAGCGCTGCTGTTTGTTTCCACCTTGTTGATGGCGGTGTTCATCCACAATTTCACCGGTGTGGTGGTGGCCTTATTCTTGTTCTTTCTAGCGTTCAATCTGCTGGAAGCCACCTTGCCTTCGCTGGTATCCAAAATCGCCCCTTCCGGCAGCAAAGGTACGGCAATCGGCGTGTATAACAGCTTTCAATTTTTTGGGCTGTTTCTGGGTGGTGCGCTGGGTGGATTTCTGGCGCAGCATGTGGGTAACGCGGCGGTGTTCGTATTCGCGGCGGGTTTATGTTTGGCTTGGCTGCTGTTGGCGCTTTCTATGCAAGCCCCGCCGGTGGTGCGCACCCATATGATGGCCGTGGGCCAGATGGATGAAGCGCAGGCATTGGCCTTGTCTGCCGCGCTTTCACAGATAGACGGCGTGGTTGAGGCTATCGTGATTGCGGAGCAAGGTGTAGCATACTTAAAACTGCGTTTGGGCGAGTGGGACGAAGCTGGCGCACGCAAATTATTAGACAAAAATTAGGGGAAAATTATGGCATCACTCAATCGCTGCACTTTTATTGGAAACTTAGGGCGCGACCCAGAAATGCGCTACATGCCTGACGGCGGCGCGGTGGCGAATTTCTCCATCGCCTGTACCGAAAACTTCAAAGATAAATCTGGCGCGAAACAAGAAAAAACCGAGTGGGTGCGCATTGTCATGTTCCGCAAACTGGCGGAAATCGCGGGCGAATACTTGAAAAAAGGCTCGTCGGTGTATGTGGAAGGCAGCATGCAAACGCGCAAATGGACGAATAAAGAAGGTCACGAGCAATACACCACCGAGATTGTGGCCGATAGGATGCAAATGCTGGGTGGACGCAGTGGTGGTGGCAATAGTTTTGAAGTGGCCGAGGAAGACCAATCCGCTCCATCGAACGCTCAGGGCGCACCGCGTTCCGCGCCCAGCCAGCCTGCGGGCGGCTCTATTAGCGAAATGGATGATGATATTCCGTTCTAGCCTGTAGGAGCGCCGCCGTCGGCGCGATGTTGATGTGATGATTCGCGCCGAGGGCGGCGCTCCTACACAAGTTGAAAGCTCTTATGTCCATAACTGATGCTGCCGAGCAGCGCCGTCTACAAGAACTCAAGTCCTTTGGTGTTCTCGACACGCCGCCGGAAGCCGAATTTGACCGGTTGACCAGTCTCGTGGCACGCATCTGTCAGGTGCCTATCGCGTTGGTGAGCTTGGTAGATGAAGATAGGCAGTGGTTCAAATCTTCGGTAGGTTTGGACGTGTGCGAAACCGACCGCGACATTTCTTTCTGCACCCACACCATTCAAGGTACGGAATTGTTTTTAGTGCCAGATGCCCACATTGACCCCCGTTTTGCTACTAATCCCTTGGTCACCGGCGAGCCGCATATTCGTTTTTATGCGGGCATCCCCCTGATTTCTTACAATGGTTATGTGCTGGGCAGCTTGTGCGCCATAGACCTCGTACCACGTAAATTGACCGAGCAGCAGATAGATACGCTGAAAACGCTGGCCGAGCAGGTGATGACGCAGTTGGAATTACGCCGCCAACTGGGTGATGCTAAAACAGATACGCCGCCAGATTATGAAGTGGAAACCTTGCTGGCTTTATCGCGCAGCAACCGTGCCTACAAGATGTTGCTGAGCTGCAACGATGCGGTGATACGGACGATTAAAGAGGACGTTTTACTCCAAGATATATGCCGCATCATTGTTGAGGTGGGCGGCTATCGCATGGCGTGGGTGGGATACACGCAGCATGATGAGTACAAATCTATTTTGCCTGTAGTGCGTTATGGACAAGCGGGCAACTTTATTGAGCAAGCAAAATTAAGCTGGTCTGAGCATGAGTCTAAAGGGCGAGGGCCGGGAGGGCGTGCCATTCGTAGTGGTCAGCCTGTGATGGTCGCGGATGTCACACAAGACCCGACGTATCCGGTATTAGAACTCGCTTTGCAGCATGGCTTTCATAGCATGGCGGCATTGCCGTTGCGCCATCAGGGCGGCGTGATGGGTGCGCTGATGCTGTATTCAGCGGATGTGCTACATATGCCCAAAGAAGAGATTAACTTGTTGCAGCAAATGGTAGACGATTTGACTTTTGGCATCATCAATATCCGCACTCAGGAAGAACAACGGCGCATTC
>JBJXEA010000022.1:0-79083 GCA_046155285.1 Methylophilaceae bacterium | reverse complement strand
CAGTCGGCCTCGCCAGCATTCTCAATGCGGGCGAGGCCGACTGCGCAACAAAAGCAGTATAATGCAGCGAAATTTCACGCCTTATTTCAGCCATGCACATCAACAAACTCTCCGTCGTCGTTCCGGTACGCAACGAGCAAGACAATCTGGCTCCACTCATCAATGAAATCGTCGCTGCGCTGCAAGGCTTGGTGGAGTTCGAGATTGTCTATGTCAACGACGGCAGCACCGATAACACCGCGCAAAATCTCACAGAAATCGCCAAAACAACCTCACAACTACTCGTCATTCATCATCAAGCCAGTTGCGGACAAAGCACTGCAGTGCGAACTGGCGTGAAGGCTGCCAGCGGCGACTGGATTGCCACGCTGGACGGCGATGGGCAGAATGATCCCGCTGATATTCCCAAGCTTATCGCAGCAGTAGCAGACGGCGTGGACTTGGTGGGCGGCAATCGTCGTCATGCACGTAAAGACACCTTCATCAAGCGCATTTCTTCGGTCATTGCCAACACGGTGCGCTCATGGATGCTGGGCGATAGCACGCCGGATACCGGCTGTGGCTTAAAGCTCATTCGCCGTGACGTATTCCTCGATCTGCCTTATTTTGATCACATGCACCGTTTTTTGCCCGCCTTGGTGATCCGTCGTGGCGGGCGTGTTGTTTCTGTTCCAGTCAACCATAGGTCGCGTGAGCGTGGCGTTTCTAACTACGGCACTTTGGACAGGTTGCTAGTCGGTATCGTGGATTTGTTCGGCGTGATGTGGCTGCAACGCCGCGCCAAACGGCCAGAAATTTCCGTTCCTTCCCCCTCGCAGACTCGTCATTCCCGCGAAGGCGGGAATCCAGTCTAGTAAGATAAGAGTGATGCAACTTGCCTTAACTCCGTTGATATTTGACTGGATTCCCGCCTACGCGGGAATGACGATGATTTGATGATGTTGTGTAAAGGTTTCTAATGGACATTCCTGCTAATTTCCTAGTGCATCTCAGCGACAAGCTTGGCGCCTACGTCCACGGCATGAGCTCCAGCGACATGCTGTGGCTGGGCATAGGTTTGGCCGGGCAAACCTTATTTATGATGCGCTTCATCGTGCAGTGGATACATTCCGAGCGCCAAAAAAAGAGTGTGATTCCGGTGAGCTTTTGGTATTTCAGTTTGCTTGGTGGCCTGACGGTGTTGGCCTATGGCTTCCATCGGTTAGATCCAGTCATCATCATCGGCCAAATCCCCGGCACTTTTGTGTATGCCCGCAATTTGATGTTGATACACCGCGCGCATCAAACCCAATCTGAAGAAGAGGTTTGATGAATCGTCACCATCTTGCCATTGCTGGTTTGTGGCTGTTGTTGGTGGTCATCGCGCTCAATTTCCGTTCCTATATTCCCATTGATGAAACGCGCTATGTCGCGGTGGCGTGGGGCATGTGGTTGCGCGGTGATTTTCTGGTGCCATATCTCAATAACATTCCCTATAGCCACAAACCGCCGCTGCTGTTTTGGCTGATGAATGCAGGCTGGGCGATGTTTGGCGTGAACGACTGGTGGCCGCGCTTGGTGCCTTCCTTGTTCGCGCTGGGTAGTATTTTTCTGACTGGCAGCATTGCGCGTCGCTTGTGGCCGCAACTTCCACAAGTAGCGCAAATCGCTCAGGTAATCTTGTTGGGAAGCGGACTGTGGATGGTGTTCACCACCGCCACCATGTTCGACATGATGGTAGCGTTTTTCACGCTATTCGGCATGCTGGCAATACTCATCGCCTGGCAAGAAAAAACGCTCAAAGGCTGGCTGCTATTGGGTTTGGCAATAGGTGGCGGCTTGCTGGCGAAAGGCCCAACGATACTCATGCAGCTATTGCCGTTAGCACTGTTGGCGCCGTGGTGGGGTAGAGATGCGAAACCGACTTCATGGCCTCGCTGGATAGGCGGTGTATTGGCTGCCGTATTGCTAGGCGCAGTCATTGCGCTCATCTGGGCGATCCCTGCCGGAATACGTGGCGGCAGCGAATACCAGCACGCCATTTTCTGGGGGCAAACAGCAGATCGCATGGTGAATTCCTTCGCTCACCGTCGCCCGTTGTGGTGGTATGTGCCATTACTGCCTTTGTTGTTGTTTCCCTGGCTCCTATGGCTACCGTTCTGGCGCGGCTTGCGCCAACTTGTACCTTTTGATTTTGGAATGCGCTTCTGCTTGGCTTGGCTGATTCCCGTATTCATTGCGTTCAGCTTCATCAGTGGCAAGCAAGTGCATTATTTGCTGCCGATTTTCCCGGCTTTCGCCTTGCTGGCCGCTCGTGCATTAGTGACTGCCGAACCACGACCTTGGGACGCATGGCCAGCGGCTTTAGCGATTGCGATTGCCGCGGGTATTTTGGCGTATCTCCCGTCTCACGTGCATTCACATCAAATGGCGGTTTGGTTTGGCGCACTTTCCATATGGCCTAGTTGTATACTTGCTGCGCTCGCCATGATCGCGTTGTTTTGGCGCGGTCGCTTGATGGTGGAAGTGTGGAAAATGACGCTGATCAGCGCCACGGTGGTGTGTGTCATGCTGTATTGGGCGATTGTTCATTCCTCCGGTGTGGCTTATGACATGCATCCCATCGCGCAACATCTCAAAACCTTGCAGGAGCGCAACATTCCATTAGCGCACTTGGGGAAATACGCAGGACAATACCAATTTGTGGGGCGCTTGACGCGTGAGCCGGAAGTGCTGGAATATGGAAAAATTAGTGATTGGTTTGCAGTACATCCCGACGGCCGCGTCATTCTGTACTTCAGCTCAGAGTTGCCTTTGCAAGACATTCTGCCTGAATATGAACAAGCCTATCGCGGTGATCACGTGGTGGTGGTGGGGCTCAAGTCTTGGGAGTTGCTATTAAAACATCCTGAGTTTAAGCCGGGTAACCAGTAGTTTTAAGTCTGTAGCGCCCAAGCGACATGCTCACGCACCAACTCAGAGGGATATTCAGCCCGGTTTTGTAATGCCGCAATGATTACCGGCGTTTTAGGCGCATTCCCCAATGCCACAGCGATGTTACGCAGCCAACGTTCGTGGCCGATACGCCGGATGGCGCTGCCAGCGGTGTTGGCTACAAACTGTGCTTCATCCCAAGCGAACAATTCAACCAAAGTAGCATCATCCAAGCCGTGTCGTGCTTGAAAATCCGCCTCTACTGACAGTTTTGCGTACTTATTCCACGGACAAACTAGCTGACAATCGTCACAACCGTAAATGCGATTCCCCATCAGCGGGCGTAAATCTTCAGGGATGCTGCCTTTGAGTTCTATGGTCAGATAAGAAATGCAGCGCCGTGCGTCCACCTTGTAGGGCGCGGTAATGGCCTTGGTAGGGCAAACATCAATACAGGCGCTACAAGTGCCGCAATGGTTCTCCAACGGCTTATCTACCGGCAATGGCAGATCAGTATAAATTTCACCTAGAAAAAACCATGAACCAGCTTCGCGTGATAGCAGCAGAGTATGTTTGCCGCGCCAGCCTAGACCAGATTTCTCAGCCAGCGCCACTTCGGCCACTGGTGCACTGTCAGTGAATACGCGATAGCCAAACTCGCCAATTTCAGCACCTATCTTGTCGCACAGGCTTTGCAGGCGGTTTCGCAGCACTTTATGATAATCGCGCCCCACGGCGTAGCGAGACACAAAAGCATCCGCAGGATTTTGCAGCACGTCATCCGAATCGCGCACCTCGTCCGGCAAGTAATCCATGCGCACCGTAATCACCCGCACCGTGCCTGGAACCAGCTCAGACGGCCGCAAGCGCTTTAAGCCGTGCTTTGCCATATAATCCATCTCGCCGTGCAATCCGGCCTCCAGCCAAGCCTCAAATTTCGGTTCTGCTTGGCTTAAATTGGTGTCGCAGATGCCCACGGCTTGGAAACCCAAAGATTTTCCCCAGTGTTTAATCTGGCTGGCGAGACTTGATAACGCAGTGGCGGTAAAATGCATGTATGGATGATAGCTCAAGTTTTACCGTTAATCTGCCTGACGAAGCCGCTACGCTTGAGTTGGGTGCGAAATTGGCCAAAAGCCTGCAAGCTGGTTTGACCATTTGGTTGCGCGGTGATTTGGGCGCAGGCAAAACCACGTTCAGCCGTGGTTTGCTGCGCGGCTTAGGCTTTGAGGGCAAGGTAAAAAGTCCGACTTACACCCTAGTTGAGTCTTATGTGATTTCTGGATTAAATATATATCATTTTGATTTATATAGGTTTATTGATGATGAAGAGTGGGAGGCCGCAGGCTTTAGAGAATACTTCAATGCGCACACTGTTTGCTTAGTAGAGTGGCCTGAAAAAGCTGCCAGTTTGCTGCCAGTGGCGGATATTGAAATTGCTTTAGCTGTTCAACACACTGGGCGTAAAGCCACGATTACGGCGCACACAACACAAGGTCAACAATGTCTAAATCACTCATAACAATCGTCGCTTTATTCATTTCGCTCGTCACTTATGCCGTGCCCACGGCTGACATTGTTGCTGCTCGGGTGTGGCCTGGTACTGATTACACCCGCATCACCTTTGAAACCAGCAAGTCAGTGGAACACCGCATGTCGCAATTGAGCAATCCCGATCGCTTGGTGCTGGATATAGACGGCGTGACTTTGAACGAGGTGCTAAAATCGCTCGCCACCAAGATACAAGGCGGCGACCCATATATTAAAGCGGTGCGTACTGCGGTCTTCAAGCCCGGCACCGTGCGCGTAGTGATAGACCTGAAGGTTGCGATTAAGCCTAAGTTGTTCGCGCTCAAGCCTGCTGGAGATTATAAAGATCGTCTGGTGTTGGATTTATATCCCAAACAAGACGCACTGATGGCACTTGTTGAACCTAAAACCCCCACCAAGACGGTAGAGCCGCCAGTGGAAGCGCCTCCTGCCGCAGAAGAGGCGGGTGGATGGGACCCTAATAAATCAGAACCAGTTAAACCAGCATCAGAAAAGCCCGCAGAAGCCGTAGCACCTGCGCCAGATAAAGAGACTGAAAAGCCTGAGGATTCAACGCCAGAGGTCGCAGCAGAGGCTATTCCCAAGCTCAGTCGCGGTATTGTGATCGCCATAGATGCTGGCCACGGTGGCGAAGACCCAGGCGCACGGGGCGCTAATGGCACGCACGAAAAAGACATCACTTTAGCCATCGCTAAAAAACTTAAATCTGCCGTAGATGCAGTGCCTGACATGAAAGCGGTGCTGACGCGGGATGGTGATTACTTCGTTTCGCTGCATGGTCGCGTGGTCAAGGCACGCAAGCTGGAGGCCGACTTGTTCGTGTCTATTCACGCCGATGCCTTTGTTCGCCCTGACGCACGTGGCTCTTCGGTATTTGCCCTGTCTGAACGCGGCGCTACGAGCTCGATGGCGCGTTATTTGGCTAAAAAGGAAAATGAATCCGACCTGATAGGCGGCGTGAGTTTGGATGACAAAGATCCTAACCTCGCCAGAACTCTGCTGGATCTCTCGCAAACCGCCACCATCAACGATAGTTTGAAGTTGGGGAAAGCCGTGTTGAAGCATTTAGGGGAAATCAACATTCTGCATAAAAATGCGGTAGAACAAGCGGGTTTCGCCGTACTGAAATCGCCAGACATCCCGTCTATCCTTGTAGAGACGGCCTTCATCAGCAACCCGGAAGAAGAGCGCAGGCTCAATAGTGAGGAATACCAAAACAAGCTGACCAAGGCGATTTTGAACGGGATCAAGAAGTATTTTGCGTCTAATCCGGCGCTGGCGAAATCTAAATTGGCTAAAGACTAGGTTATTTGCGGCTATATCCCGTCTTAATCAACAACCACTGCACCAGCCACGGGAAAAATACGTGCTGCCAGTAGATGGCTTTCATCATGAAGGGGACGATGACGAGCTTTTTGTTGCGCTCTACGCCGCACACCACGGCCTTACCGACTTCTTCAGAAGTAAGTTGCGGGATGAGCATGGCGATCTTTGGTTCGCGCTCGTGACTGCCGGGGTTATTGTCCCAGTAGGGCGATTTCACTGTGCCGGATTCGTAAAGCGTTACGCCGATGTTGGTGCTGTGCAAATCTGCCCGCAGTGCTTGAGTGAAGCCGCGCACCGCCCAGCGTGCGGCGGTATAGGTGGTTGCGCCCGGCCAGACAAAACGCGAGGCGACGGAGCTGACGTTGACAATGTGGCCGCTGTTGCGCTTGACCATGTCCGCATAAAAAGCGTGGGTGACGTTGAACGCGGCGAAGTAGGGCAGCGCCATCATTTCTACGGCTTCAGCCGGTGTGGTTTCGTCCACAAAACGCCATTTTCCGGCGCCTGCATTGTTGACGAGAATGTCTGGGATTCCTAGTTGCTGTTTGATTTGTGCGGCTACATTTGCCACCGCCTCAGCATCTTTCAAATCCACGGAGAACACATGCGCTTCGCCACCCATCACTTTGATTTCATTAGCAACGCGCTCTAGTTCTTTTTGGTTTCTAGCCAGCAGAATCAACTTGCCACCAGCTTTCGCCATGGCCTTGGCGATGCCTTCACCCATGCCGCTAGAGGCTCCCGTGACCAATACCAGTTTTTCGTTTATTTTCATGATAGGTTTCCTTAAGTTGAATCTAGCAAAGCAGGTAAAATACGATTTTAGACTTTCCCCACATTATGGCTAGCATTTATTTACTCTCCGACCAACTCATCAGCCAGATTGCGGCGGGGGAGGTGGTGGAGCGCCCTGCTGCTGCGTTGAAGGAGCTTCTGGAGAACAGTCTGGATGCGGGTGCTACGGCGATTGAAGTGGCTTTGCAGCAGGGCGGAGTAAAGCAGTTGAAGGTGACGGATAACGGTGGCGGGATTGCTAAAGAGCAGCTCAATCTGGCTTTGGCGCGACACGCGACCAGCAAAATCAGCAATCTCGATGACTTAGAGAATGTGCGTAGCCTTGGGTTTCGTGGCGAGGCGCTGGCGAGCATCGCTTCTATTGCGCGTTTGTCGCTGACTAGCCGTGTGACAGATGAGCGCCATGCATGGCGTGTGGAGGCCGATGGCGGCAGTATCAGCGCGGCACAACCTGCGGCACTGGACGCAGGCACCACACTTGACGTGAGCGATTTGTATTTCAACACGCCGGCGCGGCGCAAGTTTCTGAAAACCGAAGCTACTGAGTTTGGGCATTGCGAAGAGGCGTTCAAGCGCGTGGCTTTGTCGCGCAGCGACGTGGCTTTTAGCCTCGTTCACAATGGTCGCGCACAGTGGCATTTGGCGGCTAGCGATACGCCTAGGCGCATTCATGAGCTATTGGGCGAGGAGTTTAGCGAGAATGCTTTCTCCATAGACGAGGGTGGCGACCAGCTTAGGATGCGGGGCATGGCGGCCAGCCCCAATTTCTCGCGTTCGTCGCGCGATATACAGTATTGCTTCGTCAATGGCCGTTTTGTGCGTGACAAACTGCTGGCGCACGCCATTCGGCAGGCGTATCAGGACGTGCTGCATCATCAGCGACATCCGGCCTTCGTGCTGTTTTTGGAGTTAGACCCATCAGGAGTGGATGTCAACGTGCATCCCAGCAAGACCGAAGTGCGGTTTAGGGATAGCCAGTCGGTGCATAGATTTGTGTTTCACGCCCTGCACAAGGCGCTGGCAGCTCCAGCAGGGACAGCGCCGATTTCCCCTCCTTCCCAAGGAGGGGTGGCGCAAAGCGCCGGGGTGGTTCAGCCTTACCCCACTTATCAAGCCCAAATCCCTTTACGCGCCGAGCAGAGCGGGAATTTCTACCAAACCTTGTTTGGCGATTCGCCTACATCCAGCTTAGCTTCTGTCTCTGCGCAGGAGAACACGCAAGAATACCCACTGGGCTTCGCCGTAGCGCAGATACACGGGGTTTATGTGCTAGCGCAGAACGCACAGGGTTTAGTGGTGGTGGATATGCACGCGGCGCATGAGCGCATCATGTACGAGCAGCTCAAAAACGCGCTGGATGCCAATACCATCGCCATGCAGCCTTTGTTGTTACCCATCAGCTTTAATGCCGACCGACTGGAAATAGCTGTGGTGGCAGAACAGGGCAGGGCGCTACGTGATCTAGGTTTTGAACTCGCGGTGATTTCTCCTACCACGTTGGCGGTGCGTGCGGTGCCGGTGATATTGAGTGATGCTGATGCGGTGGCATTGGCGCGTGACGTGTTGCGCGACGTGGGTGAGTTTGGCGGTAGCCGCGCGTTAACTGAGCGTCGCAACGAACTGCTGGGAACCATGGCCTGCCATGCCGCTGTGCGTGCCAATCGCAGCCTGACCATCACCGAAATGAACGCCTTGCTGCGCGACATGGAGGCCACCGAGCGCTCCGAGCAGTGCAACCACGGCAGACCGACTTGGTTTCAGGTGACGATGCACGAGTTGGATAAGATGTTCATGCGCGGGAAATAGTACCCTTTGAACCGAATTGAATTTGGAGTAAACTTGGCGCAATTAACCAAGTAACAATATAGACATAACCAATTGATAGGTATTGGTTATATTGCAATAAAGAGGCGCGAAAAATGATTACTGCTAGAGAGTTATCCCGACTGCAATATCTGTTTGACAACGACCATCCCGACCACGTCTGGGCGAATACCATCGCCATCGTGCGCAAGATCAACCCAGATTACGACTTTACCCGCTTAAGCCAAGTATTCAATGACCTCGTTGATTTGTTTTATGGCGATTATCCTGGCTATCAAAAAGTGGTCACCCAGTATCATGATTTGCGCCACACCATGGATGTCTACATGTGCAGTTTAAGGTTGCTGCATGGATTGCATCTGGTGCAAAACAACGTGCAAGATGAAGAGATTACCTTGGTGGCTACCGCGGCGTTGGCGCACGATATTGGCTACGCGCAGACCAATGATGACACTGGTGGCAGCGGCGCGAAATACACCCGCACCCACGTCAATCGTGGTATCGAGTTTATGCGGACTTATATGACAGAAAAATCGTGGGAACCAGCTTGGGTGGCGGACATGGAAACGGCTATTTTGTGTACCAATCCCGCCGTACCATTTGCTGACATTGCGTTTACCAGTGAGCGGGCGAAGCAGCTGGCGGGCATTGTGGGTACTGCAGATTTAGTCGGCCAGATGGCAGACCGCGCCTATTTGGAAAAGCTTCTATTCTTGTTTTCAGAATTCAAAGAAGCCAAGCTGGGCGATTTTAAGGATATGCATGATCTGCTCACTCGAACCCATGAGTTTTATGCCATGACCAAGCAAAAGCTAGACGGTGGCTTGGGGCGCAGTTATGACTACCTAGTGCCGCATTTCAAAGACTGGTTCAAGGTCGAACATAACTATTATATGGATTCCATAGACAAGAATATCCAGTACTTACTCAAAGTGATTAGCGAATCTACCGCAGAGAATCTGTTTGAAAACCTTAAGCGGCGTGGTATTGCGAATAAAGCCGTCGCGCTTGCCCATGACGAGAGTACCGCATGAATAAAATCACTATTGATCATAATCCCAGCAGGGAGCTATTAAATCAGTTGGGGGTTTCCAGTTGGCCCACCTGGTCGAAAGAGGTTTCGACCTTTCCTTGGACGTATGGCGACCCAGAAACCGCCTACATCCTAGAGGGCGAGGTTGTAGTTACGCCTAATGACGGCGAACCAGTCAGGTTTGGCAAGGGCGATTTGGTGGTGTTCCCCGCTGGCATGGCTTGCACTTGGGATGTCAAGCAACCGCTCCGAAAACACTATAAGTTTGGCTAAGGCTTCTACTACCCGCATCGCCTTTGCCAGCCTCATCGGCACCGCTATTGAGTTCTATGATTTCTACATCTACGGCATGGCTGCCGCGCTGGTCATTGGGCCAGTGTTCTTCCCCCACAGCACCCCAATCACTCAAGCACTCAACGCTTTTCTTACTTTTGGCTTGGCTTTTTTCGCCCGCCCTTTGGGTGCGGCCTTGTTTGGTCACTTTGGCGATAGGATAGGGCGCAAGGCGACCTTGGTAGCGTCATTGTTGGTGATGGGATTTTCCACGGTGATGATAGGGTTGCTACCTAGCTATGCAAGCATAGGATTATTAGCTCCTATATTGCTGTGCGTGCTGCGTTTTGGCCAAGGTCTGGGGCTGGGTGGCGAGTGGGGCGGCGCAGCTTTGTTAGCCACAGAAAACGCACCGCAGGGCAAGCGCGGTTGGTATGGCATGTTCCCGCAACTGGGACCACCGCTGGGCTTTCTGTGCGCTACGCTGAGCTATTTGGTGCTCACTGCCTACCTCGATGAATCACAGTTCTTAAGCTGGGGCTGGCGCATTCCTTTCATCGCCAGTGCCTTGCTGGTGGCGGTTGGATTGTATGTGCGTTACACGCTCGACGAAACGCTAGCATTCGCTAAGGTATTACAGCAGCGGCAACAGCACGCCCTGCCTATGGTCATATTGTTTCGTCAGCATATGACACCGATGATACTGGGCGCATTGGCGATGGTAGTGTGCTACGCCTTGTTCTACATCGCCACCGTATTTTCATTGAGTTACGGCACGACACAACTACACATTCCGCGACAGCAGTTTTTGGGCATGTTATGTGTGGCGGTGTTATTCATGGCGCTGGCTACGCCGCTAGCGGCCAAAGCGGGAGACGTTTTCGGGCGCCGCCCGGTGTTGATGATGGCGAGTGGCGCATCGCTGTTGTTTGGTTTTGCACTGGCACCTATGCTGGGCAGCGGCTCGTTGCTTGAAATAACTGTGTTTTTGTCACTGGCATTGTTTTTGATGGGCACTACTTTTGCGCCTATGGGCGCATTGTTGCCTGAGCTTTTTCCGGCACAAGTACGCTATACCGGTGCTGGTATGGCGTATAACTTGGGAGGTATTTTAGGCGCTTCATTCGCGCCCTATATCGCGCAGAAGCTGGTGATGATGGGTGGGGTAAGCTGGGTGGGCGGCTATATTTCCGTCGCCGCTGGGATTAGCTTTGTTGCTGTTTGGAGAATGCGCGAAACACGCCATAACGCACTATGAATTATTTCTCCCCTTGAAGGGGAGGGGCTAATTAGTTACACCTTAAATCTCGCAACTGTTTGTTTAAGATTGTTCGCTAGCATTTCTAGGCTACTCGCCGCAGAAGATACCTCAGCCACTGCAGCGCTATTTTCTTCCGTCATCTGCGCGATGCGTTCCACGTTTCTGGCGATGTCCATGCTGGCAGTTCTTTGTTCGACCAGCGCCGATGAAATATCCCCCACAGCGCTCATCACCGTGGCCGAGCTATCGTTGATTTCACGCATAGATTGCCCCGCCTTATTGGCACGCGCCACACCCTCTGAAACCCGCACATTGCCTTGTTCCATGCTCATGGAAGCCTTGCTGGAATACTCTTGTATGGTTTGTACCATGGCGGTGATTTCTTGTGCGGATTTTGCCGTGCGTTCTGCCAGCTTACGCACCTCATCCGCCACTACGGCAAAGCCACGGCCTTGTTCACCAGCGCGTGCGGCTTCAATCGCAGCATTCAATGCTAACAGGTTGGTTTGATCCGCCACGTCCTTGATGGTATCCACGATGCTGCCAATCTTTTGTGCTTCTTGACCCAAAATCGCCATTTGCCCAGCGGTTTGGTTGACTGATTCAGCAATCTGGCTCATTTCGTCAGCCGCCATTTGTACTTCGTTAGCGCCTTTGGTGGCCATGTCGCGCGATTGATTGGCGCGTGATTCGGCGCTGCTGGCGTTAGCAGAGGATTGTTCTATGCTGGTGGTGAGCTCTTCGATCGCAGCGGCCACGGAGGAGGTGGCCTCGGCTTGTACATTAGAGCTGGTAGCGACCTGATTGGAAGCCACTGCCAAGTGTGCGGAAGAATCAAACACACCATACACGCTAGTGTTGATGTCGCCAATTAGCGCGGACAGTTTTTGTTGCATGGTTTGCGTGGATTTTAGAATCTGGCCGATTTCATTGGTGCCTCGTACCGTTACCGCGCCGGTCAAGTCGCCTTCGGCAATACGCCCCATTGCTTGGTTGATAAAGGTCAGTGGCTTGCTGATGCCAGAGATGATGACTTGACCTAAATACAGCCCTAGCAATATCGCCACAATGATGAGGGCAATGGTGAATTCTAGTGTTCTGTTGTAGTCCGCTTCCGCCTCATCCATAGTTTTCTTGGCTTCATCTTGCTGTAATAGCATCAACTGCTTGATGTGCGCGCCTATGGGGTCAACAAAAGGATAAAAATCAGTGGCTACATAATTGGCTAAGGCTTCTTCGTCTTGCATACGCAGCAAAGCGATGATGCGGTCATAGTTGGCATCACCTTGATTAATCAGCGCTTCCGTTTCTTTGGCCATATTACGTTCATGATCATCCATCCATGTTGCCATGTAACCTTTCCAGCCGTCATGTACGCTTTTTTTGCTTTCTTCAAGGATGGGAACAGCATCAATTGCACTTAAGCGCTTGTTGCGTACCTTGGATATCGTTTTTACTAAATCTACGTTGTACACATCCGAGACCATTTTTAGCGTTTTCAGTGCAATCACGCGGTCTTGGTACATGGAATGAATATAAACATTAGCCTCTCTGAATTGTATGATTCCATATGCGCCGACGGCAATCATCAGCCCAAGCAAAACAATCGTCATCAGTCTTAATTGGTCTTTAATGGAGACATTGATGAGATTTAGCATGATTTTTATCCTTAAAATTGTGAGTTGCACAGAGGTGAGTATAACCAACTTGTTGTTTATTTATCAATAAAATACCACAGCTCCTTGGCCGTAGCAGAGCAAGAAAAATTACACGCATAGTCCATGCTTTATACTTCTCGCATGAAAAAACAGCATTTTCCGCCCGTCATTTTCTTGATGGGACCTACTGCGTCTGGAAAAACCGGATTGGCCGTGGCGCTAGCACAACGCTTGCCTGTGGAGTTGATTAGCGTGGATTCGGCGCTGGTATACCGTGAGATGGACATAGGCACAGCCAAGCCAGATATGGCAACGCTGGCACAAGCGCCGCATCGTTTGCTGGACTTGATTGCACCCACTGAGGTCTATTCCGCAGCGCAGTTTCGTAGCGATGCCTTAAAGCAGATGGCGGACATCACCTCGCGTGGCAATGTGCCATTGTTAGTCGGCGGCACCATGCTCTACTTTAATGCCTTGCAGCATGGCTTGAATGACTTGCCGCAGGCGGATGCTGCGGTGCGTGCCAAGATTGTGGCACGCGCTGAAAGTTTAGGTTGGCCAGCGATGCATGAAGAGCTACGGCGGATAGACCCGATGACCGCGGCGCGATTGAAACCCAATGACGCGCAGCGTATCGAACGGGCGCTGGAGATTTGGCAGATTAGCGGCCAGCCTATGTCCACGTTGCTGCAAGCTGTCAAAACCGACGTTTTGCCTTATCGGCTACTCAAGCTCTCAATGTTGCCTTCAAATCGCGCCGTGCTGCATCAGCGCATCGCCGAGCGCTTTGATGTCATGTTGCAAGCCGGCTTGGTGGAGGAGGTGAGGGTATTGCGCCAAAATTATCCCACGCTTACCCCAGAATCACCAGCCATGCGCTGCGTAGGTTATCGCCAAACTTGGCGTTATTTGGATGGAGAAATTGATCTTGCCACGCTAAGAGAGCAGGGCATCGCAGCTACTCGACAACTGGCAAAACGGCAAATGACCTGGCTGCGCGGCATGGATGACACGATAGTGCTCGATTGTTTGGACGATACATTATTGGACAGTATATATAATGCAGTTAGACTGTTTATTTATGCCTGAATATATTTCTGTTGTATCTATGCAACAATAAGATAGATCAGTTTCATCAAGTATAAAAATCCGCTTGACTTGTACTGTATAAAAGCTCAGTGTGTGAACTGTACAAACTAACTGAACAGTTCAAATCATGCTCACCAGCCTAGATATTATTGAAGCCACCGGCGTTTCACGCGCCACGCTCAACAACTATATCGCACTAGGTTTGCTGCCACGCCCCGTGGTCGGTAGCCCTAGTGATGATGCCAATACCCGCGCCCGGCAGATTGGACACTTCCCAGACGACGCAATAGAGCGCATCGCACGCATCAAAGCGCTGAAAAAATCCGGAATTTCCATGAATGAAATCGCACTTCAACTTCAACAAGAAGGACACGCCATGACTATCGCCACAGAAACTCCTGTAGAAGCCGTAACCCCAACGATTGAAAAGCCGCGCAACACCTCCGCCGAAACTGGCGCACTGCGCCTAACCATAGACCAAGTGCCGTATCCAGCTTATATGGTTAACTACAACATGGAGTTGACTTGGTACAACGAAGAAGCACACAGCACCTTGCTGGGCAATTTTGACAAGCTGCCTTCTGACATCCAGCAACGTGGCGCGGTGGAATATCTGTCACGCGGCGCTTATGGCGGCGGCGGCGAGAATCGTGAGACCTTCGTGCAGCTACATCAAGCCCTAGGGCGGGAGCGCATCGCCGCGGTGCTGGGCAATGCGGCACTGGGCGTGACCGGCACGCTGGCGGGCATTAACGATTCTAATAAAAACGGCCCTTTGGCAGATTTTCCGATTGCGCTGAAGGGTAAAGCTGGCGACACCGAGCATTATCGTGTCTACGCCTCTTATTTCCGCGAAGGCATCTTGGTGGTCTATGCCCACGAACAAACTGGGCATGGTGGCCTGTTGGGCTTGTTGGAGCGCCGTGACGAGGTGATTCGCAATCTGCTCAAAAAGCGCCTGCCTATTTTGACCGACGTAGCAGTGATGGTGGCCGATCTGCAAAACTCAGTACGCATCTGCTCTGAACTGCCGCCAGAAGAGTATTTTGAGTTGATTAACCAGATTTGGGCGACCATGGATCCCATCTTCCGCAAGTATTACGGCACCCACGGCAAGCATGTGGGCGACGGTATGGTGTATTACTTCTTTCCGCAGCCGGATTGTCACTACATTCTCAACGCGCTGCATTGCGCCAGCGAGATGCGTGAAGCGATGCGTAAAATCAGCAAAGAATGGCAGCTACGCAAAAATTGGTTGAACGAGCTGTATCTCAATACTGGCTTGAATGAAGGGCAGGAGTGGCTGGGTGTATTCCATATCGAAACCAAGGTGGAATTCACCGTGCTGGGCGATACCATCAACCACGCCGCGCGCTTATCCGACTTTGCGCGCTTTGGTGCTATCTGGGCGAGCAAGAACCTGCTGGGGAAACTGACCATGGACGAACGTAAGCACGTGACTTTCGGCGTGAAACGGCAAGATACTGACGGGCGAGAATTGTTTGTGAATGCCTCGTATTCTAGGCTTTCTGAGCTGGTTGACTTGAATTCACCGCGCTATGAAAAGTTGCGCGATATTGGCGGAATGGCAGTGACGGAGATTGTGGAGCTTACTTAACGGGGAGGCTACCAAAAGCTTGCAGTATGCAACCGAAAACGAATACAACCATGCCGATAAGCTCTAGAGTTTTGGCGCTTAAACGCTCTTTAGAGCGCTGATCGCGCACTGAGTAAGCCTTATCTAAAGTCCTGCCATCCGCATGTTTGTTAGGTTGGCTGGAAATGAGGCTATCCAGCCGCCGCGCCTCAGCCACCTGCTCTCTCACCCCGACAAAAATCACGCACGCACCAATCGCGCTCAAAATCAGGCCAAAAAAAGGACCCCACATACGCAATAAAGTTAATAATTCGCCAAGAATATCCATAGACGCGTTATAACAATTCAGTTGGTGACTGTCAAACTTTCGCTGCTAGAGCAAAACACGAAACTGATCAACACTCAGCCCCGCATCACGCACAATACCGCCTAGCGTAAAGGCGTTGATTGGGTTATTGCGAGGTATGGTAAGGATACGAGTGCCGTCTGACATAATGATGTGCTTGCCTTGACGAATAATCGAGAACCCAGCTTTCTCAAGGGCGCGCACAGCGACTAGGTGATTGATACCGGGAATACTAGGCAAGGCTAAATCGCCACTTCGATTTCACGCACATCCTCACCGCGTAACATTTCGTTCACAACCTCCATATATTCCGAAATCGCCACTTTGATATTGTCCACAGCCTCAAGCTCAGTTTCGCCCTGAGACCAGCAACCTGGAAGGCCGGGGACGGATACGGCATAACCTTCTTTGCTATGGTGTAGTGCGATGCGATAGTGCATAAAACCTCCTATGTAATTAAGGAAAGTATGCCGTTAGATTGTGTGGGGCGCAATAAGCAAGTGTTCTGACGGGAGTTAACCTCCCCGTAATCCGCTTCGCTACTTACGGGCTACGCTCGCTACTAGATTGTGTAGGGCGCAATAAGTAACGGCATGAGCTATTCTCGTTTTATAAAGCATCTCCAAAGCATTACTTGCACAATTGGATACAGCACCAGAAAAAATAATGCGAAAAATGGAGTTACCAGCATGCTAAACCCGAAATCATCAAATGAGTCCGTTAATCCTGTGTAATTTACACGCCACATAACTAACAACTTAATAATTATCCAATCAACAATCAGCGCAATTAGTAAGCTAATTACTGTAACTAAAAGTTTCTTCCAAATACCCATAACTCTAAACGCTCATGCGCTCTGCCGCATCCAAACACTCTTCCAGCGAAGCCACCAGCGCAAGCCTTACAAACCCAGCTCCAGGGTTCACGCCATGCGCTTCTCGCGCCAAATAACTGCCGGGTAGCACTGTTACATTGGCTTGCTCATAGAGCTTGCGGGCGAATTCAGTGTCTGAGCCTTGCACGCGTCCCCATAAATAGAACGCGGCATCCGGCACTTCCACTTGCATCACCTTTTGCAACAGCGGTGTCACGGCGCGGAATTTCTCGGCGTATAGGCGGCGATTTTCTATGACGTGCGCTTCGTCGTTCCACGCTGCGGCGCTGGCGGCTTGCACGGCGGGATTCATGGCACAGCCGTGGTAGGTGCGGTAGAGCAGAAACTTCTCCAATATTTTCGCATCACCTGCGACAAAGCCGGAGCGCATGCCCGGCACATTGGAGCGTTTGGAGAGTGAGCTGAACATGACAACGCGCTCAAAGCCGCGTCCAAGCTGGTGTGCGGCTTGCAGTGCCCCGATTGGAGCTTGACCTTCGTCGAAATAAATCTCCGAGTAACACTCGTCCGAGGCCACCACAAAACCATACTTATCCGCCAGCGCATAAACTTCGCGCCAGTCGTCCAAATTCATCACTTTTCCCGTAGGATTGCCCGGCGAGCAGACGTAGAGCAGTTGCACGCGTTTCCACACGGCTTCTGGCACACTGCTGTAATCCATGCGATAGTCATTCTCAGGCAGGGTGTTGAGATAATAAGGCTCGGCACCCGCTAGCAGCGCGGCACCTTCGTAAATCTGATAAAACGGGTTGGGGCTGATGACCACCGGATTGACTTTATCTTGGTCTATCACCGCTTGGGCAAAGGAAAACAACGCCTCGCGGCTGCCATTGACGGGGATAACCTGCGTTTCCAGATTCAGCGCGGGAATGACGTAGCGACGCACCAACCAACCAGAAATCGCCTGACGTAGCTCGGTGCTGCCCAAAGTCGTGGGATAATTCGATAATCCGCCCAGATTAGCCGTCAACGCGGCTTTGATGAAATCTGGCGTAGCGTGTTTGGGTTCGCCTATAGATAGATTCACCGGCTTGTAGGCTGGATTGGGCGTGATACCCGCAAACAGCTCACGTAGTTTTTGAAATGGGTAAGGGTGCAGGGCATTCAGGTTTGGATTCATAGGAGCATTATAAATTGAGCATTAGCGCATCAAAACAAAAATCTTTGGCAACGAGTGGCTTGTTATTTGGCGCAGTCGTCTGGGGTACTGTCTGGTATCCATATCGTCTATTGGCTGAAGCGGGCATTGTTGGCATTCAGTCTAATTTTTTGACTTATGGCTTTGCCTTGATGTTGGGCATAGTGTTTTGTGGACGGCAATTGTGGCGAGAACGTACATTTTCGCTCATCGCTTTGGGGATAGGCTTGTCTGCGGGCTGGGCGAACGTGAGTTACATATTAGCCGTGTTGCAAGGTGAGGTGATGCGCGTGTTGTTGCTGTTCTACTTGGCGCCAATCTGGACATTGTTGCTCAGCTTTCTGCTGTTGGATGAAAAAACCGACAAACAAGAGTTATTGCTAATGTCATTGGCGCTGGTGGGCATGCTCACCATGCTCTGGCAGGGCATGGATAAGTTGCCTTTGCCGCAAAATTATTCCGAATGGTTGTCGCTTTCCGCTGGTTTTAGTTTTGCCCTAAGCAATGTATTGACGCGCCGTGCCGCACATTTGTCAATAACCGCCAAATCGTTCTCGGTATGGCTGGGCGTGTGTTTGATTTGCCTAGCTTTTATGAGTGTAGAAACAACCTCTTGGGTAAGTCTGTCCAGTATCAATCTGGTCAATTGGAGCTGGATATTGGGCGTGGGTGTAGCGGTATTTTTGCTCATCTTACTGGTGCAGTTCGGCCTTGCCCACATTGCACCTAACCGCGCGGCGATTATCTTCATGTTCGAGTTGGTGGTAGGTGCAATTTCCTCGTATGTTTTGGTGGGTGAGGTGATGTCTCTGCGCGAATGGATAGGCGGCACCATGATCATTTGCGCTGCGCTGATTGAGGCCAGCAGAGCGTCTCAATGAAAGAAGCAAAAAAGCACGCTATCGTGATTGGCGGTGGCATTGCGGGCACGGCAACTGCTCATAGTTTGGCTAATCGAGGCTGGCGAGTAACTCTTATCGAGCGCCATTCCAAGCTGGCGGCAGAGGCTTCTGGCAATCACCAAGGCGTTTTATACGCAAGGCTTTCGCCTAAACCGAGCGAGTTGGGCGAACTAACTTTGGCTTGTTATCTTTACACGCTGCGCCGCTTGCCACAATTGTTACCGCAAGGAGACGACACTTGGCGGCAATCTGGCGTGTTGCAATTGGCGTTTAATGAGGCTGAAGTCGCACGCCAACAGGCATTGCTGCAGTTGGGTTTGCCTGAAGATTTGCTACACGCAGTGAGCCGAGAACAGGCTAGCAAGCTTGCTGGTGTTGAGGTTTTAGCAAGTGGGCTTTACTTCCCAGGCGGCGGCTGGATATTCCCGCCAGCCTTATGCGAGGCGTTGATTAAATCGCTCAATGTCACCGTGCAGCAACACGAAATCACCGAACTAAAGCACAGCAATGAGCAATGGCAAGTGTGGGGAGAGGGTGGTTTGCTGGCGAGCACACCAGTGGTGGTTGTGGCAGGTGCAGCATTGAGCAACCGTTTCGCGCAAACGGCGCACTTGCCGTTGCGCTCGGTGCGTGGTCAAGTGAGTTATTTGTCAGCCACAGCGGCCAGCCAGCGTTTGAATACGGTGATCTGCGGCGAAGGCTTCGTAGCGCCGCAGCGGGCGGGGTTGCACACCGTGGGGTCGAGTTACCAGGATGGCGACATTCAAACGGATGTGCGCGAACAAGATCACTTGGAGAACTTAGAGTTGTTACAACAGCTATCGCCCAGGCTGTATCAAAGCTTCAACGCCGCATCCGTCACTGGCCGCGCGGCTTGCCGTTGCAGCGTCCCCAGCAATCTGCCGGTGGTGGGCGCAGTGGCAGCTCGGTTTCCAGGACTTTATGTGAATACCGGACACAGCTCGCGCGGCTTGGTGACTGGCCTGTTGATGGGCGAGGTGTTGGCGGCTGACATAGAAAATGAACCTACACCTTTGCCGCAGAATCTATTGAAAGCAATTTCTCCGCTGCGGTTTGAATCTATAATACGGAATTAGTATATCAGGTTTTTTAATAATTGACTTTATAGTTGGTTTGTTAAGTATCTGTTTTAAGAGAGACTATTATGCATAAAAATTACGGACTCTTGGTGGGTGGCTTGGTTTTGGCCTCAGCTATCAACGCAGGCGCTGAGCCACCAATTGCCACTACTGCCATCACCGTTTCTACCATTACCGCCGCACGTAGCAACGCACCAAGAAGCATGACGTTTTCCGGTCCAGTGGTGGGGCGCGAGGAGATTTCGGTTTACGCCAACGTCGCGCAAGGCAAAATTCAGCAAGTATTGGTAGATGAAGACCGGCGAGTGAGTGCGGGGACAGTGCTGGCGATCATAGACCCCAAGTTGTTGCAGTTGCAACGTGCACAGCAACAAGCGGTGCGTCAACGTGCAGTGGCGGCTTTGGCGCAGCAGGAAGCGGCGCTAGAAGAGGCGCAGGCGCTGCACAATCAGGCCAAAATTGACCTCAAAAAAGCAAACCCTTTTGTCGAAGCCACGCCTGAGCAGAAGGCGACCAATGAACGCGTAGCTGAAACGCATGCAAAAGCCGCGCAACAAGCGGTGAATATGGCGCAAGCGGATCTTGCCTTAGCTGATGCTCAGTTAGCTGAGGCCGATTTACGCATGGCACAAGCCACAATCACAGCGCCGGTTTCCGGCACTATTACCACGCGCAAAGCCCACGTTGGGATGGTGTTGGGGCAAAGCACAGAACCATTGTTTGTGATTTTGCGTGATGATGCGCTAGAAGTTGAACTTGAAGTTTCCGGTGCTGATGCCGCGCGGCTCACGCCGGGCATGACGGCGGATATACAGGTGGTGGGGAATAATGCCGTATACAAAGGCAAGGTGCGCCGCGCTGCCAACCAAGTGCAGCGCCAATCTCAGGTAGCCAAGCTGCGTGTGCGCTTTGATAAGTCACCGAATGTGATTCTTGGCCAATTCGCGCAGGTACACGTCAATATCAAGGCACAAAAAGCCATCTATTTGCCAGATGCGGCTATCCGCTTTGATGGTGCGAATGCAGCGGTGTTTGTGGTGGTTGCGGGCAAAGCTGTCAAAACACCCGTCAAGCTGGGCGAGCGCGGCAATGGCTTGGTAGAGATTGTGCAAGGGTTGCAAGAGGGCGCACAAGTCGTGACCGGCGCGGTGGCCTTCTTGCATGATGGTGAGACGGTGCGTGTTGCGCCAGCAGGTAAATCTAGCAATCCATAAGAGTTCTAGCACACTATGAGTTTACGCATTTCATCCTGGGCGATAGAGCGCCCTTTAGCACCCATCATTGTGTTTATTGGACTGTTGTTACTGGGCTTGGCAAGCTATTCCAAGTTGCCGATCAACAATCTCCCCAATGTAGAAATCCCTATTGTCAGCATCACCATCAACATGGCGGGGGCGGCTCCCAGTGAAATCGAGCTGCAAATTACCAATCGTGTGGAAGCCGCAGTCGCTAGCGTGGGTAACATCAAACATAGCTGGTCTACGGTGACCGATGGCGTATCCAATACGCAAATTGAATTTCAGCTTGGTACCAACCTTAATCAAGCGCTAACCGCAGTGCGCGACCAAATTGCAGAAATACGTCCTTTGTTGCCGCAAAACATAGAAGAACCGCAGATTCAGCGCTTTGATGTGGACGCAGTGCCTACGCTGACCTATACCGTTAATGCACCCCAGCACTCGCTGGAAGACACCTCCTGGTTCATTGACGACCAAGTCGTGCGTGCTTTATTAGCGGTGAAGGGCGTGGCTAAAGTTGAGCGCCAAGGCGGCTTGGACAGGGAAATTCGTATTGAGCTGGATCCGGTGCGCTTGCAAGCTTATGGCGTGACTGCCGAAGCGATTAACCAGCAATTACGCCAAACCGCACTGGATGGCCCCGCTGGCCGTATAGATAATGGCGCTCAGGAAACCTTGATACGCACTGTCGGCGGCGCTAGCACAGTGGATGCCTTGGCTAATTTATCTATCTCCTTACCCGGAGGTTCGGCGCGCTTGAAAGATTTGGGCGTAGTGCGCGATGCCACGGATGAGGCGCGGCAATTGGCTTGGCTGAACAAGCAGCCGGTAGTGGCTTTTGCTGTGTATCGCACTAAGTCTGCCAGTGAAGTTAGTCTGGAAAAGGGCGTTGAGGAAGCTTTGTCAGGACTGAAATTGGCGAACCCCGCGGTGGAATTCACCCAGATTCAATCTTTGGTGCAGTTCACTAAAGAAAGCTATCACTCAGCCCTGCTATCCTTCATAGAAGGCGCACTGCTGGCGGCTGCAGTGGTGTTTTTGTTCCTGCGTAACTGGCGTGCCACTTGGATTACCGCGCTGGAAATTCCCTTGTCGGTCATCCCCACGTTTTTTGTCATGCACTGGCTGGGGTTTTCACTCAATATGGTCAGCATGTTGGCCTTGTCCCTGGTTTCCGGCATTTTGGTGGACGATGCCATCGTGGAAATCGAAAACATATCGCGTCACATCAAAATGGGCAAAACTCCCTATCGCGCTGCGATGGACGCTGCAGATGAAATCGGGCTGGCCGTAGTAGCGACGACTTTAGTTATCGTCGCAGTGTTTGTGCCAGTCAGCTTTATGCATAGCGCCGTGGGGCAGTATTTCTTTCAGTTTGGCCTCACCGTGGCTGTTGCCACGCTGTTTTCATTGGTGGTAGCAAGGCTTATTACACCAGTGTTGGCCGCTTATTTCCTCAAGCCCAACCAGCAAACTCAGGCGCATTTGCCAAGCTGGGTTACAACCTATCGCGCCTTGCTAGAACTGGCCTTGCGCTACCGCAAAACGATGCTGTTAGCGGCGGTGGGCGTGTTGTTGGCGACTTACGCCATGATCAATTTTATTCCCACCGGATTTTTACCCGCAGAAGACAAAGGGCAATCGTTGTTACAGGTTGAATTACCGCCAGGTTCTCGATTGACCGATACCGATAAAGTGGTAAGACAACTCACCGACATATTGATGCAGCAACCACAAGTCAAAACGGTCTACGCTTTAGTGGGCGGGGCGGATAGCGACACCAACGTGGAAGGCGACGTGCGCCGCGCCAGACTGACTATTCAGCTTATTCCACGCAAGCAGCGTGATATGGAGGTAAGAGAATTCGATCGATCGGTGTTAGCACGTTTGGCGCAAATTCCCAATGCCCGCGTCCATTTTGTGAACGAAAAGGGTATTAAAGAAGTGACGCTGCTATTGGCCGGCAACGATGGTGCGTTGTTGCAGAAGACGGTGATGCAATTAGAAAGTGAAATGCGCCAGATGAAGCAATTGACCAACGTGTCCTCCACCATTCCCTTGCCCAGCACCGAGCTGGTAGTTACCCCACGCAAAGATCAAGCGGCGAAGCTGGGCGTTAGCACTGAGGCCATCGCCAACACCATACGGGTTGCCACGCTGGGAGATTTGAACACCAATTTGGCTAGATTCAATGCTGGACAGCGGCAAATCCCAATCAGAGTATTGCTCAATGCCAGTGCCAAGGCAGATCCTGCCGTGATTGGGCGATTATTAGTGCCGGCGCAAGGTGAAGCTGGCATGGTGCCACTGTCTGCGGTTGCCGACATCACACTAGGCGCAGGACCTACACGTATTGAACATTACGACAGGCAGCGCCAGATCGCGCTGGATGCCAACCTGAATGGCGCTTCGCTGGGGCAGGCCATGGCGTTGATTGCCCAATTACCTACCATGAAGAGTCTACCTTACGGCATTAAACGCTTTGATACCGGCGACGCTGAGTTGCTCACCGAGATGTTCAATTCCTTCGTCACCGCCATGCTGGCGGGCGTGCTACTGGTCTATGCCGTGCTGGTATTGTTGTTCCGCACCATATTACAGCCGCTCACCATCATGACTGCACTACCACTTTCGATAGGCGGGGCACTGCTGGCATTACTCGTCACCAACTCCTTGCTGTCCTTACCTGCGGTGATCGGCATCCTAATGCTCATGGGCATCGTCGGCAAAAATGGCATCTTATTGGTGGACTTCATCGTCGAACATCGCTTTGCTGGCAGCACACGCCACACCGCCATCATGGAAGCCTGCCAGCAACGCGCCCAACCCATCGTGATGACCACGGTTGCCATGATCGCAGGCATGTTACCAGTGGTTCTGGGACTAGGCACAGGTGCGGCTTTCCGCGAACCTATGGCAATCGTCGTAATTGGCGGACTGATTACTTCCACCGCGCTTAGCCTGTTGTTTGTGCCAGTGATCTATACCTTTGTGGATGACTTTGAAGCCTGGATGAAACCCAAGTTAAAACGGCTCACAACGCTTTAGAATGCTGGTTGAACGCCTCTTTTCTCAATAGTTGGATTGTTGTACACTAAAACACGGCTTTAAGCTTTTACCAACCCCATTTAGGACGGCGATTTGAAATGAAGATATTGAGATTATTGCTAGCAATTTTGCTGTTGTCTGCGAGTTCTGTGTACGGAGAAAGCATGGATTCATCCCCACCCGATGAGGTTGTTAAAAAGACGGTAGATGGGGTTCTTTCTACCCTCACAGCCGACAAAACATTGGCACTTGATGTTAAAAGAAGAGAAGAGTTAGTGAATACCAAGATTCTGCCGAACTTCGATTTCTCTCGCATGGCAAGACTGATAGTAGGCGAGAATCAATGGGGCTTGGCATCGTCTCAAGAGCAATCTGAGCTGGCTGAGGAATACCGTACTTTTTTAGCGCACATATTCTCCAAATCGCTTTCTCAATTTAGCGATGAAAAAGTCATCTTCTTGCCTTTGGAAGCGAACGATGAAAATGAAACTATCGTTAAATGTAAGGTGGTTGACGCTACCGAAGGCCCGTCTATGGTGGAAATTAAAGTGGCGAAAACTACGGGTAACTGGCTGGTGCATGACATTGAATGGGGCGGGGTGAGCTTGAGCAGAACTTATAAATCAAACTTCAAAGGCATATTGCAACAGGGCGGCGTAGCCAATCTCACCAGCGCATTAAGAAAGAAGAATCAGGAAAACAAAGCTGCAAATAATTAAGGCGAAGTGGGCGGGACTCGCCTACATTCAGCAGGCCGCCGATTCGCCAGTAGGCGAATCGCTTCGAATCTCGCCGAAAGCTGCTCAGGCAGCCTTCTCCACTTCCCATAAAAAATGCCCGCTTGCGCGGGCACTTGTATTTTGGCGGAGTGGACGGGACTCGAACCCGCGACCCCCGGCGTGACAGGCCGGTATTCTAACCAACTGAACTACCACTCCGCAGTGGTATTAACGCTGACGTTAATCAAATTAAAAGGGTTGCTTTCTCAAGCAACCCTTTGCTTTGTGTGGCGTCCCCACGGGGATTCGAACCCCGGTACTCACCGTGAAAGGGTGATGTCCTAGGCCTCTAGACGATGGGGACAGAGGCAAAACTACTTAAACCGCTATTTACTGCTACTCCTCAGCTTTTTTTGGTGGAGGTAAGCGGGATCGAACCGCTGACCTCTTGCATGCCATGCAAGCGCTCTCCCAGCTGAGCTATACCCCCTAAAAAGAGCCGCAACTATACGGAAGGGGGCTAGGCTTGTCAATCGCTTTTTGAGAGGCTTTTAAGCGGCCAGCAGCCAATAAAATTAAGGCTGGCGGCTGGCTTGCACTTGTCGTCTATGATACCGGAAAATGGTGCGGGTGAGCCACTCTTGCAGCTCATCTCCGGTGTCTTCCAACGTCACTTCGACGTGTGTGCCGTCATGTTTGGTTTGCAAATCACGCACTTGAGCGCTTAACAGCAATGGCTGTGGCAAGCGCGGATTCAGATATACGCTAACCAGCACTGATTGCCCGACCGTAGGCGCATTTTCATGCTCTAGCCAGGTCAGGCTATCCACTTTTAGCGCAATGGGCTTCTCGGTAGGTAATAAGCCGCTTGCGCCCGCCAGTTTAGCTAGCAACAGCATGACGATGTCCAGCTTGGACTCCATGCGCTCCAGCGCCTTTTGTGTGGCTTCGTCTTCTAATTCGCGCTCCGGCGCCATCGCCTCGATCGAAGCCAAGGAGCGCAGCAGAGAAATATTGCTCTGGCGTTGCACCTCAATATTCGCTTGGCTCATGATTTGGCGCATTGCCCAGCTTAAGGGCAGCACGGCTTCTAGCGCGATTCCATCGGCCATGTGCTTAGTCTCGGGTATTAAACTGCTGCTCAAACTGCGACAATTCAACCCGTGGCGCAGGTTGCCAGCCAGCTTTGCGATGCTCGGCGACGACATTGGTGAATATCCCGCCACGTACATAGAACTTGGCGGTCAGGCGCATAAAACGTGGGTTTGTGGCCGCCACCAAGTCATCCAGAATACTATTGGTCACGGCTTCATGAAACGCGCCTTGGTCACGGAACGACCAGATGTAGAGCTTCAAGCTTTTTAACTCTACGCATTTTTGGTCAGGAATGTAATCCAGAATCAAGGTGGCAAAATCCGGCTGGCCAGTTTTTGGACAAAGGCAAGTAAATTCAGGGATTTCCATGTGAATGTGAAAGTCACGCCCCGGTTGCGGATTGTCGAAAGTTTCCAAGTTTTGAGTAGGTTTTGTCGTCATGTAGAGATGCCGCGTATTTGAACAACTGCCATTATAATAGCAAGCAATGCGCCTCACTCATCTAAAACTCGCTGGCTTCAAATCGTTCGTTGATCCCACCACTATTCAGCTAAGCGGACAGCGCGTGGCCATCGTCGGCCCCAACGGCTGCGGAAAATCCAACGTGATGGAGGCAATACGCTGGGTGTTGGGCGAATCCAGTGCACGCGAACTGCGCGGCGAATCCATGCAGGACGTGATTTTCAACGGCTCGCTCAACCGCAAAGCCATATCCCGCGCCAGTGTTGAGCTGCATTTTGACAACAGTTTTGGCGGCGCTACCGGCGCTTGGTCGCAGTATTCTGAAATCATGGTCAAGCGCGTGTTGGAGCGCGACGGCAACTCCAGTTACATCATCAACAACCAGCAAGTCCGCAAGCGCGACATCACCGATTTATTCCTTGGAACTGGCGTGGGAAGCCGTGCCTACGCCATCATCGGCCAGAACACCATCTCGCGCATCGTGGATGCTAAACCGGAAGAGCTGCGCGTGTTTTTGGAGGAAGCCGCCGGCGTTTCGCGCTATAAAGAGCGCCGCCGCGAGACCGAATCACGGCTAAAAGTCACGCGCGAGAACTTGCTACGAGTGGACGACATTCGCCAAGAAATTGCCAAGCAAGTTTTGTTGCTGCAATCTCAAGCAGAAATAGCGCAGCAATATCATCAGCTTAAATCACAATTAGACACGGCGCATCAGCTGCTATGGCTGCTCAAAAAGCAACAAGCCGCAGGTGCTTGGGAGAAGGCCAAACGCCAAGTTGAGATTTTGGTGAACCAACTTGAGGCCGAGATGGCGACGCTGCGTAAGCTGGAGGCCAATTTAGAGCTGATTCGTCAACAACATCTCAACGCCAGCAACAGCACGCAGCAAGCGCAGACTGATTTCTACGAAGCCAGCGCTGCGTTGGCGCAGATTGAACAGCAACTCAAACACGCCAAGGAGCTTAGCGAACGGGCGCAGCATCGCGAAAAAGAGCTCAATTTGCAGCGCCTGAATATCGAAACGCAAATACGTCAACGGCAAACCGAGTTACAGCAACAAGAAACGCTCAAACAAAGCGCGGCAGCGCAGGGCAGTGTGCTGCGTGCAGAGCTGGAAGCAAGCCACAAAGCGCTTCCTCTGCATCAAGCCCAACAACGCGTAGCGCAGCAAGCTCTTGAGGCCGCGCAGCAAGGGCTAGTAAAAGCCGAGCAAGACTTGCAACTGAGCCTCGCTAAGCGCCAACATCAGCAACAACAACTAGCAGCGCTAGATGCTCGCCAACACAAGCTGGAAGCCGCTATCGCCGCAATGGTGATACCGGATGAGGCGGTGCTTAATGATACGCTGCAGGCTCAAGAGCAGGCGCAAAACCAGTTGAATGCGCAGCAAGCCGAGATTGCCCAGCAGCAAACGCAAGAAGAGGCGCTACAAACCCAGTTGCAACAACAGCAGCAAGCTGTGCACGAGAAAGCACGCCGAATCGCACAAATAGAGGCCGAACTGGCAACGTTGCATAAAATCCAGCAAAGCACGGATGGAGACCAGTCCATGAGCGCATGGCTAAGCCAGCACGGCATGGAAAAACAGCCGCGCTTGTGGCAAGGCTTGCGCGTCAATCCAGCTTGGGAAACCGCGCTGGAAAGCGTGTTGGGCGAGCGATTGAACGCGGTGCTGCTGCAAACCTTATCGCTGGCAGGCAAGACCAGTGCGCCACCGGCGTCTTTGGTGCTGTTCGCGGCGGCTGGCGATGCTGGCCGCAAGGGCAATCTCATAGACCAGATTGAAATCCTGAATCCTGACTTAAACGGCGTGCTGCACGATTGGCTCTATGGCGTGGACACCGCGACCAGCCTAGATGCAGCCTTGGCACGGCAAATCAGCTTAAAGCAAGGCGAGGTGCTGGTTTGCCCGCAAGGCGAGTTGGTGAGCCGCAACAGTGTTAAGTTCTACTCCAAAACCGCGCAACTGCACGGCTTGCTGGAACGTCAGCGTGAGGTTGAAGCACTAGAGGCGGAATTGCCCGCTATCCGTAAGGTTTTGAGTGATGAAGAGTTGGCTTTGCATGAGCTGCGTAACACCTTAGAAAACACACGCTTGTCTTTGAATGAAAATAGAAAAAATAATCAAACACAAACTCAGAAAACGCAAGCGCTGACCTTAGAGCTTGAGAAATTACGCCAACAGCGCGAGCGCGTGGTCGAGCAACAGCAGCAATCTAATGCAGCATTGGCAGACATCACCAAGCAACGCATTGAGCTGAAAGCACAATTCAACTTAACTGAAACCAACCAGACGCAGCAAGAAAGCGCGATTCAGCAGACAAAAGCTTTGCGTGACACAACAAAAGAAGCACTTTTGACGACGGAACAAGCTTTGAATGTCGCGCGCGAACGCTTGAGGAAAGTGGAGTATGCGACGCAGGAAGCGGAATATAACGAGCGAATAATAAGCAATAAAATCATAGAATTAAAAAACTCAATTAAAGTTTTTACCGACCAAAATTCGAGCTTGGCCGTGCAGTTGCAAGAGGTTACGCAAGCGCAACAATCACAAGCGCCGGATACCTTGATGGCCGCGCTGGATAGTGCGCTAGATTTACGTAGTGAAAAAGAGGCCAAACTGGCCGAGGCGCGTAACCAGATGGCGGAGTTGGAAACGCGCGTCAGAGCAACCGAGCAAAACCGTATGCAATCCGAGCATCAGTTGCATCCTCTACGCGACAAACTAGAACAGGCGCGGCTTAACGAGCAGGAGGCGCGACTCTATTTTGAACAATGCGCGGCGGCTTTATCTGGCGTGGACGAGGCCGCATTAGCCGAGCAATTGCCAAAATCCACCAGCGCATCCAGCATGGAGCGCCAAGCGGCCTCATTACAAGAGCAAATCACTAGTCTAGGCGCGGTGAATTTGGCGGCGATAGAACAACTGTCGAGTGAAAATGAGCGTGCCAGCTATTTGGAGGCGCAAGCGCTAGATTTGAATCAGGCCATTGCCACGCTAGAAGATGCCATCAACCGTATAGATCGTGAGACCCGTGGCCGTTTGCAGCATACTTTTGACGAGGTGAACCGCAATTTTGGCGAGTTGTTTGCCACATTGTTTAATGGCGGGCAAGCGCGCTTGGAGCTGCTAGGCGAGGAGATTTTGGATACTGGCTTGCAAGTATTCGCGCAACCGCCCGGCAAAAAAACCAGCACAATTCATCTACTTTCTGGCGGTGAGAAAGCCTTGGTAGCGCTGGCTTTAGTGTTTGCATTATTTCGCTTGAACCCAGCGCCATTCTGCCTGATGGACGAAGTGGATGCTCCGCTGGACGACAGTAACACTGAACGTTTTTGCGCGATGGTGAAAAAAATGTCGGAAAACACACAATTTGTGTTCATTACTCATAATAAAATCGCGATGGAAATGGCTCAGCAGTTGATAGGCGTTACCATGCAAGAAAGCGGCGTGTCGCGCGTGGTCGAAGTGGACATCGCCGCCGCCATGCAATTGACCGAGGAGGCTTAATGATTTATGCCGTATTGAAGGTGCTTATCTCAGCCATCATCATAGTGGCCGCTTCGGAATTGGCTAAGCGCGATGGTTGGTTGGCGGCATTGCTCATTTCTTTGCCAACAGTCTCGCTGTTAGCTATAGTCTGGCTTTATGTGGAATCGCATGATGTAGAGAAAATAGCCACGCTTTCCACCGGAATTTTCTGGCTAGTGCTGCCATCACTGGCATTTTTTGCCGTGTTGCCATGGATGTTGAAGGCTAAGATTAGTTTCTGGCCTAGCTTGGCGGTCTCATTGGCGCTCATGTTTGCTTGCTACTTGATCATGACCATGTTACTCAAAAAATTGGGAGTTCAACCTTGATAAGTCCACTGCAACTAGGGCTGATTGCGCTTGCCGCAGTCTTTATTTTAGGATTATTAGTCGTGAATTGGTGGCAAGAACGCGCTATCCGCCGCGACATGGCGCATCGCTTTGACGGCCCAGTAGAAGACGTGCTAATGGGACGTGCCGCCGAACAAGAAGCTGCGACCATTCCAGCATTTTATGAACCAGAGCCAGAACCTGAGCCAGAGTTCGTATTTCCTGACACAGAACCCTTCCCAGAGCCAGAAGAAACTGAACCGGAATTTACTGTTGCAGAAGATGTAGAAGTTGAAGAAGAGGTTGTTTCTGAAAAAGTGCCGGAAATGGAAGCAGCCTTAGAACCAGAACCAGAGCCGGAACCTGATCTCGCACTAGAAGTAGAACCGAAATTAGAGTCAGAAATTGAACAAAAATCTGCGCCCATCCTTGCAGAAGACGATATTGAAATAAACCAAGAAGAAATTCCAAAATTCGCCCCAAGAACAGCACCAGCCTTGCCGAACGGGCTGGATAACCAGATTGATACCATCGTTATTTTCACCCCTGATGTCGCTTGCACCGGCAGCGTAATTACCGCCCAGCTTAGTCTGCAAGCTGATTTCAGCAAGCCGGTACGCTGGTTTGGTTTGACTGACGACGCGTGGGTGTTGCTTAGCGACGAGCATATTCAATCATTGTTCGTGCGAGTAGCCGGAGCTTTACAACTGGTGGATAGAGGCGGGGCGTTACGTGCCGATGACTGGCACGCTTTTCGTGCGCAGGCTGATCAATTAAGCGAGGCAATAGGCGGCACTGTTACTTGGCCAGAAGAGCGTGAAACTTTGAGCTACGCCAAGATGCTGGATGAGTTCTGCATCGAGGTGGATTTGATGATGACCTTGCACATCACCGCAGGATCGGAAGGCGCGTTTCCTGGCACCAAGCTGCGCGGCTTGGCCGAGGCGGCGGGCCTGATACTCAAGGAGGACGGGCGTTTTCACCAACTCAATGATGCTGGCGAAACGCTCTACATACTGGCAGATTCATCGCAACGCCCAATGCGCGAGGAATCGCTACGCACCGCGATGCTTTATGATTTGGTGCTGATGCTGGACGTGCCACGCATTGCCAATGGCGACAACGTATTTCGGCAAATGGCAGTGTTTGGCGATAGGCTGGAATCCGCCTTGCGTGCCAAGCTGACCGATTCCAATCAGCGTCCAGTCGGGGAGGCGGGCATAGAGACCATTCGCAAGCAGATTCAAGGCATCTACGCCAAAATGCGTGAACGTGGCATCAATCCAGGAAGCCCCACCGCTTTGAGGCTGTTTTCTTAAATGCACGAAGTGATTCGACGCGTTGAAACGCTGCGCCAACAGATAGAACACCACAACCACCAGTATTACGTGCTGGATGCCCCAGAACTTAGCGATAGCGAATTTGATCGGCTGTTTCAAGAGCTGCAAGTGCTGGAACGTCAACATCCCGAATTGATCACGCCCGCATCGCCTACTCAGCGCGTGGGTGGTAAAGCTGCGACCGAGTTCCCAGCGATACGCCATGCTGTGCCTATGCTTTCTATCCAAACAGAAACCGATACCGAGTCTTCTGGCGCACAAAATTTTGTTGCGCGTGTTCGTAAAGAATTGGGCTTGAGTGACATTGACGCGCCGGTGGAGTTCGTGGCGGAGCTCAAATTCGACGGTTTAGCTATCAATCTGCGCTATGAAAATGGCGTGCTGACCAGCGCCGCAACACGTGGCGATGGCGAAGTAGGCGAGGATGTCACCAACAACATCCGCACCATGCAGCAAATCCCATTGCGGCTCCACACAGCAAGCCCGCCAGCGGTGCTGGAAGTGCGTGGCGAGGTGTATATGCGCCTCGCTGATTTTGAGCGCTTGAATCAAAAACAAGCCGCATTGGGCGACAAGATTTTCGTCAATCCGCGCAACGCCGCCGCTGGCAGCTTGCGCCAGCTTGACCCCAACATTACCGTGCAACGTCCACTCTCATTTTTTGCCTATGGTTTGGGCGAAGTGCAGGGCTGGGAAACACCTATGACACATAACGCCATGTTGGATGCGCTGCAAAAATTAGGCTTTCCGGTGTGCGCCGAACGTGCTTTGACGCAAGGCGCAGAAGGCTTGATAGCATTTCATCGCCGTGTTTCTGCGCAACGCACACAACTTCCTTTTGACATTGACGGCGTGGTGTACAAGGTCAATAAGTTGGCTTTGCAGCGTGAACTCGGCTTCCGCAGCCGTGAGCCACGCTGGGCGGTGGCACACAAATATCCGCCGCAAGAAGCGACCACAGTGATTGAAGCGATTGAAGTGCAAGTAGGGCGCACCGGCGCGTTGACCCCCGTGGCCAGATTGAAGCCTGTATTCGTCGGCGGCGTGACCGTGACCAATGCCACCTTGCATAATCAAGACGAAATAGACCGTAAAGACGTAAGGGTAGGCGACACCGTGATTGTGCGGCGGGCAGGGGACGTGATACCGGAAGTGTTGGCTGCTGTGGCGGAAAAACGGCCTGCGGGGACGGTGAAGTTTGATTTAATCGCGCAATATCCCACTTGCCCTGAATGTGGATCGCATGTGGTGCGGGAGGAGGGCGAAGCCGCTGCACGCTGCACTGGCGGACTGTTTTGCCCAGCGCAGCGCAAACAGGCGATTCTGCATTTTGCCTCGCGCCGCGCGATGGACATAGAGGGTTTGGGCGATAAGTTGGTAGATCAACTGGTGGATGGCGGCTTGGTGCATACTCTGGCTGATTTGTATGCGCTTAGTATTGAGCAACTCGCCGCGTTGGAGCGCATGGCCGAGAAGTCCGCGCAAAACATCATAGACGCCTTAGAGAACAGCCGCATAGACGTGCCACTGGCGCGATTTATCTATGCGCTAGGCATACGCAACGTGGGAGAGGCCACAGCCAAAGATTTAGCGCGGGTCTTCGGCAATTTCGATGCATTGCAAGCCGCCGATGCAGAAACTTTGCAGCAAGTACCAGACGTGGGGCCTATCGTAGCAGCGTCCATTCAGGAGTTCTTCGCTGAACCGCATAATGTAAGCGTCATTCAGCAGCTACGCGCCACCGTTAAACTACAAACAGGTGTGGCGATACAAGCAGGTAAACTCAGCGGATTGACGCTGGTGCTGACTGGGAGCCTACCCAATCTGACGCGAGATGAAGCACAAACTATGATTGAGGCCGCAGGCGGCAAGGTGAGCAGCAGCGTATCCAAGAAAACCGCGTATGTTGTGGCTGGCGCTGAAGCTGGTAGCAAGCTAGAACGCGCGACAGAGCTTGGTGTTACAGTGTTAGAAGAAGCAGCATTGTTGCAATTATTAGGAGAAACAGCGTGACATCGCCCTTGTTGCACGACGTGGTAGAAATCGCTAAACGGGCCGGCGAGGCCATTATGGCGGTATATGAGCAGGGCATACAAGTGCAGCACAAGGCCGACAACTCGCCGCTGACGCAAGCTGACATGGCGGCGCACCATATTATTGAAGATGGTCTGAACAAGCTCACACCAGAACTGCCAGTGTTGTCTGAAGAATCCGCCAGCATTCCTTTTGCTACGCGCCGCCAATGGAGTCGCTACTGGCTGGTTGATCCGCTTGATGGCACACGCGAATTCATTAAACGTAATGGTGAATTCACCGTCAACATTGCCCTGATTGAAAATCACCATCCGGTACTCGGCGTAGTCTTTGCTCCGGCACTGAATTTGCTGTTTTACGGTGCAAAAGGCGAGGGCGCGTATCGCCAATTGCATGACCACACGCCAGAACCTATGCAAACTAGGGATTTTGATCCAACTGGAGTTGCTGTGGTGGGTAGCAGATCGCATGCCGGAGAAGAGTTGATGCGTTTTTTGGATCGCATGGGGCCACACATGCTTATCAGTATGGGCAGTTCACTCAAAATCTGCCTAGTAGCAGAAGGGCGCGCAGACTTGTATCCGCGCTTAGGACTTACCTCAGAATGGGATACTGCCGCCGCCCAATGCGTGCTGGAGCAAGCGGGTGGGCGTTTGGTGGGCATGGATGACGTGGCATTTCGCTATAACCTAAAAGACTCGTTACTCAATCCGCACTTTTTTGCGGTGGGTTCGGGTTCGCACGATTGGACGCAGTATTTATGAAGAAAATTTTCCTAACATTATTAGGGTTGCTGCTGTCAGTACCCGTATTTGCAGCTTGCCCCGCAGCTGGTTTTGAGGGAGCAGTGTGCCGTGGACATACGTTGTCTACAGAAAACAAACCCGCAGAAGCGCTGACTAGCTATATAGAAGCAGAAGAGCTCGCCATCGAGCCTTTTGAGAAAATGCTGGCTATTACCTTTCAAGCACGAGCTAATAAGGCTGCTGGCAACATGGATCAAGCTATAACGTTATTCCAGCAAGGCTTTGAGGCCGCCAAGATTGCGAATTCAGCGCAAGGGCAGTGGATTAACTTGAATGAAGGCGCGGAACTGTTATTAGCCAAGAACGAAACCACAAAGGCGCTAGAAGCTTTTAAGCAGGGTTATGGATTCGCCGCCAACGCCAATGAACGTGCTGAGTCCAATCGCCTTATCGCGTCCGCTTATAAACAATTGGGTGACTACGATCACGCTATCGAATATCAGCTCAAATGCAGTGTGCTAGAGCGCAGCAACGGCGATTTGAACCATTATCTACTGGCCACGCTGGAATTGGCCGAGCTACGAACTGGCGCAAAAAACTATGTTCAAGCGCAAAAGAATCTGGATGAAGTTTTACACCAAGCCAAAGCCGCTAACAGCGACTATTGGCTAGCCAAAACCATGCTCTATCAAGCTAGACTAGAAAAATCGCAAGGTCGTGCAAGCCTAGCTCAAACCCTATTGCAACAAGCCTTCGCACTGGCTCAGAAAGTCGGAGATGCCAATCTTAGCCATGACATCGCGGCTGATCAGAACTAACCATGTTGGGTTTCATTCTTTCTATTATTGCGTTCTTTGTGGTAGTGTTTTTTTTGAACCGCTATCTAGACGGTCTAGGGGTCGATAAAACCTTTTTCCGCAGATTTCTAGTGGGCTTGGCTGCAACTATGATTTCCATCGGTGTTAGTTGGTCTACAGACAAACTTGATGGGAACTCAGTGTTACCACTGAGCAACTTGCCATTGATTGACATCTTGGATGGCAAGGGCGGTACCATAAAATTATTGAAGCTATTGTGACATTGGCTTTTTACCATCCATACATAATTTAACATAATATACATTATGCGAAGTCATAGGCATGTAAATAACGGGGCATATAACCCCGTGGTATTTTCCTATACTTACTTAGGCTCATTAAAATATGCGATATTCTTGCAGCTATCATTCACAAAGGTAAGTTCTATCTTGCTGTAAGTATGTTTTCGATCATAGCGAACGATATTTTTGTAATACCACATCTCGACATTGTCTACTTTATTCTGATCCATGCTCTTGCCCATCTTCGCCATAGACAGTTCGGCATTAGACGGCTTGCTGGCTTGCGCAATACTCATAGGCTTGCCTAGAGCTTCAGAAACCTGCTGGCGGTTTTTATGGCTGAACAGTTTGATGAACTGCATTTCTTCGTAAGTCTTGCCTGACTTTTTAGAGTATTTGCTAGAGTTTACATTGTCAGCAGCAAAAACCTGCACCGGACTAGATAAAACAAGTGTTGCAGCGCAAACGCTTACAGCCAAAAACTTAGTAATCATGTGTTATTCCTTCATTAACAAGGTTGCATTATCGCATTGTCGACCGACTCACGCCAACTTCAGCCTCAATCCGTCATAACCAACATGCACATTTTTCGGTAATGTAGCTTCAAGCGCCGCGTATTCTAAATCATGCGTCATATGGATAAGGTGGGTATTGTTCGCAGCTATCTGACTCGCATAAGCTAGGCTTTGTTCCACGCTTATATGCGTAGGATGCGGCTTGTGCCGCAGGCAATCAAGCAGTAGCACGTCCAAACCTTGCAGCATAGACATGGATTCTGCTGGAATTTCAGATACATCGGTCAAGTAAGCAAAATTGCGGATGCGGAATCCTAGTATCTGCGCCCTGCCATGAATAATGGGGATAGGTGTGATGGTCTCGCCGCATAACTCAAACGGCGCATCTATGGTACTGATGCTTAATACGGGAAGATCCCAGTGGTCGCCCGGTTCACGCAAGGTGTAGCCAAAACGGGTGCGGATGTTGTCTATGGTGGGCGCGTTGCCGTAGAGAGGGATCTGCGTTTTATTTTTTTGGCAGAAACCGCGCAGATCGTCTATGCCGTTGAGGTGGTCAGCATGGGCATGGGTGTAAAGCACGGCGTCTACGCGGCGAATGTTCTCGCGCAAAGCTTGCAGGCGGATGTCGGGGCCTGTGTCGATGAGAATGATTTTGCCGTCGTCGGTTTCAATAGCAACCGAGCTACGAGTGCGTTTATTGCGTGGATTGGTGGACAAGCAAGTGGCGCAATCACAAGCAATGGCGGGTGTACCGGAACTAGAACCCACACCTAATACGATTAGCTGCATAAGACTTTTGCCTGTGAAAATAATCTGAAAAAGTTGGCACTGGTTGTCGCCCCTACTTCTTCCACGCTGATGCCGCGCAACTTGGCAATCTCCTCCGCGACATGTTTTACATACGCTGGCTGATTGAGTTTGCCGCGATACGGAACGGGCGCTAAGTAAGGTGAATCAGTTTCTATAAGCATATGTTCTAATGATACTTTCTGTGCCACTTCTTTCAAGACCAAAGCGTTCTTGAACGTGACTATGCCCGAAAATGAGATGTAGAATCCCAAGTCTATAGCCTGCTGCGCCACTTCCCAGTTTTCAGTAAAACAATGCATCACCCCGCCCGCCCGCTCTGCGCCCTCTTCCCGCATAATTTTAATGGTGTCTTTTGCGGCATTTCTAGTGTGAATGATCAATGGTTTAGTGGTTTTAATCGCAGCGCGAATGTGAGTGCGAAAACGCTCACGTTGCCATTCCAAATCACCCGTCAGCCGATAATAATCCAGCCCTGTTTCGCCTATGCCCACCACTTTTGGATGTGCCGCCAAACACACTAAGTCATCTACGCTAGGCTCTATTTCATCTTCGTAATCAGGATGCACGCCTACCGTGGCAAACAGGTTGTCATGCGCCTCTGCCATCGCCAACACACGCGGAAAATCAGGGAGCTTGACGCTGATGCATAGGCCGTAAGTAACATCGTTGGCATGCATGGCGGCGAGCACGTCAGCAATGTTGGTCGCAAGCTCTGGAAAATCTAAGTGGCAGTGGGAGTCTATGAACATGATCAAAAAATAGGGTCAAAAAAGTTGCGTGTATTTCAGCATCAAAGCTTCTAACTGCAATTCGGCATTCAGTGGATGGCTGGTTTGACCACGTGCTTGGTTGAGGTCGCGTTGAAAATCTAATAGACAACGCATATCTGCTTTATTAGAAATATCCTGTAACGATTTGATTTTCTTTGGGTAATATCGTACAGCGCCATAAAGCTTTGCGCTCAATACATCGTAAATCCACTTTTGCAATAGGCTCACCGCTGTTAATAAACCAGCTTTACCCCAGTGCGCACTGGTGGCAAAAGCATCGGCCTTATCTGCCTTAATGAGTTCGCGTGCAAAAGTTTCCACGTCGACTTCTGTTGCTGCATCATACGCCTCTAGCGCCAGCAAGGGTGCACCTCCGGCTTGTGCCAAGCAGTTCGTAGCATCCTTAACACCCTGAGTATTAAGCCAGTTTGCCGCCTGCTCTATAGTAGGCATGGGTATGGCGATTTTATGGCAGCGGCTACGTATGGTGGGCAACAGGCGCTGCGATTGGTGGCTGACGAGGATGAAAATTGTGTCTGGTGGCGGCTCTTCGAGCATTTTGAGCAGCGCATTGGCGGCGGCCAGATTGAGTGTTTCTGCGGGGTGCAACAACACGATGCGTGAGCCTTGGCGATGTGAACTCAAGCCCACCAACTCGCTCAAGGCGCGGATTTGATCCACCACGATATGGCTTTTTTTGGCTTTGCTGGCTAGCTCTGGCGGTTCATCACCCTCCTCCATCTTGCTATTCTTATCGTCTTTGTCGCCCGGCGTAATCACACGAAAATCGGGGTGATTGCCTTGCACCAACCAGCCGCAACTCAAGCACTGGCCACAAGCCAAGCCATCCGCTTGCGGCGCTTCGCACAATAAACTCGCGGCCAAGCCTTCTGCGAACGCCAGCTTGCCTATGCCCGCACGACCATGCAGCAGCACAGCATGAGGAAACCGTGTTTTCATTGCAGCTACGCGCTGCCAAACGCTCGAATTCCAAGGATATAATTCTTTTATATTCATAATATTGAAATTATTTTCTTAAGCTCAACTTGAATCTCAGCTATGCTTTTGTTGGCATCTATCACGCAAAAACGCTGCGGAAACTCTGCCGCCCGTTGCAAATAAGCGTCACGAATACGCTGAAAAAATGCGCTGGTTTCTTGCTCGAAACGATCGGGATCACGCGCTCCAGCCAATCTTTGGCAACTAATTTCAACGGGCAAATCGAATAACAGGGTTAAATCTGGTTGTAAAGCACCTTGCACCAAGGTTTCCAAAACACGTATCTTATCTGCTGCAACACCACGCCCGCCGTGCTGGTAGGCAAAACTAGCATCAGTGAATCTGTCTGACAGCACCCATGTACCGCGTTCTAAAGCAGGTTGTATCACTTGTACGATATGCTCGCATCGCGCAGCAAACATCAGCAAAGTTTCGGTTTCTGCGCTCATGGCTTGGTGCAGCAATAACTCGCGCAACCTTTCGCCTAAGCCCGTGCCGCCTGGTTCGCGCGTCAACACCACCTCTACGCCTTTGGCGCGGAGTAAATCGGCAATCAACGGAATGTGCGTGCTTTTACCAGCGCCATCTACGCCTTCTAAGGTAATGAATTTCCCGACCATCAATGTTTCCCTAACTGATAGCGAGCAACTGCGCGGTTGTGTTCTTCTAGCGTGGCAGAAAACGCATGGCTGCCGTCGCCCTTACCTACAAAATAGAGATAATTTGCGCTGCTGTCGGGGTGCAACGCAGCTTCAATCGCCGCTAAGCCGGGCATGGCGATGGGCGTAGGTGGCAAGCCATTGCGCGTGTAAGTGTTATAAGCCGTGTCTTTGAGTAAATCTTGTTTGCGAATATTACCTTTGAAATTAGCTCCCATGCCGTAGATGACGGTGGGATCCGTTTGTAGTCGCATACCGATTTTAAGGCGATTTAAGAACACTTTTGCGATAACTGGGCGCTCCGACCCCTTGCCCGTCTCTTTTTCAACCACAGAGGCCATAATGAGCGCCTGATAAGAGTTGGTGTAAGGTAAGTTGTCAACGCGCAGCTCCCATGCCTCCGCCAGCTTGATCTGCATGGCTTGATAGGCGCGTTGTAGCAAATCAATATCACTGATGTTTTCTGCAAAATAATAGGTATCAGGGAAAAACAAGCCTTCTGGATGCGTTTCAGTCGCTCCAATACGGCTCAATATCTCCCCGTCCGTCATGGCCATGCTCACGTGTTCTAACCCCTCAGTGCGATTAAGCTCTTCGCGCATTTGGTGGAATGTCCAGCCCTCGATAAAGGTCACGCCAGACTGCGTGGAATCGGTGCCGTTGGTCATAGCCTCGAACATGTTGTAGGGCGTCATGCCCGAAGTTAGCACGTAGTTGCCGGCCTTGAGTTCAGATGCACGCCCAGACAGCCGCGCCATGAGAAAGAAGCTCCACGGCTCACTCAACACATTTTCAGCCGCTAACTGCCGCGCTACTAAGCGCACATTGCTACCAGATTTCACCACGACAGTATGCTGTGATTCCTCAAAGTTAAGCGGCGTCCAAGTGTAATGCCAAAGCCACGCCGCAGCACCTGCTCCCAGCAATATGACTAAAAATATGAGTTTAAGCAGAAATCGTGTCATCTTCGCGCAAACGCTCTCTTAATTTGGCCGCCAGCACGCCCTGCTGCCATGTGTGATTCGCCAGATGGCGCACCTGCCATGCGCCGTAGAGGCTGTTGCAGACAATCACTTCGTCGGCATCCATCAGTTCCGATAGTCTCAAGTGGCGCACCTCTAAATCATAGCCCAGCATGGGAGCCAATCCCATAATGCGCGCGCGCGTCACACCTGCGACCCCGCATTGGCTTAAATCCGGCGTTGTCAGCTGATCGCCAAATCGGGCAAACACATTGCCACTGATACATTCAATTACGTCGCCACCCTCATCCAGCATCAATCCATCGGTAATGTGTGAATCTAGCCATTCCATACGTGCCAGCACATTTTCTAGGCGATTCAGGTGCTTCACGCCCGCCAATCGTGGCTGCCGCGCCAGACGGGTCTGGCATAAGTGCAGCGTAATTCCCACATCGAAATTAGTTTCTGGATATTGCGGTAGCGGCATTTTAATTACGATGCGCGTGGGCTGTGCCAATGGGGGTACTGCAAAACCTCTAGCGCTCTCACCGCGTGTAATGATAATTTTGATAGTCGCCTGTCCATGTTCATCAGCCTCATTCACTAGGTTGACAATATCACCGCGCAACGTTTCCTGCGACGGGCAGACAATACGCAAAGCATTGCAATCTTCTTCCAGCTTGCGGTAATGGTGCGGCCAGCAGTGCGGTACGCCATGCTGCAAAACCAAAGTGCGAAACACGCCGTCGCCATAGGCGAAACCGCGGTCAAAAGGTGTTAAAACACCCTCAAAACGTCCGTTAACAAGATAGGCTTGGCTCTGTGACATAGGCCTCTATTGTATTCGGTTAAGTCTATTTTCTTAATGGAAATTTTGAAAAAACGAGAGGATGCAGGTATCCACAGAAGCTGTGGATAAAATTGTGGATGATCATGCAAACTAGCCGCCAGCGGCGCGTGCAGATTGGGTTCGCGCGGTTTCGTTAATTTTTATGCAACAATTAACTTATTATAACAATCAGAAACTTACTGTGATTTTAGCAAGTAAAAAAAGAGAGAAAACTTGCTAGCTCTGTGACCGCACAAGCATTGCACTTGAGGTGTGTACAAACCGCAGGCCTCCACCGTTATTCTTAAGAAAAAAGCAACTACTTTTTCTAAATTTTCCGGAACACCAAAGTGCCGTTGGTGCCACCAAAACCGAAGGAATTAGAGATGGCAACATCAATCTTCATGCGACGCGCCTCATTCGCCACATAATCTAAATCACACAATGGGTCTTTATTAAAAATATTGATGGTGGGTGGCGCTATTTGATCGCGTATCGCCAGCGCTGAGAATACCGCTTCTACCCCGCCAGCGGCGCCCAATAAGTGACCGGTCATGGATTTGGTGGAGCTCATAGCGATTTTTTTGACATGATGACCAAAATAGCCTTTGGCCGCCTGGGTTTCAGCCAAATCGCCAGCAGGAGTTGATGTGCCGTGGGCGTTGACGTAATCCACATCATCGGCATTCATTCCTGCATTTTTTACGGCGTTCCGCATACAACGCGCCGCGCCCTCACCGCTTTCACTGGGCGAGGTCATGTGATAAGCATCGGCACTCATGCCAAAGCCGGCGATTTCGGCATAAATCTTCGCGCCGCGCGCTTTGGCGTGTTCGTATTCCTCCAGCACCAACACCCCCGCCCCTTCGCCGATGACAAAACCATCGCGCTCGCTGTCCCAAGGACGGCTGGCGGTAGCAGGGTCATCATTGCGGGTAGACAATGCACGGGCTGAAGCGAAACCACCCACGCTGAGTTTTGTAATCGCGGCTTCAGCACCGCCCGCCACCATTACGTCAGCGTCACCGTATTCAATCAAGCGTGCAGCGTCGCCTATGCAGTGTGTGGCCGTGGTACAGGCGGTGACAATGGCGATGTTGGGGCCTTTTAAGCCGTACATGATAGACAGGTTGCCGGAGATCATATTGATGATGGTGCCGGGAATGAAAAACGGCGAAATCTTGCGTGGGCCGCCTTCTTGATAGACTTTGTCAGTGTCTTCGATGAGCTGTAAGCCGCCAATGCCAGCACCGATAGACACGCCGATTCGTTCGGCATTCTGCTCGGTGACTTCTAAACCCGAGTCTTTAACTGCCTCCATACCCGCCACCAAGCCGAATTGGATAAAAGTATCCATGCGACGCGCTTCTTTGGGCGACAGATATTGCGTAGCATCAAATCCTTTGACCTCTCCTGCCACTTGTGAGGCAAAGGCAGAAGGGTCGAATTTTGTGATGCGCGTAATACCAGAGCGGCCTGCGACGATGTTGCCCCAAGCATTCTCTACGCCTATACCGACTGGCGAGACAATGCCGAGGCCAGTGATGACGACCCGACGTTTAGACAAGGTAGCTCCAGAAAGACTTGAGGATTATTTTATTTTGGGTGCGCGTTGACGTAGTCAATCGCTTGTTGCACGGTGGTGATTTTTTCGGCTTCTTCATCAGGAATTTCACACTCGAACTCCTCTTCCAGTGCCATTACCAGTTCGACGGTATCGAGTGAGTCAGCACCTAAGTCATCCACGAAAGAAGATTCGTTTTTAACGTCGGCTTCATTTGCGCCCAGTTGCTCGGCGACGATTTTTTTAACGCGTTGTTCGATGTCAGACATCTAATTACCCCTTAGTTGATTGTAGTGCAAAAAACTGGCGCTATTCTACCTAAAACTCCGGCCAAATTCAAAAATAGCGGCTAGCCCGCCATATACATGCCGCCATTCACGTGTAGCGTCTCGCCAGAAATGTATCCAGCGCTCGGTGAAGCCAGAAAAACCACCGCAGCGGCGATGTCTTCTACCGCGCCTAAACGCCCAAGCGGGATGTGCTGCAACAAGCCATTGCGCTGCTCTTCGGACAAGGCACGCGTCATGTCAGTATCAATAAATCCCGGCGCGACACAGTTCACGGTGATGTTGCGGCTTCCGACTTCACGCGCTAACGACTTGGAAAAGCCGCTCATACCTGCCTTGGCCGCTGCGTAATTGACTTGTCCGGCATTCCCCATGTGGCCAACCACGGAAGAAATGCTGATGATGCGTCCATAGCGCGCCTTCATCATGGGGCGCAATACTGCTTGTGACATGCGAAATACCGATTTGAGGTTGGTGTCCAGCACGCTATCCCACTCGTCTTCTGACATACGCATCAACAACATGTCACGCGTGATTCCGGCGTTGTTGACCAGAATCGCAATTGCACCAAACTGCTCAGCAATGGCCTTGAGCGTGGCTTCTATCTGCATCGCATCATTCACGTCTAGCGCCATGCCCGTGCCATTTACGTCTGCTTGAATCAATGCTGCGCTGATTTGTTCTGCGCCATTTGCCGTGGTGGCGGTACCGATTACAGTGGCGCCCTGCTTGCCCAGTTCCAACGCCACTGCCGCACCTATGCCGCGACTGGCTCCGGTGACCAAGGCTACTTGTCCATCAAGCATGGTGTTCTCCTAAAATTGTTTTGGCTTCATTCAGTGAGCCAAGACTGGTAATGGCGATGCAACTCATCTCCGCCACGATACGCTTATTCAAACCTGTCAGCACCTTGCCAGGACCGCATTCAGCGGCTTGATCGATGCCATCGGCGGCTATTTTTTGTATGGTCTTTACCCAGCGTACTGGGCTATAGAGTTGGCGCACCAGTGCGTCTTTAATCTGCACCGCATCGTGATAACTCGCCACGTCTGCATTGTGCAATACAGGAATTTGCGGTGGGTTTACGCTAACACTGGCTAAATAGGTTTTTAGTTTTTCTGCCGCCGGTTTCATCAGCGCACAATGCGACGGCACGCTGACGGGCAATGGCAAAGCGCGTTTGGCACCCTTCTCTTTCGCCAAGGCCATACCGCGCTCTACAGCAACCTTATGTCCGGCAATCACCACTTGCCCCGGAGAGTTGTAATTCACCGCCTCCAACACTTCATTTTGCGCGGCTTCAAGGCACACAGCACGCACCACTTCGTCATCCAAGCCCAAAATCGCCGCCATCGCGCCCACGTCTTCTGGCACGGCGCTTTGCATCACTTCGGCGCGGTATTTTACCAAAGGTAGTGCATCGGCAAAAGTTAATGCACAGGCTGCAACCAAAGCAGAATATTCACCTAAGCTATGACCAGCCAATATGCTTGGCTTTGCGCCGCCCGCTTCAACATAGGCACGAGCCGTCGCCACACCTGCGGTGAGCATCAGAGGTTGCGTATGCTGCGTTAAATTGAGCAAATCATTGGGTTCTGTCGCCATTGCCCAGAAATCAACACCTAAAATGTCAGAAGCTTCGACAAAGGTTTGCTTGATGACTGGATTGTCACCAAAACCCACCATCATGCCGACAGATTGAGAGCCTTGACCAGGAAATAAAAATGCGAATTTCATCAACATAGTCCTAGTATTTAAGTAACACCGAACCCCAAGTAAATCCACCACCGAAGGCTTCCATCAACACCGTTTCATCACGCTTGATACGTCCGTCGCGCACCGCGACATCGAACGCTAAAGGAATTGAGGCGGCTGAGGTGTTGCCATGTTTATCTACCGTTACCACCACTTTATCCATACTCATATCGAGCTTTTTGGCAGTGGCGGTAATAATTCGAATGTTGGCTTGGTGCGGCACCAGCCAGTCAACATCAGACTTTTGTAAACCGTTAGCAATCAAGGTTTCGTCCACAATTTGGTCTAACGTATTCACCGCCATTTTGAACACTGGATTGCCTTCCATCGCCACGGTATTTTTTTCACGCGGCACATGCAGCATGTTGACGTACTCGCCATCAGCGTGCAGATGTGTAGATAAAATGCCAGGAGCATCACTTGCTTGCACAATCATCGCGCCTGCACCGTCACCCCAAAGAATACAGTTGCTACGATCCGTCCAATCGGTGATGCGCGAAAACGCTTCTGCCCCCACTACCAAAGCGCAACACGCGGCACCATTGCGAATAAATTGATCTGCCGTGGTGAGTGCGTAAACAAAGCCACTGCATACCGCCTGCACGTCAAATGCTGGGCAGCCGGCAATGCCTAACTTGTTTTGTAATATACAAGCGACACTTGGGAAAATTTTATCCGGCGTGGTGGTAGCGACAATGATGAGGTCTATGTCTTGCGCGGCAATGCCCGCAGCTTCAATAGCACGTTGGCTGGCGACCAAAGCCATGTCACTGGTCATCTCACCTTCGGCTACGATATGGCGCTCACGAATACCGGTGCGCGTGAATATCCACTCATCGGTGGTATCCACCATGCGTTCAAGTTCAGCATTGGTGAGGATGCGTTCCGGCAAATAGCTGCCTGTGCCAGCGATACGAGAAAATAATGGAATGGTCATGCGGTAGATTGTAAGTGTTCGATTTCTAATTGCGTACTAATTCTTTCCAGCACGCCGCTGCTCGCCTCTTCTATAGCGGTTTCAATGGCATGCAGAAAGGCAAAATCATCCGCCCCGCCGTGACTTTTCACCACGATGCCGCGCAAACCCAAGAAACTGGCGCCGTTGTAGCGACGCGGGTCTAGCTTGCGCTTGAACGCGTTGAGTACTGACATAGCCATCAGTGCAACCAGCTTGGTAAATATATTGCGCTTGAATTCTTGACTCAAAAAGCCAGCCATCATGCGGATAATGCCTTCCGAGGCCTTCAGCGCTACATTGCCAACGAAACCATCACATACCACCAAGTCCACAGTGCCTTTGTAGATGTCGTCACCTTCAACATTGCCGTAGAAATTCAAATGGCTGGCGCGCAGCAACTCACCCGCCTGCTTCACCACTTCATTACCCTTGATGTCTTCAGAGCCGATATTGAGCAAGCCTACTGTTGGGTTTTCCTTGTGCTCGACACACGACACCAGCATGGCACCCATAATGGCGAATTGCAGCAGATGTTCTGGCGTACAGTCAGCATTGGCGCCCAAATCCAGCATATAGGTTGAACCGTTTTTGCTGGGCAGCGCGGAAGCAATGGCCGGTCTATCAATCCCGGGCAACATTTTCAGTACATAACGCGCCGTTGCCATCAGCGCACCGGTGTTGCCGGAGCTAATGCAGGCTTGTGCCTCGCCACTTTTGACCAAGTTGATGGACACACGCATGGAAGAGTCTTTTTTGTTTTTGAGTGCGCTTTGCGGGGATTCATCCATCATCACCATCTCGGAGGCGTTGTGGATGCTCAAGCGTGAGCCGACGGCAGCTTTGTTCAGGCGTAATTCCTGCTCAATTGCGTTGTGCAAGCCAACCAGAATAATGTTGACTTCGCTGTGACGCTTTAACGCAGATAAAGCAGCAGGAACCGTAGCCTTGAGGCCATGATCGCCGCCCATTGCGTCTATGGCAAGTGTGATGGTGCTCATAATGTGAAAACGCCGCGCTGTTGAGGGCGCGGCGTGGTTGCGAATGAACGCAAATTACTCGCCTTTAGCCGGCATGACCTTGCGACCACGATAGTAGCCGGAAGGGCTTACATGGTGACGCAGATGCACTTCGCCAGTGGTAGGCTCTATCGCCAGTGGCGGATTGGTCAAAAAATCGTGCGAGCGGTGCATACCGCGCTTGGATGGGGACTTCTTGTTTTGTTGAACAGCCATGTTTCTACTCCTAACTAAAAATTAACTAACTGGTTTCTTTAATCCTTCCAATACTTGGAAAGGGTTTGGTTTTTGTCCTTTAATATCGTCGGCAACGCCAATACAACCGCCTTCTTCATGCCTTGGGGCTAGTGGCAAGCAGAGTAGAAGCTCTTCTACTACTAATGCCCCCACGTCAAATTCAGTGCTGGCGACAAGGTAATCCACCTCATCATCTTCATCCAGCTCCGGCATGACCGATTCATCCGCCACCAGCTCAAATCTTGTGCTGCTGGCTACTAAATGAGCCATTTCACCCAAGCAACGCTGACAACACAGCTTAATCTTTCCCGTCAGAACCAGCCTCAAACTGAGCTTGCCTAGGTATTCTTTATCGCCACTCAGCGTGTACTCAACTTCGCCCGCATCTGGGATTGCGCCCTGATTCACAAACAGGCTATCTTGTATTGTCGGAATCTGAGAGGCGCGGATTTTACCATGAACTTCAAGCGATTGCCTAATGAACTCATGGGTGTTAATCAATACTGGTTTGTCGGTCATGGTTTAAGTTAATAAGAGTGATTAAAACAATCTATATAAATAGACAGCAAACACCTAGCAATACCAAGCTCAAGCGTATTTAACCGCTAGCCTCGCCATGATACAATCGGCAGGTTTTGAGTGTCAAAAATACCACTCTCGCCAACCATTTTAAGATAATTGCATGTTCAAAAAAATTCTTATAGCAAACCGCGGTGAAATTGCAGTACGCATTGTGCGGGCGTGTTCAGAAATGGGCATTACTTCGGTCGCCATTTATACCGATGCTGACCGTCATGCCCTGCATGTTAAAAAGGCTGACGAGGCCTATAACATTGGCTCTGACCCAGTGCAGGGTTATCTTAACGCGCACAACATCGTCAATTTGGCGGTGGCTTCTGGCTGCGATGCGCTGCATCCTGGATATGGTTTCCTATCGGAAAATCCAATTTTGTCTGACATCTGCGCCAAGCGAGGCGTTAAATTCATAGGCCCCGATCCTGATGTCATCACCCAAATGGGCGACAAGATACAAGCGCGCACCGCTATGATGAAAGCAGGCATTCCTTGCATTCCAGGCAGCGAAGGCAACTTAGAAAACGTAGAAGAAGCACGCAAGCTGGCCGCAGAAGTCGGCTACCCTATCATGCTCAAAGCTACTAATGGCGGCGGCGGACGCGGCATTCGCCGTTGCGATAATGAAAAAGAATTACTCAGCAACTACGATCGTGTGATTTCCGAAGCCAGCAAAGCCTTCGGCAAACCCGAAGTGTTTTTGGAAAAATGCGTGGTCAACCCGCGCCATATCGAGGTACAAATACTTGCGGACAGCCACGGCAACGTCATTCACCTGTTCGAGCGCGACTGCTCGATACAGCGCCGCAACCAAAAACTCATCGAAATTGCGCCCTCGCCACAGCTGTCTCAAGCGCAGCGCGATTACATCGGCACTCTAGGCGTAAAAGCCGCCAAGGCGGTGGGCTACGAAAATGCAGGCACGGTGGAATTCTTACTAGACCAAGACAATCGCTTCTACTTCATGGAAATGAATACCCGCCTGCAAGTGGAGCACACGGTGACGGAAACCATCACCGGCATAGACATCGTGCAACAGCAAATCCGCATAGCTTATGGCTTAGAGCTGCAATACAAACAGGAAGAGGTAAAATTTCGCGGTTATGCCATGGAATACCGCGTCAATGCCGAAGACCCAAAAAATGGCTTCCTCCCTAGCTTCGGCAAAATCACGCGCTATTACTCACCGGGCGGTCCCGGCGTGCGGATTGATGCGGCCATATATTCTGGCTACATCATTCCGCCCTATTTCGATTCTATGTGCGCCAAGCTCACCGTTTGGGCGTTGGATTGGCCTAGCGTGGTGGAGCGTGGTCGCCGCGCCCTAGATGACATGGTGGTGTATGGCGTAAAAACTACTATTCCGTATTATCAGGAAATCATGAAGCACCCAGATTTCAAAGCGGCAAATTTCGACACCAGCTTTGTAGAGATGCACCCCGATTTGACCGAATACACCACCAAGCTACCGCCAGAATTATTCGCGGCGGCGATTTCAGCAGCAATTGCGGCACATGAAGGCATCTAATTAACTAATCTATTATATTAAAATTATGGCTAAAGTACATGTTACTGAATTAGTTTTACGCGATGGACACCAGTCCATCATCGCAACGCGCATGCGTACCGAGGACATGCTGCCGATTTGCAGCAAGCTCGACAGTATCGGCTTCTGGTCTTTAGAAGCTTGGGGTGGCGCCACTTTCGATGCCTGCGTGCGTTTTTTGAAGGAAGACCCGTGGGAGCGCTTGAGCAAACTGCGCAAAGCCCTGCCCAATAGCCGCATTCAGATGCTGCTGCGCGGACAAAACCTGTTGGGTTACCGTCATTACTCTGATGATGTGGTACGCGCCTTTGTGCAAAAGTCTGCTGACAACGGCGTAGACGTATTCCGCGTTTTTGACGCGATGAACGATTTGCGCAACCTGAAAGTCTCGATTGAAGCCGTCAAAAAAGCCAAAAAACACGCCGAAGGCACAATGTCTTACACCACCAGCCCGGTGCATGACATCCCGCATTTCGTCGGTTTGGCGAAAGAGATGGAGGCGATGGGCTGCGACACCATCGCCATTAAAGACATGGCCGGTCTGCTCACGCCCTACACCACGGGTGAGCTGGTGACAGCCTTACGTGCGGCGGTCAAACTGCCTATCCACTTGCACAGCCACGCCACCTCCGGCTTGTCTGCGATGTGTTTCCTCAAGGCTGTGGAAGCAGGCGCTACCATGATAGACACCTGTAACTCGTCATTTGGTGAGGGTGCCAGCCATACCTCTACTGAGAGTATCATCGCTGCGTTCAAAGGCACGGAATACGACACTGGCCTCGATTTAGCCGCAGTGCAAGAAATCACCGCCTATTTCCGCGAAGTCCGCAAGAAATACTGGCAGTTCGAGAGCGACTTCACTGGGGTAGATACTCGCGTGCTGCTCAATCAAGTCCCCGGCGGCATGATTTCCAACCTGTCCAATCAACTTAAGGAACAAGGTGCGCTCAATCGCATGGATGAAGTGCTGGCGGAGATTCCTCGCGTACGCGAGGATTTAGGCTTTCCGCCGCTGGTTACGCCCACTTCGCAGATCGTAGGTACACAAGCAGTCCTGAACGTACTGACGGGTTCGCGTTACAAATCCATCACCAATGAGGTGAAAAACTACTTTGTAGGCCAATATGGCAAGCCGCCCGCTCCGGTCAACGAAAAAGTCAAAGCGCAAGCTGTCGGTGACGCCGAGGTCATCACCTGCCGTCCGGCTGACTTGTTAGAAGACGAAATGGTGCACTTGACCGCGCAGTGTGAAAACTTAGCCAAATCTGAGGAGGACGTGCTGACCTACGCCATGTTCCCCGATCTGGCACAGACCTTCTTGCAAGAGCGCAACGCTGGAACACTCAAGCCAGATGCACTTCTACCCAAGGAATCAGTCGCCGCCAGCGCACCGCGCTACGCCGCCAACGAATTCAATGTGACATTACATGGTGAAACTTTCCATATCAAGCTTACTGGCAGCGGCCATGCTGGCGAAGAGCAGCGCCCGTTCTACGTCTCTGTGGATGGCGTTTCCGAAGAAGTCATCGTTGAAACCTTGAGCGAAGTTGAAGTTTCAGGCGGCTCTCACGGTGGCAGCAAGAAAAAAACCGCGACTGCCAGTATCGGCAGTCGTCCACGCCCCACACACGAAGGCTGCGTCACCACCGCCATGCCCGGCACCATAGTGGATGTTAAGGTCAAAGTAGGTGATAAGGTCAACGCGGGCGACGGCGTGCTGGTGATCGAGGCCATGAAAATGGAAAACGAGATTCAGGCCGCGAAAGAAGGTGTCGTGATAGCGATACACGTCAAAAAAGGCGATAGCGTGACGCCAGACGAGACTTTGATCGAAATTCAATAAGCCAAAACGGACCGGCGCAAGCCGGTCTTTTTACTCATGTCTACACTAATACTCGCCTCCTCCTCCCCATACCGCCGCGAACTGCTGGAGCGGCTGCAAATCCCGTTTACCCTGATTTCCCCCGATGTCGACGAATCTCCATTAATGGGCGAACTTCCGCAAGCGACAGCGTTAAGGCTGGCACAAGCAAAAGCCAGAAAGATCGGACAATCCCAGCCCGATAGCCTAATCATCGGCTGCGATCAGGTCGCCACACTGGATAACATGCATCTAGGCAAGCCACTGACGCACGACAACGCCGTCAAGCAGCTTAGCCTGATGAGCAGTCGAATCGTGAGTTTTCACAGTGCCCTGTGCCTCTACAACAGCGGCAGTGGCAATATGCAAGCCGAAGTCGTCACTTATGAAGTCAAGTTTCGGGCATTAAGCGATGCAGAAATTGAAAACTACTTGCTCAAGGAGCAGCCTTACCACTGTGCCGGAAGCGCGAAATCCGAAGGCTTGGGCATCGCCCTCATCGAATGGATGCGAGGCGATGACCCCAATGCGCTGATAGGGTTGCCACTAATTGCGCTTATCAATATGCTTAAAAATGAGGGTACAATTATTTTTTAACAATTAAGGAACATGCTCCTGACTTATCTTATGAACTCCGAGCTTACTAATCAATCTGTTATTGTCGTTGGCGGAACCTCAGGAATGGGGCTAGCCATTGCTCGTCTTGCCGTTTCTCTTGGTGCCTCTGTTACTGTCGCCAGTCGGTCTCCCGATAAAGTTGCGTCAGTCGCTTATGAGCTTGGTGCCACAGGTAAGCCTCTTGATACGACGGACGAGACTTCAGTCCGCGATTTTTTTGCGGCGATTGGATTGGTAGATCATCTAATCGTGACTGGCAGTTCGGTTCGAACAGGCACCCTCAAAGAGGCTCCGCTGGCGGATGGTGAGTTCACATTCCGTAGCAAATTTTTTGGACCTTATCTATGCGCTAAGTATGCCCAGATGAAACCCACGGGTTCGATTACGCTCTTCTCCGGCATCCTCTCCCGGCGCCCTGGTCATAACGATGTCGTACTCGCTGGAGTCAACGCCGCCGTCGAAGCGATGGGACGTGCTTTGGCACGTGACCTAGCTCCGGTGCGCGTCAATACTGTCTCTCCTGGTATGACACGCGGTACAGGAGCTTACCTTTCTATGTCCGAGGCTGCACGCGAAGGGATGTACTCTTCCATAGCATCGCATTTACCGGTTGGCCATGTCGGCACCGCAGGGGACGTCGCAGCAGCGACACTCATGCTAATGACGAACGGTTTCATTACTGGTGTCACCCTTGATATAGATGGAGGAGGAATCCTTGTCTGAATCCGATTCTTAGTTGGTTTATCAAATACAAATATACGCACTTGGATAGAAAGGCTTAGCCTGTATAAAGCAAAACGTAATACGGAAATCTTTCCCCGCATTGCGCCCTGCTACGTGCATGCCACTTACTAGTTAGTCAACCCCAAGCCAACAGCGCCCGTTGGATGCCTACCATCCAAATTCAAGGAGTTTTTATGCTCTCACCTCGCCTCATTACCACTCTACTACTAACTTTTATACCCTCTGCCTTAATCGCGGCAGAAGAAACCCGTAGCACCCTGCAAGACCAGCAATCGGTCGCCGTCACCATCTATAACGAGAATCTGGCTTTGGTCAAAGACCAGCGCAGAATCACCCTGAATAGTGGCCAAAACCAGTTGGCCTTTCGCGATGTAAGCGCCTTGATACGCCCTGAAACGGCGCTGTTACGTAGTATCTCCAATGCTGGCGGACTCAGTTTGATCGAGCAGAACTTTGATTTTGACTTGCTCACACCGCAAAAACTGCTGGAAAAGTATGTAGGTAAGAAGGTCAACGTGATTCACACCAATACTGCCACGGGTATAGAGACTACGGAAGAGGCGCAGGTGCTTTCAGCCAATAATGGCGTGGTGTTGAAGATCGGCGACCGCATCGAGACTGGCATCCCCGGACGCATTGTGTACCCTGACGTTCCAGCCAATCTGCGCGACCGCCCTACCCTGGTGATGTCACTCAATAACAACGCCAGCACCCAGCAAGAGGTAGAACTTTCTTATCTGACCGGCGGACTGGGCTGGAAGGCGGACTACGTGGCGGAATTGAACGCTTCGGATAGTAAGCTGGATTTATCCGGCTGGGTGACGCTGACCAACACCAGCGGTGCGACTTACCAGAATGCCAAGCTGCAATTGGTGGCGGGTGATGTGAATCGAGTGCGGGAAGAGATGCAACCAGTGCGGGCAATGGCAAAAATGGACATGGTTATGGCAGCAGAAGCTCCGCGCATGGCAGAGGAATCGTTGCTGGAATATCACCTGTATACGCTGGATCGCCCCACTACCATCGCCGAGAACCAGACCAAACAAGTCGCCCTGCTATCAGCCAGCAACGTGCCTGTACGTAAGGAACTGGTGCTGCATGGCGCTGATTACTATTATCAGAGCAGCTATGGAGACCTTGGCCAGAAAATGAAGGTCGGCGTGTTTGTGGAGTTTGATAACAAGGAAAGCTCCCACCTTGGTTTACCTTTGCCCAAAGGCTCCATTCGGGTTTATAAAAAGGATGCGGCCGGTAATGCGCAATTTGTGGGTGAAGACCGCATAGATCACACGCCCAAGAATGAAACCGTGCGGTTGAAGCTGGGTGACGCATTTGACGTGACGGCGGACAAGAAACAATCCGATTTCAAGAAGCTACCCAATCCAGCCAAAGGTAATGCAGCGTTTGAGAGCGCTTATGAAATTGTGCTGAAGAACGCCAAGAAAGAAGCAGTGACCGTCACCGTGCAAGAGCCTATTCCTGCGGATTGGAAGATGCTGAAAAGCAGCCACCCACATGAAAAAGTGGCGAGCAATGTGGCGCAGTGGAAGATTGTTGTTCCGACTGAAGGTAAAGTCACGCTAAGTTATCGGGTGCAGGTGAAATACTGAGGAACAAACCACCCCGGCGCTTTGCGCCACCCCTCCTTAAAAAGGAGGGAATTAAAAACCATCTCTTCGCGCATTCATTCCCCTCCTTTCCAAGGAGGGGTCGCCGTGCAACGGCGGGGGTGGTTACGGCAGGTGTTTTTTAACTGGGGCGTAACTACGGCGATGTATGGGTGAAACGCCGTGTTGCGCTAACGCAGCCAAATGTAAGGGTACGGGGTAACCCTTGTGTTTATCAAAGCCGTACTGCGGATAGATGGCGTGTAGCTCCAGCATCTCCGCATCCCGCGCGGTCTTGGCCAGGATGGAAGCCGCTGAAATTTCGGCCACTTTGCTATCACCCTGCACGATTGCCTGTGACGGAATATTGACCTTGGGGCAATATAGGCCATCCACCAACACCTGTTTCGGCACCACACTTAAGCCTTCTACCGCGCGCTTCATAGCCAACAGACTGGCTTGCAAGATATTAATCTGATCTATCTCTTCTGCGCTGGCACTGGCCACGCACCATGCTAAGGCGTGTTCTTTTATCAGTAGCGCCAGCGCATCACGCTTTTTCTCTGAGAGCTTTTTGGAATCAGCCAATCCTGAAATGGGCCTATCATGATCAAGAATGACAGCTGCTGCAAATACTGCGCCTGCTAATGGCCCACGCCCTGCTTCATCCACACCACAAATCATGCTTGCAGGCGCTTTAACACAGCTTCTGCGGCTTTTTCGCTGGCGTTCTGACGTAGGTTGAGGTGAATTTTCTCAAATTCTTTTTTCAGATTTTCTACTCGATTACGGTCGTATACCAAGGTAAGTAACGATTCTGCCAAGGCTTGAGGTGTGGCCTGTTCTTGTATCAGTTCCGGCACTAAATCCTGGTTCGCCAAAATGTTGGGTAGCCCCGCCCATGGCAAGTAGCGCATATGCTTCATCACCATCCACGAGAGGCTCGACATGCGGTAGGCGATGACCATAGGGCATTGCAGCAGCGCTGCCTCTAGCGTAGCGGTGCCGGAAGCGACAATCGCCCCATCTGCCGCCGCTAGTGCCATGTGCGCATGACCGAATAGCAATTTGAATGATAATTCCTCTGCGTGATTGCGGTGTATCGCCTCTTCAAACTTGGCACGGGTTTCGCGGCTAATCAGCGGCACCAGAAACTGTGTATCAGGCACATCGCGGGCGATGTGCTGTGCGGCGTGAATGAATAAATCCGCCATATAACCCAGCTCGCCCTGGCGACTGCCAGGCAACAAGGCGATGACCAAGCCTTCCTTATTCAGATGTAACTCGTCACGCATTTGTGCTTTGTTTTGATTAGGCGCAATCATGTCCGCCAGCGGATGGCCGACATAGGTGGCAGCGATGCCCGCCTCGTCATAGAGGGGTTTTTCAAAAGGAAACAGGCATAGAATTTCGTCGGTAGACTTGGCAATACTGTGAATACGCCCTCGTCGCCACGCCCAGATGGAGGGACTGACGTAATGCATAGTCTTAATGCCGTGTTTTTTGAGCTTACGTGAGAGACCGAAGTTGAAGTCGGGTGCGTCTATACTGATGAACAGATCAGGCGGATTTTTGAGGAAATATCTCAGTAATGCACGGCGTATGTTCAAGATGCCAAAATAATGGCGTAGCACTTCAACATAACCCCGCACTGCCAAGCGCTCCATAGGAAATAGCGTTTGTGCGCCCTCCGCCAACATTTTGGGGCCGGCGATGCCGATAAACTTGAGGTCTGGGCGTTGTCGCTTGAGCGTGCTAATCAGTTGGCTGGCGATTAGATCACCGGAAGCCTCACCCGCCACTATCCCTATCGTAGGCATGGCGACCTTAGCGAATAATGCCGCGCGTCGCGGTGTTAAGGAAGTTCAGTAGCAACTCAATATCTGCGCTAGCCTCGCCCTGCTCCTGAATGGCAGCCTTGGCTTCTTCTAACGTCAAACTGTTGCGATAAAGCAGCTTATAAGCGCGTTTGATGGCGGCGATGCGTGCCGACGAAAATCCGCGCCGCTTCAAGCCTTCAGCGTTGATGCCATGCGGGTTAGCGTCGTAGCCTGAGGCCGTGACATAGGGCGGAATGTCCTTGAATACCACAGAACCCACGGCGGTAATGACGTGTGCACCTATTTTGCAGAACTGATGTACCAAGGTGAAGCCGCCCAGAATGGCGTGATTATGCAGGTGCACATGCCCCGCCAGCGAGGAATTGTTAGCGAGTATGGTCTGGTTGCCGACTTGGCAATCATGCGCGATATGCACGTAAGCCATAATCCAGTTGTCATGGCCGATACGCGTAGCACCCGCATCCTGCACCGTGCCGCGATTCAGCGTACAAAACTCGCGGATGGTGTTGCGGTCGCCAATCTCTAAACGCGTGGGTTCGCCCGCGTATTTTTTATCTTGTGGCGCAGCACCTAGCGATGCGAATTGGTAGATGGTGTTGTGCTGGCCGATGCTGGTAGGGCCTTCGATGATGACGTGTGCGCCGATAGTCGTGCCTTCGCCTATGGTCACGTTCTCACCAATAATGGAATACGCGCCCACCGTGACATCGGCGGCGAGTTGGGCTTTGGGGTCAATAATGGCGGTGGGATGAATCACTGCAAAAAACTACTTAATCATTCTCAAGGTACACAGCAAATCTGCCTCTGCCACGATTGCGTCATTCACATAAGCTTTGCCGGAATACTTCCAGATGCCGCGCATGATGCGGTCAATTTTCACCTTCAGAATCAACTGGTCGCCAGGAGAAACCGGCTTCTTGAAGCGCACGTTATCAATGCCAGCAAAATAATAGACGGAATCGTCTGAAGGCTTGCTGCCCATGGTTTTGAAGGATAGTACAGCCGCCGCTTGCGCCATGGCTTCCACGATCAGCACGCCGGGCATCACCGGAAAATAGCTGAAATGCCCGGGGAAAAATGGCTCGTTGATGGTGACATTTTTTACCGCCACAATTTCTTTGTTTTCCTCCAAGGAAATCACTCTGTCTATCAACAAAAATGGGTAGCGGTGTGGCAAATACTCAAGAATCTCGTGGATGTCCATGCTGCTCATGATGGTTGTTCCTTTGGGTGCTTCAGTTCTTTTAGGTGCTTCAGTTCTTTTAGATGCTTCAATTCTTTTTCTAGGCTTGCCACGCGCTCAACCAGCGCGTTTAACTGGCGTATATGCACCGCAGTCTTAATGCCGTCCTCATGCGCTTGCAGCGGCATCAGCGCAGTATAAACTCCAGCTTGCGGCACAGACCTGGTCACCATGCTGCCTGCTGAAATAGTGACTCCATCAGCAATTTCAAGATGTCCTAAAATCATCGCGGCACCTCCAATTTTACAATGCTTGCCGATACGCGCACTGCCAGCAATGCCCACACAACCTGCGATGGCAGTATGCTCGCCTATGTGGCAGTTGTGGGCGACTTGTATCAGGTTATCCAGCTTCACACCATTTTCAATTACCGTGTCATCAAGCGCTCCGCGGTCTATGGTGGTGTTAGCGCCTATTTCCACTCTATCACCTATCACCACACGTCCGATTTGCGGGATTTTAACCCACTGCCCCACTTCCTCAGCAAAACCAAAACCGTCAGCACCTATCACTGCGCCAGAATGCACGATGCAGTCGCGCCCTATCTGGCAGTTGTGATAGACCGACACGTGAGGGTAAAGACGGCTACCAGCGCCAATCACAGCATCACGGCCAACGTAACAGGCGCTGCCAATCATGGCGCCATCGCCAACCACTGCACCAGCCTCAATCACGGCGTATTCGCCCACGCTAGCACTTGCAGAAACCTTGGCATCTGTCGCCACAGAAGCATTGTTTGCGATTCCCGCGGATACACGTTCTGTATTGAGCAACGCGGCAACTCTGGCGTAGTAAGCGTAAGGATTATCCACCACAATGCGTGGCAGCGAGGTGGAATCAGCGTGTGCCGCAGCCAACAAAATAGCACCCGCATGGGTGCTATTGAGGTGAGGCAGATACTTCTTATCGTTGATAAAGGTAATGTCAGTGGCTTTAGCTCGCTGCATTGAAGCCACTTGCTTGAATCTAGCACCATTATCATCACGCACTTCACCGCCTAATTTCTGGGCAATCTCAGTGAGCGTGAGGCTTGAGGTCATAACATCAGCTAAATTTATTTCTTACCCAAAGATTTCAATACCTTATCGGTAATGTCAGCCTTTTTACTGGCATAAGCGACACCGCCATAAATCACCAAATCGTAGCCTTCTGCCTCGGCCACTGCGGTTACTGCTTTGTTAATACGCTCTTGAATCGCGCCTAGTTCTTCGTTCTTACGCAGATTAGCATCTTCGCGCAACTCACGTGATTTGCGTTGTAATTCAATTTTCATATTCGACACATCGCGCTCTTTGTTGCGGCGATCCGTCTCAGACATGGTCAAGCTGTCTTTATCCAAAGAAATTTCATGATCCTTAATCATCTTGGCCGTCTTTTCTAATTCCTGCTGACGAGCACTGAATTCTTTTTCCAGCTTTTTTCCACTTTCTGCGGTTTGCGGAGCATCTTTGAGTATCTGCTCAACATTCACATAACCAATTTTGACATCATTTGGCGCAGCAACGGCTGCGCCAGCAACAACACTCAAACTACCTATCAGCAGCAAACGTAACAACTTATTCAAAATACACTCTCCTTGCTTAACTAAAATTAGAACCCTGTCCCAAATTGGAACTGGATGGATTGGGTTTTGTCTGTGGCTTCCTCGTTGAGCGGTATGGCATACACCAGTTTAATTGGGCCAAATGGCGATTGCCAGCTGATCCCCGCACCGGTTGAGAAGCGGAAACAGTCACTAGCACCAACACACGAGCCAGCAGGACGTGTTGCATTGGCCGCTCCACCACCCCACACTGTGCCGCCATCAATAAATGCCGACAATCTAAATTGCTTATTATCTTTCAAGTAAGGAACTGGAAATAACAACTCGACGTTACCCACAACACGACGCGTACCGCCCACAGAGAAGTCAGTAGTTAGGTTGTTTGCGTCTGTCTGCGTCTCTCTGGGGCCAATTGAGCTGGTATCAAAACCACGAACCGAACTCACGCCACCCGCATAAAAATTCTTGAAAAATGGATAGTCAGCATCACCATAAGAGCCTGCAATACCCGCCTCACCATTTAACATCAGAGTGAATGATTTGCTAAGTGATTTGTACCAGCTGTGCTGATAGGATAATTTGTAATACTCCTGATCCAAACCAGGCAGGCCAAATTCCGCGTTTAATTTTTGCAATACACCGGTGGTGGTGTAAATACGGCTATCCAAGGTATCGTGCGCCCAGCCCAAGTCTAGCCGCAAGGTAAGATTGTCACACGATGTGCCGCCGCAATACTGCTTATAGCTAGAGTTAGTGAGGTTTCTCAGCTGTGTGTAATCTATAGTCAAGCCACCATTGACGCTATCCCTCTCGTTCAACGGTAAGCCGTAACGCACTCCCGCACCATACGATGAGGACTTGTAGGTAGCCACATCCAGCGAGCTAGAATCCACGTCTTTACGATAGACATCAAAGCCGCGACTGATGCCATCCGGTGTGTAGTACGGGTCGGTGAACGACAGTGAGTAGGTGGTATTCACCTTACCTGTATTAACAGAGGTGGTGACGCGATTACCTGTCCCCAAGAAGTTAGCCTGATCCAAAGTAACACCTAATACAACACCTTCAGAACTGGATAGACCAGCGCCAAACTGAATACTACCGGTGGACTTTTCTGTCACGCTGACGTTGACATCAACCTGATCAGCCACGCCTGGTACAGCGGGGGTTTCTACGTTCACGTCAGAGAAGAAGTTCAAGCGATCTAAGCGTTGCTTGGAACGCTGTATTTTTTCTGCCGAATACCAAGAGGACTCTACTTGGCGCATTTCACGGCGCAACACTTCATCACGGGTACGGGTGTTGCCAGCTAGATTGATACGGCGCACATAGACACGGCGACCTGGATCCACAAAGAAGGTAAATGCAACAGTATGTGCGTCTTTATCTACTTCCGGCACGGCATTGACGTTGGCAAACGCATAGCCGTCATTACCCAAACGATCGCCGATGGCTTTAGATGAGTCCGTCACATTTTGGCGATTAAAAAACTCACCAGGAGCCACTACAATCAAGGGTTTTAGCTCTTCTTCTGGCACTAGCATTTCACCTGCCAGCTTGATGTCGGACACCGTATATTTTTCGCCCTCAGTGATGCTCACTGTGATGTAAATCTCTTTCTTGTCCGGCGTGATAGACACTTGTGTAGAGTCAATGTTGAAATCCATATAACCTTGGTTCATATAGAAAGAACGCAAGGCTTCCAAATCCGCTGACAGTTTTTGTTTTGAGTACTGATCGTCTTTTGTCCACCAAGTCATAAAATTGGAGGTGGTGAGGGAGAAATTTTCTTTTAATTCATCCTCATCAAAAATTTGATTACCGACGATGTTGATGGCTTGAATCTTGGCTACTCCGCCCTCCTCAATGTCAAAACGCACCGAGACGCGATTGCGCTCCATAGGATTCACCACGGCTTTGACCGTAGCGCCATATTTACCTTGTGCCAGATACTGACGCTTGATTTCCTGCTCGGCTTTCTCCATGATGGCGCGGTCAAAAATCAGGCCTTCCGACAAGCCTGACTGCGCCAAGCCCACTTTCATCTTGTCGCTAGGGAATGATTTGTTACCAGAAAAATCAATTTGTGCAATGGCGGGACGCTCTTGCAGAACAACCACCAGCACACCATTCTCTTGCTCTAGGCGAACATCTTTGAAGAAACCAGTAGAAAACAAGCCTTTAATAGCTTGCGCCGCTTTCGCCTCGTCCATGGTTTCACCGACCTTGACCGGCAGGTAGTTGAATACGGTGCCAGCCTCCGTGCGCTGCAAACCCTCAACGCGAATATCACGCACTACGAAAGGCTCCACAGCGACCACAGTGCTTGCGTACAAGGCGAATAAAAACGAGGCAAAATAACGTAGCTTCATAGTGATTGTATTAAATGGCTTAAATCGTTATATAGCGCAACCATCATGAGCAGGCCTAGCAAAGCTAAACCTACCCTCTGCCCGATTTCCATCGCGGCATCAGAAACTGGAGCGCCTCTTAAAATCTCCACCATATGATACATCAAATGTCCGCCATCCAACATCGGCACAGGCAGCAAATTCAACACTCCTAGACTTACGCTCACCAAGGCCAAGAATCCGATGAAACTTTTCCAACCCAATTGCGCACTTTGACCCGCGACACTGGCGATGGTGATAGGACCGCTCACCCCTTTCCATGACACCGTTCCAAGCAACATATTGCCTAGCATTTTCAGGCTGATGACTGAGGTGTCCCAAGTCTTGGAAACTGCATGAATAAAGGCGCTAAGCGGCGAATAGCGCACCTCGGTAAGAAATTGCTTAAGTTCGCTCTCTTGCATACGATAGGCGGCGCCTATGTGCCCAAGCTTCACTCCGCCATGCACTTCTGCGCTTGGCGTAAGCTCCAACCTTACCATTTTTCCTGTACGCTCAATTTCCAAACTCAAAGTCTTGTTTGCACTCTCACGCACATGCTGCACAAAAGCCTCCCACCCCGGCACTGGCACGCCATTCACGCTACGTATCAAATCATTCACCATCAAGCCATCACGTTGCGCTGCGCCGTCAGGCAACACCTCGCCTACGAGCGCCTTCATGAAAGGTCTGGCAGGAATAAAGCCCATCTTTTCTAGCACGTCAGTATCAAAATCAGCGCTTTGCAGATGACTCATATCCACACGATGCAAATACGCTTCGTCGCCAATCACCGCCTCTACTTCCACCGTTTTGCCTTTGAGTGCGTGCTGCAATAACGCCCAACGTGCATCTTCCCAACTGATGATTCTTGTACCGTTGATTTTGGTGATCAACTCTCCGGCTTTCATACTGGCTTGCGCAGCGATGCTGTTAGGTGGCACTTCACCCATGATGGGCTTCATTTGGGTCACGCCGCTGATGAACAGCGCCCAATACAGCGCAACAGCCAGCAATAAATTCGCCAACGGCCCCGCGATGACAATCGCACTGCGTTTCCACACGTTTTGACGATTGTAGGCACGCGCCAAATCAGCTTCAGCAACAGGTTCTTCGCGCTCATCCAGCATTTTGACATAGCCGCCAAGTGGAAAAGCAGCAATGACGAATTCGGTGCCGTCATGATTCATGTTGCGGGTGTACAAAGCACGTCCAAAACCCACCGAGAAGCGCAGCACCTTGACTCCGCACCAGCGTGCCACGATGTAATGGCCGTATTCGTGAACTACGATGAGTACCGCCAAAGTCACCACAAAAGCTAACAAGGTCAGCATGTAGCCTTCTCTACCAGCATGGCATTCACCGCAGCACGCGCACTCTCATCGGCTTCAATCACGTCTTCCAGCTTAATCACTTCGCGTATATCCAGATTCTCCAACACCGCCTCCAGCAAGCGTGGTATGTCCATAAAAGCAATCTTATGTGCCAGAAAAGCAGCCACGGCCACCTCGTTTGCCGCATTGAGCAAGGCTGGCGCTGTGCCGCCTCTAGCCAAAGCCTCAAACGCCAGCCGCAAACAGGGGAAGCGCACCATGTCAGGCTTTTCAAAATCCAGACGCGCTACGGCAAACAAATCCAGCGGCGCGACCCCGCTTTCTATGCGCTCCGGCCAAGCCAAAGCATGTGCGATCGGGGTCCGCATGTCAGGGTTGCCCAGCTCGGCCAACACCGAGCCATCGTTATACTGCACCAGCGAATGAATCATGCTTTGCGGATGGACGACGACCTCAATCTGCTCCGCCGTCGCGCCAAACAACCAATGCGCCTCGATGACCTCCAGCCCTTTATTCATCAGAGTGGCCGAGTCTATGGTGATCTTCGGCCCCATTGCCCAGTTGGGATGTTTCAACGCTTGTTCAGGTGTAACGTGCGCCAGCTCTTCCATGCTCAAGCGCCGGAAAGGACCGCCGGAAGCGGTCAGCAGGATTTTGGTCACGCCTACTGAGCTCAGGCCATTCTTGAATGCGCTTGGCATACATTGAAAAATCGCGTTATGTTCGCTGTCTATGGGCAACAGGGTCGCGCCATGTTTGGCGACGGCTTCCATAAACAAGTGCCCGGCCATCACCAGAGTTTCTTTATTTGCCAGTAATACGCGCTTGCCTGACTGCGCCGCTGCCAAGGCCGAGCGCATGCCAGCCGCACCGACGATGGCCGCCATCACCGCATCCACTTCCGAGGCTGATGCTACTTGTTCCAGAGCTTCAACACCGCACAACACCTGCGTTTCCGAACCCTCAGCACGCAGCGCAGTGGCTAATTTCGCAGCAGGTTCTTCATACAACATCACGGCGTATTTTGGTTGATGCACGCGGCACTGCGCCAGCAAAGCCTCCCACTTGGTGTTGGCAGACAATGCATAGGCACGGAAACGCTGCGGATGCCGCGCAATCACGTCCAGCGTGTTCACGCCTATGCTGCCGGTGGAGCCCAGAACGGTAATGTTTTGTGGTGTGTTAGCCATAGTGGTAAGCAATCAAGTTCAAATAAAGAGGGAGGTGAAAAGCAAATGCGGCCACAGGCAAAGTCGGTAACAGGCCGTCAATACGGTCAAGAATGCCGCCATGACCGGGCAGGATGCTCCCGCTGTCTTTCAGTCCGGCTTGACGCTTGAGCAGCGATTCAAACAAATCGCCCATGATACTCAGCACGGTAACAGCCCATAAAGCGACTAGCCACCACAAGCTTAAGTCTTTGACCCAACACAAAATCAGACCATACAAGGTAACTGCAAGCCAAGCCCCCAATACGCCTTCCCAAGTCTTGCCGGGACTGATGGTGGGAGCGAGCTTGTGGCGGCCATACGCGCTACCGGCAAAATAGGCGGCGCTATCCGCAATCCACACCGCAGCCATCAGCACCAATACCAGCGTGGGGCTGATGCTGCGGAGCGACACCATCGCCATCCAAAAAGCCAATAACAGCACAGCGCCAATACACAACGTGACACCACGCTGCGCTTGATGCGAGGTCAACAAGGCAATCGGCGCCAATAGCAACCAAAAAATTGTGGTCGCAAGAATTACGAAAAACAACAAAGCATATTGATTCGCTAGAATAGACGGCGGCCAGATGCCGGGCAAGCAGGCAATGATGATTACACTCAGCAATGCGGCGAAAGCCCTCCTCCCCGCTATATTCAGCCCTGCCAGTGCACCCCACTCCCAAGCGCCTATGGCGACGACTACCCACATAAGAAGCGCCCAAACTAGATCGTTAGCCAGAAACAATGCGCCCAGCAAGCCTGCGGCTAATAGCAATGCGGTGATGATGCGGGTTTTTAGCATGATTATGACTTGAGCTGCTCGCTGGTCCGTCCGTAACGGCGCTCACGCTGGCGATAGGATTCAAGCCCCAGTTGAAAGGCCTCACGGTCAAAATCCGGCCACAAGGTGTCGGTGAAATAAAGTTCAGTATAGGCGAGTTGCCACAAAAGAAAGTTGCTCACACGCTTTTCACCACCAGTGCGGATGAATAAATCCGGCTCTGGCGCGTAATGCATGGAAAGAAATGGCGCTAAATCCTGCTCGTCAAAGCCATTTATCAAGGCAGGATTGGCTTTCAGCATTTTTTGCACGGCGTTACTCATATCCCAGCGCCCACCATAATTAGCGGCGATGGTCAGAGTTAAGCGTGTATTGTTGGCGGTGAGCGCTTCTGCGGCCTCTATGGCCGCTATGAGCTTAGCGTCAAAGCGCGAACGATCGCCTATCATAATCAGACGAATCTGGTTCTCATGCAGCTTGCTCACCTCGCGCTGCAAGGCTTCCATGAACAAACCCATAAGGAACTTCACTTCGTCCGGCGGCCTGCGCCAATTCTCGCTGCTGAAGGCAAACAGAGTGAGATATTCCACGCCGCAATCTATGCATTGCCGCACCACGTCGCGCACAATTTCCACACCGCGCTTATGCCCCATGACGCGCGGCATCAGGCGTTTTTTCGCCCAACGCCCGTTGCCGTCCATGATGATAGCAATGTGTTGCGGCACACTGGGCGCGTCAGGGATGTTTTTGGTACTGCTGGCGAAGATTGCCACGTAAGGAGGACGGTGATTAAACCGCCATGAGATCAGTTTCTTTCGCCTGTAGCAACTTGTCTACTTCGGCGATGTTTTTATCGGTAATTTTCTGGATGTCGTCTTGCGCACGACGCTCATCATCCTCACCAATTTCCTTGTCTTTCAACAACTTTTTGAGCGCATCGTTAGCATCACGGCGCACATTACGCACCGAAACCTTGGCCGCTTCCGCCTCACCACGTACCAACTTGATCAAATCTTTGCGCCGCTCTTCTGTGAGCATAGGCATAGGTACGCGTATCAAATCGCCATTGGTGGCGGGATTCAAGCCTAAGTCCGCGTCGCGGATGGCCTTTTCCACTTTGACAATCATGGGTTTTTCCCAAGGCTGCACGGTGATAGTACGTGCGTCAGCCAACGTAATATTGGCCACCTGACTTATGGGCAACAAGCTGCCGTAATAATCTACCTGAACGTGATCCAGAATGCCGGTGTGCGCACGACCAGTGCGCACTTTGCCCAAGTCGGCTTTCAGCACTTCCAGCGACTTGTACATTTTTTGTTCTGCGGATTGCTTGATGTCATTTATCATGGTTAATAATCCTCAACAAATCATTGCGATACAAGCGTTCCTTCATCTTCACCCATAACAACACCTTTCAACGCGCCCTGCTTGAAGATGCTAAATACATTGATGGGCATATTCTGGTCGCGGCACAAAGTCAGCGCCGTCGCGTCCATCACTTTCAGGTTGCGCACGATGGCTTCGTCGAACGTCAATGTGTGATAACGCGTTGCGTCTGGGTTAGTCTTAGGGTCATCGGTATAAACGCCATCTACTTTAGTGGCCTTCAGCACGATTTCAGCGTTCATCTCCATGCCACGCAAGGCCGCAGCGGTATCGGTAGTGAAGAACGGATTGCCAGTTCCCGCACCAAAAATAACCACTTTGCCCTCTTCCAAGTAGCGCATGGCCTTGCCGCGAATATACGGCTCGGCCACTTGCTCGATATTCAAGGCAGACTGCACGCGGCTCACCAGCCCGATGTGGCGCATGGCATCTTGCAGAGCCAGCGCATTCATCACAGTAGCCAACATACCCATGTAATCCGCCGTAGCTCTATCCATGCCCGCAGCGGCAGGTGCCACGCCGCGAAAGATGTTGCCACCACCTATCACCACACCCACCTGCACGCCGAGATCTACTACCTCTTTAATCTCAGCTACGATGCGGTTGATGGTGGCGCGGTTAATGCCATAGCTGTCCTCGCCCATCAGGGCTTCGCCGGAGAGCTTGAGCAATATGCGCTTATAGGCGGGGCTTGCCATCATTAACCCTTGGACATTGCCGCCACTTCAGCGGCAAAGTCGGTGACAACCTTCTCAATGCCCTCACCCACCACATACATGGTGAATGACGCTACGCTGGCATTTTTGGATTTAAGCAATTGCTCTATGGTCAGCTTGTCGTCTTTAACGAAGTTTTGACTGAGTAAAGTAACTTCCTTCAAGAATTTCTGCACCGTGCCATCGGCAATTTTGTCCAACATGCTGTCTGGCTTGCCTGCTTCTTTAGCCTTTTCAATCGCTACGCGGCGCTCAGCCTCAATCAAGGCGGCATCCACACCATTTGCATCCAATGATTTAGGCTTAGCAGCGGCGATATGCATGGCAATATCCTTGCCCAGCGTTTCGTCACCACCAACCACATCCACCAGCACGCCTATTTTGCTGCCGTGCACATAACTTGCTAGCTTACCCTTGGCAGCCAAGCTTATAAAGCGACGTGGGGTGATGTTCTCGCCTATCTTGCCGACCAACTGCGTGCGCGCTTCTTCCACCGTGCCGCTGCCCATTTTCAAACCAGCAACCGCCGCAATATCGGCTGGGTTGTTATTAGCCACAACTACGGCCAGTTCACGCACAAATGCCTGAAAATCATCATTCTTGGCACAGAAGTCGGTTTCAGAATTGACTTCTATCATCGCGCCAGACTTGCCGTCGGCGCTGATACTGATACCCACGGTGCCTTCAGCAGCGACGCGACCAGCAGCCTTGCTCGCTTTGTTGCCAAAACGCACGCGCAAAATTTCTTCGGCACGCGTCATGTCGCCGTCCGCTTCGGACAACGCTTTTTTACAATCCATCATCGGTGCATCGGTGCGCTCGCGCAGCTCCTTCACCATACCTGCGGTAATTTCCGCCATTTGTAGCTCCTAAAATCTATACAAGGTCTAAAAAATTGATAAAAAAAAGGGGCATCCTGCCCCTTTTTCAGGTGTTTACTTAAGCAGCCGTTTCAGCTTCTTCCGCAGCAACAGGCGCTTCCTCTGCCGCCATCTTCACCACTTCGGCTATCGCATGAGCACGGCCTTCCAACACCGCATCCGCCATGCCACGCGCATACAGACGAATCGCGCGACTGGAGTCATCATTGCCAGGAATGATGTAAGAAATGCCATCAGGCGAATTATTGGTATCCACCACGCCCACCACTGGGATGCCCAGTTTCGCTGCTTCCGTCACAGCACCAGACTCATGGCCTACGTCAATGATGAAAATTGCGTCAGGCAAACCGCCCATGTCTTTAATGCCGCCTATGGAGCGCTCCAGCTTCTCCATTTCGCGCTTGTAACCCAGCACTTCTTTTTTGCCGAACTTCTCGAAAGTGCCGTCCAGCATCATCGCTTCAAAATCTTTAAGGCGCTTGATGGATTGCTTCACGGTCTTGAAGTTGGTCAACATTCCGCCCAGCCAACGATGGTTGACGTAAGCGCAACCGGCGCGCATGGCTTCTTCCTTCATGATGTCACGCGCTTGGCGCTTGGTGCCCACGAACAGAATGCGGCCTTTATTGGCGGCTAACTGGCGTATATATTTGCTGGCATCTTCAAACAGAGGCAGCGTTTTTTCCAGGTTAACAATATGAATTTTGTTGCGATCGCCAAAGATAAATGGTGCCATCTTTGGGTTCCAATAACGGGTTTGGTGGCCGAAATGCACACCAGCTTCCAGCATTTGACGCATAGTAACTGACATAATAATGTTCCTTGTGTAAGGGTTAAGTCCTCCACACACCAAAGTCAACTTAAAAGTTTTTGCTTCTAAGCACCCTGTACATGGCGTGTGTGCGAATGTCCTTCTCGGTTGAAAAGGCCGCGTATGGTAACATAAGCCGCTCTATTGATTCAATCTTATTCCAATGACCGTTACCATCAAAACCCCACAAGACATCGCAAAAATGCGTATCGCAGGCCGCTTAGCCAGCGAAGTGCTGGATTACATCACGCCCTTCGTCAAACACGGCGTGACCACCAACGAATTAGATAAGCTGTGCCACGACTATATGGTGAACGTGCAAGGCTGCATTCCTGCCCCGCTCAACTACGCCCCGCATGGCCACCAGCCTTATCCAAAGTCTATTTGCACCTCCATCAATCACCAAGTATGTCACGGCGTACCAGGTGATAAAGCGCTTAAAAACGGCGACATCGTCAACCTCGACATCACCACCATCAAAGATGGCTGGCATGGCGATACCAGCCGCATGTTCTACGTTGGCGAACCGTCTATTCAAGCCAAGCGTTTGTGCGACATCACCTACGAATGCATGTGGATGGGCATCCTCCAAGTCAAACCCGGCATCACTTTAGGCGACATCGGCTTTGCTATTCAACGTCATGCGGAAAAAAATGGCTATTCGGTGGTGCGTGAGTTTTGCGGTCACGGTATAGGCAAAGTATTCCACGAAGACCCGCAAGTGCTGCACTACGGCAAACCAGGAACGGGCTTGACCTTGAAAACTGGCATGGTGTTCACTATAGAACCCATGATCAACGCGGGAAAGCGCGACATCCGCCAACTAGGAGACGGCTGGACTATTGTCACCAAAGACCATAGCCTTTCGGCACAGTGGGAACACACCATCGTCGTCTCCGAAACAGGCTTTGAAGTCATGACGCTTTCCGACGGCTGCCCTCCTCCACCTTAAAAATGGGTTCGACGTCCATCAGCCACTGGCGACACCAGCTAAAATCTGGACGGCAAGCACTACGTGCGAAGTTTGAGCGTGATAATAACGCCGCGCAATTACTGCGTGGATTATGTCGTTTAGTAGATGGCGTCCTAAGTGACATCTGGGCGCAGTCAGGCTTACCGCCCGAAATATGTTTAATCGCTGTGGGCGGCTATGGGCGTGGCGAGCTGTTTCCACACTCCGACGTAGACATCCTCATCCTTACGCCCGCTGACAAACCTGAAATCAACGCCACCTTAGAAAGCCTAGTCGGTATTTTCTGGGACATAGGCTTGGCCATTGGCCATAGTGTGCGCACCCTGCCAGAATGTCTAGAAGCGGCTCAGCAAGACATCACGGTACAGACCAATTTGCTTGAAGCACGCAGGCTGGCAGGAAGCCCTCGCTTGTTTTCCGGCCTGCTGCATCAAGTGCGGCAGAGGCTCAACCCACAAGCATTTTTTAGAGCCAAGCAACAAGAACAAACCAGCCGCCACCACCGCTTCAACGATACCGCATACAACCTAGAACCCAATATCAAAGAAGGCCCTGGCGGTTTGCGCGATTTACATAGCTTGTTGTGGATCGCCAACGGTGGAGGTTTAGGTGCCACTTGGAATGCGCTAGCCAAAAACGGGCTATTGAGCAGCGCCGAATCTAGGCTTATTCGTCGTCACGAGACGCGCTTACAAAACTTACGCATTCATCTGCATTACCTCACCGAGCGACGCGAAGACCGCTTGTTGTTTGACCATCAAGACACCTTGGCGCGACAGTTGGTGAAGCCGAAAAACAATACCAAACAACGTCCCAGCGAGCAGATTATGCAGCACTACTACCGCAGTGCGCGAGTGATCCGCTTGATGAATGAAATCTTGCTGCAATCGTTGGAAAAGCGCGTGTTTTCTCACCCTGAAAACAAACCAAAAAAACTGGATGCACTCTTTCAAATCCATGAAAACCAGCTAGAAGCTTGTCAACTCGACATCTTTGAACGTGAACCCAGCGCCATTCTGCAAAGCTTTATTACGCTGCAACAGCATCCAGAATTGACGGGGTTTACGCCCGACACCATACGCGCACTATGGCACGCCAAACGGCTGGTCAATGCAGCGTTTAGACGCGACCCTCAACTCCGTGCGCAATTCATGCAGATTTTGCGCCACCCTGACGGTATTTTGCGCACCTTGCACCGCATGCACCGCTACGGCATTCTGGGGCGCTACATCCCAGCATTTGGGCGCATCACCGACCAAATGCAGCATGATTTATTTCACGTTTATACCGTGGATGAACATACGCTGAATGTGTTGCGCAACGTGCGTCGCTTTGCTGGCGAGGCACATCGCCACGAGTTTCCGCTGTGCAGCGATTTATTCAGAAGCTTCGACCAGCCAGAGTTGCTCTATCTAGCTGCGCTGTTCCACGACATCGCCAAAGGTCGTGGTGGTGACCATTCGAGTTTGGGTGCGGTGGATGCGCGGAAATTTTGCAAACAACACGGCTTGGATGAAGCGCAAACCGGCCTAGTGGCTTGGTTGGTACAAAGTCACCTCAGCTTGTCCGCCACAGCGCAGCAGCAGGATATTAGCGACCCCGATGTGGTGACTGCTTTCAGCAACAAAATGGGCGATGTACGTCATCTCACCGCGCTCTACTTGTTGACTGTGGCAGACATACGTGGCACCAGTCCTAATGTGTGGAACGCTTGGAAGGCTCGTCTATTGGAGAGCTTATATCTCAGTAGCCGCAAACATCTGCAGGGAATGTTCATCACAGCGACGAGTCAAATCAAACTACGCCAGACAGAAGCGCATAACATTCTCAAGCATTACGGCGTTAGCGCAACCGCCTGCCAGCCGCTGTGGAACACGCTGGATGACGATTATTTCTTGCGCTTTGAAGCCAAGGAAATTGCTTGGCAAACACGGTTATTACTCACCCACGTCAACACCACAACGCCTATCGTCCGCACCAGACTGTCGCCTGCTGGTGATGGTATACAGGTGATGCTGTATAGCCATGACCAAAACAATCTGTTCGCACGGATTTGTGGTTTTTTTGATCGCTTGGGGCATAACATCGTGGAGGCTCGCATCCATACGACCCGCCATGGATATGCGCTGGACAGTTTTTTGGTGCTGGATGAAAACGATAGATCGGTGCGCTATGGTGACTTGATTGCCTATATTGAGCGTGAACTCGCCGCGGAGTTAGCTCAGAATAATGCGCCTGAGCCATCGCTGGAAGGCCGCATCAGTAGACAACTTAAGCACTTCCCGTTCACGCCTGTGGTCAACATTCAAGCCCAAGAAAAAGACCATCTTTACACAGTTTCTCTGGTGGCGGGAGATCGCCCGGGACTGCTATCACGTGTGGCGCAAACTTTATTGCAGCACGAGGTGCAATTACACAGCGCCAAAATTAATACGTTAGGTCAACGAGCAGAAGATAGTTTTATGATTTCCAGTCAGCGGCTCAATGCAACTAGCATCAAGCAGTTGGAGCAGGATTTGACGGCGGTATTGGCAAATTAAACGCAGGCGCATCGCCATAAGCGTAGCCATGTTCCAGCCGATATAACCAAGCCAGTAGCTCGGCCACGGCCAAATACAAATCATGCGGGATGTGCTGATCTATATCTATCTGCATCAGCATCGCTACCAATTCTGGCGATTCATGCACATACACGCCAGCTTCGCGGGCTTTTTCGATAATCGCCTCTGCCAATAAACCACGGCCTTTGGCGACAACCTTAGGTGCAGTTTCACCTGCGTGGTAGGCCAAGGCCACGGCAAACTCTAGACGGTCAGGCGTTTCCATCTGGAGCCTCTGTCGGTAATTGAGTAACCGCAATACCAGCCACGGTGAGACCCGCAGCCTCCATCGCTTGCGCCAAATGCGTTGCTTCGCCGCGCATCAAGTTGGCGCTTTGGTCACGTTCCACTGAAAAATCCACTTTTAAGCCATGAGTTCCCAGCGCCAGATGCGCGGTGACTCCACCCAAAGCAGGAAAATCTAGACGCAGTTTGGTACTCCATGCTGCACGCTCTTCCGTCTCCCCACGGTCACGACCATCGTCCTCATTGATTTCCCACTGCATGTCTTGTCCCGGCCACACCTGGCCTTGCCAAACAATCTGGCGCGTATCAAGAATATCCAATTGCTGTTGTACCAACGGTGCCGTCATGGCATGTACCGGACTGGTTGTGCCTTGCCCCGAATTTTGTGTCGTAGCCACGCCCTCCGCGCTACCACGCACAACTAACAATTGCGGCTGTATAGTTTCAGCAGTTTTGGTCTGTGCAGTCGCTTCAACTGCCACTTTGGCTTCTACGGGCACGGCGGCATTGAGCACACGTTCTAAGACTGGCGACAGTTTTGCCTGTGGCTCTTGCAATAAAGTTTCTAGGCTACGCTGCCCAGTCGCCCATTGAGCTTGGTGCGATTCATAAAACAAACCGCTCTGTGACACTGCATCACGCAAAACGCTAGCGAATTGTTCTGTTGCAGGCGGCGCTCCGGGGATGATGGGTGCAGTATTGGTGAGTGCGGTAGTCGCTGCATTAGCGGCGTTGCCGGTGGTTGCGGCTTGCGCGGTTGTTTGCTGTGGAAGCTGTTGCAGCAAAGTAGTCACCAGCTTGCCTGTTTGGCTCAGATTGACCGTATTACTGGGACTTTGTGGCCCGGTTTTGACCAAATCACTGAGCAAGGTGAACGTTGGCTTGGGTTTGTCTGACACATACACCAGTTCTATGTTGTCGCCGACTTGGGTACCGCGCGGCAGATTCATATCCAAGGTGCTGTCTTCAACCTGCACCTGAAAGCGCCCATTAGGCAAACTGGCCAGCACAAAAGCCGGTACTTTTTGCCCAGGAACCAACTGTGGCAAATCAGTCGCGTTATCAGAGACATCAATCAGCGGCGGCGCTGATGTTTTAATCAGGAACGCGAGCTGATTTTGAATATCGTTATGAATCATGACGGATTAGGGCTTTAGCATGGAAACGATGAGCTCTGCTTCGCTTTGCGAAATACCACATTCTTGCACCAACTCTTCGGCTTTTGCGCCCTGTTGCGCCATTTGCAAGGCTCGTTTATAGGCTAGCTTAGCTTCAGCTTCCTCCTCCACCTTAGCTTCAACAGCAGCAGGAGCGGCATGAACCGGTGGTGTGGGCGTAATCGTCCAATCAAATTCAGCCGAAGAAAGTGGCTGGGTGGGCAGTGCTGCTTTAAGTGCCATGCTGGTCTCCAGCACAGCAACACGCTTGCTCAACACCTCTAGTTGCTGGCGCAACTCACTTTCAAAGGTTTTTTCTTGGATCATGTTCAACCAGCGCGGCTTACGCAGTGCGCCACCGGCACGCATCATGAGCAACAATTCAGCCACATACACCGCCAACACCAACGCGACGAGCAGTAACAACTCACGCCAAGTAACAACAATCGCTTCCAAAGTCATCCCCTTAAAAAAACCATCTCAATAAAACGCAATACTATCAGGCATACTCATCCACCTGATGGTCATTAGGTGGTCGTTTGGAAGAAGGATACGGCTGAGGAATTCTGCGTCTACGGCGGCGCAAAGGAGGATAGCCTAGATTTTCTGGACGGCGGTAGCGACTGACGGGGTCTATCGGAGTGACAATGCCAATGGGTATATCGGCAAACATGAACAAACTCGCCGTGGGGACTGCGCTATGTAACGATGTAGAGCCGACCATCATGCACCTCTATAGGTGAAGGCGCTTCTAGGACACCACTCCCCATAAGGCATTGGCCTGCTAGAAACTGCCGTATTGTTTTTCTAGCTTCAACTCGTTCCCGGTTGATTCAAACATAGATTTAAGCTCGGCCATCCAAGACACAATCATGGGCTTAATCTTGTCATCACACTTCTGAATCTCGTGAATCAAACCCACTAGAACTTCGCGTTCATCCGCAGCGTCAGGCACAAGGTTAGGCGATGATTGTAAGATTTCTACCACGCCGGAACGTTCTAATTCCAACTCAATAAGCTTATCCCATTCTTCTTCATTGGCAGCATCTAACATCTCGCCGCTGATAGACAACATACGACGATAAAGCGTTGGCACATCGGGATTAGCACTCATGGACACACCTTATACGTGCCCGTAGCTACCAGCCCCTGACATATTAGGGTTACGATCAGTTTGAGTAGCATACTTAGGTGCGATGCTACTCCAAGCATCTCGCAATTCTGTCAAACGCAATACCACCTCGTCGAGAACCGCCACATCATTATCCAAATTTGCCTTTACTAGCCGATAGGCAAAATACTCGTAAAGTGACCTTAAGTTTTGTGCTAAATCACCTCCGACATCCATATCCAGACTAGTAATTAAGCCATCTTCAATAATAGCAATTGCACGTGAAATCAGTCGTCCTTTTTCAGGAATGTCTTCTACTTCACTACGAACCATGTGTACTTTGGCTTTTACAATAGCCGATATAGCACCGTCATATAACATGGTAATCAAGCGATGCGGAGAAGCCCCTGCTACCCCCGCATTCAGATCAACTTGCGAGTAACTATTCAATGCTTTAAGTGCGGATTTATCCATTACAGACTCCTTGGATTAAGCAAACTGAGAATCAAGCACCCTGATTTTTATTTATATTTTTAACAAGTTAATCAAATGCTGATTCAAAAAACGACCGGTTTGACTCAACCGTCCCACCAGCAGGCCAAGACCGACGAGCTGATAATTCGCTCTATTTTTTTCAATGCCTGCGACAGCATCACGTAGAAGTTTCGACATTTTCATCCTCGCACTTCAAAAGTTTACCGGGTGCTCTTAGTGAGAGCGTTCAACTGCTGCGTTAAAAAGTTACCCGTAGCTGTCAGATTACTAATAGCTCCATCTAATGCAGAGAATTGAGCACGATAACGCTTTTCTGTAGCCGTAAACTGTGTTGCAAATCTCGCACGCTGCTGATTAATGCTGTCAATCGATTTATTAATGCTATCTTGCTTCCCAGCAATAGTTCCTGAAGTTCCAAGAAATGAGGCAGCAGCAGCATCCAGAAGGAAACCATAACCACGCGCAAAATTGACAGTTCCACGACTACCTAGAGCACCACCACTAACAGTAACCACCAATCCATCAGTACCTGATAGAGTTTGTCCTGATCCTGTTCCAATAGAACCATCAATAGAACCTGCGACATCAACGCCAGTAGCGTTAGTAGTAATCGGCACTCCAAATAAAGCTGCTGACGCATTTCCGCCAGTGATGACTACGGAAGATGCTGATCCGTATTTATTAGACGTAAGCGTGAGAACTCCGCCCGCATCGGTGACTGCTACGCTTGACCCAGCAGCAGAGATGTTGCTATCGCCATTAATAGCCGATTGTATCGCTGAGTCCAACCCTGCGGCAGTATAAGTACCCGCCGGAACAGTTACTGTAGTAATAATGCCATCTATAGTAACGCCCAAGCTATCATTAACCCCAGCCGTAATCACGGTGCCGGCAACAACACTACCTACAATGTTACCTTGCGTGGCCAAGGCAGTGACATTTAGCTGCCTTGCCCCTACTGCGGTACTGCTGGTTGAACTCACATAACCCACCAAAGCATCTGTTGGCTTGCCAATCGAAGCAAACAAAGATGCAACATCGGTAGCATTGGTACTTAGAGCGGTAGATAACTTACTACTATCCAAAGCCAAAGAGCCATCTTTTTGGAAAGTGATTCCTATTTGCCCAAGATTGGTATAACTACCAGAAATCCCTGGGACTGAAGCCGCCATAATATTACGTAATTGTGACTGCACACCTCGCGCAGCCGAGTCACCAATCAATAAACCAGCCTCTTTAGTCTTGGGGTCATACTTGGTTAAGTCTTTGACTGTAGCGTTTAGCTCATTATATTTTTTAACGAAATCGTTAACATTACTCACGAAAGCGGACGAGTTTTTAGAAATACCGACAGTTGCGGGAGTTCCCACATTAGTTTTCAGCAAATTCAATGTCACGCCATTGATTACACTAGTTACCGTATTTGAGTTTTGGGTAATCTGAAGCCCATTAATCTTGAATATAGAACTCTGCGCAGTAGAGGTCTCCGCCAGATGTTGTGTGCCTGCGGGATCATTAGAAATAAAGGTATCCAAAGACCCGCCAAGATTATCCGGAACGGTGAGCTTGATGCTGTTGGCAGCACCTTGACTGTTAGAAGTAAATGACAAACGATACGGTGCAGCACTGCCATCATTTATAATGGTTGCCGTTACTCCAATACCCGCAGCGTTCACCGCATCACGAATACCAATCAAGGAGTCATTAGCAGCAGTAATCGCCACTGTCTTGATGCCATTCCCATTACTGGTAAAGGTTGACCCTGCATATTGCCCCGTACCCGCGTTAAAAACACCTCCGCTAATGGTACCAAAATCAAAAGTCAAAGTGCCAGACCCTAGAGAAGTACTCAGACTATTCTGTCCTGCAGCAACCACTTGTTGAGCTTTTGCTAATTGAGAAACTTCCACCGTGTAGCTACCACTGGCCGCAGTACTTACTCCAGATGCCGTCACCACACTTGTATCGGAAGATGAAGCCGCTACCGCATTTAATCCCGCAGTGCTATTGATAGCCGAAGCGGCTGATTTGAAAGAAGATACCGCACCATTCAAAGAACCATAAGCACTTAATTTTGCCTGAAAAGATGCTTCCTTCTTTGCGAGCCTCGCCAACGGCTGACGTTCGATACTCATTAGCTTACTAATGATACCTTCTACATCAAGACCTGACCCTAAACCTGCGGACGTAATAGCCATTTTATCCTCCCGACTTTCTGTCGGACATCACTCAATAAGAACCGAAAGAGCATTCTCAAGTTATTCAACTAAAGAACCCCTCAACTTGGCACAGCACCTTAATGCTATAACCCTAAACTTTTTGCTTAATCAGCAAGCCTTGCAACACTTCCAACGCACGCGATATGTTAATCGCATCATCAGTTGGAATCTGCCGTATTACTTGACTACTCTCTTTATCAACCACTGACACCACTACCGTACGAAAGTTACTTTCAACACTGAACTCCACTCCCGGGTTAATGGCTTGAACTACATCATTAATCTTCCCAACTGCTTGTTGCAATTGCTCTGGACTCGCCTTCCCAGTTACAGCCTGAGCCACCTGTGATTCCGCCACCTGAGGGCGAGGAACGGCTTGTACATTGCTCACAGCCGAAGCCACATACGAACTACCAGCTACTTGTGAAATATCCATCTTGCTTCTCCTTCGGGGAACCCGCTCTGACCGAAAATCGGCCAGAGCGGTTCTTTACGACATTACAACAACTTCAAATTGCCGATTAACGCAACAAAGCCAACACGTTGTTAGGCAACGCATTAGATTGAGCAAGAATCGCAATGCCAGATTGTTGCAGCACTTGACTCTTGGTCAGGTTAGTCGTTTCTGCAGCAAAATCAGCATCCAGAATACGGCTACGAGAAGCAGACAGATTCTCAGAGGCGGTTTGAATGTTGGTGATCGTTGCAGAGAAGCGATTTTGAATTGCACCAAGACCAGCGCGCAAGCTATTGATGATACCAACGGCACCGTCAATAATTGCAATCGCGTTGTTAGCACCACTGATGCTGTTGATATTGATAGAACTTACCGCAACCAAAGAAGAGAAGTTGGAAGCAGTTGTGGTCACAATACCAGCACCCGTTGAGTTGGATACCAGACTCCAGATGCTTGGGGACTCAAAACGCAGAGTACCACCAACAGTCGCGCTGTCGTTACCACCACCGCTGGCTGTAAGCGTAGCACCACCGGTACCTGCCGTCACACCAGTATAGGCATTAACACCAGTCAGAGTCACGTTACCGCTCCCGGTATTTACAGCGTCCTGAACGGTGATGTTGTCGCCATCTGAGTTGGTCAACCGAATAGTTGCGCCATTCGATGTTGCAAACACACCGGTCACGCCAGATTGCAGGTTGATGGCATTAGCCAAGCCAGACAAGTCAGAGGTATTGGTGATGGTTGCGGCAACTGAAGCTGTAGTTGCACCACCGATAGTGAAACCCAAAGTACCCGTGGTGGTTACACCCAGGTCAGCAGCGGTTGAAGTCAGCGCAGTAACACCGGTAGTGTTGCTCAACAAATTGAAGTTTGCAGCAATAGTACGAGTCGTACTGCCGGTAGCAACACTCAGAGAGTTGGTGCCGGTGTTGGTGCTCAAGGTCAGCGTTTGTTGGCTCACACGGTTGTTTGGAGCAGTTGTGGTAACCGTGCTGGATGCAGCCGAGGTACCGCTGTTGCTGGTCACGTTAGTGAACTCGAACGTACCGATATCCTTAGTTTGTGCGCTGCTGATAGCAAAGTTGATCGTTTGCCCAGCATTTGCACCTACTTGGAAAGACGCATTAGTCAATGTGCCATCCAGAATGTTTTGGCCATTGAATTGCGTGGTCAGTGCGGTACGATTGATTTCTTGAACCAACGCATTCACTTCTTGTTGCAGTGCAGCACGGTCACTTGCAGAGTTGGTGCCGTTAGCGGACTGAATAGCCAGTTCACGAATACGATTCAAAGAATCACCCGCAGTACCCAAGCCGCCTTCAGCGGTTTGAGACAGAGAGATTGCATCGTTTGCGTTACGACCAGCTTGGTTAAGACCCAGAATCTGAGAGGTCTGACGAGTGGTAATTGCAAGGCCGGCTGCGTCATCTTTAGCACTGTTAATACGCAGGCCAGAAGATAAACGTTGCAGACTTGTTGCAAGCGAATTTTGTGAAACATTCAGATTACGCTGAGCATTAAGCGCACTGACGTTCGTGTTAATGATTTGTGGCATTTTATTACTCCTAATATCAAAGAGTTACGGACATAGTTGGCGCATATTTCACTCCAACGATACGGTAAATACAGACACCGTCACACCCACTATCGGCATTGAATCTCATAACTTTAGAAAAATTCACCCTAAATCTGAAATTTATTTTGAATCAAATTCTCGCCCGACCAAATGCCAGAAAATCTCATGGGTATCTCTAAAAATTCAAGTTTCTAAGCTAGGCAAGGCGCGAGCAAAAAATTGCGACGCGGCATATATATGATATGTGAGGAGTAATTTTTTGTGAGCAACGCCGCATGGCAACGAAAATTGGATTTTTAGAGGTGCCCCCATGTGTTTTTTGCACCCCAGTGTTGCCACATCTGGCGATAAGCGTGTTCTACCGCGCGGGCGAAGCCTACTTCGTCCATCAAGGGGCTTCGTTGTAGTTCACTGCGTAAGCTTGCTCTCAGTTGGCTGAGGTAGTCTGTGTCT
>JBJXEA010000021.1:0-32639 GCA_046155285.1 Methylophilaceae bacterium | reverse complement strand
ATGTCAGCGCTTGGTGCGGCGATGCGTAAGTTGGTACATCTGTGCTTCGGCGTGATTAAATCCCGTCAGCCTTATCGCGGTGATTATGCGTAATTTGGTTGACGGGAGAGACGGTATCTACCGCGCTACGCTGGCTTATGCCGCTTTACGGTTGTCCTCGCTATGAAAAGGGATCAACCCGGCCTTAACGGCCTCCAGTATCACCATTTCAACAATGCTGCCATCGTTGGCATAGCTGACGTTCACATTCCAATCTTGTGAAGTTTCGCGGACGATAGGTTTATCGTTGAATTTAATTTCAAGAATATCGTCTTCGGGATAGTAGATGGTTTTCATAGCTCGCCCTCCAAAACAAAGTGATGCATGACCGTTTTCACAACCAACATTTTTTCAAGCACCACCGCCACACAAATCAGATTATCATTCCGCTCCGGATACGCCTTGAATATCCACAAATGGCTTGTGTCCTTGTAGCGCAGCTCACCAGACTCTATCAAATCAAGCAATACGGCCTCAGTAAGCTGACGTTCGCCCATCCGGGCTATTGCGTGATGGGTCAAACGTATGCCAAGTGAAAATCGCTGACTAAACATGACTTACATCATACTGCAATTTTCAGGCCATAGCCCGCATGCGGCCATCCATTATTGTAGCTTGCTGCTGAGCTACGCTGGCTTACATTGAGTTTGGACAATAAGTTCTGACTGAATTATGATAGCGCACAAGCAAGGAGACTCAAATCACGGCCGACAAGGTAGAAAACTTAATCCTCGAGCAATTAAAAGCCGTACGTAATGACATCAAAGATTTTAGAAATGATGCCTCCACAAAAATTGGCGACCTCACCATACGGATGCAATCGCTAGAACAACATGTCGCAGGTTTAAGGCGCGACGTTTCTTTAGTACATGATGACATTGCGGGCATCAACCTCAGGTTAGACCATGTTGATGAGCGCGTATCAAGAATTGAAAAAAGACTAGACTTGGTAACAGCGTAAACAACCTAGCAAGAAAAAGCCCCGTTCCGGGGCTTCTTTATGGCAGTAGAGCCCGTAGGAAATCCACCACCTAATCCCGTAGCCCGTAAGCAGCGAAAGCGGAATACGGGGAATTCCCCATCACCGAACCACCGTCATTCTGGCGCAGGCCAGAATCCAGACCAGCCCCCAACATCACCGAACTCGCATAATTAAAGAAAGGAAATGCTGGGAATCTAGCGTCATGTTCGCTGAAAAATCAGAATCAATGGAGTCTGAGCCCATTGATTTGCTTTCAACGAGTTGGTATCAAAAGATTCATTTTTGCCTCTATCGTATCAGCAGACAAATCAGCACCACACGGCCATTCAACAAAATAACCACCATTATTTACTTTCATAAACTCGGCAGTATCTTGCAATGCATTAAAAGCCTCAAACGCCAAATACGGCCGCACATCAAATTTACCGACTCTGCCATCGGTGGCCGTTACCATCAATGTCCAATCAGGCGCAGGGTTTATTTGTTGAATCATCATTGGTCTAAGCCCTTTATCTTAAAAGGCTGCTTGCCGTTTACAGCCAGCGCCCAATCAGCAGCAAGATCATCTTTATGAATTTCTATCCAAGCCACCAGATAACAAAGCGCCATCGTCAATCGCATACACAGCCAATTCGCCTTGATACTCAGCATGAATATGCGGCAAATGATGCTTATCAATATCATTGAAAAACATCCTGATTAAAATGCCGTAAAACATACTGATGGTTGGCATGCATTTGCTCCCTTATAACAGAAGCAAAATTGTAGCATGGTAATAAAACGTAAACGGCTACGCCCTACCGCCACCCAGCACACGGTCAAATTCTGCGATACCTGTGGGTTGGCGCGGCACATCCACCGCCTCAACCTCAGCCAGACTTTGTATCTCCGCGGTTTGCGCCAACGCCGCGTAGCGATTGATGGAAGGCGCATCTGCGATAGTTTCCACCAGCGTGTTCCAGCCCGAACAATGCGGACACTGGCCTTGCCATTTGGGGCTTTGGCCGCCGCATTCGGTGCAGGTGTAGAGTGTCTTTATTTTAGCCATGATAGGGGTTCACTAGAGTTACGAGAGTATCTGTCGGCAAACTTGAATTTTCAACCTCAAGTAAAGTTGTCATAATGCCAACAAATCAAAATTAGTCCCATCAAATTCTATCAATGAGCACCCATTCACCAGAAAGCAACCCTGTCAGAGAATATCCTGATACAGGGCAGAAACAAGCCACCAATGCCGAGTCAGCCCCCAAATATACGCCTCGGCAACCACATCCGACCATGCCTGGCACTATTTTCGTTTCCATCGCCAACTACCGTGATAACGAGGCTCCGCGCACCTTGCGCGACCTATACGCCAATGCCGCACAGCCGGAGCGCATCTTTGTCGGCGTGTTTTCGCAAGTCATCCCCGAAGAAGATGGAGACTGCCTGCCTGCAGATGGCTTTCCGCCTAATCAGGTGCGCCAGCTGTATATTCACGCTGACGAGGGCTTGGGAGCTTGCTGGGCACGTAGCCGCATCCTCACCGAGTTGTATCAGGGTGAAGACTACATCCTGCAAATAGATAGCCACAGTCGCTTTGTCCCGGGCTGGGATAACGGCTTTATCGCCATGCTGGGCAAGTGCGCCTCGAGTCAGCCGATACTGACCACCTATCCGGCCGGGTACTATCCGCCCAACGTCTTCGGCCACCCTCACACCCCCATCCTCGCAGGACTAGAATTCAATTCGTCTGGCGTTTTGCTGGTCAAAGGCATCATCACCGATGAATTTGAATTCCCGCCCACCCCCAAGCCTTCGGCCTTTTTAAGCGGTAACTGCCTGTTCGGCTCGGCACAAGCCTTTCAGCAAGTACCTTACGACCCGTACCTTTACTTCCACGGTGAAGAGATCTCTTATGCGGTCAGAATGTGGACGCACGGATGGGACCTGTTTGCCCCCAATGATGTACTGATGTACACCGACTACGTCGCCAACCGTGGCCGTCGCCGCCATTGGGACGACCAAAAGCGCTGGCATGAACTTAATACGAGGTCATTCCAACGTCTAAGGCACCTGTTTAGGGTGGAAAAAAGCAACGACCCGGAAGTAATCCACGAATTTGAACGCTACGACCTCGGCAACGTGCGCACGCTAGCCCAATATGAAGCCTTTGCCGATGTTTCGTTTGCCACTCACTACTTCGGTCCGCGCGCCCTTGAAGCCCATTTTCCGCTGCCGGATCAAAGCCCCGATGCCTTTTACTCCCCCAGTCCCCCCAAGATTTTCGTTTCCATCGCCAGCTATCGCGATAGTGAAACCGCCGCCACTATACGCGACCTGTTTGCCCGCGCAGCGCAGCCGGAACGTGTGTTTGTCGGCATCTGCACACAAATCATCCCTGACATGGATGAACACTGCTTACCGGATGCACACCCCAACGTACGGGAGATGCGCGTACACGCCGCACAAAGCCGTGGGCCATGCTGGGCACGCTACCACATACTAGATCAACTGCTACATGATGAAGAATTCGTGCTACAGATAGACAGCCACAGCCGCTTTTCGCAAGGCTGGGATGAGCGTTTTATTGCCATGCTGTACGAATGCCCCTCCCTTTTTCCGGTGCTGTCTTCCAGCCCGGCATCCTACGAACCACCGCAAGAACTCAGTGAGCCCTATTACTCCGTTTGCAGTGCGGAAAACTTCTCCGCAGACGGGGTACTCACCCTGGGTTCACGCCCTATCCACAAGAGCGAAAAGCCCGCAGCGCCGCTTCCCGCCGCATTTATCTGTGGGGGGCAGCTATTCGGCCCAACGCAAGCTTTCAAGCAAGCTCCACCTGACCCCTACCTCTATTTTAATGGGGAAGAGATCGCCTATTCTGCTCGTCTGTGGACGCACGGATGGGATATTTTTGCGCCCAATGATGCGCTGGTTTACCACGAATACAACCTCAGCCGTGGCCGCCCCTGTCATTGGCACAACCATGCCAACTGGGATGAGCTGAATCAGCTTTCCTTTGCGCGGGTGCGGCATTTGCTGGGTACGCAAACCAGCCAGAATGCCAACGTACTGGCAGAGATTGAGCGTTTTGGTCTGGGCAATACACGTAGCCTTGCGGAATATGAAATCTATGCCGATGTACGCTTTGTTGAACGCACGGTTGGCTCACGCGCGGCAGATGGTCGCTTCCCGTCTCCCCAATACGCTGAAACTATGCAATAAATTGGTGAATACGAACCAAGCGCACTATGGCCTGCATGCAGCAGGCAGCGCATATGTGGCGTCGCAGAATACGGGGAAATCCCACACCGCAACAAACCCCGTAACGCTAAGAATCAATGGAGTCTGACCGCATTGATTCTACGCTCGCTAAACCGCCGCAAGTCGTTCCACGGTATCCGGGTATCGTTCCACCAACTTAATCAAAAGCGCCGCTTGCGCGTTGGGTTGCGCACGTCCTTGTTCCCAATTTTCAAGGGTGCGTGGATTAACTCTAAGATAGCTGGCGAACACTGGGCGCGACAAATTAAGGTGCTGCCTTAACGACACCAGCTCTGCTGCTGTAATTTCTACCGGTGGTTGCAACTCAACCGCATGAGTACGCAAGGTACGCTTTCCAGCGCGGCCATCGGCCAAAGCATTAAAACCCTCTGATAATTCCGTGAACAGATTTCGTTTCATCGTCTTGCCTCCAATTCTAGCTTCAACATATCCTTGAGCATGGCCTTTTCTTTAGCTGTCAAATCACCCATTTCGTCTTTGTCATACACGGTAAAAAGCCAGAATTGCTGCCCTGCTTTCCACCAAAAATAGATTACCCGCAAACCACCACGCTTACCCTTACCGCGCCTAGCATCAGCGTATCGCAGCTTGCGTAGTCCGCCAGTGCCTTCAATAACAGCACCAGATTCCGGCTTGGTTAACAGGGCATCTTGCAGCCCTCGAAAACCATCATCATTGAGATAGTCAGCCCGAAAACGGGTAAAAGCTGGCAACTCAATAAAAAGCGCTTTCATGCTTATAGTGTACGCAACTTGCGGATATTTATCAAATAGAAATAAGTAACGGGAAGGGGCATCAAGTAACCCGACTGTAGCGTAGCGGAATACGGGGAAATCCCACACCGCAACAAGCCCCGTAATCCGCCTTCGGCTTGTTACGGGCTATGCTCGCTGGGAATTTAGCGTCATGTTCGCTTAAAAATCAGAATCAATGGAGTCTGACCCCATTGATTGTTTGACCCCATTGATTCTCTCTCGGTTTCTTACAGGCTAAGCTCGCTGCCAGCGAGTGCGCCTTATCGAGACAGCACCCAACATCGCAGTATTGGTAGGGCGGAAAAGCGTAGCGCCTTCCGCCGGATGTGGTTCTGAAAGCCATTTGGCGGATAACGCCTGCGGCTCATCCGCCCTACCGCGCTGAGCGAAGCGAAGCGCAATAATCGCGGAAAATGTCGGCACGCGAACGATGCGCTTCATGCTTCAGCGGCATCCCACCGTGCCTTACCGGAAGTGAATCCAGTCAGAAACTTCATACTGCGCTAGCGTACATCGCAGTCAACTGCCTTGGCACCACTTTTATTGGATGAAGTTGAAGATGAAAATGTAGCCGGTGCGGTAAACTTAATCCCAGGATTGGCTGGCACCAAGACGGGTGGCTTAATTGCATTGGCTGTATAGCCAAATTGCCCCGCAGAGAAGCTCGTTGAGCCTCCTTTGTTCGAAAGATTAATGGCGCCGTCAATAACGCTGACATACAAGCCTGCAGCAAGGCCGGATTGTGTCTGATTAGCCCCCCCCGCCAACATCAACGGTGCATCAGTTCGTGTCGTTGTTTCATTCATAGCCAACATGATGGGTCTGCGATTGCTCGGATACCAGGCTACACCGTCTTTGGTTGAGTCGGCTTTGTGTTCTACATAAAAAATCCCGTAGTCTTTGCGATTAGCAGTGATGGTACCTATTGGGTCTTGCAATGACGGCGCTAACAACTTAAAACCTTCGCTAGTGTTGACTGCCGTTCGCCCTGTGAGTACTAGAACGCCGCCCGTGCTTAAGCTAAACAGCGCGCCTTGTTTGCTATCAGATTTTTCGTCATATATAAATGCTTCAACCTTGAGTTGCGTATCTGGTTTTAATGTTAACTCGCTGTCGTCAATAAAACGAATCTTGGCGAAACTCCCCGTTTGGCTAAGCAGCGTATCACCCACATCAATCGGCGTGTTTGCTGCGGCAGCACGCATGACCCCAACGCTGTTTCTTACCTGCAGCGTTCCTTCCACTTGGCTGACTACACCAATGGAGTCCGCTGCGAATACCTGCGCTGTGCAGAGTAGCAGCGCAGCCAAGCATGAGTACTTAATTGCAAAAAGTTTTTGGTGGTGGCGGCTCATTTTTAACTCCTGTTTCTGTTTTTGCGGTAGTAGAAGTGTCTTTTTTAGACTCATCTGGTTTTGATGCGGGCAACACAGCGCTACAACCTGGCAATATGGGGCTAGTAGTGCATGAAGCTAGACTCGGAAGCACAGCAGAACATCCAGCCGTACTAGGAGCTGCTGTACATGCAGCGACACTTGGCAGGACAGCCGAACAGCCCGGCGTAGTAGGCGCTGCGACACATTGAGCGACACTAGGCGATTCATTATTCGGTGGCGGTGTATTGTTGACATCAGCGTTGAGCGCACTAGCTGCCGCAGACCCCGCAGGCTTCTTTCCAAGATCAATTAACGGTGGCGATTTTAAGCCCAGCGCCAAATCCGGTGGCGCTATGAATTCTTTTTTGTTGCCTGTGGCTTTATCGGTGGATTCTTCATTCTCTGGCTCAAAAGAGGAGCTTTCCGGCAGCTCTGGCTCAAAAGCCGAGCTTTCCGGCAGCCTGTCGCGGCGCGTGGCCTTGGCGCGGGCGGTGGCACTTGGCAGGACAGCCGAACAGCCCGGCGTACTAGGTGCCGCCACACAGGCACTGATACTAGGTAGAACGGACGCACAGCCCGGCGTAGTAGGCGCTGCGACACATTGAGCGACACTAGGCGATTCATTATTCGGTGGCGGTGTATTGTTGTTGACATCAGCATTGAGCGCACTAGCTGCCGCAGACCCCGCAGACTTCTTGCCAAGATCAATTAACGGTGGCGATTTTAAGCCCAGCGCCAAATCCGGTGGCGCTATGAATTCTTTTTTGTTGCCTGCGGCTTCTGCTTTGGTTTCCTTAGCCAGCGCTTTTTTAGCCGCATCCAGATCAGCATCCGCTTGATTGTTGGCCTTATCCACGTCAAGCTCGGGGTCGGTGGAAACCAACACCCCTTGGTTGGCCGTGGCAGCGGCTTTGGCAGCGGCAGCGGCATCTTTAGTCTCGGCTAAAGCGGCTTTGAATTTAGCAAGGTCTCCAGGGGTGGCAGGAGCACCGGCGGCGTCGGCGGCGTCGGCGGCTTTTTTGGCGACGATGGCGGCTGGTTTGACGGCGCTGCTGGCGGCGCCGTAGGCTTCTTCAGCGGCGCGGCGCTGGCTGCGGTTGATGCGGCCGCTGGGACTCGCGGCGTTGGCGGCGGTGCGGGCGGTGCGGGTGGCGCGTTCGGCGGCGAGGGCAGCGGCGGCGTTGGCATTAGCGGCATCCCGCTCCTCAGCCAACTTAATCTGGTTAGCCAGTGCCTTGGCCTTTTCCTCAAGATCGGTCGCGGCTTTGTTAAGCGCATCTACATTGTTGGTGAGCTTGAGCTTGTTGGCGACGACCGTGGGAGGATTGGTTGCTTCATTTTTCTTGGTCTCCGCCTGGGTAACGGTTAGCCAGTCTTCCACTTCTTTAGCCGTCACGGTGACAGCTGGGCTCTTGTCCTTGCCCTGCTTGTTAACATAGTCGGTCACCCACTTGATATCCTCATCGGTCACCGGTGTATTGCCTGCACCACCCACGTTGTTGGCGATGTTGACGATGTTGGCCATCTTGGCGTTATCTGCGCCTGCATCCTTAAAGTATTCCACCACAGACTTGATGTCCTTGTTGGTCTGGCTGATGGTGCGCGATGGCGGAGCCGATGGTGTCGGCGTAGGTTGTGGGTTGCTGGTATCGCCACTTTCGGCAATAGCCTGTGCAATCTGACCGAGCGTCAGATTTCCATTTGCCAGTGTACGACTCCAAAACAATAACCCACCAGGGTCAGGGGAATGGCCGAAAAGATTGTTATAGAGCTTATTTATTTGCCCCTCTGAATTAAGCCCGGCATATTGTTTCTTATATTCCTCAGATGATCCAAGAGAATTGCGAACAGCGACCATAACATCATCCTTGCTAGTCCCTGCAGCCACCTGGTTTTCTATAACGTTATTCCATTTTGCCAATTCCTCTGTATCGGGCAATCTTCCAAAGTACGCAACGAACAGTCTGGCAATTTCTTTTCCGTTTGTTGGCGAAGTGATCTCATTCGCCTGTTGCATCAGACTTTTCTGCGGCGTAGCCGGTGTCTTGGCCTGCTTTTGTTGCGGCGTACCGGTGAGGCCACCCAATACTTGAGCAACCGTGTCTTCATCCACCACGCAATTAGGGCCACACAATTTTTGTACCGACTTCAACACCGACTGAACGACGGTATCGCGCTCGTCTTGCGTGGTGCCCTTGAGTTGATTGATTTTTTTCCAGAAATCGGTGGTGGTGGTATCTGTACCGCGTTTTGCTTTTTCCATCTGCGCGGCAATGGTGCGTTTAATAATGTCCACCGCTGTGAGGTCAGTAGCCACTGAGGTGACCGTGATATTGAAGTCTGTGGTCGCGGAATAAGCTGGCGGTGCATTGTAGTTGTTGACATCCGCCACCGTACCCTGCGTACCAAAACCTGTGGCGGTATTGAGCGCCAAAGTATTGACGCTGGCGAGGTTGCCAGTAGCCGTGGTTTTGTTATCCACTAGGGTATCCGGCAACAGGCCGGTGCCGGTGAAGTTGAAATACTCGCCATGCACGCCATTGGCTTTGATGAGCGAGCCAGCGATGGTGTCTATGCCATCGTCGGTCTTGGTGCCGGTGGCAACGGCGCTCAAGGTGGCGAGGGTGATGGTGGCACCAATAAAGCTAGCGGACGTTCCCGCGAGGCTATAGTCGGTATCCAAGGAGCCATTGGAGCCAGTGATACCGGCAGTGCCCGCAATGATGTGCACCCCGGTGACATTAATCGCGTTGGCACTCAGCACATCTTTGCTGTTATACGCTGCCGTGCCAGTCAGGTTGGCGGCCGTATCTCCAGCGGCAAAGACGCCGGTCAGGTTATACCCCGGCGTAAAGCCAGAAGGCGCTGCGGTGGTGCCGTCGTAAACCTTGGTGGTCGTTCCGCTGGCGCCCAGCACAGGGTTCAGTGTGAGCGTAATGGGGGTGATGGTGGCGCTGCCGGGGGCGCTGGTGGCCGTGGCTGCGGTCAATGCGTAGTCGGTGCTTAACGAACCGTTGCCGCCGGTGATGCCGGTGATGGCCAAACCAGACGTGGTGATCGTGCTGGCGCTGGCGACGTGGGCGTTGTTGTAGGCACTTCCCGTGTTGCTGAGCGTGGCGGCGGTGTCGCCACCCAAAAAGCTGCCAGTGAAGCTGTAAGTGGGCGTAAATCCGCCCGGGGCGGCTGTGATGCCGTCATAGGCTTTGGTTGTGCCAACATTGGTGAGATTGGCGGTGAGCGAAATGGGGTTGATGATGCCTGTCGCGCCGACAGTCATGCCCGACAGCACGTAGTCGCCGACCAGCGAACCATTAGAGCCGGTGATGCCGGTGATGGCGAGGCCATTGACGGTGAGCGTGGTGGCACTGGTGTGGAAGCTGTCGTAGGTGGCACCGGTGTTGCTCAAAGCGGCAGCGGTGTCGCCAGCCACTAGGCCGGTAAAACTGTAGGTCGGAATGAATCCAACAGGCGCAGCGTTGGTGCCGTTGTAGGTTTTGGTTCTTTGCGCGGCGCTGTTGGTGAGGGTTGGGGTGAGCGTGGCTTGGTTGATCGTCCAAGTTGCACCTGCGTTACCGGCGGCAAGGCTGTCATAAGCGGTACTGGTCAAACCACCGGTATAAAGTACCCCGGCGTAAGTGCCGGCGTGAGTGGGGTTTGGCGTACTAAATGTTGGCGCACCAGCCGTCGAGGGGGGGATGATGTCAATCGGCATAGCACCCGGCATATCCAGAGAGAATGTGGGCGTAAACGGAATGGCAGTTCCGTCATAGGTGCTCATGCCAGATACGGCGTTCACAAAAATGGGAATATTTTTCGCGCCCAGATATAAATCAAGTGGAAGACCGGAGTGTGCAGCAAGTATGGCCGCAGGTGTAACAATTGGGCCGCCAGAGGTATTGTCCTGTATCAGCATGCTAACGAAAGGATCTAGAACAAAAGGAGTAACCCAATCCGCAGTTGAGGTGGTATAAGCCGCCCCCGTGCCGCTGGTGCCGTAGGTCATTTGTATCGCTGGCCCACTACCGCCAAACATAATATCCCGCGCCACGCTCTGGTTGAACACAATGTTGCGATAAGCGTCAAGAGTCAATGCGTTGTCTGCAGTCCAGTACACCGCATCATTGAAGATGATGTTGCCACTGCCTGCAGCGTTGCCGGCACCACATGTGGCGTTGGTGCAGGTTGCATCAATATTGGTGGTCTGGATGGTGACATTGCTTATATCCAGAGCAGTACCCAAATCCGCGCCGGTAATATCCCCCGCCGCCCCTATTGTGAAGTCATACGGATCAAGCAGCCATTGCCCGATTTTGCCGTTGGTGGCGCGGGTGTCTATATGCGAGGTGCTGGCAATCTTGAGATGGCTGGCGCTGGTTTCCACAAAGCCGCCGTCGCCGGAAACGCTGCCGCCACGGGCGCTGATGCTGCCGCTCACGTCTGTGCGACTGTTGGCATTGCCCAAATCGGCAATCACGATGGCGCTGCCGCCTTTGCCGTTGGTGCCAGCATCTACGTTGATACTGCCGCTGTGTTCGATATTGGAGCTGGCGGTGAGGCGCACTCTGCCGCCTTCACTGGTGATGCCTTGCGCCGCGATGCTGCCGCTGTTGACCACTTTACCCAGCAGGTGGTTGGCGGATTGCGCGGAGAGGATGACGGTGCCCTCTTCAGCTTGTATCAGATGTTTGTTCTCGACCAAGGTGTTGATGTCGGCTTTTTCTACCATGACGTCAATCAGCTGGTTGTTGACCAGATTGAGGGTGATGCCCTTGCCTGCGGCCATGACTACCGTGCCTTGGCGGGCGACGATAATGTTTTCGTTGCGGACTTCTGGCGCGAGGAGTGCGATGTATTTGCCATACAACTCACCTTGGTTAACGACGCTACCCGCGCCACCGGTAAAGCGGTAGTTGCCTGCATCGAAGTCGGCATTGCTGATTTTCATGGTGCTGGCGACCAAGCCGCCCACATTTACACTCGCCCCACGACCAAATAAGATGCCGTTAGGGTTGATCAGGAACACTTGTCCATTGGCGTTGAGGCGACCGTAGATGTTGGAAGCGTCGCTGCCGGTGACGCGGTTGATGGCGACGGAGGAAGCGCTAGGCTGGATGAAGTTGACCGTGGCGGCAGAGCCTATGCTGAAGCTGTTCCAGTTGATGGAGGCTTTGTCAGTGATTTGGTTGATGTTCAGGGTGTTGCCGGATTGAGTGATGACGGCTTGATTGGGAGCGACCTGTCCACCGGTGGGCAAAGTGTTGACAGGAGGTGGGTCAGCATAGACTGAAGTGGCGATTAAGCTAGACATCAATGCGCCCACCAGCAGTTTACGCGTGGTTGATGGCTTGCCATGGCGCCTTGCAGATTCGTGGGCAACCACCCAACCCTGACGCGCTTCACTCCATACGATGCTGTAGATTTTATTCATTTTATTTCCCTGCTATCAATTAGCCTTGTTGCACATCAATCAAAACTGCTGCTGTTTTTACCCCTTCCCCTTTTGAGGGGGAAGGTCTCTAATTAAGTCCGTTCGTGCTGAGTAGTTTTCCGTTACCCTTCGATACACCGCGCTAGGCGCGGCACTCAGGGCGAACGGAAAACGAGCGTAGCAAAGTTTCGAGGTACGGCCAAACGTATCGAAGCAATTGGTGGATACGCTGCGCTTTATCCACCCTACTTACTACACTTAAAATTCCGTCATTCCCGCGCAGGCGGGAATCCAGACAAGATTCAGCGGAGTCATGCCAACCTTGGACGGCTGTCGTTGACTAGACTGGATTCCCGCCTACGCGGGAATGACGTGCCTAATAAATTGTTTTGTCCAATGGTCAATCCGCTATTAAAACTGCCCCACCAAGTTGATCCAACCGCGTACATCCTGACTCCGGCTATCGGCATCGTTGCCGTTGGTATCACGCCCGGGGTTGCTGCCTATCGGCGTTGCTACGGTGGCGCTAAGGGCGATGTTGTCGGTGATCTTCCAGTCAACACTGGCGCCTATGCCAGCCAAGCTGTAAACGTTGTCCAGATTCGGGTTGCCTGAGTTCCAGCCCGCCCAGGTGTGTTTGTTGACGTGAACAGCACCGGCATCGAGGAACAGTGTGCCTTGTAGTTTTTCGGTGAAGGGACGCACCAGATTAAAGGAGAGCAACACGCCTTCATCAGCACCGCCCTCGCCAGAAGGGTAAGCACGTATGCCATCCGCTCCGCCTAGGGAGAAGCGTTCGGTGGAATCGAGGTTGTCGAATGCGAACTGTCCGCTCAATTTGGCGATGAGCGTCCAGCTTTCGGTGATTTTTTGTTGGCGATCCAGGTTGAATTTCAGCTTGCCGAAGGTGCCTATGGACTGGCGTGTGGTGCTGTCTGTGGCGATGGCCGCTGCATTGCTTTCCTTACTGTGTCCGACCACTAAACCAGCGCCAAAGTCCGTCTCACCGCCACCGCCAAAACCATCTTGCTGCGTGCCTGAAAGCCCCAGCGTGGCGAGGTTGATTCTGCGGTTGCCGGTTTCCCCCGCAATGGTCGCGTCACGCGTGTACTTTGCATCCAGATTGCCAGTGAGTCTGAGACTCCTGTCATTCAGCAGATAGAGCGGGTAATCCGCCTTGAGCCCATAGGTGGTGGCCGTACCGTGGGCATCAGAAGCACTCAGGCTTTCTTGTGTCACATTGTAGACTAGGCGCGAGAAACTGATCCCAGCACGCAGGCCAGAGTTGCCCACCGCGAGGCTGTAGTCACCCGAACCAAAGATGCTGCCTTGTGATTTGCTGACCAGCACATTGGCGAGGTCGAACAGCCCGGTTGGGTTGTTCAGGGCAACACCGGCAACGGCTTGCAGCTCGCCCGTGCCGCGCGAACCCTTGTTGCTCAACCCAAAGTTGAATGTCGCCAGTGGCTTGTCGTTGGCGCTGACCAGCAGATCGGTCTCGCCCTCCCCTGCGCCGGGCTTGAGCGATGTTTTGACTTCGATACCGGGCTGCTCGTTGAGGATGTTGATGGCTTCGCCTAGCTTTTCTAGGCTCATGGGTTCGCCTTGGGCAAGACGGTAGTCTATAAAGGCCTGCACTCGCGCACTGTTGGCGCGCTTACCTTGGTTGTTGATGTTGATGCTGCCGCGTTTGCCTTCGATGATTTTGATGTGGACGACACCGCCTTCAATCTCCTGAGGCGGCAGGATTACTTGCACTAGATAACCTTTTTGCGCGTGGTAGGCAATCAGCAGCTCGGCCACTCCACGCAATTGCGCTAGGCTCAATTCTTTGCCCACCGCAAACTGGAGCTGAGTTTCCAGCTCAGCCACGGGAATCAACGTCGCGCCTTCAATTTGGAAAGCTTTTACCAGCACTTTAGCGCCGGTGTCTGCGGTGTTTTGCTCTACCGCTGACGGGGTGATGTTTTGCTGTGGAGCGCCGGGTAAGGCTGGCAGCGACTTGGGTTGCTCACGCAACAACCTGCCCGCATCAATGGGGTCGGCAGCTTGGAGAGGCAGGGCAAAACAAAGTAGGAGAGAAGTGGGTAGGACTAATTCAAATTTGCGCAATAATGACGTGCGATTTCTTTTGTTATTCAAGGACTTGCCCCAATCAGATAACGTTAATTCAATGTTCTGACGAGATTCTAGCATAACTTTTTACGAGGGGGGGGGCGAATTGTGAGCTTTACCCGTGACTTAGGGGGGGGCTACCGTCCCATTTTTGCAACAATGCCATTTCCGCGTAGTCAGCCAGTAACCCGTATGCAGCGCAGCGGAATACGGGAACCCATCCCCATCGAACCAGCCCTGTATTACGCCTTTGGCTTCTTACGGGCTACGCAGTCTTTGTACTGGCTTAATACACGGTTTTCAGCGAAAATTACGCACTTTCGCCTCTCACCAAAACACCATGAATCTGCACGAATATCAAGCCAAGCAATTACTGGCGCAATACGGCCTTCCCATCCCGCGCGGCGAGGTGGTAACAAGCGCCGCAGCCGCCAAACAAGCCGCACAAACCCTAGGCGGCGACATCCATGTGATGAAAGCGCAAATCCAAGCTGGTGGCCGTGGCAAGGCGGGTGGGGTAAAGGTGGTGAAGTCTTTGGCGGAGTTGGAATCTCTAGCAACCAACTTACTGGGCAAGCCCTTAGTCACTTATCAGAACGCGCCTGACGGCCAGCCTGTGAGCCAGTTACTGGTCGAGGAGGCACTTCCCATCGCACGCGAACTTTATTTGAGTTTGCTGGTGGATCGCAGCGCCGAGCGCATCGTGGTGGTGGCTTCCAGCGCGGGCGGCATGGATATTGAGGAAATCGCCGCACACAGCCCTGACAAAATCTTGCGTGAAATATGTAACCCGCTATTGGGTTTGGAGGATTATCAGGCACGCAATCTGGCCTTTGCCTTGGAACTTAGCGGCGAACAAATAGGCGCATTCGGCAAGTTGCTGAAAGGCTTGTACAAGCTGTTCAAGGACAACGATTTGTCGCTGCTAGAAATCAATCCGCTGATAGTCACTACCGAAGGCAAATTGGTGGCGCTGGACTGCAAAATGAGCGTGGACGACAACGCGCTGTATCGCCGCAAAGCGCTGGCAGAACAACGCGACTGGTCGCAGGAAGACGAAAAAGAAGCCAACGCCCACGCCGCTGGGCTGAATTACATTGCCTTGAACGGTAACATCGGCTGCATGGTCAACGGCGCGGGGCTGGCGATGGCGACTATGGACATCATTCAGCTACACGGCGGGCAACCGGCGAATTTCCTCGATGTAGGCGGCGGCGCGACGCCGGAAACCGTGGCCAAAGCCTTCAAAATCATTCTCGCCGACAGCAATGTCAAATCGGTGCTGGTCAACATTTTCGGCGGCATCATGCGCTGCGACATCATCGCCGAGGGCATCATCACCGCGTTCAAAGAAGTCGGCGTGAAAGTGCCTGTCATAGTAAGGTTGGAAGGCACCAATGTGGAGCTAGGGCGCAAAATGCTGGCGGAAAGCGGGCTGGATATCATCTCAGCCAATGGTCTTACAGATGCGGCAAAGCAAGCAGTAAAGGCGGCGACATTATGAGCATACTCGTCAACAAAAATACCAAAGTACTGTGCCAAGGCTTCACCGGTAAGCAAGGCACGTTTCACTCCGAACAAGCGCTGGCTTACGGCACACAAATGGTGGGCGGTGTGACGCCAGGAAAAGGCGGGCAAACCCACTTGAATCTGCCCGTGTTCAACACTATGCGCGACGCAGTTGCCACCACGCAAGCCAATGCCAGCGTCATCTATGTGCCACCGCCCTATGCCGCGGATTCAATTATTGAAGCGGCGGATGCAGGCATTGCGCTGATTGTGTGCATCACCGAGGGCATTCCGGTACTGGACATGCTCAACGTCAAGGCCGCGCTGGCCGCCACTGGTGCGAAACTCATAGGTCCTAATTGTCCGGGGATTATCACGCCGGACGAGTGCAAAATCGGCATCATGCCCGGCAGCATCCATCTGCGCGGCAAGGTGGGCATCGTGTCGCGCTCCGGCACGTTGACTTATGAGGCGGTGCATCAAACCACGCAGCTTGGCTTAGGCCAAACCACCTGCGTAGGAATCGGCGGCGACCCGATTAAGGGCTTGAATTTCATCGAGTGTTTGCAGATGTTCCAAGCCGACGCCGAAACCGAGGCCATCATCATGGTGGGTGAAATCGGCGGCAGCGACGAAGAAGTGGCGGCGGATTACATCAAAAGCCACGTCACCAAGCCGGTAGCCGGTTACATCGCCGGAGTCACCGCTCCGGCAGGCAAGCGCATGGGACATGCTGGGGCGATTATCGCGGGAGGCAGTGGCAAGGCAGAAGACAAAATCCGCGCACTGGAACAAGCCGGTGTTATCGTTGCCCAATCACCAGCAGAACTCGGAGAGGCGGTGCAAGCCGCTATAAAAGCAAAGCAATGACAAACTTGATTAAAATTTTCTTTTTACTCGTATTCCTCAGTCCGTTGGCGACATTCGCCTACGAAGAAGTCCCTTATCTACTGACGGTCTCGGCAAAAGGCGATTTGCCCACGCTGAATGCCATGCTGGATAGCGGCGTGAGCGCCAACACCAAGGACAAGGATGGCATCACCGCACTGATGTATGCAGCGCGTAAAAACAATGCCAAAGCGGTAGAGACCTTGTTGAACAAAGGCGCTGAAGTGGATGCGCGAGACAGCTCTGGCTGGACGGCGCTGATGTACGCTGCCAAGAAAAACTACCTTAACACCATCAAGGTGTTGCTGGACAAAGGCGCGAATGTTGCGGTGCGCGACGAAGCCGGTTGGAGCGCTCTGGGATTGGCCACCTCGGCAGGATATAACGACGTGGTGGAGCTACTGATGCAGCACGGCAGCAACGTCAATACGCGCAGCGACGATGGCCGCAGCGTGCTGATGTTTGCCGCTAAAAACGGCGATGTCGCCACTGTCAAAACCCTGCTCAAAAATGGCGCAGACACCGCCACACAAGATAGATACGGCATGACGGCGCTGATGATTGCAGCGCGTGAAGGCCATACCGAAGCGCTGAAAGCCTTGCTGGAAGGCGGTGCCAAGCTTGGTATCCAAGACAAAACCGAGTGGACTGCGCTGACTTGGGCGGTGAAAAAAGGCAAATTGGAAGCCGCACAGATATTGGCAGACGCAGGCGGTGATGTGAATCTGGAAGATGAAAAAGGCACGCCGCTGCTGCATTTTGCGGTAGATAGCCGCTCAGCACCTATCGTACAACTGTTGCTGGACAAGGGTGCCAGCGTCAAAGCCAAAGATAAGTATGGCTTGACGGCGCTGGTCTATGCCATGAAAAAACAACAGTTTGAGATTGTAAAAATACTCAAAGCTGCGGGCGGATCTTACTAGTGGTGTTCAAGTGAAGCTGGCCATTGCCCAACTAAACTTTGTCGTCGGCGACATTTCAGGCAATGCCGAAAAAATCCGTCTCGCCGCAGTACAAGCACAATCATCCGGCGCTGCGCTGCTGGTCACTCCTGAACTTGCACTCTCCGGCTATCCACCTGAAGACTTGCTACTACGCGACGACTTCAACCAAGCCTGCGCTACGGCTTTGCAGACATTAGCGCAACAAACGCCAGACATCGCCATGCTCGTCGGCCATCCGCACCAACAACACGGAGAACGCTACAACGCCGCATCTTTGCTGCGTGGTGGCGTGGTGGAGGCGACCTATCTCAAGCACGAACTGCCCAACCACAGCGTGTTTGACGAAGAACGCTACTTTGCCAAAGGCAACGCGCCACTGGTGTTTGAAGTGGCTGGCATGCGCTTTGGCGTCAATATCTGCGCCGACGTGTGGGAATCAAACCCAGCAGCACTGGCACGAGAAGCTGGCGCTGAAGTCTTGCTGGCGCTCAACGCCTCACCTTTTCACATGCAAAAACAAGCCAGCCGCCACGACATCATGCGGCAACGCGCTGTGGAAAACGGCATGGGCGCGGTGTACGTCAATCTGGTCGGCGGACAAGACGAGCTGGTGTTTGACGGTGCGAGTTTCGTGGTCAATCAGCAAGGCGCTGTCACCCAACAACTGCCAGCGTTTGAAGAATCTGTGAACATTGTTGAGTTTGTAGCAAACACGCCACAAACCGCCATCATCGTGCCAGAACTGCCGCTGGAAGCCAGCGTGTATCAAGCCTTGTGTTTGGGCGTGCGCGACTACGTCAACAAAAATCACTTTCCCGGGGTGCTGCTGGGGCTATCCGGCGGCGTGGATTCGGCATTGACGCTGGCTATCGCAGTGGATGCGCTGGGTAAAGAGCGGGTCAAAGCGGTGATGATGCCCTCCCCCTACACCGCGCAAATGAGCGTGGACGATGCCAGAGAAATGGCGAAAACTTTGGACGTGCGCTACAGCGAAATCGCTATCCAAGCGCCGTTTGAGAGCTTGATACAAGCATTGAGCGCTGAATTCGCAGGCAAACAACAAGACCTCACCGAAGAAAACCTGCAAGCCCGCATCCGCGGCACGATGCTCATGGCGCTCTCCAACAAATTCGGCGAAATCGTGCTGACCACCGGCAACAAGAGCGAAATGAGCGTGGGTTACGCCACCTTATACGGCGATATGGCGGGCGGCTTTGCGGTGCTGAAAGACGTACCCAAAACGCTGGTGTATAAATTGGCGCACTACCGCAACAGCCTATCCCACGTCATCCCCAGCCGCATCATCACCCGCGCGCCCTCAGCAGAACTCCGCGACAACCAAACCGACCAAGACTCGCTCCCGCCCTACGAAATCCTCGATGTCATCATGGAGCTCTACGTCGAATACGACCGCAGCCCAGCGGAAATCATCAGCGTGGGATTTGCAGAAGCAGACGTAAAGCGCGTGGTAAGCCTGATAGACCGCAACGAATATAAACGCCGCCAAGCACCAGTAGGCGTGAGGATTACGCATAGAGGATTTGGCAAGGATAGACGGTATCCGATTACGTCGGGGTTTAGAGGGTAGAGGTTGTAATCCTCGCCTTCCCCGCTACTTGACATTCATACAACTCGGTATACGATTGCCACCAAAGCAGCAAAAATTCCTATATAAATCACCCTCAAGAGGAGCTTCAACATGAACGCACCAGCTGAAAATGTCACCATTCACCACGGCGGTTGCCCGCACGATTGTCCGGATACTTGCAGCATGCAGTTTCATGTGAAAGAGGGGAAATTACTCAAGGTGACGGGCAATCCCGATCATCCGATGACGCGCGGTGGTTTATGCGTGAAGTTGAATGACTACGAAAAGCGCCACTATCACCCTGACCGCCTGCTTTACCCCATGAAGCGCACTGGCCCTAAGGGCAGTAAGCAATTCACCCGCATCACTTGGGATGAGGCGCTGGACACCATTGTTAATAAATGGCAAGGCATTATCAAGAAAGACGGCGCGCGCGCGATTATGCCAGTGAGCTATTTGGGCAATCAGGGCTTGGTTCATGGTCTGAACGGCGGTGATGCGTTTTTTAACCGCTTGGGCGCGACGATATGTGAACGCACTTTCTGCGGAGAAGGTTCTTGTACCGCATGGTTATTGACTGTGGGGCCGACCGGCGGGGTTGATCCGGAAAGTTTTATTCATTCTAAATACATCATTATTTGGGCGTGCAATTCCGTTTCGACCAATTTACATCACTGGCACATCGTGCACGAGGCGCAGAAAAAGGGTACGAAAGTGGTGGTGATTGACTCATACGCCTCCAAAACTGCTAAAGAGGCTGATTGGCATATTGCGCCTAAGCCCGGCACCGATGGCGCATTGGCGATGGCGATGATGAATGTGATTATCGAAGAAGGTTTGGTTGACCAAGATTATGTGGATAACTACACCCACGGTTTTGCAGAACTAGCTGCGCGTGCCAAAACCCGCACACCAGAATGGGCAGAGGAAATCACTGGGATTCCCGCTGCGGACATCCGCAAACTGGCACGCGAATATGCCACTACACCACCAGCTGCAATTCGCATGGGGATTGCCTTAGAGCGCAACTATGGCGGCAGCCAAGCCATACGCGCGGTTTCATGTTTGCCCGCGCTCATCGGCGCTTGGCGTCATGTTGGCGGCGGCGTGCTGCAAATGCCGATTTGGGAGCATCCATATGACTTTATGACGATGTGCCGCCCAGATTTAATCCAAGAAGGCACGCCAGTGGTGAATATTCTGCAACTTGGCCGTGCGCTGACTGGTGAAATGCCTCTGGAAACACCGATTAAATCGCTCATGGTGTGGAACACCAATCCCGTCACGCAATCACCCGAAACCGACAAGATTATCAAAGGGCTGGAGCGCGAAGATTTGTTCACCATTGTCGCCGATCACTTTATTTCAGATACCGCCGCGTATGCCGACATCATTCTGCCAGCCGCTATGGGCGCAGAGATGGAGGACATTATTGTTTCCTGGGGGCATTTTTACCTGACTTACAACGCCAAATGTATCGAGCCGCCGGGCGAGGCGATACCTAACAACGAGATTTTCCGTCGTTTGGCCAAACGCTTGGGTTTTGAGGAAGAAAACTTCAAATGGAGCGACAGCGAATGTTTGGAACATAACATCAACTGGAACGCGCCCGCCTGCGATGGCATTGATTTGGCTTATTTGCGCGAACATGGCTTTGCGCGGCTGAAAGTCGGCACAAAAGATGACCGCGCACCGCATAAAAACGGCAATTTCCCTACACCTACTGGCAAAGTGATGTTCTTGATAGAAGGCGCGAAAAACTTCGTGGCTGGACCGTTCCGTCAGATGTACGATGGCTTTCAGCCGGGGCAGGATTTGGATCCGCTGCCGGATTATCTAGCTTCGCGCGAATCTGCCGAAAGCAACCCTGCGCTGGCGGCCAAGTATCCGCTGAATATCATTTCGCCCAAAAGTCATGGTTTTCTAAACTCGTGCTATGCCAACGTGACCGAGAAAATTAAGAACCAAGGCGAGCAATTTGTGATGATTAACGCGGCAGATGCGGCGACACGCGGTATCAAGGATGGCGCTAAAGTGCGCGTGTTTAATGATCGCGGCGCGTTTGAGGGCGATGCTAGAATCACCAAAGACGTCAACCCCGGCGTAGTGGTCGCCACGCTAGGCTACTGGCGTCAGCTCAACGAAGGCACGGTCAACTGCATCAGCTTGGCCGAGTTTGGCGATATGGGGAATTCGGCGAGTTATTCTGACAATTTGGTGGAAGTTGAAGCGAGGTAAGGATTTGCGCCACCCCGCCTTAAAAAGGCGGGGTGAAGCCCCTATGGTTTGGGTTTTTCTGGTGGGGTAAGTTTGGCGACACGAGACAATTGACTGGATTCTGGCCTACGCCAGCATGACGGCTTACCCCTCACCCACAAGGGGCGAGAGAAATTAAGGTGCTACGCTGTATTCAACCTGCTATCCAGCTCCGCAATCACCGAAGACAATCCCATCAGAATCAAGACATCTCCTGCTTCCAGCCTGAGTGATGACGGGGGATTGAAATGATAGGGTTGGTTGGCACGCACCAAGGCGACCAAACTCGCACCTTCGCGGCTTAGAATGCCCGTATCCCCAAGCAACTGACCAACGACCGAGGAGTTCTGCGGCAAATGCACTTCTTCCAAACGCACGGTTTGGTCTTTATCGCGCAACATTGTGTCGAGAAAAGTCACCACCGAAGGACGTATCATTTCCGACACCATCCGCAGGCCGCCAATGGCATTGGGCATGACCACGCTGTCAGCGCCTACACGCAAGAATTTAGCCCGCGACTCCTCATTCACTGCCTTGGCGATCACACGTAGATTTTGGTTCATGCTTTTCGCCGTCAAAGCTACAAACAGGTTGTCGGCATCGCTGTGCAGCGTGGTAATCAAGCCATGTGCGCGTTCAATGCCTGCCTCGCGCAACACTTCTTCAGACGTGGCATCGCCTTCGATATAGGCAACGCCGTGCTGGATTAGATCGGAGATATGCGTGGGGTCTCGTTCGATGACCACAAAGTTGCTGCGGATTTTACGCAGCTCTTCGACGATATATTTTCCGGTATCGCTATTGCCACACACAAGATAGTGGCCGCTCATCGCGTCTATGATCTTCTTCATTTTTCTCCTTTTCAAGATGTCGGTAAGCGTGCCTTCGACGATAAATGCCGTGAGCAAGGACGCGCAATACAACAACACCAAAGTGCCCACCATAATCAGCACAATGGTATAGCCGCGCCCGATGTGTGACAGCTCATGCGTCTCACTATAGCCCACCGAAGCAATGGTGATAACAGTCATGTACAGGCCGTCAAAGAACGACCAGCCTTCAATCAGCTCATAGCCTACAGCTCCCAACAGGGTAACCCCTATCAGGGCAGAAAAGGCGATGATGAGATTTTTATGCGGCATTCGTTATTTCTCTTTCCAACTGCCATAGCCCTTAAATTGTTGCATCGCTTCCGCCATCTCCTGTTCATTCAAGAGTACCGGGCCGCCCACTTGTAACGTGCGCCAATATTGCTCGCACAGGGTTTCCACTTCCACCGCCACCGCAAATGCAGCATCCAAGTCGCGCCCCAGCGCAATCATACCGTGATTAGCTAGCAAGCATGCTTTGCGGTCTTGCAAGGCTATCAAAGCCACATCGGACAGCGCTTGGCTGCCGAACAGCGCATACGGCGCACAGCGGATATTATCGCCGCCCACCAAGGCCATCATGTAGTGCAGCGGTGGCACGTCGCGGCGCAAACAGGCGATGCTGGTAGCGAACATGGAATGGGTGTGCACCACGGCGTTGACTTCGGGACGCGAGGCCAGAATGTCGCGATGAAAACGCCATTCGCTGGAGGGTTTGCTCTCGCCGTGCGATTTGCCGTCAAAACCCATCAATACCATGTCGTGCGGGGTCATGGCTTCCACCGCCATGCCCGATGGCGTCACCAAGAAACCATCACCGTCACGCACGCTGACATTGCCCGATGTGCCGCGATTGAGGCCGATTTCGGAGAGTTTGCGGGTGGTGGCGAGCAGTTGTTCTCTTAGGTGCAAAATCATGATGATTCCTTAGCTTAGTTTAATTTTAACCCGCTCCGTCATTCCCGCGGCGGCGGGAATCCAGTCAAATAGCAACGGAGTGCAATGCTTCTCTGTGCCCATTAAGTGGCTTGACTGGATTCCCCCTTGCAGGGCGCGTAGACTTCTACATGAAGTCTACTGTTTCGCAGGCACACAGCATGCTGTGTGAAATCCCTGCTACACCCTACGCTGGAATGACGATATTAGAAACTTGGCTGCACATTTCCACTAAACAACTCTCTAAGCGCCGCTGGTGCACAAACCCCACGCTCAGTAATCAAACCCGTCACATATTTCGCCGGTGTCACATCAAACGCCGGGTTGGCGGCCTGACTGCCTGCGGGCAACACATTGACGCGCGTGGTTTCACCATTTTCCGCACGACCGTAGACCCAAGCCACTTCATCCGCGCTACGCTCCTCAATAGGGATCTCGCGCAAGCCATTTTGCATATTCCAGTCTATGGTCGGTGACGGTACGGCAACGTAAAACGGCACGCCGTTGTCATACGCGGCCAAGGCCTTGAGATAGGTGCCTATCTTGTTGCACACGTCGCCCTGACTGGTCACCCGGTCAGCGCCCACTATCGCCATATCCACCTGCCCGTGCTGCATTAGGTGTCCACCGGCATTATCCGCGATGACTGTGTGCGGCACGCCATGTTGACCCAATTCCCAAGCGGTTAAGCTCGCGCCTTGGTTGCGCGGACGGGTTTCATCCACCCAAACATGCAGCGGAATACCCGCATCAAAAGCAGTATAAATCGGTGCCAGCGCAGTCCCCCAATCCACCGCCGCCAAACAGCCGGCATTGCAGTGGGTTAGGATATTCAGCGGACGTTTTTTGCTTTTATGCATGGCTGCTAACAGCGCAAAGCCGTGCTGACCTATGGCTTGATTCAGCGCCACATCTTCGTCGCAAATCTTGGCGGCTTCTTGCCAGGCCACAGTTGCTCGGTCTTTCAGTGGCAAGGCGCTCAACACCTTCAACATACGCTCCACCGCCCACTTTAGATTCACCGCCGTCGGACGTGTGGCGATTAAAGTCTGCCCCGCCGCCTGTAAAGCCGCGTCGTCAGCCAACATTTGCACCGCCAGCACCATGCCATACGCCGCACTCGCGCCTATCAGTGGCGCACCGCGCACTTGCATGGTTTTAATGGCCTCGGCTACGTCGAGCATGCTGCGCAACTGCCGCACTACCAACTGATGCGGCAACAGGGTTTGATCTATGATATTGACGCTTTCCCCGTCCGCATTCGGCCAAATGGTGCGCCAATTTTTACCTTGAATTTTCATATTTTATGCTGCCTAAAAATGCGCTCAACTCTATCCACAGAATCTGTGGATAATTTTGTGGGTAAGCCTGTATTAAAACTGTAACTCGTTGCTCGGACAAGGCTTTTTTAATTTCGCTTAAATTTTGAACTATTATAAAATACTATAATAATCATATGTTTAGCATATACCCTTGGTGACAAAGGATTTTTTCCTTACTCTTCATGTAACACTTAAAGTGATGTGTACAACTAGGCTTGACAAGCCGCTCAAAGTACCAAATTCAGCCTAGGAAGCACGCCCAAAGCGCTGACAGTAGTCACCTCAAAAATTGTGCTTAATTTCTCTTTGCGCAACTGCGCTAATACCTCAGCAATTTTAGGTAATTCAGTCGGACTGTTGCGCTGTTTATTCAACCAAGCTGGGGCAATATCCGGCGCGTCGGTTTCTAACACCATTGATTCTAGCGGCAGGGTGGTCGCCAATTCTCGAATTTTCAAAGCCCGCTCAAAGGTCATCGCGCCACCAAAACCCAGCTTGAACCCCAGCTTGATAAACTCGTCGGCCTGCTGGCGGCTACCGTTAAAAGCATGGGCGATGCCGCCGACCACTCTGAATTTACGCAGATTCTTCAACACGCTATCCACCGCGCGGCGTACATGCAGGATGACGGGCAAGTTGAATTCCTGCGCCAGCTTCAACTGCTCCACAAAAAACCATTCCTGCCGCGCCAAGTCTTGGCCTTCGACGAAATAATCCAAGCCTATCTCGCCCACCGCCACCACCGTATCATTATCCAAGAACTCGCGTAGCGTGACTAAATCTTCAGGCTGAGAGTGATTGATATAAAGAGGGTGTATGCCCAGCGCCGGAGCGCAATGGGGATGGCGCTCACACAGTTGCAACACCGTTCTAAAATTGGCTTTTTCTACCGTAGGAATCACGATGCCAGCCACTCCTGCGGCTTTGGCTGCAGCAGCTACCGCATCTCGGTCAGCGTCGAACTCCACCGCATCGAGGTGGCAATGCGTATCAACCAGATTAGGCAAATCGTGCACGGATGCGAATATCTCGCCCTATGTGCGTCAGCTCTTGAATGTTGAGCGCTCTGCCCTGCGCCATTTGCGTGAATACTGGCGCATCGAACATGCCGCGTGTTTCGCCCCCCAGCAGCACGGGTGCCATATACAGCAGCAGCTCGTCTATCAAGCCCAACTCCAGCAGCACACCGTTCAACTGCGAGCCGCCTTCCACGTGCAGTTCATTGATGCCTCTTGCCGCCAATTCACGCAGCAAAGCCTCGAGATCAACCTTGCCTTGACTGTTAGGCAGCACCAGCAATTCTGTGCCTTGAGCGCGTAAAGCCGCAGCATGGGTTTCATCCAGCTTGGCGCAGGCTATCAACGCACCTCCCTGCAAAATTTTGGCCGATGGCGGCGTGCGTAGATGGCTATCCACGATGACTTTTAACGGTTGACGACCAATCTCAAACTCGCGCACATTCATCTGTGGATCATCCGCCAACACGGTACCCACACCGGTGAGAATGGCGCAAGACCGTGCCCGCCAACGCTGCACATCCAGCCGCGCAGGCTCACTGGTAATCCACTGACTCACGCCGTTAGAAAGCGCCGTGCCGCCATCCAAACTAGCCGCCATTTTGCAACGCAGCCAAGGCCGCCCGCGTTCCATGCGCGATACAAAACCGATGTTCAATTCACGCGCTTGCGCCGCCATCAAACCAGTTTCAACCTTGATGTCACGCGCCTCCAAGGCACTCAATCCGCTCACTTTAGGGTTTGGGTCATTCATGGCAAACACCACACGCGCCACTCCGGCAGCGACCAGCGCATCCACACAAGGCGGCGTGCGACCATGATGGCTGCATGGCTCTAAGGTGACGTAAACGGTAGCACCACGCGCCTTTTCGCCAGCTTGTTGCAAGGCATGGACCTCAGCGTGCGCCTCACCAGCACGCGCGTGCCAGCCTTCGCCGACGACGACATCATTTTTGACAATGACGCAGCCCACGCGGGGATTGGGGGTGGTCGTGTATAAACCGCGCTCTGCCAAGCGCAGAGCTTGAGCCATATGAACATAGTCGTCTGCGGAAAACATTACTCGGTAGGCTTCAAGGGGTCGGTGCTGCGGCGTAAAGGCTTTTTCAGATCACGAATCGCGTCGCTGAAGTCCTGCACATCTTCAAAACTTCGATAGATGGAAGCAAAACGAATGTAGGCAACTTTATCCAAATGCTGAAGCTCGTGCATCACCGCCTCTCCCAATTCGCGTGAGGCGATCTCGCGCTCACCCTTGCCGAGTATCTTCTGCACGATGTCTTCTATGGCCTGATCCACATACTCGGTAGGCACAGGTCGCTTGTGCAACGCGCGGGTAAAGGAAAGGCGCAACTTGTCGCGCGAAAACTCCTCACGAGTACCATTCTGCTTCACCACCTGCGCCATCTGTAAATCGGCAGTTTCATAAGTGGTAAATCGCTTCTCGCAAGTGGCACAACGGCGGCGGCGACGTATGCTATCACCTACGTCATTGACTCTGGAGTCTATGACTTGGGTATCGTCAGCGCCACAGAAAGGACATTTCATTTTGTAAGGTGTTGGCCAACAGTCTTATAAGTCACTAGGTCTGAGACCTGTGTGTTTGGAAATACGTGCCAGCATTTTAGGGCCAATTTCTTCGCCATCATGAAACGCAAAAACAAAGTCAGGCCAGCCAGAACGTGACAATGTGCAATGCGAGCTTGATTGACGTTTAACTTCCCAACCGATGCGAAACAGTGCAGCCAAAACTCGTTTTGATTTTGCGGAAGGCCACAGGCTCATGCCGCAACAAGTTGAATAGAAATGTCCATTGGTCGATTTTCGCCGAGCTCGATACGTTCAGCCAATGCGCGTAAAGCCAGAGTCTCAGCCTTAGCCATTGCCTCATCAGCGGTAGCGCCGTAAGTCAGTACACCTGGAATCTCTGGCACTTCGGCCAACCAACGACCATCGGCTTCAAGCTCGTATTCAATATTAAAATTCATGATGTCTCCAATGGCAAACTATCAAGCGCTCATTTTATTCTTCATTAGCTTGCTTGACTAACGTAATTTACGCCCCATAAACTGGAAATTTCGCCGTCAACGCATGAACTTTTGCTTTGGTAGCGGCGATGACAGCCTCGTCGGTGGGATTATCCAGCACATCGGCAAGCAAATGCGCGACCTGCTTGGTTTCTTCTTCCTTGAAACCGCGCGTGGTGATGGCGGGAGAGCCGATACGGATGCCGGAAGTAACAAATGGGCTTTCCGGATCATTGGGGATGGCGTTTTTGTTGACGGTGATATGAGCCTGACCTAACACCGCATCCGCGGCCTTACCCGTGAGATTTTTCGGGCGCAGATCCACCATAAACATGTGTGATTCGGTGCGGCCTGAAATAATCCGCAAGCCACGCTCAGCCAAAGTTTTAGCCAAGGTATCAGCGTTTTTCAGCACTTGAGTTTGATAGGTTTTAAATTCCGGTTTGAGCGCTTCCGCAAAAGCGACCGCCTTGCCCGCGATGACGTGCATCAACGGACCACCCTGCAATGAAGGGAATACGTTGGAGTTGATGCTCTTCTCAAATTCCGCCTTGGCCAACACGATGCCGCCGCGCGGGCCGCGCAAGGTCTTATGCGTGGTGGAAGTAACGAAATCGGCGTGCGGCACAGGGCTGGGGTAAACACCCGCCGCGATCAAGCCGGAATAGTGCGCCATATCCACCATGAAATACGCACCCACCTTCTTGGCAATCGCTGCCATGCGCTCCCAATCAAAGCGCAGCGCGTATGCACTGGCTCCGCCGATGAGCAATTTCGGTTGGCATTCGACGGCGATTCTTTCCATCTCGTCGTAGTCAATCTCTTCCTTTTCGTTCAAGCCGTAAGGCACAATCTTGAACAGCTTGCCCGAAAGATTAGCCGGAGAGCCGTGTGTCAAATGGCCGCCGTGACCGAGATTCATCCCCATCACCGTATCACCCGGTTTTAGGATAGAAAAATACACTGCCTGATTGGCTTGCGAACCAGAATGCGGCTGCACGTTGGCATATTCCGCGCCATAAAGTTGCTTCACGCGGTCTATGGCAATCTGCTCCACTTGGTCTACAAACTCACAACCACCATAAAATCGCTTGCCTGGATAACCCTCTGCGTACTTGTTGGTCAGTTGCGAGCCTTGCGCCTCCATCACCGCAGGGCTGGTGTAATTCTCCGAAGCAATCAGCTCGATATGCTGTTCCTGCCTGATCTTTTCGTCTTCAATGGCTTGGGATATAGCGGGGTCAAGTTGTGCCAACTTTTGTGAGGTACTAAACATGATGAATTTTCCAGTACGTGAATGAACTGACTAAATTTTAACATGCCGCACCTTGGATTGATGTCCAGACACGACATTTGAACACTATACTTGGACACGATACTTGCGAGACTTGGGGAAAATTTGAAGAAGGCCGTTCGTGCTGAGTAGTTTTCCGTCTACCCTTCGATACACCGCGCTTTGCGCGGCACTCAGGGCGAACGGAAAACGTATCGAAGCATAGTAGAGACTTGCTCAAAGCCTCCCTTGCATGTGATTAACGGCTGGGTGAGAATGTAGGAAAATCAAGCAAAGGAAAACCAATGAAGTGGGCAGACGTACAACAAATCGCGGAAGAGCTGTTTGACAGCTTTCCCGAAACCGACCCGAAAACCATCAATTTTGTGGATTTGCACAACAAGGTCATCGGTTTGCAAGGCTTCGACGACGACCACAGCCGAGGTGGGGAGAAGGTGCTGGAGGCGATACAGCAGGCTTGGATAGACGAGGCAGGATAAAAATAACTTCATAAGTGCAAAATAATTTCTAGGAGGACTTTAACTGTTACTTGTCCAAAAGATTCTTGACTTCAACCTTCTTAGTGGATGCCTTGTAGGATATGTAGCTCAAGTCACCGTGAGGCTTCAGTTGTTCATCATCATCGGCTTCACTACCTGCAATAGGTCTGAACCAAGCAGTAGCAAGAATATTTTTCTGGTCGTCTAGTTTAAGTGATGCACTGATGCATTCGCGCAAAACCTTATCAGCCAACTTATTATCGGGTCGCTTGGTGATGAAAGTCACTATGACATTGTATAAATGACCATCATACTTTCTTTCAGCTTCTGTTTTATAGCCTTTTACCTTGCCACAATTCAGCTTCATTGTAGGGATGGCAGAATAGGCAGAAGTTGCAAATGCTATTAAAAGTACAGTAAGCAATGTTCTCATTGTTGGATATCCATTGTTGTTGAGACGTTAAATAATGGAATCAAGCACGGCTACCTCTAAAAATTCAAGCTTCTAAGGCAGACAAGGCGTGAGCAGGGAAATTGCGACGCGGCATATAACTGATATGTAAGGAGCAATTTTCCTGCTCACAACGCCGCATGGCGAAGAAGATTGAATTTTTAAACAGCTTCTTCGCCAGTCTCACCAGTGCGGATTCTCACAACCTGCTCCACCGAAGTCACGAATATCTTGCCATCACCAATCTTGCCGGTGCGGGCAGCACTGATAATGGCTTCTATGGCTGTATCTACTTGCGCATCTGCGACTACCAATTCCAGCTTAATCTTGGGCAAAAAATCCACCACGTACTCAGCGCCGCGATACAGCTCGGTGTGGCCTTTTTGCCGTCCAAAACCTTTGACTTCGGTCACCGTCATGCCGGTTACGCCGATTTCAGAAAGTGCTTCGCGCACTTCATCCAGCTTGAATGGTTTGATCACTGCTTCTATTTTTTTCATGCTGCCCCCTAAGTGTCTCTACGATGAAACGATGTTAGCAGAAAGGCTAGGCCTTGTCGTCAACCCATTGCTGCAAAGCGCTTGTGACCGATTGTATGACTGGCTCCCAGCGCTGGTCTTGGCCTTGCCTAAATAGGCGCATGACGTTGGGATACCAAGGGCTATCGCTTTGTTCTTTCATCCAGCGCCAATCGGTTTTGAAATCTGGCAACAACACCCAGCAGGGCTTATTCAGTGCGCCTGCAAGATGTGCTACGGCGGTATCTACACAAATTACTAAATCGAGCTGGCTGATGATGGCGGCGGTGTCGGCGAAATCTTGCATCTCGGCTGGCAAGGTCATCATTGCTTGAGCTTTGACTCCTTTTTGCAAATTAACGAACTGAATTCCGCTAGTTTTCAGCAAAGGCGCAAGCGTTTTGACATCAAGCGAACGCTGGTCATCGTTTTCATGCCGGGGATTGCCTTGCCACACTAACCCGACTTTCTTTAATCCATTTTCAGGAAGCTTCCATTGCTTGATTTTATCTGCATCAGCGTGCAGATAGGGAAGCTGCGCCGGGATTGAATCCAACTCGGTTTGACAATAACGCGGCGCACTGAGTGGCAGCGTCCAAAAATCATAATACCGATGCGGGATATGCTCAGTGGCGGCATACAACGTATCTACGCCCTCCAGCGTTTGAAATAGGACTTTGAGTTCAGGGCGACACACCAAGGTTAAATCAGTCACGCCCATTTTCTTGAGCAGCGGCACATAGCGACAAAACTGGATTTCATCGCCAAAGCCCAGCTCGTACCACACCAATAGCGACTTGCCGCGCAAATCCTCACCCTGCCATTTTGCAAAGGGCAGATTGGCATCGACATTGAGGTTTCTAGCCTCTAACCGTATCCAACCCTCTGCAAAATTCCCTTGTAACAGCAATAGATACGCCAGATTAAACGAGGCCTTAGCGTTCTCAGGATTGAGCTCTAAGGCTCGACGCAGATAGGTTTCCGCCTCATATTCGCGCTTCAAACACGCCAATAAAACGCCTAAATTAGAATGGGTGATGGACGCGCTAGGATTTAGTACAATGGACTGAATATAAAGCGCCTCGGCCTCGGCAAAACGTTTATGCATTGCGAAGAAATCGGCCAGATTAGCCAAGGTCTCAGGGCTATCAGGGTTGAGTTTCAAAGAGCTTCGGTAATACTGCTCGGCTTTTTTGGGTTGCTTGGACTCAAGCAGAATGGCTAGATTGGTATACGCTTCAGCGAACTCAGGATCAGCTTTGATTGCACGCCGAAAGCACGCCTCGGCATGCGTATTATCCCCCGCTTGCATAAAGCGATTGCCTTCAAAGAACAAATCGGTAGGGGATAACTGACTCATGAGTTGATTTTACCCCAAGCTCGCACTTACAAAAGCAAAAAGCCCACCGCCTCTGCACCATAGCCTCGATGGATAAGCTGATTTTGTTGAATGGTGGATGACAAAATCTAAGATTCGATACTGACTGATATAAGGAAGACCAATTTGAACCAGTTCGTCTATCCATTTGTCAGAAAGAATCTCCCTCAATTAACAGAAGTGAATCATGTATAAATTACTCCCTATGCGCTTTATCAAATATCTATTGCCTTTTGCATTAGCACTTACTTCGACATTGGCACTATCTCAACCAAGTGATATTGGTCTGTTATGGAAAGCTGAATCTCCTACAGGAAAAACGAGTTATTTGTTTGCAACGATGCACTCGGATGATGCACGAATCACTAACTTCTCAGCAGAAGTCATTAATGCTATTTCCGAGAGTGACAGTTTCATGGTTGAAGTGCTACCTTCCACAGATAATTCCTCTTACTTTCTTAAAGAACCAAAACTATCCAGCCTGCTGACTGAAAGCGAATTCGACAAAATTGTCGAATTGGCAGACTTTCACTCTATGCCTACAGATGTTGCCTTGAATATGAAGCCATGGCTGCTGGCAATCGTGTTTGACCTGCCTAAGCCAAATACTATCTTTTCCCAAGACAATCAACTGCTCGGTCTGGCGCAGAGATTTTCCAAACCTGTCACTGGGCTTGAGAGCACAGTAAAACATTTTGAGACATTAGATTCATTCACTATCGATGAACAACTGGTGATGCTTCGCGCAGTTTTGAAGCGTAGCCAAGAAGAAAAAGAACGTGATTTTGAGATGCTCATCAACGCCTACCTTAGCGGCGACATCCTCAACATCGCTCAATTGGATGAAAAAATAACATCACTGATGCTCCCCACAGCCTTATGGGAAAAGATGCGCATAAAATTTCTGGATGAACGCAATACTGGCATGGCGCTAAGCTTCATAGAAAAAGCCAATAAGGGTAATATTTTTGTCGCTGTGGGCGCCTCACATTTAGCCGGAAATAACGGGCTAATATCAAGGCTACGTGAATCTGGATTCAAACTCACTCCGGTAAATGCATTACTTAAATAACACCCTGAAACACCTCACAGCCCCCACTAAAAGCAAAAAGCCTCCCCAAATCTGGGGAGGCTTTTTGTTTAATAAGGCGTCTGGCAGTGACCTACTTTCGCAAGCGAAGAGCTTACTATCATTGGCGCAT
>JBJXEA010000020.1:0-75332 GCA_046155285.1 Methylophilaceae bacterium | reverse complement strand
GCCTGATGCGCTTTGACTTGCGAGACCCTAAACCATTGTAGTAGTGTTACCTATGTCCTGGCACACCTGTTACCTATGTACTCGGTCTATACAGCTTGTCCAAAGGAAAGTAACCAAAGCAAAAGACCCCCTCCGCCTTGCCCTTGCGGGTTCCCGCCAACACAACTCCAAGACGGGTGGCAATCCAACTCGCCCTAACAGACCACACACAACGTGGTCTGTCGCGGAGCTCAAACACAGGTTGCCGCCAAGCCCCCGTCTTGGAGCTGCGTTGTCGGCTGCGGCAGAAGGGGGAGGGGTGGTGCGCCACCCGCTGCTCCCTCGCCCCTTGTGGGAGAGGGCTGGGGTGAGGGGTAGGCTAAAATTTCACTCAATATGTCGTATCCTATAGAATACAATTATGCCTTCTCAAGAACTCTAGAAGGCCAAAATGGGAACACTAAAACTGCGTAAATGGGATAGCGCCGAACACCTCAAAACCGACGAGGACATGGCGCTGTATCTGGAAGCCTGCCTAGAAGAAGCGGGCGATGACCCCGCCTTCATCGCCAAGGCGCTAGGCACCATTGCCCGTGCCAAAGGCATGAGCCAACTGGCGCGGGATACTGGCTTAGGGCGCGAAAGCCTGTACAAAGCCTTATCCGGTGAGGGTAACCCCAGTTTTGCCACGATTTTGAAAGTGATTAAGGCGTTGGGTGTGCAATTGCACGCAACTCCCCGCTCCACCACGCCCTGATTTCAACTCTCCAGAGATTGCCCACATTTTTTTGATGCGGCAGATGGGCAAGCTCGTTTGCTAATCATTCGAACGAAAAATAGAATCGGCTAATCGCGTACCAGTGGATACGAGTTTTGAAAGTACACGAAGCTGTTCTTTGCATGCCTTTGATTGCGTAGGTTCAGGATAATTAATTGTGTGATCAATTTCTCCCCATATTTCCTCAAACAGTGTCCGCACTTGAATTTCACAGCAGATGTCTGATTTTCCCTTAGGTTTAATGAGGTAGTGGATGCTCGTGTAGTAAGACTCTTTCAGCTTTACCTCAAGCCCATGGGATTCAAAAAAATCTCTGGCCTCTGGGTCCCATGAATATGCAATTGGTTTTTCTGCTAAAAACCAATCTTGAGATTTAATTTTGTCGGCAATAAAGCCATGAATTTGTGGAAACTGATCCTGATAGAGGTGCAAAACACGCACTCCGGCAAGATCAGTAATGCGCGTAAAAAAATTATCTAATGTGATGCAATCGACCTCTAATGTCTTCCTTACTAGCTTTTCGCGAAGATGGTCAGGGTCTTTTAGCCTAGATTTTATAGAATGGATTGTCGGATTTTTTGCCTGATTAAGTTTTGGTTCAAGGTTAAAGCAATCAACAACAGCATTCTTGAATTGCTTAAACAAATGCTCTTGACTACGATATAACTCAATTAGTCCATCATGATTTGCAGTCATAAACTCACCGCCTTAGAGTAAATTGACTCGACTAAGTAGCTCACTTGCAAACCTAGTATAAGAAGGCTTTGTCTCTTCGTATTTGGCGCGGGAACCTGCAAGAGTATTCACATCATCCCTTGCTATTGACGGGTGACTTGGTACTTTCCACATGGGTTTATGATACTTTTGAGCCATAGCTGGAAATGTGTTGTGGGTATACATAATGGAGTCGCCACCAATGGGGGCGTTTAATAGCGCATCAGTTAAGTGGTTGCGGAGTTCTGGTTTTATGAAATCTTTTATCGCAGAAGGAATTTGCTCAGCATAGTTTAAATGTGCCTTAGCTAAATTCCATTGTCCCTTTGGGTTGGCATAAGGCTTTGCGTTGTAGATGGTGTATCCCAAGAAACTGACAAACCGGTCAGGGAATGATTTACGCTTATCTTCGCTGATTAGCTTATAAAGAATTTCAAACTCAGCTTTCCATGCTGATAGAGCTCTTCCAATATTTCGTATTCCATAGAGAGAGAATAGGTCTGGTAAGGCCGGAACAAAGAAGCCATCTACCGTAGAAATAATGACTTTATTTAAGGTGCCTAGACTGGGAGATGTATCGACGATTACAAAATCGTAATTGTTTTTGCTCGTGTATTGTTCGGCTAGAGCCCTAATGCGCGTCAGTGTCCTAATTGCTAATGGGTCGCCTCGGTAAGCATCCGGCCATCTAGCAGAAACTTTTTCTTCGAATGTATGTAAAGAAAGCCTGCCTGGGATAATATCTAAAGACTCTGTTAATTTATAAGGTGGCGGTAAATTGTCCAGCTCGCCTGTTCCTTCCTCGGTTGACTTAACAATAAAATGAAGACTTCTTGGCGAATTTAGTATTTTTTTAAACTCTTCTTGAGTCATGCCTTTTTTAGTGGCATCCATTCCTTCGTCGATAAAAGCATCCTCTGCCGCCCATATGTCATGTATTGAATCTTCAGTGATTGAATAAATCGTTAAATTACATTGAGGATCTGCGTCTATCATCAAAATACGGTATCCCATTTCGGATAACGCATGTGATAAGTGATATGTTAGGGTTGTTTTGCCGACACCACCCTTATTGTTGAACACGGATAGAATTTTCATAGTTGACCTTTTAATGGAATCTGATAAATCACAAGCGCAATTGTCGTAATCTAGCATGAAATATGGGCGAACCTTGGAATCTTCCTGAATCTTGTGTTCCTAAGTGTCATCTCAGCTTTTCAAGCTCGGCCGTAGAGGCGATAATCCAGTCTTTGGTAAGCTATCCCAAAGTACACAATGAAACCACCCTTACTACAATCCAGCATCAAAAGCCTGCCGCTTATCAATCAGGGCAAAGTGCGCGACATTTACGACATAGACGCGGAAAAGATGTTGATTATCACCACTGATCGCCTGTCGGCTTTTGATGTCATCCTGCCTACGCCTATTCCGGGTAAGGGCGCGGTGCTGACACAGATTGCCAATTTCTGGTTCGACAAACTCTCCAGCATCATTCCTAATCACCTCACCGGAATCGCGCCGGAATCGGTGGTGAAGAATGTCGCTGAGCATACCCAGCTGGGCGATCGCGCCATCGTGGTGAAGAAGCTGAAGCCCTTGCCAATTGAGGCGGTGGTGCGCGGTTATCTGGTAGGTTCGGGGTGGAAGGAGTATCAGAAATCCGGCACAGTGTGCGGCATTGCGCTGCCTGCGGGTTTGCAGGAGGCTTCCAAACTGCCGCAACCTATTTTCACGCCTTCCACTAAGGCGGAGCTTGGTACGCATGACGAGAATATCAATTTTGAGCAAACCGTGGTGCTGATAGGCCAAGACTTGGCGGAACAGGTCCGCGACTCGGCGATTGCGCTTTATAAAGCAGCGGCAGAATTTGCACTGACAAAAGGTATCATCATCGCCGATACCAAGTTTGAGTTTGGGCTTGGGATGGGTAAGGACGGTGCTGGTACGCTATACCTGATAGACGAGGCGCTCACGCCCGATTCTTCACGCTTTTGGCCTGCGGAGCAATATAAAGTGGGTAGCAATCCGCCCAGTTTTGATAAGCAATATGTGCGTGATTGGTTGGAATCTACCGGTTGGAACAAGCAGCCGCCCGCGCCGGAATTACCCCCCGAGGTGGCGGCTAAAACCAGCGAAAAATATCGTGAAGCCTATCGCCAACTGACAGGACGAGACATTTAACAACATGACAGACATTTCTAAACTGGTCGAAGGTTTTAAGCGTTTTCAGACCGACTATTTCGGGCATCAGCAGGAGTTGTTCGAGACCCTGAAGAAAGGCCAGAATCCTAGCACCATGGTGATTGCCTGCTCCGATTCGCGCGTGGATCCTGCCATCATCACCGATTGTGATCCCGGCGATATGTTTGTGGTACGCAACGTGGCCAACATGGTGCCGCCTTATGAAACCGGCGGTGGGCTGCACGGGGTGAGTACCGCGCTGGAGTTCGGCGTATGTGCTTTGGGAGTAAAGCACATCATTGTGCTCGGCCATAGCCAATGTGGCGGCATTAAAGCCTTGATGCAGGGCATTCCTGCGGGCATACAAGCTGAGTTTATCGGCAATTGGGTGAATATGGCGGCGCGCGCTAAAGATAAGGTGCTGGCAGAAATGCCTGGTGCGACACCCGAAGTGCAATTATGTGCTTGCGAAGAGGCGTCTATCTTGGTTTCACTGGAGAATTTACGCACTTTTCCGTGGATTAAGCAGCGTGTGGAGCAAGGCCTGCTGACAATGCATGGATGGTACTTCGACATACAAAAATGCGAGTTGGTGGGGTACGATTCGCAGCGCGGTTGTTTTGCGTCTTTGCAATAGTCTCACTCAGGCATAAATAATTCTAGTCGTGCAGCTTCGCTGATGGCCACCACGGCGGGATGTGTCAGTTTACGCTCAACCGAAATAGCATAAAACTTTTCGATAATGTCGTTGGTGCTGCCGATACGAATCACGCCACATTCTTGTTCTACCTGTTCGGCGATGGAGGAGGGTGCGGCAAAAAAGCCAACTCCTGCCTGTCCGAAGGCTTTCATCAATGCACTATCATCAAACTCTCCCAAAATTCTGGGTCTGATGTGATGTTCTTCAAACCATCTCATCAACTTTGGTCTCGTGGCGACATCGTCACCGGGAACCAGCATGGGAGCATTATTTAACCTTGTTGGGAATTCCCCGGGATATTGATTCGCCAGTTCAGGTCTAGCAAAAAAAGTTACGCCACATTCCCCCAGCAAGTGGTTGAATGCACGCACATCAATACTGGGTGACATGGGGCTGTCGGCGATTACGATATCTAGTCTATGCATTGCGAGTTCACCCAAAAGTGAGGCTACTTTGCCTTCACGACAAATAATGCGTAATGACTCTTGTGCTCTTAGTGCGGGCTCGATGAGGCGGTAGGCGACAATTTTAGGCACTGCGTCAGAAACCCCGATGCGGAATTGCAGCTGTCTCCCGGGTTTTTTTTGGCGCAGCATGTCTTCCAGCTCTTGTCCACGCGAAAAAATCTCCTCAGCATAGCTCAGCACGACTTGTCCGCGGTCTGTCAGAACCAGCCTGCGACCTGTTCGGTTGAACAGTTTTTCGCCGATTACATCCTCGAACAGGCTGAGCTGTCCGCTGATGGTTTGGGGAGTTAAATGTAGCTGCTCGCAGGCTTTTACGATGCTGCCTGATTTGGCGACAACCCAGAAATAATGTAAATGTTTGTAGTTGAGAGATGCCATAGATAACCTCCTTTGATTCGTATTTATCGAATATATTATAAATAATATTCGATTTTTATATTGAATGTTGAAAATGTATAGTGAGCGCGTGGTTCAGTTAATTTGATAAGGAGATTGTGATGCAAACTGACATACAAACACGTGGTTTTAGTTTAACTAAATCTATCCGCGAATATACTCTGCGGCGGCTAAATTCTGCGGTGAACTTCGCCGACCATCATATTCGGCGGGTTACTGTAAGGTTATCCGACATCAATGGTATACGTGGCGGCATAGATAAGCGTTGCCAGTTGGTGTTTACGTTGGCGCATATGCCTAGCGTGTTAATTGAAGATATTGGCCATGACCTTTATGCGGCGATAGATCGTGCTGCAGAACGTGCCAGTGTTTCGCTGGTGCGTCAAATTGAACGCCGCAAACGTATGCAGTTTACGCCTAGGCATTTGGCTTTAAGCGCGGCGGGTTCAGAATAGAAATGTACATTGTGTAACATTATTTAGGAGACTTGAAGATGAAAGACATTACTGCACAAACCCAAGTGTTATCAGCCCCAGAATCGTTAAGTTCTGGGTCATTCGAATCCAGTGTGCTATCTACTAACAAGGTCATTCGCAACACCTATACGTTGCTTTCCATGACGCTGTTTTTCAGTGCAATTACGGCTGGTTTATCAGTTGCCCTCAAATTGCCGCATCCGGGCATTATTGTGACTTTAGTTGGATATTTCGGCTTGCTGTTTCTCACCAGCAAGTTCAAGGATAGTTCCACTGGATTGCTCGCTGTCTTCGCATTGACAGGATTCATGGGATATACCCTTGGCCCTATCATTAGCCAATATCTGAGCTTACCTAACGGTGGACAAATCGTGGCTACGGCGATGGGTATGACAGCGACCATTTTCTTAGGACTTTCGGCTTATGCACTGACTACGCGTAAGGACTTCAGTTTTATGGGTGGTTTCTTAATGGTGGGGGTGCTGGTGGCTTTTGTAGCTGGTTTAGCCGCACTCTTTTTAAGCATGCCAGGTTTGTCTTTGGCGGTCTCGGCGATGTTTGTTTTGTTGATGTCAGGATTGATTTTGTATGAAACCAGCAACATTATCCATGGTGGTGAGACCAACTACATCATGGCAACAGTGAGTTTGTTCGTGTCTATATTCAACTTGTTTACCAGCTTGCTGCATCTGCTGGGATTTATGGGTGGTGATGAATAGTTTGGATGTTGTGAGAGATTACGCCTGAATGGGAATGTTAAAAGAAGCCGTCAGCAGGTTAAAAACCGAGTTGGCGGTTTATCAGAAAGTCCTCAAACATCCGCAGACGCCTTACTTTCCCAAGATATTATTAGGTCTGGCTGTGGCTTATGTGTTGATGCCCTTCGATCTGATTCCAGATTTCATTCCGGTGTTGGGGCAACTAGATGAACTCGTGATTATTCCGGTGCTGGTGATAGTTGCGATAAAATTCATCCCACAGCACATCATGCTGGAATGCAGGCAACAGGTGGCAAACGAAAGCGAGCATGTGTGACTTGTGGCCATAAATTTCAAGACAAGATCACTTGAAACTTGAGTTTTGGGCTCCATTTTACGAATGCAATAGCGCATTCACTCTTTAGGGAAAAGCATGCAATTTATAGAACAATTAGAACATTTATTAGAGAAGTTTTTATTCGCCAGTCGCTGGTTTTTGGCACCGTTTTATCTGGGTTTAGTAGGTGCGATTATCGTACTCCTGTGGTATTTCGGTATTGAGTTTGGTCACCTGATGCACCTAGTGCAGATAGGTGATGCTGGAGTTTTGGTCACAGTGCTTTCACTGGTGGATTTGGTGCTGGTGGCCAATCTTCTCATGATCATCATCTTTGCTGGCTATGAAAACTTCGTGTCCAAAATCAACACTGGAGATCACGAAGACAGACCGGACTGGATGGGGCATGTGGATTTTGCCGATTTGAAAATGAAGGTGATTGGTTCCATCATTGCTATTTCCGGTATCGAGCTGCTCAAGTCTTTCGTCAACGTGGCTAATACAAGTGACCACGATCTCGCATGGAAAGTCGGGATACATTTCACTTTCATGTTCTCAGGTCTCGTTTTTGCCATCATGGACAAACTGGGCGGAAACAAGAAACACGGGGCAGGCAGCTAGTTTTTATTGAGAAGGAAATCGCTATGAAACGCATTTTTTTATTTTTACTGACCAACTTTGCCATTGTCGCGGTGCTTTCCATCACCATGCGTATTCTGGGCGTTGAACCTTATCTCAATGCCAATGGCTTGAATATGACTGCGCTATTCCAATTCGCGCTGATCATGGGCATGGGCGGTTCTTTCATTTCTTTGGCGATTTCTAAATGGATGGCTAAGAGGTCAGTAGGTGCGGTAGTCATAGAAACTCCAAGCAACCCAACAGAGCAATGGTTGGTGGATACGGTGGCGCGCCAAGCGCAGCAGGCCAATATCGGCATGCCGGAAGTGGCGATTTTTGATTCGCCCGATGTCAATGCCTTTGCCACCGGCATGAACAAAAACAATGCGCTAGTGGCGGTTTCTACCGGCCTGCTGCAATCTATGACCAAGCAAGAAGCCGAAGCCGTGCTGGGACATGAAATCACCCACGTTGCTAATGGCGACATGGTGACGCTGGCTCTGATTCAGGGCGTGGTGAATACTTTTGTGATGTTCCTGTCGCGTGTCATCGGGCATACAGTGGATAAGGTCGTGTTCAAGACCGAGCGTGGAACTGGCCCTGCTTTTTTCATCACCATGATCATCTCTGAAATGGTACTGGGCATTCTGGCTTCCATCATCGTCATGTGGTTCTCACGTCAGCGTGAATTCCGTGCGGATCGTGGTGGAGCTTCGCTTTCCGGCCGCCAAAATATGATTGCTGCGCTGCAACGCTTGCAAGTCGTGCATACTGCCCCATTGCCAGAAAGAATGGCGGCGTTTGGCATTAGTGGTGGCAAGAGTGGTTTGATGCGTATGTTTATGACGCATCCTCCTTTAGAAGAGCGCATCGCCGCACTACAGGCTGGGGTTTGACATCATGATGGAAACCTCGGTCGCGCAAGGGTGGATGTGGTTGGGGTTTGTGGTCTTTGTCCTAGTGATGCTAGCGATAGATATGCTGGCTTTGGGCGGCAGCAAGCCGCGCAAGGTCGGAATTAAGGAGGCTGCCTACTGGTCGTTGGGATGGTTTACCTTGGCGATGCTGTTCAATGCGCTGCTGTGGTGGTATCTCGATGGTGCGGTGGGCAGGGCTGTTGCCAACACCAAAGCTATGGAGTTCTTCACGGGTTATTTGATCGAGAAGTCTCTTTCGGTTGATAACCTGTTCGTTTTTCTGACCATCTTCAGCTACTTTGCTGTTCCCCCTGAATACCAGCGCAGGGTGCTGATTTATGGGGTGGTGGGAGCCATTGTTCTGCGTGCCATCATGATTCTGGCGGGGATATGGCTGGTGCAGCAGTTCTCTTGGATGCTTTATATATTCGGTACGTTTCTCATTATCACGGGCATCAAAATGCTGCTGTTTGCAGATCAAAAACCTGACATCAGCAAAAATCCGCTGCTTAACTGGATGCGTAAGCATCTTAGAATGACGGATACTTTGCAGGGTGAAAAGTTTGTGGTCTGGAAGGATGGAGTGCGTTATTTTACCCCGCTCTTCGCCGTGCTGGTGATGATAGAGATTTCCGATGTGGTGTTTGCGGTGGATTCTATTCCCGCGATATTTGCCGTGACGACAGACCCTTTCATCGTGTTCACCTCCAACATCTTCGCCATCTTGGGCTTGCGCGCACTATACTTTCTGTTGGCGGACATGTCTGACAGATTCCATTTGCTCAAATATGGCGTGGCGGTGGTGTTGATATTCGTCGGCGTGAAGCTTGGCGTTTCATATTGGTATCATGTGCCAGTGCTAATGTCGCTTGGCTTCATTGGGTTGATTCTGGCGGTTTCTATTGTGGCGAGCCTTAAATCGCGCAACCTCAAACACTCGTAACTTTTAATTTTCAAGGATTAACATGGCTCTCAAAGACGTACCTACCGGCAAAGACATCCCTAACGACTTCAATGTCATCATCGAAATTCCCATGCAGGGCGACCCGGTGAAATATGAAGTGGATAAAAAAAGCGGCGCGATTTTCGTGGATCGCTTTATGGGCACATCCATGCAATACCCTTGTAATTATGGCTACATCCCGCATACGTTGTCTGACGATGGTGACCCTGCCGATGTGCTGGTGCTGACCCCGGTGCCGCTGTTGCCCGGTGTGGTAGTGCGTTGTCGTCCGCTGGGGATGTTGAAGATGACCGACGAGGCCGGGGGTGATGCCAAACTGCTGGCAGTACCGGTGGATAAGGTGTGCGGTTTGTATAAACATCTAAAAACGTATGAAGACGTTTCTGAGTGGCGTTTGAACATGATTTCCCACTTTTTTGAGCACTACAAAGACTTGGACAAAGGCAAGTGGGTCAAGCTTGAAGGCTGGGCAGGAATTAAAGAGGCTAAAGCTGAAATCATAGCTAGTGTAGAGCGTTTCAATCGCGCCAAGGTCAAGCCCGCGTTTTAACTTCCGGTAACTCACCAACTTATAGCGCCTATTGAAAATTAGGCTTTTGCATCTTGCCTACTTCCTTTAAGATACGGACGGGCGTTTTTTTGCCGCCATTCCAGCCTTAGTTGCTCAAAAGGCGATTCACGAAGTTTAGGGGAGAAATTCATAATGTCTCAAAGTTTGATATTTGCTTTGGCCTGTGCGCTACTCGCATTGGTCTACGGTGCCGTAACAATCAAATGGGTGCTGGCACAGCCCACAGGTAACGACCGGATGCGTGAAATCGCAGCCGCTATTCAAGAAGGCGCTTCTGCCTACCTCAACCGACAGTACACCGCGATTGGTATCGTCGGCGTGATTCTGCTGGTGGCAATCTGGTTGGCTTTAGGTGGCCTGACCGCGATTGGTTTCGCTATCGGTGCGCTGCTGTCAGCCGCTGCTGGTTACATCGGGATGAATATCTCGGTGCGCTCCAATCTGCGTACCGCGCAAGCTGCACATGGTGGCATCAACGCCGCGCTGCAAGTGGCTTTCCGTGGCGGTGCCATCACCGGCATGTTGGTGGTGGGCTTAGGTCTGCTCGGCGTGGCGGGTTATTACGCATTCCTGCTGAACATGGCCAACGGCGGCCCGGTCGCCACTGGCCCATTGGTCGGCTTGGCTTTCGGTAGTTCGCTGATTTCCATCTTCGCGCGTTTGGGTGGCGGCATTTTCACCAAGGGCGCAGACGTGGGCGCTGACTTGGTCGGCAAGGTCGAAGCTGGGATTCCCGAAGACGACCCACGCAACCCAGCGGTGATTGCCGACAACGTCGGCGACAACGTGGGCGACTGCGCTGGTATGGCGGCCGACTTGTTTGAAACCTACGCTGTGACTATCATCGCCACCATGTTGCTGGGCGGCTTGCTGATGCCTCATGCGGCCAATGCGATGACTTTCCCACTGGTACTCGGCGGCATCTCTATCATCGCTTCTATCATCAGCACCTATTTCGTCAAAGCGCGCGAAGGCGGCAAGATTATGAATGCGCTCTATCGTGGCTTGATGGTGGCTGGTGGCTTGTCTGCTATTGCTTTCTACTTCGTGACGAAGCAAATGATGGGCGACGCTGAAATTGCTGACTTGGCGCTTTCAACTGGTATGTCCATGACGTCTATGGACATCTATCTGGCTTCGTTAATTGGTTTGGTAGTAACCGCCGCGATGGTGGTGATTACCGAGTACTACACCGCGACTGAATACGCGCCGGTGCAGCACGTTGCACAAGCTTCCACTACTGGGCACGCTACCAACATGATTGCAGGCTTGGGCATCTCCATGAAGTCCACCGCCGCTCCGGTGCTGGTCATCTGCTTGGGCATCCTCGGTGCGCACCACTTGGCTGGCCTGTACGGCATTGCGATTGCGGCTACCGCCATGTTGTCTATGGCTGGGATTATTGTGGCCTTGGACGCTTACGGCCCCATCACCGACAACGCCGGTGGCATCGCCGAAATGGCGCATCTGCCTGCCGAAATCCGCAACATCACCGACCCGCTGGACGCAGTTGGCAATACCACCAAGGCCGTGACCAAGGGCTATGCTATTGGCTCTGCTGGCTTGGCTGCGTTGGTGTTGTTTGCCGACTTCACCCACGCTCTGGGTATTCATAACGGCGGTGAAACCACGTTTGACTTGTCCAACCACTTGGTCATCGTCGGCCTGTTCATCGGCGGCATGATTCCTTACCTGTTTGGCGCGATGGCGATGGAAGCCGTGGGTCGTGCAGCAGCCTCTGTGGTGGTTGAAGTGCGTCGTCAATTCAAAGAAATCCCCGGCATCATGGAAGGTACTGCCAAGCCGGATTACTCCCGTGCTGTGGACATGCTGACCAAAGCCGCCATCAAGGAAATGATCGTTCCTTCCTTGTTGCCAGTGCTGGCGCCTATCCTAGTTGGCAAGCTGCTGGGTGCTCAGGCGCTGGGCGGCATGTTGATTGGTACCATTGTGACCGGCTTATTTGTCGCCATCTCCATGACCACCGGCGGTGGCGCATGGGATAACGCCAAGAAGTACATCGAAGACGGCCATTTCGGCGGCAAGGGCTCCGACGCACACAAAGCCGCTGTTACCGGCGACACCGTGGGCGATCCTTACAAGGATACCGCTGGCCCAGCTGTTAATCCGTTGATTAAGATCATCAACATTGTTGCGCTGCTGATTGTGCCGATTTTGTAAGACGGCATTGTAGGAGGGGCGCCCTCGCCCCGATTTGACGCACTATCGCGCCGAGGCGGCGCTCCTACAGCCCACAAAAAGCCCGCTGAAAACAGCGGGCTTTTTTTATGCTCTTATCTTAAAAACTGACTCTCTTCGTTGCGCCCTGCTGCAGTCGCGCTACATCCACAATTGCTCTTGTATGTTCACCCTTGCCGATCAAGCCTCCGGCATCGTGTGCTTCAATGTTGAACTTGTACAGTTTCCCTTCCATGCCCAAAAACGTCGCCGTTGCCGTAGCTTCTGCGCCCAGAGGTGTCGCCGCCAAATGCGTAACGTTCACTCCCACGCCCACCGACAATTGCCCGGTTTGCAACAAAGGGCGCATCACCCGCGAGGCCGCAATCTCCATCAACGCAATCATGCGCGAGGTGGAAAGCACTTGCGGGTATTGGTCTTGCGGTTCCAGCGATAGCGAACTCGCCAAGTCGCTCTCTGAGGTGATAAGTGAGGCCGTCGCGGCGGCATTGATTTCTAGCATGATTAACTCTCCTGCTCGTCAAACGGTTGTTCAGCCTCCAGCCACATCACGTTGATGATGCCAAACGCCAAGGCTAGTCCTACGCCTAATATCCATGCGAAATACCACATTGCTTTCTCCTAGTACGCGGTGTGCGTGTTGTCTTTGATGTTCTGGATGGTGACTTTGCCGCGCAGCACGCGATAGACCCACGCGGTGTAAGCCATGATGAGCGGCAGGAAAATCACCGCCACTACGAACATAATGTCCAGCGTTTTATGGCTGGAAGCCGCGTCCCATAAGGTCAGGCTGCTCGTGGGACTGGTGCTGGAAGGCATGACGAAGGGGAACATGGCAAACCCTGCGGTGAGGATGATGCCGGCGATCGCGGCGGAGCTGAATACGAATGCCCATTTCTCGTGTTTTTTGTGACCTGCCCACAGACTGAGCGCAATGCCTAAGAATCCTGCCACTGGCGCTAACAGTGTCCAAGGATGGGCGTGGTAATTGCTCATCCAGCCACCGGAAAATTTTTCTACGGTTTTGTGCAGCGGGTTGAGCGCGGCGTTCACGTCTTGCGCCGAGGTGATGACGTAGCCGTCCATGCCGGAAACCCAGACACCGGCAATAGCAAAGCTTGCAGCGCAAATTAGACCAGCTGAAACCGCGGCTTTGGCAGCGCGTCTTCGCACCTCGCCATCAGTGCGCAGTTGCAGATAAATCGCGCCGTGCATCAGCAGCATGGACAGACTCACCACGCCGCACAGCAAGGCGAAGGGGTTGAGCAATTGCCAGAAGCTGCCGGTGTAGAAGGAGCGTAGCGTGTCGTCGTAGTGAAAGGGCAAACCGATAAGCAGGTTGCCGAAGGCGATGCCAAAGACAGTCGCTGGAATCGCACCACCAGCAAATAAGCCCCAATCCCAAGCGTTACGCCAACGTGGATCGGCCAGTTTGCTGCGGTAATCAAAGCCGACCGGGCGGAAGAATAGCGCGAACAGTACTAGCAGCAGGGCGATGTAGAGGCCGGAGAAGGCGGCGGCGTACACCAGCGGCCACGCGGCGAAAATGGCTCCAGCGGCGGTGATGAGCCAGGTCTGGTTGCCTTCCCAAGTGGGGCCGACGCTGTTGATGATGACGCGGCGCTCATCGTCGGTTTTGCCCAAGAATGGCAGCCACGCGGTCACGCCCATGTCGAAGCCGTCCATGATGGCAAAGCCGATGAGCAAGAAGCCGATGAATGCCCACCAGATTAGCTTCATGGTTTCATAATCAAAAATCATGCGGTGACTTGCCTCTCAAAATGATAATGCCCAGTATGCAGGCTGGAAGGCCCTAGCCGTGCGTACTTGAACATCAGATACAGCTCAATCACCAGCAGCAAAGTATAGAAACCGATAAATCCGGCGAGGCTGAAATACAGGTCGCCCACGGACAGTGAGGAAGTGGACAGGTGCGTGGGCAAGATGCCGGAAATCGTCCACGGCTGTCTGCCCATTTCGGCCACTATCCAGCCCAGTTCTGTGGCAATCCACGGCGCGGGGATGGCGTATAGCGATAGTTTCAACAGCCAGGTTTGTTTGCCGATATTGCGCTTGGCGGTGAAGTAGAACGAGGCGGCGAAGATGAACAGCATCAAAAAGCCCATGCCTACCATGACGCGGAATGACCAGAACAGCACGAATACGTTGGGGATGGTGTCTTTGGCGGCGAGTTTGATTTGTTCTTCGCTGGCATCCACCACATTGGGCGTGTATTTTTTCAGCAGCAAACCGAAGCCTAAATCGTCTTTGGTTTTGTCGAAAGCGACGCGTGCTGCATCGCTGGTGTCACCACTTTTCAAGCGCTGCAAGTCCGCATAAGCCACCATGCCGTTGCGAATACGCGCTTCGTTTTGGTTCTTGATGTCTATCAAGCCCAGCACTTCCTCATCGGTGGAGCGCGTGGCAATCAAGCCTAGCAAATAGGGGATTTTGATGGCGTAATCGGTGCGCTCCAATTCTTGGTTGGGGAGGCCAAACGCGGTGAACGGCGCAGGTGGCGGCGCCGTGTGCCATTCCGACTCAACCGCTGCCAGTTTGACTTGCTGCACTTCACCCGTGGTGTAGCCGGATTCGTCGCCCAGCACAATGACGGATAAAATCGAGGCCAAACCGAAGCCGGAAGCCACGGCGATGGAGCGCAAAGCAAAGCCTACATCGCGCTTTTTCAGCAAATACCAGCTTGAAATCCCCAGCACGAACATGGCGCCAGCGGTGTAGCCCGCTGCTACGGTATGTACGAACTTGACCTGTGCCACCGGATTAAAAAGAATGGCTCCAAAATCGGTCAATTCCATGCGCATGGTCTCGAAGTTAAACGCCGCTCCCACCGGGTTCTGCATCCAGGCGTTGGCAATCAATATAAATAAGGCGGAGAGGTTGGAGCCGAGCGCCACCAAAAATGTCACCATCAAGTGTTTTTCTTTGGATAGCCTATCCCAGCCAAAGAAGAACAGGCCGACGAAGGTGGATTCGAGAAAGAACGCCACCATGCCCTCAATGGCTAAAGGTGCGCCGAAAATGTCGCCGACGTAATGCGAGTAGTACGCCCAATTGGTACCGAACTGGAATTCCAAGGTGATTCCCGTGGTCACGCCCATGGCGAAGTTGATGCCGAACAGCTTGCCCCAGAACTTGGTCATGTCCTTATAGACTTGCTTGCCGGTCATGACGTACACCGACTCCATGATGACCAACATCCACGACAGCCCTAGCGTGAGGGGCACGAAAAGGAAGTGATAGAGCGCGGTGGCACCGAACTGCAAGCGGGAAAGATCAACGACTTCGGCGGAGGGCAGCATGATTGTCCTAATTCAAGATGATGCGAGTGACGGCTTGCTGGCGGTCATTCTTGGCTATGGGGTGAGAAAAGAATAGCATCCATAACAGCCATAGCAAGAGCAATTTTATCGCTAATGCCAAGCTGATTTCCAGCGCCAATCGCCCAGTTTTCCCTGTTTGGATACGGGTGTTGAAGTGGTGGTTAAGGCGATTGAATAGCATAGCGTTAGTGTAGTGCTAGACCGCTATTTTTTGCTGGGGTTCTTGTTTAATTTACGTTGCAGTGTTCTGCGGTGCATATTTAACGCCCTGGCTGTTGCGGAAATGTTGCCGTCGTGTTCGTTCAATACACGTTGGATATGCTCCCATTCCAAACGACCCACTGATAATGGGCTGTTTGCCACCAGCATCGCGCTGTTGCCTTCTGTTTTTTCAAACGCGGCGAGGATGTCGTCGGCATCCACTGGCTTGGCCAGATAATGCGTCGCGCCTAGCTTGATGGCCTCGATCGCAGTGGTGATGCTGGCGTATCCGGTGAGTACCACCATATTTGTGCCGGTTTGTAATGCGCTGATGTGCCGCACCAGTACCAGCCCGGAATCCCCCGGCATTTTCAGGTCTATCACGGCGTATTCTGGGGCTTCCTGCGTGACTAGTTGCATGGCACTGGCGACATCAAACGCCTCGTTCACGACAAATCCGCGCTTTTGCATGGCATCGCGCAACACGCCACGAAAGGTAGCGTCGTCGTCAACGAGTAATAGTGTGGGTTGGTCTTCAGTCACGCTTGAATGCCCCTATTGTGAGCAGTTTGGTTAAAGGCAGCGTGACCTCAGTCAACACGCCCCCATCCGCGTGATTGTTGAGTTGCAACGTGCCATCAAAACGCTCTAGGATAATACGCGTGAGATATACGCCCAGCCCTAAGCCTTTGTCTAGCTTGGAAGTAAAGAATGGTGTGCCGATTTTGGCGGCGGTGTCACTGTTTAAGCCTTGTCCAAAATCGCGGATGGTAATGTTGAGTGTTTCCGCATTCCAGTTCGCTTTGAGCATAACTTTTTCGGGTGAGGCGTCGGCGGCGTTATCCAGCAGGTTTTGCAAGGCTTGCGTCAAGGTGCGGTCGGCAAATAGTTTGGGCACGGGTTGTGTGCCTTCCAAGCTCAGCTCTAAGCTGGTGGCGGGGCGAGTGTCGCGCCAACGCTGGATACTGGATTGCAGAAAAGTTTCTACGTCAGTGCTTTGCCCGTCCGCCCGCGATTCGCCTGCGGATTGGGCGAGCGAGGTGAGAATATCTTTGCAGCGGCTGATTTGCCGACTTAACAATTGCAATTTTTCTGCATTTTCACCCGTCGTTTGCAACTCTTTTGCCAACACCGCCATCGTCGCCAGCGGTGTGCCCAATTCATGCGCGGCACTGGCGGCAAGGCTGCCGAGCGCCATCATGCGCTCACTCTCCAGCGCTTGTTCTCGTGCCTCGGCCAGCAGGTGGTCGGCATCGCGCAAATTTTGCCCGATACGCGCCACAAACGTCGCAATCACCCCCGCACTCAACACAAAGCCCAACCACATGCCGACCAAGTGGATGTCGAGATTGCCCTCGAGTGTGTACATGTGCAGGTGCGACAGCGGTACGTAATAAAACACCAGTATCGAATAACAGGCCACTGCCAACACTGCTAGTCCCCACACTTGCAAGCGTGGCAGAGCCACCGCCGCGACTGTCAACGGCAGCAAATACATCCACACAAATGGGTTGCTGTAGCCGCCAGTAAAGTAAAACAAAAGTGTCAGCGTGATGATGTCACCTAGCAACTGGGCTAAAAGTTCACGCTGATGAATGTTTTTGGGGTTGCGTAAGCGCAGCCAAGTGACGAAATTGAGCAGCAACATACTGCTAATCGCCGCCATTAAAGGCAGTTTATGTAGCGGGATGGCAAGCAGAATCAGTGCCGCAGCCGTGGTGCTCAAAAATCCTATCATCACCCAGCGCAGCATGAACACCCGCCTTAAATTGCGGTGTGAGGTGTGCTCATTCAAATCAGGATTGTTCATACGTTGATTCTAATACGAGCCGCCGGTGAACGCTTGCCCTGCGACATCGTGACGCATTCCGTGTGCGGCAGAGAATCTCTAAAATTCGTTTTTCCAAAATAATAACGGCACTTTAATGATGAAACAATTCAATAGAATGGTCGCGGTGTTGGGATTGGTTGCGCCCCTAGGATTAGTTACTCTGCCGGTACACGCAGCATACTTGGCGGATAATGCTGTCATTGAGACCGATGAAGTGACCGTTACGGCGACACCGATTGATAGCCGCATTTTCAAACACCCAGCTACCGTGGAAACCTATGGACGGACTCAAATCGCCGAGACCATCAATGCGGTAACGGCGGGGGACACCTTGAGATACTTACCTAGCGTTCAAGTGCGTGAACGTTTTATTGGCGACCGTAACGGCAATATCGCCACCCGTACTGTGGGTACGCTTTCCAGCGCGCAAAACATGTTGTATGCGGATGGCGTGTTGCTTTCTAATTTTTTATTTGGCAATTTTGGTTCGCCGCGCTGGGGCATGGTCAGCCCAGAGGGAATTGAAAGCATCAGCATGATGTATGGGCCGTTCTCGGCGCTTTACGCAGGCAACTCGTTTGGCGGGGTGATGAGTATTGCCACACGTATGCCGGAGAAGTTTGAGTCACATGCCAGCGCACAGGCTTTTACGCAAAGTTTTGAACTTTATGGCACAAATGAAAACTTTAGCGGCAATCATTTAACGGCTTCGCTGGGTGATAAGGTTAATGATTTTGCTTTCTTGTTGGCGGTGGATCGCTTGGATAGTAAAGGCCATCCGATGGATTTTTCAACGGCTGCACGCTCAGTGACTGCACCAGGGGCAAGCCCAGTAGTGACCGGTGCATTTCAGGACAAAAGCGTCACCAATACCGACCGCGTTGTTTTTGGCGCGACCAACATTGATGACTCTGAGCAAACCAACATCAAATTCAAGGCTACTTATGACATCACCCCGACCATTAAAGCGGCTTATACCGTGGGTGTGTGGAATTTGGATAGCCGCACCGATATTCAAAGTTACCTTAAAGATGCCACTGGTGCCACGGTGTACAACGGTCGGGTGAGCTTCAATGGCGCACGTTATGATGTGTCCGGCATGAACCCTGCCGAAGCTGAAGCCTTGCACATCATGCAGGCGCTGGATGTGAAATCCAACACCCAAGGTTTTTTTGATTGGCAGGCTACATTATCTGACTACGATTATCAAAAAGACATCAGCAGTGCAGCCAATGCGGCTTCATCGGGGTCGACAGCGTTGGGTAATCCCTATATCACCCGAACCGGGCGCGTGACCGATCTGGAGGGTACCGGTTGGACGGTGTTTGATGCGCACGCTACTTTGCGCCCCCAGAACCATACCGTTGATGTCGGTTATCACATTGATCAATATGAGTTGCATAGTGTGACGAATGACACGGCAGATTGGTCTGTCGGCACCAAGGGTATCGTGAATACCTCCGCGCGTGGTGAAACGCGGACGCAAGCACTGTATGCCCAAGATAAATGGCAACTGGCTCCGGCATGGGCGCTGACTTGGGGTGGTCGCGCAGAACGCTGGGAAGCCAATGATGGTAGCAATCAAATCACTATCGCCAATGTGTTAAATACCGCAAATTACGCGGATAAATCAGAAACCAAATTTTCGCCCAAGCTGTCACTGAGCTTTGAGCCACAACCCGCATGGGGCTTTCGTGCGGCGCTTGGACAGGCATTCCGTTTTCCTACTGTGAGTGAGATGTTCCAGCCTTTGCAAAATGGAGCCCCATCTTATTTTGTGCAAAGTAATCCAGACTTAAAGCCAGAAGAAGTCATTTCGGGCGAGTTCACCGCAGAGCGTCGCTTTGATAACGGTTTGGTACGCGCCAGCCTGTTTCACGAAAATAAATATGACGCGTTGATTACACAATTTCTGACCCTTGGCAGCGCGATTCCCTACGACACCGGCACCTGTACCAGAGCCGCAGGCTGTAGTTATACGCAAAACGTGGGGCATATTCGTACCCGTGGCATTGAACTGGCGACGCAATGGCAGGACGTATGGGTACATGGGCTGGATTTACAAGGCAGTGCAACCTTTACCGACGCTGAGATTTTGCGTAACGAAGTCGCACCGACGACCGAAGGCAATAAGCCGACGCGTATTCCGCGTTCCATGTTCAAGGCGGTGGCAACCTATCATCAAGGCAATAATCTTGTCTACAGCCTGGCTGCACGTTACAGCGGCAGGCAATATAACGCTTTGGATAATAGCGACATCAACCCTGACACCTATGGTGGGGCGAGCAAATTTTTCGTGATGGATGTGAAAGCCAGCTATAAATTCGCCGACCGGTTTACCGCCAGTTTGGGTGTGGATAATTTGAACAATTACAAATCGTATGTGTTTCACCCCTATCCACAACGGACAGGTTATTTGCAACTGAAGTTTGATTACTAAAGTTTGAATTCTGAAATGACAACACTAGGACAATGGCCGAGCTACAACACGCTTTGGCGCTGGCATTTTTATGCAGGCTTGTTTTGCATCCCGTTTGTCTTGATATTGGCGGTGACGGGCGCGATTTATCTGTTCAAACCGCAAGTCGAGGCTAGCCTTGATGCACCTTATCAGAGGCTTAACATCACGGGGCAACCCGCGAGTGCTGCGGCGCAAGTGTCGGCGGCATTGCAAGCGGTGAAGGGCGCTAGGTTTGAAGCCTATCAGTTGCCGGATACCCTGCAATCTGCGGTGCAGGTGTTGGTGAAAAACGGCATGGCGGTTACGCGTGTTTATGTGCATCCCGTCAATTTGAAGATACTCAAGCAGCAACCAGAAGACGCGACATTCATGCATATCGTGCATGAGCTGCATGGGACTTTATTGCTGGGCGACCGCGGTTCTATGCTGGTGGAGCTGGCGGCTTCGTGGGCGATAGTGATGCTTATCACCGGGCTTTGTCTGTGGTGGCCGCGCAATACGCAAGGTTTGGCGGGGATTGTGTATCCACGGCTTAACCTTACCGGACGTGTGTTTTGGCGCGATTTGCATGGCGTAACGGGTTTTTGGATTACCTTTTTTACCTTGTTCTTGTTGGTGTCAGGTTTGCCGTGGACGAAATCCTGGGGCGGCTTGTTGAAAGAAGTGCGGCAGATTGGCACGGTGGCCGCAGTCAAGCAGGACTGGGCGACAGGACGTGTCGATGAGCATGCAGGCCATCATCAGGCGCATATGGATGCGCTACCGCAAGACCACAGCGCCATAGATCGTTTAATCGCCACCGTAGTGCCGCTGCATTTGGCAGCCCCAGTGTTGATTGCCCCACCGTCAAAAAAATCGCCGGACTGGACAGCGAAATCCGATGCGCAAAATCGCCCGCTCAGAGTAAATTTGTCGCTTGATGCCGATACTGGTGCGATTAAATCCAGAAAAGATTTTGCCGATAGACCGCTGCTTGATCGCATCATCGGCACGGGTATTGCCATCCACGAAGGCCAGTTATTCGGCTGGTTGAATCAGCTGTTAGGGCTACTCACCGCACTGGGATTGGTACTGGTGTCGGTGAGCGGGTTGGTGATGTGGTGGCGCAGACGCAAATCGGGTGTATTAGGTGCACCGCCGCCTGGCCAATTTCAAACCCATGTCGGGTTTCTTGCCTTGGCCACCACGCTGGGGGTGTTATTACCGTTTCTTGGTTTGTCCGTGCTGATGGTTTTGTTACTTGAACGTGCGGTGTTGCGACGCTTTGCTGCGACCAGAGATTTTCTTGGGTTGAATAAGATCGCGGCTTAAACGGTTGTTAAAGGTGCGACAACGTGACGCATTCCTTTGGACGCATGATGAGGTTCGCACCATCAATCGCAATTTCATTGCTACGCCGTGTCTCCTGTAACAACCTCCCCACCATAAACCCCGTTAACACTTGACGGGGTGCGCTGGTATAGGTTCTACTCTCCCTACAATAACAATGATGTAGAAATCAGTGATTAGTTTCTACGATCGGCTTCTACAATCAAGCAGTGGGGGAGTTGGCGCTTGGCAGTTAAAAGTGCTGGCTATGCAATTTAATTTATTGAATACGTTAAATAAATAATGGCAATCGCCACGCAGCATACAACTAATTCTCTGTTTGCAGAAGATGCTTCTTCTTATGCAGAGGCGTTGCTGCGAAATTTGCTGGATACTAGCCCAGATTTCGTCTGTTTCAAGGATGGTCAAGGCCGTTGGTTGAAAGCCAATGACAATGGTTTGGCCATTTTTCATCTCCAGTACGTCAACTATCAGTTCAAAACCGATACCGAACTAGCGGAACTCACGCACCCCATCTATCGTGATGCGTTTCTGAGTTGCAATGCCTCTGATGAGATGGCTTGGGTATCACAGCAGCGTATGCAGGTTGAGGAGACCATTCCCTTGCCTGAGGGCGGGCATCGTGTGTTTGATGTAGTTAAAACCCCCTTGTTTAATGAGGATGGCAGCCGCCAAGGCTTGGTAGTGGTGGGGCGCGACATTACCGAGCGCCGAGACTTTGAGATTCAGCTAACTAATCGTAGCACCATCCTTGACGCACTGATTTCCTGTGATTGGTTGCTGAATTCAGCAGAGTCTTGGAGGAAAGTAGTGCCGGATGTGCTGAGTATTTTGGGTGTCGCCGCCGACTTTAATCAGGTAGGTTTGTTGCAAACTATCACCAACGCAGAGGGTAAGCGGTGTGCCAGTAGTATGTTTCAGTGGATAGCGCCAGATTGCTGTGTTCGGCAAAGTTTGGGGGGCGTGTTTGAGTACGAAGCCTTAGGTGCGCCGCGCTGGGAGACTTTCCTTAGTCTGGGGCAGCCTGTGTTTGGCAATATCCACGAAGTAGCCGCAGATGAATTGGCGGCTATGGAGGCGATGGGAGCTAATACTCTCGTGCTGATTCCGGTGACTGTCAATGAAGCCTGGTGGGGTGTGTTGGTAGTGAAAAAGTGCGAGAAAGTCAGCGAAATTTCACCGCAAGAGTTGGGCGCGTTGATGGCGGCGGGCCGCTCTCTTGGGGCAGCCATTCAGCGCGAGATTGAGGGTGCAAGACTGAATCAGGCCATGATTGCCTTTGAAAGTGCGGCGGAGGGGATTGTGATTACCGATGCCGATGGACACATCATTGCCATTAACAAAGGCTACGCCGACATTACCGGATACAGCGAAGACGAGGTGCGTGGACAACTGGCGCACCAATTAAACCCATCAGGGATGGATGCAGAACAGTTCCAGCAGATGCAGGAAGCGCTTGTAACACAAGGCCGCTGGAAGGGTGAAATTACAAACCTTCGCAAGGATGGGGAGTTTTATCCAGAACACGCCGCGGTGACCGTGGTGAAGGATGATGAAGGCAAGGTTATTAACTATGTAGTGGTGTTTTCGGATATTTCCGACACCAAGCGCGTGCAGACCGCTTTGCATGAAATGGTCAACCACGATGCGCTGACTGGCTTGCCTAATCGGCGTTTGCTGAACGAACTGACCGGCCACGCGCTGCGTCGTGCCGAGCGCGAGAAAACCAGCGTGGCGATATTATTTATAGACTTGGATAGATTCAAGGTCATCAACGACACCTTAGGGCATCATGTGGGTGATAAGTTATTGATTGAGGTGTCGGATCGCCTGCGTGACGTAATGCGCGACAGCGACACCGTGGCGCGGCTGGGCGGCGATGAGTTCATGGTGATGATGGACAGCCTGCGCGATGTGGAAGACGCTTCGCGCGTGGCGAAAAAGATAGTGACTTCGCTGCAAAATGAGTTTGTGATTGAAGGTAAAGACATCTACATCGGTGCCAGTGTAGGCATCAGCGTGTTCCCCGGCGATGGCGTGGATGTTGAGGAGTTGATCAAAGCCGCCGACATCGCCATGTACAAGGTGAAGAGCGAAGGCAAAAATAACTACCGCTTTTATTCGTCTGACCTGAGTGAGAACGCGGTTGAGCGCTTTAACATGGAAAGCCAGCTACGGCGGGCTTTGGAGCGCAATCAGTTTGAGGTTTATTATCAACCGCAAGTGTCTTTGAAAACCAGACGCATCATTGGCGCTGAAGCCCTGGTGCGCTGGCGGCATCCTGAACTGGGTCTGGTACCACCCTCAAAGTTTATTCCGGTGGCCGAAGAGGCTGGTCTGGTGGTGCAGATAGGTGAATGGGTGTTGCGTGAATCGGCGCGTCAAATGACAGAGTGGATAGAGCAAGGGCTGGAACTGCAATCGGTTTCGGTCAACGTGTCTGGAGTGCAGGTGCAACGCAGTAACTTTGCCGATACGGTGTATGGCATCTTGGTGGAAACTGGCTGCGATCCGACGCTGCTGGAACTGGAAATCACTGAAAGCGTGGTGATGAACAATACCGAATACGTCATCAGCGTATTTGAACGTATCAAGGAGCCTGGAGTTAGGCTCGCTATTGATGATTTTGGCACGGGTTATTCTTCGTTGTCTTACCTCAAGCGGCTTCCTCTGGATAAACTCAAAATTGATCAATCATTTGTGCGCGACTTAACCCACGATCCTGATGATAAAGCCATTGCTGGCGCGGTGATTGCTCTGGCGCGAAGCTTGGGATTGAAAGTGATTGCAGAAGGGGTGGAAACCCAAGATCAGGTGGATATGTTGGTAGAGATGGGCTGTGACGACGTGCAGGGCTATTTCTATGGAAAACCAGTTCCGGCCTTGCAGTTTGCGGCGGTGCTGATGAAAGATAAGCAAGACCACGAGGCGCGGAGTTAGTGGTGAGCATTAAAGTCTGGCAAGGGTAAGAAAAAAGTAATTAACACACAGTCAAGCCATTAAGAAAAGCCAATAATGAGACCGCTATGACAGTTCATGAATCACAATTCATTACCCCTGATCAATTATGCATCGGGCTTTATATCCATTTGGATGTGGCATGGACGCGCCATCCATTTGCTGTCAGCAATTTCAAAATCAAAGACAAGGAACAGATTCACACCATACGTAGTTTGGGCTTGGAATCTATCCGTTATGACTCCTTGCGTAGTGATTGTGCACCTCTATCTTTGGAATCAGTACCGGCTGCGACTCAACTACACTCTGAAACATCCGACACCCCCGCCAGAGTTGCTTTTCTGTCAGATCGGGCAAAGCGAACACATCAGGCAATACGCGAAAGTGAACAACATTTTACTCATGCCATCAGCGCGGCACGCCAAGCCTTGCATAAAATCAACGCTAGACCAGATGATGCATTAGCCGAGGCAGAGTCCTTGATCAACGACATGGTAGAACGTGCCATGCTTGAAGATAGCGCCATTGTTCAGTACATGGATGGTAGCCGCTTCGCAGAAGACGCCTACTTTCATCCTTTGAATGTCACGGTGCTGTGTTTGATGATGGCTAAAGCACTCAGTCTGTCAGTAGAAGAAGCCCGCTGCTTAGGCATGGCAGCGCTATTTCACGATATAGGTAAGATTGAGGTGCCCAGTAGTGTGTTGATGAACCATGGCAACTTGAATAAGGCCGAATTGGCACTATTGCACCAACATGCAGAGTACGGTGCCCATATAATCAACGGGGTTCAGAAGGCCTCGGTGTCGGAACGAGTGGCCAAGTTGATTTCCCAGCATCACGAATATGCTGACGGTTCTGGCTACCCAGCAGGGCTGAAAGGCGCGGAAATAGATGCGCTGGCGGGAATTCTGTCCTTGGCAAACAGTTACGACCATCTGTGCAACCCCCACAACCTTGCCGAGGCTATGACTCCTTATAGCGCGTTGGCACATCTGTTTTCTAGCGAACGTAAAAAACATGATGGCAGTTTGCTCAATGTATTTATCAAAATGCTGGGCATTTATCCGCCTGGTAGCGTGGTGATGCTCAACGATGGCAGCTACGGCATCGTGGTGTCGGTCAATCCGCAACAATTATTGCGCCCAATCGTGATGCTGCATGACAAGCGGATGGCGCGAGATGTTCCCAATATCTTAGACCTGAGCGAAGATGAAGATGTGGGTATTAACCAATGTATACACGCTAGTCAGTTACCGCCAGAGGTGGCGAATTACCTGCAATGCCGCCAGAAATTGAGTTATTACTTCAGAACAAAACAGCGTGCAGGAGAAGCAAGCACCGCTTGATTTTTGTAATACCTCCCCCATCTAAGTAGTGATTCGATTATTGGGGAGTTTTCAATGCGTTTTGACAAATTAACCACCAAATTTCAGCAGGCCATCTCGGATGCGCAGAGCATGGCCGTCGGCTTCGATCATCCCTTTATTGAAGCGCAACACTTGCTGCTGGCCTTGCTGCAACAAGAAGACGGCGGCGTTGCCTCGTTATTGCAACGCGCCGGAGTCAATCTCAACCCTCTCAAAATCGGCCTGCAACAAGCTTTGGAGCGCTTGCCTAAAATAGAAGGCAACGCAGGCGAAGTGAGTATTTCGCGCGACCTCAACAATCTGCTCAATATCACCGACAAAGCCGCGCAGACGCACGGCGACCAGTTCATCGCCTCGGAAATGTTCCTGCTGGCTTTGTCGGATGACAAGGGCGAAACAGGCCGCTTGTTGAAAACCCATGGGTTGAACAAAAAAGCGCTGGAACAAGCCATAGCCGCCGTGCGCGGCGGTGATGCTGTCAACAATCAAGAGGCTGAAGGCAACCGCGAAGCGCTCAATAAATACACCCTGGATTTAACCGAGCGTGCCAGACAAGGCAAGCTAGATCCGGTGATAGGCCGCGATGACGAAATTCGCCGTGCGATTCAGGTGTTGCAACGTCGCACCAAGAATAATCCGGTGTTGATAGGCGAGCCTGGTGTGGGCAAAACTGCGATTGTGGAAGGTTTGGCGCAGCGCATCGTGAATGGCGAAGTGCCGGAAACCCTCAAAAACAAGCGTGTGTTGTCGCTGGATATGGCGGCATTGCTGGCAGGCGCTAAATATCGCGGTGACTTTGAAGAGCGCCTCAAAGCGGTACTGAAAGAGCTTGCTCAGGATGAAGGTCAAAGCATCGTATTCATTGATGAAATCCACACCATGGTCGGTGCTGGCAAGGCCGAAGGCGCGATGGATGCGGGCAATATGTTGAAGCCAGCCTTGGCGCGTGGCGAGCTGCACTGCGTGGGTGCCACTACGCTGGATGAATACCGTAAATACATCGAAAAAGACGGTGCACTGGATAGGCGTTTTCAAAAGGTACTGGTGGATGAGCCAAGTGTTGAAGCCACCATCGCCATTCTGCGCGGCTTGAAGGAGAGATACGAGCTGCATCATGGCGTGGATATTACCGATCCGGCGATTGTGGCCGCGGCGGAGTTGAGTCACCGCTACATCACTGACCGCTTTTTACCTGATAAAGCGATTGACTTAATTGACGAAGCCGCCTCGCGCATCCGCATGGAGATTGATTCCAAGCCGGAAGTGCTGGATAAGCTGGAACGGCGCTTGATACAGCTCAAAATCGAGCGCGAAGCAGTCAAGCGTGAAAAAGATGAAGCAAGCCGCAAGCGCTTGGAGCTGATTGAAGAAGAAACAGCCAGTTTGGAGCGCGAATACGCTGACTTGGAAGAAGTCTGGAAAGCGGAAAAAGCCCAGGTGCAAGGCGGGGTGCATATCAGGGAAGAAATTGAGAAATTAAAGTTGCAAATGAGCGAGCTGCAACGCACCGGTCAATACGACAAGCTGGCCGAAATTCAATACGGCAAACTGCCGCAACTAGAAGCGCAACTCAAACAGGCTGAGGCCGCCGAGGGTGCTGCGCCCAAACATAAATTGCTCCGCACGCAAGTGGGCGCCGAGGAAATCGCTGAAGTGGTGAGTCGCGCAACGGGTATTCCCGTGTCAAAAATGATGCAGGGCGAGCGCGAAAAACTGCTGCAAATGGAAGACAAGCTGCACGAGCGGGTAGTTGGGCAGGACGAAGCTGTGAGATTGGTAAGTGACGCAATTCGCCGCTCGCGCTCTGGTTTATCTGACCCCAACCGGCCTTATGGTTCGTTCCTGTTTTTGGGTCCCACCGGTGTGGGCAAAACCGAGTTGTGCAAAGCCTTGGCGGGATTCTTATTCGACAGTACCGAGCAACTCATCCGCATAGACATGAGCGAATTCATGGAGAAGCATTCTGTGGCACGCTTGATCGGCGCGCCTCCCGGTTATGTGGGTTATGAAGAAGGTGGCACGTTGACCGAGGCCGTGCGCCGCAGGCCATATTCCGTCATCCTGCTGGACGAAATCGAAAAAGCACATCCTGATGTGTTCAATGTGCTGCTGCAAGTGCTGGACGATGGCCGCTTGACTGACGGCCAAGGCCGTACCGTGGACTTCAAAAACACCGTCATTATCATGACTTCCAACTTGGGCAGCCAGATGATTCAGTCTATGAGCGGAGACGACTACCAAATCATCAAGCTGGCGGTGATGGGCGAAGTGAAAAGTCATTTCCGTCCGGAATTTATTAACCGTATTGATGAGGTGGTGGTATTCCATGCGCTTGGTGAAGAGCACATCAAATCCATCGCTAAGATTCAGTTGCAAAATCTGGCGCAACGCTTGACGCAGATGGACATGACGCTGGAAGTGGGCGACAGTGCCTTACGCGAAATCGCCAACGCCGGATTCGACCCCGTGTATGGCGCAAGACCGCTGAAACGCGCTATTCAGGCGGAGATTGAAAACCCGCTGGCGAAAGAGATTTTGCAGGGGAATTTTGCTGTGAAAGACACCATCAAGGTGGAATTTGACGGTGGGAAGATGGTGTTTAGCTCGTAGGAGGGGTGCCCTCGCCCCGATAGGTTTATCGCGCCGGGGGCGGCGCTCCTACAAGGGCAAAATCAAATCGCGCTTAGCCGCAAGCTCACGCAGTTGCACAGCATAAGCGTGGCGCGCCATGAGTCGTTTATCGGTGAAGATAATCTCCAGCGTTTCGCCCAACAGCATCACGATTCCCAGCATGGGCAGCGCCAGCATCAGTCCGGCGATACCGGCGATAGTGCCGCCCACGAATAGCATCAGGATGGAGAGAAGTGGATGCAGATTGAGGCTTTTGCCAACCACGCTGGGGATGAATACGAAATCGTCCAGCAGGCGTATCACCACAAACAGCACGGCCACGTTGTAGGCCATGTTGACGTTGCCGGGGAAGTCGGTGCCAGACACCAGCAATGCCAGCACAAAGCCTATCAGTGGCCCTAAATAAGGCACTTGGCTTAGTATCCCCGCGACGATACCCAGAAAAATAGGCGCTGGAAACCCCAATGCCCAAAAGCCAACAATCAGCATCAGCGTATCTATGACGGCGAGTTTGAGCAAGCCGACAAAATAAAGCCGCGCGGCGCGGTCTACGGCGTGGCTCAAGTACAGGGTTTTTTCAAAGAAGGCATTGGGTACAGCTTGCCCCAAAAATTGGCGGAAATGGCTGCTTTCTTTCAGCAGAAAATAAGACACCAGCGGGATGAGTAGCAACGATGGCAGCCATGCTGCGATGCCGAGAACCAGCGCACCTAAATAATGTTGAGCGAAATTGTCTTGCAAAGCGGTCACGTTGGTACGCATGGAGTCCACCATATGGGCGTTACGTGCAAAGCTGAATTGCTGCTCCAAGCCTTTGAGGATGCTGTCTATCAGCGAATATCCGCCGGCCATATAGCGCGACATGGTGTCTTGCCAGCTATCAATGTGCGACAGCACCAAGGGATAAACAAACAGCAGCACGTTGATGGTAGCCAACAGAAAAATGCCTGAGAGCGTGGCCGCGGCAAAATTGTGGGTGTGACCGGACAGCACCATCTTTTTGGCGAACGGGTCGAGCAAGTAATAAAGCACCAGCGCCAAGAAAAACGGTACGACCAGCCACAGGATTTTTTGTAGCAAAAACAGCAGCACACAAGTGCTGGCAATGATGCCGCACCAAGTAACCGGGCTGGGAGCTGTCGCGTGCTTATCCATTTACAGTACGTAGCGGTGTATCGCCTCGCGCAGTCGCTTGCCGATATGGCGCGACAATTGCAGCGAGATTTTAGAGGCCACCGTGGCGTGAGTTTGCAGCAGGGTCAGGAAGTCTTCGCGGAACAGTACGCCGATAGTGCAGTCTTCTGCCGCACGTACTTGTGCGCTGCGCGGTGAGTTGTCCAACAGCGCCAATTCGCCAAAAAACTGACCGTTAGGTAACTCAGCAATAGCACCGTCCACTGGGCGTCCTTGACGGCAGATGAGCACCTTGCCGGTAAACAGAAAATAAATTGCTTGGCCTTCTTCGCCTTCGTCAAATACGATTTCGTCTTTGACGTATTCGCGCTCGTGCAGCAACTCCTGGATGATGCCGAGTTCGCGGTGCGTCAAGTCAGCGAATAGCGAGATTTCTCTGAGTTTGAAAAAGTGCGGCGAGACAGTTTTTTTGCGTAGCAGCTTGAACATATTGTAAATTCGTAGTGAGCAATTGGCGCTATGGTAATCTGAAACTTCAATAAAAACACTATTCTACGATTGGATACTTCTAAAAGTTCAAGTTTCTAAGCAAGGCAAGGCGCGAGCAAAAAATTGCGACGCGGCATATAAGTGATATGTAAGGAGTAATTTTTTGTTAGTAACGCAGCATTGCAACGAAAATTGAATTTTTTGAGGTATCCAAATATATGAATCCTGACTTTTGGCTTACACGATGGCAAAAAGGTGAAATTGGTTTTCACAGCAAAGAAACTCATCCATTGTTGAGCGAATTTTGGCCGAAATTGCCTGATTGCAAGCGCGTATTTGTACCGCTGTGCGGCAAGAGCTTGGATATGTACTGGTTGCGTGAACAAGGTTTGGCGGTACTTGGCGTAGAGCTAAGCGAATTGGCGGTGAGCGCGTTTTTCCAATCTGCGGATTTAATTCCAGAAACCAGCCCACAAGGTGCGTTGCAACGCTGGCAGGCCGATGACATCACAATTTTATGCGGTGACTTTTTTGCGCTGACAGCCGCCGACGTGGCCAGGTGCGATGTTATCTACGATAGAGCCGCCTTGATTGCTCTGCCGCCAGAATTACGGCTGCGCTACGTGCAAACTATCAAGCGCTTGTTTCCTGTCGGCACAAGGATGTTGCTGGTGACTTTAGCCTATCCGCAAGTTGAAATGGACGGCCCACCTTTTGCTGTGGATGACGAGGAGGTGCGCGAGCTATACCAAGGTGCGAAAATTGAGCCATTAGCCAGCCGCGACGTGCTACAAGACAACCAGCGCTTCCAGCAGCGCGGTGTTAGCCAATTGTTTGAAAACGCCTATTTGATTACGCTATGAAGCAATTCACCCACACCCTCACCCGCAAAACCCAAGGCCGCCGCATCTACGACCTCACCGCCGATGTCAAGCAATGGGCGGAAGGCTTTGGATTGAAGACTGGCCTGCTCACGCTCTACATCCAGCACACCTCGGCCAGCCTGCTCATCAACGAAAACTACGACCCAGACGTGACCGACGATTTGGAGCGATTTTTTGACCGCTTGGTACCGGATGGCGATCCGCTATTCGTGCACACCGCGGAAGGCGAAGATGACATGCCCGCCCATGCCAGAACTGCGCTGACTGCGGTGAATCTGGCGATTCCTGTGGTGGATGGCAAACTGGCGTTGGGGACTTGGCAGGGAGTGTTTCTGTTTGAGCATAGACACATGGCGATGACTCGGCGGGTGGTGCTGCATATGATGGGGGAATAAACCACCCCGGCGCTGAAGCGCCACCCCTCCTTGAAAAGGAGAGGAGTTAAAACCCAGCACCCAAGGTGAATTGGTGGCATTTCTCCCCTCCTTTTCAAGGAGGGGTCGCCGCTTGCGGCGGGGGTGGTTTAAGGTGGTTAATTCAAGCCTTTCAATTGATACAAAGCTTCTAACGCCTGTTTTGGACTCATATTATCCGGCTCTAAATCCAGCAACATTTCTTCCAGCGCGCTGAGTTGTGGTTCGGCAGGTTCTACATTGCTGAATAAATCTGTTTGCGGCGTGGTTGTCACGCTTTGCTGCTCCAGTTGTGCCAATCTGCGCCGTGCGGCAGCGATGACCGACTTGGGTATCCCCGCTAATTGGGCCACTTGCAGGCCATAGCTCTGGTTGGCAGCGCCTTCTTCTACGCTGTGCAGAAACACGATGGTATCTGCATGTTCCACCGCGTCCAGATGGACGTTGGCGACTTGTTTGTAGTCTTCCACTAAGCGTGTCAATTCAAAATAATGAGTGGCGAATAGGGTGTAGGCGCGGTTGCGTTCTAGCAGGTGTCTGGCGCACGCCCAAGCTAGTGCTAGGCCATCAAATGTGGAAGTACCGCGCCCAATCTCGTCCAGCAGCACTAAGGAATGTTCGGTGGCGTTGTGCAGAATGTTGGCGGTTTCGGTCATTTCCACCATGAAGGTAGAGCGGCCTCCGGCGAGGTCGTCCGATGCGCCGATGCGGGTGAAAATGCGATCTACAAGTCCGATTTCAGCGGATTTTGCCGGAACAAAACAACCACAATGCGCCAACAGTACGATAAGCGCTGTTTGACGCATATAGGTGGATTTTCCGCCCATATTAGGGCCTGTTATCAGCAGAAGATGGCGGAATGGGCTGAGCGACGTGTCGTTGGCGATGAAAGGTTGCGCGATGCATTCCACTACTGGATGACGACCTGATTCTATACCGATGGCGGTGTCACTCGTAAATACTGGGCAGACGTAATTCAGCGTTTCCGCGCGTTCGGCAAAGCAAGCCAGTACGTCGAACTCTGCCACGGCGGTGGCGTTTTTCTGTAAAGCGACGATGTGGATGATGAGTGCATCCAGCACGGTCTCGAACAGCATTTTTTCGCGTACCAACGCGCGTTCGTTAGCGGAGAGCACTTTGTCCTCGAATGCCTTCAGTTCTGGCGTGATGTAGCGCTCGGCGTTTTTCAGGGTTTGGCGGCGGCGATATTCCGGCGGCGCGTTTTCGGCTTGAGCGCGGCTGAGTTCGATGTAAAAACCGTGCACGCTGTTGTATTCCACCTTCAAATTAACCAGCCCAGTGCGTTTTTTTTCTGCGGCTTCGTAGCGCAATAGAAAATCGCCGTGATTGGCTTGCAAAGCGCGTAGTTCGTCAAGTTCCGCATCAAAACCATCGGCAATCACGCCGCCTTCGCGCAGCACCGCGGCGGGTTCGGGACGGATGGCGCAGATGAGTAAATCTAGCGCTTCAACCGGAGCTTGAAGCGGCGCGGCAAGCTGGCTTAAGCGCGGTTCGTTAAGCAAAGGTTTTGCTAAATCCGGCAGTAGTTTCAGGCTTTCTCTTAGTGCCGATAAATCGCGCGGCCTGGCGGTTCGCAACGCGATTCTGGAAGTGATGCGTTCGATGTCGGCGATTTGCCGCAACACGGGTTGCAACTCGCGGTGCAGTATTTGCAGCGCATCCACCGCGTCAAGACGTTGCTGGATGGCGCTATGGTCGCGCAAAGGATGATGCAGCCAATGCCGCAACAACCGCGCGCCCATTGCATTGCCGGTGGTATTGAGCAGCGAATACAGAGTCGGCGATGGCTCGCCGCGCAGGGTTTGGTCTATCTCCAGATTGCGGCGGGTGGCGGCATCGAGCTGAATAAACGCATCGGTTTGTTCCACGCTCAAGCCCAGAATATGTGGCAAAGCTGAGCGTTGGGTATTCTTGACGTATTCCAGCAAAGCCCCCGCAGCGGCAATAGCGGCAGGCATTTCCGTTACACCGAAACCTGCCAAATCATGTACGCCAAATTGTTTGGTTAGCGTTTGCGTGGCGCTTTCCACGTCGAACTGCCAAGGTGCGAGCCGTTTTTTGGCGCATTTGCTGGTTTCCAGCGCAGGGTGGCGCAAGTCGTCTGGCAGCAGGATTTCCGCCGGATTGAGGCGTTCCAGTTCTTGCGCTATGGAATTCGGCGAGGTCTCGCACAACACAAAACTGCCGGAAGCTAGATTCAGCCGCGCCAGCCCCAGCTTGTCACCCAGCACACACAGCGCCAGCAACACATTGTTGCGCGTGTCGTCCAGCAAGGCGCTGTCAGTCAACGTGCCGGGTGTGATGATGCGCATCACCTTGCGCTCCACCGGCCCCTTGCTGGTGGCAGGGTCACCAACCTGCTCGCAAATCGCTATTGCCTCGCCCAGTTTTACTAGCTTGGCCAGATATTGTTCGACGGAGTGATAAGGCACACCTGCCATCTTGATAGGCTCGCCGTTGCTGGTTCCGCGACGGGTCAGTGTGATGTCGAGCAAGCGTGATGCCTTCTCCGCATCCTCAAAAAATAACTCGTAAAAATCGCCCATGCGATACAGCAAAAGCATGTCGGGATGTTCCGCTTTTAACCCAAGATACTGCCGCATCATGGGAGTGTGGCTCTCGAATGATGTCATGGCGCGGGGTTGGGGAAGCGCAGATGCACGGCTTCTATTTGTTGCAGGGTTTCGGCGCTTAATTCCACACTCGCGCTGGCGATGTTTTCATGCAATTGTTGCATAGTGGTAGCGCCAAGGATGGTGCTGCCCACGAACCAGCGGCTGCGGACATAAGCCAAAGCCAGCATGGCCGGGCTAATGTTGAGGTTGGCGGCGATCTCTGCGTAAGCGGTCACCGCTTCTGGTACATGGAGTTTGAGATAGCGCTGACCAAAATTTGGGAATAGCGAGATGCGACCACTGCCATTTTTTGATAAATACTTTCCAGAAAGTACGCCGAATGCTAGCGGGCTATACGCCATCAGTCCCACTTGTTCGCGGTGGCACATTTCGACTAGGCCGTATTCAAAGGTGCGATTGACTAAGCTGTAGGCATTTTGGATGGACACGACACGCGGCAATCCTGCCTCCTCCGCCAGACTCAGGAATTGCGACAATCCCCACGGTGTTTCGTTGCTGACACCTAAATAGCGTACTTTTCCCGCTTTCACCAAATCCCCCAGCGTTTGCAATTGCTCCAAGATGGGCGTGGAATCACGCTCCTGCTCAGGGTTGTACGCCGTCTGCCCGAAAAATGGCACATTGCGATCCGGCCAGTGGATTTGATACAGGTCGAGATAGTCAGTCTGCAAGCGCTGCAGGCTGTCATCAATGGCTAGCTGGATGTGTTCTCGATTGACTTTAGGGCCGCCACGAATCCAGTTAAAACCACGCGCCGGACCGGAAATCTTGCTGGCGATGATGAGCTTATCTCGCTGTTGATTTTTGAGCCAAGCGCCGACGTATTCCTCAGTGCGAAAGCAGGTCTCGCCCTTGGGCGGCACCGGATACATCTCGGCGGTATCTATAAAATTGATGCCCTGCGCCACCGCGTAATCAAGCTGGTTGGCGGCGTCTTGAATGGTGTTCTGCTCGCCGAAAGTCATGGTGCCTAAGCAGAGTTCGGAGACTTGCAGGTTGCTAGTGCCTAAAAGACTGGTTTTCATGAGCCGTATTGTAGCGCAGACATCGCTCTCGACATTCAGCGTTCGTCGGAATGACGGTGAAGAAATCCCCCCGCAAAGGAAGGGTGAAGCGCAATGGATTACGCTATAATCGCACCAGTCAAAACCTCACATCGCCAATCCCAATCTCAATGATACGCAAGCTGCTGCAAAAGGTTTTCAGGCCTAAAAAAACCGCACCGCATTTTGCCTCTGGCGCACAAAAATTCGGCAAACGCGCCCACGGCATCAACCCTCGTAACATCAGCGCGGCAGCGCTTAAAACTACTGATGCGCTGCAAAAAGCGCGATTTGACGCCTTCATCGTCGGCGGCGCAGTGCGCGATTTGATGTTGGGCAAAACTCCCAAAGATTTTGACATCGCCACCAACGCCACGCCTGAACAGGTGCGGCAGGTGTTTCGCCGTTCGCGCATCATCGGGCGGCGATTTCGGCTGGTGCATGTGTTGTTTGGTAATGAAACCATAGAGGTTTCTACTTATCGCGGCAGCCATTTATCTGAAAATGATGACGCGCAGGTTGCCGACTCCGGCCGCATTTTGCGCGACAACGTGTTTGGCACGCAGCAACAGGATGCCGAGCGCCGCGACTTTACCGTCAACGCTTTGTATTACGACCCCGCGACCGAGGAAGTGTGGGATTTCCACAACGGCGTGTCGGATGTGAAATCGAAAACGCTACGCATGATAGGCAATGCCGAAACGCGCTACAGAGAAGACCCTGTGCGCATGTTGCGTGCGGTGCGGCTTTCGGCCAAGTTGGGCTTGACCATAGACCGCGCCACCGAAGCGCCCATCGCCAAGCTGGCCGATTTGTTGCAAGACGTGCCACCTTCGCGTTTATTTGAAGAAATGCTGAAATTATTTTTATCCGGCCACGCCATGGAAAGCGCCGCTGCGTTGCGCGAACACGGCCTGCATCATGGTGTGCTACCGATGTTGGACGTGGTGCTGGAACAGCCTATGGGCGAGCGTTTTGTGAATCTGGCACTGCAAAATACCGACGACAGAATCGCGCAAGATAAAGCTGTTTCGCCAGCGTTTTTGTTCGCCAGTTTGCTGTGGCACGAGGTGTTGGCAGCTTGGCAAAAATATCAAGCCGCCGGTGAACGGCCACTGCCCGCGCTCAATCAGGCGATGTACGACGTGTCGGATATTCAGGCCGAAAAACTGGCGATTCCTAAGCGTTTTTCCATCCCCATGCGCGAGATTTGGATGATGCAACCGCGCTTTGAGCAACGCGCCGGACAGCGGCCTTACCGCTTGCTGGAAAATGAACGCTACCGGGCGGCGTATGACTTTTTGCTGCTGCGCTGTGAATCGGGCGAGCTGCCGATGGAACTGGGCGAGTGGTGGACAGAGTTTGCCGATGCCAATATGGATGAGCGCAAAGCCATGCTGCAACCGGATAACGAGCCGAGAAAGCGCAAGCGCAGGCGTAAGCCAGCAGGAAGTAGAGCGCACACAGCAAGCCTTGTGGAAAGCAGTGAGTCGTGAGCTTGGCGTATGTGGCGCTTGGTAGCAATTTGCAACACCCCGCAACACAAGTTACTTCGGCCTTTAACGCATTAGACGGGCTACCAGAATGTAAGTTGTTGCTTAGCTCCTCGCTGTATAAAACGCCGCCCTTGGGTTACGAAAATCAGCCTGATTTTATCAATGCTGTGGCAATGCTGGAAACCACGTTGACGCCTTTGGAATTACTCAAAAAATTGCTCGTCATTGAAACCGCGCAAGGCCGTGAGCGCACTTTCCCCAACGCGCCACGGGTACTCGATTTAGACCTTTTGCTGTACGATGATTTAGTGATGAACACGCCCACTTTGACCTTGCCCCACCCGCGCTTGCATGAGCGTGGTTTTGTGCTATTTCCGCTCGCGGAAATAGCGCCCGATTTGCTGATTCCAAAGCTGGGTTCTGTGGCGGATTTATTGGTGGCGTGCCAAGACGAAAACATAGAAAAACTAAGCGCATGAGCATTCCTAAAAAATACCGTTACATCGTCATCGAAGGGCCTATAGGCAGCGGCAAGACCACGCTGGCGAAGCGCTTGGCAGAGCGCCTTTCGGCCAATTTGATTTTGGAAAATGCCGAAGCCAATCCCTTCCTTGAGCGGTTTTATCAAAACCCTGAACGCCACGCGCTGCCCACGCAGTTGTTTTTCCTGTTTCAGCGCGTCGAGCAACTGCGCGCTTTGAGCCAGCCTGACTTGTTTGGCGGTGTGACCGTGGCGGATTTTTTCCTAGAAAAAGACCCTTTATTTGCTAGGCTCACCTTGAATGACGAGGAGTTTGGCCTGTACCGCAATATGTACCAGCATTTGCAACTGCAAATCACCCCGCCGGATCTACTCATCTACCTGCAAACCCCGGTAGAGGCGCTGCTAGAGCGCATAGAAAAACGCGGCATCAAGTACGAGCAAGCCATTTCGCGTAGCTATTTAGAAGGCCTTGCCAAGAGCTATAGTGATTTTTTCCATCACTACGAATCCGCGCCATTGCTGATCGTGAACAACGAGCATTTGGATGTGGCTAGCAGCGATGCGGCGCTCGATTTGCTGGTGGAACGCATCAGTCAAATGCGCGGACAACGTGAGTTTTTTAACCCCAATTTAGAATAATGACACTCAACGAATTGCATGCTATGAAAACCCGCGGCGAGAAAATCGCCGTGCTGACTTGTTACGATGCTAGCTTTGCTACCTTGATGGAAGCCGTGGGCGTGGAGGTGTTGTTGGTTGGTGATTCGTTGGGCATGGTGTTGCAGGGTGGCAAGGACACGCTGGGCGTGACCATGCAGGACATGCTGTACCACACCGATTGCGTCGCGGCAGGGGTGGCATCGGCGTTCATCATCACCGATATGCCTTATGGCAGCGACCAGTCGCTGGATTTGGCGCTGGATAATGCTAATGATTTGATCAATGCCGGGGCGCACATGGTTAAGTTGGAGGGTGCCAAAATTGAAACCGTGCGCTATTTGGTGCAGCGAGGCATTGCCGTGTGTGGGCATCTAGGATTTACGCCGCAATCGGTGCGCCAATTGGGCGGCTACAAGGTGCAGGGCAGGAGTGAAGCCGATGCCAAGCGTATCTTGCACGAGGCTATTCAATTGCAGGAAGCCGGTGTCGGTATGCTGGTGCTGGAGATGGTGCCAGCGGCGCTGGCTAAGCAGATCACGCAACAACTCAGCATCCCTGTCATCGGCATTGGTGCTGGAGTTGACTGCGATGGCCAGGTGCTGGTGCTGCACGACGTACTGGGCATGTATCCGGGGAAAACGCTGAAGTTCACGCGCAATTTTCTGCAAGACTCAGTCAGCATTTCAGATGCGTTGAGCGCTTATGTGCAGGCGGTGAAATCTGGAAAATTTCCTGCGCAAGAACATAGCTTCTGATGACTGAACTATCTCATAAACCACCACCGCCGCTAGGCGGCGACCCCTCCTTAAAAAGGAGGGGAAGTATCAATCCCCTCCTTTTTAAGGAGGGGTGGCGCACAGCGCCGGGGTGGTTCAACACAAAACGCTCACCTATTTAATGGATATTATTTCCACCATCCCCGAACTACGCGCACGGCTTGCCAAGGAAGCCAGCATTGCCTTCGTGCCGACGATGGGCAATCTGCACGCGGGCCACATCTCGCTCATCAATTTGGCGCAACAGCGCGGCGATTGCGTGGTGGCAAGCATCTTCGTCAACCCCTTGCAGTTTGGCCCCAACGAAGACTTAGCTAGCTATCCGCGCACCCTCCAAGACGACTGCGAGAAGCTGCAAGTAGCAGGATGTGACGTCGTATTTACTCCAGATGAAGCCACACTCTATCCGCAGCCACAAGACGTGCGCATCGCATTGCCAGAGATTGCCGACCAACTCAGCGGCGCGGTACGCCCCGGGCATTTTCACGGCGTGGCGACGGTGGTGTTGAAGTTGTTCAACATTGTGCAGCCGCAAGTGGCGGTATTCGGTAAGAAGGACTTTCAGCAATTGCACATTATTCGGCACATGGTGGAGCAATTGGCCTTGGACGCTGAAATTCTAGCGGGCGAAACGGTGCGGGAGAGTGATGGCTTAGCTATGAGTTCGCGTAATAGCTATCTGAAACCGGCAGAAAGAGTGGAAGCGCCCAGACTCTACAAGGCATTGCAGCAAGTAGTGCAGGCGATACAAGGCGGGCAGCGCGGTTTTGCAGCGATTGAGACGCAAACCACGCAATACCTCACGCAACTGGGCTGGCAGGTGGACTACATCGCCGTGCGCTCGGCTACTACCTTGCAGTCCCCACTAGCTCGTGAGCGTGAGCTAGTCGTATTGGGGGCGGCAAGGCTAGGTAAGACGCGGCTGATTGATAATCTTACCTTTATGATCTAAAAAAATGGCAGCCTAAGCTGCCGTTTTTATCACCAATCACGGACTTTTCAAAGTTTGAACTTCGATACCAAACTATTCAAATTCTGCGCCTTGCTTCGCACATTTTGCGACATGCTGTTAAACGCGCTAGCTTCTTCCGCGGTTTTGCTGGACAGCGCACCAATATAGTTGGCGGCTTCGGTAATGCCGCTGGCAGCGTCTTCTTGGTTGGCGGCTAAGGTGGCGATGGTATCCGACATGCCAACGATGGTTTCCACGTAGTTCACGATGCCATGCAGCGCCTCGTCAGCGGCTTTGGCGTTGGCGCCGGCTGAAATGGCCTCTTCTTGTTTTTCTTGCACCGTTTTGGAAACTGCCTGTGCCTTGTCTTGCAGGCTGGCGATAATTTTGCCGATTTCTTCGGTGGATTTTCCGGTGCGTTGCGACAAATTGCGCACTTCATCCGCCACCACCGCAAAGCCACGTCCAGCTTCACCGGCACGCGCTGCTTCAATCGCAGCATTCAATGCCAGCAGGTTGGTTTGTTCAGAAATCTCACGAATCACCTGCATCACCGAACCTATCTTGCTGATTTCTTCTTGTAGCGCCTCGATAGACACCGCGATACCGCGCACGTCGGTAGAGATATGCTCCAATGAGCTGATGGTTTTACCTACCACGACACTGCCGCTCACCGCCGCGTTGTTGGCTTCTCGCGCTGTCTCCACCACCTCCTTAGCCTGAGCGGAAACCGCTTTTGTATGATCCGCCAGCTGCAAAATGCTGTCCACAATTTGATTGGTGTGGTCTCCTTGGCTGGAAATAGCTACTTCGGCACGCGCTACAATGGCGCTCATCTCCGCTGATGCGCCATCCAGATCCATCGCGGTATCCCGCACGTTCTGAATCAGGTTGGCCGTACCCAACCGCGCCTTGTCATATTCTTTGGCTAGCAGTGCAAAGTCGTCCTTGCCGTTGAGTTCGAATTTTTGCGACATATCGCCAGCGGCCATTACTTGCAAAGCCTTAGCGATGGCCTCGGAACGGCGATGCGCGTTGATGCCGAACCATTGTGCAATCCACACGTTAAATATCAGCAACACGATGACGATAGGCATCGCCGACTCAAACAGGCGTATGGCGAATACAGCCACCGCCACCGCAGACACCATGAAAAACTGGTTGCGTAAGGTGAGGTACTGCGTCCAAGACTCAAACTTGTTATTCATAGCCATAATTTATTCCTTTTTATTTCAGCACAGTTATATCAGCACAGATTTAAGTAACTCAGCAGCCCCGATTTTATAGTCCGATTACAAGATTTTGGCAAGCGAAAAATATGCCGAATCGGCTGTTATCTGGGCGGGTAGCTGTGCAATCAATGGCGCGTTGATGCGCTGCTGCAAAGCACTGATATTTTCCGCCTGCGCCAACATCCCGTCGCCTATATCGTTAGCCACCCAGCCTGCCAAAGTCAAGCCACGCTGATGAATCGCCTGCACGGTGAGTAGGGCGTGATTTAAGCACCCCAAACGTAAAGCCACCACCAAGATGACGGGCAAACCCAAAGCCACCGCCAGATCTGCACTGTCTTGATGTGCATTGAGCGGCACGCAAAAGCCGCCCACGCCCTCCACAATCACCACCTCAGCTTGCTGTTGCAGACGCTTAAAGGCTTGCACGATGGGCGCAAATTCAATCTCAACACTCGCTTGCTGTGCTGCGATGTGCGGGGCGATGGGCGGCACAAAGGCATAAGGGTTGATGTCTGTCAAAGCTGCCTTTATATTGCTGGCAGCTTGCAGCTGGCGTACGTCGTCATTGACGAGCAACTCTCCCACAAGCTCACATCCGGCGGCGATTGGTTTCATGCCGATGACACTTCGGCCTTCCGCCGCAAAAGTGCGTAGTAAACCGCAGCTGACGTAAGTTTTGCCGACATTGGTGTCGGTGCCGGTGATGAAATAGGCTCTTGTCATCTTTTTCGAAAATGTAATGGTTGCGCACCATCCGCCAGAACCGCCTTAGGTTGCGGCTTCCAAGCGTGTCCGTAAACCACTTCGTAGGTCGCGGGCAGCTTACCGTCTGCTTGGCGGAAATGCTCATATTGTGCGCTCAAGTCTTGCAAAAACTTCCGTCCGTGCAACGCTTGAGGACGGCCTTGGGTGGCGTTGTGTGCACCTATGGCTTTGAGTTCGCGCATCACACCGAGAGCGTTATCGTAAGTCAAAGTAAAATATTCTACGTCCATCACCGGCGCAGAAAATCCAGCGCGGATTAAAGCATCGCCGATGTCGTGCATATCAATGAAGCGGCTAACGTGGGTACGCCCATCGATACTTGCGGACTGGCGCAACTCCTTCAAAGTGTCTGGGCCAAACGTGCTGAACATGAGCAAACCTTCCGGACGCAACACCCGGTGCATTTCGGTGAAAGCTGCGTCTAGGTCGTTGCACCATTGCAATGCCAGATTCGACCACACTAAATCTTGACTTGTAGCCTGAATCGGCATGGCTTCGATGTCACCACAGATAAGCGTTTGGGTAGTAAGCAATTTTGATAGCCAGTGCTGCTGAGATCTCACCATTTGTAACATGGGTGGCGCAAAATCCAAACTGGTGATGCAACTTTTTTTATAGCGCTTGGCCAGGCTGCGGCCACCCAAACCTGTACCACAACCCGCATCCAGTATGGCTTGCGGCTTGAGCGCGACAACTTCTAGGCGTGACAACATGCGGTTAAGCACTTCGCGCTGCAACACGGCGGACTTCTCATAGCCAGTCGCGGCGCGCCCAAACGACAGGCGGACACGCTTTTTATCAATTTGGTATTCGTCGTTCATGCTAAAAACTCAGTGACTCTTTCTAAAAACCACGCCGGATGAGATAAAAATGGCGCATGCGAGGCATTCTTACAAACATGAAGTTCTGCACTTAAACAATGTGCCAACCACTCGCCAGCTGCCAATGGAGCAATACGGTCACGGTCGCCGTGCAGCACACAAGTCGGCACGCGAATCTCGGCCGCACTATCTCTAAAATCTGCATCGAGTAAAATCTGCAAACCCGCCTGCAAGGCTTGTTTGTCCGGCGCTGGGCGCTGAAAAAAGTGCGCTTTCAATTCTCGTGTGGTATGCCGCGCATCCTCGCCACCTTGCGCCTGCAAGCTCAAAAATCGCGTGATGGCGGGTTGGTAGTCGTTTTGCACACCGTCAGCAAACTGGCGGAAAGTCTCCAGTTCAATGCCGTATTCCCAAGTAGGTTCGCGGATGAAGCGCGGCGTGGCGCTCACCAGCAGCAACTTTTCTAGCTGCTGTGGTCGCTGCAACGCCCATTGCAAAGCCACTTGCCCACCCAAAGACCAGCCGCATAGCACGATGTTTTCTGGCACTTGTGACGCAATAGATTCCACCAAATGGCTCAAGGTATAAGGCGCAATCGCCGCACTATGGCCGAACCCCGGCAAATCCAAGATGTGCAGCCGGAAGCGCTCGGCCAATTTTTCCTTAACCGAATTCCACACCCCGCCGTGCATGCCCCAGCCGTGCAGCAGCACCAAATCTCGGCCTAGTCCTAGGGTTTCAATGTGCAAGTTCATTCAGTGCGCTTATTAGCTTGTCCACATCTTGCAGCGTATGGGCTGCAGATAAAGAGATACGCAAGCGCGCCGTACCTTTTGGAACCGTAGGTGGACGGATGGCGGGCACCAAAACTCCACGCTCCCATGAGCGCTCACTTACGCTTAAAGCCTCTTCGTTATTGCCGATAATCAAAGGCTGTATCGCAGTTTCAGAATCGGCTAAATACCAGTTTTTTAGTTTAAGTCCGGCACGCAAAGCAGCAATTAGCGCCTGCAATTGCTCACGGCGCTGCGGCTCTTGCTTGATAACTCTTAAACTTGCTATCACACCAGAAGCCAATAAGGGCGGACTTGCCGTGGTGTAAATATGGGTGCGGGCGTTCTGAATCAGATATTCGATCAGCGTTGCATCGCCCGCCACAAACGCGCCGGAAACCCCAGCCGCCTTACCCAGCGTAGCCATATAAATGATGCGCGAACTTTGCACGCCGAAATGTTGCAACACCCCCCGCCCATCCTTGCCCAGCACCCCAAACCCATGTGCGTCATCCAGCATCAGCCATGCGTCATATTTTTCACACAATGCCAGCAATTCCAACACCGGCGCGATGTCGCCATCCATGCTGAACACCGCGTCCACCAATATCAATTTACGTTTGGCCTTGGAAGCGGCGAGCAGCTTTTCCAGCGCAGCTATATCGTTATGTGGAAAGCGCTTGAAATCAGCACGGGAAAGCAACACCGCGTCGTTCAAAGAAGCGTGATTGAGCTTGTCGGCAAACACCGCATCACCACGCCCCACCAGCGCCGTCACCGCGCCCATATTCGCCATATAACCGCTGGAGAAAAGCAGCGCACGCGGCAAGCCAACGAACGCAGCCAGCGCTAGTTCCAAATCGTGATGGTATTGATGATGCCCGGTGATGAGATGCGATGCGCCACTGCCCACGCCTGCTTGGTCAGCGGCTTGTTTAACCGCGCTGATAATGGCGGGATGATTGGCGAGGCCGAGATAATCGTTGCTACAAAATGATAAAACCTCGCGGCCATCCACTTTGATGTGTGTGCCCTGAGCGCTTTCCAGCAAACGCCGACGGCGCAACAAGCCCGCCGCCTTGCGTTGGTTTAGCTCCTGCTGCAAGGCTTCAAACATCAGCCTTCCGGATGGATGCCCAGCTTTTCAAACAAACGCTGGTCACTTTCGGTGTCCGGGTTGCCCGTGGTCAGCAATTTTTCGCCGTAGAAAATTGAGTTAGCGCCGGCGATGAAACACAGCGCCTGCATGGTTTCCGGCATCTCGCTGCGACCCGCCGAAAGTCGCACGTGCGACTTGGGCATGGTGATACGCGCTGCTGCCACAGTGCGGATGAACTCAAACGCATCCAACGGCTCAGTGCCGCACAAGGGCGTGCCTTCTACCTGTGTCAACATATTGATAGGCACCGATTCCGGCGGCGTGTCCATATTCGCCAGTTGCGCCAGCAAACCAGCACGTTGCACGCGCGATTCACCCATGCCGACTATGCCGCCGCAGCAAACGTTCATGCCCGCATCGCGCACTTGTTCCAGCGTATCCAGACGGTCTTGATAGGTGCGGGTGCTGATGACCTCGCCGTAAAATTCAGGCGCGGTATCCAGATTGTGATTGTAATAATCCAAGCCAGATTCCTTGAGTTGCTCGGCTTGGCCTTCCTTGAGCATGCCCAAAGTCGCGCAGGTTTCCAGCCCCATCGCCTTCACCTCGGCGATCATTTTCAGCACCGGTTCTAAATCGCGCTGCTTAGGGCCGCGCCAAGCAGCGCCCATGCAGAAACGGCTAGCACCCTTATCCTTGGCGGTACGCGCCGCGGTCACCACATCTTCCAGCGCCATCAAATCTTGATTCTCCACGCCGGTGTGATACCGCGCCGCCTGTGGGCAATAGCCACAATCTTCAGCGCAGCCACCGGTCTTGATGGAAAGCAAGGTGCTGACTTGCACCGCGTTGGGGTCGAAGTTTTGTCTATGCACGGTTTGCGCTTGATGGATTAAGTCGGCAAAAGGCATTTCCAGCAGCGCGGCGATGTCGGCCACGCGCCATTTTTTTGAGGTTTCAACAGGCAGTTCTGCGATTTGATTCATGATTTTCGATTATCCTAAGGCAATATAAAAGCTGTCATTCCCGCGTAGGCGGGAATCCAGTCAAACCCCAACGGAGTTCATTGGCAACCCTTAGCGTCGTCGCCAACTTGGCTAGATTCCCGCCTACGCGGGAATGACGAACGAGTAACTTAGGGCATTAAATTAGCCCCAATTGTAATCTGTCAACCAACCATGAAGCAATTTTTTGACAACTGCTCAAAATTAGCGCAATTATTGCTGCCGCAGCAATGCCTGCTTTGTGCTGCATCATCAGGAAAGTCCGCTTTGTGCAAAGATTGTCATGGCGACCTGCCTCGGCACACCATACCAGCCTGCCCGGTGTGCGCTTTGCCTGCACCACAGGGCGAGGTGTGTGGCCTGTGCTTAAAGCACCCGCCCGCCTTTGATGCCACGTATGCCGCCTTTAGCTACGACTTCCCCGTGGATGCGCTGCTGAAAGCGCTCAAATATCGCGGTCTGCTCAATGTGGCCGACATCGTGGCAACCGAGATTGCAACCCTGATGCGCCATCACCCACCGCCCGACCTGCTGATCCCCATGCCACTGCACCCGCAACGCCTACAAGAGCGCGGCTTCAACCAATCCGTAGAAATCGCCCGCAAACTAGCGCAGCGGAATGGCTACACCCTTGCACTGGAGTGCGTCATCCGCACCCGCCACGGCGAACCGCAAGCCAGCCTACCACTCAAGCAACGCGCGAAAAACGTCAAAGGTGTGTTCGCCGCCACTCAGGATTTAAGCGGCAAAACCTTGCTGATTGTAGACGACATTATGACCAGCGGTGCCAGCCTCCATGAGCTGGCGAAAACGCTGAAAAAAGCGGGGGCGACAAGGGTAGAATGCTACGTGGTGGCACGGACATTGCCGCATGACAATATTTAATTCACTAAGGAAGATAAAGTTAAATGTCGATTAAAAATCTATTGTTTCGTTTCTTTTTGGCAAATTTCGGGCTTCATATTTTAGCAAGTATTGTTTTAACGTATTTCAATGTCAAATCAAATGCTGGAGCAGATATTGGTATCTTGGTAGCTTCAATTTATTACGTCTGCATCTCGTTTGGTAAGCAGAACAAACGATACTTCACAAAACAAGAAAAATTGAAGGTTGTCTTTGGCTTAATTTTTGCCAATATACTGGTGCAGCAGTTGCTAATCCTTGCTTACGCGATAGCTACGAATACTACATTCAGCAATAAAGCCACACTGATATCGCTAGGTTTAATTGGGTTCCTACATGGTATTTTCATCTACTTCTTAGTTGGCTCCGCCCGCAAAATGCTAATTAAGGATGGGACTATCAGTGAATAACCAAAAGCAAGAAAATTTGCGCTCACCTTCCATAGATGAGACTGAGTCTGAACAACGCTGGTCAGATTCTTTTGCTAAATCTCAAAATTTTTTAGCCACCCTTGCTGAAGAAGCGCTCACAACAAGCGTATTGACGCTAGCACAACAAAAAGAACTTGAGCACCGTCTAGCAAACCATCTCGCCAATCCAAACGACGTTGCTCCTTGGAGCGAAGTTAAAGCGGCAGCACTCATCAACATGAAGCAATAAGCTTGCTTTTGGCCTTGCTGACTGCATCAATCTGACTGTTAACAGTGTTCAACCTTATCCTCTACCAACCCGAAATCCCGCCCAACACCGGCAACATCATCCGCCTGTGCGCCAATGCTGGCGTGGCTTTGCATCTGGTGAAGCCGCTGGGTTTTCCGCTGGAAGACAAGAAACTCAAACGCGCCGGCTTGGATTATCACGAGTATGCGTCTATGCAGGTGCATGAGGATTGGGCGGCGTGTTTGCAGGTGTTGGGCGGTATTCGCTTGTTTGCGTTAACCACCAAAGGCGCGACGCGCTATGACAGCATTGCATTCGAAGCGAACGATGGTTTTGTGCTGGGGCCGGAAACACGGGGATTACCGCCGGAAGTATTACAGACTTTCGCGCCGGAGCGGCGCTTGCGACTACCGATGATGGAAAACAGCCGCAGCTTGAACCTTGCTAATACCGCGGCGGTGCTTGTGTATGAGGCTTGGCGGCAGCATGGGTTTGCGGGCGGCAGCTAAATTAACAATCCATAGGCATTAAATCGGCGCCTGCTGCACTTAGTGTTGCAAATGAGAACGGTTATCATTAAAATAAAAACCTCATTGATACCGGAGTTTCACATGCGTCCAATCTCCCTGTTGTTGCTAACGCTAATTAGCATTTCGTCCATCTCGTCCTTTGCCGAACCCAATAGCAAAAACCGCTACCTTCAAGAAAATCTGGTCGCCAACCATGCGCGTTACGCGCCGACATTTCAGCAAGACGCAAGATTCATCAATGCCTGGGGCATTGCGATTCGTCCGGCGGGCGCGGGTGGGCATTTCTGGGTGACGGCTAAAGATAAAAGCTTTGAATATGTGGGTGACGTGCAAGCCTCACCTGAAGCCGGATTGCAGAGGCTTTTTCAAGATGCGCTGAAAGAAATCACGCTGCCCGTAGGTGGAGAAAACCAGTTTGCCACTGGCACGGTGTTTTCAGGCAGCAAAACCGATTTTGTCGTCACGCAAACCTTGGACAACGGTGAGTCTGTCACCGCCCCTGCGAAATTCCTGTTTGCCAGCGATGGTGGAGTGGTTTCTGCATGGACGGAGCGAGTCAATGCGGACGGGTCTAAATCCTTCCCTAGTCACGCAGAGACGGTGATTGATCTCTCTGCCCAAGGCGCGCAGTTTTTTGGTATTGCGCTCAATCACGACTTTAGCCGAATGTATCTGGCGGACTTTGGCAAAGTGCCTGGTATTCGCGTGTTTGACGGGACTTTCAAACCGATAGAAGTGAGCTTTGACAACCCGTTTGACCGAAACAAAAACGGCAAGGTGGATGCGGGCGAATACGCACCGTTTAACGTGCAGGCTTTCAATACACCCAGTGGCGAGCCGCATATTTTCGTGGCCTATGCCAAAACGCAAAAATGTCCGAAACCAGATATTAAAGCGGGCACATGCGGCAAGGGTGAAATCTTCCCCGGGGAAGAGGATACGGAAAAAGCAGGGTCAGGCAGACTGGCTGAATTCACCGAGGACGGCAAACTAGTTGCCTTGTGGAAGGATGCAAGCAAATTGAACGCACCTTGGGGCATGGCTTTTGCGCCACAAAACTTTGGCGCACTCTCCAACAGCTTGCTGGTAGCCAACTTTGGTGATGGCACGATTGCCGCTTATAACGCCGAAACCCGCCGTTTTATTGATGTACTGCGCAACGCAAAAGGTAAACCCGTCAAGATAGACAAGGTGTGGGGATTATTGTTTGGCAATGGCGCCAGCCTTGGTGATAGCAATGCGCTTTATTTTGCTGCGGGGCCGAGGGATGAGGAGGATGGTGTGTTTGGCAGCTTGCGAGTTGCTGAATAACGCGATCGGCTAGCGATTAAACTCTCACGAACTTTTTTCGTAATCATGCTATCTTAGAAAGCATGAAACGTCTTATCTGCCTATTTTTAATCCTCTGGCTGCCGCTGTTCACCGGCGCGGCGCTGGCTATGGGTACGCAGATGCAAGTGGCGAATGCGCTGCAACAATTAGAAAAAGCGCCCACCTCACCCTGTCACGATATGCAAAATATGGACTCCCAGCAACCAGCTTCAAAGCACTGCAACGGCAGCTGTTTCGCCTGTGGGGTCTGTGCGTTTGGTTTTCAGGCGGTGAGTTTTATGATCATTTCGACCTTCGTTGCTCCTCTGGCTTCTGCCGCGCCCACGCTGAATCTTCCTGATTTGGCGTTTATTTCTCAACTCTATCCTCCTGCCCTAAAACCGCCCATTCTCACTTAAGCCAATCGTCCCTTCCCCTTTGAGGGTGAAGGCTAGGATGGGGGTGAGATGGTGCAAATTTGCACCTATTCAACCCCCCCACCCTCCCCCTGTTAGGAGGAGGGAGCTTAACTAGAAGCTCCTTGGAGGTTTGTATGAAACATCTCACTGTATTGAGTTTGGTAAGCGCCAGCTTGGCGCTCGGCGGTTGCGCCACGTTGTCGAAAGACGCGGGTTTGGGCGACGTTCAAAAAATAACACAGCAACACATCCCGCAACAAGCGGTTTGGCCTAGGACTGAGGCCGAGCAGAGCGAAGTTGCGGCGCGCGTCAGCGAGCTTTTACAAGAACCGCGCATGGATGCCGACTGCGCGGTGCAAATCGCGCTGCTCAACAACAGGGGCTTGCAAGTCAAGTTCTATGAGCTGGGAGTTTCCGAGGCCGACTTGGTGCAAGCCGGGCGTTTGCCCAATCCAAAGTTTGATATGCGCTACGCCAAAAGCGGTGGTGAATTCACCATCGAACAGGCACTGACATTCAACATTTTTGCGCTCGTCACCATGCCTAAGATGCAGGAAATCGAGCGTCAGCATGTTGAGCAAACCAAGCAAGCCGTGGCGGCGGAGGTGCTGCGCTTGGCGCATCAAACCAGGCTGGCGTATTTCAACGCAGTCGCGGCGACCGAGCTGGTGCGCTACAGCGAGCAAGTAAAAGAATCCGCCGAAGCCAGCGCGGAATTGGCGCGGCGCATGGTGCAAGCGGGCAATTGGAGCAAGCTGGAGCAAGCGCGGGAGCAGGGTTTTTATGCCGATGCAGCGCTGGATGCCGCGCAGGCCAAATCTAAGCAAGTGAGCGCCAATGAAGCACTGTCGCGCTTGCTGGGCGTTTCTGCGGATCAACTCAAGCTGGAACAACGTCTGCCGGACTTGCCCGACACCTTCAGCGAGTTCGATACGCAAACCGTTTTTGAGCAGCGCTTGGATTTACGGGCGATGCGGTTGGAAACCGAGACCTTAGCCAAACAACTGGGCTTAACCAAGACCACACGCTTCATTAATGTGCTGGAGCTAGGCCCATCGCGGGTGCTGGAGGGCAACCGCAGCAATAACTACAAATACGGACTGGATTTGAGCTTCGAGCTGCCGCTGTTCGATTGGGGTGACGCGCGCGTGGCTCGCGCCGAGGCCATCTACATGCAAGCGGTGAATCGCACCGCACAACTCGCCAGCAACGCGCAGTCGGAAATCCGCGAGGCCTACAGCCGCTACCGCGCGACTTATGACGTCGCCAAGCACTATCGCGATGAAATTGTTCCATTACGTAAAAAAATCCTGCAAGAAAACCAGTTGCGCTACAACGGCATGTTGATCAGCCCATTTGAGCTGTTTGTCGATGCCAGAACCCAAGTGATGAGCGTGAACAGTTATATCGAATCGTTGCGCGAATTTTGGCTGGCCGAAACCGCGCTGCAAATGATGCTCACAGGCAGTGGAAAGGACATGCAATGATGAACAGACGCAATTTTTTAAGCCTCGCCGGTGCGGGAATCGCCGCGTCCGCAGTGAGCAAAGTCGCCATGGCAGCCTTGCCGGAGATCGTTTCCAGTGATGCTGCCAACACACACGCTCCGCTGCATCCCAACAGCGGACGACCTTACAACCCGGTAGTCACGCTCAACGGCTGGAGTCTGCCGTTCCGTATGAACAACGGGGTGAAAGAGTTTCACTTGGTGGCCGAGCCGGTGTTGCGCGAAATCGCACCTGGCATGAAGGCGCATCTGTGGGGCTACAACGGGCAAAGTCCGGGGCCGACTATTGAGGTTGTCGAAGGCGACAAACTACGCATTTTTGTCACCAATCGTCTGCCGGAAATCACCAGTGTGCATTGGCACGGCCAGCGTCTGCCCAACGGCATGGATGGCGTGAGTGGCGTGACGCAGCCACCTATTCAGCCCGGCAAAACTTTTATGTACGAGTTTGACGCGCGACGCGCGGGCACGTTTATGTATCACCCCCACGCCGACGAAATGACGCAAATGGCGATGGGCATGATGGGCAGTTGGGTGACACATCCCAAAAATCCTAAATTTATGCCAGTTGACCGCGATTTTGTGTTTTTACTCAACGCCTATGACATAGACCCCGGCAGCTACACGCCCAAAATCAACACCATGCTGGACTTCAATCTGTGGACATGGAACAGCCGCGCTTTTCCGGGGATTGATCCGCTGGTGGTGCGGAAAAATGACAAGGTGCGTATCCGCATCGGTAACCTCACCATGACCAACCACCCGATTCATATTCACGGGCATGAGTTTCAAGTGACGGGCACCGACGGCGGCTGGGTGCCGTCCACCGCACGTTGGCCGGAAGTGACTACCGACGTGGCCGTCGGCCAGATGCGTGCGATTGAGTTTGTGGCGAATGAGCTAGGCGATTGGGCGTTCCACTGTCACAAGAGTCATCACACCATGAACCCCATGGGGCATCAAGTGCCGACTTTGCTGGGGGTGAAACAAGGCGACTTGGTGAAAAAAATTGGCAATCTGCTGCCGGATTACATGGCGATGGGAGAAACCGGCATGTCCGAGATGAGTGAAATGTCGGAAATGATGAACATGCCGCTACCGGAAAATACCTTGCCCATGATGACCGGCAAAGGTCAGTACGGCGCGATTGATATGGGCGGCATGTTCACCATGCTCAAAGTGCGCGAAGGCTTAGGCCGCGACGACTACAAAGACCCAGGGCCATATCCGCACCCCAAAGGCAGTGTGGCGCATGAGGTGGTGAATGATTTGCCGCCGGTGGAAAGGCCGGAAGACAGTCCTATGCAGGAAGGCCTGGAAATGTCGGTTCGCAAACCTATGGGACATATGGAGCATTAACATGGACACGAAATCACTGGTATTAAGCAGTTTATTATTTTCGTCATTCAACACCCACGCCGCCGCGCTGATGGGCTTTGCCGACAGCACCATGCTGATGGGCGAGGCTAATGAATATTCACAGGAAATCATGGTGAATTATTCCCCCAAAGTCGGCCATGCGGTGGGAGTGGAGCTGATGCGCATGTCCGGCATCGGCGAAAAGCCCACCAACATCGCCGCGCTGAGCTACACCGGCCTGCTCAAACGCTGGAATATGCCTAGCGGACAGGCGAATTTGTGGTTTATGGGTGGGCTGGGAGAAGCCACGGGGGCTGCCTCTGGCTTTGCCTACACCCCTAGCATTCAGTTTGATTATGAAACTACACGCGTGTATTTTTTGAGCAAACTGCGCCTAGTGCGAGCGCCCGATTTCAACAATGACATGATCTCGGTGCAAGCTGGATTTTCGTTCTATGAAACCGGTTTTGATGAGACCCAGCCTTGGTTCGTGATCGAAGCCAAACAAACTCGCAACTTCAACCCCGGCACGCAGATTACGCCAGCACTGCGGTTCATCAACAAAGACTATTTTTTAGAGTTTGGCATCACCAACCCGTTCGACAAGCAAGAGCGCACCCCGCGCGTCAATTTTATGTTCGTATTTTGATTTTCGTTTTTTAACTAAGGAGCCATCATGAAAAAACTTATCGCAATTATCTTTATAACCATCTTCTCCGGCAACGTGCTGGCCGTCTCCACCATCAAAGCCGAAGTCAACGGCATGGTGTGTGCGTTCTGCGCCAAAGGCATAGAAAAGAAACTGGGCGCGTTGCCGCAAACCAAAGCCGTATTCGTGGATTTAAAAAGTCGCGTTGTAGCGCTGGAACTGAAAGACGGCCAAAGCGTGGCGATGGACGACTTCAAAAACATCATTAAAGACGCGGGCTACGATGTTTCCAGTGCGGTAATCGTGGATAAAACCGCCGCCGAGATTAAAGCGGGGGCTAAATGAGCGCAGAACCGATAGGCACGCTAAAAACCAGCCAACGCGCCAACCTCGTCTCGCTATTCACCAGCGGCTCAACACTGTTGTGCTGTGCACTACCGGCGCTGTTAGTGACTCTAGGCGCAGGCGCTGCGCTGTCCAGCCTGATTAGCGTCGTACCGCAATTGGTGTGGGTCAGCGAGCATAAACCGCTGGTGTTTGGTGTGGCGGGCGGCATGTTATTACTAGCTGGAATACTGCAATGGCAAGCCAGAAACGCCCCTTGCCCCACCGACTCTGCCCTCGCCGCAATCTGCGCCAAAACCCGCAAAAACTCACTGCGGGTATATTGGTTTTCAGTAGGAATTTTTGCGATAGGCGCGTGGTTTGCGTTTGTTGCGCCGTTGCTGGTGTGATTTTGTTATACTAATATATAACTTTACAATCAAGGAGTCATTATGATCACCGCCGCACTACGCCGCTCCGGCGGCTCACTCATCATCACCGTCCCGCAATCTTATGCAGAGCAGAATCATCTGGACGCAGGCTCTAAACTGCTCCTGGAAATCAATGGTGATGAACTACGTCTGAAACCCGGCAGACCGCGCCTTAATTTGGCAGAACTACTGGCCGCAACACCAGACGGCTTGCAGCGCGTGGAAGGTTGGGATGAAATGCCCGCAGGCGGCAGCGAACTATGATTCCGCAGCGCGGTGACATCCTGCATCTCCAATTCGACCCCGCCAGCGGCAAAGAACTAAAAGGCAATCACTTCTGTCTCGTGGTTTCACCTAAACCTTTTAACGAAAGATTTCGCTTGGCTTTTGTCTGCCCGATTTCTGGCGGTGCGGCGGAAATTGCGCGAAATACAGGTTTTTTGGTATCGCTCATGGGGTATGGCCTACGCACCGACGGCACAATTCACACCCACCAATTGAAGTCGCTGGATTGGGCAAGCCGTAAGGCGGTATTCGTGGAAAAAGCGCCGGAGATGGTCGTGCAGCAAGTACTGGATTGCTTGGTAACGGTGTTTGAGGCAGGATAAACCCTCGTTAGTCAGCAGTTTGAGACAAAACTGTTGGGCTTCATACTTCCTCCCCAACAACCTCTCTACCGCCACCCGTGGCGATAAGTAAGTAGCCCGCATGGAATGCGGGGGTTGTTCTGTTATGGCGAAATCCCGCATTTCGCTATGCTTCATACAGGCTACGCTGGCTGGTCTAGCAAAATCAATGCTCTGCTTTTTGCTCGCGCCCTAAGAGGTTTTCCACTGCTGTCTTGGGTGATAAACCTTCAAACAACACGCGGTTCACTTCGTTGGTAATCGGCATGTCTATGCCTAGTTCTTTGGCTTTGCGAGCCACTTCCCGCGCAGTGCTGACGCCTTCGGCTACGTGGCCCAAGTCGGCCAGAATCTGCTCTAGAGTCTTGCCTTTAGCCAACGCCATGCCGACTTTGTAGTTACGCGACAGGCTGCCGGTGGCGGTGAGGATGAGATCGCCGACGCCGGTTAAACCCATCAGGGTTTCGGCCTTGCCACCCAGTGCCACGCCGAAGCGTGTGATTTCTGTCATGCCGCGGGTGAGCAAGGCAGCGCGTGCGTTGAGGCCACAGCCCATGCCGTCGCAGATGCCGGAGGCGATGGCGATGACGTTTTTGAGTGCGCCGCCGACGGCCACGCCAATCACGTCAGTGCTGTGATATACGCGCAGATTGCCGCCGTGGAAAGCACTGGCGAAGTCGCGTGCCACGTCGGCATCTTTGGAGGCCACCGTCACCGCAGCGGGCAGGCCAGCGGCGACTTCTTCGGCAAAGCTGGGGCCAGAAAGGATGCCCCAATGGGCTTCAGCCGAAAGTTCTTCGGCGGCAACTTCGTAGAGCATCTTGGCGCTGGAAGCTTCCAAACCTTTGCACGCCCACACCACGGGGGTGGTGCAGTGGGCAGCGCGGATGTTTTTCAGAATTTGGCGTAGGCCGTTGGTAGGGACTGCGGCGAGAATCAAGTCCACCGCATTGATGGCGGACTCAAAACTGGCTTCTAGCTTGATGGATGCTGGGAACGGAAAGCCTGCCAAATAGCGTTGATTGGCGTGGCTGGCTTGCATCTCGGCCATGTGCTCGGTATTGCGCGTCCACAACACCACCTCGTGTTCACGCGCGATTTGCAGCGCTAAAGCTGTGCCCCAAGCGCCAGCACCTAAAACCGCAATTTTCATCGCAAATTATCCATTACCGTCATTCCCGCGTAGGCGGGAATCCAGCCCAGTAAATGATGGCGACATAGATAAAATGAACTCCGTAGAACTTTGACTGGATTCCCGCCTACGCGGGAATGACGGCCTAGGTTCATGTCAGTGCGTGGTATCAGTCTGCGCCGCTTGTTGTTGCTTTTGCTGCATAAACAGCGCTTCAAAGTTGATGGGGTTGAGCAGTACCGGCGCGAAACCTGCGCGTACTGAAATATCAGAAACTGTTTCGCGCAAATAGGGGAACAGGATGTTAGGGCAGGTGATGCCGAGTATGCCTTCCAAGCCTTCCAGCGGCACGTTGCGGATTTGGAAAATGCCGGATTGTGCGACTTCGATCAAAAATGCGGTCGTTTCCTGAAGCTTAGCGGTCACCGTCACCGTCACTGTCACTTCAAAAATGCCATCTTCGATAGAGTTGCTCTTGTGTTGCAAGTCGATGTTGATCTGTGGATTTTCGCGCACGGTGAACACTTGTGGCGCGTTGGGGATTTCCAGAGAAGCATCCTTAACGTAGAGTTTTTCGATGTTGAATACGGCTTGCGGGGCTTCTTGTTGCGCTTCTGGAGTGTTTTGATCGGCTTCTGCCATGATGTTTTCCTAAGTGATAAATCAAAATAAAGGCGGCATTTTAGCCGCTTACGCTACTTTTGAATACGCGAAAGTAACGGGTCTAATCCGCCAGCCCTATCCAGTGCGTAAAGCTCATCGAATCCACCTACATAGGTGTCGCCGATGAAGATTTGCGGTACGGTGCGTTTGCCGGTGCGTTGCATCATTTCCACGCGCTGTTCTGGCTGCAAATCTACGCGGATTTTGTGGATGTCTTTGACGCCTTTGCTCGTCAATAATCGCTCTGCATTGATACAGTAGGGGCAAACGGCGGTGGAGTACATGGTGATTTCTGACATAATTTAACCTCTAATCAAGTTCGCATTCTAAGCAATCGGCATAAACTTTAGCGAAGTAATTTGTTTCACTGTGCTTGCAATCACCTCTGTCGCCTCTTTGCGGCTAAAACTCTTGCGCCAAGCCAAGGCAATACGCCGCGTTGGCACTGGTGTTGTAAACGGAATCATGCTGAGCGATGGGCTGCGATAGCGCTCCCCAGTGGCGCTCATCGGCAACACGGTGATGCCCAAGTTGGAGGCAACCATATTGCGCACGGTTTCCAGCGAATTGCCCTGCAATATCTCGCCGTTGCGCGACAAAGTCGGGCACGCCTGCATCACCTGGTTGCTAAAACAGTGGCCGCTATTCAGCAACAGCACATTCTGTTGCGCTAAATCATCGGGATTGATGCTGGCTTTATCCGCCCAGGCGTGGTCATGGGGAACGGCCACCACAAACGCCTCATCGTAGAGCGGCATGGTTTCAATGCCAACCACATTGAACGGAAGCGCGATAATCACGGCGTCCAGCAAGCCGTTACGCAACTGGATTTCCAGATTCGCGGTAGTGTTTTCTTCTATATCCAACGGAATTTCTGGTGCGGAAAGTCGTAGCAAAGGAATCAACTCCGGTAGCAAATACGGCGCGACCGTATAGATAGCGCCGAGACGCAACGCACCGACCAGCGGATTTGTTCCTTGCCGTGCCAGTTGTTTAACCTTGTCAGCCTCGTCCAGCACCCGCGTGGCTTGCTCGACGATAGCCTCGCCGACGGTAGTGAGGCTGATGTCGTTCTTTTTACGCTCGAAAATTTGTACACCTAGCTCTTCTTCTAATTTTTGTATTGCCAAGCTCAGCGCGGGTTGCGTGACAAAGCAACGCTCGGCAGCGCGGCGAAAATTGCGCTCGCGGCTGACGGCGACAATGTATTTAAGTTCGTTTAAGGTCATGGGTTAAAATGGTGGCTTAGTTCATTCGAAAAGGAAACGTCATGAAAATTTGGGAATGCGCCGTGTGCGGGTTTGTCTACGACGAAGCCAAAGGTATGCCGGACGAGGGTATCGCCCCCGGCACAAGATGGGAAGACGTGCCAGAAGGTTGGGCTTGCCCGGACTGCGGCGCAGGCAAGGTAGTTTTTGAGATGGTTCAGGTTGGATAGCATATCAATTAGAATTATAAATCATTTTAATAAATAATTACAATTTTACTTATCAATAGCCTCACCTTAAACTGCCGTCACTCCGTTCAGTAACGGATTAACTTTTTAAGGAGATGGACATGCAACGACCAGAAATTAAGACCATGCAAAACTTGGAATCGGCTTTCGCGGGCGAATCCATGGCGCACATCAAGTATCGCTACTTCGCAAAACTGGCGCGGGATCGCGGCGATGTGGATACCGCCAAAATATTTGAAGACACCGCTGATCAAGAGGTGATGCACGCTTTTGGCCACCTCGACCTGCTCTACCCCAAGGCCGAGATGACCTCTGCCAAAAGCTTGGAAATTGCCATCGCCGGTGAGACTTATGAATACACCGAGATGTACCCGAGCTTCCGCAAAACCGCGCTGGAAGAAGGCAACAGCGCGGCGATCAAAGAAATAGACGAGCAAATTGCGGAATCTAAAGAGCACGCACAGCAATTCACCGCGGTGCTGGCCAAAGCCGCCAAGCGTTTTGACGCGCTGGCAAGGGTGGAAGAGCGCCACGCCAGCCACTATCAAGCCGCTTTGGATAAAATCGCCGCTTAAAAATCAACCTATTCAAGAAAGGAAGCATCATGAAAGTATGGCAATGTGTAGTGTGTGGCTTTATTTACGACGAAGCGAAAGGCTTGCCCGAAGAAGGTTTCGCCCCCGGCACCACTTGGGCAAGCATCCCTGATGGCTGGGCTTGCCCCGATTGCGGCGTAGGTAAAGCTGACTTTGAAATGGTTGAAATCTAAGCCTGCCATGCAGCCCATCATCATTGTTGGAAGCGGCCTCGCGGGCTATACCCTAGCCCGCGAGTTTCGCAAATTGGATACCGCCACGCCGCTCATCATGATTTCACGCGACGACGGTGCGGTGTATTCCAAGCCCATGCTTTCCAACGCTTATACGTCCAACAAAACACCGGAAAGCTTGGTTTCTGCAAGCGCCGAAAAAGCCGCCGTTGATTTGAATGTGACGGTGCTGGCGCATTGTGAAGTGTTGAGCATAGACGTCGCTAAAAAGACGATTGCTACCACTCAAGGCGCTTTGCAATACCGCGACTTGGTGCTGGCTCTGGGGGCTGACCCGATACGCCCACCACTGACAGGTGACGCGGTGGAAAGTGTGCTTTCGGTCAACGACTTGACTGATTACAGCCGTTTTCGCGCGGTAGCAGAAGGCAAAAAATCTGTCGCTATCATCGGTACTGGATTGATAGGCTGCGAGTTCGCCAATGATCTCGCCGGTGCTGGCTTTCAGGTGGATGTTATCGGACCTTCAAGCTACCCACTGCAAGCACTTATCCCTGCCGTAGCTGGCAATGCACTCCAAGTTGCGCTCAACAACGTCAATTGGCACTTTGGCCGCACCGTGACCGCTGCCAGCCATGCCGGAAATCATGCTGAAAATAAAATCTCGCTCACTTTGAGTGACGGCAGCAGCGTCAACGCTGATGTGGTTTTGTCCGCAGTAGGCTTGCGTTCGAGAGTTGATTTGGCAAAAGCCGCGGGCTTAAAAGTGAATCGCGGCATTTGCGTAGACGACAAGTTGCAAACCAGTAACGCCAATATCTACGCGCTGGGCGACTGCGCCGAAATCAGCGGCAAAGTCATGCTGTTTATCTTGCCGCTGATGCAATCGGCACGCGCGTTGGCGCAGACTTTGGCAGGCAATGCTACCCCAGCTATTTTCCCGCATATGCCAGTCGCTATCAAAACCACGGTGTACCCGATGATGGTGCTGCCTGCGCCCGCTGATGTGGAAACCAATTGGGTCACAGAAGCCAGTGACGACGGACTGCAAATCGCGCAGCTAGATGCTCAAGGCCAGTTACAAGGGTTTGTATTGACCGCGGGGAAAACCAAACAGCGTATGGCGATGCTGGCAAGGATGCCGGCGCTATAACCTCGCTACAACAGCGTAAGAGCTTCGGCAGGGGAGAGGATTTTTACGCCGGTGGAAGCCGGAAAGTCGCGGGCGTTGCCGGTGATGACGGGGCAAGCCGCGCTGAGTGCGGCGGCGATAAAACAAGCGTCATCGGGATCTGGCAGATTGGACATGGCTCTGAGAGGTGATTTGACGAATAGGGCTAAAGTGGTCATATCTTCAAGCAAACTAGCTACTTGAGATTGGTCAAAACCAAATTTGGGGCGGTTGAGCACTTTGACGTATTCCAGAAAAATATCATGGCTCAACACGGGTTCTAGTTTCCCCTGACGAATAGCCCCAAGCACTTGCGCCGAAGTGCCGTCAGTGGTGAGCATCGCTGACACCAGCACATTTGTGTCAATGACTGCCAGCATCGTTCGCTTGCCGCTCTCTGCGTTCTTTACGCGCCAATGCAATCTCAGCGTTGATTTCATCCATCGTCATGGTATCCAAGCCTTGCTCTATGGAACGCTGTTGTGTCTTACGCAAGGTATCAGCAAAACGTTCAGCACGGATGGCACGGAGCATGACTTCAAGTGACTCTGGCGGCGAGCCCACCATCAACGCAAATGGCTTGCCATTGCGGGTGATAACGATATCCTTGCCCGCTTCCAGTTTCTCCCACACTTTGCCAGATTCAGCGCGTAATTCTTTGGTAGTGACAAAATCCATGATGTTCTCCAGTACGCAATTGGGTACACAATAAGGTACATAGAATAGCACTTGCACTTCACATACTCAATACCTAGTTATGTAGGGTAGACAATTCCTCTGCAACCCTGTACGAATCATTAAAATAACTTATTTATACTATTATTGTCTTGACTGTACTCATTTTTTGAATTACAGTCTGTTTCACAGTGATTAATTGGAGAACGATTATGAAGACGCAAATTGCTATACCTGTTGATACTAAGACCTTTCTTAGGTTGGCAGACTTCCTGAATGAGCACGCGGATCCAAGAGATCCAGTGACAATAGTTGAAGATGCTATTTGGTACTGGATGGATAATGCCTCATGGAAGCCTGAACTTTTTTCTAAAACAGATGCTCGTGGTTATCAATGGAAAAATCTGTTTCTTCCAACTGACACCCAAATCAGGATGCAGTACAAGGGAATTTATTTCTACGCCAAGGTCGATGGTGATGAAGTTATTTATGAAAACGAACCAATATCCCCTGCGACCCTCGCTAATAAAATTACTCAAAGCAGTCGTAATGCATGGCGGGATTTATGGATTAAGCGTCCTAAGGATGCCGAATGGAAGCTAGCAGATGATTTACGGGGCAGTCAGAATGCAGCCGAGGTGGAAAGCATGAAGGAATTAGATGCTTTGTTAATGGAAGTTAAAAGGAGCAAATCATGAGCTTAAGCCACGCAGAAATTCGTATGCAGCAACGGGGCATCCCTCCATTTATAGACCAGCTGCTTGACCTTTATGGTCGAGAGCAATATGACGGTCACGGCGCAGTTACTTTATTTCTGGATAGAAAAAGCATTCGGTGTATGGAGCGTGACATGGGTCGAGAGCCTGTGCGGCAACTCTCAAAATGGCTGAATGCTTATAAGGTAAAACGCTGCCACGATGGGAGCACTGTTACGGTTGGGCATCGTTGTCAGAAAATCTGGAGGAAATAATTATGAGTAAAACATACATCCAAAATTTGTATGAGATTCTTTGCCTTTGCCTGATGCTTCAGTGGGAGCGATCTGCTCCGCCAGATAGGCATAAGGGAGAACTTGATGGTAAGCCAGAAATAAACTCACAAATTTCCCGCATGGCGTACCTGCTTAAAAAGGTTGCCGCTATTCAGCAAATTGTTGGCAAGGAAAAAAATTTGTACCAAGTTTTGGCGACACATTCACGTCGTAACGATGGGGAATCCTATATCTCAAAAAAATCTTTTTGGATGAAATCCCCAACATTACTTAGTGACGGTTGGTATTTTGAGGGTGGAACAAGCCTTATACAGAAACAAGACATTCTGCAGATACTAACAAAGCTGGGATTATCAGCAACCTTTGCGCGATGTGTGGACGATTTCGTAGCGGGTGAGAGTGTCGAGGGATATTTACCAAACAGTGAGGAGCAGGAAGAGATTATCCAGAAAGCAGGTGTTAACGCAAATAATGATCCTGTTTTTGTGATGGTTTTGCATTTATTTGCAGAGCTTTCTGCTGAAAACGATTATTGGCCGCAAGACTGGCGTGTAGAGCAGTCTATTCACGCACCACATCAAGGGGCTGTAGTGGCTTAGCCATAGCACAGAGAGCGGCTTTTAACAAAGGAGCATATGAGATGCCAATTTTACCAAGTGGATTAGGGATTGCCATTGGGTCGCAAGCTATTCCCGATGATATGGGGGCGAACTGGTTTAAGTGCCCAGAAGGACATTTTTGGTACACAACACCTGACATGAAAATTACCCCACCACCATACGATGGTGTATCGGAAATTTTGGAGGATTTTGTGCATGCTCCGGTTCCCAAAAGTATTGAGGAGGTCAAACGGTATGTTTATGTGCTTTATTACAAGCCAGATGGACGCTTCCAGTGGAAAGGGGAATGGTTAAGTGAGTTTCCTCAACCCGGACAACTTGATGATGCTGACTTGGCGGCATGGAATATCCATATGAATTTAGAAGGCACCAAGGGGTTTTTGCAAGGTGTGATAAAACGCTGTGAGCGCCAAGCAGAGTTAAATCGTCACTGTTCGGGAGTGGCCTTTCTTAGTGAATCTAACCCAAGTTCGCCGTAAAAATTCAGACTGAGATGGCGGTTGCCTCAAAGCACAAATAGTTTGAGCAGCGCCAATGTCAGCAAGGCGATGGCAATAGTCATTCCGCGTATCAACCACTTTTGCGTCTTGGCCTGCTCGGCAAGCTGAAGTTGCAAAGGCGCGAGTTGCACCGAGGTATCTTGCCGCAATTTCTCATGTATCAACCTTGGCAATTGCGGCAAAATTTTCCCCCACAGTGGTGCTTCTTGTTTGACGATTTCAAGCACGCTGCGCCAGCCCAGTTGTTCGCTCATCCAGCGCTCCAGATAAGGCTTGCCGGTGTCCCATAAATCAAGATTGGGGTCTAGGTCGCGGCCTAAGCCTTCGATATTCAACAGCGTCTTTTGCAGCATCACCAGTTGCGGTTGGATTTCCATGCCGAAACGGCGTGAGGTTTGGAACAGGCGTAGCAGCACGCGGCCAAACGAAATGTCTTTCAGCGGTTTGTCGAAGATGGGTTCGCACACGGCGCGGATGGCGTTTTCAAAGGCTTCGGGCGAGGTGCCGGCGGGCACCCAGCCGGATTCGATGTGGGCGGCGGCGACTTCTTTGTAATCGCGGCGGAAGAAACCTAGAAAGTTGCGGGCGAGATAATGTTTGTCGGTGTCGTTGAGGCTGCCCATGATGCCGAAATCCAGCGCCACGTATTTGCCGTTTTTGGCGACTTGGATGTTGCCGGGATGCATGTCGGCATGAAAGAATCCGTCGCGGAACACTTGGGTGAAGAAGATTTCCACGCCGTCCCGTGCCAGTTGCGGGATGCTGATGCCGTGTTCACGCAACTTGTCCACATGGCTAATCGGGATGCCGTCCATGCGTTGCATGACCATGATTTTTTCATGGCAAAAATCCCAATACACCTCTGGGACAAGTAATAAGCGCCCATCGGCAAAGTTGCGATGCAACTGGCTGCAATTAGCGGCTTCCAGCATCAAGTCCAGTTCCTCGTCCACATGCCGCGCGAATTCTGCGACTACCTCGCGTGGGCGCAATCTCGCGCCGTCAGACCACAGTTTTTCTAGCAACCACGCGGCAGCATCCATCAAGGCCAAGTCTTTGGCGATGGTTTTTTCTATGCCGGGGCGCAGTATCTTGACTGCTACCGGCGTGCCGTTGGGGAGGGTGGCGAAATGCACTTGCGCTACCGAGGCGCTGGCGATGGGGGTGATGTCGAATTCGGCAAAAACTTGGTCAACTGGCTTGCCGTAGGTTTGCTGGATGACTTTCAGCACTTCGTCGCCGGAGAAGGGCGGCACTTGGTCTTGCAGCTTGGCGAGTTCGTCGGCGATGTCTTGCGGAATCAGGTCGCGGCGGGTGGAGATAATTTGACCGAACTTAACGAAGATAGGCCCTAGTTTTTCTAGTGCCAACCGTAATCTGACGGCGCGTGGGGTGCTGAATCTGCGCCAGAACAACAGGGCGCGCAGCAGAGTTTCGATGATGGGGAATCGTGCGTGGCCGAATATGAATTCATCCAAGCCGAAACGGAAGATGGTGGCTAGGATGCTAAGAAACCGGAAAATCTGCATTTATATTGTCCACAGATGAACACAGATAAACACGGATAAAAACAAATTCAAATCTGATATTTTTATAGAGGGTGTATCTGTGTTCATTTGTGTTTATCTGTGGCTAATTTTGCGGTTCTTTTTTCCAGTCGTTCTACGTCGTCGCGCAGCTTATCCACATCGGCGGTGAAGCCCTCCAAATGGCGCTGTTTCACGATGAGCGGGTCTTCTTCTTGCCAGAATTCGGCGAACATTCCGGCCACACTTTCCACTTTGCGCTGGCCTTCGGCGAGGATTTTTTTGCCAAAATTCATCAGGGTGTGCGCCGGAACGTCGCCCATCACGTGGCTCAAGTCTTCTTCCATATCCCACGACAGATTACGCAGAATTTGGCCTACACCTTGCGCCAATTCGGTGTCGCCGCTGATATTGAGTTGCGAGGCATCCAGCTTGCCGGATAAGGCGAATTGCAGCGCGGCGGCGGCGGGTAAAGACAGCATGGCTTCCAGCGCGGTGTTTTCTTCACGCGGGATGAATTCACCGTTGCTATCTATGCATAAATCTAGCGTAATAGGCGGCACGGCGAGGCGGAAGTTTTTGCCAGCGTAGCGGCACAATTGGTCACGCGCCCACGGTTGTTGATTGAGCAAGTGGTTGAGGATAGTGATGTTAATTTGTTTCAGCTTCATGCCTTAAAGCCCTTGTGCAGTGCCACCGTTCCGGCGCTCAAGTTGTGATAATCCACCTTGTCAAACCCCGCGCCCAGCATCATCGTTTTCAGCGTTTCTTGGTCGGGATGCATGCGGATAGATTCGGCTAGATAACGGTAGCTGGCCTCGTCTTTGGCGATGAGTTTACCCATCAGCGGCAACAGCTTGAAGGAATACGCATCGTAAATGGAGGCCAGCGGTTTCCACACTTTGGAAAATTCCAGCACCAGCAAACGCCCACCGGGCTTGAGTACGCGCTGCATTTCGGCCAGCGCCAGTTCTTTATGGGTCATATTACGTAGGCCAAACGCCACAATCACGCAGTCGAAATAATTGCTGGGAAAGGGGAGTTTTTCCGCATCGCACTGCAAGGCGGGCACGGACAAACCTTCATCCATCAGCCGGTCGCGGCCTACGCCGAGCATGGAGGCGTTGATGTCGGTCAGCACTACTTGTCCGTTCGCGCCCACTTTTTTAGCGAATAATTTGGATAAATCGCCGCTGCCGCCCGCTACGTCCAGTACTTTGTTGCCGCTACGCACACCGCTGGTTTCCACTGCAAAGCGCTTCCACAGCCGGTGCATGCCAGCGGACATGACATCGTTCATCACGTCATAGCGGCTGGCGACAGAGTGGAACACCTCGCCGACTTTGCTGGCTTTTTGTTCTTCGGGGACGGTTTCAAAACCAAAATGGGTGTCGCTCATTGCGTGCGCTTGCCTCCCGTGGCATCCAGTTTTTCAAGATAGTCCTGCCACAACTCGTCTTTCCTTGAACCCAATTCATAAAGGTAATCCCAAGAATAAAGCCCGGTATCGTGACCGTCAGAAAAGGTCAGTTTCAGCGCGTAAAGGCCGACTGGCTCTATGCCAACTACATTGACTTGTTCTTTGCCGGTTTGTAGCGTTTCTTGGCCGGGGCCGTGGCCGCGCACCTCGGCGGAAGGTGAATAGACACGCAGGTATTCGCAAGGTAATGAAAATTTTGCGCCGTCGTCAAAATCCATCTCCAACACGCGCGAGATTTGGTGCAATTTAATGTCGGTAGGGCGTGGGCTGGTTTTGCTGAGTCCGCTCATGATTTTGGCCAAGTTGATATGACCGAAATGATAGCAGAAAGCAGGTGGCTAAATAGCCGCGTCTATGAGAGTTTTTGCGGCTGCTAGGGTGTGTTTGATGTTGTCGGTGCCATGTTGCATCTGCTCGGCCATCGCCGCGCCTTCAATCAGCAAAGACAGTTGCAACGCCAGAACTTCCGGCTTCTTCACCCCTGAGGCTTGAGCGCTGGCGCTAATCATAGCGCGCAGATCCTGAGCGAATCCCAGCGAGGTTTGATGCACCGGATTTTCGGTTTGCGGAAACTCAATGGAGGCGCCAATGAAGGCGAAGCCCTTGAAATCCGGCTCGGCTATCCATTCCATCACCGCATTGATCAGGTCGAACAGGGGCGTGGAATCAGGCGCAGGCTTGCGTAGTCGCCCCAACAGCTCTAGTCGCAGATGGTCATTGTGCTGTTGCAAGTATTCAATGATGAGCTGCTCTTTGGACTTGAAATACTTATACAGCGTCATCTTGGCGATGCCCGCTTGCGCCACGATAGCATCCACGCCGGTGGCGTTGATGCCACGCGTGGCGAACAAGTCAGAAGCTACATCCAGAATGTGGTCGCGCATAGGGGTGCTCATGAATTCGTTTTTCCCGCAATCCATTTGCGCGCAACCCACTTGGTATTGGTGTGGTCGTTGCTGTGCTGGGGGTAGCATTCGGTTGCTTGTATGGTGTTGAACCATGCCATGAAGGCGCGGATATTGGCTTCATCCGCGACAGGGTCATCAGGCTTTCTGAATTCCACCACATTCATATAGGCTGTCATTTGCGCTTGCGGCAGCATGGCCAAGTGCGGCGCACGGCATTCGCCACGCACGATTTGGCTGTGCAAGGTCAGCACCGCTTCCACTTCATCGGGGCTGATGCTGTTGGGCTGCATGATATGCACGGGGTAGCTGGCGATATGCATAACGGGAGCAGCGTTGTGCGACATGAGTATGTTCCAGCCCAACAAGCAGGCAAACACGCTGGCCGCGATGCCGCCAAGATAGGCGTAGCGCTTGACGTGTTGCGGCTTGCAGGCTTTGTCTATCAAGACCTGTGCGGCTTGCATGGCTTCTTCCATCACTGTTGATGGCGGGTCGCGCTTCTGCTCGGCGATAGCGCCCATCAGTAATAGCGATAGTTGGTTGGAAAGCACGCTGGGATTGGCGGCCTTGGCGGATTTAGCCAAGTCTGTGAGGAATATATTCAGGAGTTGAATGCTTTGATTGGTCGCGGCGTTGGCTTCAAGTGGAAATTGCGCGCTTATGCCGGGCGCGGCAAGCCAGTCGCGGCTGATGGCGAACACCGCTAACAAGCGCTCTCTGGGCGAGTTACCGCGCTTTTCCACCATGCTAAAAAACCACGGGCTGGACAGAAGATTCATCACTTTACTCGTGCGAAATGTACTGAGCTGTATAGTACGCGTAATTGAAAAAGAATGCATAAAAAACGGCTACACTGAAACTCAGGTAGCCGTTTTTTTATGCGAACAAAAAGTTTAGACTGAAACCATCACCGCCTTCATCTTTTGCATTGCCTTCTGCTCAATCTGGCGGATGCGCTCGGCTGAAACGCCATATTCGGCGGCCAAGTCATGCAGGGTGGCGTTTTTGTCTTCGTTCAACCACCGCGCTTGCACAATGTGGCGGCTGCGCTCGTCCAAGCTGTTCAAGGCTGATTCTAGCCCCGTGGTTTGCAGAGTTTCGGTTTGCAAATCGGCCAAGGCCTCAGAAGGCTCGGGGCGCGTGTCTTGCAAGTAGGCAATCGGGCTGAAATGCGCGTCCTCATCGCTGTCGTCGGCTTCCAGCGCCAAGTCGTAACCACCCATGCGCTTTTCCATCTCGACCACTTCTTCCGGCTTCACCTTCAACTCACGCGCGATTTCGTTGACTTCATCCGGTTGCAGCGTGCCAGCGTGGGTTTTCATGCTGCGCAGATTAAAGAACAGCTTGCGCTGCGCCTTGGTGGTGGCGAGTTTGACCATGCGCCAGTTGCGCAGAATGAATTCGTTGATTTCGGCCTTGATCCAATGCACGGCGAATGACACCAGGCGCACACCGCGCTCCGGGTCAAAACGGCGCACCGCTTTCATCAGGCCGACATTGCCTTCTTGAATTAAATCCGCTTGCGGCAGACCGTAGCCGGAATAGCCACGGGCGATGCTGACCACCAAGCGGATGTGCGACAGAATTAAGCCTTTGGCAGCTTCCAGATCGTTATCACGCTTGAGTTTGGTGGCCAAGTTGTGCTCCTCATCTGCTGTGAGTATGGGGAATTGGCGCACGGCCTGAATGTACTGCTCCAAACTGCCGAGCGGCATTGGAATTGGAAATGACAAAGCTGGATTTGATACGGTTTGATTTAGTACAGCTTGATTCATTGCGTTATCCCTCCTTGAATGGATGTATTTTAGCACTCTCACTAAGAGAGTGCTAGAGGAAAAAAGTTCAGTTGGGGGAGGTGGTTTAAGCGCGGTTGTACCAGTCTTTGCTACGATTAACGATAGCCACCACCGATAGCATGACTGGCACTTCAATCAATACCCCGACCACGGTAGCCAGTGCTGCGCCAGAATTCAGTCCAAATAAACTTATTGCGGTGGCTACCGCCAGTTCAAAGAAGTTACTGGCTCCAATTAAGGCTGAAGGTGCGGCCACGCAATGTGCCACGCCAAAGCGGCGGTTGAGCCAGTAGGCCAAACCAGAGTTGAAATAGACTTGAATCAAGATGGGAACCGATAGTAGCAAAATGATGGTGGGTTGTGCCAGCATTTGCTTGCCTTGAAAGCCGAACAACAACACCAACGTGGCAAGCAGGGCGGTTAGAGATAAGGGGTGCAGCGTGTGTAGCAGCTTTTTGAGGGTGGTTTCATCGCTATGTTTAAGCAAAAAAACACGTATCAATTGGCTGACTAATACCGGAATAATGATGTACAACAATACCGACAGCAGCAAGGTCTGCCACGGCACATGAATAGCCGAGATACCCAGCAGCAGCGCCACTATGGGCGCAAAAGCAAACACCATGATGGCATCGTTGAGCGCGACTTGGCTCAAGGTGAAATGTGGTTCGCCGTCGCACAAATTGCTCCACACGAATACCATCGCGGTGCAGGGGGCGGCGGCCAGCAGAATTAAGCCTGCGATGTAGGAATCTAGCTGCTCGGCGGGTAAGTATTTGGCAAACAGTACACGAATAAATAACCAGCCCAGCAAGGCCATAGAAAATGGCTTGATTGCCCAGTTGATGAACAGCGTTACGCCTATGCCACGCCAGTGTTGCTTGACTTGGCCAAGTGCGCCAAAGTTTATCTTGAGCAGCATGGGGATGATCATCAACCACACCAGTATCGCCACTGGCAGATTGATTTCGGCGATTTTCATGTTGCCGAGTGCAGTAAAAGGATGCGGCAGCCAAACACCCAGCGCCACGCCCGCGACCATGCACAGCAAAACCCATAAGGTTAAATAGCGTTCGAAAAATCCCATAACATTCGCCTCATAAGTTGACATATTTCTATTTTTCCATAATTATAGAAATATGGAAACTAAAATTATCATTGAAGCGTTAAGTGCTCTGGCACAAGAGACTCGTCTCAGCATTTTTCGTTTGCTGGTGCAAGCTGGCGCAGAGGGTGTTGCGGCGGGAAAGTTGGCCGAGACTCTAGGCGCACCGGCTCCAACACTGTCATTTCATCTGCAACAATTACGTCATGCGGGTTTGATAAAATCAACTCGTAACGGTACGCAAATAATTTATAGCGCTAATTATCTAGTCATGAATGATTTAATCGCGTATCTGACCGAAAACTGCTGCCAGGGCAAGGCTTGCTGCCCACCGATAGAGGGGAAAGCTAAATGATAGAAACCAAAATTTATAACGTGTTATTTCTTTGCACTGGCAACTCAGCCCGTAGCATCATGGCCGAAAAGTTAATGGAACACTGGGGTAGAGGCAAATTCAAGGCTTTTAGCGCGGGCAGTTTTCCTACTGGCAAGGTGAATCCTTTCGCCATGCAAACTCTGCAAGCGCACAAACTCTCAACAGAAGATGTTCGCAGCAAAAGTTGGGATGAGTTTGCGGTAGAAGGAGCGCCGCACATTGATTTCATCTTTACTGTGTGCGACAACGCCGCTGGAGAGTCCTGCCCAGTATGGCTGGGGCACCCGATGACCGCACACTGGGGGGTCGAAGATCCCGCTGCGGCGGAAGGGTCAGACGAGGAAAAATTGGCTTCATTCCGTGAAGTTTGCAGACATCTGGAAAATCGCATCAAGCTGTTTGTGGCGTTACCGATTGAAAAGCTGGACAACATGCACATTAAGCAAGAATTAGAGGCTATTGGTAAAGTTCAAGATTAGCGCTAAACCCTTGCGGGGATTGGGCAAATTGCGTAACCTTGCAACACTTCAAGCAAGGGGAACATCGCAATGAGTCAAAACTACGACATGCTGGTAGTAGGCAGCGGACCGGGCGGAAAACGCGCCGCCATTCAAGCTGCTAAATTAGGTAAAAAAGTCGCCATCATCGAGAAGCTCCGCATCATCGGCGGGGTCACAGTACACACTGGTACTATTCCCAGCAAAACCTTACGTGAAGCAGTGCTCTACCTCACTGGCTGGACGCAGCGCGGCTTGTATGGTCATAGTTATCGTCTCAAACAACACCTCACCATAGACGACCTGATGCAGCGCTTGGAAATCACTATCCGCAACGAGGTGACGGTGATTGAACATCAACTGGCGCGTAACGGCGTGACGGTTATCAAAGGCATGGCGTCTTTTATTGATGCCAATACGCTAGAAGTCGCTACTTTGGAAGGCGAAATAGAAAAATACAGCGCTGACCGTATCGTGATTGCCGTAGGAACCGCTCCCATGCGGCCTGCCAGCGTGCCGTTTGACGACGAAACCATCATTGATAGCGACGGCATCCTCAAGCTCAAGAAAATCCCCAAAAGCCTCACCATCGTGGGTGCCGGTGTGATTGGCGTGGAATATGCCTCTATTTTTAGCGCCATGGATGTACACGTCACCCTAATTGATGGCCGTCCCAATATGCTGGAATTTTTGGATAGAGAAATCGTGGACGAACTGGCCTATGGCTTGCGTCATCGTGGTGTGGCGCTGCGTCTGGGCGAGACTGTTGCAGAAATTAAGAAGACCGATGGCGATATAGAAGTGCGTTTGGAAAGCGGCAAAATAGTGCGATCTAATCTAGTGATGTACGCCGCAGGCCGCACCGGTGTGACAGAGGGGCTGAAGCTGGAAAACGCTGGTTTGGCAGCTGACAGTCGTGGACGCATTAAAGTGGACAAAAACTATGCCACCGAAGTGCCGCACATCTACGCTGTAGGCGACGTGATTGGTTTTCCTAGTCTAGCTTCTACCTCGATGGAGCAAGGCCGCGTAGCAGCTTGTCATGCACTGGGTCGGCCTATTGCAGCAGTCCCTGAACATTTCCCTTTTGGCATATACAGTATTCCGGAAATCAGCATGGTGGGCGCGACCGAGCAAGAACTCACTGCCGCCAACATTCCCTATGAGGTCGGTATTGCGCGTTTTAGGGAAACCGCTCGCGGTCAGATTTTGCGGCTGGATGAGGGCTTGCTCAAACTGCTGTTTGGCTTGCACGATAGAAAATTACTAGGCGTACACATCATCGGCGAAGCTGGAACCGAGCTGGTACACATCGGCCAGACGGTACTCGCGCTGGGCGGTACTCTGGACTATCTGGTCAACTCCGTATTCAACTACCCTACCTTGTCTGAAACCTACAAGATTGCTGCGTTGGACGCTTGGAACAAGATGCCTGAGTAGTGTCAACCGCTCTGATGTTTTGCGCCATCCCCCTTGTAGGAGCGCCGCCCTCGGCGCGATGAAGCCTCAATCGGGGCGAGGGCACCCCTCCTACAAAAAAAGCCCGCAATAAGCGCGGGCGAGTGGGGGGGGAGGAATAGTTGGAACGGGCTACTTCATAAAGTGGTTGGCATAGCGCGGATTCATGCGTGAAAGTGGCATCAACATCAGCAAATCAGCACAGTTAAAGTCCGCATCCCAATGCGGCTCGCCACAAATATAGGCACCTAGACGTAGATAGCCTTTAAGCAAAGGTGGGCAGTTAGTCGTGCTTTGTTGCTCAAATGCTGCAAAGGGCAGCGGGCAATGCGGAAAAACACGGTACTCAATCGGGGCGAGATGCTTTTCTCTTAACTCACGATATAGACTTGCTGCGTTCTGGCCACCATCCCCCATGGGAATACTGGCGCAGCCAAGCGCATATTCATAATTATTTGTCAGCATGTATTTGGCTAACCCTGACCAAAGCATGGTAATCGTCGCGCCGTTGCGATAATCGGGATGTACGCAAGAGCGCCCCAACTCCACCATAGACGGCGCCAAGTGCATCAGTCGTGTCAGATCAAACTCGCTTGCTGAGTAATAACCACCGGCCTCTTCTGCCATGAATGGATCCAAGATGCGATAGGTTCCCACCACTTCACCGCTCTCAATATCGCGTACCAGCAGATGATCGCAAAAAGCGTCAAAGCCATCTTTGTCTAAACCATCATTTCCTGGCAATTCAGCGCCCATTTCGTCGCTGAAAACTTTATAACGCAGACGCTGCGCCTCGGCAATCTCTGAAGGGTTGCGAGCAAAGCTATAAGCCAGCTTGGGCTTGTGCAGGCGGCTAGATGGGACAACGAATTCATGGTGCTGTGATGCGGACTCTGTTTCAAACATGCCGAACTCCTTAGCTGTGACATTCTCGCTACTTTAGTGAGCAAGGATGACAGTTCCGCGACTAAATAATGAATTTTCAGTGACAGAAAAGAGTTGAAATGTCATGAAATTGAAACAAAAAATTCATGAAGTTGAATTTTATGTGTCGTTATCATGACGTTACCATGACAATCGTTAATATAAGGAGAGTTTAAATGGCAGAAAACCCTAAACCAGCACCAAGTAAAGCGGTTGTTAAGCTCAAAGTGGCTGCGGCAAAACCGGCTGCGAAAGCTGCAACCGCCACACCCGTAAAGAAAGTGCCTGTCAAGAAACTGGCAACAAAGCCGGTTGCGCCCAAGGCCCCGGCTAAAAAAACGGCTAAACCAGTGAAGGTTAAAATGGTGCGTGACAGCTTTTCTATGCCCGCTCCAGACCATGCCTTGCTCGTATCACTGAAAAAGAGCTGTCAAGACAATGGGCGCAAGGTCAAAAAGAGTGATTTGTTGTGTGCTGGGGTAGGCTTATTGGCTAAATTGTCTTCAGCAGATTTGCTCAAAGCGCTGAAGTAACCTTTTAGTTTTTCGGCCCAGAGAGCAGATAAAGCTGGCCATACTCCACCAAAGTTTCCGCCAACACTGGGTCGTTCGGCGTTTGGTGGATTTGCATGACACCTAGGTAGTAACGGCGCGCCGCATCAAACCAAGGCGCACCACTCACGATGTCAGTCACCTCTAAAATTCCCGATTGCTCTTCATCAAAACCCATAAAGTGCGGGTCTTGTTCCTCTCTAAAATACTGAGCTGAGCCTTCAAAAATCCTACGTGCCTTGTGAGATTGCTGAGGCTCATATAGCCAAATGCCAGAGGTGAATTTGTCTTCACCGGGATCTTCATCAATCAATAAGCGGCCACTGCCGTCTGTTGCAATGTTGTCAAACATCTGCCCGCCAATATCTTTGGCCGTGAGCGCGGTACTCAGCTTGCCGCCTTTCTCTGGTTGTTGAACATCGTCAAAATCCAACTGAAAAATCTGGCTCAACCCATCAATTTTGTCGGTAGTAGCAAACCAAAATCGGTTGTGATTCAGTTTATCCCACGCGCCGTCCTCAGGCCTGAGCAGCGGCGTAGCGCCCAAAGCATCGGCCTTGGCGCGTAGAACCTTGCCGTTCAGCCCCACCACGTTATCCAATGGCAGCAACAAAAACCGCGCATGCTCAAATTTGACGGTATATAACTTGCCGCCGACCAAGCCCGCCAATTCTGCCGGGTTTCCTTTGCTGCGTTTTTCTCCAACATATACATAGACATGCCCGCCAACAAAATCGTCCATCCCCACCACCACTGTGCGACTACCGGCATCGGGCAAGGCTAAAAGATTCTCCCAAGCCACTCTGCCCAAATACGGCAACTCAAAGCTCGTGCCTTTCAGTGCGCCCGTCGCTACATGCGCAAAGGCGCGGCCTCCCAGCTCTTTTTCTTCTTCGCCGTTGAGAAGCAGGCGCTCTTGGTAGCCTTTGCCGCTAGGTGCATCATAAAAAGCGCTCACTGGCGCCAAGTCAGCCGAGCAAAATCTGCCAAAGACAGCATTCTGAGAGGCTTGGTAGCTGGCGGTCGCGGGATTCCATAACTGCACTTGATGAATTAAGTCTTCACCTTGCAACACCTTCAAGTCGGCAAGCTGGATGATCCAACTGGAAACAAAAGCACCCTTGCTGCCATGTGCGCGAACCACGCCCTTGCTGGAAGGAATCTCATGATTCATGAGAACGGTGAACGACCCATCACCATTGTCATAAGCCCCTAAGCCATCAGGAATACCGGTCATCACATAGCCATTCGCCGCTTTTTCACCTACCGTTAATATCGGCTTGACTTCCCAATGTGGATCGAGAGAAATCAGGTAGTGATTGTCAGCACTTGCAAGGCATGGCAGCCACAGAAAAATTAACGTCAAACTTAAGCTTTTTAAGCAATTCATGGTGATCTCCAGAAAAAAAGCCCGCTCAGTGATGAGCGGGCTGTGAGGATCGCACGGCGAACCGTGCAATGGAGGGATTGTTAGCTTATTTCCTTAGAACATGAGTTGTGTACGCATCATCAACGCTTGTTCGCTATCTTCAAACTTGTTGTTGACCAATATGCCCAAAGCTGCGGCGTTGTATGGGTTATCAAAGTCTGTTCTGACATAGTTCAACATAATGCGGAAGTTTGGATTTGGCAGGAATTTAATACCGACAGCCCATTCTTTAGCTTCAGTATAGCCAGTGCCGCCAGTAAATGCGTTCGTGGTTGCACTTGCCGCTACAGTAGTGCCTAAGCCTTGAGTAATGAAGTCGCTGGCATCATATTTGCTGAAGCGTACACCCAGTTCCCACAAACCCCAGCCGCCAGTATCGGCCGCAACCGATGGATGAACAAATTCGTTCTTAGGCTTGAGTGCGCCAAATGCGCCGTTTTTGTAGAAGTCAGCATATTTTTCGCCAGTGAGAATCCACATACCTTCGACATACCATGCGTCTTGGTCAGCACTAGTTTTGGTGGTAGTTGTTCGATCGAAATCGTAGCTCGTACGCAACCATTCGCCTTGAACCTTAAACGGACCATAAGCAGCAATACCTTCCAACCCTACACGTTGACGATCAATCGTGCGGTTCGGGCCAGAACCTGCAACTGTTGGAGCGCCGAGAATGGGCAATGTTTGGAAGCGAATACCTGATTGTGTTTGAACCGTACCGCCAGCACCAATTGAGCCAGCTGCGATGTCGCCTTGAGAGAAGGCTACACCACCGTGCAGAATCATATTCTTGTCATCCATCCACTCGGCAGCGTTACCTGTAACACGGACAATGACGTCCTTGTCATCGGAACGTACATCTGCGTCGGTGGTATTTTGGCCTGCGCCATTAGACACAGCTAGTGCGTAAGTCCAACCCTTCATCGGTACGCCATGCACCATTGCGCCGAGCTCTTCGTTTGGTGCCATTTGGTTAACGAAAGAACGTTCCATGAAGTCAATGTTATTGGAGCTGGTGATTTTTTCCAGATTCATTGGCATTTTGAACTGACCGAAACGGAATTGCGCTTCTTCCCACCAGTTGATGTTTAAGAATGCAACGTCGTCCGTAACACTGTTAGCAACTGACTGAAGGTTGGTACTGATTTCATACTCGTAGCTGTTGTAGAGCTTGCCTTTGATGGCGATACGGGCGCGACGCACAGCAAAGTTATTAGCACCAGCAGTGGTTACGTTGGCTTGAGCGGCAGTACCGGCTGGCGCAACATTGCCCTTATTGTTGTCGTCGTAGTCAAAAGCGCGACCATCAAACTGTACACGGCCACTTACTTGCAAGCTATGTTGCTTATCGCCACTTTCCCAAACGATGCCGTCCTTGAAAGAAGCCTTGATTTCGCTTTGTTTCTTTACTTTCTCAGTATCACGAGTTGCATTGAATTCGTCATACTCTTGTTCAGTCAAGATGCCTTTTTCTTTCAGTTTCTTGAGCAAGTCATCGGCAGAGTCTGCCATTGCCATTTGGCTGCCAGCCAGCAAAAACAAGCTGGAAACGGCCAATGCAATTGCGCGTGGTTTCATGGTGCGTTGCATGTTTATCCCCTAAAAAAATAAATCGGAAAGCGCTAATTCGCTTGAAGTAGATTTTGGAGATTAAATATGACAGTTTGATGACATAGGACTATTTTTGAGGCGGTTTATATATGGTTGTTGTGAAAATACAACAGTCTGGATTTTATTGTAGGAGCGCCGCCCTCGGCGCGATTGAGATGTATCTTATCGCGCCG
>JBJXEA010000019.1:0-12631 GCA_046155285.1 Methylophilaceae bacterium | reverse complement strand
CATGAGGGGTTCTCCTGAAAGAGTGGTTGGGTCGTACTGCCTACACTATCAGTTTTGCTCTTCATGTCCGCCTCTTATTCTAAAGAGAATTGGAGGGAGTGGTGCGGTTGGGAGTTGAATCCACCTGATCGTGTCTGACCCCATTTTTTCGGAGTTGAATCCACCGTCAAGCCTTAAGGGTGCGCTCAAGCTGCCTCTGCTTCGGGTAGTGATAGCTAATCACTACTTGGGGAAAGATACAAGGGCGCACTCGCATACAGTGCGCCGTATGTGCTGTTTAATAGCAAAACAGCTTTATCAAGCCGCAATAGGCATGACTTCCTGCTACAATTAACCTATCAAATCCTTCATCTGTGAGGCCATCATGAAACGCCTACTTTTTATTTTGCTGCTTACCCCTTTGTTCGCCTTATCAGCGCCGCCTCCGCCGAATTTGGAAGAGTTGCCGGAGCCGCCTCCAGCGCCTGCTGGCTATGACGAAAGCGTAGATGCGCCGGAAATTACCATCCTCAAAAAAGGTGAGGATACGGTGGAGGAATACCGCATCGGGGGTGAGTTGTACATGCAAAAAGTCACACCGTCACATGGCGTGCCTTACTATCTGGTGAAGCAGTCAATAGACGGTGGTTGGGCGAAGATGGATGGTCCGGGAGATAGAATCGCGGTGCCGCAGTGGGTGATATTCCGTTTCTAATTTGCTGAGTAAGGAGCTTCTCTCAAGCTCCTTTTTTTCGTATGTCCGTTTTTACCACTGTTACCTTTGAGCAGCTAGGCGCATGGCTTAAAAACTATCCTGCAGTAGGCGCACCTGTTGAGCTGCGCGGCATTTCTGCCGGGATTACCAATACCAATTATTTCATCACTACCAAACAAGCCCGCTATGTGCTGACCTTGTTCGAGCATCACCATGCAACAGAGTTGCCCTATTTTCTGAACCTGATGGCGCATCTGGCGGCGCATGGCGTGGCTTGCCCTAGTCCGGTGGCTAATGCCGCGGGTGATTTCTTAGGCGAGTTGAATGGTAAGCCCGCCGCGCTGGTAAGTTGTTTGCGCGGTGCAGACATCGAACATCCAACGCCAGAACATTGCGCACAAGTGGGCGACTTTCTAGCACGATTACATCTCGCTGGACAGTCCTACCCCGCCACCATGCAGGATACGCGCGGCCCGCAATGGTGTGTTGCAACGGCGAAGAAGGTCATGCCACATTTGGATGAAGCTGGGCAAAAGTTATTGCAAGATGAGCTGGCATATCAAGCGAAATTCCGCGATGTGGATATTCCGCGCGGCGTGATTCATGCCGATTTATTCCGCGATAACGTGTTGTTTGACGGCGAAAAATTAAGCGGCGCGATTGATTTTTACTACGCTTGTAACGATGCGCTCAGCTATGACTTAGCCATCGCAGTGAATGATTGGTGCGTGGAGACTAACGGTGCATTAGCGCCAGCACGGCTAGCAGCCATGATGGACGCTTATCAAGCCGTGCGTCCACTGACGCTTGAAGAGCAAAAAGCTTGGCCAGTGATGCTGCGTGCTGGGGCGTTGCGTTTTTGGCTGTCGCGCCTTTATGATTTGCACTTTCCGCTCACGGGCGAAATAACGCACGCTAAAGATCCAGAACAATTCAAGCGCGTGCTACAAGCGCGTATTAACTCATTATAGAACAAGGTGAACACGATGCGATCCAAATTTAAAATTGGCTACAACTGGGCAACTACCAGCTTTTCTCTGCTCAAAAAGCAACCTCAAAAATGGGCACTGGTGGCCTTGGCTTATGTCCTACTGTTTATTGTGCTGCCGGGATTTCCAGGGTTTCCCACGCTGGTTAAGCTGGCGTTTATTTTATCGTGGCCTATCAGCCTAGCCTTAATCATAGGGCTGTTCCGTGAGGCAGATTACGGCGGCAACGCGACCTTAAGTGACATTATCAACAACATCAAACCGCAAATGTCCAAATTGCTCACCTTGGGCGGCTTGTGCTTGCTCTATGGAGTGCTGGTGAGCATGGTTACCAAGGGTGACGCTGCTGCGCTGGAGGTTTTGAGCGGTACAGGAGTTACGCCTGACATAATTTTTACCCGTACCTTGCCATTGCTGGCAAAACTGCTATTGCTGCTTGCCCCCATGCTCATGGCTACCTGGTTCGCCCCACCTTTAATCGCCTACGGCCATTACTCGGTCATCCGCGCCATTAAAACCAGTCTAGCTGGCAGCTTGCAATACGCTATTAGTTTAGGTTCAGCGTGGCTGGTGGTCACTTTTTACATTATGCTGGGCATGGTCGCAGTGAGCGTGTTGATAGGTCTGCTGTCGCTGCTGATCAAATCCCCCGCCCAAGTTTTAGTCGAACTGATTGTGTTTGCATGCTTACTGCTGGCAACCGCATGGACACTGGCGTTTCAATACATCAGCTACCGCGATATTTTTGACCCCGTGCCTAGCGGCGGGGGTGAGATTGCGATGTAATAAAATAGCTTTAGAACCTGCTCATACCGACTCCGAACTTTTCTCGGAGTTCATCCCTCCCCTGCTTTCTTGTGCCTTGGTTATGCATGCCGAGAAAAATTCTTAAGAAATTCAAAAGATTCTCCTCAAGTTCTCCCCAAATATACCGATGGTCTAGTACAGCCACTAGAAAACTAGTGGTTATTTTTCTGCTTGCTAAAACTTTAAGGTGGATTTAAAGAAGAACCTAAATGCCCCAAGTTATTAATACAAACGTCAGTGCGCTGAATACTCAGCGCAGCCTGAACGTTTCACAAAACTCGCTTGCAACCAGCTTGCGGCGGTTATCTTCTGGCTTGCGCATCAACAGCGCCAAGGACGATGCTGCCGGTCTTGCGATTGCAACTCGGATGACCTCGCAAGTGCTAAGTCTGGGTCGGGCTATGCGTAACGCGAACGATGCAATATCCATTACTGAAACTGCCGAGGGCGGCCTAGGAATCGTCAGCAATTCACTTAATCGTATTCGAGAGTTAGCAATCCAAGCAGCCAACTACACTAACTCATCGAGTGATCGAACGGCGCTGCAAGCAGAGGCGGCACAACTCACTCAAGAAATTAGCCGTATCGCTAGAGTCACTCAATTCGATAGCCTTAGTTTGCTGGATGGCACTTTCCCTAATGCATCTTTCCAAGTAGGTGCTAACGCAGGACAATCAATTAGTTTTGCTATCAACAGCGCACAGAGCAAAGATATTGGTACCTTTGAGTTTACTTCTGACACCGTTGGCAGCGGCTCTTCCGCGGCTTCTGCAACAGCGACCACCAGCGCACCTAATAGCCGAGTAAGTCAGCAAACTTTGACTTTGTCAAACAACCAAGGCACCAACTCTTTCACAGTGGCGAATGGCGATACTGTACGCAATGTTGCTGCAAACATTAACCTACTAAGTACATCCACAGGAATTTCGGCGTATACGCAAACGCAAGCCAGTTTAGCTATTCAATCTTCCGGCACTGTGGGGTTCACGATTATTGGTCAAACTTCAGCCGCCGTGGCTGCTACTATCACTAACACGTCGGATTTATCAGCCTTAGCCAACGCTATCAACTTACAATCCAGTGTAACTGGTGTGTTTGCCACGTCTACTGGCGGATCAATCACATTGACCAACGCTGAAGGCTACAACATTAGCGTACAGGACATCGTCAACTCCAACAGCGGCAGCGCCACTTTGGCTGGATTTAACGCTTATACCGGAGCTACCGCAGGTACCGGGAATACTACGTTAATAGCGTCTGGTGGCGGCAATGACAGCTCAACCGTAGGCGGCACTCTGCGGCTTGAATCACCCAGTATCTGGAGCCTAACTTCCAACTCCACTGGCGCAGGGTTCGTGACTGCAACTAGTGCACAATTTTCCAATTTAATCGCAGTCAGTAGCATCAATATCAACACTATCACTGGGGCAAATAACGCCATTGCGATTATTGACGGCGCTGTTGGGATTATCAGCAGTCTTCGCGCTAGCTTGGGTGCTGTTCAATCACGTTTCGCCACTACCATTACCAACATTCAAACCAGTGCCGAGAACCTTTCCGCTGCACGTAGCCGGATTCTAGATGCTGACTTTGCTGCAGAAACCACTAGCCTGACACGCGCTGGAGTGCTGCAACAATCTGGAATAGCAATTTTGGCGCAAGCAAACGCGCTACCTAACCAAGTGCTGGCTTTGTTACGAGGTTAACTAAAATCGAGCGGGCGTAATTAATTTTGTTAACAAAACTCCGTTTTTTGTACCCAAAACTGGTACATACCAATAAAAGTGTAAGGGTTCTCTTGTTCAAAGATATTCCAAAAGTCCAGATTGTTCCTTGACGCGTCTTCTGGGAAGCGCACTTGATATTGTTTGATGTACTGAGCTGAAAGTTGAAATCCACACAGCGTCAGCCCTAGTTCAGCAAGTATTTCTTTGATCTGAATCAAGTTGAAACGGTGTTCCCGTACGTGAAACAGCAGATCACGACACTCACTAGCACCATAAAAATCGCGCATAGCAATGATATCCGCGTACTGCTTGTCGGTAGCATTCAGCATCAGCGCTTGTCTTAGCTCTCGAATATCTTCAGTACTAGAGATTCCTTCTTTTCGCAGATTCAAATTTCTACGAGCCGTCTCACTATAAAATCCCAGTTTCATAAAACCACCAGGGCGCAGCATTGACGTGAGAACACGCCACCCCGCAAGTGGGTCGGCCATGTGGTGCAAAACCCCGACTGATTCAATGACATCAAATGTCCAGCCAGTAGAAGCAAGCTCCATGATGTCTGCTTGGGCGTATTCGATACTGGTGATGGAGAGTTCTTTGGTTTTTCTAGTGGCGTAACAAAGGCTTTTTAGGCTCAAATCAACCGCTACTATTCTTGAAGCATAAAAACTCTGTGCGACATCAATCACTTGGTGCCCAGTGCCACACCCTGCAACCAGATAGTCAATCTGCGTATTGTCTCTGGTGAGATTAAGGCCTGCTCGTGGAAACATTTCGTGCAAATAATTAGCCAGCGGAGTTTTGGCTCGCTGCGCCGCATATTTGACCCACCGCGGGTAAGGGTTCTCTTCATATTGTTGCTGCACCAATTGCGAAACGCTGTCATTAACTAGGGTTAAGCGCGTCACGAGGTCGGCGTATGAAAGCTCTTGCAGGGGTTCTTCAATTTGTTGTTGTAATAGATTTTGTACCGGGGATGCCCAAGTGGTATCGCATAACTTGATTGCATTAGCCAATGCGTGCAAGGGGAAATAGCTGGCAACGGCAGCAATCCACAACGGTGAGACCGGGGCTGTCATAATCAAGGCAGACTCGATCTTAACTTTTAGCGCATTAGCGCATTGAAGCTCAGTTTTGTCACAATAAAATATGTATTCGTTAATGAAGCATTGTCTAGCCAAAGCGCAATGAAAATTCAACACATCAGGATCACTGGCTTGCATATGGTCAACTGATACGGCCTGCTGCAATAGCACATGACGAGTAAGCGTGAGAAATTTTTCCAAGCCAATATCACAGGATGCCGCGTTTTCTAATAAGCAGCGCAAAGGTTGATGTCTGGCAACCGTCAGTAGCTCTTCTTCTGAAAACAACATTTCCAAAGATGGCTTTTCCGGCCATGACTGAATGGCGCGAGCTATGCAAGGCGCAATGGTGTCGTCTTGCCAAATTAAACCTATCATCGTCTTGGCCAACTCGTGTGGAGGCCCCCAAGGCTCGGACATGGCGCGTACAAGCAGAGGAGTAATGCTATCGCCCAAGTCTTTATCGAGGTGCAACCCTTTGGCAGCATCAAAAAACAAAGATCTGGTGACGAGACTGTCTTCTATGGTGAGCGCTATCTTGGCGGCTTGGATTGCAGCAGTAAAATTGCCCAGTTTGCGCTGTAATTGACAATAGTTGACAACAGCGTTTACAGAGTTGGGTTGGCTGGCAAACGCCGCTTCATAGCTAGCTAGTGCATCTTGATCTTGCCCCATTTCTTGCAGGACGTTCCCGCGATTGAGAAGCGCATCGGTGTGGGTTTGTGTAATAGCCAGCACGCGGTTATAGCTGGCAAGCGCCTCATCGTTGCGCTGCAAGTTTTTCAGAGCTATGCCTCGGTTAAATAGCGTGTCTGGATTGTTGGGCGTTAAGTTGAGTGAGCGATCATAGCTAGCAAGGGCATCCTCAAATAACCCAGACTCAAGTTGTGCATTCCCCAGGTTGGCATAGGCTCCAGCGTGCCGTGGGTTGATTTTGATAGCACGTCGTAGCAGCACAATGGATAGGCTAAATTGTTGTTGTTGTCCGCGTAGTACGCCAAGCAAATGGTGCGCATCAAAGTTACTAGGGGCTTTTTTTAATACCGCTTGATAGGCGCTCTCCGCCTCTTTAAGGTTGCCTTGTTGATGGGCTGTTAGTCCCTTTTGCAATTGTGCTTGTAGGTTCATTGATATCGCTTATTTCTTAAGTATTTAGAGGCGCACGATAGAAAAACTACGCCGCCTCCAGCTTGGCATACTCCAGCGCCAACCACTTAATTCCATTATCCCTGAAACTCACCTGAACCCTAGCATCCGCTCCACCCTCATACGCCAAAATTACACCAGCACCAAACTTGGCATGGCTCACATTTTGACCTATGCGCCAAGCGGTGTCTTGTTGCTGGCGCTGCGTAACGGGTTCGTGCCAAGCGGATTCTACGTATTTAGGCGTGGCTTTGGTGTTGAGCCGCTTCAACAAGGCTTCGGGAATCTCATCCAAAAAGCGCGAGGGAATGTTGTAGCGCACTTGGCCGTGCAGCATGCGGCTTTGCGCGTGACTGAAGTACAAACGCCGTCTGGCGCGGGTCACGGCGACGTACATCAAACGCCGTTCTTCTTCCAAGCCGTTCGCGTCGCTCATGCTTTGTTCGTGCGGGCACAGGCCTTCTTCCAAACCGCTGATGAACACGGTGTGGAATTCCAAGCCTTTGGCGGCGTGGACCGTCATCAATTGCAGCGCGTCGCGTCCGGGGTCGGCTTGATGCTCACCGGCTTCCAGACTGGCGAAAGTGAGGAAGTCTGTCAGCGTGTTTTCGTCGCGCTCCTGCACAAAAGTCACCGCCGCGTTCACCAGTTCGTCCAAGTTGGCGATGCGATCCTCGCCTTCTTTTTCGCTTTGATAATGGGCGCGCAGGCCGCTCATACTGGTCACCACGTCCATCATTTCCGGCAGCTTCAAGCCTTGGCATTGCTCTTGCAGGGTTTTGATGAGCGCCACAAAACCCGCGATTTTGCCGACTTGTTGCAAGGCCGCCTGCCATAAGGTTGTGTTTTGGCCACGCGCCACTTCCTGCAACTGTTCCAAACCCCGCGCACCAATGCCACGGGCGGGAAAGTTAATCACGCGCAGCAAAGAAACGTCATCGTCAGGATTGCTCACCAGCCGCAAATACGCCAAAGAATGCTTGATTTCGGCGCGTTCAAAAAAGCGCAAACCGCCGTAAACACGATACGGCAGCGCGGCGGAGAACAGCGCATGTTCCAAAATCCGCGATTGCGCGTTGGAACGGTAAAGCAGCGCGATTTCCTGTAACTCCACGCCTTCTTTTTGCAGCGCTTCCACCTCGTCCACGATGAATCCCGCCTCGTCAGTGTCGTTGTAGGCATCGAACAAGCGTATCAGCTCGCCATCACCCGCCGCAGTCCATAGATTCTTGCCCAGACGGTTTTTATTCTGCGCGATGATGGCGTTAGCGGCGTTGAGAATGTTGCTGTGCGAGCGGTAATTCTGCTCCAGTTTGATGACTTCCTTCACGTCAAAATCGTGCTGGAAATCCTGCATATTGCCGACCCGTGCGCCACGGAAAGAGTAGATGGACTGGTCGTCGTCACCCACCGCAAACACCGCATTCTGGCTGCCTGCCAACAGCTTCAGCCATTGATATTGCAGTCGGTTAGTGTCCTGAAACTCGTCCACCAGAATGTAGCGAAAGCGCTCTTGATAATGACTACGCAGGGCGGGTTCACGCGCCAAAGTCTCAAAGCAACGTAGCAAAAGCTCGGCAAAATCCGCCACGCCTTCGCGCTGACATTGCTTATCGTACTCCTCAAAAATCTCGCGCAATTTCTCCGAATGTTTATCGTAAGCATCCATGCCGGAAGCCCGAAAACCCTCGTCCTTAGCGCCGTTGATGTAATTTTGCACCTGCTTGGGCGGATACTTCTCGTCGTCCACATTCATCTGCCGCATCAGGCGTTTGATGACGGAAAGCTGATCCGCAATATCCAAAATCTGAAATGAGGCAGGCAGCCGCGCCTCATGGTGATGCGCCCGCAAAAACCGATTGCACAAGCCATGAAAAGTCCCCAGCCACATGCCGCGCGTGTTGATGGGCAACATGCTGGACAGCCGCGTTAACATTTCCTTGGCGGCCTTGTTGGTAAAAGTCACGCCCAGCACCCCATTGGGCGAAACGTGACCGTTTTGAATCAGCCAAGCGATACGCGTGGTCAATACCCGCGTCTTGCCGCTACCAGCGCCGGCGAGAATCAGCGCGGAAGTGCGTGGCAGGGTTACAGCTTGGAGTTGTTTATCGTTGAGGCCTGCGAGGATGTCTGACATGAGTTAAGGGTTTGCACTTAGTTTTAACTCCCCTCCTTTTCAAGGAGGGGTGGCGCAACGCGCCGGGGTGGTTTTTATTTGACGCTCCGAAACCACCCCCGCCACTGCGCGGCGACCCCTCCTTAAAAAGGAGGGGAGGAACGGTGGTGGCTGTTTGCTCAATCTGCCAATAAAAAATGTACATAAAAAAAGCGTGGGCTTAGCCACGCATTTTAGTGTGTTTTGCTACTGATATTGGAACTTGTTTTATCTCCGCCAGTCTCATGGGCAGGTGATTCATTTCACCACCCGCTTTCCTCCCTTAGCGGGTGCCTTACTGCACAGTAGGGCATTTTTCTCCCCGGTTTTTATTCCCCTTAAAACCGGGGATTTTTTTGCCTGCGATTTCCCGCAGTGACCAAGGTGGGGCGAGTATAGGCTGAAGTTTTGTTTTGCGCCAAAAATGTCTCATGCCAATTTATTCCATTTCTGGTATATTTATACTCCATGACAAACCTTCAACCAGAAAAATTACTTGTATGGGTAGGGAGTAGCAAGAAAGACTTGATGGGCTTGCCTATGCGGGTGCGCAAATTCTTTGGGCATGCGCTCGATTTTGCCCAGCACGGCGAACAGCATAACGCTGCAAAAGTGCTGAAAGGCTTTGGTGGTGCGGGTGTGCTGGAAGTTGTCGAGGATGATCAGAGCGGCACTTACCGAGCGGTTTATACGGTTAAATTCAAGCAGGCAGTGTTTGTGTTGCACGTATTTCACAAAAAGAGCAAAAGCGGCATTGCAACGCCCAAGCTGGACATGGACATCATTCGTGAACGTTTGAGAATCGCGGAACAATATGCAAAGGAGATAAATCATGGATGAAATTGAGATGAGTTCCGGCAACGTGTTTGACGATATTGGCTTGCCCGATGCGGACAAGCTAAAAATCAAATCCGGCCTTGTGATTGAGATTATCAAAGCCGTGCGTCAACTCGGTTTGTCACAAGAGCAAGCCGCAAGCCGCATGGGGCTTACCCAGCCCAAGGTATCAGCCCTTTTTCGTGGCGATTTTTCCAATGTTTCTGAGCGTAAATTGATGGATTGCCTGAATCGACTGGGTTACGACATTGAGGTTAGGATAAAGTTAGCAGCGTCGCCAGTAGGGCATTTAATGTTGGCGGTCGCTTAACGGTCAACAGCAATCGTTCATTCCCCCTCAATGGTCACTCTCAGCTACAATTGAGACATAGCTACCTAGTTGCGGAAAGGTAAAGGATGATCGATATCGGGGCAACCGATTTCCTTATAAATGTACCGAGCCTGCCTCGGGATGAATTTAAGCGTTATTCGACTAATCTTTTCGATGCATGGGATAGTCGTGTTGAACAAACCCTAATACTTCCAGACTACTCAATCTAACTTGAGGTTGAAGAGGGTTCAGTTAAGGGGGCGGGAAGAATAGCTGCGGTGCTAGGAGCGCTATACCTAGGCATTGGAAACTATGGTTCTTTTATTTCTGGTCTTCAGACGATAAGAAACCAAGTTATTTCCGTGAGTGATGCACTAGTTGCAAATGCAACTCTCCCATTTGGTAATGATCCCCTTAATACGAAAGTCAGAAAGCGTGGTGGCGCACTGTCGCAACTACAAAGATTATTCGATAAGGTTCAGAGAAGAGAAATGACCTCTGAGCAAGCAATGCAAGAGGCGGAATTATTAATTGGTGATGAAGCCTCGTCATCTCCAGAGTTCATGACGCTACTTAAGTCCTCACTTGAAAGCGCACCAAGATTTCCACAGCAAATCCCACTTCCTTATGAGTCATTAGAAGAGGAGGATGGGATTCCAAGCAAAGATAAAAATCGACCTAGTCGACCATCGCATCCAAAGCCAATCGTTCCTATTCAGCAATATCGTATTGAGATTTGGCGTGCGTCCAAGAAAGATAAAAAGAATGTAAAAATAACCGATCTTTGACATCCAGTTTTTATCACTACAAGATGTAGAGGCAGTCAGTGCTAAATGCAGTGAGTATGAATCAACAACCCCAATAATTCGCTCCAGCGGAAAAAAAACCCCGCCAAATTGGCGGGGCTTTTTTGTGAGTGGCCAAAGTTAATCTGACTTCATTGCTGATGCGATGAAGAACAGATTTACATCATGCCGCCCATGCCACCCATATCACCCATACCTCCGCCACCACCCATAGGCGCATCGTCCTTAGGCAAATCAGCCACCATGCAATCAGTGGTCAACATCAACCCAGCGATGGAAGCAGCATTTTGCAATGCAGAACGGGTCACCTTGGTTGGATCCAGCACGCCCATTTCTACCATGTCGCCATAAGTGTCGTTGGCCGCATTGAAGCCGTAGTTGCCCTTGCCTTCAGCTACGTTGTTGACTACCACAGAAGCTTCGGTGCCAGCATTGGTGACGATTTGACGCAATGGCTCTTCCAGAGCGCGCAGCACGATTTTGATGCCTGCGTCTTGGTCGTGGTTGTCGCCCTTGATTTTGCTGATAGCCGCACGGGTACGCAGCAATGCTACGCCGCCGCCTGCCACGATGCCTTCTTCAACCGCAGCGCGGGTAGCGTGTAATGCATCTTCTACGCGTGCCTTCTTTTCCTTCATTTCGATTTCGGTAGTTGCGCCCACTTTAATCACCGCAACTCCGCCAGCCAGCTTGGCTACGCGCTCTTGCAGTTTTTCTTTGTCGTAGTCGCTGGATGCGTCTTCCACTTGCTTGCGGATTTGCTCCACGCGGCTCTTGATGTTGGCTTCGGAACCATTGCCATCAATGATGGTGGTGTTTTCTTTGCCGACTTCGATGCGCTTGGCTTGGCCGAGATCAGCCAAAGTTACGTTTTCCAGCTTCAAGCCTAATTCTTCCGCAATCACGGTGCCGCCGGTGAGGATAGCGATGTCTTCCAGCATGGCTTTACGACGGTCGCCGAAGCCAGGCGCTTTAACAGCGGTGGTTTTGAGGATGCCGCGAATGTTGTTGACCACCAGGGTTGCCAACGCTTCGCCGTCCACGTCTTCTGCAATGATAAGCAGCGGACGACCAGCCTTGGCGACTTGTTCCAGTGTAGGCAACAGGTCACGAATGTTGGAGATTTTCTTGTCGAACAGCAACACGAATGGATTTTCCAGCAGCGAGATTTGCTTTTCAGCGTTGTTGATGAAGTAAGGGGACAGATAGCCACGGTCGAACTGCATGCCTTCTACTACGTCCAGCTCGCTTTCCAAGCCAGAACCGTCTTCTACGGTAATCACGCCTTCTTTGCCTACTTTATCCATCGCGTTGGCGATGATTTCGCCAATGGTGGAATCAGAGTTGGCGGAAATGCTGCCGACTTGGGCGATTTCCTTGCTGGTGGTGCAAGGCTTGGACATGTTTTTCAGTTCGGCCACGCAAGCGATAACCGCTTTATCAATGCCGCGCTTCAAATCCATCGGGTTCATGCCAGCGGCGACGGACTTCATGCCTTCGCGGATGATGGCTTGCGCCAGCACGGTGGCAGTGGTGGTGCCATCGCCCGCTTCATCGGAGGTGTTGGAAGCAACTTCCTTCACCATCTGCGCGCCCATGTTCTCGAACTTGTCCTTCAGTTCGATTTCTTTCGCTACCGATACGCCGTCCTTGGTGACGGTGGGGGCGCCGAAACTCTTGTCCAGAACCGCGTTGCGGCCCTTTGGGCCTAGGGTGACCTTGACTGCATTGGCCAGGATGTTGACACCCTTGAACATGCGTTGACGAGCGTCATCGCTAAACCGTACGTCTTTTGCTGCCATAAAACTAATCCTCGACTAAATTGGGGTTGATGCGTAAACGATGCGGCTTATTTGCCGTCGATCACGGCCATAACGTCTTCTTCGCGCATGACGACGAGCTCATCGCCATCCATCTTTACTTCAGTACCGCTGTACTTGCCGAAGAGGATCCGGTCGCCGACTTTGACATCGAGCGGGCGGACAGTGCCGTTTTCCAGAATCTTGCCCTTGCCGACCGCAACGATCTTGCCGAAGATCGGCTTCTCGGTCGCAGTGTCGGGGATCAGGATTCCA
>JBJXEA010000018.1:0-25818 GCA_046155285.1 Methylophilaceae bacterium | reverse complement strand
GACGAGTGGCGGACCGGATGGAGCAGCCGCGACGCGACCGGTGCTGACTGCGGTCATCGCCCGTCACCCGATCAGCAGTTCCGCTCCGAGGCGGAACGCTGCCAGATCGTGCGGTGCTGGTCGCCAGTGACGGCGGCGCGGGCGGCATCACGCTCAAGGCGGCGCAGGTCGCCAAGCGCCCGGTCAGCGTCGCGCTCGGCGGAGAGGCCGCCGGTGGTGACGATACGCGCGCGGATCGCCTGCCAGATGCCGGCGTCCTCAAACAATTGCAGACTGTTGGGCCAAAAGAAGAAGGCGAACCGCTCCGGCATCGGAAAGCGGGGACGGTTCTGACCGAGCCAGAACATCCGCTCCTGGATCGAGGAGAGCGGTTCGACTGCCCCGATAAAGGGGCCGTCGTGCTCGGTCGCACGAGAATCGACGAACAGCCGGTGGCCGAACAGCCGGAAGCCGACGCCGAACACATCAGCGGCGGCGATCACCTTCCGCACTTCATCCAGGTCGGCGAGTTGACCGTTCTCCGAGTACATGGCTCGCCTCCGGCTCGCGGGGTTGGGGATCAGGCGCGTATACGGCCCCGAGCGCACTCCTCGACCGTGTCGGGACTCCCGGTCTCCCCTCGACCGAAGTCGGGGTCGAGGGGACGCCCGCGGGGTGATAGTTGGTGACACACATTGGTCAGGGGAGCGCCAATCCCACCACAAGGGCATGGGTGTTGGGTGCAGGGAGACGCTGTCTCCGCCACCCAACACCCATCACCTGCTAGTACATTGGCGGCGCGCCTGCCGGGGCGCCCTGGGAGCGCTCCGGCAGGTCGGTCACGAGGCAGTTGGTGGTGAGCACCATACTGGCGATCGAGACGGCGTTCTCGAGCGCCGAGCGGGTCACCTTCGCCGGGTCGATGATGCCCTTGTCGACCATGTTGCCGAACTCACCGCGGAGGGCGTCGTAGCCGCACATCGGCTCGAGGCCCTTGACCTCCTGCACGATCACCGAGCCGTCCTGGCCGGCGTTGATCGCGATCCGGCGCAGCGGCTCCTCGAGCGCGCGGCGCAGGATCGTGACACCGGTCTGCTCGTCGCCGTCCAGCTTGATGCCGGCCAGCTTCGGCAGGATATTGATGAAGGCGACGCCACCGCCGGCGACGATCCCCTCTTCCACCGCCGCGCGGGTGGCGGAGAGGGCGTCCTCGACGCGGTGCTTCTTCTCCTTCAGCTCGACCTCGGTGGCGGCGCCGACCTTGATCACGGCGACCGAGCCGGCCAGCTTGCCGAGCCGCTCCTGCGCCTTCTCGCGGTCCCAGTCGCTCTTCGCCTCTTCCATGATCGCCTTGACCTGGCCGATGCGCGCCTCAATGCCGGACGCCTCGCCCTTGCCCTCGACGATCGTCGTCTCTTCCTTGGTCGAGATCACGCGGCGGGCGCGGCCGAGGTCGGTCACCTGGACGCTGTCGAGCTTGCGGCCCAACTCGTCGGAGATCACCTGACCGCCGGTGAGGGTGGCGACATCAGCGAGGTTGTCCTTGCGGCGGTCGCCGAAGCCGGGGGCCTTGACGGCCAGCACGTTGATCGTGCCGCGCAGCTTGTTGACGGCCAGCGTGGCGAGCGCCTCACCATCGACATCGTCGGCGATGATCACCAGCGACTTCGTTACCTGCAGCACGCGCTCGAGCATCGGTAGGATGTCGTTGACGGCGGAGATCTTCTTGTCGGTGATCAGGATATAGGGATCCTCGATCACGGCCTCCATCCGCTCCGGGTTGGTGACGAAGTAGGGCGAGATGTAGCCGCGGTCGAAGCTCATGCCCTCGACGTACTCGGTCTCGGTCTGGATGCCCTTCGACTCCTCGACCGTGACAACGCCGTCCTTGCCGACCTTCTCCATCACTTCGCCGATCAGCTCACCGATCGAGGCGTCGGCGGCGGAGATGGCGGCGACCTGGGCCATCTGCTCGCGGGTGGTGACCTTGATCGCGGTCTCTTTGATCGCGCTGGAAACGGCGGCAGAGGCCGCCTCGAGGCCGCGCTTGATCGCCATTGGGTTGGCGCCGGCGGCGACGTTCTTCAGCCCCTCGGTGACGATCGCCTGGGCGAGCACGGTGGCAGTGGTGGTGCCGTCACCGGCGATGTCGCTGGTCTTGCTAGCGACTTCTTTCACCATTTGTGCGCCCATGTTTTCGAACTTGTCTTTCAGTTCAATTTCCTTGGCCACAGAAACACCGTCCTTAGTGATGGTTGGCGCGCCATAAGAGCGCTCCAGCACCACGTTGCGGCCTTTAGGGCCGAGGGTAATTTTTACTGCGTTGGCAAGCGTATTCACGCCTATCACCATCTTTTGGCGAACTTCATCGCCGAATCTTACGTCTTTAGCACCCATTATTTATTTCTCCTAATAAAATTCAAATTGAAATAAAGCAAGTATTTGGCTTTCAGGCAAGGCGCGTGATTTTCGAGGAGCGGCGCATACATTTAAGTATGCAAGCACCGCAGAAAAGCGCGCAACGCAGCATCAAAGCCAAAGACACCGCCTTAAGCTTCGACTACGCCCATGATGTCTTCTTCGCGCATAACCAGCAGCTCTTCGCCAGAAACCTTCACGGTTTGGCCGGAGTATTTTCCGAACAGCACTTTGTCGCCGACTTTGACATCCAGTGCGATTTGTTTGCCATTGTCATCACGTTTGCCAGGGCCAACAGCCATGACTTCCCCTTGATCAGGTTTTTCAGTCGCGGTGTCAGGAATCACAATACCTGATGCGGTTTTGCGCTCTTCTTCCAAGCGCTTGACGATTACACGGTCGTGCAATGGACGGATTTTCATGGGTAATTTCTCCAAATCTGATTAAAAAACAAGTGAAATACGGCAGAGGACAGGCGCTGTTAGCACTCATATCCTTCGAGTGCTAATGATATGGGCGGCAGCGCTTTTTTTCAAGGGGTGGGTGGGTTTATTTCTGGTTTATGTGCTGCAATGAGTGATTTGCGCAGGGTTACCTTTACCTCCAAAACTCTCTCTCACGTCATTCGCGCAGAGGCGAGAATGGCAGTAATTTGATGCTAAAGAGATTAAAAGTAACGCTGCCGCAACCCCACCATTTCACTTTTGGGCAGCGACACCACCACGCTAACACCCTCGCCAAACTGCTTATCTTTAATCTCGCCGCCCAGCTTGGCAATGTCGCGCATCAAGCCATCCAACTGCTTGTAGTCTATATTGAGCCGCAACTCGCCCATTTCAATATAAGCGCTGATGGTCGCCGCTTCCAGCGCCATTTTTGCCGTGCCTCCATATGCCCGCGCCAAGCCGCCAGTGCCGAGATTGATGCCACCGTAATAGCGCACCACTGCCACACATGCATTGAGTAGGTCACGCCCTTCGATATATTGTAGAATCGGCTTGCCCGCAGTGCCGGATGGCTCACCTGCATCGTGAAAGCGTTGCAGCACGCCACCTTGAGGGTTTTGTAATTGATAGGCGAATACCAAGTGATGCGCATGCGCATGTTCAGTCGCTAAGCGGCGTAATAGCAGCATTACGTCACGTTCATCGGCGCAGTATTCCGCCATCGCGATAAAGCGCGACTTGGTGATGGTTTGTTCGGCGATGCCAGAGTGGATGATGCGTTGCACGGTAATAAGGCCAAAATAAAGCGGCCATTTTATAGTTGATAGGCGTAGCAAAAACTGATGACACAAAAAAAACCATCTCCAACCACCCCCGCGCCTGCGCGTCCGCCCGGCCAGTCGTCACAAGACCGTTGGGAGGAACTCATGTTTGAGAAAATCACCGTTCCCGTGATTATCGCGGCGATGCTGGCGCTGTTTGCGGGTTTGGAGTGGTGGTATTTTTTACAGCCGGAAATCCGCAGCCCCTATCCAGCCACGCTGCTGGCGATGCTGGCGGTGGCTTATGTCAGTTACAACTTTTGGAGTACGTTCCCAGAACTACACCAGCACGGCCAAGATACGGAAGCTGAACAGCGTGTAGGCCAATTGCTGGAAAGCATGCGCGATCAAGGCTATCGCGTGTTTCATGATTTGCAAGGCGGTGATGTGGAAGTGAGTCATGTCATCGTCGGCACCGCGGGCATCTACACTATCGAGACTCAAGCGCTGTCCACCAAAGGCGACAATCGACTGAAATTCGATGGCGAACACATCTTTGCCAATGGCAAGCTGCTGAAAAAGAACCCCGTAGAACAAGCAAAATCTCAAGCCAGCTGGCTGAAAGGCGCGTTAAAAGCCAGCATCGGCAAAGAGTTTGACGTGTGGCCAGTGGTGCTGTTTCCCGGCTGGAACGTCGAGCAACCTACCAGCGCCTTCCGCGAAATCTGGGTGCTAGAACCCAAAGCGCTCTCCACATTCCTTTCCAGCAAGCCCAAAGCCTTAACCCCAGAAGAAGTCAAAATCATCAGCGGGCAGATTTCCTTGTTTATCAGAGCGCAGGAAGCGTTTAGTCGGTAATGCAAAATAGCGACCTTGTAAGCCGCTCACTTAAGTCTGTCTGGCATCCCTGCACCCAAATGAAAGCGCACGAAACCGTGCCGCTCATCCCCATTGCGCGCGGCGAAGGCGTTTGGTTGGTTGACTTTGACGGTAAGCGCTATCTTGATGCCGTGAGTTCGTGGTGGGTGAATCTGTTTGGGCATGGCAATCCACGCATCAACGCTGCGCTCAAAAACCAATTGGATAGCTTGGAACACGTCATGCTGGCGGGATTCACGCATCAACCGGTGGTGGAATTGTCCGAGCGTTTATCAGCGCTGACGGGCTTAGGTCACGCTTTTTATGGCTCTGATGGCGCATCGGCCACTGAAATCGCGCTCAAGATGAGTTTTCATTACTGGCGCAACACCGGCAAGCCGGAAAAAACTGGATTTATCAGTTTGCAGAATAGCTATCACGGCGAAACCGTGGGCGCGTTGTCGGTGACGGACGTGGCATTGTTCAAAGACACTTATGCGCCACTGTTGCGGCAAAGCACGCAAGTGCCTAGCCCAGATTGGCGGTTGGCTGAAGTGGGAGAATCGGCTGAAAGCTATGCCTTGCGCTGTGCGGATGCCTTAGAGCAGCATCTGCAAACGCACCAACACACTACAGCAGCCTTGATTGTCGAGCCGCTGGTTCAAGCGGCGGCGGGCATGGCGATGTATCACCCCGTTTATTTGCAACGCGCCAGAGTGTTGTGCGACCAATACCAAATTCACTTAATCGCTGACGAAATTGCTGTTGGGTTTGGGCGCACTGGCACCATGTTCGCCTGTGAGCAAGCGTTTGGCTTGCCCTCTCCCCAACCCCTCTCCCGCCAGCGGGCGAGGGACTTTAATTCCCCTCCCCCGCTGGCGGGGGAGGGGCTAGGGGAGAGGGAGGCTGCAAAACCAGACTTCATCTGCCTCTCTAAAGGCCTCACCGGAGGCTACCTGCCGCTCTCCGCCGTACTTACTAGCGACAATATCTACGCCGCGTTTTACGACGACCAAACTACGCGCGGTTTTTTGCATTCCCACAGCTATACCGGCAATGCGTTGGCCTGTCGTGCGGCATTGGCGACGTTGGACATCTTTGAGAGCGACGACATACTCAAAACCAATCGTCTCAAGGCCGCGCAGATGAACGAATTACTCACGCCCGTTATCACTCACGCCAAAGTCAAAAACTTCCGTCATCTAGGCATGATTTGGGCGTTTGAAGTGGAAACCAGCAGCCTGCATTTTTCTCGTGATTTTTACCAAGCTGCGTTGGCGCAAGGTTTGCTGATTCGACCTATAGGCAATACAGTGTATTTGATGCCGCCATATGTGGTTGAGGTTGATGAGATGCGGCTGCTGGTAGAGGGCATATTAAGGTTGCTATCATCACTGACATTCCGACAGAGGCCGGAATAAAGTTAAGGTTCAATAGGATCAACTTATTTATTCCTAGGGAGGCGGACGCTACGGGTGATGCCGTGGTTGTTCCGAATGACACGATGAAATTAGAACTGTGGAAACAGGAGCAAGTAAAGCTGGCTTTTCATTTGTATTGCCAAATCCCCTTTGGCAAGATTGATGCAAGAAACAAAGAGATTATTTCGCTGGCGAATTTCATTGGACGTACTCCCAGCGCGGTCGCAATGAAAATGCTGAACATTGCCAGCCTTGATCCAGCCATTACAAGTACGGGGCGAGTTGGTTTGGGTAACGCGTCCAAACTAGATAGAAATGTTTGGAATGAGTTCCACACGAATTGGGAAAAGCTGGCTGTTGAATGTCAAGTGTTGCGCCGACAAATAGACAAAAATGCCTTTGAAGATTTGGAATCAACAGGTACTGAATTAGTAGCGGAAGACTTTACTGGTGAAACGCGACAAGTATTAACCGAACAACGCATTAAGCAAAACTTCTTTCGTCGGGCTGTGTTAAGTAGCTATCGAGAACGCTGCTGCATGTCTGGTTTGTCAGAGCCGCGTTTATTGATTGCTAGTCATATCATTCCGTGGAGCAAAGATAAGGAGAATCGACTAAATCCGAGTAATGGCTTGTGTCTCTCGGCAATTCACGATAAGGCTTTTGATAAAGGACTTATCACGCTTACCGATGATTTCAAGATTGTGATTTCAGAAGAATTGAAACGGCGTGAGGAAGCATTTGTGAAAGATGTACTCTTGCCGTTAGATGGGAAGCAAATTGAATTGCCCGAACGCTTTGCGCCTCAGACTGCATTCATTGCGTGGCACAGAAACGAGCTATTTATGGACAATAGAAAATGACCGACCTAAAAACAAGGGAATTTATTCCAGATTCAATTTATTACATTATGTCGGATCAGCCGAACTGCTGTCCAAGATGTCAAAGTCGCCTAGATATCATGGAAACTGTGATGATTGAAAAAGAAGAGATACAGGTCAACTATTGTGGTGAATGTCAGTGTGAAGTTCTAATGGTAGATGAAGATGAGTAATTTTGGAGTTAATCTAACTGGGGTTTCTAACACTCTCTCGATTAAAACTTCTTGAAGGGGTTCGAGGGCGCTTGGAAGGGGTTGATGGCGGGTTTCTGTGTGGTCGTATTCACGGGTTTGAATGCGACTAGGGGTTCCAGCGGGTCGCCGTGCAATAGCGTTTCGTATCCGACGCGATAATCCTCGTATTGCAGCTTGAATTCCAGCGTCCGCATCCTGAAATTGCTCAGGCGCTTGCCGCCGGCCACGGGCGGTTCGACAAGCTTGCTTACGTCTACTTTTTGCCGTTTTGCCAGCCACATGAGCACCTTCCACTGCGGTGTGGGGCGGCTGTCGGTGACGATGTAGCAATCGTCTATGGGCTCGTGGTCGGGGTTGTTTTCTAAGATACGCGCAATCAAAAACGCGATGAAGCTGGCGGCGTCGTCGCGGTGAATGCGGTTAGTCCACACATTTTGCTTAGGCCAGTTTTGTGGAGTTTTTGCCAGCTCCACCATGCGGGTGCGCCCTGCCGCGTAGATGCCAGAAAGCCTCAGTGCGGTGCCGGGGCAGGGCAGGTCTTTAAGCAAACCTTCTGCCTCCAACAATCGAATTCCGCCAAAGTCGCTAGGCTGCGCGGGGACGCTTTCGTTTAGCACGTCACCGGTTTTTTGCCCATAGACACGGGTGCTGGACACGAAAAACACATGCTTGAGGCTGTTGGCGGGGGCGAGCGCGGCCAGCACATTACGCAGACCTTCTACATAAATGGCGCGATAGTTTTCGTCGCTTTGCTCGCCAGCGGCAACGCAATACACCAGAAAATCCGGCTTGAGCGTGGGCAGTGCGGTGAGTGTTTCCGGCTTGGTCACGTCGCCACGCAAGCCCAGCACACCTCTGGGCATGGGAATGGCGCTACGCCGCAAACCCCTGACCGTATGGCCTTGCGCGGCGAGGTTTGCTGCCAGGATTGAACCTAAATCGCCACAACCGACGATGAGTATTTGTGCTTGTTGCTTGGGGGAGGCCATAATGCGTTCATGCGAAATTTATTGCCCATTTTAACTTGGTTTGCGTGCTTTGCCGCGCTGGCGGCAGATTTACCTGCGCCTGTAGTTTCAGCTTTGCGCGAAGCGGGTATTCCACAAATTGCGGTGGGCGTGTGGGTGCAGCGGGTAGATGCGGCTAAACCATTGATGCAAATGAACGCTTCACGCGCCATGAATCCGGCCTCCACCATGAAGCTCGTCACCACCTCTGCTGCGCTGAATAGTTTAAGCCCCGCCTACATTTGGCATACTGATATATTGACCACCGCTCCCCAACAAGGCGATGTGTTGCAGGGCGATTTAGTGTTGAAAGGCAGTGGCGACCCGGCACTGATTTTGGAGCGCTTTTGGATGTTGCTGCACAGCATTCGGCAACAAGGCATACGCGAGATAGCGGGCGATTTGGTGCTGGACAGCAGCGCGTTTGATATTGGCAATGCCGACGTGCTGGATGGGCAATCCGACCGCGCCTATAACGCCGCGCCTAGCGCTTTGCTGGTGAATTTCCGCGCACATAATTTCAACTTCAAACCTGATGGTGACAAGGTGCTGGTCACGATAGACCCTGCGCTGCCCGCATTAAAAGTGGTGAATCAATTGCGCCTCAGCCAAACGCCATGCGGCGACTGGAAAGGCAACATCAAACGTAACCTAGTGCGAGATGGTGACGACGTCACAGTTGCGTTCAGCGGCGCTTATCCACGCGATTGCGGAGAAAAATCGCTGGAACTCAGCTTGCTGGACAACACCACTTACGTCGCGCAACTTTTCACCCAGCTATGGCGCGAGCAAGGCGGCGTTTTCAACGGCAAAGCGCGTAGCGGAATTGCGCCGACTGAAGCGCGAGTATTGGCGCGAGGCGAATCTCTACCGTTGGCCGACGTGGTGCGCTTAATCAACAAAAACAGCAACAACGTCATGGCGCGGCAGTTATTGCTTACCCTGGGCGCGGAGAAATCCGGTCTACCCGCAACGCCAGAAAAGGGCGCACAAGCAATACGCACATGGCTAGCTGAGAACAAGCGCGATTTCCCTGAGTTGGTGCTAGAGAACGGCGCAGGCTTATCGCGCACTGAACGCATCAGCGCCGAACATCTAGGCCAACTGCTCGCCGACCAATGGCTAAAACCCACCATGCCAGAATTTATATCTTCACTGCCCATAGTCGCAGTGGATGGCACCATGAAAAAACGCCTGAATAGCAGCGCTGTTGCGGGTCAAGCGCATATCAAAACCGGCTTGCTGGATGGTGTAAAAAGCATGGCGGGCTATGTGTTGGACAGCAAAGGAAACCGCTGGGTCGTGGTGATGCTGGTGAATCACGCGCAGGCCGCAAAAGCGGGGATGGCGATGGATGCGCTGCTGGAGTGGTTATATAGCCGTTAGCAGCATCTTCGTCCCCAGCGCATACAACAAAATCGCAAATACTTTTTTCAGTACGTCCACCGGCAATCGGTGCGCCAGCACGGCTCCAAACGGTGCGGTGAAAACGCTGGCGAGGGCGATGCCTGCTAGCGCGGGCAGATAGACGAAACCTAGGCTATGAGCGGGTAATGAGCCGATTGATAAGCCTGTCAGCACAAAGCCAGCGCTGCCGAATATAGCGATGGGCAGACCGATGGCGGAGGCGGTGCCCACGGCTTGCCGCATACCCTTGTTGCACCACACCATCCACGGCACGGAGAGTGTGCCGCCGCCTATGCCGATGAGGCTGGAGAGCACACCAATGATGGCGCCTACTAGCGTCATTCCTAAATCTAAAGGCAGGCCACGACTAGGATTTGGCGCAAAATCTAACAACATTTGCGTGCCTACATAAAACTGAAATATCGCTAATATAAGCTTCAGCGTTCCGGTTTCAAGCTGCGTGGCGAACCATGCGCCAGCCAAACAGCCTAGCGCGATGCCGGGCGTGATGCGTCGCACCAGCACCCAATCCACGGCGTCACGCGCATGGTGGGCGCGTAGCGACGAGATGGCGGTGGGAATGATGGTGGCGAGCGAGGTGCCGATGGCGAGGTGCATGACGTGTTCCGGAGCGACCCCTTGTGTTGCCAATATCCATGCCAATATGGGCACGACAATCAAGCCGCCGCCCACGCCTAATAAGCCTGCAAATAATCCGGCAAACGCACCAGTGGCAAGGTAGAGGCTAAAAGTGGTCAGTTTTGGCTCCGTTCAGCCAGTTTTTTGAGCGCGTTTTGCAGGGAGGATTCGGGTAGTCTTTTGGCTAGATCAAGTAGATTCTGCGCGGCTCTCGGGCTGATGCGTAGCGGTAATCTAGCAGGGGCGCGGGCTTGAGATTTCACTTGCACTTCGACGCGAATTGCAGTAACTTCAACACCTTCTTTTTGCAGCTTTTTCAGTAGCTGTGGAGTGAGCAGCTTAAGCTTGGCGGAAACCGCGCCACTGCTGGTGTAAAGCGTAATTAGGCCATCGCGGATTGAACCTGCGTGGCTGTGTTGATTAAATGGGGGCGGCGCGACCGACTCCCATATTTTTTGTAGGAAAGCGATTTTTTCTGCCTTGGCAGTAAGTGTTTTGAGCTCCTTATCGCTGCTCAATAAGGTGTTTAGTCGGCGCATGGGGAGGGTTGTTGCGCCGAAACAACAACAGATATGGCAACAAAATTAACAAACGATATGAACATAATTTTTGTCTCTAAAAACATGGCGAAGGCCAGAACACTCAACCTGTGGCAAGCCGCATGGTTGCTGTTCGCGCTCATCACGGTGCCGCTGGTACTGTTGTCGCTGTTCATTCTGCCACAAGATGGCGCGACATTGCGCGTCGTTAATCCAGCGCAATTGCTGCCGGAAAAATTCCGCCTGCATTTGATGGAAGATACCCAAGAACACATCAACGCATTGGCGTTGCAATTAGGCCAGATTCAAGCGCGTATGATAAGGCTGGATGCCCTGAGTGAGCGCCTGGCCAAGATGGCGGGAGTGAAAGAAAAAGATTTAGCCGCAGACGCCAAGCCGGGTCAGGGGGGGCCGCTGAAACAGGCTTACAACCTAGACGCAAAAGATTTAGAGAAACAAATGAAGGCCTTGATGGCTGAATTGGAACTGAAATCAGATCGCCTAAGCTTGCTGGAATCAATGCTGTTACAGCAAAGCGTGTCCAAAGACATGCTGCCGAGCAAAATGCCGGTGACTGCGGCTTATAACTCTTCTAGCTACGGTTGGCGCGTAGACCCATTTACGGGTCAAATGGCATTTCATGAAGGTCTGGATTTTCTGGCGAGCACAGGCACCCCGATCCGCGCAGCAGCTTCCGGTATTGTGCTGTCGGCAGAGCGCACGCCGGATTACGGCAATCTCGTCAAGATTGATCACGGTTCTGGGGTTGAAACGCGTTATGCGCACACCTCTAAAATGCTGGTCAAAGCGGGTGACCGCGTAGAAAAAGGTCAGGTGATTGCCGAAGTGGGTAACACCGGACGTTCTACCGGATCGCATTTGCATTTTGAAGTCAGGCTCAATGGGGCTTCTTTAGATCCACGTAAATACTTAAAATCTAGCAGCTAATCTTAACAGAGTAGTAGTTTTTCAATTTTTGAGCTTCCCCTTTGGCGGAAGCGATGTGTCCATGTTCTCCAAACTCATTAAGAAAATTCTCGGCAGCCGTAACGACAGGCTAGTTAAACAATATTCCCGCACGGTGTTGCAAATCAACGCGCTAGAGCCTGCATTCCAGACCTTGAGCGACGATGCTTTGCGCGCCAAAACAGAGGAATTCAAACAGCGATATACGGCGGGGGAAACGCTGGATGCGCTATTGCCAGAAGCCTTCGCCGTGGTGCGCGAAGCAGGCAAGCGCGTGCTGGAAATGCGCCACTTTGACATGCAACTCATAGGCGGCATGGTGCAACACGCGGGCAAGATTTCCGAAATGCGTACCGGCGAGGGTAAAACACTGGTTGCCACGCTGTCGGCCTATCTCAATGCATTGTCTGGCAAGGGCGTACACGTTATTACCGTGAACGATTATCTGGCGGCGCGTGATGCGGCTTGGATGGGCAAGCTGTACAATTTTTTGGGCTTGTCTTGCGGCGTGAATCTATCGCAAATGCCGCATGAAGTGAAGCAAAATGCCTACGCTTGCGACATTACCTACGGCACCAACAACGAGTTCGGCTTTGACTATCTGCGCGACAACATGGTTTACACCGTGGAACAACGCGTGCAGCGCGGCCTGAACTTCGCCATTGTGGACGAAGTGGACTCTATTCTGATTGACGAAGCACGCACGCCGCTGATTATTTCCGGCCAAGCCGATGAAACCGGCGAGCTATACACGCGCATCAACAAACTAGTACCTAGCCTCACGCGCCAAACCGAAGAAAACGGTGACGGCGACTATTGGGTAGACGAAAAAGCGCACCAAGTAATCCTTTCCGAATCCGGCCACGAACGTGCCGAAAATCTGATGACCAGTTCTGGCTTGCTGCCTGAGGGCAGCAGCTTGTACGACCCTGCCAACATCACGCTGATTCACCACCTCTACGCCTGTTTACGTGCCCATACTTTGTTCCATCTCGATCAGCACTACGTGGTGCGCGACGACGAAATCGTCATCGTGGACGAATTCACCGGCCGCATGATGACCGGACGGCGCTGGTCTGAAGGCTTGCATCAAGCGGTGGAAGCCAAAGAGGGCGTGGCGATACAAAAAGAAAACCAAACATTGGCGGGCATCACCTTCCAGAACTATTTCCGTATGTACGCCAAGCTGTCGGGCATGACTGGCACGGCGGATACCGAGGCTTACGAGTTCAACAATATCTACGGTCTGGAAACGGTAGTGATTCCTCCGCACCGTCCTACTATCCGCTTGGATCAAATGGACAAGGTGTATCGCACCGCCAAAGAGCGTTATGACGCGGTGGTCGCCGACATTCAAGACTGTCATCAACGCGGTCAGCCAGTGCTGGTCGGTACGACTTCGATTGAGAACTCTGAATTGGTCGCGGCTTTGTTGGAAAAAGTCAAACTGCCGCACCAGGTGTTGAACGCCAAGCAGCACGAACGCGAGGCGCAGATTATCGTACAAGCGGGTCGCCCGGGCATGATTACCATTGCCACCAACATGGCCGGTCGCGGCACTGACATCGTGCTGGGCGGCAATCCTGAACCTGAGATTACCGCAGTTAAAGCGGATGAATCCTTAAGCGAAGCACAAAAAACCACCAAAATCGCCGACATTAAAACCGAATGGCAAAAGCTGCACGATGCTGTGCTGACCGCGGGCGGTTTGCACATCATTGGCACTGAACGCCATGAATCACGTCGCGTGGATAACCAATTGCGTGGCCGTTCCGGTCGTCAAGGAGACCCCGGCTCTAGCCGTTTTTACTTGTCATTGGATGACCCACTGATGCGGATTTTCGCGTCTGACCGCGTCGCTAACATCATGGAAAAACTCAAGATGCCCGAAGGCGAGGCGATTGAGCATCCGTGGGTGACACGCGCCATCGAGAACGCCCAGCGCAAGGTGGAAGGCCGCAACTTCGATATTCGTAAGCAATTGCTGGAATACGACGACGTAGCCAACGACCAGCGCCGTGTCATCTATCAACAGCGCAACGAATTGCTGGAAGCCACCGATGTCAACGACACCATCACCGCCATGCGCAACGACGTGATTGCTGGCATTTTTGCCTTGCATATTCCGCTTGGCAGTCTGGAAGAACAGTGGGACATTCCTTCACTAGAAATGGCCTTGAAAGCCGAATTTGGCTTGGAAGTGCCGCTGCAACAATGGCTGGAAAAAGAACCGGATCTGCACGAAGAAATCTTGATAGCACGCGTGATAGAAGCCGCTCAAACCAGCTACAGCGCCAAAGAGCAACAAGCTTCGGCGGATGCCATGCGTCAGTTCGAGCGCTCGGTCATGCTGCAAAGCGTGGACACGCATTGGCGTGAGCATCTGGGTGCGCTGGATCATCTGCGCCAAGGCATCCATCTGCGCTCTTACGCACAGAAAAACCCTAAGCAAGAATACAAACGTGAGGCATTTGAGCTGTTCGGTAATTTGCTGGAAACTGTCAAACACGAAGTCACGCAAGTCACTATGATGGTACAAATCCGCGCCGCTGAAGACGTGGAAGCGATGGAAAAACCCGTCGAACCAGAAAATGTGCGCTACCAACATGCCGATTTTGAAGAAGCCCTGGCTGGTGATGGTGACGCAGAAGCCGCGCCATCCATGCCTGTTGAACGCGAAGGCGAAAAGATTGGTCGCAACGACCCTTGCCCTTGTGGCTCAGGTAAGAAGTACAAGCAGTGTCATGGCAAACTTGCTTAGTGCCATGTGTTTCTGAGATTGAAGTATCGTAAAGTAACCAATTCTGAAACTAGTCACACTTATGTCTCATACACAAGAACAACAAGGAGCGGTTGGGAATAGCAAAATCACTATCGGACGGTTTTCTTATGGGTACGAGAAGATTTCGATTATGCAGTGGGGAGAAGGTGCATCACTGAAAATTGGCAGTTTTTGTTCTATTGCTTCCTCAGTCACAATATTTCTTGGTGGAAATCATAGACTTGATTGGATAACGACCTTTCCCTTTGGGCATATTTTTGAGAATGAGCTCGGAGGTGTCGGAATACAAGGACATCCAGCGACTAACGGAGATGTGAGCATAGGAGATGATGTCTGGATTGGACATGGCTCAACTATCTTATCGGGCGTTACTATTGGCTGCGGAGCAGTGATCGCAGCAAATTCAAATATTGTAAAAGACGTTATCCCCTATGAGGTTGTGGGCGGAAATCCAGCAAAACACATCAAAAATCGCTTTAGTAATGAAATAAGAGGCTTGCTCTTGGAGTTGAAATGGTGGGACTTGCCCTTGGATTGCATTAGGGAAATTACTCATGAGTTATCTATGGAGCCAAGTGTTGAACTATTAAAAAACCTAATTCAACGTTTCAGGCCGCTGTGATTTGTATCGTGATAAAAAATCCTTAGGAATTACTCCCATGGCTTCTGTAGCATCACCCTGCATCAATGTGTGTCAGATGAACGAAGCAACTCAGTTGTGTTTGGGTTGCCACCGCACGGTTGAGGAAATTACCCGTTGGTGGGAAATGGATGCCAAGGAGCAGCGGGCGTTGCTAGCGGTGCTTGAGCAACGGGAAATTGAAGCGCTGAATTTCGGTTAAAAGCTCTTTCACCTCCGCTTCTGCAAAACAAAAACAACATCGTTTTCCTCAAGCTTGCACCTTCCAAGCCGATAACCAAACTATCAGCTATCCGCTGATAATGAGGCTACTCGCAATGAACATTTCCACCACCATCCCAATTAAGCCATTTAACTTTTTCACCAACAACAAAAAGCCATCCAACCTGTCTGCCATCGCGCAAAACATCAATAGCGCGGGCGATGCAGCGTTGGCAAAGCGTAAAGAATTGGCGGTGACGCGCATGAAGGGATTGCAGGAACGGCTGGCAGTGATGATGATGTTCGCAGCAATTGGCAGCAAGGGAACCGCCGCTAGCGCCGCGCAAGTCGCTAAGGAAATTGCTGGCACAGTGAAAGATTACGCCGATGCGAGCGGGAAGAGTGCGAATGCGGATGCTCAGGGAGTTAATCAAGCAGACGAGAACTTTTTAGGAATGGCGCGGGTGCTGTCGTCCCAAGTCAAAGCCATCATCTACTTTGAGGCCGCAAGCGCTAAATATCCAGAAAAGCACGCGTCAGAAATCTATCAAATGGACACTGCCATCAACAGCGCCGAGAAGAGTCTACACAGCGGCCACATGCCCAATCTTTACAGCTTTGACGGCAGCACGCTCGCGCTACTGCAATCGCATTTCTCAGCTTCAGCCTAATTCTTACTTCTTTTTCTTATCCATTAACTCCTGTATCAATGGCGTGAGGACCAGCTCTATCGCCATCCCCATCTTGCCGCCAGGCACCACAATGGTGTTAGAGCGCGACATGAACGAACCGTTGATCATGGTGAGCAGGTTGGGGAAATCGGCCATAGAAGGAATGCGGAAACGAATCACCACAAAACTCTCGTCCAGCGTAGGAATGTCGCGCGAAATGAAGGGATTGGAGGTATCCACCGTGGCCACGCGCTGAAAGTTGATGTGGGTGTGCGTAAATTGCGGCGTAATATAGGTAACATAGTGCGGCATACGGCGCACGATGGTATCTACAATATCTTCGGCAGAGTGCCCCCGCTCCAAACCATCTCGGTGGATTTTTTGTATCCACTCCAAATTCACCACTGGCACCACGCCTACGCCCAAATCTACGTGGTCGGGCAGCGACACCTTGTCGGTTTTAACCATTCCGTGCAGGCCTTCGTAAAACAGCAAATCGGTGTTGGTTTTGATTTGCTCCCAAGGGGTGAACTCACCAGGACGGTATTTGCTGCCTAAGCGCTTGTTATGCAGGGCGGCCTCTTTATCGTCATGCAAATAATAACGAAACTCGCCGCTCCCGTTTTTGCCATAGTTTTCAAACAGCTCTTCCAGCTTTTCAAAATGGTTGGATTCCGGGCCAAAATGGCTGAAATAACGGTCACCTTTTTTCTCGGCTTGCTTCATCGCATCGCGGAATTCATAGCGATTCAGCGAATGGAAACTGTCGCCCTCAATCACCGCAGGGGTGATGTTGGAGCGCCGAAAAATCGTCTCGAACGCACGTTTTACCGTGGTGGTGCCAGCGCCAGACGAGCCGGTGACGGCAATCACTGGATGTTTCTTAGACATAGCTATCTCCCCATCATTTAGTGTTGTTGTGACAACGCTTTTTCTTCGAGTATATCGCAAGAACGCCTAAGGTATAATTCGCCCTTAATTTTTATCGTCGAAAGCCGCCCATGCAGCCGCAGTACCCCTTTCAAAACATAGAACAACAAGCCCAAGAATACTGGAATACCCAGCAGACTTTCGCCGCAAAACTAGACAGCAACAAGCCCAAGTATTATTGCCTGTCCATGTTCCCCTACCCCAGCGGCAAGCTGCACATGGGGCATGTGCGCAATTACACCATAGGCGACGTTCTCACCCGCTACCACAAGATGCGCGGCTACAACGTGCTGCAACCCATGGGCTGGGATGCCTTTGGCCTGCCCGCAGAAAATGCCGCCATCCAGAACAAGGTGCCGCCCGCCAAGTGGACATACGACAACATCGCCTACATGAAGAAGCAATTGCAATCTTTAGGCTTTGCCATTGACTGGTCGCGCGAATTGGCGACCTGCCAGCCTGATTACTACAAATGGAACCAGTGGCTGTTTTTACGCATGTTAGAAAAAGGCATTGCCTATAAAAAGACCCAGACCGTGAACTGGGATCCGGTTGACCAGACCGTGCTCGCCAATGAACAAGTGATTGATGGCCGTGGCTGGCGCACCGGCGCGCTGGTGGAAAAGCGCGAGATTCCTGGGTACTACCTTGGCATCACGCAATACGCTGAACAACTGCTGGCCGACCTCGACAAACTGCCCGGCTGGCCGGAACGCGTCAAGACTATGCAAGCCAACTGGATCGGCAAAAGCATAGGCGTGCGCTTCGCCTTCACCCACGACATTCGTGACACGTCAGGCGAGCTGATTGACGACGGCAAGCTATGGGTATTCACCACCCGCGCCGATACCATCATGGGCGTCACCTTCTGCGCCGTAGCTGCCGAACATCCACTGGCTACGCATGCCGCGCAGAACAACCCCAAACTGGCAGCGTTCGTTGAGAAATGCAAGCACGGTTCGGTGATGGAAGCCGACATGGCGACCATGGAAAAAGAGGGGGAATCTACAGGCCTGTTTGTGACCCATCCGCTGACCGGCGAACAAGTACCGGTATGGGTAGGTAACTACGTACTGATGAGCTACGGTGATGGCGCGGTGATGGCCGTGCCGGCGCATGACGAGCGGGATTTTGGATTTGCGAAGAAGTACAACCTGCCAATCAAGCAAGTAATTGATCATTTTGCAATTATTCGCTCTAGAGAAGCCTTGAGTTTAGATAAGGTCGTGGACATAAATGGCAATATCCACGAACAAGCTCTTACAGAGAAGGAGCGAAACGAATTGCAGCAGGGCCTTATCAACAATGCCTATTCAACCGATAGATGGCATGAAGGATATGCAACCAAGCTCGGTGCTTGCGTAAATTCGGGAAAATATGACGGCCTAGCTCACGAGCAGGCTGTAGACGCTATAGCCGCCGACCTCGCCGCCAAAAATCTGGGTGAAAAGAAAACTCAGTGGCGCCTGCGCGACTGGGGCGTTTCACGCCAGCGTTACTGGGGCTGCCCGATTCCCATCATCCATTGCGACACCTGCGGCGACGTACCTGTGCCGGACAAAGATTTACCGGTGAAACTACCGGAAGACTGCGTGCCGGACGGCTCCGGCAACCCGCTGCACAAGCGTGCCGATTTCATCAACTGCACCTGCCCCACCTGCGGCAAACCGGCCAAGCGCGAGACCGACACCATGGATACCTTCGTGGATTCGAGTTGGTACTACGCTCGCTACGCCAGCAAATTCAGCGCTGACAACATGGTGGATGCGGAAACCAGCCAATGGATGCCGGTAGACCAGTACATCGGCGGGATTGAGCACGCCATTTTGCATCTATTGTATTCGCGCTTCTGGAGCAAGGTGATGCGCGATATGGGGTTGGTGAACTACGACGAGCCGTTCGCCAACTTGCTCACACAGGGCATGGTGCTCAACCACATTTTCTCGCGCCGCACCGATAAAGGCGGTATTGAATACTTCGCGCCGGAAGAAGTGGAACTGGTGCATGACGAATCCGGCAAGCTGATCGGCGCTAAGGCATTGGTTGACGGCAACCCCGTGGACTTCCAGGGCATGGGCACCATGTCCAAATCCAAACGCAACGGCGTTGATCCGCAAGCCCTGATAGATCAATACGGTGCGGATACCGCGCGCTTCTTCATGATGTTCGCTGCGCCACCGGAACAAACGTTGGAGTGGTCGGATAGTGGCGTGGAAGGTTCGCACCGATTCCTCAGACGTGTGTGGGCTTATTGTTCTCGTTTCACGGAACACTTAATTAAAAAACAATTGTCTCTATCGGAATTGATACTTATCAATCTTCCTGAAGTTTTAAGAGACCCAAATCAGAAGAAAATTTATAGAGAGATACACCTAGTTTTACAGCTGGCAAATTACGACTTAGAACGAAAACAATTCAATACGGTGGCTTCTGGTTGTATGAAGCTACTTAACTTACTTGAGCAAGAGAATTTAGTAGATACGACTGGCGGTAATCTTCCTCCAGTTGTTGGAACAGGTAACGAGGCCGACCAAAGACTTAAAGACAGGATGTCCGCCGAAGAATCAATACGCTCTGCAATTATTGCTCAAGGTCTATCCATTCTTCTGCGCCTACTCTCCCCTATCGCCCCGCACATCACCCACGCACTGTGGCAGGAACTCGGCTATGGCAATGACATCCTGTCCGCCCCTTGGCCGGAACCACTGGAAGCGGCACTGGTGCAGGAGGAGTTGGAACTGATGATTCAGGTCAACGGCAAGCTGCGCGGCAGCATGACCGTCGCCAAGGATGCCGACAAGACCACCATCGAATCACTGGCGCTACAAAATCCCGTCGTTCAGAAGCATTCAGAAGGCCTGAGCGTGAAAAAAGTGATTGTCGTGCCCGGTAAATTAGTCAATATCGTAGTAGCATAACGCCATGAAATTATCTGCGGCTTTCCGTTTACTTCTGCTTGCCAGCTTGCTCGCACTCAGCGCTTGCGGCTTCCATCTGCGCGGGGTTGGCAGCGTGTCGTTCCAGACCATGTATGTGCAGGATTCCAGCGCACCCAGCATCGGGCGCGATCTCAAGCGCGCCATTAAAAGTAGTGGTGCAAAAGTGGTGGATTCTGCTGAAAAAGCGCAAATTTCACTGGAACTGATGTCCGAGAGCAATGAAAAGCGCATTCTGTCGCTCTCCGGTACTGGGCGTGTGCGGGAATATGAGCTCTTGTATCACGTGGTTTTCCGTGTGCGTGAAACTGGCAGTGAGCTATGGAGTCCTCCGCAAAACGTGGACCAACGCCGGGACTTCACCTACAACGATAGTCAGGTCTTGGCCAAAGACAACGAAGAAGCACGACTGAACAATGACATGCGTACAGACGCGATTCGTGAGATTTTGCGTCGCGTGAGCAGCTTGAGTAAAAGTAATCCAGCTTCTGAATAAATGCGAATAACCCAAGAGCAACTTGGCACGCACTTAACCCAAGCTCCTCGCGCTCTGTATGTAGTGACTGGTGACGAGCCACTGGGGGTGATGGAGTCCACCGATGCTATCCGCGCCGCCGCAAGATCACAAGGTTACAGCGAACGCGAAACATTTACCGTTGACCGTTATTTCAACTGGCAGAAACTCAAAGCCAGTAGCCAAAGCTTGTCGCTATTTGCCAGTTTACGCATCGTCGAGATCAATATTCCTTCAGGCAAACCGGGTGTAGAAGGCAGCAAGGTGTTGCAGGAGTATGCCGCCGACTTACCGCAGGATACGCTGACGCTCCTCATTTTGCCGCGCATCGAAAAGCGCGACCAAGGCGTGTGGCTGCAAAAGCTGGAAGACGCAGGCGTGATGGTAAATGTGGAGCAAATCAAGCCAGAACGCCTGCCCGCGTGGTTGGCAGGCCGGTTAAAAGCGCAAAACCAGCTGGCAGACACCGAAACGCTCGAGTTTATTGCCACACAGGTAGAAGGTAATCTTCTTGCCGCGCATCAGGAAATCCAAAAACTTGGCTTGCTCTACCCCGCAGGTCGCTTGACTATCGAACAAGTGCGTGACGCGGTGTTGAACGTGTCGCGCTATGATGCTTTCCAGCTGGGTGATGCCATGTTAGCGGGCGATGCTCCGCGAACCGCACGGGTATTGGATGGCCTGAAAAGCGAAGGCGTAGCACCAGTGGCCTTGCTTGGCTTGCTGCTGTGGCTGCTGCGCGGCACACTTAAAGTGAAAACCGCGCAACACCAAGGCGCCGACTTGATGAGCGCATTCGGCCAAGCTCGTATCTTTGGAGAACGGCAGAATGTGATGCGACAAGCACTGAGCCGTTTATCTTTAAAATTACTGCAAGCCACGCTCTCAAAGGCCGCAGAAATTGATAAAATAAACAAAGGCTTGTTAGATGGTGACGCGTGGCTGGAATTATCCAGATTATGTTTGGGCGTGGCCAAAGTAAAAGCAGTTAGGAATCGGTAAAAATGGGAATGGACATTAAACAAACAATGCAACAACTGGGTAAAAACGCCCGCGCGGCGTCACGCCTGATGGCCAAGGCCGATACCGCCGCCAAGAATCGTGCATTGCTCACCATTGCCACCGCCATCCGCCGCGACGCTGCAAAGTTACTGGGCGCCAACCAGCAAGACCTAACCGCCGCCAAAGCCGCAGGGCTGGAAGCTGCGATGCTAGATAGGCTGGCATTGAGCAAAAAATCCATCGCTTCGATGGCGGAAGGATTGGAGCAAATCGTCGCTTTGCCTGATTTAATCGGCGAAATCTCTGATCTCAAGTATCGTCCTTCAGGCATTCAAGTCGGCCGTATGCGCGTGCCTTTGGGCGTGATCGGCATCATCTATGAAGCACGTCCTAACGTGACAGTGGATGCCGCTGGACTGTGCATCAAATCCGGCAACGCTTGCATTTTGCGGGGTGGCTCTGAAGCCATCCACTGTAATCAAGCACTCGCTGCACTAGTGCATGAAGGCTTGGAGGCAGCAGGCTTGCCCAAGAGTGCCGTGCAAGTGGTTGAAACCACAGACCGCGCCGCAGTGGGCGAGCTGATTACCATGAAAGAATTCGTGGATGTCATCGTGCCTCGTGGTGGCAAGGGGCTGATCGAGCGCATTTCCAAAGAGGCCAACATCCCTGTCATCAAGCATCTGGATGGCAATTGCCATGTGTATGTGGACGAGGATGCCGACTTTGCCAAGGCCTTGAAAATCGTGGAAAACTCTAAAACCCAGCGTCTGGGTACTTGTAACACCGCAGAATCGTTGCTAGTCGCACGTTCTGTGGCGGATGACGCTTTGCCTGCGCTGGCGGCGATGTTGTTTTCCAGAGGCATAGAAATACGTGGTTGCGTCGAAACGCAAAAGTTGGTGCCAAAAGCCAAAGCGGCAACGGAAGAGGACTATTACACCGAATATCTGGATGCGATCATCTCCTGCAAGGTGGTAGCGGGGCTGGACGAAGCTATCGCGCACATCAACCAGTATTCCTCGCAGCACACTGAAGCCATCGTCACCGAAAACTACACCTCGGCGCGAAAATTCTTGCGCGAAGTGGATTCGAGCAGCGTGATGGTGAACGCCTCTACACGTTTTGCCGATGGTTTTGAGTTTGGTTTGGGCGCGGAAATCGGCATCTCCACTGACAAGCTGCATGCACGCGGCCCTGTGGGACTGGAAGGGTTGACTTCGCAGAAGTTCATCGTGCTTGGTAATGGGAACGTAAGAGCTTAATTTTATATAAAAAAGGCTAATCGATGCGCATACTTCACTTCATTGAGATTGAAAATTTTAAGCGTTTTGGCGATTCCCAACGTATTGAGTTAGACCATCCTGCGGTTCTTATTGGGCCAAACAATTGCGGAAAAACTACGGCAATACAAGCGCTTGCGCTATGGTCTCAAGCGATTAAAACTTGGTACGATGTTCGTAAAGATTCTACTGCTAAGGACAGAACGGCAACAGCACTTAACCGATTAAGTATTGTTGCCGTTCCCGTTCAAAGAACACGTTTTTTTTGGCACAACACTAACGTAAGGACTGCTACAAAAGATATTGCTGTCATTATCTCTGTTGGCGTTGAATACAAAGGACAAGTAAGACCACTAAAAATGCGTTTCACAAGCAAGGGGGATGAGCTTATTTATTGCCGCCCCGATGATATTGAAGCCATAGACCTCGAATTTATTAAGCATGCTGCAAACCTAGATGTTGAACTTTTATACCCGATGTCTGGATTAGAGACTGATGAGCCAATTCTTCAGCCCGGACGTATTAACGTGTTGCTTGGACAAGGACAAACCGCACAAGTATTACGCAACCTTTGCTTAATTGTACAAAAAACCAACCCAGCAGATTGGGAGCGTATTAGTGATTTGATGAATCGCCTCTTTAATCTCAAACTCACAACGCCAGAAGAAACAAGCCGCGGTACCATTGAATTGCAATACAGGCAAAAGGATGTAAAAGAGCTGTTGGATGTATCATCTTCTGGGCGCGGATTTCAACAAATGTTGCTAATTTTTGCCTATCTATATTCTCATAAAGGTAGCGTGTTATTGGTAGATGAGCCTGATGCTCACCTAGAAATCTTAAGACAAAAACAAGTGTACGTTCTGCTACGTGATATCGCCACTGAGAACGGCTCACAAGTTGTGATGGTGACACATTCTGAAGTTATTTTAGACGAAGCTCTCGAAAACAACCTTACGTTACTTTTAGATGGAAAAGCTGACGACTTAGCAAAAAAAGTCGGGATTAGAAACAGCCTAAAACATTTTGGAGCGGATCATTACGTTAAGGCAAGAGAGCGCGGCTATGTGTTATATGTTGAAGGTGGTACAGATGTTGATATACTTCGTGCTTTCGCCATCAAACTTAAACATTCTGTTGCAAATATCTGGGATGAACGAGTTAACTCTTTTTATGTGCAAAACAACTATCCTAATGCAACCTTGGATAGCGAGCTTGAAAGAGTGGAAGGTGGCTTTGGTATTACGCCAAGAGAGCACTTTAAGGGCTTAAGGGACTTACTACCACAGCTCAAAGGTTTAGCTATTTTAGACAGTGATGCTAGGAACATGCAACCCGTCACTGAGGGCAACCTTTCAATTACCTATTGGAAACGTTATGAAGCAGAAAACTACTTCGTCAACCCAGAGGTGCTTCGCAACTACACGCTTGAGCGTTATCTAAACTTAGATTTATTCGGCGATCTCATTCGAGCAGATATTGATGAAGTGTTGGACTCCATCGTATTGAAATTAATTTTTAATGGTGATACTACTGACTTTAATATCTGGAAAAACAACCCTGATGCATCACGACTGGTTTGGGAATCAAAAACTGAGTCTTTGAAGTTAAGTCAATTTGCAGAGGAGTTTTTCCGCAAAATTTCAGAAAAAGCTGGCGGTCCAATGTTGCTCAAAAAAGGCGAACTTCATCAGTTGATCCCATTTATAGACATCAAAAGTATTTCACCAGAAGTATCTGAAAAGCTAGATTCACTAAATACTTTATTCAAACAAATTCCGGTTTAATTTAGAAACTAGTGCAAGCAATCGGCATCTTAGGCGGCACTTTTGACCCCATTCACAACGGGCATCTGCGATTGGCGCAAGAGCTGGCTGTCAGCTTGAGTTTGTCGCAGGTACGTTTCATTCCGGCGGGCATTCCGCCGCACCGCGAAGCGCCGCAAGCCAGCAACGAACACCGGCAGGCAATGGTGAATCTGGCGATTGCCGATAATCCTTTGTTCAAGCTGGATGCGCGTGAACTCAACAAAACCACGCCATGCTACACCGTGGAAACGTTAGCCGAACTGCGTGCCGAAGTTGGCACTGAGCAGCCACTATGCTTGCTGATGGGCGCGGATGCTTTTCTTGGTTTGCCCAAGTGGCACCAATGGCGCGAGTTGTTCAATCTGGCACATATCGTCGTCGCGCATCGCCCCGGTTATAGCGAAGACACTTGGCGCAGCGCTATGGATTACGAACTGCTACTGGAATGGCAACAACGCCAGAAAGCGCAAGTAGACGAGATACAACAACAACCGTGCGGGGTAATAATCTCGCACACCATGACCGCGCTGGATATTTCCGCCAGCCGTATTCGCCAGATGTTGGAAACCAATCAAAGCCCACGCTATTTATTGCCGGAGGCCGTGTTGGCTTACATACATTCCCACTTACTTTATTCAAACTTATTTCAGGAATTCTCATGACAGTAGAAGAAATGCAAAAATTAGTAGTGGCCGCGCTGGAAGACGTAAAAGCCTATGACATCAAGGTATTAGACGTTTCCAAGATGACCGCCATCGCCACTTATATGATTATCGCCAGCGGCACTTCCAACCGCCAGACTAAATCGCTGGCGAATAACGTGGTGGTCAAGCTCAAGGCGGCTGGAGCGCACGTTTATGGCGTTGAAGGCGAAGAAACCGGCGATTGGGTGCTGGTGGATTTGGGCGACATTCTGGTACACGTCATGCTGCCCGCCACCCGCGACTATTACAACCTAGAACAATTATGGGGCGCTGCCGAGACTAGCAGAAAGACCAAGGCTGACAGCAAGGCGGTATGAAACTCCGCATCATCGCCGTAGGCCACAAAATGCCCACTTGGATAACCCAAGGCTGCGATGAATACATCAAACGCATGCCGCGCGAAGCGACGATTCAACTCATAGAACTCAAACCCGATAAACGCGCCGCAGGCAAAGCTGGCGAACAAGTGCGTGAGGCCGAAGCCACGCGGATTTTAGAGGCTGTGAGCAAGGATTACTTGGTTGCGTTAGACGAACATGGGCAAGAAGTCACCACGCTGAAGCTGGCGGAAAAATTCAAATCTTGGCTGACTTTAGGACGCGATGTGAGCTTGGTCATCGGCGGTGCGGATGGCTTGCATGAAAGTGTGAAGAAAAAAGCAGATTGGCTGTGGAGCCTGAGCCCTCTCACTTTGCCGCATGGCATGGTGCGGGTGATATTGACGGAGCAGCTTTATCGCGCTTGGAGCGTGATGAACAACCATCCTTATCACCGTGAGTAATATGTAGGAGCGCCGCCCTCGGCGCGATTCTCTAAAAATCGCGCCGAGGG
>JBJXEA010000017.1:0-364721 GCA_046155285.1 Methylophilaceae bacterium | reverse complement strand
ATGTCAGCGCTTGGTGCGGCGATGCGTAAGTTGGTACATCTGTGCTTCGGCGTGATTAAATCCCGTCAGCCTTATCGCGGTGATTATGCGTAATTTGGTTGACGGGAGAGACGGTATCTACCGCGCTGCCCACTAGGTTCCTCACTCTTGCCGAAATTTTCCCATTTATCAAAAAACTCCTTCATCTCAGAATCGTTATTCGTAGTCCCTGAGCTTTTTATCAGTGATATATATACGGTCAGATATTGTCGGAAAGCCAGTGAAGAAGAAGCAAATTTGGAGACACGCTCTTTGTTGGTATCCTTGAAGGAGCGCAGATTTTGCTCAGTAGCTTTAGCTTGCGCTAATAGATTTTCTTTTTCAGCTTCACTTACTAATTGACCAGTGGCTTTTGCGTTTAGGTATGCTCTAAATGCATTAGAGTTTTTTGCTTGCTTTTCCTGAAGTTCAACAAAATATGGGGCTTCAAAAATTTTACAGACCTCAGACAGATCAGCAACAGAGAACTTTTCTTTTAGTTGATTACGCAACTCTTGCGATCGAATAGTCCATTTTTTAGCATGTGCGGCTTTAAAGTCATTGCTGAATTCTAGAAAATGGCTTCCCCATGATTCCTGAGTCAACTTTTGACTATCTCTCTTTCTTAATCCTTCAAACATACCAAATATAAAAAGGTCTTGCAGCGGGTCTAATTCAGATGTCATTGAATCTTTATCAATAATGCAAGAAATATAACGATCCGATTCATCCTCACCGCCATTTGATGCGACTGGAAATAGGCTAATGATTACAATCATTATTAGGCTAAAAAATTCTTTTTTAGCAGCAAACTTTAGGATAGGGGCTTGCAAAGTTACATGTTTAATTTCCTCATTCATGCTTACCTAATCCTCCCGATTCGAGCGCCACACCGATAGCATCAGCTTCAACCCCATGAGTGAAGCCAGAAAAAACCCGATAAACCCGAACGCCGGTAGGCCGAAGATGGTGGGGCCGCCTTTGACGGTCATGACGATGGACGATCCTATGATGAGGGCAGAGGTGACTAGCGCCAAGGTCAGGCGATTGGTGCTATGGTCTAGCTGATGGCCGAAGTGGTCTAGGCGCTTCAAATCCAGTTCGATTTTAATTTTGCCGCGACGTAAATCTTTGAGCAAGCTGCCGATGTCGCGCGGCACGCTCACTAGCAATCCCAAAGCATCCATCACGCCCTTGCGTCCGCGTTTCAACAACGCACCGGGCTTGTAGCGGCTGATGATGACTTGCTTCACGAAAGGCGTTAGATGTTTCACGATTTGAAAATCGGGGTCTAGCTGCCGCCCCAAGCCTTCCAGTGTAACTAACGCCTTGAACAGCATGGCTAAATCTGGTGGCACCGATAGGTTATTCTCACGCATCACAGTAGTAAGGTCGCCCAGCAAATCGCCAAATCGAATCTGTTTCAACGGGGCCTTTTCGTAATTGCACAAGAATTCGTCTATGTCGGCGGCGAGTTTTTCTTCGCTCACTTGCACGTCACCAGACCACGAAATCAACACGCCCAGCAGTGCGTCGTAATCACGCGAAACCAAAGCAGCCAGCATGTCGGCAATCTCATCGCGGCGAATTTTGGTGATTCTACCCACCATGCCACAATCAATAATAGCGATGCGGCTATCGGGCAAATAAAAGATGTTACCGGGGTGCGGGTCGGCGTGAAAAAAGCCATCTATCAGCACCATTTTGAGGATGGCATCGGCGCCGTGCCCGGCCATGATTTTGCAATCTAAACCAGCTTCTGCGGCCGTGACCAAGTCATTGCCGGGAATGCCGTTGATGCGCTCCATCACCAGTAAAACTTCTGAACTGTGCTGCCAATAAATTTTGGCAAATGACACATTAGGGTCATCTTTGAAATTGCGCGCGAAACGGTCGGTATTGCGACCTTCGGCGGCGAGGTCTAATTCTTTGCGTAGCGATTTAGCAAATTGCCCGATGATTTTGCCAAGTTGAAAGCGCCGAATTTCTGGCATCTGGTTTTCCAGCAACCTGCCTAAATGCGAGAGCAGGCGGAGGTCGGCTTCGATACGCTTGAGTATGTTAGGGCGGCGAATTTTCAACACCACCTGCGTGCCGTCTTGTAGCTCAGCCAGATGTACTTGCGCGATAGAAGCGGCGGCAATGGGCGTAGTGTCTAGCTGGTTAAACACCGCAAACGGCGAAGCGCCCAAGGCTTTTTCCAGCTCCGGCAATAAGTCCTCAAACGGCACGGATGGCACTTTGTCTTGCAGCTTGGCGAATTCATTGACCCATTGCGGGGGAAACAAATCCGCGCGAGTGGCAAGCACTTGTCCTAACTTGACAAAAGTCGGTCCCAACTCTTCAATCGCCAAGCGTATCCGCACCGCTGGCTCCAAGTGCATCACGTCTTCTGCACCTTTGAAATTGAGCAGCTTTCCAGCAATGCCTAAATTTTTGGAAAGCCCCAAGCGCTCAATGGCATCGCCCCAGCCGTAGCGCATGAGGATGCGGGCAATTTCGCGCATTCGGCCAAAATCGCGCATGACGGAAACGGTTTGACGAATCATTGGGAGGTGGCTGGTGGTGAATGTTGAACTGATTTTACACTAGCATTTAATTGTTTATATTCCTCACATTCGTCATTCCCGCGAAGACGCGGAATCCAGTTCATTAAGATGGGAGTGCTACAGCCTGCCTTAACTTCGTTGTACTTTGACTGGATTCCCGCCTTCGCGGGAATGACGAGGAGAGTTTCAGCTTGCTTAAAAAGATAATTCCCTATTAGAATCCGATACATGCGACTAATTCAATTCCTATTTTTGCTCATGTTAGCGGCTGCGACGAGCCTATGCCACGCCGAAGAGCCTGCCATTGACCCGTCACCAAACCTGCTAGAACAAGCCAGCAGCACCGCGCAAGACGTGCTGATGAGCGCTTTGGCATTGACCGGTACGCCATATAAGTTCGGAGGGAAATCGCCGGAAACTGGCTTTGATTGCAGCGGTTTTGTGCGCTATGTGTTCCAGCAAGCGACCAATTTCACCTTGCCACACGGAGCACGCGCGATTAGTCAAATCGGCCAAAACATTCCTGTGGATCAGTTACAGCCGGGCGATTTGGTGTTTTTTAACACTTTGAAATCGGCGTTTTCGCATGTAGGTATCTACATCGGCGATAACCGCTTTGTGCATGCGCCTAGCACTGGCGGGGGCGTACATGTGGTGAACATGAAAGAAGCCTATTGGGCAAAGCGTTTTAACGGTGCGCGACGCTTAGACGGCGCACAAGCTAAGGTATCGCCTTCCGTTCCGTCGCCTGTTGAATCTTCTGCCGAATAAGCGGTATAGCAGCTTGCGCGGCTTTTTCACCCTCTAAAATCGCCTCATGTTTTTGGGCAAAGTCTGCCGCGCCAATAGTGGCAGTATTGGGGCGTATCACCACATCAGCCTCTTGCAACTCACGCCCGCTAATAGCCTGCCCCATGATGGTAAAGGTCTGCAACAAAATGTCGGTCAAGCCCTCAATTTTGCGCGATTTTGGTTTGGCGTTAATGTCCACCGCAATCACCACATCCGCCCCCAACGCCCGCGCTGCGCGTACCGGCACCGGACTTGTCAAACCTCCATCCACATAATCACGACCATTTATTGTGACAGGCTGAAATACCCCTGGAATACTGCTGGAGGCACGTACCGCCTGGCCAGTATTGCCGCGTGAAAACAGCACCATTTCCCCACTTTGTAAATCCGTAGTGACGGCAGAGAATGGTTTGCGTAGCTTTTCTATGGGTTTGTTCTGCACCGCTTTATTGATGAAGGCTTGTAGCGCCTCACCCTTGATGAATCCGCGGTTGGGAATAATCCAGTCGCCCACGCTTTCTTCTTCCAGCTTGAACGCGATTTTCTGCAACTCAAAGCCAGAATATCCGGCCGCATAAAGCGCGCCCACAACGCTGCCCGCGCTAGTGCCCACTACCATATCGGGAACAATACCTTGCGCTTCTAGCACCTTGATTACTCCGATGTGGGCAAAACCACGCACCGCGCCGCCGCCTAAGACCAGCGCAATTTTTGGTTTGACTAGTTTTGACGCAATGATTTTTTCTGGTGATGCGGATTCCTGTGGCGCAACGACTGGCGGTGCTTCCACAACCGGCTTGACTGGCGCTGTGGTACACGCAGCCAAGCCAAACAACATTAAGCACAAATAAATTTTAGATTTCATCTCTCATCAGATTCAACAAAAACAGCAGCATAAAGGGGCACGCTTCAAAGCACCAGTTGAACTTATCATAAAAAACACTTGTCAATATAAATGAGAATGAATATCATTAACGAAATTTTGAAGAGGGCGCTCGCATGAAACACATTTTTACCATGATTTTACTACTGCCTTTGCTGGCTTTTGCCGCTGATGAAGAAGTGACTATCGTCATAAAAGACCATAAATTTGAACCGGCAGAAATCACCGTGCCCGCCGGTAAAAAAATCAAACTGCGAGTGGAAAATAAAGATGCCACGCCGGAAGAATTTGAAAGCCACGAGTTGAATCGTGAAAAAGTCATTGCTGGTAATAGCAAGGCTACCATTTATATAGGGCCACTGGCACCGGGTAAATATCCATTTTTTGGCGAATTTAACGAAGCCACCGCCAAGGGCGTCATCATCGCCAAGTAATTTAAGGAATCACTCATGTTTGGAACCGCCGTTATCGTTTTTCGTGAAGTTTTAGAAGCCGCTATCATCATCGGCATCGTGGCCGCCGCTACGCGCGATGTACCGGGGCGGAGCCGCTGGATAGGCGCGGGCTTGACGCTGGGCTTGTTGGGTTCTGCGCTGGTGGCTAGCTTTACCGGACACATTTCAGAATTCGCCGATGGCTTAGGCCAAGAGCTGTTCAACGCCATGATTTTGGGCGTAGCGGTGATGATGCTGGCTTGGCACAACATCTGGATGGCCTCGCACGGCAAGGAGCTCGCCGCCAACGCGCGTCAAGTTGGCAATTCCATCCGTGACGGCGCCAGCGAATGCTCAGTGCTGCTGGCGGTGGTGGGCATCGCTGTATTGCGCGAAGGCTCCGAGACCGTGCTGTTCTTGTACGGCATCGCCACCTCAGACCAAGTGGGCATTTCTGGCCTATTGCTAGGGGGTGCCGTAGGCATCGCCACTGGCGTGACGGTGGGTTATACCCTATACAAGGGCTTGCTGCGCATTCCGATGCGTTGGTTTTTCTCCGCCACCAGCGTATTAGTGCTATTGCTGGCTGCGGGCATGGCCTCGCAAGCCGCGCACTATCTAATTCAGGCAGATTTCATCCCGGCATTGATCACACCATTATGGGATACCTCAGCGGTACTACCAGAAAAATCTATCCCCGGCATGTTGCTGCACAGCTTGGTGGGCTACGATGCAAGCCCCGCAGGCATGCAACTGGTTTTTTACGTGGTTACACTCGCCGCGATTTGGGCTGGTATGAAACTAGTTAATCAGCCCAAAAAACTCAAGGAGATTTAGAAATGTATTGCCGCATTGCCCTGTTGTTAGCCGCAATTTCGCCCGCCGTGTTGGCGGGTCCAGCAGATTACATGTATCTACCCACCGTTGAATACGGTGAAAAGGAAATTGATTTCAAGTTCGGCACCGAGAAACTACCCAATGGCGACCGCAAACAAGTCGCCAGCTTGGGGCTGGGCTATGGCGTCACCGAATACTGGTTCACCGAGGTGTATTTCAAACGTGAGCGTGAAGGTAGCGACGGGTTGTCGCTGGCCGAATGGGAAAATAAATTCCAACTCACCGAAACCGGTAAATATCCAGTGGATTTAGGTTTAGTGGTGGAACTGGAAGCCCCCATTAACAAGAACGAACCCTACGAATTCAAATTAGCTCCGTTAATGCAAACCGAATTCGGCAAAGTGCAACTCAATGGCAATCTGGTGTTTGAACGCAAATTCGGTCCCGGCTCACACGTCACCGAGATGGGCTACCAATGGCAAGCCAAATATCGCTGGCAACCAGCCTTCGAATTCGGCCTACAAGGATTTGGCGGAATGGGCAAATGGAATGATTGGGAAGACTACGACAATCAAGAACACCGCTTAGGCCCCGCCGTGTTTGGCAAATTCGATTTAGGCGTTAAACAAGCCATCAAGTACAACGCCGCGTTGTTGTTTGGTGTGAGCGAAACCGCTGCCAACCACACCTTCCGTATGCAAGTGGAATACGAGTTCTAGTGCTTTAAGCATCTTCTCCAAACATGGGGAAGATGTATTCTTTCCTTGGCAACTCAGCCATAAATAGCGGAAAATAAACCTTTCTCGGGCTACACTGTCCGACTGCTACTTATTACTCAACAGAAAGTCTATTTTCATGCGCGAAAAATTCCAAAAATCCGGCTTGGTTGCTTTGGGTGCCGTTCTGGGCGTGATGCTCAGCCTCAACTTTTCAGCGATTGCTGACAAAGATACCAAAAACCAGTTGCCGCTTGATGAGTTGCGCGCGTTTGCCGAGGTGTTCGGCAAAATCAAAAGCGATTATGTTGATCCGGTTGAAGACAAAAAGCTCCTAAGCGAGGCCATTAGCGGCATGTTGACTGGGCTAGATCCACATTCTGCCTATATGGATGCCGATGCTTTCAAAGAGCTGCAAGACAGCACCCAAGGCGCCTTTGGCGGCTTAGGCATAGAAGTCGGCATGGAAGATGGGCTAGTGAAGGTAGTTTCACCGATTGAGGACACACCGGCTTTTAAGGCAGGGCTTAAATCCGGCGATTTGATCATGAAACTCGACGACACCTTAGTAAAGGGTTTGTCGCTGAACGAAGCAGTGAAAAAGATGCGTGGCTTACCGGATACCCCCATCGTGTTGACCGTACTGCGTAAAGGTGAACTCAAACCACTGACCTTCACCTTGGTGCGCGCCATCATCAAGGTGCAAAGTGTTAAATCCAAACTGACCGAGCCGGGTTATGGATATATCCGCATCACCCAATTTCAAGAACGCACGGTGGAGGACTTAGCCAAAGCGTTGAAAACCATGCACGACCAAAACAATATGCCTTACAAAGGCTTTGTGCTGGATTTACGTAATAACCCCGGCGGCTTGCTGGATGCGGCAGTGGGAGTATCAGCGGCATTTTTACCTAAAAATGACTTAGTAGTTTATACCGAAGGTCGCACGACTGATGCCAAACGTCGCTTGCTTGCAGTTCCTAAAGAATACAACCGTGAATCTAAAGACCCGCTGGCTGATTTGCCTGACGATGTCAAAACCATGCCTATGGTGGTGTTGGTAAATGGCGGCTCAGCTTCGGCTTCCGAGATTGTGTCTGGTGCGCTGCAAGACCATGGTCGCGCGGTGATTTTGGGTACGCAGACTTTCGGTAAAGGTTCGGTACAAACCATATTGCCCATGAACAACGGCGCTGGAATCAAGCTCACCACCGCACGCTATTTCACGCCTAATGGCCGCTCGATTCAAGCCAAAGGCATAGTCCCCGACATTATTGTGGAAGATCCGGCTGATCAAGGCTTTGGCTTACGTGAAGCAGACTTGAGTCATCACTTGACCAACCCCAAAGAAGCCGAGACCGCGGGCGATAAAACGCCTATCAACAAGAGTGTCACGCCGGAAAAAGAAACACAAAAAGCCGAGCGGCAAGTACCTTTTGAACCCGCCACCAAGAGTGATTATCAATTCACTCAAGCGATGAACCTGCTTAAAGGCTTGCAGATTCTGCATAAAAAATAAGCATGGCGGCAGCGCTTGACCTCCTGACCGAAACCGGACGATGCGTGGCTTGCGGCTTATGCTTGCCGCATTGCCCGACCTATCGCAAAACCCAATCCGAAGCAGACTCTCCGCGTGGGCGCATCATGCTCACGCAGGCCTTACTGCAAGGCGCGATTCCGCTCAATGAGCGCTATATGGCGCACATGGACTTGTGCCTGACTTGCCGTGCTTGTGAGAGTGCTTGCCCCAATCATGTGGAATACGGCGTGATTGCCGACGGTGCGCGGGCAATGATAAGTGCGCAGCGTCCAGCCAAGCTGGCCCGCAAGCTGGCTATGATTTTAGTAGCAAGTCCCACATTGCTGAAAATCGCAGGGTTTGGATTAAGGTTAGCTTCTCTGCTGCGATTGCAAAAAATTATCTCACGCTTGCCCACAACCCCCAAGCAACGGCGGTGGCAGTCAGTTTATCCCGCAACCAATGCACGTGGTGAGGTGAGCTTGTTTTTGGGCTGCGCCAGCAACGTGCTGGATGGCGACACGCTCGCTGCAAGTGTGTATGTGCTGAATCGTTTGGGATACACGGTACACATTCCACCCACGCAAACCTGCTGCGGCGGTTTGCACCAGCAAGCGGGCGATTCCGCTGACGATTTGAATGCGCGTAATAAGCAAGCGTTTACCGGTGATTTGCCGGTGTTGGCGATTGCTAGCGGTTGTGGGGCGCGCTTGCTGGATTTAATGCCGGATCGTTTTCAGGATGTGTCGGCTTTTTTAGCGCAAGCTGAGGGCTGGGATGACATCATATTTACGCCACTTAAGGCCAAAATCGCGGTGCATGAGCCATGCTCTCTACGCAACATGTTGAAGACCGAGGCCAGTGTTTATTCGCTGCTCAAGCGCCTGCCTGCAGCCAATGTGGTGCCGCTGCCGAGCAACACCCAGTGCTGTGGCGGGGCGGGGGCTTATATGTTGACGCAGCCGGGAATGGCAAAAAAATTACGCGATGATAAAATCATGCAAATAGAAAAAACTGCGCCCGAATATTTGGTGACGTCCAATATCGGTTGCGCCTTACATCTGGCGGACGGGGACGAGTTACAACAAATAAAAATCGTACATCCGGTGCTGTTGCTGGCTCAACAAATGGGATTTCAAGCTTGAGGGTTTAATCATGATGGATCAACTGATTAGTGAATTCGACAAAGGTCTGCGCGCGATGTTAGCACCGGCTTACTCTAACCGCCCACATCCAAAACATGAAACCGACACGCCCATGTCTGACGCAGAAAAACGCCACGCGGCAGCACTGATGCGCGTCAACCACACTGGCGAGGTGTGCGCCCAAGCGCTCTATAACGGTCAGGCTTTAACCGCTCATAACGCCAGCACTGTGGTGGCAATGCAACAGGCAGCACAAGAAGAAACCGAGCATCTTGCTTGGTGCGAGACGCGTATCAACGAGCTGGGCGGACGCAAAAGTTTGTTGAATCCATTCTGGTATGCCGGATCGTTCGCGCTGGGTGCATTGGCCGGAGCGGTAGGTGACAAGTGGAGCTTGGGATTTTTAGCCGAAACCGAACATCAAGTAGGTAAGCACCTGCAAAGTCATTTGGATAAGCTACCACCACAAGACACACAAAGCCGCGCCATTGTGGCGCAAATGCAGCAAGACGAAGCGCAACACGCCATAACCGCCATTGAGCAAGGTGCCGCGATTTTACCAGCGCCCGTGCAATTGGCGATGCGACTCAGTTCTAAACTCATGACCACAGTCACTTACCATCTATGAAATTTGCCGAAATTTTAGCTACGCTAGAAGCTACCGACCACCTACAAGCTCTAACGCTTAATTACGCCGATGGCCGCGTTGAAACCATAGAAAACAAGCCGGGCAGCCAAGGCTCGGTGAAGGTCTATCATCATTTGTGGAAAAAATATGGCGGCATCAACCCAGAAGCTGCCAAGGAAGGTTTGAAGCTATACGCTGAACACAGCGACGACGCGCTAGTCAATCCGGGCAAACACCCGAATATAGAGAGGTTGATGGAAGTATTGGAAACCGATACCCCACTCACTGTGGTTGTCAGTTAAGCCGCTTAGTTAATCTACAGCTCGTATTTCAAAATCGTGGCTAATCGCCACACTCTTACCCAGCATTATCGAAGCAGAACAATATTTTTCAGCCGATAATTTGACCGCACGTTCTACTTGAGCAGGGTTCAAATCTTTGCCCGTCACCACAAAATGCACATGAATTTTGGTGAACACTTTAGGGATTTCATCGGCACGCTCGGCTTCCATTTCCGCCACGCAATCCAGCACATTTTGCCGCGATTTCTTGAGGATGGTCACCACGTCAAACGAGGTACATGCGCCCATGCCGATGAGCAGCATCTCCATCGGACGCATGCCCAGATTGCGGCCGCCCGCTTCAGGCGCACCATCCAGGACTACGGCATGACCGGTCTCGGATTCGCCCATGAAGCAGACGTTTTCAACCCATTTGATACGTGCTTTCATTATTTTACGTCTAGCAATTCAACATCAAATACCAAAGTAGCATTCGGTGGAATCACGCCGCCCGCGCCGCGAGCCCCATAGCCCATGTGTGAAGGGATGATTAAGGTGCGTTTGCCACCTTCTTTCATGCCTGCCACGCCATCATCCCAGCCTTTTATCACTTGCTGACCACCCAATAAAAAGGTGAATGGTTCGCCACGGTCTACCGAGCTGTCAAACTTGCTGCCATGACCTTCAGGCTTGCTAGGGTCATATAACCAGCCCGTGTAATGCACGCTGACATTGGCACCGGCGATGGCTTCAGTGCCTTTACCCACGGTTTGGTCAATTTTTTGTAATTCAGTTACAGTCTTTTTCATCATCGTTTTCTCTTTAGCGGGTTCGGCGGTAACAGGGTTGGCAATCGCTAGCATGGCGGCTAAGGCCGCAACGCTGAATAAATTAAATTTCATCGAACATTCCTTGAAGATTAAAAAAAGGGACATGATAGCTTATTGAACGAGTATATGCGCCGTTTCGGATACAATTGTGCTGACTGCCGCACTTGGTTATCATGCTGTAAGTAGGGCATTTAGTCATCACTCAAAGAGTACGTCAAATTGAAAAAAAATAGCTTTACGCAAGAAGATTTATTGGCCTGTGGTCACGGCGAATTATTTGGGCCGGGCAATGCGCGATTGCCGCTGCCCCCCATGCTGATGTTCAACCGCATCGTCAGCATCACCGAGGATGGCGGCACTTATAGCAACGGCCAAATTGTGGCGGAATTGGATGTCACGCCAGATTTATGGTTCTTTGACTGTCATTTTGAGAGTGACCCAGTGATGCCTGGCTGCCTGGGTTTGGATGCAATGTGGCAACTGGTGGGGTTCTTTTTGGGCTGGATGGGTGGTCCAGGGCGTGGGCGGGCGCTGGGTTCTGGCGATGTAAAATTTACCGGGCAGGTAGTGCCCACTTGCAAAAAAGTGACCTACACCATTGATATGAAGCGGGTCATCATGCGTAAACTGGTGATGGGGATTGCCGATGCACGCATGGAAGTAGATGGCCGTGAAATCTATGTCGCCAACGATCTGCGTGTGGGTCTTTTCACGCAAACAGATAATTTCTAAGAAAAATTTAAGTAAGGTTAGGGGAAGTTATGCGTCGCGTCGTCGTCACAGGGATGGGCATCGTATCCAGTCTTGGTAATAACAAATCTGAAGTGCTGGATAGCCTGAAACAAGGCCGGTCCGGTATCAGCTTTCAGCAAGCATACGCAGAGCGCGGCCTGCGCTCGCAGGTTGCTGGCTCAATCAAGAACCTCAACATAGCTGAGCTCATAGACCGCAAGCTGCTGCGCTTTATGGCTAATGGGCACGCCTACGCTTGGCTCGCGATGCAAGAAGCCATTGCCGATGCGGGACTACCTCCTGAACTCATCTCAAACGTCCGTACCGGCTTGGTGGTCGGTGCCGGTGGCGCTTCACACGAAAGCATCCTAGAAGGCATTGATAATCTGCGCGAAAAGGGTGTGCGTCGCGTAGGCCCCTATATGGTGACTAAAGCCATGGCCAGCGGCGTTTCCGCGTGTCTGGCAACGGGCGCTCAAATCAAGGGTATCAACTACAGCATCAGCTCCGCCTGCTCGACCAGTGCACACTGCATAGGCAACGGCCTGGAACAGATCCAAATGTGTAAACAAGACATCGTGTTTGCCGGTGGCGCAGAAGAAGAGCACTGGACGCTGTCCTTCATGTTCGATGCAATGGGCGCGCTCTCCAGCAAATACAACGATACGCCAGATAAAGCCTCACGCACCTATGACGCTAACCGCGACGGTTTTGTCATCTCCGGCGGTGGTGGAATTTTGGTGTTGGAAGAGTTGGAACATGCCAAAAAACGCGGTGCCAAAATTTATGCCGAGATCGTCGGCTATGGCGCAACTTCTGACGGCTACGACATGGTTGCTCCGTCGGGCGAAGGTGCTGAACGCTGTATGCGTATGGCCTTGGAAGGCGTAAAAAATAAAGTGGATTACATCAACACCCATGGCACCAGTACGCCGGTAGGGGATACTAAAGAACTGGAAGCGATACGTGCGGTTTTCGGTAACGATGCGCCACACATTGCTTCTACCAAATCGCTATCCGGTCACGCGCTAGGTGCGGCCGGGGTGAACGAAGCGGTGTATAGCTTGCTGATGATGGAGAACAACTTTATTGCAGCTTCTGCCAACATCGAGACCCTGGACCCCGCTGCGGAGGGCTTGCCAATTGTGCGTAAGCGCTTGGACAATGTAAATGTCAACACCGCGCTTTCTAATAGCTTTGGGTTTGGCGGCACTAACGCTTGTTTGGTGTTTACTAAGCTGGCTTAACGCAGGCTCATTGTCGGCCAGCCATTAGCCTTGGCGTAGTCTGCCAAAATTGGGTCGGCATTCACTGCTACCGGTTTATTTACCACCTGCATCAAAGGCAAGTCGTTGTGTGAATCACTGTAAAACCAAGTGGTTTCAAAACTGCTTAGGCTTTCTCCGCGCGCTTGCAGCCATTGATTTAGCCGCGTCACTTTGCCTTCCTTAAAGCTGGGAATACCGGAAACGTGGCCTGTGAACTCACCATTAATGGCTTCTGGCTCGGTAGCAATGAGGTTTTCTATGCCGAATTCAGCAGCAATCGGTGCAGTCACAAAGCTATTAGTCGCAGTAATCACCACCAGCAAATCGCCATTTTTACGATGCTGTTCCACCAAGTCACGCGATTTTTGCGTCATCATGGGACGCACTTTGTGCTGCATATAAGCTTGATGCCAAATATCTAACTGGGCGCGTGGATGCTCCATCAACGGCTGAAATTGAAACTCCAGAAACGCTACAATATCCAGATTACCGTCCTTGTAATCCTGATAAAACTGTTCGTTGATTGAGGTGTGCGTGGCATTTAGCACGCCCTGCTCAATCAAAAACTGCCCCCATTGGTAGTCGCTATCTCCGTTTAATAGCGTGTTATCTAAATCAAATAAAGCGAGTTGCAAAGGGGGCTCCTAAAAGTTAAACCTGCGGATGGGCGCGTTCCAGTTTGGAATGCAGTTTGTTCAACGCATTGATGTAGGCTTTGGCGGAGGCAATCACGATGTCGGTATCCGCGCCTAAGCCATTCACGATGCGGCCTTGTTTAGACAGCCTCACCGTTACCTCACCTTGAGCATCGGTACCGCTGGTGATGTTATTCACCGAGTACAGCAATAGCTCGGCACCGCTTTGTACCATGCTTTCCAGCGCTTTGAACGAGGCGTCCACCGGCCCGCCGCCGTCAGCTTCGGCACGGCGTTCTTTGCCATTTTCCATGATGGTCACCTTAGCGTGCGGCGTTTCGCCGGTTTCTGATTTCACCTGCAAATACACCAGCTTGTAGTGCTCCGGCGCTTCGCTGATGATTTCGTCGCTGACTAAAGCTTGCAAGTCTTCGTCAAAAATCTCACGCTTTTTGTCAGCCAATTCCTTGAACTTGCCAAAAGCAGCGTTCAAAGCATCTTCGCTTTCCAACACAATACCCAGCTCTTGCAAACGTGTTTTGAAAGCGTTACGGCCTGACAGCTTGCCCAAGGTGAGCTTGTTGGCACCCCAGCCCACGTCCTCAGCACGCATGATTTCGTAGGTCTCGCGATGCTTGAGTACGCCGTCTTGGTGGATGCCGGATTCGTGCGAAAACGCATTGGCACCGACGATAGCCTTGTTCGGTTGCACCGGATAGCCGGTGATGCTAGACACCAATTTGGAAGTCGACACGATTTGCGTAGTGTCTATGCGTGTGTCGCAGCTAAACACATCACGGCGCGTTTTCACCGCCATCACCACTTCTTCCAAGCTGGCATTACCCGCGCGCTCGCCCAAGCCATTGATGGTGCATTCCACCTGCCGCGCACCATTCATCACCGCAGCCAATGAATTCGCCACTGCCATGCCGAGGTCGTTGTGGCAATGCGTACTCCACACTACTTTATGGCTATTCGGCACACGCGCAATCAACTGCTGCATACGCTCACCCCATAAAGCAGGGATACTGTAACCCACGGTGTCCGGCACATTGATGGTAGTGGCTCCAGCTTGAATCACCGCGTCAAAAATACGCACCAGAAAATCCATTTCCGAGCGCACTGCATCCTCTGCCGAAAACTCTACATTGTCTGTGTATTCCAAAGCCAATATCACTGCCTTGACCGCGTTCTCAACCACTTGGTCTGGACTCATGCGCAACTTCTTTTCCATGTGGATGGGCGAGGTAGCGATGAAAGTGTGTATGCGCCCGGATTTAGCCGGTGTAATGGCTTCACCCGCCGCACGCACGTCACGCTCGTTGGCTCGCGCCAATGAACAAACCGTGGAATTTTTCACGATTTGTGCAATGGCATGTATGGCATCCGCATCACCCGGGCTGGCGGCAGCGAAACCGGCTTCTATCACGTCAACACCCAGCTTTTCCAACTGGCGCGCGATACGGATTTTTTCTTCCTTGGTCATGGCGGCACCCGGACTTTGCTCGCCGTCGCGCAAGGTGGTGTCAAAAATAATAAGTTTGTCTTGCTTGTGTTCTTGTTGCATGGTCATGCTCCATCTTTTTAAGGCGTTATTTCACACGTGTGATAAGTGTACCGCACGAACTTAACTTCTGATTGGGGGAGTGGAGTATTTAGCGCGCGACGCGCAGCCCGAAAGGGCGGAGCGAAACAAGACGCAGCAGCAGACCTGCAAGCAGGTGGCTGAAATGAGGCAAAAATGAAATGTGACGGTCAAAAAACATAGTGGCGTAAATATAACGACTTTCTGATAATTATGCAAGCATAGGAATACAAAGACTAAAATGCTGCCAGCACGCCCCAAAAACGCTGCATTGCCAAGTTAGATCCAGCAATTTCCTTGTGTACCGATTCTGTAATCGCATACTCTGGACTGGTTGTTTTGCGTAATATTCTGCCGTTCTGCGGCATACCATGCGCCGTTAGGGCAAGAAACACGTCTGGACAACCAGGTTTCACTCCATTTTTATAAACTACACCAATCTCATAGTTCTTGAGTTTCACAAAAGAACCTGGAGGGTACAAGCCAATTTCTTTAATGAAATAAGGCGCCAATTTGCTATCTATCTCTTTATTTTTACTAAGGAAAATGTCTTTCAGCGCAGCACTTGGCAATGCTAGCTTGCGGCTACTGGTCACACGCGCGCAATAACGGTCGGCTAAGCCTATCAGTTTGGCAAATACTGGAATTTCATCACTTTTTTTACCGTTTGGATATCCGCTACCATCCTCATTTTCATGATGGTTGAGTACCGCAGCAAGCCATGCCTCATCGGTCACACCAAAACCTTTTAGCATTTCTACGCTATGCGCGGGGTGTGTACGCAAGTGATCTTTCTCAGCCTGTGTCAGCGGCCCTGTTTTTTTATCCAAGTGATCCTGATAGTCCAACATGCCAAGATTAGCCGTTAGCGCCGCAGCAATACCGGTAATAATCTCTTCTCGCGGTAATCCCATAGAGCGAGCGATTAACGATGCCACAATCGCAGTGTCGGTATTGTGCCGAAAATTATAAGGGCCGCCAGGCTTTTGATTTAAAAATATACAGGCAACCGCCACGTCTGAATCTAATTCCACTGCGGTGTACACCATTTCGGCGAATTCACGCACTTTTGCTGACACATCAGGAAACGCCGCAAGCACAGGCAAGGCTTTTCGCAACAGATAATTGGTGCGATTAAGAATGCGTACTACAGACGGCTCGTTCTTGGGATTAAAGTACACCTCGTCAGCATCACTAGCGTAGGTAATTTCAGAATACAAGCCTTCAGCGACCAATCGTTTCATCGTCGCTTCGCTGGCCACGGTCTCACCAGCACTCAGTAGCAGCTTGCCATCTTCGCCGAACACGCTCCACGGCAAGGGCTGCCCGACGATGATGTCCATAATCCCGATTCTTCTTTTAGCCATCTAGTCTCTCCATTTCTATCACTAGCATTTACATTGTTAACAATACCTAAAACGCTGCTGTATCACCCCAGATTTTGGACATGGCAAACTGTGCGCCAGCGACTTGCTTAGGTATTTCTTCTTTAATTGTATACATAGGCTTGCTAGTTTCTCGCAATATCGCACTATCAACCAGAGAGCCCGATTTGCTGAAGGTAACTCGCACCATGGGGTGCCCTTTTACTGGGTCTTTTGTGGTCACAATACCAGTTTCTCCGCTCGCCAACATCACCAACACCCCTGGAGGATACAAGCCTATAACCTTAATAAAATAAGCGGCTAACTGGGGCGCGGTATCTTTACCATTATTTAATAATAAATCACGCAATGCCTTACTCGGCAAAGCCTGCTTTTGATAACCCGCGTTAGTCACACGCGCACAATAGCGGTCTGCCAAACCAATGAGCTTGGCACCCAGCGGAATTTCGTCGCCCTTTTTACCGACAGAATAGCCGCTACCGTCCTCATTCTCATGATGATACAACACATAGGATAGCCACTGTTTCTGAGTAATTCCTGCGGTTTGCAGCATTTCTACGCTTTGTTTGGGGTGTTCGTGTATGCGTGCTTTTTCCTCTTTGGTGAGCGGCTCTGTTTTGCGATTAAGCTCTTCTTGGTATTGCAACATACCCAGATTAGCAGTCAGCGCAGCGGCTACTGTGTATAAAGTTTTGTCATCCGATACTCCCATCGCTTGGGAGATAAGCGCCGCCACAATGGCCGTATCCACGCAATGGCGAATCACATAGGGCGCTGCATCCTGATTGAGCGAAACGCATGCCACTGCGATGTCTGGCTCGAGTTTGATAGCGTCCAAAATCAGCTGTGAGATACGCAACAGCTTTTCTTCAGCGCCATCCAACTCTTGCAGCTTAGGTAAGGTGTGCCGCAGCAGCTCATTGGCGCGATTGATCATGCGTACTGTTGAGGGCGCTTCTTTGGCAGCCTTACCTGCACCTTCATCACCAGAGTCGCCCATTTCTGAAAACAAGCCTTGCGCCACCATACGTTCTACTTGCATTGGGTTAGCTACCACTTCACCCGCATGTAGCAACAAGCGGCCATTTGCGTCATAAGCATTCCACGGCAAAGGTTGCCCCACCATAATATCTGCAACACTAATGCGTCTCTTAGCCATTTGATGTACTCCTCATCAATGCGCTGCGACTGGACCCCACAAATCTATCATAGGATGCGTTCCTGCCTCTTCACGTGCTACTTCCTCTTTGATGGCAAACTCTTTCTGATCGGTGTCGCGCAACAACACTTCGTGTTGCGGCATTCCATTGGCAGCAATAGTGATACGTACCGTCACACCAGTAGGTGTAGCGTTCTTTTTAACCACGATACCAATTTGCCCATTTTTTAGCCGCACCGCATCTCCTGGCGGATACAAGCCTACTGCTTTCACTAGATAAGCTGATAATTGCGTAGGAAATTCCTTACTCGCCAAAATATCACGCAGAGCATCACTGGGCAACATCGCTGGACGATGATTGACAACAATACGTCCACTGTAACGAGAAGCTAGACCAATCAACTTAGAACCCAGTGGAATTTCGTTGCCTTTTTTACCTGCGGGATAGCCACTACCGTCGTCATTCTCGTGATGATTCAACACAAAACTGAGCCAATTTTCATCAGTCACCCCGGATTTTTGCAGAATCTCCACCGCTTTCATCGGATGTTTATGTACAAATGCCCGGCCTTCTTCAGTCAAGCCAGCATGCTTCAGATTAAGTTTGTCTTGATACTCCACCATCGCCACGTTAATTGTAAGACCAGCAGCTATCAACGTAAGCAGCTCATCACGCGGCAAATTCATCATGCGTCCGAGCTGCCCTGTCAGCATGGCTGTATCCACCATGTGACGATAGCTATATGGCGCAACTTCTTGATTCATCAAGATACACGCCAGTGCTGCATCTGCATTGAGTTCCAGGGCTTCTAAAATCAATTCTGCAATCGCTAATACCTGCGCCCCGCCGTCGGATTCTCGTTCCAGATTAGGCAAAGTTTTTCTCATGAGCCTATGCGCCAAATTGAGGGTACGTAACACCGAGCCTAGCTCACGCTCTGCCTCGCCTTGTTCATGAAAACTAAAACCCGTCTCAAAATACAAGCCCTGAGTAGCTAAACGATAAGCCTGCAGTTCGCTGGTAATAGGTTCGTTGGCCTTAAGCAACAACCGTCCTTCTTCATTGAAGACATTCCAAGGGATTGATGCGCCAACAACGGCCTTAGCAGCAGTTAGATATCTTTTGCTCATGGTGATTAATTCTTGTGTTTAAACCTCAACATCAGCCAGTTAGCATAACCAGACAGGCCGTATAAAACGAACAAGAAAAATAATACTTCGGGTGGACTATAAGAAACAAGTACGAACGCCAGTACCATGAGCAACACCACCATAAATGGCACGCTACGCCGCAAATTAAAATCCTTGCCGCTGAAATAGCGTAAATCGCTCACCATGGTCAGTCCAGCAAATACTGTAGTTACCCAAGCCAGCCATTTCATATGCACAACACCTAATATCACATCAGATCCGCTCACTCCGTTTGAGTTAGCCACCCACACCAATCCAGCTAATAAAGCCGCTGCCGCCGGGCTGGGTAGCCCCTGGAAAAAGCGTTTATCACTTTCGTCCAGCTTGGTGTTGAAACGTGCCAATCTTAATGCCGCACCGGCGCAATAAATAAACGCAGCAATCCAGCCTAATTTGCCCATAGGCTTTAATGCCCAAACGTAAAGAACTAGCGCAGGAGCCACGCCAAACGATACCATGTCTGACAGCGAATCATATTCAGCCCCAAACGCACTTTGAGTGCGCGTCAGGCGGGCCACTCGGCCATCTAAACCATCTAATATCATAGCTAGAAATATCGCCACAGCAGCGTTCTCAAACCGCCCGCCCATGGCTTGTACGATAGAATAGAAGCCAGCGAACAGCGCTCCGGTAGTGAACAAATTGGGTAGCAAATAGATGCTTTTCTCACGGATTGTTGAATCCAAGAGCGGGCGCGGCTTGCGTGTGCGGGGTGTTTGAGTAGCCATAAGCGGGTTAGTATAACAAACAGATGGTTATGGTAGTATCCCGCCCCATTATGGAATTCATTATTACCCATCAAGATGGCGCGGCACGGCGAGCTAGCTTAAGTTTAGCGCACGGCACGGTCGAAACACCAGCGTTCATGCCGGTCGGCACCTATGGCACGGTTAAGGCCATGAGTCCGTTGGAGTTGCGCGAGATTGACGCACACATCGTGTTGGGTAACACCTTTCACTTGTGGCTGCGTCCAGGGCTGGAAGTCATCGCGGCACATGGCGGCCTGCACCGCTTTATGGGATGGGATGGCCCGATACTCACAGACTCTGGTGGATTCCAAGTGTGGAGTTTGGGCGATTTACGCAAAATTACTGAGCAAGGCGTGAAATTCCGCTCGCCCATCAACGGCGATGCCTGCTTTTTAAGCCCCGAAGAATCCATGCGCATACAAAAAGTGCTGAATTCCGACATAGTGATGGTGTTCGATGAATGCACGCCTTACCCTGCCACCGAACGTGAAACCAAAGATTCAATGGAGCTCTCACTACGCTGGGCAGCTCGTTCCAAAATGGAACACGCGGGCAACCCCAATGCCCTATTCGGCATTATTCAAGGCGGCATGTATGAGCCTCTACGCGATGCCTCAATGGCAGGCTTGGAGCAAATAGGCTTTGACGGCTACGCCATCGGTGGGCTTTCCGTGGGTGAGCCCAAAGATGACATGCTGCGTATTTTGGCGCACACCACGCCACAAATGCCACAAAACAAACCGCGCTATTTAATGGGTGTCGGTACACCAGAAGACTTGGTCGCCGCAGTGAATGCAGGAGTGGATATGTTTGACTGCGTGATGCCCACACGAAACGCCCGCAACGGTTGGCTGTTTACGCGCTTTGGCGATGTCAAAATCAAAAACGCGCGTTACACCAATGACGTAACGCCGCTGGATGCGGAATGTTCCTGCTACACCTGTCGCAACTTCACCCGTGCTTATTTGCACCATTTGCATCGCGTGGGCGAGATTTTGGGTGCACGTCTTAACACCATCCACAATTTGCATTACTACCAAGAACTGATGCAGGGCTTACGCGCGGCGATTGAGTCGGGTGGTTTGAAAGCTTTCACCAAAGCGTTTCATGAGAAAAGAGCCACGCTGTGTTAAGCCTTACACTATGCTAGAATCGCGCAGTTTTTAGTGTCTAACTTTTGAGGAAATTCCCGTGTTTATTACTAACGCCTACGCTGCCGATGCCGCAGCACCAACACTCACCAGCTTTCTGCCATTCCTCATCATCTTTGTGCTGTTCTGGTTTATGTTGATTCGCCCGCAAATGAAGCAAGCCAAAGAACATCGCAATATGCTCGCCGCGCTGCAAAAGGGTGACGAAGTCGTCACCACTGGCGGCTTAGTAGGCAAGGTGGTCAAGGTGAGCGAGGCCTATGTCAGCCTTGAGATTGCCACTGAAACCGTGGTCAATGTGCAAAAGATCACAGTACAAACGCTGCTGCCCAAAGGCACTATAAAAGCCATTTAATCACTGTTTGAGTCTCCCATGAATCGCTATCCTCTGTGGAAATACATTTTTATCGGCTTGCTGCTGTTGCTCAGTGCGCTGTATTCGCTGCCCAACCTGTTTGGCAAGTCGCCCGCGGTACAGATTTCTGCACTCAAATCAAACAAGCTAGATACGGCACTGATGGTCGAGGTTAAGACTGCGCTAAAAACTGCACAACTCACTAGCGATGCCATCACTTTAGACACCAGCAGCATCAAAGTACGCTTTGCTAATACTGACGCGCAGTTCAAAGCCAAAGATATTTTGCAAAAAACACTGGGAGATGGTTATGTAGTGGCGCTCAATCAGGTTTCTCGCTCACCCAGCTGGTTAAACGCTATCGGCGCACAGCCTATGTACATGGGTTTGGATTTACGCGGCGGCGTACATTTTCTGTTGCAAATGGATATGAAGGCCGTGTTGGATAAAACCATAGAAGGTTATGTGGGTGATATTCGTGGTGCTTTGCGTAAAGAGCGCGTGGCGTATTCCGGGGTAGTGCGTGATGGCGACAAGATCAAAGTACGGTTTGACGACGCTAAAGAACTCGCCAAAGCCCAAAATGTTTTACGTAAAAACTATCCCGATTTAACCGTGACCTCAAGTGAAAGTGGTACTGAAAAGTTCCTAATCGCTACGCTGAGTTTGCCGGTGCAAAAAGCATTAAAAGAATCAGCGCTTAAACAAAACATCCACACCCTGCACAACCGCGTCAACGAAATCGGCGTAGCAGAACCGGTGATTCAACAACAAGGCGAAGACCGCATCGTTGTGCAATTGCCCGGCGTACAAGATACCGCACAGGCTAAAGACATCCTAGGCCGTACCGCTACGCTACAAGTGCGTATGGTATATGCCCACACCGCCAATATCGGCGCACGCGACTATGAACCACAAAAAATAGAAGCCGCCTTGGCGGGTAAAGTTCCGGCAGGTACCGAGTTGCTGTATGGACGCATTAAAGATGGCAAGGATGGGCAAGGCGAGCCGCTGTTGGTGGAAAAACAAATTGTATTTTCTGGTGACAATCTCACCTCAGCCGAACCTAGTCTAGATCAACAACAAGGCGGATCAGAAATCAGTGTGCGCCTAGATAGCAAGGGCGCGGCCTCTATGAAGCTGGCCACGCGCGAGGGCATTAAACGTCGCATGGCAGTAATTTTGATTGAAAAAGGCAAGCAAGAAATCCTCACTGCACCCACCATTCAATCCGAACTTTCCTCGTCATTCGTCATCACCGGCATGGAAAACACACAAGAGGCGCAAGATTTGGCCTTGCTGATGCGTGCTGGAGCGCTGGCTGCACCGATGGAGATTATTGAAGAGCGCACCGTAGGCCCCAGCATGGGTGAAGAGAACATCAAACGCGGTGTGCATTCCACGATGTATGGTTTTGTTGCCATTGCGCTGATGATGATGGCGTACTACTTGGTGTTTGGCACGGTTTCGGTATTATCGCTAGGGGTGAATCTGCTTCTGCTGGTGGCAGTACTTTCTATGCTGCAAGCCACACTTACGCTGCCGGGTTTAGCCGCCATTGCACTGACTTTAGGCATGGCGATTGACTCCAATGTTCTGATTAACGAGCGTATCCGTGAAGAACTACATAACGGTAACAGCCCACAAACGGCGATTGCTACTGGCTATGACCGCGCTTTCGCCACCATCCTCGATTCCAACGTGACTACGCTTATCGTCGGTGTGATGTTGTTCTCGTTTGGCTCAGGTCCGGTACGCGGCTTTGCCATCGTGCATGTACTAGGGATTTTGACCTCCATGTTTAGTGCGGTGGTGGTATCGCGCGGTTTGGTCAATCTCACCTATGGCTATCGTCGCAAAATCACCAAGCTCGTGATTGGTTAAGAATCTAGGTTAAGGTTAAGACAAAAATGGAATTATTCAGAATCAAAGGCGATATCCCTTTCATGAGCTATGGCAAGCTCACTACCTCTATTTCCTTACTCACGTTTTTGCTAGCGGTGTTTTTCCTAGCCACCAAAGGCTTGAATTTCGGTGTAGATTTCACTGGCGGCACGGTGATGGAAGTGACCTACCCACAAGCGGCTGACCTCACCAAGATTCGTAGCACCATAGACAACATCGGTCTTAAAGATGCTTCAGTGCAAAGCTTTGGCACCAGTCACGACGTGCTGATACGCCTACCAGTCAAAAAAGGCGTGTCTGGCGCCAAGCTCTCTGAACAAGTATTAGGCGCTTTAAGCAAAGACAACGCCTCAGTGAAAATGCACCGCGTTGAATTCGTCGGCCCACAAGTGGGTAAAGAGCTCTACGAAAACGGCGCAATGGCGCTGTTGCTGGTGTCTCTGGGCATTGTCGGGTATCTGGCGCTGCGTTTTGAGTGGAAGTTTGGCGTGGCCGCCATCATCGCCAATCTGCACGACGTAGTCATCATTCTTGGGTTTTTCTCCTACTTTCAATGGGAATTCAACCTCACCGTGCTGGCAGCCGTGTTGGCGGTGTTGGGCTATTCGGTGAACGAATCGGTAGTGGTATTCGACCGTGTGCGCGAAAATTTCCGCAAAATGCGCAAAGCCAGCGTCTCCGACATCATCAACAACGCCATCACCAGCACCATGTCGCGCACCATCATCACCCATGTCATGACACAAACCATGGTGTGTTCCATGCTGTTATTCGGCGGTGAAGTACTACACAACTTCGCCTTGGCGCTCACTATCGGCATTCTGTTCGGCATCTACTCCTCAGTATTGGTCGCCTGTCCAATCGTTTTGTGGCTGGGGATTTCGCGTGAAGACATGATTAAGCCGGAAGTGAAAAAAGAAGCTGACGCACAGCCTTGACATGCGTTCGCCTTTGCGCGGGAGTGCTTGACAAGTTTCCGCATGAACGCGGAAACTAGGCATGTCTCTTAACCTATAGTAAGCCCCTTGGACAACATCCCGATCTCTTTTCAGCTTGCCACGCTGGCATTACTGCTCCTCATAGGCGCGTTCTTTTCGGTCGCCGAAACCAGCCTCATGTCATCTAACCGCTATCGCCTGAAACACTTGGCGAAAGAAGGACGACATGGCGCAAAACTTGCAATCACCTTACTTGCAAGCACAGATAAACTATTGGGCGTTATTTTACTCGGTAACAATTTTGCCAATGCGGCATCGGCAACTCTGGTTACAGTAATCGCGGTGGAGTTGTTCGGTGAGGGGCAATTAGTACTTGCTACCGGAACACTCGCCGTCACTTTCGCCATACTGGTTTTTGGCGAAATTTCCCCCAAAGTCATTGCGGCAGCCTATCCTGAGCGGCTTGCCATGGCGACTAGCTATGTACTATATCCTCTCTTAAAAATTACCTACCCTGTCGTATGGTTCATCAATCTGTTCGTGCGCGGTTTTCTTACCGTACTCAGACTAAAGCCCGATTTTTCCGCTTCGGTACACGCCATGAGCATGGAAGAACTACGCAGCATCGTGCAGGAAGCCGGTGGCTTTATCCCGCAACAACACCAAAACATTCTGTTGAATCTATTTGATCTGGAAAAAATCACGGTAGATGACGTGATGTCAGCCTACACGCAAATCGAGACCATTGATTTTGATGCAACTCCTGAGATTATCACCGAGCAAATTGCCACCAGTCACCATACTCGACTCCCGGTTCGTAGCGGTCAGAGCGAGGAAGTAATAGGTGTGTTGCACATCCGCAAAGTGCTACATCAGGCACAAAGCGGTGAACTCACCAAAGAATCACTGCAAGAAGTCATGAGCGAGCCCTATTTTGTGCCTTCTGGAACGCCGTTGTACACCCAGTTGCAACAGTTTCAGGAAAAACAGCAACGCCTAGCACTGGTTGTTGATGAGTACGGCCAACTCAAAGGGTTGGTTACCCTAGAAGATATTCTGGAAGAAATGGTGGGTGAATTCACCTCACAATCGCCTACCCACTCCATGGTGTTTCATAAACAACAAGACGGAAGCTTGCTGGTGGATGGCGCGGCCACTTTGCGCGAACTTAACCGTAAACTGAAACTAAACTTTCCCTTAGATGGCCCGAAAACCTTAAACGGCTTGGTGTTAGAGCATTTTGAAGATATTCCTGAGGTAGGAACTAGCTTCAAGATAGCGGGGCATACCCTTGAAATCATTCAAACCCAAGACCGCATTGTGAAGATAGTCGCTATACGTGCGTAAATTCATCCCGATTTAGGGCTTGAATTATTCTTGAATAAGCTCAAAATAGGCTCACATGGCGACCAAGACCGTTGAACGAACCGAAGCTGAAACAGGCGAGTCCAAGCCTAAAGCGCCACCTTTGTATAAGGTACGTTTGCTCAATGACGACTACACGCCGATGGAATTTGTAGTGCAAGTCATTGAAACGTTTTTTGGCAAAAATCGTGAGCTGGCCTTGCAGCTTATGTTGAAAGTACACAACGAAGGTTCGGCAATATGTGGCATATATCCACGTGACCTCGCTGAAACCAAGGTACGGCAAGTAACAGAAAAAGCACGCGAATACCAGCATCCGCTGCAATGCGTGATGGAAGAAGGCTGATTTTTTAGAGGTAATACGAAGTGATTGCACAAGAGCTTGAAGTTTCCCTACATATCGCCTTCATGGAAGCGCGTCAGCAGCGCCACGAGCTGATTACCGTGGAGCATTTGCTACTGGCCATGCTGGATAATCCCACCGCGTCGCAAGTGCTACGCGCCTGTGGTGGTGACATTGAAGCCTTGCGCCGTGAACTCACCGACTATATCAACGAACACACGCATATCGTTTCTGGCACACAGGAAGTGGACACCCAGCCCACTTTGGGCTTTCAGCGCGTGATCCAACGCGCCATTTTGCATGTGCAATCCTCAGGCAAAAAAGAAGTGTCCGGCGCCAATGTGCTGGTAGCGATTTATGGCGAAAAAGACTCGCACGCGGTGTTTTTCCTGCATCAGCAAGGCGTAACGCGCTTGGACGTGGTCAATTTCATTTCGCACGGCATCTCTAAAGTGGCTGAAACCGCTGGTGCTAGCAAACGCGCTACGGGAGATCAAGCAGAAACCGAACAAGATCAGGCCGCCACTAGCGCCTTGGACAGCTTCACCCTCAACCTCAATGCGCAAGTATTAGCGGGCAAAATAGACCCGTTAATAGGCCGTGGCCCAGAACTAGAGCGCGTCATCCAAACTCTGTGCCGTCGCCGCAAAAACAACCCGTTGCTGGTGGGTGAAGCTGGTGTGGGTAAAACCGCTATCGCCGAAGGCTTGGCGCGGCGCATCGTTGAAGGCGACATCCCCGAAATTTTAGCCAAAGCCACCATCTACTCGCTGGATATGGGCGCATTGTTGGCTGGCACTAAGTACCGAGGCGACTTTGAGCAACGTCTGAAAGCGGTACTCAAAAAATTGAGCGAAAACCCCGACGCAATTTTATTTATAGACGAAATTCATACGCTCATAGGCGCAGGAGCGGCCAGTGGCGGCACTTTAGACGCGTCTAATCTACTCAAACCTGCGCTGTCCAACGGCCAACTCAAGTGTATAGGGGCAACGACCTATCAAGAATTCCGCGGGGTTTTTGAAAAAGACCACGCACTATCGCGCCGTTTTCAAAAAGTGGATGTCGCCGAGCCTTCTATCACCGAAACCGTAGAAATCCTCAAAGGTTTGAAATCGCGCTTTGAATCTCATCACGGTGTTAAATATACCGCTGCCGCGCTTTCTACCGCCGCCGAGCTATCGGCCAGATACATCAACGACCGCCACTTGCCAGACAAGGCGATAGACGTGATTGATGAAGCAGGTGCCGCGCAACGCATTCTGCCAAAATCACGCCAGAAAAAAGTGATTGGTAACAAAGAAATCGAAGGCATCATCGCTAAAATCGCGCGCATTCCGTCCAAGAACATTTCCAGCGACGACCGCAGCGCATTGAAGACGCTAGACCGCGACCTGAAAGCCGTAGTATTCGGCCAAGATGCCGCCATTGATGCTCTAGCCGCCGCCATCAAAATGGCGCGTAGCGGTTTGGGCAATACGCAAAAACCCATAGGCGCATTCCTGTTCAGCGGTCCTACCGGTGTGGGAAAAACCGAAGTTGCGCGGCAGTTGGCCTACACTTTAGGCATAGAGTTGGTACGCTTTGACATGTCCGAATACATGGAACGCCATGCCGTGTCACGCTTAATTGGTGCGCCTCCTGGCTATGTAGGCTTTGAGCAAGGTGGCCTATTGACCGAGGCGATTACTAAACAGCCATATTCCGTGCTGCTACTCGACGAAATTGAAAAAGCGCATCCCGATATTTTCAACATTTTGTTGCAAGTGATGGATCACGGCACACTGACCGATAACAACGGGCGCAAAGCCGATTTCCGCAACGTCACCATCATCATGACCACCAATGCGGGCGCAGAGGCCTTGGCCAAATCCAGTATGGGTTTCACTGCCAACAAAGCCAGCGGCGATGAAATGGCAGAAATCAAGCGCTTATTCACGCCCGAATTCCGCAATCGCTTGGATGCGACTGTGTCGTTCAAACCGCTGGATCAAGACGTGATTGTGCGCGTGGTGGATAAATTCTTGATGCAGTTGGAAGATCAGTTGCACGAGAAAAAAGTCGAAGTCAGCTTTACTGATGCTCTTAAAGCTTATCTCGCCAAAAAAGGCTTCGACCCACTCATGGGCGCACGGCCTATGGCGCGGCTCATTCAAGACACTATTCGCAAAGCTTTGGCCGATGAGCTGCTATTTGGGCGTTTGGTAGATGGTGGGCATGTGACAGTGGACATAGATGTTGAAGAAAAGGTGATACTGAATTTTGATGAAACTGATACTCCTTCTTCCTCTGCTGAAGCTATCGCTATCGCCTAATACGTCGCCATTGATCATGCTAGCCTAGCCACTTTCCCTGTGCCTATTCGGCACGCAGACACGTTCCCAGTTTTGGCAGAAATAAAAACATCTAAGGAAACAAAATGAAAACCCTGGAACAAGACTTATCTGGTCACTCAATGCGCATCGGCATCGTGCAATCACGCTTTAATCCGGCGGTGGGCGATGCGCTACGCGGCGCGTGTGTGGCCGAACTGCACAAATTAGGCGTAGCCGATGCTGACATTACACTCGCCAGCGTGCCAGGGGCGCTAGAAACCCCGCTGCTGCTGCTCAAAATGGCAAAGTCACGCCACTATGATGCGTTGATTGCGCTAGGTGCTGTGATCCGTGGCGAAACCTATCATTTTGAAATCGTCGCCAATGAATCCGCGCGTGGTATCACCGAAGTGCAACTAGATACTGGTATCCCCGTTGCTAATGCGATTTTGACTACCGAAAACGATGAGCAAGCATTGGCGCGTGCCACAATAAAAGGCGCTGAAGCAGCACAAGTAGCGGTTGAGATGGCCAATCTGATAAGGCATTTATGATGACCGCCGTGACTGAAGAAAAAGTCAAAAGCGGCAATCGCCGCCTATCCCGTGAGTTAGTGCTAAAAGGTCTGTACCAGCACTTTTTAAGCGCCAATAGCGAAAAAAGCATCGCCAATCATCTGCAAGAAGACGCTCTGTTTGCCCGCGCCGACAAAACCTATTGCAACGCTTTGCTACAAGGCGTGCTGGCCAATATGGACGGGCTACACAGCCAACTTTCACAGTTTATTGATCGCAAAGTTGAAGAGCTTAGTCCGGTCGAACGCGCGGTGTTATACATCGCCACTTACGAATTAGCGTTCGACGCGACCATCCCTTATCGTGTAGTGATTAACGAAGGCATAGAATTGGCTAAAAAATACGGCGGCGTGGATGGACATAAATACGTCAACGGCGTGCTGGACAAAATTGCCTTACAACTCCGCTCAGACGAAGTCAAAAAACGCAGCACTAAAGCTTGAAGCTGTTGACGTGAGCGCGGCTTTGCGCCAATCTGTGCAGGTCAGTAAAATTTGCAGTGTGTGTCACTAGTTGTGTCATTTAAGATTAGGAAGAAAAAATGTCTGAGACCATGACTAAAAAATCCACGGATAATAGGCGCAAAGCTGAGGAACGTAGAGTTACCGAAATAAAAATGATGCTGGATAATATCGAGCGCCTAAATCGCATCGGTGTGGCACTCTCCTCAGAACGCGACACTTCACGCCTGCTGGAAATGATTCTAATGGGCGCTAAAGAGATTGCCAATGCCGATGGCGGTACGCTGTACACCGTCACCGACGACGACAAACTCAAGTTTGAAATCATGCGTACCGATTCACTCAATATCGCCATGGGCGGCACTACTGGCAAAGATATTCCTTTCCCCGCATTACCCATTTACCGCGAAGATGGCACACCCAACACCGGTATGGTGGCGGCCTACGCGGTCATCAACGACAAAACCGTCAACATAGAAGACGCCTACGAAGCCGAGGGTTTCGACTTTTCCGGCACGCGCAAATTTGACGCGAACACCGGCTACCGCTCCAAATCTTTCCTCACCATCCCGATGAAAAACCATGAAAAGGAAATCATCGGGGTGTTGCAATTGCTGAATTCCAAAGATCACAACAGCGGAGAAGTTATCGCCTTCACGCCGCAAATTCAACAATTGGTCGAATCTCTCGCTTCACAAGCCGCGATCGCGCTCACCAACCAAAACCTGATTGAGGGTTTGAAAGCGCTGTTTGAGTCGTTCATCACTTTGATCGCTGACGCGATCGACGAAAAGTCACCTTACACCGGTGGCCACTGCCGTCGTGTGCCAGAAATGGCGATGATGCTGGGCAAGTGTGCGGTAGAAGCCACCACTGGCCCGTTCGCAGACTTTTCCATGTCGGAAAAAGAACTGTATGAACTACGTATTGCCGCGTGGTTGCACGATTGCGGAAAAGTCACCACGCCGGAATACGTGGTAGATAAAGCCACCAAGCTCGCTACCATTTTCGACCGTATTGAATTGGTAGACACGCGTTTTGAAGTACTCAAAAATCAAGCCGAAGTGGAAATGTTGCGTAAGCAAATGGACTTGCTACGTAAAGGTCGCCCAGACCACGCGCAGGTGATGGAAGTGCAGCTCCGCGCACATCTCAAACAACTGGACGATGACCGCGACTTTATCCGCAACGCCAATATCGGCGGTGAGTTCATGACCCCTGAACATCAAGAGCGCGTAAAACAAATCGCTGCTTACAAATACAAAGATGAGAAAGGTGAAATCCAACCATTTTTGACCGAAAACGAGGTATACAACCTCAACATCGCACGCGGCACGCTCACCAATGAAGAGCGCCAAGTGATCAACAACCACATCGTGGTCACCATCAACATGCTGGAATCGCTACCTTATCCCAAAGCACTGCGCCGTGTACCGGAATACGCAGGCGGCCACCACGAGCGCATGGACGGCAAAGGCTATCCACGCGGATTGACCAAAGAACAAATGTCCATCCCCGCTCGGATTATGGGCATCGCCGACATTTTTGAAGCGCTCACCGCACGTGATCGCCCTTACAAAAAAGCCAAAACGCTATCCGAATCACTATTTATTTTAGGCAAGATGATGTTGGACAACCACGTGGATCCAGACTTATTCGATATCTTCATCCGCGAAAAAGTCTATCTCACCTACGCCAAGCAATTTCTGGAGCCTGAGCAAATAGACGAGGTGGATGAAAGCAAGATTCCGGGATATGTCCCTTAAGCATAAACCTTAATCTTGAGTTAGCTGTTGCACCAGCTCTGGTAAGCTTTCTAGGCTGACATGATGATAAAAATTGCCGGCAGGGGCAAGCTTGATATTGGGGCCTAGATCGCACATGCCCAAGCAGTGAAAGCGCTCTAAGCCCATATCTAAAGCGTAAGTGGCAATTTCGGATGCGATGCACTGGGCAATGGCCTCACCACCGCGTGCGCCGCACGATGGCACGTCAGGATTAGCGCGATGGTTGATGCAGACGATAATCGTTTTTGAAGGGTTCATAAATGAAGATTATGCATAAAAAAATGTTACTCGGGTCATGCCTAATGGCTGGCTGGCTATGGCTCAATTTCGCCTCTGCGGCTGAAGATGCAACTTCCACCTCAACTAAACCCGCCGCCAGTCCTTTAGATACTGGACTGGATGGCCTGCAACCCCCGCCGCCGCCCAAAAAGAAACCTGAGCCACCTCCCAAAAAAACCGAATACGACAAACTGCCATACGCCGAGTTGCTGGATAAGGCTAATCACAATGACCTAGTCGCACAATTTGAGCTGGGCTCGCGCTACAACTATGGACGCAGCATGCCCAAGGATACCGCCAAAGCGCTGCATTGGTTGCGGAAAGCCGCCAAAGTCGGACAAAAAGATGCGCTACGCCTACTGGCGGTCAAGCTTTACAGTGGCTTTGACATCAACTCAGACTTTGTTGAAGCCATGAAATGGGCAGAAAAACTCGCCGAACAGCATGACGTCGCCGCGCAAGTGATGATGGGCAATATGTACGCCAATGGCGATACCAAAGGCGGCAAGCGCAACCTACCGCGCGCCTATGCCTGGTATTCCATCGCTGCTTCTGAAGAGCCACAAGCAGAGAACAACCCCAAAGCCACCGACGACCAAATCAAAGGCGATGAGCTGATTCCATCGGCAATGGAAGGCCGCGACAAAATCGCCGAGCTGATCAGTGCCAAAGAAGAAGCCGACGCGCAGAAATTTGCCAGCAACTGGTGGGCAAAACATCCGCCACCTGTAAAGCCTAAAGAGATGAGCAAGGAAGAGATGGCAAAGATGGCCAAAGAGCCAGCTAAGGCTATGCCGCCTAAATAGAAAGTGTAGCCTTTATGCAGCCCAACCTACATTCCTGCATCACGCAACCCTGCGCACCACATTCCAAATAACTGCCACTCTCATACCAATCCCCCAACACGATACGCTCGCATTGATGTCCATTGATGTTGAGCGCGTGTCGGTTCATCCTGTGGGTATGGCCGTGGATGAATAGCGGCGGGAAGTCGTGTTCTGCTAGCAAACTCGCTACCGCCTCCGCATTTACATCCATGATAGCTTCTGACTTAGCCATTTTTGCTTGCTCACTTTGCTGACGCATTCCGGCAATCTGCGCTTTGCGGCTTGCCAAGGGCTGGGCGAGGAAAGTTTTTTGCCAAACCGGATCATGCACCTGGCGACGAAATTCCTGATATTTCACGTCGTCGGTACACAATTTGTCGCCGTGCGTCAGCAGCGCAGTTTGGCCGTATAGGTCAATGATGGTGGGGTCGGGCAGCAGGCTGGCTCCGCAGGCGGTTGCAAAATTTTGGCCTAGCAATAAATCACGGTTGCCGTGCATCACATAAAGCCGAGTGCCCTTGTCGGACAAGGCTCGCAGGCCTGTCGCGATGCGCTGGTGATAGGGGTCGGGCAGGTCATCATCGCCCGCCCAGTATTCAAACAAATCACCTAGGATATAGAGCGCTTCAGCTTTTGTGTTTGCCAGAAAATCGAGGAAAAGCGCAGTAATCTGCGGCCTTTCCTCGCATAGGTGTAAATCAGAGATGAATAAAGTCTGGTTCAAACGATGGTTGCTGATTTGATAATCACGTCTTCCACCGGCACATCTTGGTGCCCAGCCTTGCTACCGGTTTCAACTTGTTTGATCTTATCCACCACTTTTTGGCCTTTGACTACACGACCAAACACGCAGTAACCCCAACCTTGCGAAGTTTCAGAAGAGAAATTCAGAAAGTGGTTATCGTTGATGTTGATGAAGAACTGGCTAGAGGCCGAATGTGGGTTGGGCGTGCGCGCCATAGCGATAGTGTAAGTATCGTTGGAAAGTCCGTTATTGGCTTCGTTCTGAATCGTATCATTGGTAGGTTTTTGTTCCATGCCGGGTAACATACCGCCGCCTTGAATCATAAAACCGTTAATCACACGGTGAAAAATCAGGCCGTCATAAAAGCCGCTTTTTACGTATTCCAAAAAATTAGCAACGGTGATAGGCGCCTTTTCTGCGTCGAGCTCTAGCGTAATAACACCGAAATTAGTTTTTAATTTAACCACTTGGTTTTCCTTTTTTAATAAGTTTTGGAGTTGATTGAGTTTGTTTAGGTTTTTTCTTTGATGCCGCTTTGGCTTTAGGGGGTTTAGCCTCAGCTACTAGCGGCAAGGGCAATTTTTCCGCCAGCACCGGGGTATCCAGCAGATGTGCCGTATGTATCACCGTGAATTCCTTGGGTACGTTCTTGAGCTTTGCTACCGTTGTGGTTGGGCTCTCACTGATTTGTTGCAGCACCTCGAAACCTTTGACCACGCGCCCAAACACCGTATAGCCCTCAAGGCCAGCTTCTTTTTTGTAATAGTTCAAAAAACGGTTGTCAGTCAGATTCACAAAAAATTGTGAAGTTGCGCTATCCGGTGCATAGCCGCGTGCCATGGCGACGGTACCCAGATCATTGGTCAGGCCGTTATTGGACTCATTCACGATCGGCGACCAAGTGGACTTGGATTCCAAGCTTTCGGTAAGCCCACCGCCTTGTACCACAAAGTTTTTGATAGCGCGATGAAACACCGTGCCGGTGTAAAAACCATTGTTGACGTACCTCAGAAAGTTTTCCACTGACACTGGCGCCTTGTCTGGATAGAGCTCCAGTACAAAATTACCTCGGCTGGTCTCAAACTGTACTTGGGGATTGGCTGCCAGCGTATTGACGCAACACAATAAAAGAACCAGCGCTAACAAACGCATTATGCCGCCCCTTCGTATAAAATCTTCCAGCGCCCTTGTTCCAGCGTCCAGTATTGACGCTTACGCATCTTATTGTTGAGTTGGTTTGCCTGATAATCCTGATTAAAATTGACCACAACCATAGGCTTGGGGCTATTGGGATAGCGGAACACGCTGATGTCAGAGAGGTTCACGCGTATCGCGGCTTTGTCCTGCTGCACGCGGCGTTTGTGCGCCGCCCAAGCCTCAAAATTCATGGGGTTGGAATTTGCATCTTCGCTGAAGAAATCTTGCGCGTAATGGCTGAGATAAGTCTCGGTTTGTTTACTCTGCCAATCACTACGCCATTGCTCAATCGCTTTTAGCAAGCTTTCGCGCTGCTGCGTGGCGCTTACGGAGGCCTCTTTTTCCGCAAAAATCACGATGGGCGTGTTGCCATTTTTCAAGATGGGCGCCAACGATTCAATATCCACATTGGCCAGTACCACACAACCGTCAGAAGCATACGGTGGACGACTAAACGTCTCTTTGGGTGTGCCGTGTAGCCAGATGCCATGCCCACTTTTGCCCTGTTTTTTGTCCAACTCGTTGGGGTAATTCAGCGGATAAGCGGCGATGCCATAAAGATCAGGCAGCTTTTCTTTATCTAGCTGGATGCCACTAAAATAAACGCCCAGCGGAGTTTTCTTGTCACCTTCTTTTTGTTTCACCGTGCCATTTTTGCCCACAGTCACATAGTAATCAGCGACATAGGTCGGCTTGCCATGATCGTTGCGATACAAGTACAGGCGCGACTTGACGGTATCCACCACGATGGCGTTTTTCTGCGTACTGTCCAGTTGCCACACCACATCTGGTTGCTCAGGAGTTTGCGCCAGATAATGCTCCAACCGCACTTGCGCTTCTTTTTTGAGGTCGGCAATTTCGTCACTAGGCGCGTTGGCCGCCGCGCCAAAACTCAATACCTGATGCGCCTTAGCTTGCAGCAAATCGCCACGTACTAAGTAGGCTAGTTTGAAATTGGGAACCGCCGAGATGACGTGATCAATGTTGTTCAGCGCCTCATCCAGCTTGCCTTGCGTGATTTCCAACAGACTTTGAACCAGCAGGTTTTCGATGTCGCGCGGCGTATTTTTGATGAATGCTGCCAGCCCTGAAGGGCGCTCTGCACGATACACAGCCGTGGCACTCCACGGCATCAATAGTGCAGTCAATAAAACCAGAATTAACCTTTGCTTCATTGCCTTTCGTCTCACTTACCAGCTTCTTCGCGCTCAATCACCCAGGAGCTTGCAGATTGTCGCAGATAAAGCACCTTGCGGGTGCGCTTTGTCAGTTCTCCGGCACGGTAATCTTGCTTAAACGTCACTATGGCGTGATTGCCTTTGATACTTACTTTGGGCGCTTCTACTTTGACCTTGATAACAGAGGGGCGGCTAATGCGCTCCTTGCGACCTTGCGCCCAAATAGCACGAGATTCGCCATTAGGCGTTTTGAAATCTGGCGCGTAGTAAGCCAAATAAGCGGTTACATTCTTGGCTGACCAAGCCTTCGCCCAACCCTGCACGACATCCATCACCGCTTTTTGCTGGTCTTTTTGTTGATTAGGTGCCGCAGGCGCTACAACTGGCTTAGGCAACACTGGCGCTGCTGGTGGCGCAGGCAGTGGGTTAAGTTTTGTAGGCACTTTGGGTTTGACCGCAGCGACTACCACAGGCGCTGGTAGCGAGCTTGGTTTTGCCACGATACGTACCGCACCAGCAGAAACAATTTCTTTAAGCAACGCCAGCTTAGGTGTTGGTGCCACCTTACTGTGGTCAACCTGCAAAGCCTTATCGTAGGCATCGCTGGCCATCTTGGCGTACAGGGCGCTCAGATTTTCATGTGCGGTGGCATAGCTGGGATGGGTCTTCAGCGCGGCTTCCAAAGCCATTCTAGCCTTGTCGTACTGGCCTTTTTCCATATAGATCACCGCCATATTATTGTACGGTTCTGGCCATTCTGGGTGTTTTTGGGTCAACTCTGAAAAAATCTTCAACGCTTCTGCGCCGTCGTCTTGTTGGGCGAGAATCACGGCTTGACGAAACTCAGCTTGCGCTGATTGATTCTCGTCGCCAATACCAAAAATTTGTTTCAAATCATTGGCGTGTGCTACGTTTCCTAACCCACTCAAGCTAATAAGCAACATGCAACATAAAGAAAGTACGCGATTCATCGTGGTATAATTTCTGTGGATTACGAGCCGCGAATTCTATCAAAAATCGCCAGAGAATTCAAAAAATCTCCAAAAAATTCAAGTAGTTCCTTTCTTTCTTCATTATGCTCAAACTTTATAATACTCTATCCCGCGAAAAAGAAATTTTCACACCAATTGAACCCGGAAAAGTCCGCATGTACGTCTGCGGCATGACCGTGTATGACTATTGCCATCTAGGACACGCGCGGGTGATGGTGGTGTTCGACATGGTGACGCGCTGGCTACGCGCCAGCGGTTTGGAAGTGAACTACGTGCGTAACATCACCGACATTGATGACAAAATCATCCTCCGCGCGGCGGAGAACAACGAAAGCATAGGCTCACTCACGCAACGTTTTATTGATGCCATGGATGCGGATTCTGCCGCCTTGGGTGTGCTTCGCCCCGATGCCGAACCCCGCGCCACCCAGCACGTAGACGGTATGGTCAACATGATCCAGCGCTTGATAGACCGCGAGTTGGCCTATGTCGGCAGCAATGGCGACGTGTTCTATTCGGTACGTGACTTCAAAAGCTACGGCAAACTTTCTGGAAAATCGCTGGAAGATTTACGCGCCGGAGAACGTGTAGAAGTCGAAACCGCCAAGCGCGACCCACTGGATTTCGTGTTGTGGAAATCCACCAAACTGGGCGAACCCGCCTGGGAATCGCCTTGGGGCATGGGTCGCCCCGGCTGGCATATCGAATGCTCGGTGATGAGCGAGCGCCATCTGGGTGACCATTTCGACATCCACGGCGGCGGCGCAGATTTGCAATTCCCGCACCACGAAAACGAAATCGCCCAATCCGAAGGTGCACACGGTTGCGACTTTGTAAACTATTGGATGCACAACGGCTTTGTGCGCGTGGACGACGAAAAAATGTCCAAATCGCTAGGCAACTTCTTCACCATCCGCGAAGTGCTGAAGAAATACGATGCCGAAGTGGTGCGTTTCTTCATCCTCCGCGCCCATTACCGCAGCCCGCTCAATTATTCGGACAAACATCTGGATGACGCCAAACAAGGACTCACACGGCTCTACACCGCCCTGCGCAGCATTACCACAGAAACCAGCCAGATTCACTGGGAAGATGCCTACCCCGCACGCTTCAAAGCCGCCATGGACGACGACTTCAATACGCCGGAAGCGTTTGCGGTGTTGTTTGATTTGGCAAATGAACTCAACAAAACGCAATCTGCTAAAGATGCAGGATTACTCAAATCCTTGGCAGGTGTTTTAGGGTTATTGCAGCAATCACCGGAAGCATTCTTACAAGGTGGCGATTCTGAATTAGACATAGCTGGCATGATTACCGCCCGCGCCGCCGCCAAACAGGCCAAAAACTTCGCCGAAGCCGACCGCATCCGTAAAGAACTGTCAGAAGCTGGCATCGTGCTAGAAGACACGCCTCAAGGCACCACCTGGCGACGTGCCTGATTGAGATTTGCCTTGTTGAACAGCGCTATTTTGGTATAATTGCGCCCTTTCGCAGGTTCAGGTCAGTAAGCCTAGATCATCAGACAAGCAAAAACACGCGCCCGTAGCTCAGCTGGATAGAGTACTTGGCTACGAACCAAGGGGTCAGGAGTTCGAATCTCTTCGGGCGCGCCAGATAAAACAAGCGGTTAGATGCATAAGCGTCTAGCCGCTTTTTCATTGCTTGGGGAGTTTATGGGGAGTTTCATTTCCATGGATTCCCTAGCAATCATTGCAAGGCTACGATTCGTTCGATTGCGCTGATCGGTGATTAGATTTAGCGCTGTCACCAATTCAGTGGCTTGAGCTACTGAATAATGAGCTGTCATCCCCTGTCTGGTATGCCAGAGTATGTCTGCTATCGTTTCTTCCCTTACCTCTGCTTCTCGCAATCGCATTCCTACAGTATGACGAAGATCATGGACATGTAGATCAGCCAAATTAGCTAATCTGCGCGCCCTTTGCCATGCAGAATTGTTCATGGTTTCAACCCTGTGTCCTCTATAAGTAAACACATATTCGAGATGCTCTCCTCGCTGTGCTTCTATAATTGACTGCGCAATAGAATTGCAAACCATAAAGCGACTACTCTTCCTACCCTTTACACCTTCTCGTGGTATCTCGAATACTGAAACCCCGAGCTCAGGAACAGGTATTTCCCACTCCCATTTCAAACCACACACCACTTCGTCCCTTACACCTGTATTCAAATTGAACAACACCATCTTCGCCAAGTGATCAGGTAACAAAGGCACTAACCGCCGTTGTTCTTGCCAAGTGATAGGTCTCGGTTCACGCTGATGTCCAATAAGAGGCAGCATTGTGATTAGCGGTGACGTTTCAAGCCATGTTCTTCCTGTCTCATCACGCCAACTTCGAGCAGCAAGATTCAGAATCCGCCTCACCAATCCCAAAGCCAAATTTATGGTCTTATTTGCGCGACCAACTGACTTTCGCTTAATTACATAAGGTGCCAGAGTTACATCATGAATCTGATTGAGCGTTAAATACCCGATGTAAGGCATAACCGATTCAAGCAGATAAATATCGGTCTCCAACGACACCTTATATTGATGATCAAGCAGATACTTTGCAGCCGCTTCGTTAAACGTACGATTCTTGCGAACCCCAAACAAATGTTCTTGCCTGAGAATATCCAAATGCTTGATTAACCAGTTTTCTGCTTCTTCAAGGTTTTCAAAACTTTCTCGAAGTCGTGTGCCACGATAGACCTTGTCAACACACCACCTATTTTTGTCATCTTGGTAGATGCCACTTTGTCGGCCCATATTACATCTCCTTTCTGAATGAGCCGCTCATTCCCGCTTCTATACTTATTCATTAATTGGTCTAAGTCAACCACATCAAAAACCGTAGATGTGCCAAATTTTATGGGGCACAAGTAAGGCCGGAAGTGCATATCAAATGCGCGTCTCTTAATTCCAAGATATGCCATGGCTTCTTGTAGGTTATAGCCTCGTTTCTTTAGGCTGGACTTATTCATAATGTGGCCAATCAGAATATGCACAGAAATGTAAATTGACGTGATGCTTGAGAGGATCAATTTGGATTTTCTGACCTGCAACGCTAACCGAATTTATGCCAGTAATAATCTTTCTGAGCCGTTCCTCCATACCCTTGCTTGGCAATACCCATACAACCTTCGAAATTTGTCCAGATTTAAGCAATCGCAGGTAAGAGACTAATATCTGCTGATAACGTTTTTGGGTCTTAAAGGTTCGCTCGCACTCAATGGCAATAACCATGCTGTTGTGGTCTTTGACTAAGGCATCAGGGCGTTTAATTTCGATTTTTAGAAATCCGAGACGATCACCATCCAGCCATTCACTCCATCCATTTTTTTCAGCAATGACCCTTAATTTCTGCAAATCAAGCTGATGACGAATCGTTTGCTCAGATACTCTTGATGGTTCGAAGTAGGTAGCATATGGTTCCTCATTATGGGGATTAAAGGCCATAGCTTGGCCATGTGCTGTTATGCCCCATAAAGTAATATTTCCACCAAGAGCTTCATATAAATGCGATTGGATTAACCCTTCAACACGCATTTGCATTAGTGATTTATGTGCCGCTTGCCTTGATTGCAAATTCATAACATCTTGGAGAATCTGCTGTGAACTCCATAAGTGCTGCCGAAGGAATCGCAACACAGCATAATGCTTTGCGTGTCTTCGACTTATTCGTAGAGTTGCGTCGGCGATCAGATTTGAGTTTTGATCCATCAAATCATGTCCTCAGCATCTGTTGTAACTTGAATTTCAGGTACAGCAACTGGAAGTGGGCGCATTCCAATAACAGGAATATAACCAGCATAAAATAACTTAGCCAATCCAACACCATACAAAACACCGACATTTGCCTGGTTCTCACGATCACTTGGCATGGGCAAGTGCATCAATACATCGGGATCAATTAGAGGCTCCTGTGTCTCACGCCATGCCCCATCTGATCTAAACTCTTCGGATACAGTTTTATTTTGCTGCTCAGCAAATGTCCTCCTTTTTCCGGAGTTTTTTGACAACTTCTCAGCGTGTTGACTGTCGCCCAACTTGTAGATAATTTTGATAGCAGTGTTATCCAGTACAACTCCCTCTGCTTCCGTTCTAGAAACACCTGCACATGAATCCAAATCGCTGAGAGATTGATGAGCTAAGAGAACATGCGTGTCGAAATCACGTATTACCCCTAATCCAGACAGGGCAACTGGTGAAAGTAGGTACTTAAATTCGTCCAACACCTTGGTTGTAGGAGCAACTGTAATAGATCTATCTTGTTGTTTTAATATCTGATTAATCCTTACCAACACCATCTTCTGAAGCATGATGACGCGTTCGTTATCGCACGAGCCGACAATATAGATGACAGACTTGTCTCTAATAGCACAAGGTAAATTGATCCCATATTTTGTTTTAATTGCAGGAAGATCAGCCAGCTTCTGGAGCTTTCTCCAAAAGTTATCCTGATCAGTAATACTATCAACACTTGCACACTTATTAACTAACTCAGGGATTGATATATCACCCTCTTGCCCAACGAACTTAGATGCTTTAATGGCTGCATCCTCGTCTTTAGAACGATGATAGTCTCCATCTAAACCCTTCCCTTTTAGATCAAACCCTGCAATTAGCAACTCTTCAATATCATGTCGATCTGCTCCAGATAAAAGATTGAACTGTGCAGGCTGATTCTGATTCAGATCAATGAAGTGAAATGCCTTACCTGACTTTTTAGCAGCGGCTCTCATCAGTTTTGGTGCATACCGATCATTTTTTGGGTCAATCCACACAACACCTTCCCCAGCAAAAGCAGCTTGATAACTAATCAAGCCCATAATTACGCCCTTACCGGTTCCGGTTGCTCCAAGAACCTGAATATGGGTCTCTCGAATCTTGCGCCATGGAACATAAATAGGCTTTGACTGGTCGTCTTTGCCAATAAAACATCCTAAGAGTGGATTAAAATATGGACGAGGATCAAAGTTATCAAGTTTGGCGAATTTTTTGAGAAGCACAGTCACATCATGCAGCCCTGAACCTCGCTCCCACTGAGCGATAATTTTCAAATTTAAAATTAAAGATAAAGCTAAACCAGAAAATGCTCCCCAAATCATTGGAAAATAAATGACTTTGGTTACTTTCCAAAACGCAAACGCCCCATTATGTAAAATTTCAATAAATCCAAGACTAGTCGAGGCTGATGCAAAAATATATGCAATTTCAGTTAGCACAAATATGGTTAGGCTATGAACAACCAGAACAAACAATGAGAAAATTCCGACTAGCTCGCTACTTCCTCCAACTGATCGAATAATTGGTGCAATTAGTGGATATTCTGGCTTAGCAAATTTCTTTAGTTTTCTACCTACAAGCCAAAATAAGATTGAAAAAAATATAATAAAAAAAAGGGATAGCCACGAGAAAACTAACAATAAATCTATCAATGCATTGATAGCACCTGAAAGTTTAATAGCAATGTTTTGTGCAATATTCATGATGATTATGTTCTATTTATAAAATAGGGGGTTCAGAAATAGACTGAACCCCCTATTTACTAGAACGTTTTTAAAATGCTTTTTAACTGATCAATATCAGATTGAGTTAACGCGATTTTTGCAACGTCCACTGGCAATAACGATAAACATGTTTTGTCACTCGCAGGACTTAGTGAAAACAAACCATCATTAGCGCTATGTTGATAATCTCCTTCGAAAATCATCCTTGCTTGTTCTAAAGGAATGGGGATCGTCCACTCACCAGTAACAAATATTCCACTTCTTCCTACACTTACTTTCAACTTATTTGATTCCATAATTTTTCCTTAAAAGGATTAATAAAATAATTAGTCTTACTTTCCAAGCCTTGACTAATTGAGTCTATTATTCAGAGTCAATAAGTGTTTGTAAAAGAATAACTATTCCGATAAAGTATCTTTTATTTAATAGTTATTCGGAATGTAGAATCAGTATGGGAAGATTAAAAAAAGAGTTTTTAGAATTGCCAACCGCCAAAATGCGGAGAAAAGCCTATGCACGAATTGTTAGGATGGCACTTTGCTATAAAACAGATATAAGCAAATCTTGCGCAAATTTAATGGATGGCGTGATTAAAGCTGCTTTAGAAGAATTAGAAAGATCTCACGATGAAACAGCCTCGCGAGTTGCTAAATCACATAGATTAAAGATAGGGGTAAAAGAAGGTAGTTTTGTTTCATCAGGACGCTGGAAAAATTGGTGGGATGGCGCAAAGCCTGATCCAAAAAGTTTAGAGGTATTAGAGTACTTGTTACCTCAAACAAGATATTGGTTTTCTCCGCATCCAGGCGCAACCGATTTAGAGAATTTTTCATATCAAGATACTACTAGATTAAAAAAATCAGCTCATGCATTGCATCCTATACATAACTTTCTTTGTGCTGTTGATTTATGGGCAAGTAAAAAAGAGTGTTCTTTACAAGCTATCAGTCACTTGCTTGCAATTCAGAAAACTTGGAGGCCTAGACAACGTATTGATGGAAATATCAAATCTAACTGGTTTATTTTTCCTATACCCCTTAAATCTATTCCTCCAGATATTGTAATTAAACACATCGACTTCCTTTCACCTTCAAGCATTATGAATTCCATGATGTTTACTGGTGAATTTCTAAATATTGATGAAACGGAATATTTTACTAGATGGACATTCGATTTAGTTTCAGCTGCACTTGCAACACAAGCTCTTTTAAATTCTTTTGCCTTTGAATCTGAAGAAAACGGCGAAAGCGCAATTGATCTTGCTGGCAGCTCTGCTGATGCAATGGGGTTTTTGTATCAGGTATTCATTTCCAAATATGAGCTTCATAAAGACATAAAAAAAGATATTACTGGGTCAATTATGGAAACGAGATACGGAGAAAAACCTAAATATGATCTACCAAGCACAGATAACTTTAAGAAAATTATCCATAAGTCACTGCTTCTTTTTGAATCTGAGTTATTACGCCACGGTATCAACATAAAAGAAATATCTGCTCTTAACCCATGGCTCTATTTTGGTAAAAGACAATTCGAGGAATAACTACACAATTCATTTCCAAACATACTTGGGGGAGCCGCAAACCACAAAACGCCCAAGCGTTTTGAGTGCGCCCACGCACGGTGGTTTAGCGGGGGGCAACGCCCCCGCCCGTCGAAGCTGCGAAGCGGCGCACGACCCCCGACCTTTCGGGCACGAAAAGCGTAAACCGTAAATCGGGTGCGAAGCTGCCGATTTCGGTTGTAGCGTCTTTCGTGAGTCATGCGGTAGCATGACCAAGCTGATAGGGTGGGCGCGCCTTTGCGACCGCGCTTTCAGCGCAGCCGACAAGGTCGGGGGTCGTGCGCCGCAAGGTGCAGAGACGGGCGCTATAAACGTGGCGGATGTTGCCCTAGCAACAAGGGTAGATTTACTCATGCGTCCAGCAGGAGTGCTGGCTTGCCAGCATCCACCCGACCGCTATTAGCGTCTTGCTATGCAAGACACCTCTCGATGACATATCTGGATAACAACCCTTATTCGAGGGGTGCATCCAGATATGTCATCGAAACAAAAAGCTCATGCTGCCCACTTCCTACCGTGGCTGGCATAGTCAAGCATCAGGTGATATACGTTGTCGCACTTCTCTCTGAACAGTGCGCGGTTGTATGTATCCGGCAGATTTTTATCCAGCACCTCAGCAACCGCCGAGCGCACACGCTCTTTGGTCTGCGTATCCTTGTACCAATCCTGCACCAGCACTTTGGGTTGTTCTTCCTTCAAGCGTTTCAACAATGACTTTGCGGCGAGCTTCACCTTCTGCGTTTCCTCCTGCGCCATCTTGTCTTTCTTGAGCAGATCGAAAATCTCCAGTTCGTCTTCCGTCAACCCTTCGCGAATGTGCCGCTCATCTTCTTCACGCATATTTTTGGTGAACGCCAAAAACTCTTCATAAGTATTCTCGGTGGAAGAGCCTCCCGAGTTATACCGGTCAATAATCTCCTGCAAGCGCTGAGCAAAGTCGGTGCGCGTCGCGTTCTGTTGCAACATCAACTCCAATTTGTGTTGCAAAAAGGCGCGCAGGTCGGCGATTTCGATGTTCTTATAAGTTGCCTCCTTGAATTCTTCGCGCAGCTTGTCGAAGTCAATCTTGCTCAAATCCCAACTCTTGCCCTTCTGGATGATCTTATATTCCGCGTTGTACTGCCGTGCCTTGAATGCCTCTGCGTCATTCACCACCACACTCTCATCCAGCAACTCGGCAATTTTTAGGCTAACGGCGTCAATGTCCTTCTGCTCAATCAGGCTGTCTATTACCCCGCGCAAATATTGAAACGCCGCTACTTCTCGCCCTTTGCCATGCTTCATCACATCCGGCTTGCAAGCCTCATATAGCGACGTGATAGTATTTTCGTACACATTGAAACTCTTGCGCCATTCGTCATTTGCTAGCAAAGCATTGGCAAAGACATTAAAACGCCCAAGCTTTTCAAAAACATCTCCACTGGCCAACACTTCGCGCAATGGAACATCTTTCTCATGACAGAACGTCAAACCTTGCTCAATCGCATCGTCAAGCAAGCGGAATAACTCCGCCTTGTCCCTTACTGGAGGTTCGGTATCATCACCCCCTTGCGCATAATCCTTGAGCGCTTGCTTCATATTGCGGAACACATTGTAGTAATCCACAAGTTCGCCAATGCGCTTCTCGACCCCGCTGATCTTCCATGATGTCACGCGGTTGGCACGAGCGATTGTTTGCATCAGGGTATGCCCCTGCATCGGCTTGTCGAGATACATCGTTGAAAGCGTGGGCGCATCAAAACCTGTTAGCCACATTGCACAAACGAACACCAATTGCAGCGGGTGCTCTGGGTCTTTGTAGTTGTATTCAATGTCGTGCCCATTTTCATCCAACTTGTCCATGCGCTCACGGTGGGGTTTGATTGCCAAGCTCTGAGCAGCAAACTTTTCTTCTTCACCTGCATCTGCACTCACGACCACGGCCATTTCGACTGAACGCATGTGTTCTACAACTTGTTTCAGCCTGAACTTCTCAATATCATTGCTTGATTTGCTAATACGCCCCAGTAAAGTTTTAATCTCTTCCTTCCACAGCCGCTGAACTTTATCGAACATTTTCACGGCAGTGAATTTATCCACTGATACCACCAGTCCCTTACCCAGGTAACCACGCCGTGGAAAGTGATAAACAATATCTTGTGCAATTTTTTCTAAGCGGTCATCCCGCTTAATGACTTCCAACTCTTGAGCAAAACGTCTTTCCAGTTTGGCTTGCTGTGCCTCATCCAGATTTTCGTCTTCCAGTATTTCGTAAAATTCTGTGCTCAAATCGGCATTCTGGTTCAACACTTCCGGCACACGTTTTTCGTAGAATAACGGCACAGTCGCCCCATCATCCATAGATTGCTGGAAGTTATATTCCGAAACGTAATCACCAAACCACGCATTGGTCTTACGCTCTCGCCCCAGCAGCGGCGTGCCAGTGAAGGCAAGATAGTTTGCCCTGGGCAAACCCTTACGCATGTTCTCCGCAAGCGATTTGTACTGAGTGCGGTGCGCTTCATCCACAATCACGATGATGTCTCTGCGGTCTGATAGCTCGGGATATGCCCGTCCCTTGTCCCAGCGGAATTTCTGGATCAAGGTGAACACCAGCCGTTTGTTTTGCCCGAGAAACTTGCGCATTTCCTCACTATTCTTGGGCTGCGCAGCTTCGGCCTCGCTCACCGTGCGGGTATTCAGGAAGTTACGGTAAATCTGTCCGTCCAGGTCATCGCGGTCGGTGACCACCACGAATGTAAAATTTCCAGTCTGTTTACGGAAGATTTTGCGGGCATAAAAAATCATCGAAAAACTCTTACCTGAGCCCTGCGTGTGCCAAAACACCCCCAGCTTGCCCGCCAGCTTCTCGCGTTTGAGAAAAGAGTCATAAGCCCGATTCACGCCAATGAATTGGTGATTCTGCGCGATGATCTTCGAGCTATCCTTGTAGTAGAGAATGAAATTCTCAACGTAATCCAATAGCCTATGCTTGGGCAGCAAACCATCAATCACACCTTCCAGACTGATGCCCTGCTCTTGAATCGCAACGCGGTCAATCTTCTGCTTCTCGTCATCCGCGCGCAGCCAGTTGAAGAAATGCTCCCACCCCGCCGTGATGCTGCCCACCTTGGTCTCGATGGCGTTGGAGAGCATGCAAAAAGCATTGGTCAGGAATAGCTGCGGAATCTCCGCCTTGTAGTTCGTCAGATTGTCGTCGTAGGCGTTGCGCAATTTCACATTCGAATTTTTCAGCTCGATAAACACCAGCGGAATGCCGTTGACGTAGAGCAATACATCAGGGCGGCGGAAACCACGCTCGCCCTTGATCCACAGTTGGGTCACAACCAAGAAGCGGTTGTTATCCGGTATGTTGAAATCCAGCAGCTTCACATGCTCTTGCTGCCGCACGCCCTGCGCGTTGTCGAACTCCACCGGAATGCCATCGCGCAGGAGGCCGTAGATTTCCCGGTTCGCGGCGATCAGCGTCATCGCCTGCCGCCGGTCGAGCAATTGTTCCAGCGCATCTTCAATGGCTGTTGCTGGGATGTCCGGGTTCAAGCGAATCGCCGCTTCCCGCACTCGCTCCACCAATATCATGTCTCGCTTGTTGGCGCGACCCGAGCCGTCGTTCAAGTCTTCCGCATTTTCCGTGTGGCAGTTGAGAGCATCGAAACCGTGCACATGCTGGAGCTTCTGCACCAACGACTGCTCGATTTGATCTTCGGAAATGAAGTTAGGCATGGGCAGTTTCTAATTCTTCCGCCATGCTGGGCGGTAACTTGATGTCGAGGTTTTCGACGGAGAGTTTGCCGGAAATGAGGCGGGGGAGAAGTAGGTCACGAACCTTCTTCAACTTCCTGTTTGCAATTCCTAGCAAATCCGCCTCCGCATATAGTGGCTCTATTAAGGGTGCAAATTCACTTTGGAGTTGTTTGGGTGGAACGATGATTTTCTGCTTCGTTATCAATTCTGGCTTCAAATGCAAAACGTTCGCGCCATTGGCAAACTCCTTTATGAAATTGGCAAACCCTGAATGTCTCATGTATGCATACAAAAAAGTCTTGTCAATGCACTTAGGCACAAGCTTTACTGTATCAAGTGAAACTACAGCGCCTTTCTCTCCAAAATCAGGCATTCTAGCGACCCGTCCAATAACTGCTCGGTCTTGAGTCATATCCGTTACAGCCATCACGACATCATTCTTGTGGACAACCTGCTCTGGCTTGAACCTACCCGAATAATATTTCAAACCATCTTCACGGTAGCCTCCACCCCGATTAAACGACTTGAGGTTGACGAAGGGCATCTGTTCCTCATCATCCGTGAGCTCCTCGGCTGCATAGGATTTTCCTTTCGCCAGACCGAAAAACATTGATGCTTTATCAAAACTCCATCCTTCCGGCACGCCTTTAACCTTCTTTACCTTCTCGTGACCGGGGAAGCGTAGCCGGACGAACCATTCGCGATAGATTTCCTCGGCCATTTTTCCAAGCAGCGTGATGCGCCTCTGATTGTTTTCGATTAGATTGTCGTAGGTAGAAAGAACAGCGGCAATTTTCCGTTGGTTCGATTTGCTTGGGAGGGTTGGCAGTGAAAGCCGCCGAATGTCTGTGACATTAAGATGCCCAACTGTTGCGCCATTTGAGATAAGGTTCAAATACGTATTCATCGCCGAACTATTCAAGAGGTAGTTGAGATAGTTCGCGTCTACACCCACATCCTTAACACGAATCAGAACCGTCCTCTGTCCTAAACAAACTTTTTCGTCGTTAGTAACAATTGCGACATTCCCAACGGGTGCCTCACGAGCCATGATAAGGTCCCCAGGCTTGGGTTCTCCTCTGCGCGTCCATAGCCTGTAGGTATTCTCAGATATCCGCTGGACATTTTCGAGTATCAATCGCCCTGTTCCAATATTAGGCGTCCGAATCAACGGAAGTCCAAATTCTTCTGTCGGTGCAGTCTTGTGCTCGCAGTCAATGATTGAACACAAATCACCCAGAACAATTTTCTTTTTGGCCACGATCATTAGCTTTCCGTGATTGCCTTGACGTTTTTCTGAATAGCTATTTCCAGCAAGTTAGCTTGAGAATTCAGTTGCTCAAGAGACTCATATTGATCAAGCATGTCCTGAATAAACTCTTCTTCACTCTTCCCATCTTCTTCAATCACCACACCGACATAGCGCCCAGCATTAAGCGAATAGTCCTGCTCCTGAACATCGGCTGGATTGGCAAGTTTACAAAGGCCGGTGACGTCTTCATATGTCGCCTGAGGGAAACGCACCTGAAGCCAGTAGATGTGTTGGTAGAAAATTTCGGCACTCTTAACCTCCTTGTGCAGCTCTTTTAAAGCCCCCTTTAGTGCATTGGTCTTGCGGTCGGTTGTGACTCGCTTGCCATCGACCTGCGCCTTTATCGCCTGTAACTTTTCATGCTGGCGCACAACTTTGTCCAAGTGTTTTAAACCTTCGTGCAGTGCGGCGAAAAAAGGATCGAACGCTGCCCTCAATTGCTGCTGCGCTTTGTTCTTCTTGTCCACCGCCGTTTCATCCACGTGCTTTTCCTGATATTGCGCATAGTACGTCTTGAGTTTGGCCAGCCCCGCCCATTGCGCGACCAGCTCGCCTACTGCCTCCTTGCCTGCGGCATCGTCCAGCACTTCGAGCAATTGAGCCGAGACCGCTTCAACCTTGGCCTTGTTCTCGACCAAGCGCTGCATGCCAGCCTCGAAATACCGGTCTATGAGTTGCACGTATTTCTCGCGCCGCCCTTTGTGCAACTGGCTGATAATGGCGATGTTTTGGATGTGCTCTTCGCTGAATTCGCGGTGGGCACGGTCTATCTGGTTGAAGATGTTACGCGCGTCGATGAACAGGATTTTATCGTCATTCTTGGCCTTGTCGAAGAACCATAGCGTGGCCGGGAGCGTGACAGTGTAGAACATGTTCGAGGGCAGCGTCAGCATGGCGTAGATGAGGTTTTGCTCGATCAGCGTCTGGCGGATGTCGGCTTCGGAGTGGCGCGCATCGGATGCGGAATTCGCCATGACCAGCGCGGCGCGGCCTTGCGCCTTGAGCGAGGTGGCGAACAGGTTGATCCACAGGTAGTTGCCGTTGGGCACAGTTTCCTTGCCTGCGTCGGCTTTCTTCACTTTCGATTTGTTGCGCGGGATGCCGTAGGTGTTGAAGCGATTGTCCTTCTCCACGCTGGAGAGGCTCACATCGTCCACGTTGAACGGGGGATTGGCGAGGACGTAATCGAATGCGCCAAAACTGTTGTGTGGGTCTTCGTAATAAGTGTTGGCCTGTTTGATTTCTCCGCGCAGGCCGTTAACCGCGAGGTTCATCTTGGCAAGATTGACGGTTTCGCGTGTTTTCTCCTGCCCGCAGACATACACGCCACTTTCAGCACCTTTTAACTCTTTGCGGTGTTCTTCGATGAACTGTGCAGATTGCACAAACATGCCGCCGGAGCCGCAGGCCGGGTCGAAGACTTTGCCGCCGTGTGGTTCGATAATCTCCACCATCAGGCGCACTACGGAGCGCGGCGTGAAAAACTCACCGCCTTTTTGGCCTTCACTGCGGGCGAATTCAGAAAGGAAGTATTCATAAATCTGCCCGAACAGGTCACCAGTTGTATTTGCCGGTATGTCGGCGAAAGTTCTGAGAAGCTGCTGGGGAATAGTCTTGTCCGTCCGCGTGAGTGCAGCGTATTCATCCTTGGGCAACACCCCTTCCAGCTCTGGCTTGTATTCCTCAATTGCCTTCATCGCCTCTTTGATGGCCTTGGCAATGTCTTTCTCTTCCGGTAAATTCAACAGGTGTTCGTAGCGTGCGTGATCAGGAAGATAAAACCCACATTTTTCGATGGCGATATCTGAGATTTTCTTCTCGCGCCGTGAGCCTTTGAGTTGCTGATATTCATCGAGAATTGCTTTCTCATGACGACGATAGTTATTGTCCGCAAACTTGAGAAATATCAAACCTAATACAGGGGTTGAGTACTCGCTGGCTTTGAGGTCAGAGTTAGCGCGCAGATTATCCGCAGCGCGCCATAAATCAGCTTCTAGCTTTTTCAATTCTAAGTTTGTCAACGATAGTACTTTCTTTAATTATTTCTCTGATTTAAAAACAATTGTATCAGGCATAAAGTATTATTCACTGACATCTGCTGCTTTCAGCTATTTCGCATTAATTGAAGGGATAAATATGACATTAAGTAATCCAACATGGGATACCCTTTTAAATTCAGAACGCCGAAAACCAAGTAAATCCCCTAAAAGTGGAGAAGATACTCGAACCGAAATCGAGCGTGACTATGACCGTATCCTCTTTTCAACACCAGTAAGGCGTTTAGCTGATAAAACCCAAGTTTTTCCTCTTGATAAAAATGATAGTGTAAGAACGAGACTTACTCACTCACATGAAGTATCTAACTTGGCTCGTAGTATTGGTACAGCGCTAGTTTTTCATGATGAAATCGCGAAGTCTACGGCTGAATCTAATAGAAATATACCTGCAATATTAGCGGCAATTGGTTTGGCTCATGATTTGGGCAATCCTCCCTTTGGTCATCAGGGAGAATCTGCCATTCAAAGCTGGTTTGTAGATAATAGAAAAAAGGTTTTAGAGCCTCTTGAGCAAAATACCCAGTGGGTACAAGATTTTATTAAGTTTGAGGGCAATGCACAGGGATTTCGGCTTCTTACTAGACTGCAACTTCTCAACGATGATTTTGGCCTTGATCTAACATATTCAACATTGGCCGCCCTTATGAAATACCCAACTTCATCTAATCTAATTGATAAGAAAGTGGTGGCAAAAAAGAAACATGGTTTTTTTGCTTCAGAAGAAAAAATAGCAACTGAGGTTTTGGAAAGAACAGGATTGAGCCTAGGGAAAAGACATCCTCTTGCCTACATAATGGAAGCTTGTGATGATATTGCCTATGTTGTTCTCGACATTGAGGACGCAGTTAAAAAAGGTTTGGCATCTTTTTCAGACCTAATGTCTTATCTAAAACACAATTCGGACGGAGACCGTCTCATTGACTATATAGTTAGTGAAAGTGAAGAAAAAAATAATAAATATAGAAGAGATAAAGGTATCGAACTGTCTCCCGCTGAGCTTAATGACATCTCAATGCAAAGGTTTCGAGTCTTTGCTATTGGTGAGCTGATTAAAACAGCAAGAATAACCTTTGTTGAAAACAAATCCATTTTCATAAATGGAGATTCCGAAAAATCACTTTTAGAAATAAGTGAAGGAGAAAATCTCAGGAAGCATTTGAAGGAATTTGCGCGAAAGAATGCATATACACATAAAGAAGTTTTAAGAGTTGAACTGCAGGGATACAATGTTATCCGTGGACTCATGGATATTTTCTGGGCGGCGATTGTGGATCGGGAAAAAGAAAAAGAGGTCGGTTCCTCCCGTAATAACCCGTTTACACGGTTTGTTTATAGCCGTATTTCTGAAAACTATCGCAGGGTTTTTGAGCATCCTTCAGAGGATATGAAAGATATTCCTATCCGTTACAGAGAGTGTCAGCTTTTGACAGATATGATTTCCGGTATGACAGACTCTTATGCCGTAGAGCTTTTTGCAGATCTGTCTTCTATTAAGGGAGCATATGATCCCATGAGCAATTTAAGAAATGATAAAACATCTTAGCCTCTCTAATCGTATCTCCGATTATTTGAACCATGTTTCACCTGAAAGATTGGTGATTAGAGAAACACTAAATGAAGTTTCTACAAGATTACCTAATACTGCCATTTTCGGCGGGATGATCAGAGAATTTGCTCTTGGGAACGCAAGGGAATTTTCTTCTGATATTGATCTTGTTGCCTTTGCAAGCCATCACGAAATTTATCAGGCAATTAAGGAATTCAACCCTGACAGAAATAAGTTTGGTGGCTTTAGATTTATAGTTGGAAAACAACTTTATGACATTTGGGCATTTGATGATACCTGGGCTTTTCGTGAAGGGATAATCAAAGGAAACGTATTTAAGGATTTATTAGATACAACTTTTTTCAATCTGGATGCTGCTCTTTTTAATCTTGATGAAAGTGTGTGTTATGTTTCTGATTCCTATCAAACTTGGTTAGATGATCACTTGCTTGATTTAAATTTGCAAGAAAATCCTGCTCCTGCAAATATGGCAAGACGGGCTATAAATATGGCTATAAATCAAAACTTGGCGATAGGGCCAAAACTAGGCTTATTTCTAATCTCTCAAAAAATTAATACTCCGACTGATTTAATTTCTGATATGTTTCTTTTTGGTTTAAAGAAACACCTAGAGAAAAATGATAGTGCTCAATACTTTTTTCAGCCTCAAATGTCTTTATTAGCTTAGTACTAAAAAATAAGCTGGCCTTTAACTGCTTGATATGCAAAAGTTGAATTATTCAGCTTGCTTTCACTAAAACTCGTGTATCTTTGTATTAATAAATCAATTAAGTAAAATCCTTCTTTAAGTCGCACTGCCTCGAACTCATCATAAAGCTTAGAATGAAGGCTACCACCTGTATTAACTTCTTCCGGTGATGAGTCTGAAACAACGAGAAAGAAATCATAATCGCTTTCTGGACGAGGTATTCCATTAGCTCGACTTCCAAAAAAATAGAGATTTAGTGGTTTATAAGTACCCAAATTGTTCGTGCAATAGTTTGAGACAAACTGTATTGTTTCCTCTTTTGTTCTTTGATGCATAGAAATTCCTTACCAAAGTAATTACAGCATCATAGACGAAACCTAAACTGCTGACGCGCAGCAATGCTGCTTGTCTCCTCAATTTTCATGCAGGGTTGCAAACCCGTCAACCCTGCATGAAAATTCGAGGGCAAAAAAATTGTGGGGACTTTTGGGGGACTTATGCCTCACAAACAGTGCAATACAGTACAAAAGATAGGAATTGAGCGGCCGTACTACATAATAAAAACAATAAGTTGCGCTTAACAGATTAACTACGAACCAAGGGGTCAGGAGTTCGAATCTCTTCGGGCGCACCACACATAAAAGGGTTAGCTTAGGCTAACCCTTTTTCATACCTCATCTAAAGTTATCCGCGTCAAAAGCTCAAACAGCGGACGATTGATATAAAAATTCGTGCGCCCGATCTTCTTTTTCTCCACAAAACCATTCTGCGCCAGCGTATCCAGATGCTTGGCAGCCGTAATACGCGAAACCCCTAAATCCTTTTCCACAAATTCAATCTTGGTGTAAGGATAACGGAACAAATTATTCAGCAATTCTTGGCTATAAATCTTGGGCAATGTATCGCGCAAGCGGTGCTTGGTGCTCTGCATCAGGTCGCGCAAGTTTTTCACCAGCCTGATTTCACTCTTGGCCGTCACCGCCACACCCTTGACGATATACACGCACCAATCCACCCAATCGCCAGTTTCGCGTGTGGATTGCAGCAATTGGTAATACTGGCTCTTGGTCGAGGTAATGTAGCGGCTCAAATACAGCACTGGCAAGTCTAGCAAGCCCTCGCGCTGCATCATCAATAGATTCAAGATGCGCCCGGTGCGGCCATTACCATCATAAAACGGATGAATACTCTCAAACTGGTGATGCGCAATCGCCATACGTAACAAAGGGTCTAGCTCATCCACCGCATGGATGAACGCCACTAGGTCTGTCATCAGCTTCTCGATCAGCACCGCGTCTTGGGGAGGCTCATACACCACCGCGCCAGTGGTCTGGTTTTTCAACACCGTGCCCGGCACCTTCCTGAAACCGGCGTTATTCTGCTCAACCTCCTCCTGCACCCGCAGAATTGTACTCACGCGAATCAGGCCAGAATCCCGCACATCCTGAAACCCTACCCGCAAACCCGCGAGATAATTTTGCACCTCCTTGGCGGCTGGCGAGGCCGAACTGCTCTGGTCGTAAGCATAAAGCTCGTCGTGCGTAGTGATGATGTTCTCGATCTCGGAACTGTCTTTTGCCTCCTGGATGGAAAGCGTATCGAGCAGAATAGCGGCATTGGGCAAAGCCTCGCACAAGCCCTTCAACTCCGCCAAATGACGGTGCGCTTCGGCCAAGCTTTGCCAGATCGCCTTGACTTCAAGACTGGTGTGGTTGGGAATATCCTGTTCGGTCATGCCCCGCCTCCACATGAAAACGTGATAAGAGTTTGCAAATATCTTATCATGTTGCCCATGATATGTATAGAAAATCCAGTTTTCTTATCACGTCATGGCGAATATGTTAAGAACATCACCATATCTTTACAAATAGTGTTTGGGCATCTGGATGCCGCCGCGATGCTGGCAGTTAACCGTGCGCTGGCGGCTTTTCTTGGGTTTGCTTAAATCGCTTGTTTGTAAGTTGGGCTATACGTTTGAAAGTTTAGATTGACGTTCTTTTAGAGTCTTACGTGCTGCTAACAGCGCAATATCGGGCGCATTTGGATGGCTGATAAGCAGGCGCTGCCTAATCGCTGAAACAATGGCTCTGAACACCACAGGCTCTGCATTTTGAATAGCCACATGATCAGATAACCAATCCAAACCATAGCGGATAACTAACACACCAAATAGCTCGTCAGCATAGGATTCAGAGACGGAAAACACCCCCTTGAAGCTAATAGCAACCTGATTTCCCGCCAAAACACTTTGTTCCACATTGGCACGCAACTCTGCCGCAGCTTGCCTTGAAGCCAAGTCGGAATAGTTAATGCTAAGTTGAATAGTTTTCATACGTATTAGCTCCTGAACAGCGTACTCAGTATAGTCTCTAATTCGTCTGCGGCATACTCTGGGGCTGTGCCGGCCACCCGCATAGAATCAAAACGACATGCAATTGCTACGCCTTGCAAAGCAACCGGAATAGTTTGATAAATCCTGTTGCCATTTGGGCTAATACATAGCATTGAATCCCCGCTGGCAAGCCAGCACCAACCGTGGAAACGCTCCACCGCATCTATCAGCTTCGCCAGCCCCAGCCCCATATGATGATTATCCGTTTCCACTACTCGCCCATCCCGCCCTATGGGGTTTCCCATCATATCTGGTGGTAAACGTTGTTCCCAAGCATCTTCAACCTCACGCTTCTTGGTTGAATGTCCGCGCTGAATACACCATTTAATCGCCGCCTCATCATCAGCAATATCAGGAATACCCACACGCCTTAACTCACGCAGAAACCCCATTCCGCAGTCTGCCACAGCAAACTCAAACAAAAAACCATCAGGCGGATCACGCCATTTTTGCGCCATGGAAAACCCGGTAGCCTTACCATGCGCCCACACGTTATCCAGTAACATATAACCCTCTGTAGCCCGCGTCATGAAATACGCCAAACATCCTGTCCTGCACTCCCGCTTGCCGGGCGGCACCGGACAAGGCTTTGAATTCTTCCGAGGTTTGCTTGCGCAGCTCTAGCCGCTCCTGGTCAGCGGCGAGTTGCTCGGTAAGCTCCTGTTTACGTGCTTGTATGGCAAAGTATTTTTGCGCTTGGGCAATTTCCGCCTTGCGCGGGTCGCCATTCTGGGCGATGAGGTAGCAGGCGAATCGGGAGAGGTGGTAGTCTTCGATTTCCCGCTCACCGCCCTTGCCTAGCTCGATCATTTTGCCGGCGCCGGCAAAATGATAATCAGGGTTATTTCCTGATTGTGCACATGAAGTTATTGCACGCTTGATAGCATCTTCAAAGCGCCGCCATTGGCTGTAACCCAGTAGCGGCTGCAAGTCACGCGCATTCCAATACTCAGCCCCATGCTCATTGCCAAGCTTCAGACTCTCGAACGATTGACCGCCTATTGTTGGTAAATTGTTTGAGGCCATCGCGTCTTCCTTTGGAGAGGTAGTTTTTCACCTTTGTCAGCGAGCAAATATACGCAGACTTGAACCCTAGTGCAATGTGGATTTAGGCGATGTTGAGCAAGCTCCAAAAACAAAAACGGCCTCCATTGCTGGAGGCCGTTTTGTATGGTGGTGATGGGGGGACTTGAACCCTCGACCCCAGGATTATGAATCCTGTGCTCTAACCAGCTGAGCTACATCACCGGAAAAACGAAAGGCGCGATTGTATTGATTTAGCGGGGTAAAGTCAAAACAAAGGATGGTGCGTTTTTTGCCGTTTCACGCAGGCTGCTATTTAGTGCAATCCATTTTCACGTCTTTGCCAAGCTTAAAAATACCGTCCGACGATCTGGTAAAACCCTTCTTTTTCATGCACGCATCAAACTTTACGCAATCTACCGCCTTCACCTCCGGCGATATTTCTCCAGCATTAGTAACGACCGCAACCGCGACTATCCTGCTATTCGCTCTCTCGCACTGATAGCTCACATCTGCGAATTCTCCATATCCCGCGCCGGGATTTGAATAGCGCAATCTTGGACTGTTTTGGGCGCAAGCAGCTAATAGCGCGGCCACCAGCAATAGGTAAATTAGCTTCATTGATTTCTCCTAAACATTAAACCTGAAGTGCATCACGTCACCATCCTGCACCACGTACTCCTTGCCTTCCAGCCGCATTTTTCCGGCCTCTTTTGCGCCATGTTCGCCCTTGAGCGCCACAAAGTCGGCATAGTTAATCACTTCAGCGCGGATGAAGCCTTTTTCAAAATCGGTGTGGATAACACCCGCGGCTTGCGGGGCCGTGTCGCCTTTGTGAATGGTCCAGGCACGCACTTCCTTCACCCCGGCGGTGAAGTAGGTCTGTAACCCCAGCAAACCGTATGTGGCACGTATCACGCGATCTAGGCCGGGTTCTTCCAAGCCCATTTCGGCGAGGAACAGGGATTTATCTTCGTCTTCCAAGTCGGAAATCTCGGCTTCTATCTTGGCGCAGATGGCGACAACGGGCGCATGTTCCTTTTTACCCAGCTCTGCGATGCGCGCCAGCAGCGGATTGTCGCCGAAGCCGTCTTCGTTGACATTGGCGAGGTACATCACCGGTTTGACGGTGATCAGGCACAGCGGCTTGATGATGAGAATGTCATCTTTGCTCAATCCCAGCGTGCGAACTGGCAGGCCTTGATCCAGATGCTTCTGCACTTTTTCTAGCACTGCACAAAGCGCAATGGCTTCTTTGTCGCCAGATTTCGCTTTTTTGCTCTCACGCGCCAAGGTCTTTTCTACCGTTTCCATATCGGCCAGCGCCAGCTCGGTATTGATAGTTTCCACGTCGGAGAGCGGGTCTACCTTGCCCGCCACATGCACCACATTGCCGTCTTCAAAGCAGCGCACCACGTGGGCGATGGCGTCGGTTTCGCGTATGTTGGCGAGGAACTTGTTGCCTAAACCTTCACCTTTAGAGGCACCCGCCACCAAGCCTGCAATATCCACAAATTCCACAATCGCGGGCTGTACTTTTTGCGGTTTCACGATGTATATCAACGGTTGCAAGCGCGGATCTGGCACTTCCACGATGCCGACGTTGGGCTCGATGGTGCAAAAAGGATAGTTCTCCGCCGCGATTCCCGCCTTAGTGATGGCGTTGAACAGAGTGGATTTGCCTACATTGGGCAGGCCGACGATGCCGCATTTCATAAACTTGAGCTACCTTTCATTATTTGTTTCACGCTTTTCATTAAAGCCATCCCACAACAACAACATGACGCCGCCCGTAATGGCAGAGTCGGCCACGTTAAATGCTGGAAAGCCATATCCCGCATAGTGAAAATACAAAAAATCCACCACAAACCCCATAGTCAGCCTGTCCCACAAATTGCCCAGCGCACCGCCCATAATCAGGCTGAGCGCGAAGCAGAACAGCGTTTTTTCTGGCGTTTTACGCAATAACTGAATGATCACGATAGACGCAATCAGCGCAAAAGCGCTGAATAGGATGCGCTGCCAGCCACCCGCGTCGGCCAAAAAACTGAATGCCGCGCCGCTGTTATGTACTAACAACAAATCAAAAAACGAAGTCACCGTCATGTGTTCGCCGTAAGCCAGCACTGACTGCATCCAGAGTTTGGTGGTTTGATCCAGCGCGATAACGACCACACTGATAAATAGCCAAGGCTGGATGCGTTTCATAACGCTCTAACTCCAAACCACCCCCGTTGTTGCACAACGACCCCTCCTTGAAAAGGAGGGGAGTAATACTTCCCCTCCTCGATGAGGAGGGGTGGCGCAAAGCGCCGAGGTGGTTGTTGTGTAATTAAAACACTACGCATAGCGGCGCGACTTAGCTCTACCAGAAAGATTATCAGCGCAACGCTGACAAACAGCGGCGTGGGCGGCATCGGCGCCCACATCAGCGCGGTAATGCCAGCAACGCTCGCATTTTTGCTGCTGGCTAGCGGAAACCAGGATTTTTTGCTCAGCATCGCTGGCAGTTTGCACCAACTTTACGTCTGAGACGATCATCACAAAACGCAGATCGTCACCCAGCTTGGCCAGCACGGTATAGGTCTCACCAGCCGCGTGAAACTCCAACTCGGCCTGCAAAGATGAACCTACCTTACCTTCGGCACGAAGCACTTCGATCTCTTTCACAGCATTGCTGCGAGCGCTGCGAATGATTTGCCACTGCGTTTTCAGCGTGGCGTAATCGGCTGGCGCAGGCGCATTCAGCGGATCGTCTGCTTTATTCCATTGGTTGAACAAGGGGCTACTCTCCACATCACCATGCAATGTTTGCCAGACTTCCTCAGCGGTAAAGCTCAAAATCGGCGCCATCAAACCGCTCAACACGTTGGCGATGCGCCACAGCACGGTCTGCGCGGCGCGGCGGTCTTGCGAATCAGCGGCGTTGGTATAAAGCCTATCCTTCAGAATATCCAAATAGAACGCGCCCAAGTCCTCCGCACAGAACGCCTGCAGTGCCTGCGTGACACGGTGGAACTCGTAAACGTCGAAGGCCTGGCGACACTCTGTGGAAAGGTCGTGCAACAGCCCTAGGGCGTAGCGATCAATCTCCAGCATGTTTTCGACTGGCACGGCTTGAGTGGCAACATCAAAATCCGCCACATTCGCCAGCAAAAAACGCAAAGTATTGCGGATACGACGATAACTTTCGACCACGCGCTTGAGGATTTCATCAGAAATATTCAACTCGCCGGAATAGTCGGTGGAAGCCACCCACAAGCGCAAAATGTCCGCGCCGTATTGCTCCATCACCTTTTGCGGCGCGATGACGTTGCCCTTGGATTTGCTCATTTTGTGACCCGCGCCATCCACCACGAAACCGTGGGTGAGCAAGGCGTGATAAGGCGCACGGCCATCAATAGCGCAACCCGTAAGCAGCGAGGACTGGAACCAACCGCGATGTTGATCTGAACCTTCTAGGTACATATCTGCGGGGTATTGCAACTCTGGGCGGCGCTTGAGCACGGCGGCGTGGGTCGCACCGGAATCGAACCATACGTCCAATGTATCGGTGACTTTTTTGTATTGCGCGGCATCTACTTCTGGAAATTGGGCGATATCCAAGCTAAACCAAGCCTCAATGCCTTGCTGCTCCACCAGCAGCGCTACTTTTTCCAGTAATGCCAAGGTGTCAGGATGCGGTTCGCCGCTCTCTTTATGCACAAACAGCGGCATCGGCACACCCCAGTTGCGCTGACGCGATACGCACCAATCGGGGCGGTTCTTGATCATGGCTTCTAGGCGGGCACGGCCCCAAGAAGGATAGAACTTCGTGTCGTCAACAGCTTGCATCGCCGCTTCCCGTAAGTGCGACGCAATTGCCCTAGTAACTTTTTCTGTATCTTTTACAGAAAAATTTTCAAATGAGACATTAGGTAATTGCTCTTCCATTAGTTTGGAAGGTTTATCCATCCCAATAAACCACTGGTGGGTGGCGCGAAAGATAACCGGCGTCTTGTGCCGCCAGCAATGCGGGTAGCTATGGTTGAGACGTGCCGAAGCCATCAAGTTGCCACTAGTTTGCAAGGCTTCAATGACAACCTTATTCGCATCCCACACGCTCATGCCCGCAAATTTTTCAACGCGGCTGTAAAACTTGCCGTCATCATCCACCGGATTATCCACCGGCAGGCCATAACGCATACCCACAGCGTAATCGTCCAAGCCGTGCGCCGGAGCAGTATGTACCAAGCCCGTACCAGCTTCTGTCGTCACATGGTCGCCCAGAATCACTGGCACTTGGCGGTCATAGAACGGGTGTTGCAATTGTAGATGTTCAAGGTCAACACCCTTGCAAGAACCAAGTACCGTGGTGTTTTCTTCCGCGTAACGGGCAAGCACGTTTTCCGCTAAGTCATGCACCAAAATCAACAAGCCTTTGCTGGTTTGAATCAGGTCATAGGTCAGCTCAGGATGCACACACACCGCTTGGTTAGCAGGCAGTGTCCACGGAGTAGTTGTCCAAATAACGGCATACGCATCGCCTTTAACTTCTATGCCAAACGCTTTACCCAAAGCGGCGTTATCCACCACCTTAAAACCTACATCCACCGCTGGAGAATTTTTATCCTCGTACTCAACCTCCGCCTCAGCCAGCGCCGAACCGCAATCCACACACCAATGCACAGGTTTGCTACCTTGGGTTAAATAGCCATTCTTATAGATTGCACCAAGTGCCCGCATGATGTCGGCCTCGGTTTTGAAATCCATCGTCAAATAAGGATTATCCCAATCGCCCAACACGCCTAGGCGGATGAAGTCTTTCTTTTGCCGTTCCACCTGTTCCGCCGCGTATTCGCGGCACAATTCGCGGAATTTGGCGGGCTCTATATTTTTACCGTGAGCCTTTTCCACCACAAGTTCAATCGGCAAGCCGTGGCAATCCCAGCCCGGCACGTAAGGTGCGTCAAAGCCAGATAGCGTTTTGGTCTTGACGATGATGTCCTTGAGGATCTTGTTAACCGCGTGGCCGATGTGGATGTCGCCGTTGGCATAGGGCGGGCCGTCGTGCAGGATGAATTTCTTCGCGCCTTTGCGCTTTTCACGAATTTTTTGGTACAGCTTTCTTTCTTGCCAAGCCTGTACCCATGCCGGTTCGCGCTTGGGCAGGTCGCCGCGCATGGGGAAAGCCGTGTCCGGCAGATTGAGGGTGTTCTTGTAATCAGTCATTTCGGGTAAATAAAGCGGGGTTCGTTAGTTCAGCATTTCTGAGGCGTGAGGGTATCACGCCGCAGGGGTTTAGCGAAATGCAGAACTACGATTTAAGCGCGATTTTTTGTAGGTTAATCAATTGGCTAATGCCTGATTGTGCCAAGTCCAACATGGCATTCATTTCGGTACGCTGGAATGGCTCACCTTCTGCTGTACCCTGGATTTCTACAAAGCCGCCGCTTCCGGTCATGACCACGTTCATATCGGTGTCGCAGCCAGAGTCTTCGATGTAGTCCAAATCCAGTACCGGCTGGCCTTGCACCACGCCCACCGAAATCGCTGCAACGAAATCACTGATGGGACTTTCGGTGATCAATTTCTTTTCCAGTAGCACGCTCACTGCATCGTGCAACGCGACGAAGGCACCGGTGATGCTGGCGGTACGCGTGCCGCCGTCGGCCTGGATGACATCACAATCCAATTGAATCGTGCGTTCGCCCAGTTTGTTCAAATCAATGATCGAACGCAGACTGCGGCCAATCAAGCGTTGAATCTCCTGTGTACGCCCAGACTGTTTGCCACGTGCGGCTTCGCGGTCGGTACGGGTATTAGTAGCACGTGGCAGCATGCCGTATTCCGCCGTCAGCCAGCCCTGATTCTTACCTTTCAGAAAACCGGGGACTTTTTCGTCTATGCTGGCGGTGCATAACACATGCGTATCGCCGAATTTGACCAGCACCGAGCCTTCGGCATGGCGCGTGTAATGGCGGATAATTTCGATTTTGCGTAGTTCGTTGGGGGCGCGATTGCTGGGGCGCATGGTGATTCCTTGGGTTTGTCCTAATAAGCGCGGTATTTTGGCACGAATTAGGTTCAGTTTGTTACCATACGCCACAAATTGGAGAATCCACGATGATACAAAGCATGACCGGCTTTGCCGCCACCCAACAAGAAACTCCGCTAGGCACGCTGATGGTGGAGCTACGCGCTGTCAACCACCGCTATCTTGAGCTGCATTTTAAGCTGGACGAGGTGTTGCGCGTGTTTGAACCTAACATCCGCGAGATCCTTTCTGCCAAACTCACGCGTGGCAAAGTGGAGTGCAAAGTCAATCTTATCGCTCCTTCTGGTCGGCCACCCACTGCACATTTGAGTGAAGAAGCCTTACAACAGGCAGAACGTCTGAGTGCTCAGATATTGGAACGCTTCCCGCAAAGTCGTCCGCTGTCCGTGGCAGATATTTTACGCCTGCCCGGTGTGCTGGTGACGCAAGAGCTTTCTGCCGACCAATTGAGTGCTGACTTGAATAGCGCGATTGAATCTGCGCTGGCTGATATGTCCGCCAGCCGGGAACGCGAAGGAGCGAAGCTGGCCATTCTGATTCTGGAGCGAACCACGCAGATGGAAGCCTTGGTAGAGAAAGTCAAACCGCTGATGCCCGCGTTAATTACTGCGTATCGTGAAAAACTGAAAACAAAACTGGAAGAAGTATTGGGCAGCGCTGACGACAACCGCATCCATCAGGAATTAGCGCTGTTCGCGCAAAAGATAGATATAGACGAAGAGCTGGGGCGGCTTTCCACACATTTGCACGAGTTACGCCGCATATTAAAAAGCGGCGGCGCGGTAGGTAAACGGCTGGATTTCTTGATGCAAGAACTCAATCGTGAAGCGAATACCTTGGGCTCTAAATCAGTTTCTAGCGAGACTTCTCAGGTTTCTATGGAACTCAAGGTACTCATCGAGCAAATACGCGAGCAAATACAGAACATCGAATAATTACCACTCAATTTCTTGGCCGTCATAAGCCAAAAACCGCCCGCTGTCTTGCCAACCAAAACTTAAAATAATCTTGAGCATTCCTGCCACGCTTTGTTGTGGCGATATCAAGGCATTCGGCCCACCCATGTCGGTTCTGACCCATCCTGGATGTAGCAACGCAACCTTGATGCCGCGTGATTCTAAATCTTGCGCCATGCTCTTCACCACCATATTCAGCGCAGCTTTGCTGCTACGATACATATAAGCACCACCGCTGGTGTTGTCGCCCAGACTGCCCATTTTGCTGGTGATGTTGGCGATGATTTTCAACTCGCTCTTGGCCACATTTTCGACGAAGGCCTCAGCCATTTTCAACGGTGCGATGGTGTTGGTCTGGAATACTTTGAGCCATTCTTCGCTGGCACTGTAACCAAAGCGTTCACCATTTCCACCTAAATACATGCCTGCATTATTGAGAAGTAAGTCTATTGCTTGGTCTTTTAGCGTTGCTGCCAGTTGGCTGATGTGACTTGGATTGTCAACGGTGAGGGTGTGAAGGGAAATGTTGCCACTTGAAGCTTGCGCTAGCTGCAACAGCGCATCTGCCTCGGACGGGTTTCTACAACATGCAAAAACCCGCCAATTTTGGGCGCTCAACTGCCTGACAAACTCAAGCCCTAAGCCACGATTAGCACCGGTGATAAGCGCTGTGTACATCAAACGTCCAAATTGCTCACGCCGTGGGCGTTACTTTCAATGAAGGCGCGGCGCGGTTCGACTTGATCGCCCATGAGTGTGGTGAAAATCTCATCTGCGGTAATTGCGTCATCAATCTGCACCTTAAGCAAACGCCGCACTTGCGGATCCATGGTGGTTTCCCATAGTTGCGACGGGTTCATCTCACCCAAGCCTTTGTAACGTTGGATGCTGATGCTTTGTTTGGCCTCGCCTAACAGCCAATCCAGCGCTTCTTTGAAACTGGCCACGGGTCGTTGTTTTTCGCCACGCATTACAGAAGCCCCTTTGCCTATCAAGCCTTGCAGCATCTCGGCGGTTTTGCGGATTTGGCGATAGTCGCCACTACCCAAGAAATCCGCGTCTATGGAGGTGACTTGCAGGTTGCCGTGCACGTATTTGCTAATTTCTAAACGATGCACGGCATTTTCAGCATCAAACGGAGTGCTGACTTCATTTTGCCCATTCAACTGCGCCTTGATGAGTTTGGCGGCTTCTTTTGCGCCTTCTTTGCTGGTTAGGTCCAGTGCTGGCATGAGCAACAAAGCACGCAATACAGCTTCTTCATATAAAGGCGCGAGACGCGTAATGATGGCCTCGGTCAGAATCATCTGTTTGGCGATTTGGCGCAAGGGTGCATCCACCAACTCGGTACCACCTTCCTGCGTAATCAATTTGGCACCTTTGAGACCAGATTGCAGCAAATATTCGTTCATCTCGTGATCATCTTTGAGATATTTTTCTTCTTTACCCTGCTTGACCTTGTACAGCGGTGGTTGGGCGATGTAGATGTGACCATGCTCAACCACTTCCGGCATTTGGCGATAGAAAAAGGTCAGCAACAAGGTGCGGATGTGCGCGCCGTCTACGTCAGCGTCGGTCATGATGATGATGCGGTGATAGCGCAGTTTCGCAAGACTGAAGTCGTCTTTACCGATTCCGGTACCCATCACGGTGATCAGTGTGGTGATTTCCTGCGACGACAGCAACTTGTCAAAACGCGCTTTTTCTACGTTGAGAATTTTGCCCTTGAGCGGCAAGATGGCCTGATTTTTTCGGTCGCGGCCTTGCTTGGCTGAGCCGCCTGCGGAGTCGCCCTCTACCAAGTAAAGTTCGCATAAAGCAGGATCTTTTTCTTGACAATCGGCAAGCTTGCCAGGCAAACCCAGACCATCCATTACGCCTTTGCGACGCGTCATTTCACGTGCTTTTCTGGCGGCCTCTCTGGCACGTGCAGCATCCACGATTTTGCCGCAGATAATTTTGGCATCTATGGGGTTTTCTAGCAGAAACTCGGCCAATTTGGCCGAAACGATTTCTTGCACCACTGGCTGTACTTCGGACGACACCAGCTTGTCTTTGGTTTGCGATGAAAATTTTGGCTCAGGCACTTTGACTGAAAGCACACAGGTCAAGCCTTCGCGCATGTCGTCACCGCCAGTTTCCACTTTGGCTTTTTTCGCCAATTCGCTCTGTTCAATGTAATTGTTGAGAGTGCGCGTCATGGCCGTACGCAAGCCAGTCAAGTGCGAGCCACCGTCACGTTGCGGGATGTTGTTAGTAAAGCATTGCACCGTCTCACCGTAGGAGTCGTTCCACTGCATAGACACTTCTACGGTCATGCCGTCTTTTTCGCCCACGGCATAGAAAATCTTAGGGTGCAGCACGGTTTTGCTGCGATTGATATATTCGACAAAGCCACGCACGCCGCCCGCATAAGCGAAGTTCTCGCTTTTGCCGTGGCGCTGATCTATGAGCTCAATCTTTACGCCATTGTTGAGGAAAGATAGTTCGCGCAAACGTTTGGCCAGAATTTCAAAATGAAACTCTATCAAGGTAAAGGTTTCTTCTGAAGCTAAAAAATGCACTTCGGTGCCACGGCGCTCAGAAGGGCCAGTTTCTACCAGTGGTGATACTGCATCGCCACGACGGAACTCCATCTGGTGCATCTTGCCGTTGCGGCAAATCTTCAAGCGTAACCAATCAGATAAAGCGTTCACCACGGATACACCTACGCCATGTAAGCCGCCAGAAACCTTGTACGAATTTTGGTTGAATTTGCCGCCAGCGTGTAGCTCGGTCATCACGATTTCCGCTGCAGAACGATTAAGTTCATCGCCTTCCTTGATGTCGGTCGGAATACCGCGGCCGTTATCGCTGACGCTAACCGAGTTATCGTGATGGATGATGACCTTGATATCGTCGCAATGTCCCGCCAATGCTTCATCTATGGCGTTATCCACGACTTCAAACACCATGTGGTGCAGGCCGGAACCGTCGGAAGTATCACCGATGTACATACCAGGGCGCTTGCGTACTGCGTCCAAACCTTTAAGTATCTGAATACTGGAGGAATCGTAATCTGCTGAATTGTCTTGAGCCATTATGGTTTTCTATGTAAGTTTAAGTGTTTTAGAAATGCTTAAATGCGCATGGGCATGACAACATATTTGTAATTTGCATTGTCTGGCAAAGTCACCAAACAGCTGCTATTAGCATCCGCAAAAGAAAACTCTATCATTTCGTCTTGTACGTTGTTGAGTACGTCTATCAAATAAGTCACGTTGAAACCTACGTCTAAGGCTTCACCCCCGTAGACGGTTTCTAGTTCTTCTTCGGCTTCTTCTTGCTCACTGTTGCTGCTGATCAACTTGAGGCTGTTGGTGCCGAGAACTAAGCGTATGCCGCGATATTTTTCATTGGATAAAATGGAAGCGCGACGCATGGCTTGCAACACTTCTACACGATTGATAGAAAAGCGATTTTGATGTCCAACCGGAATGACGCGATTGTAATCTGGGAATTTTCCATCAATGATTTTTGAGATCAGCTTGATGTTGGAAAATGTAAAATTGACCTGTGTAGCAGACAATTCCATAGTCACTTCTTCGTCTGTGTCTTCCAGTAATTTAATCAATTCAGTCACGGTCTTACGTGGCAGTATCACTTCTTGTTTTTCGTAGCTTTCTGCCAAATCAGTACAGATAAAACTTAAACGATGGCCGTCTGTACCTACCAAATTTAAACGCTGACCATTTACTTCTAGCAACAAACCGTTCAAGTAGTAACGAATATCTTGCTGTGCCATGGAAAAATCTACTTGGCGCAGCAAATTACGTAGGGTTTTTTGTGCCAGTTTGAGCGTCAAGTCGCTATTGGCAGTACGCGTCATAGTTGGGTAGTCCGCGGCTGGTAAAGTTTGCAAATTGAATTTACTACGTCCAGCACTGACTTGCATGCGCGCGTCTTTTTCGGTCAATTTTAGTTGACTACCCTCAGGCAAGGCGCTGCAAATATCCAGCAATTTCTTTGCAGATATAGTCGTTGAGAAATTCTCGCTAGTTACAGTACTAGCTGACATAGAAATTTGCATTTCCAAATCTGTTGCGGTTAATGTAATCGTTCCATCGTTACTTTCGAGTAACAAGTTGGAAAGAATGGGTAAAGTATGCCGACGTTCTACGATTCCGTTGACCGCAGACAATGGTTTCAGTAATGTTTCACGATTGATATCAATCTTCATATATATACCTTGATAATAGATAATAGAGCGTTAGTATGTTTGTGGATAAGCCAAATTGTTATTATAAATCAAAATGTTTTGCTATGTTAAACCCTGCATACAAGTACTTCAAAAACTGTGTATGAATAAGGGATAACTTTTTCGTTTGCGTTAAACCCATCGTTTTTCCACAGTTCGTTCTATGCCTTATTAACAGTTTGTTAGTGAATATTTTTGGCGCTAATCACCGCGCAAAACTTGTAGTAACACGTTGTATTCCTTGGCCAGTGTTGGATCTGTGCTTTTCAGTTGGTCAATTTTTTTACAAGCGTGCATTACCGTGGTGTGATCGCGTCCACCGAAAGCCTCACCAATTTCAGGAAAGCTGCTATTGGTCAAGTCACGCGCCAATGCCATGGCGGTTTGACGAGGTCTCGCTAAATTGCGCGAACGTTTTTGCGAATACATTTCGGCGACTTTGATCTTGTAATAATCCGCCACGGTTTTCTGAATATTCTCTATGGTGATGGATTGTATACGACCTATAATGTCTTTCAGCGCCTCCTTCACCAAGCCAGTATCTATGGGCTTACCCGTGAAATTGGCTAGGGCGAACACGCGGTTAAGTGCACCTTCCAAGTCGCGCACACTAGAACGTATATGCTTGGCTATGAGAAAGGCCACGTCTTCTTCCAGCTTGATTTTGGCGCTTTGTGCTTTTTTGATCAAAATAGCAACACGCATTTCTAATTCTGGTGGCTCGATCAACACCGTCAAACCCCAACTGAAGCGGGTTTTAAGTCTATCTTCTATGCCATCAATTTCTTTAGGTAGCGTATCGCAAGTGATAACGATTTGTTTGTTAGCACCGACCAAAGATTCAAAAGCATAAAAAAATTCTTCTTGAGTACGACCTTTGCCGGAAAAGAACTGGATGTCATCTATTAACAATAAATCCAGAGAATGATAGCGGCGTTTAAACTCATCAAAAGACTTGTGTTGATAGGCTTTAACTACATCAGAGACATATTTTTCTGCGTGCAAATAACCAATTTTTGCCTCTGGTCGAATTTCGTGCAAATGGTTGCCTATAGCTTGAATCAAGTGTGTCTTACCTAAACCTACACCACCGTAAACAAATAAAGGGTTATAAGCACCACCGGTATTTTCAGCGACTTGTAGCGCTGCGGCACGTCCCAGCTGATTGGCTTTACCGGTAACTAAATTCGCAAAAGTTAGCGCTGGATTTAGGCCATGAATATCTTTGCCTGTGGTTTTTGATTTTTTAACTAGTGCAGGTGTTTTTTCGTCGGGATTGGCTGGCGCTTCTATTTTAGCTTCGGTTTTTGTTTCCAGAAGTATCAACTCAACCATTAGCGGGCGTGAAAAAAAGTCTTGTCCCAGCTGTTCTATACGTACTAGAAACTTATCTTTGATGGTTTGCATGACATAATTATTGGGTGTCACGATACGTAACACATCTTCTGCATTTTCTAGCTTTAGCGGTTTAAATAGAGTGTTAAACTGTATGGCAGAGAGTTCTCTTTCAAAGTGGCCAAGGCAAGCGAACCAAAAATTTTCCATGCGCGCTTTGTCGTCCAAAAGTTAGAGGGGTTGTCTTTTTAAGAGTGTGCTATTTTAGTCTTTTCGTAAGAAGTTATCCACAGCAACGGACATAAAACAAAAGATAAATATAGATTGACAAGCAAAGGGGTTACGCGGTTAAATTACGCCCTTTTTAGTTCTTACGAATTAGGCTGAATACTATGAAACGTACATATCAACCCTCCAAGGTTCGCCGCGCCCGTACTCACGGCTTTTTGGTGCGTATGAAAACCCGAGGCGGCCGTGCCGTTATTCGCGCTCGTCGTGCCAAAGGTCGTGCGCGTCTCGCTGTTTAATGAGCTATATATGGCCGATGATACTGGCCTAGGGTTTCCTGGTCGGCTCAAACTTAAAAAAACGGATGAATTTTCATCCGTTTTTAGTTTCAGACGGCGCTTTTATGGGAAGTTTTTAACTGTGTACTACATGCCAAATACTTTGGATTTCTCACGTATTGGCATCGTGGCCAGCAAAAAAATGGCGCGTCGAGCTGTGGCGCGTAATTATATGAAGCGAGTGGTACGCGAGTTATTTCGTTTGGGTCGTTCAAGTATAGGCGGCGTAGATATTGTGGTGCGTATCAATCAGTCTTTTTGCAAGCTTGATTTTGCCAGCATTGCAAACGAATTTGAACAGGCGTTGACCAAGCTACCGCAAAACAAGATCACAAAGTCGCAATAAATGACGCGTATCTTTATTTGCTTAATCAAAGCGTATCGTTTTTATTTAAGCCCGGTGTTGGGTAATAACTGCCGCTTTAGCCCGACTTGTTCCTGTTATGCCATTGAAGCAATAGAGAAATATGGCGTTTTTCGCGGTGGTTTACTAACCACTAAACGCCTTGCGCGTTGTCACCCTTGGCATGCTGGCGGATACGATCCGGTGCCTTAAAAAATAATCACAACTCTGAGAGATACATGGATACCAAACGCTTAATACTATTTATGATTTTATCGTTCTCCATCCTTATGTCTTGGGATGCGTGGGAACGTCAACATCAGCCACCAGTCACAAAATCACCTGTAATAGCGGGTGCTGTTACGGACGCTGCATTACCTAGTGCGTCGAACAAAACCAGTGTTGCAACGCCTGTCGGTACGGAAGTTTTTAGTTTGACCAAAGGTGAGCGGATACACGTCAAAACTGATTTGGTTGAAGCCACTATTGACACTACTGGCGGAGATGTTCGGCGCTTGGAGCTGATTAAACATCACGCTACCGAAGATCAAAGTAAGAATTTTGTATTGTTAGACGATAGCGCTCCCACCCCACATCTTTATATTGCACAGTCCGGCTTAATCGGCGCTGGTTTGCCCAACCATAAAACAGTGTTTACCAGTCAAGCTAAAGATTACGCTTTAGTTGAGGGCAATGACAAACTCGAAGTACGTTTGAGTTGGAGCGATGCCAATAAGGTGCAAGTAGATAAAATTTACACCTTCCACCGTGGTAGTTATGTGATTGACGTTGATTACGAGATTAAAAATGGCAGTGGCGCGGCAATAGACACTTCGGCTTACTATCAGTTGTTGCACGATAGCGAATCCAACAAATCTTCGGCCATCATGCCCACATTTACTGGCGCAGCTTATTTTACAGAAGCAGACAAGTACAAAAAATTAAAATTTGACGATATGCAAAAAACCAATCTATCCAAAAACGCCACGGATGGCTGGATAGGTATCGTGCAACACTATTTTGCCAGCGCGTGGATTCCCAAATCGGGTGTAACACGTGAATATCGTACCAAGCAACTAGGAGAGCATCTATTTGCGGCCAGCGTGGTAGTACCCGTCGGCAATGTGCAAGCTGGTGCTTCAACTAGCTTTGGTGCCCGCTTGTTTGCGGGACCACAAGAACAAAAACATCTTAAAGAAGTTGCTCCAGGGTTGGAGTATGTGGTGGATTATGGTTGGCTGACCATTTTTGCAAGCCCTTTGTTTTGGGTACTGTCGGAGATTCAAAAATTAGTACACAACTGGGGCGTGGCGATTATTTTATTGACGGTGCTGCTTAAAGCCGCCTTTTATCCACTCTCTGCCGCTGGTTATAAGAATATGGCGCATATGCGTAAGCTGGCGCCTCGCTTGCAACAGATGAAAGAGCGCTTTGGCGACGATAAAGCCAAAATGCAGCAAGCGATGATGGAGTTGTATAAAACTGAGAAAATTAACCCTATGGGGGGTTGCTTGCCAGTATTGGTGCAAATTCCGGTGTTCATTGCTTTCTACTGGATGTTGCTGGGGACTATTGAAATGCGTCAAGCACCATTTATGTTGTGGATCACCGATTTGTCCGCGCCTGATACCTTATTTGGTACAGTGTTGGGTATGCCCATCGGCCTGCTGCCGATATTGATGGGACTCACCATGATTTTGCAAACCAGCTTAAACCCTACCCCACCTGACCCTATACAAGCCAAGGTGATGAAAATCATGCCCGTGGTATTTAGCGTGTTCTTTTTCTTCTTTCCTGCCGGTTTGGTGTTGTATTGGCTGGTGAACAACATCCTCTCGATTGCCCAGCAATGGTCTATCAATCGCATGATAGAAGGCGGTCAAAAGGGTGTCAGCGCTTAAAGACACCATCGCTGCCGTTGCCACTGCACCAGGGCGTGGCGGTATTGGCGTGGTGCGGGTTTCAGGTGGCCTCGCCGCGTCAATCGCCCATACTGTATTGGGCGCTGTCCCACCGCCACGTCACGCCAGCTTCAAAGATTTTCTCGATGCCGACGGCAGCTTGATAGATCAAGGTATTGCTCTCTATTTTCCCAATCCAAATTCTTATACCGGTGAAGACGTGCTCGAATTCCAAGGCCACGGGGGTAGTGCGGTGTTGCAGCGCTTGTTGCAGCGCTGTTTGAGTTTGGGTGCGCGCATAGCCAATCCGGGTGAATTTACCCAGCGTGCATGGCTAAACAACAAGCTAGATTTGGCTCAGGCCGAAGCCGTGGCAGATTTGATCGAGGCTTCCACCGCAGAGGCAGCGCAAAGTGCCGTGCGCTCATTGGCCGGTGTGTTTTCCCAGCATATTCAGGCTTTGCGCCAGCGCTTGATAGATTTACGTTTGTATATCGAAGCCTGCTTGGATTTTCCAGAAGAAGACATAGACTTTATTAGCCAAGGCAGAGTAGCAGAAAAGTTAGAAGCTATTTCTAAGGAATTAAACGCGGTGTTTGCTGGTGCTAGCCAAGGCAAAATTTTACGAGAAGGCCTGCATGTAGTGTTGATTGGCCAGCCTAATGTAGGTAAATCTAGTTTGCTTAATCAATTGTCCGGTGAAGATTTAGCCATAGTTACGGCTATTGCAGGAACGACGCGCGACACGCTTAAAAGTAGTATCCATATTAGTGGCGTACCCTTGCATATTATAGATACTGCCGGTTTGCGTGAAACTGAGGATGAAGTGGAGAGCCACGGTATATCGCGCACATGGAAGGCGCTAGAAACCGCCAGCATCACGTTGCTGATGCTGGATGCACGGCTTGGGGTTCAGGCTCAAGATCAGGCGATTTTAGATAAGCTGCCGCAAGGATTGCTGCTACTTCAAATTTTTAATAAGTGTGATTTAATCCAAGAGTCTCCGAAGAAGGCAGAGTTAAACGGTGTGACCACGATTCATCTTTCTGCTAAAACTGGCGAAGGCTTGCCTTTGTTACGCGATCATTTGTTGCAAGTGGCAGGCTGGCAGGCTGGCACAGAAGGCGCTTTCGCTGCGCGTGAGCGGCATTTACAGGCCTTGAGCGAGGTGCAAGCTTGCTTGGAACGCGCTTCCAATAAGATGCAACAAGCAGAATTGATTGCCGAAGAATTACGTTTGGCACAAGAAGCGTTGAACTGCATCACGGGCGAGTTTACCAACGATGACTTATTAGGCGAGATTTTTAGTCGTTTTTGCATTGGCAAGTAGGTTTCACGTGAAACATACGCATGGTATTATGCGCCCTGCATGAACGCCCCCCCTCAAAATTTACCGAAATCGAGTGCACCTCCAAAAATCATGGAGCGTGCCATGCTGGAGGCCGTTGATACTACGATACGCGCTTTGTGCCCGACTACTTTTGACAGCTTGTGTTACATCTACGCCATTATTGGTTCAAATGTGATGAGCGTGGCGTTAAAAAAGAATTATCGTCCCGTGGCTGGAATCGCCTTGATACATGCGGGCAGCGGCAAATACCTAGAATTTTTAGATGACTCAGCGTTAGAGCGGGGTTTGGGCGGTTCTTATCATTGCTGGATAGAGTCGGCAGAGCCAAACCAAACGCCTAAACAGAAAGAGTTGGTGGACTTTACCTACGGCAATAATCCTGGTTACGCAGAGACGCATGGCATCAAGTGGCAGGCAAAAAAAGTTGATTACTTGTGGGGTAGAGCGCAAGACATCAATTTGGGCGGTGATATAGAGCGCTTACCTAAAAAATTCCCTGAGGGTCGGGTGTGGTTTCAAGAAACAAAAAATGCCAGCGAATGGTTAGCTGCTCATCTGGAGAAGCATGTGAGCGATTATGCAAAAATGACTTTTTTGGCTTTGCGCCAATATAACAGTGCGCTTGAAGAGTATCGCAGTAAGAAAATAAATTTTCGTGCCCGATTAGAAGCGGGTAAAAGTTTCACGTGAAACAATTAGAGCGTAATCATGCAATTTCCTGAAAAATTTGATGTTATCGTGATAGGTGGTGGCCATGCTGGCGCAGAGGCGGCGCTGGCGGCTGCGCGCATGGGGCGCAAAACCTTGCTGCTCACGCACAACATCGAAACTTTGGGGCAAATGTCGTGCAATCCATCTATCGGAGGTATCGGTAAAGGCCACTTGGTCAAAGAGGTGGATGCCCTAGGCGGTGCGATGGCAGCAGTTACGGATGAAGCGGGCATACAGTTTCGCATCCTCAATTCCAGCAAAGGCCCAGCGGTACAAGCCACCAGAGCGCAGGCGGATCGCGTGTTGTACCGCAAAGCCATACGCGGTCGCTTGGAAAACCAAGAAAATCTGTGGCTATTCCAGCAAGCGGTGGACGACATGGTGCTGGAGGATGATAAGGTGGTTGGTGTCGTCACGCAAATGGGTTTGCGCTTTAATGCATCAGCCGTGGTGCTGACCGCTGGCACATTTTTGGCAGGGTTAGTGCATGTGGGCTTGCAGAATTATCAGGCTGGTCGCGCTGGTGATCCGCCAGCGAACGCTTTAGCGCAAAAATTACGTGAAATTGGCTTGCCCGTGGGGCGTTTAAAAACAGGCACACCGCCCCGCATAGACGGACGCACTATTGACTTTTCGGTGATGCAAGAACAGCCCGGCGATAAACCAGTTCCGGTGTTTTCTTTCTTAGGAAGTGTAAATCAGCACCCGCAGCAATTGCCGTGCTGGATTACCCATACCAATGCCAGAACCCATGAAATCATACGTGGCGGTTTGGATCGCTCGCCTATGTACACGGGCGTGATTGAGGGCGTAGGGCCGCGTTATTGCCCATCGGTGGAAGACAAAATTACGCGTTTTGCAGATAAAGAAGCGCATCAGATATTCCTTGAACCCGAAGGTTTGACTACGCACGAGGTTTATCCCAATGGCATTTCCACCAGCTTGCCGTTTGACGTGCAATTGAATCTGGTGCGCAGCATACGTGGGCTAGAGAACGCCCATATTTTGCGACCTGGCTATGCCATTGAATACGATTACTACGATCCGCGCGGCCTCAAAAACTCGCTGGAAACCAAAGCCATTAAGGGTTTGTTTTTTGCCGGACAAATCAACGGCACGACGGGCTACGAAGAAGCCGCCGCCCAAGGCTTGTTGGCGGGCTTAAACGCAGGCCGCTACGCCGCCGAGCAAGAGGCGTGGTGTCCAGCGCGATCTGAAGCGTATTTGGGGGTGTTGGTGGATGACTTGGTGACGCGCGGGGTCAACGAGCCTTATCGCATGTTCACTAGCCGCGCCGAATATCGCTTGATGTTGCGCGAAGACAATGCTGATTTGCGTTTGACCGAGGCCGGACGGCGTTTAGGCTTGGTGGATGACGTGCGCTGGGAGCATTTTTCGCGCAAGCAAGAAGCTATTATGCGTGAACAAGAGCGCCTTAAATATACTTGGGTAAATCCCAAAAATCTGGCACATGCTGATGCTGAGCGTGTGTTGGGGCAGGCCATAGAGCATGAATACACGCTATTTGATTTGTTGCGTCGCCCCGATGTGAGCTATGAGAGTTTACTCACTTTGGGCGATGAAAATTTAGGCGAAACTGACCCACAAGTGTGTCAGCAGATTGAAATTGCTGCTAAATATCAAGGTTATATTGATCGCCAAGCTGATGAAATCGAGCGCAGTCGTCATTATGAAGAGTTGGCGCTGCCCTCTGACTTGGATTACCGCGAGGTGCGCGGACTTTCCATAGAAGCGCAGCAAAAGCTCAACCAACACAAACCGCAGACTTTGGGTCAAGCCGGACGCGTTTCCGGTGTAACTCCAGCCGCGGTTTCCTTGTTGCTGGTGTACATCAAGAAAAAGCATATGACAAAAGAAAAGTACGCGGCATGACCGTAACCATAGACTTATCAGAAAAACTGAGCGCAGGCTTGACCGCATTGGGCTTGATGTTGCCGTCTGAAGCTCAGAAAAAGATGCTGGATTATCTGGCTTTGCTGGCCAAGTGGAACAAGGTGCATAACCTTACCGCAGTACGCGAGCTGGACGATATGGTCACTTTGCATCTATTAGATAGCTTGGCGGTATTGCCGCATTTGCCTAAAGCGAACTTGCTGGATGTCGGTAGTGGTGCAGGTTTGCCGGGGATCCCCTTGGCTTTGGCCATGCCAGAATTACAGGTCACGCTGCTGGATTCCAGTCACAAAAAAGCCACGTTTTTGCGCCAAGCCAAAGCTGAGTTGGGCCTGGATAATTTGCAAGTGGTGTGTGAGCGAGTCGAGGCCTATCAGCCTGCATCAAAGTTTCACACCATTATTTCACGCGCTTTTTCTGACGTGTCAGAGTTTGTGCGGCTAACACAGCACCTATTGCAAACTAATGGCGTGTGGTTGGCCATGAAGGGGGTACATCCTTATGACGAGTTGGCGCAAACCCCTGAGGTGACAACCGAAGTGCTTCCGCTCACTATTCCCGGACTCGATGCCCAGCGCCACTTGGTGGTATTACATCGGGCAGAAAAAGCATGAAAATAATTGCTATTACCAATCAAAAAGGCGGTGTGGGGAAAACCACTACCAGTGTTAATCTAGCTGCCAGCTTGGCCGCGCTCAAGCGCCGCGTGCTGTTGCTGGATCTCGACCCGCAGGGCAATGCCACGATGGGCAGTGGGGTTAATAAAAACGCTGTGAGCGCTACGTTGTATCAGGTATTTTTGGGCGAAAAGACCTTGAACGATGTGAAGCTGAAGGTAGAACAAGGCAAGTTTGATCTAGTTCCGGCTAACCGTGATTTGGCGGGCGCTGAGATTGAATTAGTGAACATTGAGGCACGTGAAACAAGGCTCAAAGCCGCGCTAGAAGTAGTGAGTGACGCTTATGATTTCGTGTTGCTGGATTGCCCACCGTCTTTGAGTTTGATAACAGTCAACGCGCTCACTGCTGCGCAGTCGGTGTTGATCCCCATGCAGTGCGAGTATTACGCGCTGGAAGGCTTGTCGGATTTGGTGAAAACTATTAAGCAAGTGCGCGCCAACCTGAATCCAATACTGGAAATTGAAGGCTTGCTGCGTACTATGTTTGATAACCGTAATATGCTCGCGCAGCAAGTATCGGCACAGCTAGAGCAGCATTTTGGCGACAAAGTTTATCGTACCGTGATTCCCCGCAACATTCGGCTGGCAGAGGCACCTAGTCACGGTTTGCCGGTGCTGTATCACGACAAAGCTTCCAAAGGCGCACAAGCTTATCTGGCGCTGGCGGTGGAAATGATTAAACGAGGTGAAAAAAATGGCTAGTACAAAAGGCTTGGGGCGCGGCTTAGATGCATTGCTAGGCGGCGATAGCGCAGACGTGAAGGCTGGCGATGCTTTGCGTACCTTGAATGTGGCGCAGTTGCAACCGGGTAAATATCAGCCACGCACGCACATGGATCAGGAATCGTTAGTGCAGTTGGCCGAATCCATCAAAGTCCAAGGTATTATGCAGCCAATACTAGTGCGGCCGATTGCTCCGGAAAAGTATGAAATCATCGCCGGTGAACGCCGTTGGCGTGCCGCGCAATTGGCCGGACTGACAGAAGTACCGGTGTTGGTCCGAGAAATTGCCGACGAAGCCGCGCTGGCGATGGCCTTGATAGAGAACATTCAGCGCGAAGACCTCAATCCGTTGGAAGAAGCCAACGGCATACAGCGTTTGATAGATGAGTTTGGTATGACGCACCAGGCTGCTGCCGATGCGGTAGGCCGTTCACGTAGCGCCGTGACTAATTTGCTACGCCTGCAAACCTTACCCACTAAAGTGCAAGAAATGTTGATGCTAAGTCGCATAGACATGGGTCATGCCAGAGCCTTGTTAGGCTTGAGTGGCGCTAAACAACTCGCAGCGGCGGAGCAAATTGCTCAGCAAAGTCTCTCGGTGCGTGAGGCAGAAAATTTGGTTAAGCGCCTGAGCGCCGCGCCCAGCAAAAAATCGGCGAATTCAACAAATAGCGATGTAGCAAGGCTGCAAGAAGAGCTTTCAGAAACCTTGGGTGCCGTAGTTAAAATCCAAGTGGCTAAAAATGGCGCGGGCGTATTGAAAATCCATTATGCTAATCTGAACCAGCTGGATGAGATTTTGGCTGGTTTAAGAGTTGAAAAATGATAATTCGTCGCAAATGGCCTTGACTTAAACCCTATTTACAACGAAAATTCCCCGCCTTAAGTTTCAGGGCTGGAATGTGGGTCAAGTATTGGATCAAACTTTTCGGCGCATGATCAAGATGCAGATGATCGTGACTTTAGTAATAGGAATCGCGGCATTTGCGCTCGCTGGACTCCATAGTGCGGTATCGGTATTCGCTGGCGGTGGCTCAGCTATAGTTGGAAGTTATTTTGCTTCTTTGACAGCAACTAGCAAGCGGCCTCAAGATGCCGGTTCGGTGCTGATAAGGTTGCTTAAAGCAGAAGCGGTAAAAATCGTCGTCATCGTGTTGTTATTGTGGCTGACGTTCAAGTTTTACAACGGCTTGGTACCATTGGCGTTGATTATAGGTTTAGCCGGGGCAGCCTTATTTTCCGGTGCGGCGGTTTTCGCCATGAATGAACACGCTGATTCACGTCAGCAAGATTAACAAGTAAGGTTTTTTGAGCGTATGTCTACAGAACAACTAACACCTGCTGAATATATCGGACACCATTTGTCATTCAACGCCCAATCTGTGGGCGATACAGGCTTTTGGGTGTTACATATGGATACCTTGATGGTTTCCTTGTTCTTAGGAGTTTTGGTGTTTGGCTTTTTGGGCTGGGTAGTGCGCGGCGCGACTGCGGGCGTGCCAAACAAGCGGCTAGCTTTTGTTGAGTTGTTGATGGAATTTGTAGACGGTCAAGTCAAAACCATATTTCACGGTAATCGTCACGCTTTCGTAGCGCCTCTGGCCATGACTGTATTCGTTTGGGTGTTGTTCATGAACGCCATGGATTTTCTGCCCATAGACATCATGGCGGTTTTTTACCATCATGTTTTGGGTTTAGAAAAATGGCGCGCCGTACCCACCTCAGATATCAACGCCACCTTTGCGCTGGCCTTGTCGGTTTGGGTGTTGATGATATTCTTCAGTATTAAAGTCAAAGGCTTGGGCGGCTGGATACATGAGCTATTCTGTGCGCCTTTCGGCAGCAATCCCCTAGTTTGGCCAGCCAACTTTGCATTTAACCTCATCGAATACATCTCCAAACCTCTTTCTCACGCACTGCGACTGTTCGGCAATATGTACGCAGGCGAAATCATCTTTCTGCTGCTCGGCATGTGGGCGGCGACAGGGCTAGTCGGCACCTTCTTTGGTGCTTTGCTGGGCGCGGGTTGGGCGATTTTCCATATCTTAATCGTCATTCTGCAAGCATTTATTTTCATGATGCTCACGGTGGTATATATCTCCATGGCGCACGAAAGTCATTGATTTAGATTTTATTAATTTGTCGTAATTTGCTGTTTTTCAATTGAAAGGAAATGTAATGGAAAGTTTAGCGATGATTCAAGCGTACACCGGTATTGGTATCGGCTTGATTATTGGTTTGGGCGCTGCTGGCGCTTGTATCGGTATCGGCATCATGTGTGCCAGCTTCCTCGAAGGCGCTGCGCGTCAGCCTGAAATGATTCCTGCGCTGCAAGCCAAAGTATTCTTGCTGCTCGGTCTAATTGATGCATCTTTCATTATTGGCGTTGGCTTGGCCATGATGTTTGCGTTTGCTAACCCGCTACTCAGCGTTATTAAATAAAGTTGAGTTGTTAAGGCTATCCTTAACAGCACGGGAGTAATTATGAATATCAACTTAACAATGTTCGCACAAGCTTTGTCGTTCGCCATATTGATATGGTTTACGGCGCGTTTTGTGTGGCCACCGCTGATTAAAGCGGTGGAAGATCGGCAAAAAACCATCGCTGATGGCTTGGCTGCTGGCGAACGCGGTAAGCATGAGCTGGAAATTTCAGCTAAGCGCTCTGCTGAGTCTCTGCGTGAAGCCAAACAACAAGCCTCTGAAATCATTGCTCAAGCAGAAAAACGTGCGACCGCGATTATTGAAGAAGCTAAAGAGAATGCTAAAGCCGAAGGTGAGCGCATTCTGGTGGGTGCTAAAGCTGAGCTAGATCAGGAAGTGTTCCGCACCAAAGAATCGCTGCGTCAACAAGTGGCTGATTTAGTGGTTTCTGGTGCTGAAAAGATTCTGCGCCGTGAGATTGATGCTAAGGCACACGCTGATATTCTCAGCGCGGTTTCAAGTCAGCTATAAGGGACATCATGGCTGAGAAAACCACTCTGGCAAGACCTTACGCTGTGGCGGCTTACCGTTTGGCCAAGCAGCACAAGGCATTGGATCAATGGTCTGACATGCTGGCTTTGCTGGCGGGTATCGCTGCCGATGCAGAAATGTCGCTAGTCATCGTCAATCCTAAGCTGACGGGCGCACAAGTTGAGCAGATGTTCACCAAGATTTGCGGCGATAAGATTGATGCCGCTGCGGTGAACTTGGTCAAACTGTTGATTGAGCACGACAGATTGGTGTTGTTGCCAGTGATTGCGGAAATGTATGAAGCGTTGAAAGCTGAGGATGGCGGCGTAGAGCAAGCCATTATTACCTCTGCAACCAAGCTTAGCAAAGAACAGGGGAAAGCCTTGATAGCACCCTTGGAAGCGCGTTTCAGCAAGAAAATAGAACCACAGTTTGCAGTAGATCCGGAGCTGATAGGCGGAGTCAAAATCGTGGTTGGGGATGCCGTTATTGATGCTTCGGTGCGCGGCCAGTTACAAGATTTGGCTATATCGCTCAAAAATTAAATTACGCTTGAAAACTTACGCCTACAACTAGGCATGCAGAAAGTTAGGAGAAATTATGCAGTTGTCATCATCTGAGATTAGTGAACTGATTAAAAGCCGGTTGGAGAATTTCAACCCCAGTTCCGAAGCGCGTACGACTGGAACTGTAGTTTCAGTAACCGACGGTATCGTGCGTATTCACGGCCTGTCCGACGCGATGCAAGGAGAAATGTTGGAATTTCCCGGCAACACTTTCGGCATGGCGCTCAACTTGGAGCGTGATTCTGTGGGTGCTGTGGTATTGGGTGAATACGAACATATTACCGAAGGCGATACGGTCAAATGTACCGGCCGCATTCTGGAAGTGCCAGTTGGTCCTGAATTGATGGGTCGCGTGGTCAATGCGCTGGGTCAGCCTATAGATGGTAAAGGCCCCATCAACGCTAAGATGACCGACAAGATTGAAAAAGTAGCGCCTGGCGTGATTGCGCGTAAGTCCGTGTCGCAGCCTGTGCAAACGGGTTTGAAGGCGATTGACTCTATGGTGCCAATTGGCCGGGGTCAGCGCGAATTGATTATTGGCGACCGCCAAACCGGCAAAACCGCCGTGGCTGTTGACACCATCATCAACCAACGCGGCCAAAATGTTAAATGTATCTACGTAGCGATTGGGCAAAAAGCCTCCACCGTAGCTAACGTCGTGCGTAAGCTGGAAGAGCACGGCGCGATGGGTTACACCATCGTAGTTGCTGCAACTGCTTCTGAATCTGCCGCGCTGCAATTTATTGCGCCGTATGCAGGTTGCACCATGGGCGAATACTTCCGTGATCGTGGTGAAGATGCGCTGATCGTTTATGACGACTTGACCAAGCAAGCTTGGGCTTATCGTCAAGTGTCTTTGTTGCTGCGCCGCCCACCGGGTCGTGAAGCTTATCCTGGTGACGTGTTCTATTTGCACTCACGTTTGCTGGAGCGTGCCGCTCGCGTCAATGAAGACTATGTAGAAAAATTCACCAATGGCGAAGTCAAAGGCAAGACCGGTTCATTGACCGCCCTGCCAGTGATTGAAACCGCTGCTGGTGACGTGTCCGCTTTTGTGCCTACCAACGTGATTTCGATTACAGACGGCCAAATTTTCTTGGAATCCGACCTGTTCAACGCTGGTATCCGTCCTGCGATTAACGCTGGTATTTCGGTGTCCCGCGTGGGTGGTGCAGCGCAGACCAAGGTTATTAAGAAACTCGGCGGCGGCGTGCGTTTGGCGCTGGCGCAGTATCGTGAATTGGCAGCTTTTGCCCAGTTTGCATCTGACCTAGATGAATCCACGCGTAAGCAGTTGGAGCGTGGCCGTATGGTGACTGAGCTGATGAAGCAAGTGCAATACGCACCAATGACCGTGGCCGATATGGCAGTGACGCTGTTGGCGGCAAATAAGGGTTATTTGGATGACGTGCCTGTAGCTAAAGCTTTGGCGTTTGAATCTGCTTTGTTGTCTTTCTTGAAGTCCAAGTACAAGAGCCTGTTGGACAATATCGAAACGACCAAAGATTTGTCAGGTGATGACGAAAAAGCGCTGTGCGCCGCCATCGAAGATTTCAAGGCTACTAGCGCTTACTAAGCGCATTTAGAAAGAGTCGGAGACTTGCATGGCAGGTAGTAAAGAAATACGAACCAAGATCAAGAGCGTAGAAAACACGCGCAAGATCACCAAGGCGATGGAAATGGTCGCCGCTTCCAAAATGCGTAAAGCGCAGGAGCGGATGCGTGCTGCGCGTCCTTATGCGGAGAAGATTCGCAATGTGGCGGCTCACCTTTCCCACGCTAATTCTGAGTACAAGCATCCTTTCCTGTTGGCGCGTGACACGGTTAAAATCGTAGGTTTGATTGTCATCACCTCTGATAAGGGCTTGTGCGGTGGTTTGAACACCAATGTGTTGCGCTTAGCACTATCTAACATGAAGACTTGGGAAACTGAAGGCAAAAGCGTGCTGGTAAGCGCTTTGGGCAATAAAGGCTTGGGATTCATGAATCGCGTGGGTGGCAATATTAAGTCGCACATCACCGGTTTGGGCGATGCGCCGCAAATGGAAAAGCTGATTGGGCCGATCAAAGTGATGCTGGACGCTTATGTAGCGGGCGAGATAGACGCTTTGTACATTAGCTACACACGCTTTATCAACACCATGAAGCAAGAAGCGGTTTCTGAGCAATTGCTGCCATTGTCTGGCGAAAAGCTGGGCGCTGCGGAAGGTCATTGGGACTACATCTACGAGCCGGATGCCAAGCTGGTGATTGATGATTTGCTCACACGCTATGTGGAATCCATGGTGTACAGCTCGGTGTCTGAGAACATCGCATCCGAACAAAGCGCACGTATGGTGGCGATGAAGGCCGCTTCTGACAACGCCAAGACGGTGATAGGCGAATTGAAATTGGTGTACAACAAGGCGCGTCAAGCTGCGATTACTAAAGAAATCTCGGAAATTGTCGGTGGTGCAGCGGCGGTTGCTTAAAGGTAAAAGTGCCGCGAGCTTTGCGGTAACGGATTAACGAATTAGTTTAGACGGGGAATCACATGAGTTCTGGAAAAATTGTGCAGTGTATTGGTGCGGTGGTTGACGTTGAGTTTCCACGCGAGGGAATGCCTAAGGTGTATGACGCTTTGGTGCTGGATGACAACAGCTCTGGCAGCTTTGCCGAAGCGGGTCTGACGCTGGAAGTGCAGCAGCAACTGGGTGACGGCGTAGTGCGTACTATCGCCATGGGTTCATCCGACGGCTTGCGCCGTGGCATGACAGTGAAAAATACCGGTTCGCAGATTATGGTACCAGTTGGTCACGGTACACTGGGTCGTATTATGGACGTGTTGGGTCGCCCGATTGACGATGCCGGTGAGATTAAATGCGAAGAGCGCCGCTCTATTCACCAAGCTGCACCAAAGTTTGACGAATTGTCGCCTTCCGTAGATTTGCTGGAAACTGGCATCAAGGTAATTGATTTGGTTTGCCCGTTTGCTAAGGGCGGTAAAGTAGGTTTGTTCGGTGGCGCGGGTGTAGGCAAGACCGTGAACATGCTGGAACTTATTAATAACATTGCCAAAGAACACGCTGGTTTGTCTGTATTTGCTGGCGTAGGTGAACGTACCCGTGAAGGTAACGACTTCTACCATGAAATGTCAGAAGCCGGTGTTATCAAATTAGATAATCTGCCTGAATCCAAAGTAGCCATGGTGTTCGGTCAGATGAACGAACCCCCTGGTAATCGTCTACGCGTAGCGCTCTCTGGCTTGACCATGGCAGAAAAATTCCGCGACGAAGGCCGCGACATCTTGTTCTTCGTGGACAACATTTACCGCTTCACCTTGGCCGGTACCGAAGTTTCGGCGTTGCTTGGTCGTATGCCATCTGCGGTGGGTTACCAACCGACATTGGCTGAAGAAATGGGTCGCTTGCAAGAGCGAATTACCTCTACTAAGACTGGTTCAATTACTTCAATTCAGGCGGTTTACGTGCCTGCGGATGACTTGACCGATCCGTCTCCTGCTACCACCTTCCTGCATTTGGACTCCACCGTGGTATTGAGCCGTGATATTGCATCGCTTGGTATCTATCCTGCGGTTGACCCACTGGATTCTACCTCGCGCCAACTGGATCCTCTGGTAGTGGGTGAAGAACACTACAGTGTTGCTCGCGCCGTACAAGGTACGCTGCAAAAGTACAAAGAATTACGCGACATTATCGCCATTCTGGGTATGGACGAACTCTCCCCAGAAGATAAACTGGCTGTGGCACGTGCGCGTAAGATTCAACGTTTCTTGTCACAACCTTTCCACGTTGCCGAGGTATTTACTGGTTCTCCGGGCAAGTATGTGACGCTGAAAGACACCATCAAAGGCTTCAAAGGCATCGTCAACGGCGATTACGATCACTTGCCAGAACAGGCGTTCTACATGGTGGGCGGCATTGAAGAAGCTGTGGAAAAAGCTAAGACGCTGTAAATTAAGAGCAAAACATTATGGCAATGACTATCCATGTAGACGTAGTGAGCGCGGAAACCTCGATTTTCTCAGGGTTGGCTGAGTTCGTTGTAGCGCCGGCCACCTTGGGGGAAGTGGGTATTTTCCCGCGTCACGCCCCGCTTATCAGCCGCATCAAGCCGGGTGCGCTACGCATTAAGTTGCCTGATGAAGCTGAAGAGTTGCTGATTTTTGTTTCTGGCGGTCTGCTGGAGGTTCAACCCGGTGTCATTACCGTGCTGGCCGATACCGCCATTCGTGGACATGATTTGGACGAAGCCAAAGCGCTGGAAGCCAAGCAAGCTGCAGAAGCCGCAATGAAAGACAAATCTTCGCAAGTGGATTATGCGCGTGCTCAAGCTGAGTTGATGGAAGCATTGGCACAATTGCAAGCGATTCAGAAACTGAAGAAAAAGACGCACTGATTCATAGTGCTAACGTATAACAAAGGCGGCCTTAGCCGCCTTTTTTGTTTATACTTACGCCATGTTAACAATGCCTCTCAATGTCGTTATCCTTGCCGCTGGCAAGGGGACGCGCATGCACTCTAGTCTCCCAAAAGTATTACATTCGCTGGCGGGTACGCCCATGCTGGCGCACGTGATTACCACCGCGAAAACGCTCAAACCTTCTAAGCTCTGCGTGGTGTATGGCTTTGGTGGTGATCTAGTGGCGCAGACCATTGCTGATGACGATATCATTTGGGCGTTGCAGGCCGAACAAAAAGGCACAGGTCACGCCGTGCAGCAAGCCATTTCACATCTTGAGCAAGAGAGTATTACTTTGGTATTGTTTGGTGACGTGCCGCTGATCAGCGCGACCACGTGTGAACGGGTGGTGAATGAGGCCAAAAGCGGCGCGTTGACACTACTCACTTTGAATATGGCTGATCCCACCGGCTATGGGCGCATTTTGCGCAATAGCAAAGGCGATGTCAGCGGCATCGTTGAGCAAAAAGATGCCACTGAACAACAACGTCAAATTAACGAAGTGAATACCGGTATCATGGCTATGCCCACCCGTCATCTGACCATATGGTTACAACGCTTAAAGTCGGACAACACGCAAAGCGAATACTATTTGACTGACATAGCAGCGATGGCGGTGGCGGAGGGTGTGGCAGTTGCTAGTGTGAGTGCGGCGGACAGCGCGGAAGTTTTTGGAGTAAATAGTAAAAAAGATTTAGCCATGCTGGAACGTGCCTATCAAGGCCAAATTGCAGAGCAATTATTAGCGCAAGGCGTGACATTGGCTGACCCTGCGCGTATTGATGTCCGGGGGTCGCTCAAATGTGGCCAAGATGTTGCGATTGATGTGAACTGTGTGTTCGAGGGTGCTGTAACGCTAGGCCATAACGTCAAAGTCAGCGCTAACTGTGTCATCCGAAACGCATTCATTTCCGATGGAGTAAAAATAGCCGCTTTCAGTCATATTGATGACGCAGACATCGGGCAAGATTGCCGTATTGGGCCTTACGCTAGAATCCGTCCGGGTACGCGCTTGGAAGCTCAGGCACACGTCGGAAATTTTGTCGAAATTAAGAATAGCGAGATTGGCAAAAACAGTAAAATCAATCACTTGAGTTATGTGGGCGATAGCACTGTGGGCAAGGATGTGAACATCGGTGCGGGGACGATTACCTGTAATTACGACGGGGTGAATAAACACCGTACTGTCATTGAAGATGGCGTATTTATTGGTTCTGACACGCAATTGATTGCACCAGTGACTGTAGGTAAAGACGCCACTATTGCGGCAGGCTCTACTATCACCAAAAACGCGCCAGCGGGTGAACTCAGCTTGTCGCGCGGTAGACAAGTCACTATCAAAGGCTGGAAACGGCCAACTAAAAAAGGTTAAAGGTATGTGCGGCATAGTTGGTGCAATAGCAGGACATGATGTAGTTGCCACTTTGGTGGATGGTCTCAAGCGGCTGGAGTATCGCGGGTACGATTCCGCAGGTGTGGCAATGTTGGCACACGGCAAAATTCACCGCGTGCGCCGTGTGGGTCGCGTTGTGGAAATGGAACGTGCTGCTGCAGAGGAGGATCTGGCGGGCAACTTAGGGATAGGCCACACTCGTTGGGCGACCCACGGCGGGGTGACCGAGCCCAACGCGCATCCTCATGTTTCTGGTGATTTAATCGCCGTGGTACACAACGGCATTATCGAAAATCACGACGAAGAGCGCAGTCGCTTGCAGCACTTAGGTTACGTGTTTGAGTCGCAGACTGACACCGAAGTCATAGCCCATCTAGTGCATTACTACTATCAGCAAAGCAAAGATTTATTCAAAGCCGTGCAAGCCGCAGCCAAACAGCTCACTGGCGCTTATGCCATTGCGGTACTGGCTGCAGATCAACCCGAAGTTTTGGTTTGTGCGCGTATGGGTTGTCCACTATTAGTAGGCTTAGGAGATAGCGCTTACTACGTCGCTTCGGACGTGTCAGCAGTGATTTCCGCCACACGTAGGGTAATATTTTTAGATGAAGGTGACATCGCCGAGTTGCGTTGTGTGGGCATGAAAATTGTAGATAAAAATGGTGCTAAAGTTGAACGTCCAGTGCATTTATCAGACGTATCTTTGGCCTCATTGGAGCTTGGGCAATACAGTCACTTCATGCAAAAAGAGATACACGAACAGCCCAAAGCGTTGTCTGACACAATAGACCAAGTGATAGAAGACGGCATTTCGCCGCTGTTATTTGGCGATGATGCGGAAGTCATTTTCAACCAGATTGAAGGTATACAAATCCTCGCTTGCGGCACTAGCTATTATGCCGCGATGGTCGGTCGTTATTGGTTGGAGTCCATCGCGGGCATTCAAACCAATGTCGAAATTGCTAGCGAATATCGTTATCGCAATGTGGTCGCCAATCCTAAGCATTTAGTCGTCACCATTTCCCAGTCTGGCGAAACGCTAGATACTATGGAAGCCTTGAAATACGCTATTTCTTTAGGCCATCACGCCACACTTTCTATCTGTAATGTGCGCGAAAGTGCGCTGCCTCGCGCTAGTAAAATGGCGTTTTATACGCGTGCTGGTGCTGAAATTGGTGTAGCTTCCACCAAAGCGTTCACTACGCAGTTGGTCGCTTTGTTTACCTTGGCGCTGACGCTGGCTAAATTGCGTTGCCGTGTGGATAAAAAGCGCGAAGCGCAATACTTGGACGATCTGCGCCATCTGCCCGGTAGCGTCCAACACGCCCTTAACCTTGAGCCGCAGATTAAGCTTTGGGCAGAACGCTTTGCGGGCAAATCACACGCCTTATTTTTGGGTCGTGGTGTACATTACCCAATTGCGCTGGAAGGCGCATTAAAACTAAAGGAAATTAGCTATATTCATGCCGAGGCCTACGCTGCGGGCGAACTCAAACATGGTCCTTTGGCGCTGGTGGATAGCGAAATGCCTATCGTTGTTATCGCGCCCAATGACACGCTGATTGAAAAATTGAAGTCCAATATGCAAGAAGTCCGCGCCAGAGGTGGCGAGCTATTTGTGTTTGCCGACCTAGACAGCCATTTTGGCGAGGCCGAAGGTGTACACGTTATCCGCACCCCGCGCCACATGGGCGAACTTTCTCCAGTGGTACACGCCATTCCGGTACAATTATTGGCCTATCACACGGCACTGATGCGCGGTACCGACGTGGATAAGCCGCGTAATCTAGCGAAATCGGTCACAGTCGAGTAGGATTTACGCCATGACAACTATTGCGGTATTCAACCAAAAAGGCGGTGTGGGCAAAACCACTACCAGTCTTAACCTGATAGCGGCACTCGCCAGGCGCGAGTTCGCGCCGCTCGGCATAGACCTCGACCCGCAAGCCCATTTGACCCTCGCCAGCGGTATCACAGGGCTTGCCAGTAGTGAAACCATCTATTCGTTTTATAGCGAAGGTAAACCACTCTCCCATTTGATGCGTGAACTTCCCAGTGGCAACGGCGCGCATATCATTCCCGCGCACATGGAGTTATTCAAGATTGATTCCCTGTATGGCCGCAACCCCAACATCACCGGCCAACTCAAGCGCGGCTTGACGGACGAGCTATTACCCGATGCCAGTGTCCCTGTGATTATTGATTGCTCGCCGATGTTGGGTGTGTTGTCGCTGAACGCGGTGTTTGCTTCCAACCGCCTACTTATCCCAGTGTCGGCGGATTATCTGTCTATGCAAGGCGTGAACCGTCTAGATGCTGCGCTTAAAGTGCTAGAAAAACCTCTAGGCAAACCCATCCAGCGCCGCATCGTTATGACCAGATTTGACTCACGGCGTAGACTTTCCTACCAGATTTATGATCAACTGCACGAACACTACGGCAAAGACTTATGTGACACGCGCATTTTTGAATCGGTGAGTCTCGCCGAAAGCCCGGTGTATGGAAAAGACGTATTCGCCTTCTTGCCCAATAGCCAAGGGGCGAAGGATTACAATTCGCTGACGGAAGAATTACTGGCTTGCGGCTTCTTTGATCCAGAATGCTCTTGGTAGCTTAAAAATTCGATTCTCGTCACATTACCCCATATTCTGCGCGATACCTCTGGATGGCTGATTTGAATTCTGTTAACTCTACCGAATTTTCTAGATAGTTAATCAAATCTGCCAAACCAGCAATGCTTACCACCGGAATACCGCAGCCCTGTTGTACTTCCTGCACGGCGGATAAGGCATCCTGCCCGCGTTCCTGCCTGTCTAGCGCAATCGCTACCGCACATGGGGTAGCGTTGGCGGCACGAATCAATGCTACGGATTCACGTACAGAAGTTCCCGCCGAAATCACGTCATCCACGATCAGCACTTTGCCAGCCAGCGGTGCACCGACGATGCTGCCGCCTTCGCCGTGGTCTTTCGCTTCTTTGCGGTTGTAGGCGTAGGGGACATTGCAGCCTTGTCGTGCCAAAGCGATGGCAATGCTGGCGGCTAAAGTGATGCCTTTGTAAGCGGGGCCGAACAGCATATCGAACTGGATACCGGATTTGAGGATGGCTTGCGCGTAGAATTCGCCCAGTTTAAGCAGGCTATCGCCGTCGTTGAACATGCCGGCATTGAAGAAATAGGGCGATAAGCGCCCAGCTTTGGTTTTGAATTCGCCAAAGCGCAAAACCTGTTTTTGGATGGCGAATTGGATAAACTGCTGGGTGGGATGTTGTTTAAGCTCGGACATAATGAATTTGGAGAATTAAGTTGATGAGAATTATATCGTTAAATTTGAATGGCATACGTTCAGCGGCAAATAAGGGCCTGTACGCTTGGTTGCAAAAACAAAACGCCGACATTGTGTGTATGCAAGAGCTCAAAGCTCAAGCGGCTGATATGAGCGCTGAAATGTTCAATCCAGAGGGATATTTCGGCTGCTTTCACTATGCGGAAAAGAAGGGTTACAGCGGCGTGGGCATCTATTCGCGGGTCAAGCCAGATGCGGTGATTGATGGTTTGGGTATGGCGGATATTGATGCCGAAGGGCGCTATATCGAGGTACGATTTGGCAATCTTTCAGTGGTGTCCTTGTATCTGCCGTCCGGTTCCAGCGGCGAAGTGCGGCAAGCGGTGAAATTCAGCGTGATGGCGCGTTTTTATCCGCATCTGGCGGCGCTCACAGCCAGCGGGCGCGAGGTGGTGGTATGTGGCGATTGGAATATCGCACACAAAGAGGCCGACCTAAAAAACTGGCGCGGCAACAAGAAAAACTCTGGCTTTTTACCGGAAGAACGTACTTGGATGACGCAGATTTTCGACACACAAGGCTGGGTGGACGTGTATCGGCGGTTACATCCCGACACCACCGACGATTGCTACACTTGGTGGAGTAATCGCGGTCAGGCTTGGGCTAAGAACGTGGGTTGGCGCATTGACTACCAGATTGCCACACCGGGCATCGCGGCTAAAGCCGTTGCCACCAGTGTTTATAAGGCCGAGCGCTTTAGCGATCATGCGCCGTTGATTATTGATTACAGCGACTAATTAGTACATTCGTCATTCCCGTGTAGACGAGAATCCAGTCAAATATCAACAGAGTGCATGGACTCTATGTCATTCTTCTCTGGCTTGTCTGGATTCCCCCTTGCAGGGCGCGTAGGCTTCTCATAAGCCTACCGTAGCGCAGGCGCACAGCATGCTGTGCGAAACCCCTGCTATACCCTGCGCGGGAATGACGGTGGAAATATCACTTACCTGCCACTTTGCAACCAGTATAAGAAACTGCCGTACCATCAGCCAGAGTGACTTCTGCTCCGCTCATGTCCAGCAAAGCCACACCGTTGCCATAGCGTGTGCCGGTTCCCGTCATTTTGGCGAGACTGACTTCGCGGTCAGGGTAGATCACCCAAGCCGCCACGCCGTTATCCAGCAAGCGTAGATAAAACCGTTTACCGCCGCTGCATTCATAGGCGGTGGAATTTTCTGGGGTACGTGCTTGTGCTGTGCTGCTGCCCTCAAATGGCCATACTTTAACGCTGGTGCAAGCGCTTAGAAAAAGCGCCAAAACGCCACAAAAAATCACTTTTAATTTCACGGTAAGTTCCTAGTTCAGGTTGAAGACGACCATATTGCCACCGTAGCGCTTAGGGTTCAATGTGAATTCATCTGGTTAAAAATTGCTTGACTACTTAAATGAGAATGATTATCATTTTCTCATGAATACGACTCAAGCAAAAACCCTTGCGCCAAAAATGCATCAAGCAATTGATGTATCCCATCAGTTGCCTACAGCGAAACAAGGCACTCGCCTGCGTATCAAAAGCAGTGCGCTGTTCGGCCAAGCCCGAGAGCTGCTGATTGAGCATTCAGGTAATGAATACCTGTTGCAGATTACCGGGCAGGATAAGCTTCTGTTGACCAAATAACTCTGTTTCATTAGCCAGCCACCCGTTGCTGTTACTAGGCAACAGTAGCCAGCCTTTTCTTTTTGCTGACTATTTAAGGTGGTTTTTGTGTCGCTTTTGTTTCATCATCATGTGTTGTTTCGCCCGCGTTCATGGCCGTTGCTGGCCTTGGTGGTGATGGCGCACGTGGCTGTGGCGTGGGGGCTTTATCGGGCGGTGAGTGCTGCGCCGTTCGCCATCACCCCGCCGATATTGGTAAGCCTAATTGCGCCAGAGGCAGCGCCTGCACCCAAGCCTGAACCGCTTAAATCAATATCCAAGCTAAACACAATACCACGCCAGAAAATCAGTCTACCAGCGGCATCTATGCCCCAAGTTGCGCCTGTCAACACGCTGCGGGCGAAAAACGCAGAGGTAAATAACGAGGCCGTGGCCACACCAGTCGCCGCCACATTGCCGCAAGCAGAATCCGCGACAGAGCCCATGCCACAGTCTGCTCAAGTAGCGATGGAAGTCGCTGAAATCGTTAAGGAAGCTGTCACCCCGCCGCTTTTTAACGCTGATTATCTGGATAATCCCAGCCCCGCTTACCCGCGTTTATCCCGCCGCAATGGCGAGGAAGGCCGCGTGATGTTGCGCGTTTTTGTGGAGGTCAACGGGCAGCCGTCCAAGATTCAATTACACAAAACTAGCGGTTTTACGCTGCTGGATCAAGCGGCACTGGACACCGTACAGCGCTGGAAATTTGTCCCTGCACGAAAAGGCGAAAAGCCCATCGGCGCGTGGGTGGTCGTACCGATTCAATTCAACTTAAAAGGTTAAACATGCAACAGACTTCTGTAATAACGAGTGGATTCGCGGATTTTTTGCACAACATTGACGGCGTTGGCCTGTTTTTGCTCATCACTTTGGTGCTGATGTCGGTTAGCACTTGGTTTTTGATTTTGAGTAAATCTGTGGCTAACCGCAATATGCGGCGCTCTGCGCGTAGTTTTTTGCGCGCTTTTTGGGATGCGCCAGATTTGCAGCAAGTGGCTAAAAAACTTACTGAAGACCCACCGCGCAATCCGTTCTCGCACCTTGCCCATCATGGCTTTCGCGCCATCGCGCAGCATGGCGCTAATAGCGGCATACGGCTGATTGAAGCGGGTTCGCAACAGGAGTTTCTCACGCGCTCCTTACGCCGCGCGATTGAGCAAGACACCGCACGGCTGGAATCCGGCTTAACGCTGCTCGCCTCAGTCGGCGCAAGTGCGCCATTTGTGGGACTGTTTGGCACAGTGTGGGGCGTATATCACGCGCTCATTAGCATAGGCAACAGCGGGCAAAGCACGCTGGATAAAGTGGCAGGCCCGGTGGGCGAGGCGCTGATCATGACCGCGCTGGGCTTGGCAGTGGCGATTCCGGCAGTGCTGGCGTACAACTTTTTTACGCGCTACAACCGCGTCATGCTTTCTGAATTAGACGGCTTCGCGCATGACTTATTCGCGGTGATGTCGACCGGCAGCCATATCGCCGACAACATCGCCAGCGGCAACATTGTCGTGTTGGCAAAAAGGGTATAGATCATGGCTTTCGGCGGATTTTCTCAAGCGCAAAACAGCCAGCCTATGGCTGAAATAAACATGGTGCCGCTTATTGATGTGATGCTGGTGCTGCTGGTGATTTTTATCATCGCTGCCCCCATGCTCACCCATGCGGTGAAAGTAGAGTTGCCCAAGGCGAATTCCAGCCCAGAAACCATCAAACCCGAAACGGTGAATGTGAGCATTGATGCAACAGGCCTGTTGTTTTGGAACGAGCAAGCGGTGGATAAAATCACTTTGCAACGCAACATGCAACAAGCCTCCAAGCAACCTATACCGCCGTTGCTACGCATTCGTGCCGATGGCGCGATTGCTTATAAAGATGTCGCACAAGTGATGTCTGATGCCGCAAGTGCAGGATTGACCAAGCTTGCTTTTGTAACCGAACCAGCCAGCCAGAAGCCTCTCTAGCCAGCCTTAAATTTTTTAGAGAGACCACCCATGAAACCAGCCTTACGAACCCTCAGTGCCGCCATCCTCGCGGCTTATCCTGTTTGCATCCTAGCCGCCGATGCCACACCAGACACCCAATTACCCACGGTGCAAGTCAATAGCCAGCGTGAACAAGAGGCCGATGGGTATCAAGCTACCAAAACCCGCGTTGGCAAAGTGTTGGAAGATCCACAGGACATCCCGCAAGCGTTAACCAGTGTTACCAAAAGCCTGATGCATGATCAGCAAGTGGCCAGTTTACGCGAGGCCTTGCGTAACGTTTCCGGCCTTACCTTCAACGCCGCCGAAGGTGGGCGTTCGGGTGATAACATGATGTTGCGGGGGTTTTACACCTTCGGCGATATTTATCTGGATGGTATCCGCGACACCGCGCAGTACAACCGTGAAACCTTTAATTTGGAGCAAGTGGACGTGCTGCGCGGTTCAGCTGCCATGCTGTTTGGTCGTGGGCAAGCGGGCGGTGTGATCAATCAGGTGAGTAAAACGCCAAAACTGGGCGATAGCAACGTCATCAGCGGCACTGTGGGGGAAGAAAGCTATCGCCAGTTCACCGCAGATTTCAACAAAAAACTGGGCGAAACGGTGGTAATACGCTTGAATGTGATGGATAGAGATGAAGAAAATAAGCGTGAAAACCCAGTCACGGGCGACCATCCAGAATTAAAGCGCCAAGGTCTTGCCTTAAGCCTGGGTTTCGGCTTGGAGACTGACCGCGAGCTGATATTGAGCCACATCCACACCAAAACCCGCGACAACCCGGATTACGGCGTGCGTTTTAATAATACTGACGGCAACACTAATGCCACAGCCGCTTTGTCCGCCATCACGCGTAGCCCTACCACGGTGATTGCTGACGATACCTTTTTTGGCAACAGCAACACCTTTGATGATAGCGATACCGCCATCAGCACGGCGGTGTATACCCACAAATTTTCGCCGGTTACCGAATGGCGCACGCAAATTCGGCTGGCCGATTACGAGCGTGCGTATTGGGCAAAAACGCCTAGCTCCACCTTGCTGCCCACCGCCAACGCCAGTGCGGGCGGCAACCAAACACGCAGCAGCGACTACAAAACCACCACCGTGCAATCTGACTTCAATACCAAGCTGGACGTGCTGGGGATGCAGCACACGCTGCTGGGCGGGGTGGAGTACTTATACGAAAAGTCCTTCCGCACTACCTTGCGTGACCTAGACCCCACGGCTGGATTTTTATTTGCGGCGGATCAGCTTTCTACCGCCGTGCCGAATACTTTCAAGGGCAATAGCTATTCGGTGTATGGGCAAGATAGCATGGCGTTTTTGCCGCAGTGGGATTTATTGCTGGGCACACGACACGACAAAATGGACGCGAATTATTCCAGCGCCACCTCGCCACAACTAAGCTATGGCGAGTGGAGTTACCGCACTGCGCTGTCCTATCATCAATCACCTACCAGCCATTATTACGTGAGCTATAGCAACTCTTTCAGCCCCACGGCGGATTTGTATCAACTCACCGTAGTGCCACTGCCGCCTGAGCGCAGCAACACGCTGGAACTGGGCGCTAAATGGTTGTTGCTGGACGGTGATTTATCATTCTGCGCCGCGCTTTACCGCACTGATAAAGACTGGGAGCGTAATACGGATTTGGATTCCACCGCTACCATCCTCACCAAAAAACGTCGTACTGATGGCTTTGAACTAGAGCTGGCCGGGCATGTTACCGATAACTGGGAGGTATTCAGCGGCTTGGCATTGATGGATGCCAGAATTTTGGAAGTGGCGCAAAACGTCAACGCCACTACCGGCGTGATTACAAATGCCGACCCCAGATTGGTGGGCCAACGCGCCCGCAACACGCCCACCGCCACCTTCAATTTATGGACGACGTATAAGCTGAACGGTTACTGGAAAGTGGGCGGCGGAGTAGAAGCCAAAGGCGCACGCTACGGCTATAACCCCACGCAAACCGCTGCGCAAGATTCGGTCGGCACAGGTTTCTTTAGGGACGGCACGTTTAATCCCAACCGTGCCCCCGGCTATGCGCGTTGGGATGCCATGTTGGCCTATGAAGAACAAAAATGGGCGGTGCGGCTCAATGTAAAAAATGTGTTCGATAAACAGTATTACGACGCGCTTTACGACAACGGCGCGTTTGTCGTGCCAGGCAACGGCCGCACGGCGATTTTATCGGCGGAGTTTAAGTTTTAGAGGCATCGCTATTGCCATTTTTAACGCTCGTTATTCCGGCGGAGGCCGGAATCTAGCCCAGTCAAAGAAGTGCGATATAGATACATTGCACTCCACTGATGTTTGACTAGATTCCCGCCTACGCGAGAATGACAGAAACCTTTAAGAAAACATGATGCTATTACACATCCCACAAGTCCTAAGCCCCGACGAACTCCAGCAAATACGGGGTTTAACCGCGCATGGCGACTGGGTAGATGGCAAAGTCACCGCTGGTACGCAATCGGCACAAGTCAAACGTAATCTGCAACTGCAAGAAAACAGCTCAGAGGCCGAAACCGCTCGTAGCACGGTACTCAAAGCCCTCAACCGCAACGGTTTGTTTTTCTCCGCCGCGCTGCCGAAAAAAATCTACCCGCCGCTGTTTAACCAGTATCATGTGGGCATGGATTTCGGCGCGCACATCGACAACGCCGTCCGCACCCATGCGGCAAGCGGTTTGCACGTGCGGACTGATATTTCTTGCACCTTATTTTTGGCTGATCCCGCTGTCTATGACGGTGGCGAGTTGGTGGTGGAAGATACCTACGGACAACAAGCGCTAAAGCTGCCCGCAGGCGATATGGTGTTGTATCCCGGCACCAGTTTGCACCACGTGCGAGCCGTCACGCGCGGCACACGCACCGCCTGCTTTTTTTGGGCGCAAAGCATGATCCGCGATGACGCTCAAAGAACGCTGCTGTTTGACATGGATGCGGCGATTGTGAGCTTGCGCCAGCAAGTGGGTGACAACCATCCCGCCGTGGTCAGGCTCACGGGCAATTATCACAATCTTATCCGCATGTGGGCAGATGTCTAAACGCCTTTATTGAGAACGCAAATGAGAATGAGGCCAAGCGCTTGCAGGTGCGGGTGGCAGCGCGTAGTATCTGCCTTTTTAATTAAGGGAAGTCATCATGAAGGGCGACAAAAAAATCCTAGACCTCCTCAATGGTCTTTTAGCAGGGGAGCTCACTGCGGTTGACCAGTATTTAATTCATGGTGAAATGTACGCCGATTTCGGTTTTGCACACTTGGCAGAGAAAAGCCTGCACGAATCTAACCACGAACAACAACACGCTAAAGCCATCATCCAGCGCATGTTATTTCTGGAAGGCACACCCAATCTTGCCAAGCGTGGCACTTTACATGTAGGGAAAACTGTACCGGAGATGCTGAAGTCCGACTTGGCACTGGAATATCATGTGGTCGGCGAACTGAAAAAAGCGGTCGCCGCCTGTGAAAAAGCTCAGGATTACGTCACCCGCGAAATGCTGCTGGTGCAACTGGATGATACCGAAATGGATCACGCCTATTGGCTGGAACAGCAAATCCGCTTGATTGGCCTAGTGGGTTTGCAAAACTACCAACAAAGCCAGATGCAACCGGGTCAAGGAGAATGAAATGAAAGGCGATAAAAAAATTATTGAAGTGCTGAACAAGGTTCTGAAGAACGAATTGACCGCCATCAACCAGTATTTCCTTCACGCCCGCATGTTTCGCAACTGGGGTTTAGAAAAACTCAATGATTACCAATTTAAGCAATCCATCCGTGTGATGAAAGAAGCCGATCATGTGATCGAGCGCGTGTTGTTTTTGGAGGGATTACCTAATCTGCAGAGCTTGGGCAAATTGCTCATTGGTGAGAACGTAGTAGAGTGTTTGCAAGGTGATTTGGAGTACGAGCGCAACATCCATCGCCCTTTGTTGATAGATGCTGTGGCGTTGTGTGAAGAAGCTCAGGATTACGTCAGCCGTGATTTGCTGGAAGACTTGCTGGAGCACTGTGAGGAAGCCATCGACTGGCTGGAAACCCAGCAAAGCCTGATTAAAGATGTCAGTTTGCCGAATTATCTACAAGCTCATATGGAGGCGGGTGGAGAGTAAATTGTAGCACTATTTAAGCCACCTAAAGCCGCACTTTGATGCGGCTTTTTTTATACCACTTGTCATACTGACCTTGACAGCGGAACTTTTTTTAATGAGAATAGTTCTCAATCACTGAGAGGTGTTCTCAGTCAATAGGAGTTTTTATGTACGTTTGTGTGTGCATGGCGATCACTGAACGCCAAGTTCATCAAGCCGCCAATAACGGCGCTAGAACGCTCAAGGATTTGAAGCGCGAGTTGGGTGTAGCCAGTCAATGCGGAAGTTGCGCAGGTTGCGCTAAACAATGTTTGCGTGAAGCAAATCAATCCAATCTTGGGCTATTAGCAACTGCCTGCGCCTAGCTTAGCCGCCGCATAATTTAGTTGCAACCGCTTGCAACACCTCGCCATTGCTGAGATTTTGCACAAACGCCACGGCGCCCATATTGCGTGTTTTCCACTCTGGTTTTAGCGTCAATTGTTTATTGAGACCTTTTTCCAAAGTGAACGGTCCCAGCCATTCGCGCACCACGTAGTCATGTTTCAAGGTCGCACCACTGTTTTCGCCATTTTTTACCTCAGAACTCAGGCCGTTCTCATACAAAGCAATAAATAAGGCTGCATTGCTGTATTTTGGCGCTTCTGCACTAGCATTGACCTCAATCCTGTTTGCCTCTGGCTGCTTCACGCTTAGCTCTATGTTCGCCTGCGCCAAACCATGATTGATGCTATCAATCACGTCTTCGAAACGAGAATTGTTGCCCCAGCCGCGAAAGTCGTTACCGTTAAGCATCACTTGCGGGGTATACACCGAATTAGCACCTGAAAATCGTGCCTGTTCGCGCTGGCGCGTGGCAAATTTAGGCTGCGCGAACCTATCTTTCCAGCCTATGTAATCCCAATAATCCACGTGCAAAGCCAGCGGAATCACCTTGTCAGAAGCGGACAACTTGCTCAACCAGCGATCCGCTGGCGGGCAGCTACTACAACCCTCTGAGGTATAAAGTTCCAACAATGAGACCGGTTGGGCAGTGCTTTTGGCACCGCATTCAGCGGCCAATATCGAAGGGGAAAGAAAGCAGCAAAACAGCAGGGCGAAGTGGGTAATTTTCATAGCGAAATCCTTATCTGAATACTACTTAGTCGGATTTGACGTCACGCCCTTACGAAAATTTTTGCTGCTCACTCCAAGGAGCCACTTTCGTCAGCAGCCACATGCCCGGAATCGCCGCCACAAAACAGAACAGGAAGAATGTAGGCCAGCCTAGCGCTTCCACCAAATAACCAGTGGCGGCATTGGCAAAGGTGCGCGGCACGGCGGCCAAACTGGTGAACAGCGCAAATTGCGTGGCGGTATAGAGTGGGTGCGTGGTGTGGGCGATGTAGGCCACGAAGGCTGCTGTACCTAGGCCTACGCCGAAAGCTTCTATGCCTATGATTAGAGCTAGTAACAGCAAGCTGTGGCCTACTGTTGCCAGCCAAGCAAAACCCAAAATCGCCAGCATCTGCACCGCGCCAAAAATCCATAAAGAGCGGTTGATGCCTAGTTTTACCATCCACAAACCGCCGAGCAAACCGCCCACCACGCTAGGCCACAAGCCGGCATTCTTGGCGACCAGGCCTATCTCCGTTTTGCTAAACCCCATGTCCAGATAAAACGGGGTTGCTAGCGCAGTGGCCATGCTGTCGCCGAGTTTGTAGAAAAAAATAAACGCCAACACCGTCAAAGCACTAGTTAGACCATGGCGGTTAATGAACTCGTGGAACGGCTCTACCACGGCTTGCCGCAGGGTTTTGGGCGCATTGCTGGCGAGTGCTGGCTCTTTCACTAGCAACGTCATCGCCAAGCCGGGCAGCATGAACAGCGCGGTGATCAAAAACACCGTGTTCCACGGTAGATAGTCGGCCAAAATGAGAGACAAAGAACCTGGCACCAGCCCTGCAATTTTATAAGCGTTGACGTGTATCGCGCTGCCCAATCCCAGCTCAATATCGGGCAGTAATTCACGGCGATAGGCATCTAGCACGATGTCTTGCGAGGCGGAGAAAAAAGCCACTAAAGTCGCTAAATAGGCAATCGTCCATAAGTCTAAAGTCGGATGCAAATTACCAAACAGGGGGAGGCTCAATAACAGCGACGCTTGTGTGATGAGCAACCAGCCGCGCCGCCTGCCTAGCGGGGGAACGTAGCGGTCAAACAGCGGCGCCCACAAAAACTTCCAAGTAAATGGCAAGCCTATCAACGCGAATAGGCCTATGGATTTGAGGTCAACGCCCTCGGAGCGCAACCAAGCGGGTAATAGGCTGATGAGGATGTACAGCGGCAAGCCAGAGCTGAATCCGGTGAAGATGCAAATCAACATCCTGCGGTTGAGTAGCGCCTGCGCCCAGTTGCCCATCAATGTTCCAACTCGGCGAGTATTTTGTCCGCACCTTGCGCTACCAGCGCGGCGGCTAGTTGCTGGCCTATAGCGTCGGCTTGTTGCGGTGAGCCTTGCGCCTGTGCGCACACCATCTGTTTGCCGTCCACGCTGGCGACAAAACCGCTTATGGTCATTACACCATTGATGATGCTGGCATAAGCGCCTAAAGGTACCGTGCAACTGCCCGCCAAGGCACGGCTGGTGGCACGTTCGGCCAATACACAGGCTTCAGTTTCGGGGTGATTAAGCGGAGCAAGTAGTTTCAGTAAATCATCGCGCCCGGTGCAAATCTCTATGCCCAACGCCCCTTGTCCTACGGCTGGGATGCTTTTATCTGGTTCAATTAAAGTGGCAATACGTGCAGCTAAACCCAGCCTTATCAACCCAGCGGCGGCCAAAATAATGGCTGCGTACTGTCTTTCGTCCAGTTTGCGTAAGCGAGTTTGCAAATTGCCACGCAAGGATTCAATCATTAGATGTGGAAATCGCGCCATGAGTTGACTCTGGCGGCGCAGGCTGGAAGTGCCCACTACGCTGCCTTCCGGCAAATCTTCCAAAGTTTTGTAGTCGTTCGACACAAACGCATCGCGCGGATCTTCACGTTCGCCAGTGGCCGCCAGCATAAAACCCTCCGGCATATTCATCGGCACGTCTTTCATGGAATGCACGGCCAAGTCGGCGCGGCCATCTTCTAGCGCTTGTTCTAGCTCCTTTACGAACAAACCTTTGCCCCCGATACGCGCCAGCGGCGAATCCAGAATCTGGTCGCCGGAGGTGGTCATGCCCAGAATTTCCACTTGGGTGGTGGGGTACAAAGCCTGCAAACGGCTTTGAATATGGCGTGCCTGCCACATCGCCAAGGCGCTTTCACGCGAGGCGATGACGAGTTTTATGGGGAAATTCATGGCGGAGATTTTAGCATGGAGACAGGAAACACCCGATTTCCTTTATACTTTCGTTACTTAAAAAGGTGGATTCTCATGCAAGACAAAACCAAAGCCTGGTCAGGCCGTTTTTCCGAACCCGTGGACGCGCTGGTCAAGCGCTACACCGCGTCGGTGAATTTTGATAAGCGCTTGGCGGAGTTCGATATTCAAGGCTCGTTAGCGCACGCAGTCATGCTCGCCGCAAAAAAAATCATCAGCAAAGACGACCTCGCTAGTATTGAGCGTGGCATGGAGGAGATATTGGCGGAAATCCGCGCTGGCAAGTTTGAATGGCTGCTGGATTTGGAAGACGTACACCTCAACATCGAAAAGCGCCTCACCGACATAATCGGCGACGCAGGTAAGCGCCTGCACACTGCCAGATCAAGGAACGACCAAGTGGCGACCGATGTTCGTCTATGGCTGCGGGCTGCGGTGGATGATATTTTGGAGTTGATTAAGACGCTGCAACTGTCCATTATTGATTTGGCCGACCAGCACTTTGACACCGTAATGCCGGGCTTCACCCATCTGCAAGTGGCGCAACCTGTGACCTTTGGTCATCATTTGATGGCGTATTTTGAAATGCTGAAACGCGATGCTGGACGCTTGCAAGATTGCAGAAAACGCATCAATCAATTACCGTTGGGAGCTGCAGCACTGGCCGGAAGCGGCTATCCCGTTGACCGCGAAATGGTAGCAAAAACGCTAGGGTTTGACGGCGTGTGCGAAAACTCACTGGATGCCGTCTCCGACCGCGACTTTGCCATCGAATTCACTTCTGCCGCCGCGCTCATCATGACCCACTTGTCGCGCTTCTCGGAAGAACTGATTCTGTGGTCTTCGCCCCGCTTTGGCTTTGTAGATATAGCTGATCGTTATTGCACCGGCTCCTCCATCATGCCCCAAAAGAAGAATCCCGACGTGCCGGAACTGGTGCGCGGCAAGACTGGGCGTGTGAATGGCCATTTGGTGGCGCTGCTCACGCTAATGAAAGCCCAGCCGCTGGCTTATAACAAAGACAATCAAGAAGACAAAGAACCGCTGTTCGACACCGTGGATACGCTGCTGGACACCCTTACCGTCTACGCCGACATGCTGCGCGGCATTAAAGTGAACAAAGAAGCCATGCGGAGCGCGGTGCTGGAAGGCTTTGCCACCGCGACTGACCTAGCGGATTACTTGGTGAAGAAAGGCCTGCCGTTCAGGGATGCTCACGAAGTGGTGGCCTTAGCTGTGCGCCATGCGGAGTCTGAAAACTGTGATTTAGCAGATTTGAAGCTGGAAGAATTGCAGAAGTTTTCTGCTTTGGTAGCCGATGATGTTTACACCATCCTCACCCCGGAAGGCTCATTGGCAACCCGCCGTCATATTGGCGGAACTGCACCAGAGCAGGTAAAAAAAGCGATTGTCAGAGCAAGAAAAACGCTAGATTAAGGTAAGGTTAAATCAACTTTATTCTAGGAATTGCATTCACCTCTGCCGGGTTGGCCTTGCCTTTAGAAGCCTTCATCACTTGCTCCACCAGCCCGTTGAAGGCTTTTTCCTTGCTGGATTTGTACTCCGCTATAATCGCGGCGTTAGCAGCCAACACCTCATTCACAATCGTTTCAATTGCGCCGGAATCCGAGACTTGCTCTATGCCTTTCTGCTCAATGATGTTGTCAGCATCGACTTTATCAGCCCACATTGCTTGAAACACTTGCTTGGCGGCGCAATGTGAATTTACCATCTGTTGAACAACCGACCACGTAAGGTATTGGGCTTCATAACCCTTTGGGAGATGTAACACGAGCTGATGACGCAGTCACTTGATACCCCCAATGATGAAAACTCACTTAATTAATGTTGCACTTCGGATTAGACACCGCCTAGGACACCTTCAGCATTCTATGCGCTAATGTCCCGGCTTCTCGCCCCAGAGTATTTTGTGTAGCTGTATCTGCATACGCACTGGTAGCTTGTCCTTCAATATCCATTCTGCCAATTCACGCGGCTGCAACAGGCTATACACAGGCGAGAACAGCACCGGACATTTTTCTGTAATCGCCTTGTCAGCCAATATCTGCTTGGCCCATTGGTAATCCGCTGCATCGCATAGCACAAATTTGACTTCGTCTTTAGCATTAAGCAATTCCAAGTTTTGCCACAGATTCTTTTCTACTTCGCCGGAGCCCGGGGTTTTTACGTCCAAAATCATCGCAACCCGCGAATCTACTGCCGATATATCCATCGCACCGCTGGTTTCCAACGATACATCATAGCCATCGTCACACAGGGTTTTCAGCAGTTTTAAGCAGGTTTTTTGCGCAAGTGGCTCACCGCCAGTGACGGTGACGCGCTTCACGCCATAGCTGGCTACTTGAGTCATAATGTCGGCGATTTTCATGGTTGCGCCGCCGTGAAAAGCGTATTCGGTATCGCAATAACCACAACGCAAGGGACAGCCAGTCAGGCGAACAAATACCGTAGGTAAGCCGACGCGCGAGGCTTCGCCTTGAAGTGAAAAGAAGATTTCGTGGATACGCAGTGACAAAATAGGTTACCGATTTAAGGGGCTTCTGACCTGGCTCCCCTTTTGCAACAGGAGGGTTGAAAATTCACAAGGGGATTCAGTTCATCAATAATTGAAACATTTAACCCCCATCCTAGCCTTACCCCTACTAGGAGGAAGGAATTATGGATTAATTTTTAGTTTTGATGGCTTCAAGCTGGTTCAGGCGTTTTTTGGCCAAACCAGCCGCGTCTGATAGCGGATATTTCGCCACGATGCTTTTTAGAGTCTGCCGCGCAGCGTCAATATCGGAAAGTTGTATCTGGCTGTTGGCGATGTTATACATGGCATCCGGCACTTTGGCGTGGTCGGGATAACTCTTAACCATTTTTTGCTGCGCCGCCATTGCGGCTTTGTAATCACGTTGCGAAAACCGCGCATAGCCCAGCCAATATTGCGCATTTCCAGCGAACTTGCTGTTGGGGTAGGTTTCTTGGAATTTCTCAAACGCGGCGGCGGATTGCGGATATTTTCCCGCCTTGAACAAGGCGTGGGCAGCTTCGTAATCCTTGTTTTCTGCCGCTGAGTTGTCGGCCTCAGTGTCGGCGGATGGTGCTGGAATAGCCGGACCAACTTCCATAGGTGGCGCAGTTTCAGTTTTTACAGACTCTTTGATTGGTTCTTTAACAACTGGCGCTGGTGGTGTTTCCAGCTTACGCAGTCGCGCATCCACGTCGCTATACAGGTCTCGTTGACGTTGCTGCGTGACCTCAATATCTCGTGCCATCACTTCCATCTGACCGATCAGGCGTGTAATTTCGGCTTTTAGCTGCTCAATCTGGTTGAGCATATCCAGCAAGGTTTGATTTTTTTCCAGCGTGGCAACACGTCCATCAACCGCCAAGCGCTGCTTCTGTTCGTCGTCCAGCTTGGCTTGCAAGGCTTGTGTCTGTGCTTGCAAGGTGGTGATGGCCTTTTGCTGTTCGATGATTCTGGCACGTGCCTCGTCATCGTCAAAAAGGCCTGCTTGGGCGGCAGACACACCGCCCACTAGCAGGCACAGAGTCAGAACAAATTGCTTCAAAGATTATTCGCCTTCGTAGACGATGTCGGCGCGACGGTTTTGCGACCAGCAGCTTTCAGCCGCTTCAGCGCAGCGTTGCTTCTCTTCACCGTAGCTTACGGTTTCAATTTGGCGATCGCCAGCACCTAGCACGTTCATCACGTTCTTGACGGCTACTGCACGGCGTTGACCCAGTGCCAAATTGAACTCGCGGCTGCCACGATCATCGGTCGCGCCTTGCAAAATCAGCTTAGCTTCAGGATTTGCCACCAAGTATTTAGCGTGGGCTTCAACCATGGCACGGTATTCAGCTTTAACTTCATCCTTGTTGTAGTCAAAGAACACGGTGCGTGTGTAAAGGATATTGCTAGGATCTTTGCGTGGATCCAGCATCACCGTCTTGCCGCTCATGTCGGAATCGCCAGCACTAGAAGTGTCAGCCGACATATTCTTGGAAGTGTCTGCTGCCATTTCTGCCACTTTAGGACTTTTATCTTCCATCGCCGCCTTAGGCTCCTCTACCATCGGCTTGCTAGCACAGGCCGCTAACAACATCGCCAATAAAGCACTTACCCATAATTGCTTACTCATCTTTCTTCTCCTTTTGGTTGTTGCAAATAGTCTCTTAGTTTACCGCCGGTCCCCAAGCGGGTTCACGTACATCACCACTTTCACTCAAACGCTGCTTCACTTTACCGTCCGATGACACTACGGACAATACACCTTTGCCATTGACCTTGGTAGCGTAAATAATTAACCGACCGTTGGGCGCAAAGCTAGGTGACTCGTCATTCGCAGTATTGCTCAACACCTGCACCTGCCCACCAGATAGCTCCTGCACCGCTATCTGGAATTTTCCTCCATCACGGCGGATAAATGCAAGCTGTTTACCATCTAGCGACAGGCGCGGGCTTACGTTGTAGCTGCCGTCAAACGTCACCCGTTGCGGCTCGCCACCCAATGGTGACATGCGATAGATTTGCGGACTGCCGCCACGGTCAGAGCTAAAGTATATCCATTTACCGTCTGGCGACCATTGCGGCTCGGTATCTATGGTCTGGCTGCGCGACAACTTTTGCAAACCCGTGCCATCAGCATTGATGATGGAAATTTGCGAGTTAGCCCCTTGTGTCAACACAATAGCAAGCCGCTGGCTATCTGGCGACCAGGCAGGAGCGCTATTGTTGCCCTTGTAATTGGCCAACACGGTACGCTGGCCTGATGTCAGCGATTGCACATAAATGATGGGCTTTTTCTTCTCGAAGGACACATAGGCCAGTTTAGTGCCGTCAGGCGACCAAGTAGGCGAAATGATAGGTTCGGTGCTGGAGAGCACCGGTTGCGGGCCATAACCATCGGCATCGGCCACCACCAAGGTATAACGGTTGCCATTTTTCAACACATAGCTGATGCGGGTAGCAAACACGCCCGGCTCACCGGTAAATTTTTGGTAGATGATGTCGGCGATTTTGTGCGCGGTTTGGCGCAATTGATTGGGCGTGATGTCGTACTCAAACGCCGCCATTTGATTCTGTTTCAGCACGTCCAGCAAACGGAACGACACCTTCAAACGCCCGCCAGCACTGGGTTCTACTTTGCCGATGACCAGTCCTTGCGCTTGCAAAGCCGCCCATTCAGGGTATTTCACATCTGCCAATTCACGCGGCAATTTTGCCATGCCGCCCGTTTCTAAAAGGCGAAACAAGCCACTGCGATATAAATCAGCTGATATAACCAGCGACAAGTCATCCTTTTTCAATGGATGACTAAACGGCAAAATGGCGATGGGAATTTGCTGTGCTGCGCCACCGATAATCTCAATATCCAGCGCGGCGCGAGAACTTAGGGGTAATAACAGGCTTAACAGCAGAAGGAGTCTTATCATGTCTTGAATTATAAAACGAAAATGCAGCTATTGATTAGGTTTGAACTTGAGATTAAGGTCACGAAACTGATTAAAAAGTTCCTGTGGCGGCATAGGTAAGGGCTGCGCGGCCAGAATGGCGGCCTCCACCGCTTGGTCGCAGGCCGCCAGATTACTGGTTTTCACCAAGCGCGGCGCACCGTTAAGCTCGCCGGTCGGCATCAAACTGATGGCAAACACCGGCTCCGGCTTACCCGTCCCGCATAGCTGTTTATTCACCCGACGTTGAATCGCGGCGATGATTCTACCTTTGTACTTGTTGATTTCGTCGGCGTTAGCAGAAGGTTGCCCATCCGCAGCCAGCAAATCTGATGCGCGTTTGGCATCCGCCGGATTAGGTTCGGTTTTGGTTTCTTGTGGCAAAGCCTCATGCTCAGGCGGCGCGTCATCCAGCATGGCTTTTTTTAGCTTTTCGATTTCTTCCTTACGCTTTTTTTCTTGTTCTTTTTTCTTGATCTCAGGGTCGGGCTTCTTTACCTCTGGCGGCTTTTTTACTTCATGAGGCTTTTTCACCTGTATCTCGGCTTTGGGCGAGGGTTCAGGCTCAGGTTCAGGCTTGATTTCGGGTGGTGGCGGGGGAGGAGGTTCAGGTTTGATTTCCGGCTCTGGCGGCGGCGTGACGGACTGCGGTTGCGGCAGGCTGTCCCACAAGGTAACTTCAGCCACGATAGGCGGCGGCTCTCTTTGCCATTGAAAACTCATCACCAGCATGACGAAAAAAACACCATGCACCAACAACGCTAACAACCCGGATTGGAGCGCTATAGGGTTTTCTCGATTGCGTATCATCGCCATGATTATTGCGTCGGCTTAAGTAGCAATCCGACTTTTTCCACTTTTTGTGTTTTGAGCAAGTCCATCACGCTCATCACTTCGTCATAAATCACATTTTTATCAGCGGCAATCACCACGGCCTGATCGGGATGTTGTTGCAGACTGCCCTTCACCGCGCTGAGCAACTGGTCTCTAGCCAAACTCTTGCCATCCAGCTCTATGCTTTTATCCGCTTTAATCGTCACCACCAAGGGCGCGGTGGCTTGTTTCAAGGCTTGCCCGACTTGCGGTAGCTCGACTAGCCCGGGATTAGTCATGGGCGCAGTGACCATAAAAATCACCAGCAATACCAACATCACGTCTATGTACGGCACGACGTTGATTTGGTTCATCATGCGGCGAGCTTTGCGGCGTGACATGCTTTAAGCCTTACGTTGCAAAATGTTGGTGAATTCTTCCATGAAGCTTTCATAGCGCACCGCCAGCCTGTCCACGTTGGAAGCAAAACGGTTATACGCAATCACCGCCGGAATCGCCGCGAACAGGCCGATGGCGGTAGCAATCAGCGCCTCAGCAATACCCGGAGCCACGTGCGCCAAAGTAGCTTGTGCCACATTAGCCAAGCCACGGAATGAGTTCATAATCCCCCACACCGTACCAAACAGGCCGATGTACGGGCTGACCGAGCCGACAGAAGCGAGGAACGGCAAGTGCGCATCCAGCTCGTCCATTTCGCGGTTGTAAGCAGCACGCATGGCGCGGCGGGCACTTTCCATCAAATCGGCGCTTTCTATGCCGCCTTGACGGCGCAATTTGGCGTATTCCTTGAACCCTCCTTCAAAGATGCTTGCCATGCCCTGTATGCCTTTTTTGCTGAGGCGCCCAGCAGTGAGGCTCTCGTGCAGCTTGCCTAAGTCACCCCCCGCCCAGAACGTGTTCTCGAACTCGTCGGCCTCGCGCTCGGCGCTCCGCAACATGAACACCTTAAGAAAGATGTACCACCAGGACATCATCGAAGCGACCACCAATATCATCATTACTACCTGCACTGGCAGACTGGCCTCGGAAATCAGCGTTATTACGGAAAGATCATCCACGTTATTTAATCTCCAAAAAGCGTTGTTTCATGGCGGGCGAAATGGCCGTGGGCTTGAAAGTTTCTGCATCCACGCACACCACTTCTACCGTTGCGGTGGTCAAAAATTCGTCTCCGCGCTGTAATTTTTGCTCAAACACAATACGGCTACGACCCACTTCAGCGGTGCTTGTGACCACTTGCAGCAACTCATCAAACCGCGCCGGTTGCAGGTATTTTATATGCAAGTCGCGCACCACGAAAATAATCCCGTGTTCGGCTTTGAGTTGCGTGTGTTCAAAGCCCAAGTGACGCAGCCACTCAGAACGCCCACGCTCGAAAAACTTAAGGTATTCGGCGTGATACACCAGGCCGCCCGCGTCGGTGTTTTCATAGTAAATGCGGACAGGCCAAGAAAATGATTTGTTATTCATGGTGTGCCTACCAACCACCCCCGCCGCAAAGCGGCGACCACTCCTCGGTGAGGAGGGGGCAAAAATTCCCCTCCTTTTCAAGGAGGGGTGGCGCAAAGCTCCGGGGTGGTTTAACGCTACTCATCAAACAGTGGCGTACTCGGCTTGTGCGGCGACACCAGCCCAAAATGTTGATACGCCATCTGCGTCGCCATGCGTCCACGTGGGGTGCGCATCAAATAACCTTGCTGTATAAGATACGGTTCCAGCACGTCTTCAATAGTGTCGCGCTCCTCGCCTATGGCCGCTGCTAGGCTTTCTACACCGACCGGCCCGCCGCCGAATTTTTCCATCACCGCCAGCAATAATTTCCTGTCCATCACGTCCAAACCCAGCGCATCCACATCCAGCATCTGCAACGCCAAATCCGCAATCTTAGCCGACACCGTGCCGTCCGCTTTCACTTGCGCGTAATCGCGCACCCGACGCAACAATCGATTGGCAATGCGTGGCGTACCGCGTGAGCGCTTGGCAATTTCCAGTGCGCCATTGTCTGCCAGCGGCACTTCCAACAAGCCCGCAGAGCGCCGCACAATGCGGCTCAACTCCTCTGGCGAATAAAACTCCAAGCGCGACACGATGCCAAAACGGTCACGCAAAGGGTTGGTCAACATCCCCGCGCGGGTAGTGGCTCCCACCAAGGTGAACGGCGGCAACTCCAGCCGCACCGAGCGCGCAGCAGGGCCTTCGCCTATCATGATGTCGAGGCGATAATCCTCCATCGCCGGATACAGAATCTCCTCCACCACGGGCGATAGCCGGTGAATCTCATCAATAAACAGCACATCGTTAGGCTCAAGATTGGTGAGTAAGGCTGCGAGGTCGCCCGCTCGCTCCAACACTGGGCCAGAAGTCTGGCGCAAACTCACGCCCATTTCCTTGGCAATGATGTGCGCCAAAGTGGTCTTGCCCAAGCCCGGAGGCCCGAACAGCAGCACATGATCCAGCGCTTCAGAACGGCCTCTGGCGGCATGTATAAAAATCTCCAACTGCCCCCGCGCCTTTTCCTGGCCGATATACTCCTCCAGCACCTTGGGGCGCAGCGCACGCTCCTGGGCTTCTTCTTCCTGCCCTAGAGTTGCGGCGGCAATGAGGCGGTCAGTTTCTATCATTTGGTTAATCGCTAATAAACTTGTATGGCATATAACTATCTTTTTTCCTTACTTTTGATCTCACAAATTCTTGCTGTGAATCGCCATGAATTGTAACTTTTATCATAAAGCGTAACAGTTGCTACACACCGTTCTGCCTTACCAGACAAACCAGACTGACTGGACTTTGAATAATGTTGGGTGAATTCAATTGACTCAGAAGTGACCCATACTGGATGCGCCAATAGTGTGTCGAAAGCACTTTGTGACCAAACCAAGGTCGGATACCAATCTGATATATCCCATATTTGTATAACACTTTCCTCGCCTTCATGCTCATCAACCAAATCTGAATCAACCGAATTAGGGTTAATGGTTACAAAATACTTTCCATCTGGAGACACGACTGGCCACCCATCAATGTTTGTTATCTCACCATTGCGTGACCCTACAAGCGAGAAAATGGTACGGTCATACAAATCATTAATGTCATAGTAAACAAGGTGCTGGTGGATTTCTGGAAAATATTTTACATAGTAGAAATGATGCCCTCCAAGACAGCCATTCCCCACTTCTGGGGGAGCATCGCAAACAATCTTGGATTGCTTGTTTTCCAGTGTAATAATTAAATCATTTCCTCTACGTGCTACTTTTGAATCAAAATTTTGTTTTTCAGCATTCATTAAGCAAGACTTTATTTCAAGCTCACAATCTGTCTCATCTTTGCACTCTTTCTCGTAGCAGCCTTTATAGGGCTTATTCCATTCTTCATAGGTCATCACTGGCGAAGCAAAAACAGAAGTTGAAAAAGGGATATGACCAAATATAAAAACTGCCAAGAGAGCTGTAAGTCTCATAAAACTCTTCTCATTGTCTATGGGATTGCAATTTCAGCATTTTCCGGCTGCCACCGCTGAATATGAGAAAGCACTTCCGCCATCGCATCCCGCGCCATCTCGGTATCGTATTTGGCTTGCAAACTTAGCCACCAGCCATCCGACAACCCGAAAAAGCGGCACAGGCGTAAATCTGTATCTGCCGTAATCGCCCTCCGTCCTGCAACAATCTCGCCTATACGCTGCGGCGGTACGCCTATCTCTTTGGCGAGCCGATATTGGCTCAAGCCACCTGGTTTGAGGAACTCTTCCAGCAACATTTCGCCCGGCGATACCGGGGGGATTTCTCGTTTCATGGTTGCCTCCTAGTGGTAATCCACGATCTCCACATCCAGCGCGTTGTTGTTTTCCCAGCGAAAACACAACCGCCATTGGTCGTTGATACGCACACTCCATTGTCCTGCGCGGTTGCCTTGTAACAACTCCAGCCTGTTTCCTGGCGGTGCGCGCATGTCGTCTATGGTTTGCGCTAGATTTAATTGCTCTAACTTACGCAAAGCTACGCGCTCAATATTGGCAAAACGCGCAACTCGCTTGCCGTTAAAAAGTTTCTCCGTATCCGCGCATTTGAAAGTTTGGAGCATAGGCAATCATAACGCGATGCGTGATTAACGTAAAGCGTGATGTTTTAGGTGTTTAGCCAGATTTAGAAAGAGACTTCAGCGCCAAGCGTATGCCTTCAGAAACACCTGTTCCGGCAGGGACAAGCTTGCTGGCGGCGAGGGCTTCGCGTTCGTTGTAGCCTAATGCCAGTAGCGCGTTGAGTACATCGCTGGTGTTTGAAGGTAAGGCGGATACCCCACCGCCGCTAAAGCTGAATTTATCGCGCAATTCCAACAACATGCGCTCGGCGGTTTTTTTGCCTATGCCGGGAATGCGTACCAGCAAGGCCACGTCTTGTGCGGCGATGGCTTGACTCAGGTCGTCCACCGACAAGCCGGAAAGGATACCCAGCGCGGATTTTGCGCCTATGCCGGAGACTTTGACCAACTGGCGGAAAGCTTCGCGCTCTTGATTAGTGAGGAAACCGTAAAGGAGTTGTGCGTCTTCGCGCACCACGAACTGAGTGAGCAAGGCGACTTTGGCGCCCGTTTCCGGCAGGTTGTAGAAGCTGCTCATGGGCACATCCACCTCGTAACCTACGCCGCCCACGTCCACTAGTACTTGTGGGGGATTTTTTTCGAGTAGTGTTCCGGTTAGGCGGCCTATCATGGGGTAGTTTCCTCAAAAAATGAATTCCCGTTTTCACGGAAATGATAGTGGCGTGTGGCGAGTTTCATACCAAGCGCCCACCACGCACGCGAAACCCTGCGGTGGCGAGTTTTCCCAAGCCTTGCCCACCATGTGCATGACAGATGGCGCACGCCAGCGCGTCGGCAGAATCTGGTTTGGGCACGGCTGGCAAATTGAGCAGGCGCTTGACCATCTCTTGCACCTGTTCTTTTTTGGCATGGCCATTGCCCACCACCGCCTGTTTAACTTGCAGCGCAGTGTACTCCGCCACCGACAATTTGCGTATCACCACCGCGCTAATCGCCGCGCCACGCGCTTGGCCGAGCAATAAGGTGGATTGAGGGTTGACGTTGACGAATACTTTTTCGATGGCGACCTGCTCTGGGAGGTAGGTGTCTATGACCTCGAAAAGTCCGTCCAGTATGGTTTTCAGGCGGCTGGGCAGGTCTTCTATTTCTGCACCCTTGCCGGTGGTGGTTTTAATCGTGCCGCTACTGATGTAGTGCAACTTCTCGCCTATCTTTTCAATGACCCCGAACCCTGTGAGCCGCAGGCCGGGGTCTATGCCGAGGATGCGTATGGTGCTGATGGCTTACTCTTCTATCGCGGCAGAGGTGTAAACATCCTGCACGTCGTCCAGATCATCCAGCGCATCCAGCAGTTTCTGCATCTTGGTTGCGTCATCGCCGGTCAGCACCGTTTCAGTGTCGGGTTTCATGGTAACTTCCGCCATTTCTGCCATTAATCCTGCTTTTTCCAGCGCGGCTTTAACGGCTTCAAAGTCATTGGGCGCGGTGATGACTTCGATGCTGCCATCTTCGTTGCTGATGACATCCTCCGCGCCCGCATCCAGCGCGGCTTCCATCACCATATCCTCGCTGGTGCCAGGGGCGAATAGCAGTGTGCCGCAATTTTTGAACATGAACGCCACCGAGCCGTCGGTACCCATGTTGCCGCCGTATTTGCTGAAAGCATGGCGCACGTCAGCCACGGTGCGCTGTTTGTTGTCGGTGAGGCAGTCCACCATCACCGCCGCGCCGCCTATGCCATAGCCTTCGTAACGAATTTCTTCGTAGTTTACGCCGTCCAACTGACCAGAACCGCGCTTAATCGCATTCTCGATATTGTCCTTGGGCATGGATTCAGCTTTGGCTTTGTCCACCGCCATACGTAAACGCGGATTGATGACCGCATCGCCCCCACCCATTCTGGCGGCGACGGTAATTTCTTTAATCAGCCGCGTGAAAATTTTGCCGCGTTTAGCATCCTGCCGGCCTTTGCGATGCTGGATGTTTGCCCACTTTGAATGCCCTGCCATTTCAACCCCAGCTTGTTAAAAACATCAGAAATTTTACCATCAATCCTGCCCCGCTGACGCTTCCACGGACTGTTTGCCGCGCATCGCCAACCACGCCAACATGGTCAACGCAACGGCTATCAGCGACATCCCGACGCCTTCGTTGAAAGCCGGCACTTCGTCCAAGTGTCCCCACGCTGCCAACACCGCAATGACAGGAATCAGTAATGCGTTCATGCTCGCCACTCCCGCGGGAAGTCTTTGCAGTGCGTATAGCCAAATGAGCCAGCCTAAGCCATTGGTGAGCACAATGTTGTATGCCATTGCGGGGATGAGCGTACCATTCCAAATAATAGGTTTCCCCGGAATCAACAGTGCCAGAACAATCAGCGGGATCGAACCCAGCAACATTTGCCAAGCGGTTAAGCTCAGCAAGTCGCGCTGCGGCTCTTGATGATGCATATTTTTCGCCAAAATCACCGCCAGCGCCCAACTTAATCCGGCCAATATCGCCAGCACATTGCTCAGTACATGCCCGCGAAAATTCCACGGCTCTAAAATATAGACCAAGCCTATGACCGCCAGCAACACCGCCAGCCATTGCAGCCCGCGCACCTTTTCACCCAACACCGGCCACGCCAACAGCAGCACCCAAAATGGCATGATAAACACCAGCACCGCCACCTTGCCAGCACCGCCTTGCACCAGTGCAGCCATAGAAAAACCTACGAATCCGGTGGTTTGCAACAACCCTAAAACCAAGGTCTTGCCAGACTGCGAGAGGCCAAGCGGTTTTTTTAATAGCAGCACAAAAGCAAACAACATCATCGCGGCAAAAAAAGTGCGTATCGCGGCAAATTGAATAGCGCCGATGAAAGGCAGCGCTAGCTTCATCACCACCCAGTTATAACCCCAGATAAACGACAAAAACAGCAACGCGAGGAGGGCGTGAAAAGAAGATTTTTGTGACACGCGGCGGAAACCCTTTACATGGAAGAAAAAAAAGCTAAACTGCAATCAATGCAGCCACATTTTAACCTATAAGGCTGCCTGTCTTTGAGGAGATAAAGCATGAAAACTGTGCGTCAAGTGATTGCCACCAGAACCGGCCCTGTTCTTTCTGTGACATCGAACACCTCGGTCTATGACACCTTGGTAGTCATGGCAGAAAAACATATTGGTGCGCTATTAGTCATAGACGACGGGCAGCTCAACGGCATTTTCTCTGAACGCGACTACGCCCGTAGCGTGGTACTCAAAGGCAAAACCTCCCAAGACACCCCGGTCAAAGATGTCATGACCGATAAACAATACCTCATCACCGTCTCTCCCAAAGACACCATCGAGCAATGCCTCAACCTAGTTAGCACCAAGCGCATCCGACACCTGCCAGTGATGGAAGACGGCAAGGTGGTTGGGATTATTTCTATTGGTGACTTGGTGAAAGAAACGATTGAATATCAGCAGTTTTTGATAAATCAGTTGGAGAGTTATATTCAGGGGTGATGCGACCTAACTTACGTTAGGTCACTCAGAAAGGCTCGTTATGAACATAGCCGTCTTCACCCTTCTCGGCGCAGTGGTTGGCGCAGTACTTCAATACTTCTTCACTCGCCACCTAGAAAACCAGAAGCACTACCGTGGCCTCCGAACTCAGGCATACACTGACTATCTGAAGTGTGTCTGCGAGCAGGCTCAATTAGCCTCCAAGGCTCAGCCTAACCTGATTCGCGAGATATTCACTAGAACGGCGGATGCAAAGGCACGTGTCTGCTTGTATGGATCTACACAAGCCGTCGAAGCATTCGCTGCGTTCGAACGACTTGGCGCCAAGATGGCGACAAAAGATCAACGACGAACTTTTACAAACATGGTCGCCATCATGCGGAATGATTCAGGAAGCAATAAAGGCGTTCAAATTGAGAGTCTAGAAATTGTGCTTATGGGGCATCGGGAAGCTGAATAGCAAGTAGAACTCTTAGGACGGATGAGCCGTAGGCGTTATCCGCCAAATAACTTTCAAAACCACTTCCGGCAGATGCCGCACCCTATTACTGGATTCCGGCTCAAGGCCGGAATGACGTGCCATCAGCATCAAGCATACATTAGCTTTCTAGCTGGTTGAGGAATAATCCGCTCCAGCTCGGTAGCTGTCTCTATCCACTCCGCAATCACCTGCTCGGCGTTCTGCACAGCTTCCTGTTAGGCCAGACCATCCGCCATGCAACCGGGTAACTCTGGCACCTCCACAATGAAGCGCTGGTCGTCTTCCTTTAAAACCCAAGGCTTCAAGTAAGTTTCGCAAATCAGAAAACCCGATATTGCTATCGGAGTCGCCGCGCAAAACTGCATGCAGTGTGTTTTCAGTTTTACCCATCAGCGGTGAACCTGATCGTCCAACCCATCCAGCACCATCTCCGCTGCGCGTAACACCGCCCGCGCCTTGTTCTGCGTCTCCATCCATTCGCTATCAGGCACCGAATCCGCGACGATGCCCGCCCCGGCCTGCACATAGAGCGTGCCGTCCTTGACCACAGCGGTACGGATGGCGATGGCTAAGTCCATGTCGCCGTTGAATCCTAAATATCCCACTGCCCCGGCGTAGATGCCGCGCTTGGTCGGTTCTAGTTCGTCAATGATTTCCATCGCCCGCACCTTGGCGGCACCGGAGACGGTACCGGCGGGGAAGGTGGCCTTGAGTACATCAATCGCGTCCAACCCCGGTTTGAGCTTGCCTTCGACGTTGGAGACGATGTGCATGACGTGGGAGTAGCGCTCGATGATCATTTTGTCGGTGAGGGTGACCGTGCCTTCTTCTGCCACACGGCCGACGTCGTTACGTCCGAGGTCTATCAGCATGACGTGCTCGGCGCATTCTTTGGGGTCGGCCAGCAGCTCTTCGGCCAGTGCTACATCTTGCTCGCGGGTTTTGCCGCGCGTACGGGTGCCGGCGATGGGACGCGAGGTGACTACGTCGTTTTCTAACCGTACCAAAATCTCTGGCGATGCGCCGACGATGTGGTGGTTGTCCATGTCGTAATAGAACATATAGGGTGATGGATTCAAGCTGCGTAGCGCGCGGTATAAGGATAAGGGCGATGCGGTGAAAGGTTGCGATATACGTTGCGATAACACCACTTGCATGATGTCGCCGTCAAAAATGTATTGCTTGGCTTTTTCCACGGCAGCTTTGAAACCCGCTTCGCCAAATTCTGATGTGGCGGTTTCCGCTTTCATGGCGGGGGTTTCGGGGATGCTGGCAGGTTGGCGCAAGGCTTGAATGAGCTGGCTTAGGCGTGCTTGTGCCGATTGATAGGCTTGCGGCTGCGCGGGGTCGGCATAGACGATGAAAGTGAGGCGACCGGACAGGTTATCTACCACTGCTAACTCTTCGGTGAGCAGTAGCAGCACGTCAGGCGTGCCGAGTGCATCGGGTTTATTGGTTTTTGCTAGGCGCTGCTCAATGTAACGCACGGTTTCGTAGCCGAAATAGCCCGCTAAGCCGCCGGTGAAGCGCGGTAATCCTGTGAGTGGCGCGACCTTGAAGCGCGACTGGTATTGCTTCACAAAATCCAGCGGGTTGGTGTCGGCAACGCTTTCGATGATTTTGCTGCCTTTAATCACTTCCACCTTGCGTCCATGAACCACAATGCGCGTTTTGGCAGGTAGGCCAATAAAGGAATAGCGTCCGAAGCGTTCACCGCCTTGCACCGATTCCAGCAGATAGGAATATGGCTGGTTAGCGAGTTTGAGGTAGAGCGATAGTGGCGTGTCGAGGTCGGCGAAGGTCTCGGCCACAAGCGGAATGCGGCTGTAGCCTTGCTTAGCGAGTTCATCAAATTGGGCTTGGCTAATCATGTCATTTCCTGCAAATCAAGGTACTGGCTTCCAGCAAGCTGCCAACCACTGCGTCCAAATCAAGGTCGCGCACGTCGCCGCCGCGATTATAGCCGTAAGGCACGCAAAATACATGGCAGCCCGCAGCACGGGCGGCTTGGGTGTCGTTGAGCGAATCGCCTATCAACAGCATCTGGCTTGGAGTTATGCCAAATTGTTCACAAGCGTGCAGCAAAGGTAGTGGGTCGGGCTTGCGTTTGGGTAAGCTGTCGCCGGAAAGTATCAATTCAAAGCAATCATGCAAGCCGGTATCTTTAAGCAGTGGGATAGTGAATTTGGCGGCTTTGTTGGTGATGCAGGCCAAGCGGTAACCCGCTTGCTGCATGGCTTTGATGCCCTCAACCACGTTTGGAAATGGCCGACTATTCAGACTGACCACGTCCGTATAGTGTTTTTCGTAAATGGGTTGGGCTAGGGCGAACTGTGCAGGTTCAGGTTCGCCATCCATGCTGCGGGTGAGTACGCGCTTGATGAGGCGCGATACGCCGTTGCCGATGAAGGTCTTAATCAATGATTCGGAAATCGGCTCAAGTCGCATTTCCGCCAACATGCGGTTGGCGGCTTCGGCCAAGTCTGGGGCTGTGTGGAGCAGGGTACCGTCAAGGTCTATCACCACCGCTTCCACCGCCAGTGGAAACGATACCCTGTTGGTGTGCATTACTTATTCTTCAGTTTTATCTTTTGTGGTTTCTTGGTCTGAAGCTTCTTCTTCGTCACTGACCACCTTGTTGCTCATGCTGGGGTCGGCTTCGCCCGCTTTAATCTGTTCGTCAGCTTTTTGCCAACCAGCAAGGACGTACGATTGCGGATCCTTGGGATGTTCTGCCATACAGACGTTCGGCAGCTTGTTAGCCATGCGGCAGGAATAGCCGACAGCTTTGGCATCTGAAGCTCGCGTATCAATCAGTCCCTGGATCTTGTCGCAGCCAGTCAGTAACAGGGCTGCTATAAAAACAACGAGTGCACGCATGATTAAGCCTTTCTTATATTAAGCGCTAATTATACCTTCGCCAGTTCTGCGCGAAGTGTTGCTACGATGGAATCATAACGGTTGGGGTCGCTATCCTTAGGGGCGCCAAATAAGGCAGAACCCGCCACAAAGGTATCCGCACCCGCCCGTGCGATGTCGGTGATATTAGCAGTGTTTACACCACCGTCAATTTCCAACCAGATTTCACGCCCAGTTTTCGCAGTGTAAGCGTCAATCTTGGCGCGGGCTAGTTTTAGTTTATTCAGTGCTTCGGGAATGAATTTTTGCCCGCCGAAGCCTGGGTTCACCGACATCAGTAGAATCATGTCTATCTTGTCCATGACGTGATCCATGTGATCAAGCGGCGTGGCGGGGTTGAACACAAGACCAGACTTGCAACCGAGGTCGCGCACCATAGATAAACTGCGGTCTATATGGCGAGAGGCTTCCGGGTGAAAAGTGATGATGTTAGCACCCGCTTTGGCGAAATCAGGAATAATGCGGTCAACTGGCTCTACCATCAGGTGTACGTCTATGGTGGCAGTGGTAAGCGGGCGGATGGCCTCGCACACCAATGGGCCGATGGTGAGATTGGGGACGAAATGGTTGTCCATCACGTCAAAGTGAATAATATCGGCGCCAGAGGCAATGACATCGGTGATTTCTTGCCCTAATTTGGCAAAATTGGCGGAAAGAATGCTGGGCGCGATACGAAACTGCTTGGACATAGCGTGAACCTTAAATAAGTAAAAAATGAACAGGCGCTTATTTTAACCATAAATGCCGCCAAAAACATAGGCTTGCGGTCAGATTACCCTAAAGTCGCGCCAAGTTGCAGGTATTGCAGCAGTTTTTGACTTAAAACAGCGCTGGTTTCAAGCACGCCCAAGTCACGACATTGCGTGACTTGCAGGCCTTTATATCCGCACGGGGCTATAGCCGAAAAAGGTGATAAATCCATGTCCACATTGAGGCTCAGGCCATGATAGCAGTAGCCGTTTTTTAGGCGCAATCCTAGGGACGCGATTTTGTGGCCTTCCACATAAACGCCGGGCGCATCATGGCTTGCTTCGGCTTGGATGTCGTATTCTGCCAGCAGCTTAATCACCGCGTCTTCCAACAAACTCACCAATTGCCGCACGTTGATGCCGCGTCGTTTCAAATCTAGCAGTACATACACGATGAGTTGCCCGCGTCCGTGGTAGGTGATTTTGCCACCACGGTCGGTTTCCACCAGCGGAATATCGTTTCGCAATGGCGGGCTTAGGTCTTTTTTGTTGAGGCCTAGGGTGTAAACGGCAGCGTGTTCTGTCAGCCAGATTTCGTCGGGAGTAGTGGCATTGCGGTTGGCGGTGAACGCCTGCATCGCTTGCCAGGTGCTGAGGTAATCAGTTTCGCCTAGTTGCCTGACTAGTAACGTCACAGCACCACTTTCACCATAGGATGCGCAGTTAAGGCACGATATAAATCATCTACTTGTGCTTTGGAAGTGGCGTTGATGGTGCAAGTGAGGCTGGTGTATTTGCCAGCGGAGCTGGTGCGGGTTTCTAGGGTGCTGGTATCAAAATCTGGGGCATGCAGCAATACTGTTTCGATGACAGCGGCAGCAAGCCCCTCGCGCGTCTCGCCCACGGCTTTGATGGGGAACTCACAAGGAAATTCGAGCAGGGTTTCAGGAGCTTCCATGGCGCATCACCTGTTGTTTGTAGGCTTGATAAAGCTCAAACATCTGCCAGAACACCGCGCTTGGTTTGCCTTTGCCTATAGGCTTTCCGTCGAGTTGCACGATGGGCATGACTTCTTTAGTGGAGGAGGTAATCCACAGCTCATCCGCCGCACGCACGCGGGCTTCGGTCAATTTGCGTACCTCCACCGGAATTTTGTGTGCTTCGGCTAGTTCCAGCACCAAGTCGTAGGTGATGCCTGCCAGCATGTGATGGTCTTTGGGAGGGGCTAAAATCACGCCTTTTTTCACCGCGAAAATGTTACTAGCAGCTCCTTCTGTCAAGAATCCATCGCGGAATAACACGGTTTCTACCGCGCCCACATCCACCGCCAATTGGCGCAGCAACACATTAGGCAGCAACGCGATAGCCTTGATGTCACAGCGTCCCCATCGATTATCATCATGACTCACTGCGGCAACACCGGCCTCGCATTGGGCGCGGGTTGAAGTGACGAGCGGGTTGCTCATCATAAACACCGTGGCAGGCGTATTGGCGGGAAAGGCGTGGTCGCGCGGCGCCACGCCACGGGTGATGTGCAGATAGACCGATTGATCTTCGTCAGTATTTTTCTCGATAAGCGCAGAAATGAGGGTTGTCCAATTCGTATCTGAATAAGGATTTGGTAGGCGTATGCTATCCAAACTGGCTTGCAAGCGTCTTAAATGCTCATCCAGGCGGAACGGGTGGCGTGAATATACGGGAATAATTTCGTACACGCCGTCGCCAAAAATAAAGCCTCGATCCAGCACCGAGATTTTGGCTTCAGCGATGGGCGAAAACTGCCCGTTGAGATATACGATTTGCGACATAAACTTGATTGGTTAGTTTTTTTGGGTAGTTACTAGGGTAGAAATGCCCATCGTTTGCTTGATATTCGCGGCGGCGGCATCGGCTTCTTGCTTGCTCGCGTAAGGGCCAAGTCGGACGCGGTAAATGTCACCATTGTACCAGCTCCCCACTCCTAGACCTTGCGCCAAGCCTTGCTGTTTGAGTTTGCTAATCAATTGCTCGGCATTTTCTTTTTGTCGGAAAGCGCCGAGTTGTATGTAGATGCCTGAATACTTAGCCACTGGTGATTCGGTGGTTTCAACCGGTTTGGTTTCTCCTGTTTCAGGCGGCGCAACAATAGACGCATTCCGCGGGTCTATCAGCTCTATCTCCACAAAACCGCTACCTCTTTTGATGAGATTGAGCTTGTGCGCGGCGGCGTAGGACAGGTCTATGACGCGATCCTTTTTGAATGGCCCGCGGTCATTCACGCGTACGATGATCGAGCGTTTGGTTTCCGGGTTGGTGACGCGCACATAGCTGGGAATGGGCAGTATGGTGTGCGCGGCGGTCATGCCGTACATGTCATACAGTTCGCCGCTAGAGGTTTTTTGCCCGTGATAACGTCGTCCATACCAAGAGGCGATGCCACTGGCTTTGTAAGCTTGCAATTCGGTCATGGGCGTGTAATCCACGCCTAAAGCCGAGTACGGGCGGCTATTGGCGGGGCGTATAGGTTCTACGCGGGGAATCGCGTCAGGAATCGCGTCTATATTCTCTGGCGGATTAGGACCAGGGCCGTCGTCTAGGTAGTAGCCTCCTTTTTTTGGTGTATCGGCAGGTGGCACTGGTTTTTCAGGCGCTGATTTTTCTTCTATTGGTTTGGTGGGTACTGTCTCTGGTGCGTCTCGCTCAATCACCGGCGCGTTGCCACCACCGCTCATCGTTCCACAACCAGCCAGCGCTAGGCTGAATATCACCAATAAACTATACGCTGCTCTCTTCACGCCTCTCTCCTCACGCTGCTTTTCAAGATGACACCAATTTTTTGTGTGTCTGTATGCTCATTAAAATGCCAAATCCTATGAATAGGGTGACTAGCGAAGTTCCGCCATAACTAATCAATGGTAACGGCACACCCACTACCGGTAGAATGCCGCACACCATCCCCATGTTGACGAAGGCATAGGTAAAGAAGGTGAGCGTAATGCTGCTAGCTAATAAACGCCCAAACAAATTTTGCGCGTTGGCGGCGATGATGAGGCCACGTCCGATAATCAACAAAAACAACAGTGCCAGCAACACTACGCCTAACAGGCCGAACTCCTCGCCGAAAACGGCAAAAATAAAGTCAGTATGACGTTCCGGTAAAAAATCTAACCGTGATTGTGTGCCGTTGAGCCAGCCTTTGCCCGCCAAACCACCAGAACCTATCGCAATCATAGCCTGTATGGTGTGGTAACCAGCACCCAGTGGATCTTGGCTGGGATCCAGCAAAATCAATACGCGTTTGCGTTGGTAATCGTGCAACATCGGCCACACAAAAGGCACGGCGGCGGCGATAGCGAGACCGATGCCGAGCATAAAGCGCCAGCTTAAGCCGACAAAAAAAAGTACATAAAAGCCAGACGCACCTATCAGCAAGGCGGTGCCTAAGTCAGGCTGTTTGGCGATGAGTCCTACGGGCAAGATGAGCAGCAGCGCGGCGAGCATGTAGTCTGACCAGCAGATAGCGTCTTCTCGTTTGGCGAAATACCAAGCCAGCATCAGCGGCATAGCTATCTTCATGATTTCAGACGGCTGTATGGTGGCAACGCCCAAATTCAGCCAGCGCCGTGCGCCGTGGCTGGTTTCGCCCACCATCGCGACCCCTATCAGCAATAGCAGCCCCAGCGCGTAAAGTGGCAAAGCGATCACTTCCAAGCGTTGCGGCGAAATGTTGGCGAACAAGCACATGCAACTGAAAGCAATGAGTAAATTCAGCCCCTGTCTTGCCATCAAGCCCACGCTCTGCCCAGACGCACTGTAGAGTACGATTAAACCCACCAACATTAGCAATGCCAACATGCCAAACAAAGTTTGGTCTAGATGACGGGTGATGTTTTTTGTCCAACGGATGAGCAAATGTTTAATCATGAGGCACCTCCACAGTAGCGTCTGGAGTGGTCGCTCCGCTGGATTCTTCCGCTTCAGGGAAAGCTTTCACCGGAGTCTTTCCCAACAAATAATAATCCATCACTTGCCGCGCGATAGGCCCAGCCGCTGAACCACCATGACCGCCGTTTTCCACAATGACCGCCAGCGCTATTTTGGGCGTATCCGCTGGTGCGTAGGCGATAAACCAAGCATGGTCGCGGTGATATTCGTCAATTTGGCTGGCATTATATTTCTGACCCTGCGCGATACCTATCACCTGTGCCGTGCCGGTTTTGGCCGCGATGCTATAGGGTGCGCCCGCACCAATGCTGGCCGCTGTGCCGCCAGGCTGGGTGACATCGGTCATGCCCAAACGCACCAGCTCTAAATTGGTCGCGCTGACCGGAATGCGATCCAGCGTTTCCACGGGTAATGGACGGATAACACCAGTAACGCTATCGCGTATGCTGGATAACAAGTGCGGTTTAACGCCCACACCATTATTTGCAAGCATAGCTGTGGCGTAGGCGAGTTGCATAGGGGTGACCAGCGTGTAGCCTTGACCGATACCGGTAATAACAGTTTCCCCTGCGTACCATTGTTGCTTGTAGCGTTTTTGTTTCCATGCGGGCGTGGGCAATAGCCCTGAACGCTCGCCGTCAATATCAATTCCGGTCAACTTGCCAAAGCCAAAATGGCTGACAAAAGCGGTGAGTTTATCTATCCCCAAGTCTTGTGCTAGGCCATAAAAAAAAGTATCGCAAGACACCGCGATGGCGCGTCGCATATCCACATGGCCGTGGCCTTCTGGTTTCCAGTCTCGATAACGATGGCTGCCACCTAGGCTAAAGTAACCGGGATCGGAGATGCTGAAAGGAGGTACGCGTTTGTTGTTTTCCAAACCGGCCAACGCTACAAAGGGTTTGAATGTCGAGCCAGGGGGGTAAGCACCCTTTAATGGCCGGTCAATCAAGGGTTTATCGCGCGATAAGTTGAGCGATTTCCACGTGTCCTGATCTATACCGTCCACGAATAAATTGGGGTCGAAAGTGGGCATGCTGACGAATGCCAGCACTTCGCCGTTGGTTGGATTGATGGCGACCAAAGCGCCACGGCGCTCGCCAAATGCTTGTTCCGCGATTTCCTGTAGCTTGTTGTCTATGGAAAGAATTAAATTATTGCCTGGAACCGGCGGTGTGTTGGCAAGTACGCGCACTGCATGGCCATCCGCGTCCACTTCTACTTGTTGAAAACCGGTGACGCCGTGCAATTCTTTTTCATAGTGCTGCTCTAGCCCACCTTTGCCAATATGGTCAGAACCTTTGTAATTGGATAGCTCTCCACTATCTTCTAATTTAGCCAAATCGGCTTCGTTGATCCGACTGATATAGCCGGTCAAGTGCGAGCCTTGTTTGCCAAAAGGGTAATTTCTAAATAAACGCGAACGTATTTCGACACCAGGAAAGCGGTAGCTGTTCACCGCAAAACGCGCGGCTTCTGTTTCATTGAGTCTGACGCGGATAGGGACGCTTTCAAAATTACGGCTTTCTTGCCGAAATTTGTTAAATAGCTTGCGGTCGTTGCTGGAAATACTAATGAGCTTGGCTAGTTCGTCTATGGTTTGAGTGACATTGCCCGCTTTGGACGGAGTAATTTCTAGCGTATAAACAAAGAAATTTTCCGCTAGAACTATGCCATTGCGATCCACGATCAAGCCACGATTGGGTACGACTGGGACAAGGGAAATACGGTTATTTTCCGCCAATGTTTGATAGTGGTCGTAGCGCAATACCTGCAAGAAGGTCAGGCGTGTGAGCAAAGCGCCAAACGCAAGCAGAATAAGGGTGGCCGCGATGATTAAGCGTAATCGGTATTGTCGCTGTTCGTGTTGCGAGTTGTTAAGAGCAAACAATCTTTAACCTCGATTTTCGTCGCCGCTAACTTTGATTTTTGAATAAATCACCAGTTGCCACAACATGATGCCGGTCACGCTAGGCAAGAAATAGGTCCAGCCAGAGGGCTGGTTGCCGCTAAACAGTTTGACGATGAACAGCACAATCTGCGCGATGATGAGCAAGGCGAAGACAAACCCCGCTTGTTGTAGGCGGCTGAATAGTGTGACACGCCGCTGGTATGCCAAGGCCAAAAATGCTGCCACGATGTAGGCCATTGCGTGTTGTCCAAACAGGCTGCCGTCGGCTAGGTCTATGACAATGCCCATCATCCACGCTACGCCTACGTTACATGAGTGCGGAGCGCGTATATGCCAATAGAGCAACACCAGCAACACAAAATCAGGACGCAAGGTGAGGCCAAAACCCGCCCAAGGTAATAAATAGAGCAGCAGCCCTAACATGAGTGAGCCATAAATCTCTAGGCTACTTCCGGGGCGCATGAGAAATCGCTTTCTTGTTCGAAGGTGCAGCAGGCGGTAAGGTTAGTGCGCCGGTGACGATCAACACTTGACGACGACGGTCAGTGCCAGCCGCTGGTGTGCAGATGATGCTGGCGAATGGCGAGTTGGGATCGCGCTCAATTTTGGTGACGACGGCGACAGCTAATCCTTCAGGATAAGTCTCATCTATGCCAGAAGTCATCAGTTTGTCGCCTTCTTTAATATCCACACTGGTAGGTAGATAGGGTACGTAAAGTGTACTGTCACGCCCATGTCCAAAGGCAATAGCACGTAAACCATTGCGGGCAACTTGCACAGGAATGACCAAGCTCTTGTCAGTAATAAGGGTGACTTCGCTGGTGAAGGGATAGGCGCGTGTGACTTGGCCAATGATGCCGAAGCCATCCACCACCGCCTGTCCGGGAGCTACACCTTGCTGGCTGCCAATGTTGACTTCGATCTTGTGTACGAAAGGGTCGCGGCCGGTATGCAGAATTTCAGCCAGTACAGTGCTAGGTTTGAGCTTTTGGCGTGCTTCAAACAGCAGGCGCAAATGGACATTTTCGGCTTCGGTATTGGATAGACGCTGTAGATCTAGCGCCTGACTCATGGCGAATGTTGTCAGACGCAGGTTTTCTTGAGTGAGTGTTCTTTGATCCACAAAATAAGTGTTCACATGGCGGTACATCCGCACTGGAGCAGAAGCGATAACTTCCAGCGGATACAGCAAGGTAGCGAAACCTTGGCGCACTTCGTTCAGGTAATGTAGACGGGAATCCACCGCCATTAGTACGATGGATAAAGCAGAGAAAAATATCAGGCGGGCAAATGGGCTGGGGCCGCGGACGAAAAAAGCTGGGGGTTGCTGCTGCTGGACGGTAACTCGTCGAATCATGATCGGCTAACCCAACAGCGCGATTTGAAGGTGAATAGGAGACACTTATTCACTGGCAAATACGTCTCCCAGCTTGTCCATTTCTTCCAAAGCACGGCCACTACCGCGCACCACGCAAGTCAGCGGCTCTTCCGCAATGATGATAGGCAGACCGGTCTCTTCTTTCAGCAGCAAGTCCAAATCGCGCAACAGCGCGCCGCCACCGGTCAACACCATGCCGCGCTCGGCAATGTCTGCTCCTAATTCTGGCGGAGTTTGTTCCAAGGCTGATTTGACCGCGCTGACGATGCTGTTGAGTGGTGTAGTTAAGGCTTCTAAAATCTCGTTGCTGGAGATGGTGAATTTGCGTGGCAAGCCTTCTGCCAAGTTCCGGCCAGTAACTTCCATTTCGCGCACTTCACTGCCGGGAAAGGCAGAACCAATCTTCTTCTTGATAAGTTCGGCGGTGGGTTCGGAAATTTGCATGCCGTAGTTGCGGCGGATGTAGTCAATAATTGCTTCGTCGAAACGGTCGCCGCCCACGCGTTCGGACTTGGCATACACCACGCCGCCTAAGGAAATTACGCCGACTTCGGTAGTGCCTCCGCCAATATCCACCACCATAGAGCCGGTCGCATCGGCTACGGGTAAATCCGCGCCTATGGCCGCTGCCATCGGCTCTTCAATCAAAAATACTTGTCTAGCCCCCGCGCCAATGGCGGATTCACGAATGGCACGGCGCTCTACTTGAGTCGAGCCGTAAGGCACGCAAATAATGATGCGTGGATTAGGCGAAAACATGCGTGATTCGTGAACTTTGCGTATGAAATACTTGAGCATTTGCTCGGTGATGGTGAAGTCGGCAATCACGCCGTCTTTCATCGGGCGTATGGCTTGGATAGAAGCCGGGGCTTTGCCCAGCATGCGCTTGGCTTCCGTACCCACGGCGAGTATGGTTTTTTTGCCGCCGGGGCCGGATTCGCGGCGTAGCGCCACCACTGAGGGTTCGTCTAGTACGATACCCTTGCCACGCACATAAATCAGTGTGTTGGCGGTACCTAAGTCAATAGCGAGATCGTTAGAAAAGTAGCTGCTTAAAAAACCAAACATTGTGTAGTTATCCTGAAGGTGCGTGCCGCAACAGTTGTGTGGCTGAAGATGTTGAATAAACCGCGCTATAATACAGCATATTGCTTTGAAATTTAAGAACTACAGCCATGTCACTCACAATTCAGGACGTAAAACGCATCGCCCATCTGGCGCGTATCGAAGTCACCGAAACCGAAGCTCAAGCCACCCTCAGCAAACTCAGCGGAATTCTGGGTTTGATTGAGGAAATGCAGGCGGTTGATACCACTGGCATCACGCCCATGTCGCATTCGCAAGATGTCACGCAGCGGCTACGCCCCGATGTGGTCACCGCCAGCAATCAGCGCGAGGCTTTTCAGAAAATCGCACCAGCCGTGGAGAACGGCTTGTATTTAGTCCCGAAAGTCATCGAGTAATGATCAACCAAAGCCTTAAACAAATGGGCGCCGCGCTGGCCGCCAAGCAGATTTCGAGTGTCGAGCTGACGCAAGTTTTTTTAGATCGCATTCATCAGCATAATGCGAATTTGAACGCCTACATCACGCTGGATGAAGCCAAAACTCTTGCTCAGGCCAAAGCCGCCGATGTGCGTATCGCAAAAGCTGACGCTACGCCGTTGACCGGCATTCCTTTGGCGCAAAAAGACATTTTTTGTGCCAAGGATTGGCGCACGACTTGCGGCTCCAAAATGCTGGAAAAATTCATCGCCCCTTATGATGCCCACGTCATCAGCCAGTTTGACGCGGCAGGCGCTGTCAATTTGGGTAAAACCAATATGGACGAGTTTGCTATGGGTTCAAGCAATGAAACCTCGTATTTTGGCAAAGTGAAAAACCCGTGGGATGTAAATCGCGTGCCTGGCGGCAGCTCTGGTGGTTCTGCCGCTGCAGTGGCAGCACGTTTATGTGCTGCGGCAACAGGAACGGACACGGGTGGTTCTATTCGCCAGCCAGCTTCATTGTGCGGATTTACTGGCCTCAAACCTACCTACGGCGTGGTATCGCGCTACGGCATGATTGCCTTCGCGTCCTCTTTAGACCAAGCCGGACCTATGGCCAAAAGCGCCGAAGATTGCGCCTTGATGATGAACGTGATGGCAGGCTTCGACGAGCGTGATTCCACCAGTTTGCAACGCGATAAGGAAGACTACACCCGTGATTTATCCAAACCGCTGGCAGGACTAAAAATCGGCCTGCCCAAAGAGTATTTTGCGGAAGGCTTGGATGCCGATGTTGCCAAAGTGGTGCTGGAAGCCATAGACCACTATCGCAAGCTGGGCGCAGAAACGGTGGACATTAGCCTGCCCAACACGCGGCTTTCCATCCCCGTGTACTACGTCATCGCCCCTGCCGAAGCCAGCTCCAACCTGTCGCGCTACGACGGCGTGCGCTACGGCCATCGTGCCGCTGAATATACCGATTTAATGGATATGTATTGCAAAAGCCGCGCCGAGGGCTTTGGCGCCGAGGTCAAACGCCGTATTCTCATCGGTACCTATGTCTTGAGCGCCGGATATTACGATGCTTACTACCTCAAAGCCCAGCAGATTCGCCGCCTGATCGCACAGGATTTCGAAGCCGCATTCAAGCAATGCGACGTCATCATGGGACCATCTGCCCCCGGCACTGCGTTCAAGATTGGCGAAAAGGCTGATGATCCGGTATCCATGTATCTGCAAGACATTTACACTATCGCCGTTAATCTGGCGGGTTTGCCCGGCATGAGTGTACCCGCTGGTTTTGCTAACAAGTTGCCAGTTGGCCTACAAATCATAGGCAATTATTTTGATGAAGCAAGAATGCTCAATGTGGCGCATCAATACCAGCAAGCCACAGATTGGCATACACGTATGCCGGAGGGACTAGCATAATGCAATGGGAAGTCGTCATCGGGCTGGAAACTCACACCCAGCTCCAAACCAATACCAAGATTTTCTCTGGCGCGTCCATCAAATATGGCGCAGAACCCAATACCCAAGCGGATGAGGTGAGTATCGCGCTGCCTGGTGTGTTGCCTGTGTTGAACGCAGAAGCGGTGCGTTGCGCGATTAAATTCGGGCTGGCGGTGAATGCGGAAATCGCGCCACGTTCAGTATTCGCGCGCAAGAATTACTTTTACCCCGACCTGCCGAAAGGCTACCAGATTAGCCAGTACGAGCTACCTGTCGTCGGCAAAGGCTCGCTCACTATCCAAGTAGGAGATCAAGAAAAAGTGGTGCGTATCACTCGTGCCCACTTGGAAGAAGATGCAGGTAAATCGTTACACGGTGCACATGAGGGCATGTCCGGCATAGACTTGAACCGTGCCGGAACGCCCTTGCTGGAAATCGTCACCGAACCCGACATGCGCTCCGCCGCTGAAGCCGTGGCCTATGCCAAGAAGCTGCACGAGCTGGTGCAATGGATAGGTATTTGCGACGGCAACATGCAGGAGGGCAGCTTCCGTTGCGACGTGAACGTATCGGTGCGCCCAAAAGGCACAGAAAAACTGGGCACGCGGCGCGAGATCAAGAATCTCAACTCGTTCAAGTTCATGCAGCAGGCGATTGAATACGAAACGCAGTGGCAGATTGATACGCTGGAAGACGGCGGCACGATTCATCAAGCCACGGTATTGTTCAACCCCGACACAGGCGAAACCCGCGCCATGCGGAGTAAGGAAGAAGCCAACGACTACCGCTATTTCCCTGATCCTGACTTGTTGCCGCTGAAGGTCTCACAGGCAGATATTGATAAGGTGATGGCCACCATGCCGGAGTTGCCAGAGGCGATGAAGGCGCGGTTTGAGCAGCAATACGGCTTATCAGCTTATGACGCGAGTGCTTTGACGGCTTCTAGCGGAATCGCTGCTTATTTCGTCGCCACTGTTACCGCGCTAAATGGCGATGCAAAACTAGCTGCTAATTGGGTCATGGGCGGCGTGTCTGCCAAGTTAAATGAAGCGGATTTGGACTTTGACAACTGCCCAGTGAGCGCAGAAGCGCTTGCCAGCTTGCTCAAACGCATCTCCGATAACACCATTTCCAACAACGCCGCCAAACAAGTGTTTGAAGCGATGTGGGTGGGCGAAGGCGATGCTGACACCATCATCGAGCAAAATGGCTTAAAACAAGTGTCGGATTCCGGCGCGATTGAAGCGATTGTGGACGAAGTGTTATCTGCCAACACCACGATGGTGGCGGAATACAAGTCCGGCAAGGAAAAAGCCTTTAACGGGTTGGTGGGTCAATGTATGAAAGCTTCCAAGGGCAAGGCGAACCCTGCGCAGGTCAACGAGATACTGAAGAAAAAGCTGGCCTAAAACAGTGACTATTTATCGTTTGCTTTGATTGTTTGCTCGGATAGAAACGTTGTTCCACCTAAACCATCGGCTACAAGCTTCAAGGCAGCATCAACTGATTTATCGCACGTCTCATATTTCCATTCTTCTTCCCAAGTCCCAGAGACAAAATAAGCCTTTTCGTATCCAACAACATTGCTGGGCAAATAGGCAGGGTGAATTTACATTACATTGACTGATACGCGCATTTTTATCATAATGACCAATATGGTCATACTGGTAAAAACTCATGATTACTGAAACTAACGCCGTAAAATTCCGCCAAAACTTGGGCGAAGCGCTCAACCAAGTGCAATATCGGCACGATAGCGTGGTCATCAACAAAGACGGCAAGCCTGTGGCGGCCTTGGTGGATGCGCGGTTGTTTGAGCGCATTCGGCGTATGCAAGGTCGCTTTGATGCGCTGTGTGGCCGTATCGAAGCAGGATTCGCCGAGGTACCAGAAGTCGTAGGCTTGGCGGAGATTGATGCTGCTATGGCGCTAGACCGCAAACAAAAGCGTAGCACTTAACCTTGGCGACTTTGCGCGTGGTGCCGGACACCAATGTGTTGCTGTCCGGCATTGCTTATCCCGCCAGTATTCCCGGAAAAATCATGACCGCTTGGCGACATGGTTCGATAGACGTTTTGCTTCCCACTTTTATTTTGGAAGAGTTGCAGCGCGTGCTACCGAAGCTGGCGCAAAGGCATGGCTTATCACAGGCGGAAATCGCTGATTTGGTGGATGCGCTGTTTATTCAAGCCGAGGTGGTTGACCTACCCACCGATGTTGATCCAGCTTTACGCGATATGAATGACCAGTCGGTGTTGGCGGCGCTTAAAGCGTCCGGCGCAGATTATCTGATTAGCGGGGACAAGGATTTTCTGGCCTTGGCAGAGTTTTATCCCATCGTTCCCCCAAGTGTCTTTTGGACTGCTCATGGCGGACTTTAGGCGAATCCTACAGGGGTTGTGTTTATTGGCGCTGGTGGGCTGTGGACGCGAGCCGCTTTACCAAAGCCAAAGCTACGTGTTCGGGACGCTGGTGGACATCAGCATCTATGGCGAATCGGATGCGCGTGCGGCGGCGTTGGCAGGCCATATACAGCAAGAATTCCAGCGGCTGCACAATCAACTGCACGCTTGGCAGCCTAGCAATTTATCCAAGTTAAACGCAGCGTTTGCGGCGGGGGAGTCTTTGCCTATCAGCCCAGAACTGTCGCAATTGCTGACGGAAGCGACGAAAATATCTGAAGCCTCTGATGGTTTGTTTAACCCTGCTATTGGCGGTTTGATTGGCTTATGGGGATTTCAAAGAGATGAGTTTACGGCGGTTTCGCCGGATGTTAACCAGATTCAAAATCTAGTGAATGCCAAGCCGCGTTTAAGCAGCATTGTGATTGAAAACGGCGTGGCATCAAGCAAAAACAAGGCAGTGAAGCTGGATCTGGGCGGTTATGCCAAAGGCTATGCTTTGGATTTAGCCAATGCTTATTTACGCAAAGAAAAAGTCCAAGGTGCGCTCATTAACATCGGTGGCAACATCATCGCGGTGGGACAGCACGGTAGCCGCCCTTGGCATGTGGGCATCCAGCATCCGCGTAAGCCCCAGGCGATTGCCACGCTCGATTTACCCGATGGTTGGGCGATAGGCACATCGGGCGATTATCAGCGGTATTTTATGCGCGATGGCCAGCGTTTTTGCCATATCATAGATCCGCGTTCTGGGCAGCCAGCGCAGGGTGTGCAAGCGGTGACCGTGCTGATTCCACCATCACCCAACGCGGGCGCTTGGTCGGATGCGGCTTCTAAGCCTTTATTCATTTCCGGCAGTGAGCATTGGCGCGAAGCCGCAAATCAGCTGGAGTTAAAATATGCCATGCTCATAGACGCACAAGGCGCTATCCACACTACGCCCGCCATGCAAGAGAAAATTCACTTTGAAAAATAGCTTGAAAGTCGGTGACTGGTTGGTGCTGGCGCTGAGTTTGCTGCTAGTTTCTTGGCTGTTTACCAGCTTGTGGAGCAACCAGCCAGCGGGCAAGGCGCGAATTCGGGTGGGCGATAAGGTTTACGCCACTTTGAGTTTGAATCAGGATCGCAAGCTGGAAATAATCGGCGCTTTGGGTATTAGTCAGATTGAGATTGAACGCGGCAAAGTGCGCTTCGTAGCCTCACCCTGTCACAATCAGTATTGCGTGCATCAAGGTTGGCTTTCTCGCGCCGGACAAGCCGCCGTATGCTTGCCAAACCGCGTCAGCATCGAGCTCTTGGGAGAAAAACGCTTTGATTCCCTTAACTATTAATACTAGCGCTGCCGACCACAAAGTCGCCAAGCTGGCGGCGCTGGCCATTGCGCTGCATCTGGCAGAAGCCGTGTTGCCTTCTCCGTTACCCGGAGTCAAGCCCGGCATCGCCAACATCATTACCCTTTACGCGCTGCATCAATATGGTTTTGGCACTGCGGTTTGGATTAGCCTGCTGCGGGTGTTTGCGGCCAGCCTGTTATTTGGTAGTTTTCTCTCGCCTACATTCATTTTGAGCTTGAGTGGCGCACTCGCCAGCCTTGTTATGCTATGGTTTGCGACACGTTTACCAGCCAAGCAATTCGGCGCTGTCAGCCATAGTATTTTGGCCGCGTTTGCGCATATAGCCGGACAATTGCTGGTGGTGTGGATTTGGTTGATTCCGCACGCGGGTTTGCTATATCTGGTACCCATGTTTGCCGCAGCGGCGCTGCTGTTTGGTACACTTAACGGCTTGGTGACGGCAACTTTGCTGAAAAAGGACACTGCATGACCGATAGCTTGAAATTTTGGGTATTACTTTTAGTGAGTCCCGTAATAATGGCAGCCGATTGGGTGGCGCTGCCTGCCATCCCGAATGGTGATTCGTATTATTACGACAAAAGTAAGTTGGTGATTAAGGACGATGAAATCACCTATTGGAAAAAAGTGCAGTTCAAAACCCCGCAAGCGCACAACGGTAGCGAGGTGGTTTCGGGCATTCTGCGTGAACGTATTCATTGCGGCGAACACACCGCCAAGCTACTCACCTACCTGTATTACTCGGCCAAGGGGGACACCGTAGATTACGTGGCGCAAGATGAATCGTTAGCATCGCCTATCGTGCCGGATACCGTGGGAGATAAATTTGACGATGTATTGTGCCCGATGGTGTGGCGCAAGCAAGAAGAAGTGCGCATTGCGGCGGAACAAAAATCTGCCGAATTAGAAAGCAAAATGGGCAAAGAAGCGCCCAAAGCTAAAGAAGAAGTTAAGCCTGCGGCGGCGGTTCCTGTACCCAATAGCACAAATAATCCGCCAGTGCGCCCAGCCAAAAGCCCGATACAGAAGCCTGTCGCGCCTAGAGCTAATAACATCGTGCCGCTTAAAGCCATCAAGCCTACGACAAGTGAAACCTCAGAAGCGCCAAAATTGCTGCCCAATGTGCATCTGCCCGACAAGGTTGATAAAGCGCCCGCGTTGCCCATGCCGCAATTGCCAGAGCCGCAAATACTAGAACAACTGTACTAAAGGGAAGTGCCATGAAAAAACTGATTTTTAGCTTGATTGCGGTTTTGTTGCTAAGCGCTTGTGGCGCAAAAGGACCGTTGTATCTGCCCGAGCAGAAATATCCGCAACCGCAACAGGAGAGTAGATGAGCTATTTTGTGCATAGGGGCGGCGAGCTGTGCGCCGAGAGCGTGGCGTTGTCTGCCATTGCCGAACAATTTGGCACACCCTGCTATGTGTATTCTCGCGCCGCACTGACCGAGGCACTGCGCCAATTCAATGACGGCTTTGCCGCGTTTGACCACCTGATTTGCTACGCGGTTAAAGCCAACTCCAACTTGGCCGTGCTGAATACTTTTGCCAAGCTGGATGCAGGCTTTGATATTGTCTCCGGCGGAGAGTTAACGCGGGTGCTGGCGGCAGGCGGGGATGCGAAAAAAATTGTATTTTCTGGTATAGGTAAAACGGCAGATGAGATGCGGCAAGCGTTAGAAGCTGGGATTTTTTGCTTTAACGTCGAATCAGAAAGTGAACTGGTAAGGCTTAACCGTGTGGCGGGTGAGATGGAGAAAATTGCACCGGTATCGCTACGCGTCAATCCAGACGTGGATGCCAAGACGCACCCCTATATTTCTACCGGCTTAAAAAACAACAAATTTGGCATCAATCACGAAAACGCTTTTGCGCTTTACATTCAAGCTGCCGCCATGCCGAACATCACGGTGCATGGCGTGGATTGTCATATCGGCTCGCAACTCACCGAATTAGCGCCCTTCTTAGCGGCGCTTGACCGTGTGCTACTGCTAGTGGATAAACTGGAAGCCGCTGGCATCACGATTTCGCACCTCGATTTAGGCGGTGGCGTGGGTATACGCTATCAAGATGAAACGCCACCGGAGATTGCCGTTTATGCGCAAGCAGTGTTGGCAAAGCTTGCGCATCGCAAATTCAAATTGTTGCTAGAACCCGGTCGTGCACTGGTGGGCAATGCAGGCGCACTGTTGACCAAAGTGGAGTACCTGAAACCGGGCGAAGCTAAAAATTTCGCCATTGTGGATGCCGCCATGAACGACTTGATGCGCCCGGCACTTTATGACGCTTGGCATGACATCGTGCCGCTTGAACCGCGCATAGGACAAACTGTGAATTATGAGGTGGTAGGACCAGTGTGTGAGAGCGGTGACTTTCTAGGCCACGACCGAAAATTATGCTTAGAAGAAGGCGATTTGCTAGCCGTAATGTCCGCCGGCGCTTACGGCATGAGCATGAGTTCCAACTACAACACGCGCCCCCGTGCGGCGGAGGTGATGGTGGATGGTAACGAGGTTCTATTGGTGCGGCAGCGTGAAACGGTGGCCGGTTTAATCGCACTGGAAATGAGCCAAAAATAGAGTTGTCAAGCCCAAGAATTTGGCGTAAATTCTTGGGCGTAGTACCACTTATAACGATTATTTTTATGGAGAGATGCAAATGAAGAAATCACTTTTCGCATTACTGTTGGCTCTGTTGTCCACCTTCTCTGCAACACTTGTTTACGCTGATGAAATGGCGGCTTCTGACGATTCTATGGCGACTGTTGAGCCATCAGCAGATGAGCCACTGCCTCCACTTACCGATGAAGGTAGCAAATAATATTCGGCCAGAATACTAATCAGTTAAAAAGGCGGAGGCTGCTTGGCTCTCCGCCTTTTTATCGCTCAAAATCTAACTTAGTCAAAAATCACCGTCTTGTTGGAGTACAACAAAATTCGGTTTTCAATGTGCCAACGCACGGCGCGAGATAACACGATTTTTTCCAAATCCCTACCCTTTTGAATCAGGTCTTCCAGCTGATCGCGGTGCGAAATGCGCGCTAAGTCTTGCTCAATAATCGGCCCTTCATCTAACACCTCGGTTACATAATGGCTGGTGGCACCTATCAGTTTTACACCACGTTCAAAGGCACGGTGGTAGGGCTTTGCGCCAATAAATGCGGGCAGAAATGAGTGGTGAATGTTGATGATGCGGCTGGGATAACGCGTCACAAAATTGGGCGATAGCACTTGCATGTAACGCGCCAGCACAATCAAATCAATGGCATGGCTATCAAGCAACGCAAATTGCGCGGCTTCAGCCTCAGCTTTATTGTCTTTGTTGACCGCAATGACGTGGAACGGGATGCCGTAAAAATCGGCCAAACGCTGGGTGTCCGCGTGATTGCTGATAATCAGTGGGATCTCGCAATCTAACTCCCCACTTTGATGGCGATATAGCAAATCGGTTAAGCAGTGATCATATTTGGAGACAAAAATGGCGATTCTTGGCTTGCGGCTGGCGAGTTGTAGCTGCCACTGCATCTCGAATTTTCCCGCAATCGCTGCAAAGGCTTGCTCAAACTGGGTAGGGTCAAGCGCAAAGTCCGTCAAATCCCATTCCACGCGCATCAAAAACAGATTCTGTTCAGCGTCTTGATGTTGGTCAGCATGTAAAATGTTGGCGTTGTGGCGATACAGAAAATCGGCAATCGCCGCCACCAAACCTTTGCGGTCAGGGCAGTTGATTAACAAAGTCGCGGTATTTTTCATGGCGAATAAAACGTCAAAAGAAGATGCCGCGCATTATAATCGTTTCATTCGATGTATTGCCGTGCCATGTTAATTCTAGGACAATCTACGGGTCTCTTAATCTGCTTACGCAGTCAATAGTTTAGGAAGTCAAAGCAATGGAAGTATTACTAGCAAACCCCCGTGGATTCTGTGCTGGCGTTGACCGCGCCATCATCATCGTGGAACAAGCCTTGGAGCGTTACGGCGCGCCGATTTACGTGCGGCACGAAGTGGTACACAACAAGTTCGTGGTGGATGACCTCAAGCGTAAAGGCGCGGTATTCATTGAAGACTTGGACGAAATTCCCGCTGGCAACACCGTCATTTTCAGCGCTCACGGCGTTTCTCAGGCGGTACGTCATGATGCAGAAAAACGCGGCTTGCGCGTGTTCGATGCCACTTGTCCACTGGTGACCAAAGTTCACATCGAAGTCAACCGCATGCACGCCAACGGGCAAGAAATCATTCTCATCGGCCACAAAGGCCATCCTGAAGTTGAAGGTACGATGGGACAGGGCGCAGGGCGCATGTATCTGGTGGAAACACCGCAGGATGTAGCTAGGCTGGAGGTGATGGATCCGCACAAACTGGCGTACATCACGCAAACTACATTGTCTATGGACGATGCTGCCAAGGTGGTGGAAGCCCTGATGGCGCGCTTCCCCGACATCGCCGCACCTAGGAGTGACAGTATCTGCTACGCCACGCAAAACCGTCAGGACGCGGTGAAAAGCATGATCAAGCACTGCGATTTAATCATCGTGGTGGGCTCACCTAATAGCTCAAACTCCAATCGTTTACGCGAAGTGGCATTGAATCAGGGCATCGCGTCTTATATGGTGGATACCGCTAAAGAGCTTGATCCTACTTGGCTGAACGGCAAGCAGCACATCGGTGTCACCGCTGGTGCTTCAGCGCCAGAAGTGTTGGTGCAGGAAGTGATTGCACGTCTACAAGAATTAGGCGCGAATGAGGTGAAGAACTTAGACGGAATTGTTGAAACCGTTGTGTTCCCTCTGCCGAAGGGCTTAACGGCGCAGGCCGCTTAAGCCTTCTTTTTCAGGTTATCCAAGCTGCACGCGGTGGGTGCGAGTGCGGTGATAGCCAACAACCCGCCAGTCAAAGCCACGTAGAGCATAAAAAATACGGGCTCCTTGGGATCGTCCCAATTGCTGTGCAAGCCTAAGGCCAGAAACAAGCTGTAAACCGCCAGAACCCATGCCGCTCCGCGCGTCTTGAAACCAAAAAACAATGCAAAACCAGCGCCAATTTCAATAATAAATGTCAACGGCACTACAAAATAAGGGATTCCGTGCGCACCCAAAAAGGCCCCAAATTGGGAATAAAAGTCGGGATGTTTTGAGGCTAGCGTTACTTTGAAAATGCCAGAAATCACAAAAATCTGCGCTATCAAAAGCCTCGCTGCTACTGGGATGTACTTGTTCATTTGCTATCCTTAAATTTCCAAAAAGTCGCCACATAATGCCCGACTGAGCCACTACTATGCAAGTCCTCTCCGCAAGCGCTAAAATACGCGCTCTAATTTTCACTTTCCGAAAGAACACATTATGTCCGACAAAATCATTTTCAAAACTGGCGAAGCCACTGTTTATAGCGAAGGCAAAGACGTTACCGCGGCGATGCCAGAAATCCTCATAGGCAGTGTAGATGGTCCGGTAGGCGCGGCATTTGCCAACATGATGGCGCAAAGCAAAGGCCACACCGCCATGTTTGCGGTGCGTGACATTAACCAGATGGTACGTCCGGCGACCATGATGGTGCCGAAAGTGACGCTCAAAGACAGCACCAATATCGCGCTATTTGGGGGCGTGGTGCAAGCAGCTGTGGCAGATGCCGTGTTGGATTGCGTGATTGAAGGCATCATTCCGCGCAATCATGCTAATGATCTGTGCATCATCGCCTTGCTATGGATAGACCCAGGCTGCGCCAAAGAAGCTAATCTGGACAAAGCCGACATGTATAAAAACAACTACGAAGCTACCAAGTTGGCGATTAGCCGTGCGCTGAATGATGAGCCAACCGTGGACGAACTTATCAAGAACCGCCACACCATCAAGCATTGCATGTGGGAAGACAGCTGGGATCAAAAGTAAGTGCGCCGCACGGGTATAGACTATCCTGAAAGCATAGATTTCATCACCCGTGGCGACGGCATTGTGCGCTTAGTGCTGGTTGAGCCGCGTAAGCTTAGTGAGGATGACGCGCCTGCATTGCAAGACAAGCTCAATAACTACCTTGGATACGTCATCAATGGCATGCTGCAAACCCAGCATCCTGAAGCCATTGATGATACCGTACGCATCCGCGTAGAACTTGCCACTGAGCAGATTCCCTTCATCCACGAATTCTTACTGCTCTACGCCTCAACGGTGGCAGAGTACGATGTCGCTTTTGAAGTGGTGCTGGATGGGGAGGTCATCATATGACGGCAACGATAAACGTCAAAAAGCTAGACGAAACCAGCTTTGAAGTGACGGTGCAAGGCCACACTGCGACCACTCACATCGTTACCGTATCTGCGCAGTACGCCGCTAAACTCAGCGCGGGGCGGGTGTCGGTTGAAGTGCTTGTCAACCGCTCTTTTGACTTTTTGCTGCAACGCGAACCCAACACCAGCATCTTGCGCCGCTTTGATTTGCCGCTGATTGGGCAATACTTTCCGGAGTACGAGCGCTCCATTGTTGAGATGTTGGATGGCTAGCTACCTATTTTTGTGCGCTATCAGATAGATGGGAAGCTCACAATCAAGCCTCCAAATAGCGCCGTTATAGGGCAGCGCTCATACATTCAAGTATTATTGCCATCATGAAGTTACCTTCTCTCAATACACAGATTTTGCTCGGCGCCGGCGCTGGGATTTTGCTTGGCTTGAGCTTAGGCGTACTAGGTGTTGAATCTACCACCTCACAGCAAGGCCTATATGTGGCGGGCTTGCTGGGCAATGTGTTCATAGACCTGCTGAAAATGATATTAGTGCCGCTAGTATTCACCTCCATCGCCGTTGGCGTGGCTAATCTTCGCGCCCATCAGCAAATGCACCGCGTTTGGACGACCACGCTGGCTTTCTTTGTGTTGTCTATGGCGATTGCCATCGTGATTGGTTTGACTGCTACCAATCTGTTCGAGCCGGGGAAGCATTTGAGTTTGGATTTATTTCAAAACTCGATGCAAAACTTCGATGCCAAGCATATGACCTTGGCCGATTTCGCCGTAAGCTTTATGCATAGCCTGTTTGTCAACCCTTTCGCGGCCTTAGCGCAAGGCAATGTGCTGGCCATCGTCATTTTCGCCTTGTTTCTGGGCATCGCGCTGGTGATGGGTGGCGAGCGCTATCGCAACATTCTGGGGCTGCTGCAGGAAGGGTTAGAAATCACACTACGTATCGTAGGCTGGATTATGCGTTTGGCTCCGCTCGGCATCATGGCGCTGCTGGCCAAGCTGGTAGCCACGCAAAACGTGGAATTGCTCGCCAGCATGGGCAAGTTCATCGCCGTGGTGATAGGCTCTACTATGCTACATGGCATCGTAGTATTACCGCTCATATTGTGGCTGGTGACGCGCGTCACGCCGCTGCAGTTCTGGCGAGGCGCACGTGAAGCGCTCGTCACCGCCTTCGCCACCAGCTCCAGCTCTGCCACACTGCCGGTCACGCTGCGCTGCGTAGAACAACATTTGCACGTTAAGCCAGAAATCGCCGGATTCGTTGTGCCGCTAGGAGCCACCATCAACATGGACGGTACCGCGCTGTACGAAGCCGCCGCCGCGTTGTTTATCGCCAACCTGGCGGGCGTAGAGTTGAACCACATGCAGCAGCTTATCGTCTGCTTCACCGCTATGATTGCGGCCATCGGTGCCCCCGGCATCCCCAGTGCGGGCATGGTGACCATGGTAATGGTGCTGCAATCGGTGGGGCTACCTGCCGAAGCCATTGCGATTTTGCTCCCCATAGATCGCTTGCTCGACGCCTTTCGCACCATGGTCAATGTAGAGGGTGATATGGTGGGTAGTTTGGTGGTGCAAAAACTGGTGGGCAAAGCTGATTGAAGTTGGATTTTCGCCTTGCTACTAGCGGTGACGCCAGCGCTATTGCCAACCTTGTCAACCAAGCTTATCGCGGCGAAAGCAGCCGTTTGGGCTGGACGACCGAAGCTGATTTGTTGAGTGGTTTACGTACAGAAACTGCAGAAATCACCCGTTTAATTGCCCATGAAAACACACTGTTTTTGCTGTGCTTGACAGATAACACCTTGGTGGCTTCCGTTTGTTTAGAAATATCAAACAGCAGCGCTCATCTCGGCATGTTCGCCGTCAACCCGCAGCAACAAGCGCGTGGCATAGGCAAAGAGTTATTGGCTTGTGCTGAAAACACCGTAGTGACCACATGGGGTGTAGCGCGGATGGAGATGGTCGTCATCACGCAACGTCACGAGCTTATTGCCTTCTACGAGCGGCGCGGCTATCAACGCACCGGAGTGCTTAAGCCGTTTCGGGCGGCATCCAAACTATGGCAGCCTTTGGTGGGCAATTTGCAACTCGCGGTACTAGAAAAAACCTTGACGTAGCTAAGTTTAAGCGCGTAAAGTGCGCCCCTTCATGATGAACACCAGCACAAAAATTAACGCAGTAATCGTCCGCAAAGCGCTATGGCTACTCGCCATTTCCTGCGGTTGCTGCTATTCGTCTTGAAGTTTTAGATTTTTCAACAGTAACCGTCGGCTTCGCTGCGGTTACTCATGCTTTACTATGATCTTCCCGCTGCCGAGCTGACAGATAAGGCTCAACATGGCAACCGAATCACCTTCAACTCACTCGCAAGCTTTAATTGGCACATTTTTCGTGCTGGTCGCCGCTATCGCATTTTCATCCAAAGCGGTGATGGTCAAGCTTGCCTATGGCTATCACGTCGACGTGGAAACCTTGCTGGCGCTGCGTTTGGCATTTGCCGCACCGTTTTATCTTGCGATTGCACTGTGGATACAGGTGACGGGCAAGAACGCACATCTCACCAAGCAAGATGCCTTTAACATTATTGTACTCGGCACGGTGGGTGGCTATTTGCCTATGTGGTTGGATTTTTCTGGTTTGGCCTATGTGTCGGCGGGTGTGGAGCGGGTTATCTTATTTCTCTACCCGACCATGGTGATTTTGATTTCCGCTGTACTGTTTGGCAGTCGCATAGGCCAGCGTGAAGTTTTTGCGCTCCTCGCCAGCTATTTTGGTGTGGCGTTGGCTGCGGGGGCGGAGGTGTTTACAGCGCAAGCAGCAGCGCCCAATGCTTTGCTGGGTGCGGTGCTGATTTTCCTCGCAGCGGCCAGTTACGCTGCCTATTTGGTGGCGAGTGGTAAGCTCATCCCGCGCATAGGCAGCACCGCATTCACGGCTTACATCATGCTGGTGGTCAGCCTTACCAGCGCGGTGCATTTGTCGCTTAAACCCAGTCACCGCGCGATTTTTCACCAAGCGCCTCAAGTCTATGCCATTGGGTTGTTGATGGCACTGCTGGCCACGGTATTGCCATCGTTCTTGCTCAACGCAGGTATCAGCCGCATCGGTAGTAATCGTGCGGCCTTGATGGGGACTATCGGCCCGGTGTCCACCATACTGTTGGCGTGGATTTTTTTAGGTGAAAGTGTGACAGCGATACAGCTTATAGGCACGGTGTTTGTGGTGGCGGGAGTGTTGGCGATTAGCGTACATTAACAGCCATAAATTGCTTAAACCGCGCTAAATAAGGCAAAATTGCACCATGCATCTATTTGCCCTCGGCGTGAATCACACTACCGCCCCCCTTTCCATCCGCGAACACGTCGCTTTTAACAATGAAAACTTGGCGGCAGCGTTGCGCGACCTCACTACGCGAGGCGTGGAAGCTGCCGCCATTCTTTCCACTTGCAACCGCACCGAGCTTTATTTTCAAGCCGCGACACCTGAAACCGCGCTCAATTGGCTGGCCGATTATCATCGTCTGCAAGCCAACACCATTCAGCCTTACATCTACACCTTGCCGCACCAAGAAGCCGTGCAACACGCTTTTCGCGTAGCTTCAGGGCTAGATTCTATGGTGCTGGGCGAAGCGCAGATTCTGGGGCAAATGAAACAAGCGGTGAAAATCGCTGAACATGCAGGCACTTTGGGGTCGCTACTGCATAAGCTCTTTCAAAAGACATTTTCCGTCGCCAAAGAAGTCCGCACACAGACCGACATCGGCGCCAGTTCCATCTCCATGGCGGCGGCCTCGGTCAAGTTGGCGCAACGCATATTTGGCGAGGTCAGCGGCCTGAAAGTGCTGTTTATCGGCGCAGGTGAGATGATTGCCTTATGCGCCGAACATTTCGCCACGCAACAGCCCGCCTCAATCACCGTGGCCAACCGCACCGTGGAACGCGGCGCAGAGTTGGCACAAACCTTCCATGGCAAAAGTATCCTTTTATCTGAATTGCCTGACCACCTAGGCGATTTTGATGTGGTCATCACCTCCACCGCTAGCCAATTGCCGATTGTTGGTTTGGGCATGGTAGAACGCGCCATCAAAGCCCGTCGCCGCCGCCCCATGCTAATGGTAGACCTTGCCGTACCGCGCGATATTGAGCCAGAAGTTGCCGATTTAGATGATGTGTTTCTTTACACCGTGGATGACTTGGCCGAAATCGTGCAAACCGGCATGGAAAATCGCCAGCAAGCCGCGATTGAAGCAGAAGCCATCATCAAGCTGCGTGTCGCTACCTTTATGCAATGGATGGAGTCTCGCGAATCTGTCCCCACTATCCGCGCCCTGCGCGACCATGGTGAAAGGCTGCGTCGACATGAATTGGAAAAAGCACTCAAAGCCTTGGCACAGGGCGAAACTGCAGAGCAGGTGATGGAAAGTCTAAGTAATGCCTTAACGAATAAACTCTTACACAGCCCCAGCCATGTCCTAAATACCGCTTCTGGTGAAGAACGTGATCATATTGAGTCGCTACTGCGTCGTCTCTACCAAATTAGAAATACCTAAAATTCCACCATGAAACCCTCCCTAGAAAAAAAACTCGCCACCCTAAGTGAGCGCCTTGAAGAGCTGAATCGCTTGCTCTCTACCGAAACCGCGACGTCGGACATGGATAACTATCGCAAAATTTCGCGTGAACATGCTGACATCACGCCGGTGGTGGAACATTACCGTGCGTTTTTGAAGATCGAGGCAGATCTTGCTGCGGCGCGGGAGATGCTAAGCGACCCAGATATGCGCGAGTTTGCGGAGGAGGAGATTGCAGCAGGAAAAACACAGCTTGAAGCCTCTGAAGTCGAGCTACAAAAATTGCTGCTACCCAAAGATGCCAATGATGAGCGCAATATATTTTTGGAAATCCGCGCGGGTACTGGTGGTGATGAGTCGGCGATATTTGCTGGCAATCTGTTCCGTATGTATTCGCGCTACGCCGAGCGCCAGCACTGGAAGGTGGAGGTGGTGTCAGCGAACGAGTCTGAGCTGGGCGGTTACCGCGAAATCATCGCGCGTATCGAAGGTGATGGCGCTTATTCCAAACTCAAGTTTGAATCCGGTGGGCATCGCGTGCAGCGCGTGCCAGAAACCGAGACCCAAGGACGCATCCATACTTCGGCCTGCACGGTGGCCATCATGCCGGAAGTAGACGAGATTGCCGATGTGGAACTCAATCCTGCGGATTTACGCATAGACACTTACCGCGCCAGTGGCGCGGGCGGTCAGCACATCAACAAAACCGATTCGGCGGTTCGTATTACCCATTTACCTACTGGCACTGTCGCCGAATGTCAGGATGGACGCTCGCAACATGCCAATAAAGCTTCGGCTATGCGCGTACTAGCGGCGCGGATTAAGGATGTTCAAGTGCGCGAACAGCAATCCAAAGAAGCCGCGACGCGCAAGAGTTTAATCGGCAGCGGCGACCGCAGTGAGCGCATTCGCACCTATAATTTCCCTCAGGGACGTGTGACGGAGCATCGCATCAATCTCACCTTGTATAAGATTGATTTCATCATGGAAGGTGATTTGGACGAGTTAGTTGAGGCGTTATCTAGCGAACATCAGGCCGAGCAATTGGCGGCGCTGGGTGAGGAAATGTAGCGCAGAAACACTGCGCACTGATTACTTAGCGCTTTTCATCTCCGGTTTCAGTCTCTTCCCTGCTTTAACTTTGCCATTAATTTCAGTAATGGTACTTTCAAGCGCCACAAACCGTTCTGAGGTGGTTGGGTGGCTGGACTTCAAAGTGATAGAGCTGGGGTCGGCGGTCGCCATGCGACGCCAAAAATTAGGTGCGTCTTCAATGCTATAGCCGGCTTGCGCCATAAAATATAGACCCACATAGTCAGCTTCTTGCTCGAAAGAGACGGAATTAGCGCCAGCACCAATTTGTGCCCCTAAATCGGCAAACCGAGTATTACCACCACCTTTTGCAATGACCAGCACATCAAACAACAATCCAATAAACATACCCAAACCGGCATTGCCTTTCTTAGCTTGCAGATGCCCCATCGCGTTGTGGGCCATCTCATGGCTGATGACTAAGGCAATTTCTTCGTCCGACTTGAAAAACTCCATCATGCCTTTGAGGATGACGATTTTTGCACCATCGGCAAAAGCATTTTTAGCGTCGCCTTGAACCAGTTGCACATAAGAATCACAAGCAACCGTGGGCTTTACCGTGAATTTCATTGTTTCTTTATCGCGCCTGATAGAAAACTCTACAGGCTGCTTTTTGGCATAGGCCTGTTTTAAGTCCTCGATCAATTTTTGTTTGGCTTCTTTGGTTTTAGGAATGGTTTGGTTGTTCACCGCTTCCAACACGTCACCCTCTTTCATGCCTGCACGATCTGCCGGAGATAGACGCGCTACCATGAGTAGTTTCAACTCTTCACTCAGCCTAAAGTGTGTGCGTGCAACACCCCACCACTCATTAGGGAAATCATAAAGGCTCCAAGAGTCAATACCAAAATAAGGCGCTACATGTTCGCCACAAAGCGCAGTACCGTTAATCACCAATCTGGAAGAAATCCCCTGTAAACGACGATAGGACTCAAGCCACGAGTCTAAAACTAACTCGCGCTGTTTATGCATCTCGCTCTCGGTATAAGCAGGATCCACGACTGGCATACGCGTTTGTGGCCCAGCACAGGAGGTTAGGAACAAAGACAGTACAAGAGCTAAGGCGATTGATTTTTGTAAGTAATGAGACATTTTTGTTATTTCCCTTCTTGTGAAAATTTATAGCCTTTAGGCATCAACACCCACAACTTGCCTTGTTGTTTCATAGAGCCCGCTTGCTTGCCCGCCTCATTCCCTGCGCCCCAGAAAAAATCTGCTCGAACTGCACCTTTGATGGCACCGCCGGTATCTTGTGCCATCATTAGGCGGCGTAGCGGTTTGTTGCTATTGGGGTAGGTGGCAGAAAGAAATACCGGTGCGCCTAGCGGGATGTAGCGTGGGTCAACCGCGATGCTGCGTTCTGCCAAGATAGGCACACCTAGAGCGCCCAAGGGGCCGGGTAAATCTTTGGGCAATTCGCGGAAGAACACGTAGCTGGGGTTGCTGTTGAGCAATTCGCGCAATTTATCCAGATTTTTGCGCCCCCAGTCCTTGATACCTTGCATGGAAGCTTTATCCGCGGTCATGTCGCCGCGATCAATCAACACCTTGCCTATAGATTGATACGGCTGGCCGTTCTGGTCGGCGTAGCCTATATGCACTTGTTCGCCATTATCCAGCTTCACCAAGCCTGAGCCTTGAATTTGCAAGAAAAACAGGTCAATGATGTCGTCCGTCCACAGCAGCTCCTTACCTGCCAGCGGTGACTGCGTAATTTCAATTTCGCCACGACTGTAATAGGGTTTGAGCTTGATACCATCCAGTTTTCCACGCAATTTACGATTCGCCAACTCTGGATAAAGCCCGTTCAAATCTACCGTTACCATGTCGTCAGGGCGTTGATACAGCGGATAGCGATAGCGCTCGGTGCGGCTCCGGCTGCCTTTGAGTAGCGGCTCGTAGTAACCGGTAATCAAGCCGGTGTCAGTCCCTTCTGGATTCATCACCTGCCAGGGTGAAAAATACTGGTTAATCATATTACGCGCTTCTTCAGCGCTAGGATTTGGCAGTTTCAACACCGCATCACAAGCTTCTTGCCACAATGGATTTTTCTTTAGCACGCCGCAGCTTTGCAGAAAAGCTGGCCACGCAGCACTTAACTCATCTTTTTCATAGCCTTCAAGTTGGCTCCAAGCGGCCTCGCGCATCAGCTGGAATTCTTTGCCCTTGGCTGGTTCGCCGGGCTTTACTGAGGGTGGCAACGGTGCGTAGCGTTCTACATCGGGGATTTGGATGGGGGCGTCGCGGGCGCAGTCGCAAGCGGGTTGGGAGTGAACGGGTTTCTCAACGCAGGCGCTCAACAGTAAAACCAACGTAAACAGTGAAAGGCGGGAAAGTACCAATCTACTAACCTTTAATGCAACACTCTGGGCATATTCAGCGTGAACTTAGGGATGGTCGTTTCAAACTGACTGCCGTCTTCGCCCACCATCTGGTAGCTGCCATGCATGGTGCCCGTCGGCGTAGGCAAGATGCAGCCGCTGGTATATTGAAACTGCTCGCTAGGGCGCAGAAAAGGCTGCACGCCCACCACGCCCAAACCGCGCACTTCTTGTACTTGGTTGGCAGCATCGGTAATCAGCCAGTGGCGGCTAATCAGTTGCGCCGGAACGCTGCCGGTATTGACGATGGTGATGGTGTAGGAAAATACATAGCGATTCTGCGCCTCGTCCGACTGGTCGGGAATGAAGGCGGTTTCTATGGTGACGGTAAATTCGTAGTGCTTATCGGTGGTCATCAGCTTATAAGTCCAGTGGTAGGTGAACTCGGCGAGGCCGAATATAATTTTTTCGGCATACGTCCGGCGAGAAAAGACTCGCGTCCGGCTTCCACCGCTTTTTTCATGGCAGAAGCCATCAATATAGGGTCTTTAGCGCTAGCAATCGCGGTATTCATCAAAATACCATCGCAACCCAGCTCCATCGCAATCGCCGCGTCCGAGGCAGTTCCCACGCCCGCATCGACTAACACCGGCACTTTGGCATTTTCAATAATAATTTGCAAATTCCACGGATTGAGAATGCCCATGCCGGAGCCTATCAGCGAGGCCAGCGGCATAATCGCGCAACAGCCGATTTCTTCCAATTGTTTGGCGATGATAGGATCGTCTGAAGTGTAAACCATCACGTCAAAGCCATCCTTGATTAGCGTTTTAGCGGCATTCAGCGTTTCTACCACATTAGGATACAACGTGTGCGGATCACCCAGTACTTCCAATTTCACCAGCTTATGTCCATCCAACAACTCACGCGCCAAGCGTAAAGTCCGCACCGCTTCATCGGCGCTGTAACAGCCTGCGGTGTTTGGCAGATAGGTGTACTCAGAAAGCGGCAACACCTCTAGCAACGAAGGTTCGCCTGCATTTTGGCCGATATTGGTGCGGCGTATCGCCACCGTCACGATTTGCGCACCGCTAGCATCAATCGCTGCCTTGGTTTGCGCGAAGTCCTTGTACTTTCCCGTGCCCACCAGCAAACGAGAATGGTATGTTTGTCTTGCAATATTCAATTGATGCATAGTCATAATTTTATAGATCTATCCGCCACCCACAGCGCCTACGATTTCCAATTTATCTTCTGATGCTAACGTGGTCTCTGCAAAAAGACCGCGCGGCACGATTTCGCCGTTGCGCTCTATGGCCAAGCGCTTGCCTTCCAAGCCCAGCAACTGTATCAATTTTGCAACACTCAGCTCCACTTGCTCAAACTGGCGTTGATTACCATTTATGTATAAAACCATCATCTTAGACTTGTTCAATTTTGTTGCATGGTCAAATTGCAGTAGAATGCGGGCGGCGAAAAGCTTTTAATCCGCGCCGTGGCTTATTGTAAGCGACAATCGCCTTACAAACCAAACTGGCGCAAATATCTCAAGCGGGTGTAGTTCAATGGTAGAACTTCTGCTTCCCAAGCAGATAGCGTGGGTTCGATTCCCATCACCCGCTCCATCCTTAGTATTTACACTGAATTTTCGTGCAAAACTTGACGCAAGATTAAGAGTATGGTTTAACACTTATTTGTATCTCACTAGAAATAGAAATCATTAGGATATTTTGATATGAGTTCTGCTGCAAAGAATAAAAGTGCGGTCATCGCTGACCCCAAAGTGCAAAGAATAGGTGAAGCCACTGCACGCCTACACGGTCTGCTGAAAGACTTGGGACATTCTCGTAGTCTGGAGCAATCGGCGGCCACCATGACTGATGCACGCGATCGTTTGAACTTCATAGACAAGTCCATGCACGACGCCTCCGAGAAAACCTTGGCCGCAGTTGAGGTGTCTTTACCCCTCATCAACCATAACCGCACAGTGTTGACTGGTTTGGTAGCTCGCCTAGGGGAAACGCAATTCAAGGAGCACCGAGATTTAATCGCTGAAGTGACATCACAGCTGGATGAAATCAACTACAACGAACACGAAGTACATCAACAACTGGTGGAGATTATGGAAACGCAAGAATTCCGTGACCTAGCCGGACAAATGGTGAACAAGATCGTGAGCGCTGCGGTAGAAATTGAAAGCATTCTGCTGGATATTCTCAAGGAATACGCCCCAACTACCAAAGACTCTCTCATTAGCAAAGAGGGCTTGCTGGCGGGTCCTAGCATGGGCGATAAAGAGAATGTTGCGGGTCAGGACGACGTAGATGATTTGCTGAGTTCGCTAGGGCTTTGATTCAAGTAGCTTTGCCACATTCCTTCATAAGCAGCCTCTAAATCTCGCGTGAACTGCACTGCATCGAATAAGAACGAGGTGTTTCGGCTTTCCACCAATACTTTTTTCACACGTAGCAATTCATCTGGCTCACGCGCCAATTTCAAAGCTAAATCTGCATAATCTTCTAGGTTTTGCGTGACTAATTCTGGCAATCCCACCGCATTTAACAAGCTCGACGCCACACGACTGGCAAGAGTCTCGTCCATGCAAGTTACTACCGGCACTCCCGCCCACAGAGCGTCGCTGGTGGTGGTGTGGGCGTTGTAGGGCAAGGTATCCAGCAGCACATCGGCTTGCTGTTGACGTGCCAAATGTTGCGCCAAGCCCAAGCGTGGGGCAAAAATCAAACGGCTCGCATCCACGCCTTGTGCTTCGGCTTCACGTTTTAGGTTTTCTTCCGCCCATTTGTTGACTTGCAGCAGCCACAACACGCTGTGCGGCGTTTCATGCAACAGGCGCATCCACACCGCAAAAATATCAGGCAGAATTTTGAAGGTTTGGTTAAATCCACAAAATACAAAACCGCGCTCCGGCAGCCCGCATTCAGCACGGCTAGGCTTAACGCCTAAAGGCCGCTTTCTGTCGTTGGGTTGATAGCTATTGGGCAGTAGAACCAACCGTTCACTGTAATCGTCAGCGTGTTCCTGTGGTGTGATGATGGGATCACCTATCAGGTAATCCACACACGGCGCACCCATCGTCCCCGGATAACCCAAATAATTCACCTGTATCGGCGCGGGCTTGAACGCCAGTATTTGCGCACGGTTATGCGCGGTGTAGCCTTTCAAGTCCACCAGAATATCCACACCGTCTTGATGGATGCGGGTTGCAGCTTGCTCGTTGGGCAAACTGCGTACATCCACAAATTGGTCAAATGCCTTGCTCAAACGGCCACGCATGGCGCTGCCGTCATCCGGCCCGTAGGAATATGCCACCGTTTCAAAACGCTGGCGATCATGCAACTCAAACACCTCGGCCATCAAATAGGCCGTAGCGTGTTCGTGAAAATCCGCAGACAAATAGCCGATTTTGATTTTAGGTTTTGGGGTGCGCTGGTGAGTGAACTGCGCTTGGATGTTGGCAAACTGTGTGGCCGCCCAGTTTTCGGCGCATTTTTTCTGCACGGCGCGGCTAATGCCCGGCACGGCAAGCATGACAAATGGCGGAATCTGCGCTTCAGGCACGTTCTGAATCAAGGCGCGCAGGTCTTCCGTCAGCGCTGCCAATTCGCGCCACTCACACACATACTGCAATTGATGCAGCAAATGCGCTTTGGCGTGATGCAGCTCTGGATTGATGACCAACGCTTGCCGATAACAAGCTATAGCCTCATCCAGCCGCCCCAATTCGCGCAGCACATTGCCCAGATTGTTGTGCGTATCCGCGTCGTTGGGATTAGAGCGCAAAGCCGCTCGGTAGCTGGCTTCGGCTTCATTAAAGCGCCCCAAACCGCGCAGTACGTTGCCCAGATTGTAGTGCGCGATAGCATCGTCCGGCAGATAGCTCAGGGTCGCTTGGTAATGGCTCAAGGCTTCGTTGAGTTGATTTTTTTCCAGCGCAACCCAACCCAAACTGCGTAGCGCATAGCCTAAGTTTTGCCGAATATCGGCATCATTGGGAGAAAGCCGTAAGGCTTGGTTATAGGCGGCGATGGCGGCTTGAAAATCCTCCAAAGCGTGCAAAATCGCGCCCAGATTATTGTGTAAGTCAGCGTCATGCGAGGACAGTTTCAGCGCTTTGCGATAGGATTCTGCCGCTGGTTGTAGCGCCCCGTGCGCACGCTGCGCCAAGCCTAAATTGCTGTAATAATCGGCCTCATGCGGATGCAAATTGATGGCTTTGCTGATGTCACCAATCGCCGCCGCATAATCACCACGTTGATACGCCAGCAAGCCCAGAAAATGCCAAGCGGACGCATTGTTGGGGTCGCTTTGCAACACGTGTCTATAGGCAGATTCGGCTTCTGCAAATTGACCATTTTGGTGATATTGTAGGGCGGTCTGTAGTGACATATAAAAGGCAATTTTCGATTACACTTAGCATTCAATGAATACGCCTATGAACTCAAGCGCAACTTTCGGCCATTCTAGCCCATCACGCGCCGCCACTGCAGCCGAATTAGAAGCGGCTTACCATGCCACGACCTATCTCATACGCCCCATGTCGGGCAAGTTGCCTTTGCGTATCGGCGAACATTCGCCAGAACTCGAAAAACTATTGGCAAAAAGCCAGTGCGAATGCTGGGCGTTTATTTCGGCGGTCAATCCGGAATCCAAGCGCTTAAGTGAGGCTGCCAACGCTAATCGCCACCGTCAGTTATTGGCGCTTATTAGCGAGCTGAAACTGCCTTACTACACTGGCGACGGCGTACCCGATGCGCCGGGCTGGCCGATTGAGCCGGGGTTTTTCATCCGCGACATCACCTTAGAAAAGGCCTTAGAAATCGGAAAACAATTTAAGCAAGTGGCGATTGTGGCTGGCAAACGCGGAGGCGTTCCACAATTGCACTACTGTATTGAACGGCAAATCGCTGACTTGCCCGTCACCGAGATGATGCATGGATACTGATAAACCTCGCCTGATTTTGGTGGATGACGACCCGCTCATCACCGATACCATGCATTTCATTCTGGAGAAGGATTTTGAGGTGAGCGTGGCCGAGTCTCGCCTACAGGTTAAAAGTCTGTTGCGCCAACTCGACAGCCCGCCGCAAATCGCATTGGTGGATTTAGGGCTGCCGCCTAGCCCGCACAAGCCAGACGAAGGTTTTATGCTGATAGGCGAATTGTTGGCACACTCGCCCAGCATGAAAATCTTTGTACTTTCTGGCCAGAATAACGACGCCAATGCACGCCATGCTTTATCTCTAGGCGCTGCCGAGTTTGTGGGCAAGCCGTGCGATGTCAATCGCCTGCGCGGTTTGTTATTGGATGCGCTACGCATTCAAACCGCCGAAACCACCGCCGAGAAAGCCACCCACGCCTTGATTGGCGGCAGCTTGGCGATACAAGCGCTACGCACCCAGATCAGCCAGCTGGCGGACACCATTTTCCCCGTGTTGATAGAAGGCGAATCCGGTACCGGCAAAGAATTGGTAGCGTCATGCTTACATCAGCAAAGCAAACGCAACCATTTACCCTACCTTTCGCTGAACTGCGCGGCAATTTCACCCACCTTGGCGGAATCGGTGCTGTTTGGCCATATCAAAGGCGCTTTCACCGGAGCTAGCAACGACGCGGGTGGCTACTTTGAAGACACTGGCGACGGCACCTTATTTCTGGACGAAATCGGCGAATTGCCGCTGGAAATGCAGGCTAAATTGTTGCGCGTGCTTGAAAACGGCGAATTTCAGCGCATAGGCGAAACCAAGGTACGCAAGAGCCGCGCACGCATCGTCGCTGCTACCAACCGCGATTTACGCGAAGAAGTGCGCGAAGGTCGTTTTCGCGCTGACTTGTATCACCGCCTGAGCGTATTCAGCCTGCGCTCACCGCCTTTGCGTGAGCTGGATGACGACCGCGTATTGTTGTTAGAACATTTTGGCCAGTTCTACGCCAAAGAAATCGGATGTGCGCCCTTCAAACTAGACAAAGCAGCGCATGAAAGCTGGATGGAATACGGCTTCCCTGGCAACGTGCGTGAGCTACGCAATGTGGTGATACGCCTCACCGCCAAGCACCCCAACAAAACCGTCAGCCGCGAGCAGCTTATCGCCGAGCTAGACCCTGTCGCCGACCGTATGCTGCAAAGCAAGACCATGCTCAGCGACCCACAGGCCATGTTAGACTTCGCGCACCAGCACTTACAATCGCACAGCAATGTGAATCTAGACCAAATACTGCGCCAGTGGGAAAAAGCTTACGCCGAAGCCGCGCTAGATTTGGCCCACGGCAATCTGAGTCAAGCCGCGCGCATATTGAATATCAACCGCACCACGCTGTATGGACGTATGCAACTGTTAACCACTGACGACGAATAAATCATGTACTACTCACACTTTGGCCTGAAGGAACCGCCCTTCAAAATCACCCCGAATACAGAATTTTTCTTCTCCGGCGGCAATCGCGGCGCGGTGCTGGATGCCTTGGTCTACGCTATTACCAGCGGCGAAGGCATCGTCAAGGTGGTGGGCGAAGTGGGCAGTGGCAAGACCATGCTGTGCCGCATGTTGGAAGGCATGTTGCCTGAGAATGTGGAGCGCGTTTACTTAGCCAATCCCAGCGTGGCGCCGGAAGACATCCTGCACGCCATCGCCTTTGAGTTGCAGCTTGATTTGCCACCAGAAGCCGACCGTTTGTTGGTGATGCAAGCGCTGCAAAACCATTTAATCGCACGTCACAGCGAAGGTCGCCAAGTGGTGATTTTTGTGGAAGAAGCACAAGGCATGCCGCTGGCGACGCTGGAAGAAATACGTCTGCTGTCTAATTTAGAAACACGCCACAGCAAGCTATTGCAAATCGTGCTGTTCGGCCAGCCGGAGCTGGATGTGAACCTCAACCAGCAACATATCCGCCAGTTGAAAGAACGCATCACCCATAGCTTTGATTTAGGTCCACTCAACGAAAAAGACATCGAAGACTATTTGATTTCGCGTCTACGCACCGCCGGTTATTTTGGTCCGCCTTTGTTTACTAAGAAAGCCGTAAAGCTGATGACCAAAGCTTCTGAAGGCTTGGTGCGGCGCGTCAACATCTTGGCAGACAAAAGCTTGCTCGCGGCGTTCGCCGAAAACGCCTACGCCATCACCCATAAACATGTAAACATTGCTATCAAAGATAGTGAGTTTGGCGCGGAAGACACACCACAATCATCCGGCAAGGCCGCTTATTGGTTAGCGGCGGCTGGTTTGGCTGTTGGATTGGGTGTGGGTTTCGGCGCACCGCTCATTAAGCCATACCTGCAACCCGTAACTCCAGCCGTTACAATCGCACAAACTCCTTCCCCTTCTAAGGGGGAAGGCCGGGATGGGGGTGAATTGGTTCAAAATAGTACACTTCCAACTCCCACCCCAACCCTCCCCCTGCAAGGCGGAGGGGGCTACACTCCTGAAACCACGCCTCCCGTTGCAGCTACCCCCGAACCTGCCAAGTTAGAGCCCGCGAAAACCGAACCCCCGCCACCCGCCAACATCATAGAAGCGCGTCTGCTCGCCACCCAAACCTGGCTATCACAGCAACCTCCCGGTACGGTGAGCATACAATTGATGGTAGGCGACGACCCAGACCAAATGCGGCGGCAACTGGAAAATCTCACCAGCTTGGTTGAGGTGGATAACTTATTCGTGTACCGCACCAATGTTGGCGGAAAGCCTTATATCAGCGTGCTTTACGGCAGCTTTACAGACCGCGCCACGGCCTCAAAAACACTCAGCGAACTGCCGAAAGCGATGCGCACCTATAAGCCGCAATTACGCACCGTGGGCGGAATATCAGAAGAAATAAAACAGCTTCAATAACTTACGCTTGCATTTACATCTAATTTGTGCGATAAAGGCGCGAATTCGGTTCGAAGGGTTCAAGCGCCCTTCCACAAAGGATCAACGATGACAATGAATAAAATCAGGTTGCGTATTGCACTGGCAGGCCTAGCAGCAAGCTTAGCGGGCTGCGCTCACCAAGTGCCTTTCGATAAATCCCAAGGCCATATCAACAACGAACAACAACAAGCCACCGCGCCTTCTGGTGACATCCCAAAGCCAGTCAAAAAGCTTAACTATGTTCCGCCTCCAAAACCTAAAACTAAAGAACAAACCTATAGCGTGGTGGTGAGTGGCGTTCCTGTTGCGGAAATCCTGTTTGCGCTGGCGCGTGAAAGCAAACTCAATGTGGACATACACCCCGCCGTTCAAGGCAAAGTGACTTTGAATGCAGTGGATCAAACGCTACCCGCCATATTGGAACGCCTCAGCAAGCAAGTGGATATGCGCTACAAGATAGAAGGTAACGTCATTTCCATTGCCCCAGATTCGCCACTTTTACGCACTTACAAGATTGATTACGTTAATCTGGAAAGAGACACCACCACCGCTTTAGGGGCTGGATCAGAGATTTCTTCTGGCGGGAGTTCAGGGGGTGGTAGCGAATCCAAAGTCACTATCAAAAGCAAAGCCGAAGCGCACTTCTGGGAATTGCTGACTACCAACATCCGCAACATTCTCAGCAGCACCAAGTCACAAGTGGTTTCCTCTGAGGAGAAAACTGCACGTGCAGAATCAACGAAACAAGCGCAAGAAGATCGATTGAAGCAAATCGAAGCTGTGAGCAAGGCTGGCGCTGGTGCTGAGAAGTTATTCCAAGAAGCATTCAAGTCACCTACGACTACTACAACCTCCGATGGCAAGGACGAAGTTATCGTCAACCCCGTGGCCGGTGCGATTACTGTCATGGCGACTGAAAGGCAACATGCCTTTATTCAGCAATATGTAGATGGGGTAATGGCCTCGGTACAACGCCAAGTGTTGATTGAGGCTACCATCGTTGAGGTGACCCTGAATGACCGCTTCCAACAAGGCATAGATTGGAGTCGCTTAGCTAGCAATGGCTCCAATAGCGGTTTTAGTTTCAAGCAAACCCTAGGTGGAGCGGCAGCAGGGACGGGCAATCAATTTGTGCTGGGCTTTAGTAAATCTACCGTCATTGGCAATTTGGCTGCCTCGATACGTCTGCTGGATACCTTTGGTGATACGCGTGTGCTTTCTAGCCCCAAAATTATGGCGCTTAACAATCAGGCGGCACTATTGAAAGTGGTAGATAATATTGTGTACTTTAAGGTTGATGCAACCGCTGCCGTCATTGCTGCTGGTGGCGCCATCACACCGCCGACCTTCACCACCACCGCGAATACAATCCCTGTCGGGGTGGTGATGAGCGTGACGCCACAAATCAACGCCAACGGCAACGTGTCACTCAATGTGCGCCCTACTATTTCGCGCATACTCAGCTTCGTTAACGACCCCAACCCCACGCTTGCCACCGCTGGAGTAGTGAGCAGAATCCCGCAGATTCAAGTACGCGAAATGGAGTCGCTATTGCAAGTCAGCAGTGGGCAGACGGTGGTGTTAGGCGGCTTGATGCAGGACAACCAAACCAACAGCAGCGATAGCGTACCAGGAGTTTCTGATCTACCTCTGGTGGGTAAGCTATTCAAAGGCAAAGACGATAATCGTACCAAAACTGAGCTGGTCATTTTCCTGCGCCCAACAGTGATTACCAATGCCAGCCTAGAAAGTGAAGAGCTGAAATCTTTCAAGCAGTATTTACCAGAAAATCAATTCCCGGTCGCCGCTGATGAGCCTGCTAATTAAAGCCTTACAAAAAGCCGAGCAAAGTAAAGAGGGCAAAGATGCGCCTGCTGTGGGCGGTTTGACGCTGGAACTCGCGCCACAAGAAGAGGATGTTAAACCTGCGCAAGCCTTATCCGCTGAGCCTCCAGCTACTGTCGAAGCCCCTGCTGCAACTGCTGAGCTAGTAGTTACATCTGTTGCAGAAACAGCAGTTGCCGTCGCCAGCGTTCCTACGTCTATTTTAGATGCTGCCCCTGCGGATGAATATGCCGCATCCTTAGCTGATGAAGCTGGATTTGCAGTGCCTATTGTCCCCATTCCACCAGCTTCAGCCGCTAAGGCTGCAGCACCAAAAAAACCATTAGCTAAACCTGTTGCTGGCAAGACAGAGGCAGCGCCTATTGAAGCCGTTGCTGCTATCACGGCAGAACCCGTTGCTAAACCCGTGGATCAGGATAAACAACGTCATGCAGCGGCAGGCTTATTGGCCGTGGGCGCTGCTGCTAAGCCTGTTGCCACTAACCGCCGTAGCTTGTGGCTTGGTTTGGGCGGTTTGGTGCTTTTATTGCTGGTAGGTGGTGGCTTTTATTACTATCTGCAACTGCTGGATCAACCGCAGCTCATTGCTGTTGCGCCTCGCCCACAACCCACACCGCCAGCCGATAGCGTTAGTACGCCACCAACGCCTACAGCGCCAGCCGCCGCGTCGGTAGTGCCAACGCCGCCTGAACCAGCTGTAGTAGCTGAGCCGGTGAGCGCAGAACCTGTCAAGCTCGCGGCTAAACCTGCGGAAAAAGTGATGGAAGCGGCGGCCGCACCTTTGGTCGTCAACGAAACACCCGCAGAAGCACCTATGCCTAAGCCCATGTCCAAGGCTAAACGTAAAGCTGCCGCCGCGAACAAAGAAGATAATGCCGTGAAAGTGGACAGGCTACGCAAGGGCGAGCCTACTGTGGATGCCACCCACATGGCGGCTTATCAAGCCTATGAGGCGGGTGATGATGCTGCGGCAAATCGTTTGTATCGCCAAGTATTGCAAGCTGACCCGCGTAATGTGGGTGCTTGGCTGGGCTTGGCAGCAGTGGCTGCACGCCAAGATAAAACCGACGAAGCCGCCGCGCATTATCAGCGTGCTTTGGAATTGGAACCACGCAACAGCACTGCGCAAGCAGGGCTGGTGGCTTTGTTGGGACAAGCTAATCCGGTGGAAGCCGAAAGCCGCATCAAAACGCTGATCGCGCAACAGCCAGATGCGGCCAACTTGCACGCGGCACTGGGCAATGTGTATGCCGATCAAAATCAATGGCCAAACGCACAACAAGCCTATTTCCAAGCGTTTAATCTTGACCCTAACAGCGCGGAATATGCCTTTAATCTGGCGGTAAGTTTGGATCAATTGCGTAAGCCAGATTTGGCGTTGGATTACTACCAAAAAGCGCTGGCGCTGGCTACTCGTCAAGGCGGCGCGGTGGATAAAGCCGCGTTGGAAGCGCGTATTAGCCAATTGCGTTCTGCGTTGGGCAAGTAAACTAACCACCCCTTTAATACCGTCATTCCCGCGTAGGCGGGAATCCAGTCAAGTATCAACGAAGTTCAATGTGTCCATGTCGCTCTCAATAAGCTGGTCTGGATTCCCGCCTACGCGGGAATGACAAACCTAATCATACAGCCTGCAAAGCCCTCCACACCTACCTTACAAACCGCCACCACCGCACTAAAATCAGGCATAATCAAGGTAATTTCGTACATTTTGGTGATGCCGTATTTCCATGTCTGAAGCTCGCAGAAAAATGCGTCTAGGCGATTTGATGGTGCAACAAGGTTTGATTTCTCAAGACCAGTTGCGCATCGCGCTGATGGAGCAGGATCAGAATAACATCCCGCTGGGTCGCCAGCTGGTGCGGCTTGGTTTCGTCACCGAGGCTATGGTGCGCGACCTTGTCGCCCACACCATAGGTCAAGAAAGCATAGACCTCAATACCGTCATCGCCGATGCCGAGGCGCTGAAAATGGTGCCGGAAGACTTCGCCCGTCGCAATCATCTGCTCCCCGTTTCGTTTAATGATGTCAACCAAACCTTGATCGTCGGTATGGCTGACATGTTCAATGTGGTGGCTCTGGATCAGCTACGTGCCATGCTGGGCGGGCAGATTCAAGTGCACCCGATGTTGGCGAGTGAAGCGCAGCTTGAAGAAAGCATGGATCAGTTTTACGGCTATGAGCTCTCGGTTGATGGTATCTTGCGCGAAATCGAGACCGGCGAGATTGACTATTCAAGCTTACAAAGCGCTGGCGGGGATGAATACACGCAACCAGTGGTACGTCTAGTCGGCGCGTTGCTGATGGATGCGGTAAAACGCGGCGCATCGGATATTCACTTCGAGCCGGAATACGCCTTTTTGCGAGTGCGCTACCGTATAGACGGCGTACTGCAACAAATTCGCAGCTTGCATAAAAGCTATTGGCCTGGAATTGCGGTACGTCTTAAAGTAGTGAGCGGCATGGACATCGCTGAAACACGTGCACCGCAAGATGGTCGTCTAGGCATCACTGTGGGCGGCCGCAGCATTGACTTCCGCGTAGCCAGTCACCCCACGATACATGGCGAAAACATCGTGCTGCGCGTGTTGGATAGAGAAAAATCCATTATCCCGTTGGAGCGCATGGGTTTACGGCCGGAAGTGCTGGAACTGCTCAAAGTCATGATGTCGCGGCCTGAAGGCATTTTGCTGGTCACTGGTCCTACCGGTAGCGGTAAAACCACTACGCTGTACTCGTTGCTATCTTTCGTTAACACCGAGTCGGTCAACATCATGACCTTGGAAGATCCGGTGGAATATCCGGTCACGCTGATGCGCCAAACCTCGGTGAGCGAGGCTAACAAAATTGATTTCGGCAACGGCATACGCTCCATCATGCGCCAAGACCCGGACATCATTCTGGTCGGTGAAATGCGCGATCATGAAACCTGCGAAATGGCTTTCCGCGCGGCGATGACCGGACACCAAGTGTTTTCAACATTGCACACCAACTCCGCGCTTGGCACTTTTCCACGCCTGTCTGACATCGGTATCTCGGCTGATATCATGGCCGGCAACATCATTGGCATCATCGCCCAGCGTTTGGTGCGGACACTATGTCAATATTGTAAAGAAGCCTATGACCCCAGCGCCGAAGAGCGTCGTATTCTGGGCATGAAACCCAGTGAATCCACCAAAATCTACCGCAATGTGGGCTGCAAACGCTGCGGCTACAGCGGCTACAAAGGCCGTATCGCCCTGATGGAATTACTACGTATCAACAACAAGCTGGATTCACTCATCGCACGCCGTGCCCACATGGACGAACTACGCGAAGTCGCCATCACCCAAGGCTTTGTGACGCTGGCTGACGACGGCATACGCCGCGTGATTGAAGGCTATACCAGCATCGAAGAAATCGGCCGCGTCGTTGACCTCACTAGCAAGCTAAGCTAAATTCAAACAAATGCCCGTCTATACCTATAAAGCAGTAGACCAAAACGGTAAGCCCGCGCAGGGGCAAATGGATGCTATCAACGAGATTGACCTCGAATTGCGCCTGAAGCGCATGGGGCTTGACCTTATTACGGTCAAAGAAGCTAGCCAACGCCAAAAAATGTTTGGTGGTGCTAAAGCCAAATTAGAAGACTTGGTAATGTTTGCGTTTCAAATGGAACAGCTTTCTCGTGCTGGCGTACCGTTGCTGGAAGGTTTGGCCGAAATACGCGACAGCACCCCCAACCCTGCCTTTCGTGAAGTCTTGAGTGGTCTGGTGTCTGGGGTAGAAGGCGGACAGATGCTGTCTCAAGCGATGGAAGAGCATCCTAAAATCTTCACCAATGTTTTTTTGAGTTTAGTTAAGGCAGGCGAACAAACCGGTCAGCTGACTGAGGTGTTTGATAACCTTGCTAGCACGCTGAAATGGCAAGGCGAATTGGTATCAAAAACCAAGAAACTATTAGCTTACCCACTCTTTGTAATGACGGTGGTGCTGGGCGCTACGGCGTTTCTAATGACGTTTTTAGTACCGCAGATGGCGGGATTCTTGGGTAACTTAGGTCAAGAGCTCCCCTTTCAAACTAAGCTCATCATTGCAATCTCTGACGCACTGGTCAATTATTGGTGGGCATTTATTTTAGTGCCCTTCACTATCGTTACTGGCATCGCCATCACTCTCAAAAAGAGTGCTGCTGCTCGCTACAAGTTTGATTACATCAAACTCCACGTGCCTATCACGGGCCCTATTCTTAAGAAAATTATCTTGGCCCGTTTTGCGCGCTATTTTGCGCTGATGTATCAAACGGGCATCCCCATTTTGGATGCCATTAAGACTTGTGAAGGTATTGTAGATAATCAAGTAGTGGCCGATAGCTTGAGCCGCGCGCATCAGCAGATTTCAAGTGGTGAGCGCATGAGCGAAGCATTTCATGGCACGGGAATGTTCCCGCCCATGGTCGTTAGAATGATTAAAATGGGCGAAAGCACTGGAGCATTGGATAAATCGCTACTCAATATCGCTTATCTTTACGACCGCGACGTCAATGACTCTATAGACAAAATGCTAGCGCTGATTGAGCCTGCACTGACCGTAGTGCTTGGTGGTATATTGGGGCTTATCATGTTCGCCGTTTTGGGGCCTGTATATGATTCCTTTGGTAAAATGAAATTTTAGCGCTCACAAACTAAATGTTATCCAAAATAATCGCCTGCATTAGCGCCAAGCAAGCCACCGCAGGTCTGTGGCGCACGGGACGTTTTGTGTCTTGCGCTGTGTTTACTAATGACGAAGCGGGGCATGACAAATTTCGCGCATTTCTACTATCGCATCGAAATGCCCCCGTGCACTTGATAGCCGATGCGGTAGAAGAAGATTACCGACTAGAAACCATGCCGCACAGCAGCGGCCAAGCACGTAAAGAAATGCTCCAGCGCAAGCTGTCGCAGCTTTATCGTAATAGCAGTTACCGCACCGCGCAGTTCATTGGACGCGCAAATGACAAACGCCGTGACGACCGTATCCTGTTCACTGCTCTAGTCAACCCGGATTTGCTCACACCTTGGGTCACCGCGATTGAGGATCAGCAAGCGCCGCTTGCTGGAGTCTATTTGCTGCCTATGGTAAGCCAGTTACTGGTGAACCTTCTCAAGCTCAAGCACCCTGATTTACTCCTCATGACGCGCCAAACTGCGGGTTTGCGCCAGAACTATTTTTCAGGCCAACATCTGCGTTTAAGTCGCATCACCCCACTGGCTGGGTTAGATGAAGAGACCGTTGATAAGCTCTACCTCAGCGAAACAGAAAGAACACGTTTATACCTCATTAGCTTGCGCATGCTGGCAAGAGAAGTGCCCGTCAATCTGGTCTATCTTGCCACCACTCCCCTTGCCAAAGACTTCTCGCAACAACTTGAAGCCACGCAAGGGGTCACGTGCGACATCATTCCGCCGAAAGAGTTAGCAAAAAAACTTGGCTTAAGCACTGATTTACTCGCGCGTTATCCAGATTTGCTCCACATGCAAGCGCTGGCAAAAGGGCAGATTCGTGACAATCTTGCTGATGATTCCAAAATTAAGAATTACCGGTTGCTGCAAATTGGTCTCGGCCTCAACATCGTCAGTGCGCTTAGTGTTGCTGTGGCGCTTCTGCTTGCCGCTGGCAGCTTGTTTAGCGTCTCTGACATTAAGCAAAAAACTGAACAGGCCACTCAAGACACGCAACTGGAAGAAAATCACTACCGCTCACTTGCGCGTGATTTCCCCAAAACGCCTATCCCCGGGCTGGATCTCAAAACTGCGGTAGAACTCACGCAAAAGCTAGATGAGCTTAACCAAAACCCTCAACGCTTGATGCAGATTGTGAGTGAGGCATTTGAAACACAACCTGAACTGATTATTAGTCGGTTGCGCTGGAAGCAGACCGAAGACGCTAAGTTTGTGGACGCCGACAGTCCTAACAAGACTAAAACTGCGGCGGGGCAAGCACCAGAACCCGTGCCACCACCACCGCCTAGCGGTCTATATGAAATCGGCTTTATTGATGGCCAAATTAAAGACTTTAACGGCGATTACCGCGCTGCTTTAGCCAGTGTCAGCCAATTAGTAGAGCAGCTAAAAAAGAACGTAGCCATTGCCCAAGTGACCGTTATACAACAGCCAGTTAACACCAACGCGCACGAAAAACTACAAGGCAACACGCTAGAAAATGATTCCCAGCAGCAAGACCCCGCGAATTTTACAATTAAACTCTATCTCAAACCAAAAGAGATAACCCCACCTACACCGCAGGCGAAGCCATGAAATTCACCATTAAAGACTTTCGCAAACTGCAAATCCCGCTGATTACCTTGCTAGCGGCTTTGGTGATTGCGTGGTTGATGATAAACATGGCCAGCGCTCGAGAGGTCAGAGCCAGCGAGGCCTTGCAAACCCAACAAGCCGCGCTCAGTAAAGCAAAACAATTAGTCTTGTCGTCTGGCTCTGAAAAAGACAACATTAATAAATACCTACCTCTCTACGACAGCCTCATCAAACGCGGATTCGTCGGTGAAGAGCAGCGCGTAGATTGGATTTCAGACCTGCGCCACGTCAGCCAACAAAATAAGCTCTTTGGCGTGAGTTACGACATAGATGCACAAGAAGACTACAAACCAGCTTTCCCGCTGAATATTGGTAGTTTTAAGCTGCACCGCTCTGTAATGAAGCTCACATTCGCTTTGCTACATGAAAATGACATGTTCACGCTGTTGAATGCATTGCCCGGTGAAGTTAATCCGCCTTTCATGGTGCGTGACTGTACTGTCACCCGCACCAATAGCACCCAATTGAGCAAATTTGTACCCAACCTCAACGCGGCTTGTGATATTGACTGGCTTACTCTTGCAGAGCCAAAGGTTACACCATGAGAATCCTAGTGATTTTTCTGGTATTGAACCTACCACTTTTGAGTTTGGCAGAAGAGGCACGCATAGGGCGGCTTTTTTTCACCCCAAGCGACCGCGCCAATATGGAAATAATCCGTAAAAACAGCAAAGCGCCGGATAAAGTAGTTAAAGCAGAAGATATTGAAGAAGTAGCCGCGGAAGAAGATGCTCCGATAGCAAAGAAAGTCAGCCCGCCAGTAGTGGTCAACGGCTACATTAGCCGCAGCGACGGCAAAAATACGGTGTGGGTGAATGATCGCCCGATGTCTGAAAAATCAAGCAGCCAAACAGTGAAAGTGGAAAAGCTACGCGCCGACAAAGGGCAAGTAAAAATAGTCATCACCGACGAGAAAAAAGCTGCCAGCTTACGACCGGGGCAAGTGTACGACCCCAACAGCAACAAGGTGTACAACCATTTGCGCGAAGTGCCGCGTGTGGAACCTGAGGAAGAGTCTGAAAGCGTGGCAGACAAGATTAGTGACAAGGTGGGGGAGGGTGTGGATGAGTTGAAGAAAAAAGTAATTGACCTGTTCGCAAAGCCCAACCCAGCGCCAGCATCTTCTGAGAATTAACGCACCAATAATGTTTCAGCGTATGAAATTAAATTCTTCCTTTTTGCGACGCAGATTGTCACGGCAGAAAGGTATTGCGCTATTAATGGTGATATTTTTTCTCGGTCTTGGCGCAACCGCATTTCTTATCACTTCCTTAAATAAATCTAGTGACCCCGTCCAACGCGATATTAAAGCTAACGAACAACTAGCAGAAGCAAAAACCGCATTGATGTCTTACGTCCTCAGTGTGGGTACTAGTGGTGGCGCTACTAGGCCAGGCGATCTACTGTTACCCGATGCCAATAGCGAGACTCCTGGTAATTATGACGGTACTTCTGACGGTGGATGCTTGAATGCAACTCAAGCTAATGGGTTGCCGTTAATTAACTCTGGTACCAATATGCGCTGCTTGGGTCGTTTCCCTTGGCAAAGCTACCGTCTAACTATCAATAATTTCTCTGAAAATGATGGTATTGGCAGCATGCCTTGGTATGCTATTTCCGCCAATCTGGTTGATCCTCTTTGTATCGGTACTTTTAACCCGAGTATCGCAAATTTAACTTATACCACTTACACTTGCCCTGCCACTGCCACCAACGTGACGCATCCTTGGTTAACAGTAAGAGATACTTTAGGGAACGTATTAAGTAGCCGCGTTGCAGCAATACTATTTATGCCGGGTCCACCTGTGGGTGGCCAATCGAGACCGGTTTCACCAAACATAGCAGGTGCAAATCAATATCTAGATAGCATTACGGTCTTAAATACATGCACTACCAATCCACATGTCGCAGGTACTTTTAATAACGCCGATATGGACAACGACTTTATCAAGGCCGACGACTCCAGAACAGGGGCAAACAATAATCCATGCTATGGGACTCCATATCAATTCAATGACAAACTGGTGTATATCACCATAGATGAGTTAATAGCAGAGGCTACCAAACGTGCAGCAGCTGAAGTGGATTCTCTTTTGACTAACTATAATGGTGCAAACGGCCACTTCCCTTATGCTGCTCCGTTAGGTGCATCAGCCGGCAACTTCAACTCATCGGGGACAAGTACTAGCGGTATGGTTCCCATTGACGTGACCGATACTTGCTCATGTTCTTCTAGCACAGGTTGTAGCTGTAGTTTTGGTTTGGTTGCTAGTGTCACACACACTCGAGCTAGTGGAGGTAACTACACCGTAATCAGCGGCTCCTGTACTCGAAGTGGAACTTCTTGCACTTGCACTGGTGCAGGATCATGCGCCAACGTAACATATACTAGGCATTTCGATTGTGATTTGGCGGGTGTCTGTTCATTCACCGGTACTGGTACAAGCCCGCACTTCATATACACTCTAAAGCTCCCTTATGGAAACATCGTGACAGCTTCCAGTAGCTGTTCCAAATCTGGAAATAATGCCGACTGTACTGGAGTTGGTTCATTTACTGTTGGTCTCAATGAAGTGGCGTGGTTTAGTACCAACCTTTGGCAAAACTTCTTTTATTACAATTGGACAGCAGCAGCCAATCTACAAATTGGTCTAACTGGAGCAACCGGAACGCGCCAGAACGTGCGAGCCATTATCATAGGTACTGGTGCGCCCATTATCAACGCGCCTTTTGCATCAAAAGGCTCAGCACAAACTGGGGTGGCTAGCGCTACCCTAGACGATTACTTAGATAGCACTGAAAATACCGATGGTGATATCGAGTTTGATGCTACTAATAAGTTAATAAATTCGTCGTACAATGACCAAGTATTTGTTATTTCACCCTAAATGAAAACAACTTCTCATTATTCACCTACCTCTATTCACGGTTTCACTCTTATTGAAATAGCCGTAGTACTAGTGATATTTGGCCTTTTGATTGGCGGGTTACTTATGCCGCTATCGGCGCAAATGGATCAACGTAATCTTGTTGCTACTAGAACCACTCTAGAAAATGTCAAGGAAGCATTAATTGGTTTTGCTATGACTAACGGACGCCTGCCATGCCCTGCTACTGCCGCATCCAATGGCATAGAAAATCCTGTTGGTGGGGGTGCATGTACCAATAATTACGATGGATTTTTACCTGCCGTAACACTTGGCATATCAGGGGTGGACGGTAATGGGTATTTGGTAGATAGCTGGGGTGGCAACAGTCGCAATCGAATTCGATATGCGGTTAGCAATGCCAATGGCAATGCGTTCACCACCACTTCTGGTATGAGGAATACCACTATGGCTACACTTGCGCCTAATCTTTTTGTATGTGCCAGCGCGACCAACATAAATGCCGTTAATTGCAATACGGCTATTTATTTGGCAGGCAGTGCTGCGCTTGGGGGCGTTCCTGTTGTCGTGTACTCCGTTGGGAAAAATGGAGCAACCGGTGGCGCAGGCACGGATGAGGTTGCCAATCCAAATCCAAATAGCGCCAATAATGACCCTGTATTTGTCAGTCATGAGCCCACTCCTACAGGTTTCGCCAATGGTCAATTTGATGATATTGTGACTTGGATTTCGTCTAGCACTCTTTATAGCCGTATGGTGCAAGCAGGCCAACTCCCTTAGCATTTCGTGAACGACAACCAACTCCTCCGTTACAGTCGCCACATCCTGCTGCCGCAAGTCGCTTATGAAGGGCAGGAGAAGCTTTCACAATCTCATACTTTAATCGTTGGTGCTGGTGGACTTGGCTCGCCAGCCGCGCTGTACCTAGGCGCTGGCGGGGTGGGCAAGCTGACGATTTGTGATTTTGATGACGTTGACTTGACCAATCTACAGCGCCAAGTCATCCACAACACGCAGGCAGTAGGCAGCAACAAAGCAGTTTCTGCTCAGCAAACCCTGCACGCCATCAATCCGGAAATCACCGTGGTGGCTATTCCGCGTAAATCCAGCGAAGAGGAAATGACTGCATTGGTGCGTGAGGCTGATGTGGTGATTGATTGCTCGGATAATTTCCGCACGCGCTATGCGCTCAATCACATTTGTTTCACGCTAAAAAAACCGCTGGTGTCTGGCGCGGCGATTGGCTTTGAAGGCCAAGTGACGGTATTTGATTTCCGCCATGAATCCAGCCCGTGCTACCACTGTCTATTCCCCGACATGGGCGCTGATACCGAAATGCGCTGTGCCGAGAATGGCGTGTTTGCACCGCTGGTAGGGATGATAGGTACGACTCAAGCGGCAGAAGCGATGAAGCTTTTGCTAGGTTTGGGTGAAAGTCTAGAAGGGCGCTTGCTGCTGCTGGATAGCCTAGGCATGGAATGGCGTAGCATCAAGCTGGGGCGTGATCCAAGTTGCAAAGTTTGTAGTATTCCCTCCCCTTTTCAGGGGGAGGGTTAGGGAGGGGGTACGATGTTGAAACAAACTCCCAATTTAACCATTGCACCCCCATCCCAGCCTTCCCCCTAAAAAGGGGAAGGAGCAAACCCTATGCGGCGGCTTGCGGAAAATACTACTGACTTTTCTCGCAAGCTGCGGCTCGAAATGACGGATGCTGAAAAGTATCTGTGGCGGCATCTAAAATCGCGTCAATTACATGGCTTAAAGTTTCGACGGCAACATCCTTTGGGCAATTACATACTGGATTTCGCATGTATAGAATTAAAGCTCGCGATAGAAGTGGATGGCGGTCAACACACCGAGCAACAAGCTTATGATGATGAACGCACGATGTGGCTTAAAGCCCAAGCCTGGAACGTATTACGGTTTTGGAATAATGATGTTTTGCAGAATATTGAAGGCGTATTACAGGTCATCGAAACTGCATTGTTAAAACACCACGCTCCTTCCCCTTCTTAGGGGGAAGGTTGGGATGGGGGTGAGATGGTTACTTTTGCACCCATCGTAACTTCTTACCCCCTCCCCAACCCTCCCCCTTGAAAGGGGAGAGAATATAAGCGCTGTGGTAAAATCGCGCCCCATGAGCGAACTCGACAAATCTTTTGAACCCAAGAGCATAGAAAACCGCTGGTACCAGTTTTGGGAATCGCGCGGCTTCTTTTCTGCGGGTACCGACACCACCAAATCCAATAACTTCTGCATTCTGCTGCCGCCGCCCAACGTGACCGGCACGCTGCACATGGGGCATGGTTTCAACCAGACCATCATGGATACCCTGACGCGCTACCACCGCATGCGCGGCGACAACACCCTGTGGCAGCCGGGCACCGACCACGCAGGGATCGCCACGCAAATCGTGGTGGAACGCCAGCTCGATGCGCAAGGCGTGAGCCGTCACGACCTCGGCCGCGAAAAATTCCTGGAAAAAGTGTGGGAGTGGAAAGAACATTCCGGCTCCACCATCACCCGCCAGATGCGCCGACTGGGGACATCTCCGGATTGGTCACGCGAGCGCTTCACTATGGATGCCGGGCTGAACAAGGTGGTCACCGAGACCTTTGTGCGCTTGTATAACGAAGGCCTGATCTACCGTGGCAAACGCCTGGTGAACTGGGATCCCAAACTGGGCACGGCAGTTTCTGATCTGGAAGTGGTGCAGGAAGAAGAAGAAGGTTTTCTCTGGCATATCAACTACCCGCTAGTCGAACCAGATACCGTTAAGGGTCTAAAGCACCTGACCGTAGCCACCACCCGCCCGGAAACCATGCTGGGCGACGTCGCCGTGATGGTGCACCCGGAAGATGCACGCTACAAACACCTTATTGGCAAGACCGTCAAACTGCCTTTATGCAACCGTGACATCCCCATCATTGCGGACGATTATGTGGACGTGGAATTCGGTACTGGTTGCGTGAAGGTCACCCCAGCGCACGACTTTAACGACTATGCTGTTGGACAGCGACATAAATTAAATCCTATCAGTGTACTGTCTCTTGATGGAAAAATTAAATCTAAAGATCAAGATGACTTCTCATTCGGACACAAAGCTAAAACAGCAGATGGTTTTGAATCAGCTGATGAGATGCATAAAGGGCCGCTGAGTATTAGCCTCATACCAGACGTGTATCAGGGACTTGATCGTTTCGATGCTCGCAAACAAATCGTTACTGATCTTGAAGCGAATGGCTATCTCGAATCCATCAAGCCCCACAAACTGCAAGTCCCGCGTGGTGACCGCACAGGCGTAGTCATCGAACCCATGCTCACCGACCAATGGTTCGTCGCCATGAGTAAACCGGGCCATGACGGCAAATCCATCACAGAGAAAGCGCTGGAAGTGGTTACCAACGGCGAGATCAAGTTCGTGCCGGAAAACTGGGTGAATACCTACAACCAGTGGCTGAACAACATTCAGGATTGGTGTATCTCGCGCCAACTGTGGTGGGGGCATCAGATTCCGGCGTGGTATGGCGATAGCGGGCAAATTTATGTGGCGCATGACGAGGCAGAAGTTAAAGCGCTGGCCGCCAAGGATGGCTACACCGGCAACCTAAAACGCGACGATGACGTATTAGACACTTGGTATTCATCAGCTTTATGGCCGTTTTCAACCTTAGACTGGACTGGCTATGAAGCGAAAGACTCGCAGAACCAGATGCTTAAGCAATATCTGCCTTCCACCGTGTTGGTGACGGGCTTCGACATTATCTTCTTCTGGGTGGCGCGCATGGTAATGATGACCAAACACCTCACCGGCAAAATCCCGTTCCACGATGTGTATGTACACGGCCTGATCCGCGATGCGGAAGGCCAGAAGATGAGCAAGTCCAAAGGCAACGTGCTTGACCCGATAGACCTGATTGATGGCATTTCGCTGGAAGACCTTATTACCAAGCGCACCGCAGGCCTGATGAATCCCAAGCAAGCCGCCAGTATCGAGAAAAAAACGCGCAAGGAATTCCCCGAAGGAATTTCGGCCTACGGCACCGATGCGCTACGCTTCACCTTTGCCTCGCTCGCCAGCCCGGGGCGCGACATCAAGTTTGATTTGCAGCGTTGTGATGGCTATCGTAATTTCTGCAACAAGCTGTGGAACGCGACGCGCTTTGTGTTGATGAACTGTGAAGGCCAAGACTGCGGACTAGAGCCGTGTAAAGAGGACTGTGGCGAAGGCGCTCACTTACATTTCTCGCAAGCAGACCGCTGGATTGTCAGCCAGTTGCAACGCACTGAAGCCGAAGTTGAAAAGCATTTCAATGATTACCGGTTGGATTTGGCGGCGCGGGCGGTGTATGAGTTTGTTTGGGATGAGTACTGCGACTGGTATTTGGAGTTGGCGAAAGTACAAATTCAGCAAGGCAGCGATGCCGAGAAGCGTGCCACGCGCCGCACTCTGTTGCGCGTGCTGGAAACCACGCTGCGCTTAGCACATCCGCTGATACCGTTTATTACCGAAGAATTGTGGCAAACCGTCGCGCCGCTGTCCGGCAAGGCTCTGGCTGCAAACAGCTCCATCATGATGGAGGCATACCCAGCATCTCAGCCACAGAAAATTGATGTCCAAGCCGAAGCATGGATTACCCAGCTCAAAGAGTTGGTCAATGCCTGTCGTAGTTTGCGCGGCGAAATGAACATCGCGCCGTCGGTGAAAGTGCCATTGATTGCAGCGGGCGACAAAGCCTCTGTTGAAGCCTTCGTGCCTTATTTGGCGGCTTTGGCCAAGCTGAGTGAGGTCACCGCTGCGGGCGACAGCTTGCCTGAAACCGATGCCCCGGTGCAAATCGTGGGCGAGTATCGTTTGATGCTGAAGATTGAGATTGACGTGGCGGCAGAGAAGGAGCGGCTGGGCAAGGAAGTCACGCGACTGCAAAACGAAGTTGCTAAGACCGAAGCCAAATTGGGTAATGCCAGCTTTGTAGAACGTGCGCCTGCTGCCGTGGTTGAGCAAGAAAAAGAAAGAATGACGGGGTTTAAGGCAACGCTGGAGAAGTTGCAAGGGCAACTGGCGAAGCTGCGTTAGATGCCTGTAGGTTGGCGCTGAATGCAATGAAGCCCAACAAGCAATACTAGTTAAGGGTGTCATGTTGGGCTTCACGGTGTTCAGCCCAACCTACATTTTTTTATGCAGGCGAGGCCGCCTGCGCTACGGAGTTGGCGTTACAAGTTGGGTGCCAGCCAGCGCTCCAAGTATTCCTTAGTCAAGCCGCGCCGCGCCGCCATGTCAGCCACTTGGTCTTCACCTATCTTATCCACGCTGAAATACTTGGCTTGTGGATGCGCAAAGTAGAATCCAGAAACCGCAGCAGCGGGCATCATGGCGAAAGAGTCGGTCAAAATCATGCCGATTTCCTCACATTGCAACAGCTTGAACATATCTGCTTTCACCGTGTGGTCGGGGCAAGCTGGGTAGCCTGGGGCGGGGCGTATGCCTTGATACTGTTCTTTAATCAGCGCTTCTTTGCTTAAACTTTCATCTGCCGCATAACCCCAGAAATCAAGCCGAACGCGCTCATGCAGATACTCGGCGAAAGCTTCTGCAAGCCGGTCAGCCAGCGCTTTTAAGGTGATACTGCTGTAATCGTCGTGCGCGGATTCAAACTTTTCTAGCTGTTTTTCTATGCCCAGTCCGGCGGTCACAGCAAACAAGCCGATATAATCCGGCGTGCCTTTGGGTGCGATGAAATCCGCCAAACATTGATTGGGGCGTGGCACGCCGTCTATCACCGGCTTTTCAGTCTGCTGGCGCATGCCATAGTAAGTGAACGCCACTTGAGTGCGTGACTCGTCAGTGTAAATCTCAATGTCGTCGTCATTCACGCGATTCGCGGGCATCAGCGCCACCACGCCATTGGCCGTTAACCAGCGCCCATTGATGATTTTCTCCAACATTTTCCGCGCTTCGTTATAAACCTTGGTCGCAGCTTCACCTACCACTTCGTCTTTCAGAATCGCCGGATAAGAACCAGCCAAATCCCAAGTCTGGAAAAATGGCGCCCAATCTATGTATTGAGCGATGGAAATGAGGTCAATGTTGTTGAGCACGCGCCGCCCGATGAATTTTGGCTTTACCGGCGCATTTTTGCCTGCAAAATCAAGCTGCATTTTGTTAGCACGCGCTTCTTTGATTGTCAGTAGCGGCGTGCCTTTTTTGTTAGCGTGCTGAGTGCGAACGCGGTCATAATCGGCGCTCACTTCGTTTATGTAACTGTCGCGCTGCTCTGGCGTAAGCAAAGATTGCATCACCGCCACCGAGCGCGAAGCGTCTGGTACATAAATCACTGGGCCGTCGTAGTGCGGCGCGATTTTGACAGCAGTGTGGGCGCGGGAAGTGGTCGCACCGCCTATCAGCAGCGGCATTTTAAGGCCGAGGAAATACGGGTCACGCTGCATTTCCTTGGCGATGTGCGCCATTTCTTCCAAACTCGGCGTAATCAAGCCGGAGAGGCCGATAATATCGGCATTCTCGGCCTTGGCCATCGCCAGAATCTCGGCGGCGGGCACCATTACGCCCATGTTCACCACCTCGAAGTTGTTGCATTGCAATACCACCGATACGATGTTTTTGCCGATGTCGTGCACGTCACCCTTGACCGTGGCGATGACTACCTTGCCTTTGGCCTTGGCTTTGACTCCTGAGCGTTTTTCTTCCAGCGCTTTTTCTTCTTCGATGTACGGAATCAGATGCGCCACGGCGGATTTCATCACCCGCGCTGACTTCACCACTTGCGGCAGGAACATCTTACCTTGGCCGAATAAATCGCCCACCACGTTCATGCCGTCCATCAGAGGACCTTCGATGACGTTAATTGGCCTGCCGCCGCTGTTCAACACTTGTAGCCGCGCTTCTTCGGTGTCTTCGACAATAAAGTCGGTGATGCCATGCACCATCGCGTATTCCAAACGCTTGCCTACACTGGCCGGGGTATCCGGCGTGCCGCGCCAAGCGAGGGTGGCTTCTTCTTTTTTGCCGCCCGCGGTCAGGCTGCTGGCGATTTCTATCATGCGCTCGGTGGCATCGGGACGGCGATTCAGCACCACGTCTTCCACGCGCTCCTTTAACTCTGGCGCTAAATCGTCATAAACACCCATCATGCCAGCGTTGACGATGCCCATGGTCATGCCCGCTTTGATGGCGTGGTAGAGGAACACGGTGTGGATTGCCTCGCGTGCAGGGTCGTTGCCACGAAAGCTAAAGCTCACATTAGAAACCCCGCCGGAAATCTTGGCGTGGGGTAAATTCTGCTTAATCCAGCGCGTGGCGTTGATGAAGTCCACGGCATAGTTGTTATGCTCCTCAATACCCGTCGCAATGGCGAAAATGTTGGGGTCAAAGATGATGTCTTCGGGCGGAAAATCGTGCGCCACCAGTAAATCATAAGCGCGTTTGCAGATTTCAATCTTGCGCTCATAGGTGTCAGCTTGGCCTTTTTCGTCGAAGGCCATGACAATGACCGCCGCGCCATAACGTCGGCACAGTTTGGCTTGGCGCAAAAACTCGGCTTCGCCTTCTTTCATAGAAATTGAGTTGACGATGGCCTTGCCTTGCACGCATTTCAAGCCCGCTTCAATCACGCTCCATTTGCTGGAGTCAATCATAATCGGCACGCGGGCGATGTCCGGCTCGGAGGCAATGAGGTTGAGGAAGTGCGTCATGGCGGCGACCGCATCCAACATGCCCTCGTCCATGTTGATGTCTATGACTTGTGCGCCGTTTTCCACCTGTTGCCGCGCCACGGCCAGCGCTTCGTCGTATTTTTCACCGATGATGAGCCGCGCAAATGCCTTGGAGCCGGTGACGTTGGTGCGCTCGCCCACGTTCACAAACAGCGAATTGTCGTCAATGATGAAAGGCTCCAAACCGGATAATTTGGTGTCGGGTTTTAGCTCTGGAATTTTGCGCGGCGCAACATTTTTAACCTCTTCGGCGATAGCTTGGATGTGCGCCGGAGTTGTGCCACAGCAGCCACCAGCAATGTTCACAAAGCCACTGTCGGCAAATTCTTTAAGCAGTGAAGAAGTGACTTTCGGCGTTTCGTCAAAGCCGGTGTCACTCATCGGATTGGGCAATCCGGCATTGGGGTAGATGCACACAAACGTATCGGCAATCTTGGAAAGCTCTTCCGCGTAAGGCCGCATTAAAGTCGCCCCTAGCGCGCAATTGAGGCCAATCGTCAGCGGTTTGGCGTGGCGTACCGAATGCCAAAATGCAGCCACGGTTTGACCGGAAAGAATGCGTCCAGAGGCATCGGTCACCGTACCGGAGAGCATGATGGGTAGTTTTTTGCCGCTTTCTTCAAAGAAGGTGTCAATGGCGAACAGCGCGGCTTTGCAATTGAGTGTGTCGAAAATGGTTTCCACCATCAGAATATCCACGCCACCTTCCACCAGTCCACGCGTTTGCTCTAAGTAGGCTGCTACCAGTTGGTCAAAACTGACATTTCGTGCACCGGGGTCGTTCACATCCGGCGAGATAGAAGCGGTTTTCGGCGTAGGACCTAATGCTCCGGCCACAAAGCGCTGCTTATCCGGCGTACTGTATTTTTCGCAGGCAGCACGCGCCAGCTTGGCGGCCTGCACATTCATCTCAAATACCAGATGCGCCATGTGGTAATCGTCTTGGGCGATTTTTGTGGCACCGAAAGTGTTGGTCTCCACCACATCGGCACCAGCAGCCAGATATTTCTCGTGGATTTCCTGAATAATCTGCGGTTGAGTGAGCGTCAGCAGTTCGTTATTGCCTTTAACGAACAGTTCGCGCTCACCCGCTGGGGCTGTGAAATCGGCAAAGCGTGTGCCACGATAATCTGCTTCGGTCAGCTTGTATTGCTGAATCATGGTGCCCATTGCGCCGTCCAGAATCAGGATGCGCTGAGCCAGTAGGTCGCGTAATGTTTGTTCAGTGGCGGAGATGGGATTCATTGTGCAGTTTCAAAAGGTGCAGTTTCAAAAAGAAAATACTTGCCAACATCAGCCAGCAAGTATCTATTGAGGTTTGAGATGTTCGTATTAAGAAGCATCTCACGTTTTTATTCGTCGGAAGATTTACCCAGGTTATTGACCCAGCGCAGTGTTTCTTTTTGCGCATGTCTTAGGTCTTTTGGCGCAATATCCAGCTCGTCCAAAAGAATTTCTACCGCTTCATATTCGGCTTTTTCTAGCCTGTCCGTTAACAATAATAAATTGCCCAAAAAGCCCTCTTTGGCAAGCAAGGCCTGTTTGATTTCGTCACTTAATCCGATTTGATCCAAAATTTCTGTCAGATCCATACCCAGCAACACATCAGTTAAGGATAAGATGCCCACGGTAAAAGCGCTGTCTTTGAAGGTTTCCTGGCGCTTTTCCACATCCTTGTGGGTGGTACAAAGCAAATCCATCAATTTGGCGCGTGTTGCCGCCATTTGCATCAGCATCTTCGCGCCTTTGAGGTCGCTATTGGAGTAGAGCAACACCTCTACCCAGCGCATCAAATGGCGACGACCCAGTATCACCAATGCCTGTTGCAATGAATCTACGGTGCGAGCGAGCCCCATACCAGCAGAATTCACCATAGATAGCAGATTGGTAATGAGCGCGGTGTGTCCATGGAAGGCTTTTTCTATACGTGGCAACTCAACGTCGGTCAGCAATTGTCCCATCACTACCAGTAACATGGCTTGATCAGAATTAGCGGTGCCGCCTTCTGCAGCGTCAGGGTGATCAAAGAAGAAACCTTCAACCAGCCCGATAGCCAGCTCCCTGCTTTGCTCAAAGAGCTTCGGGGTCTCCACGTTGATTGCAATAGGTGAGCCACGATCAGTTTTCTTTAGACGCTTTAATGCCTCACTCATTTCATATTGCGAGTTTGCTTGAATATCTAGCTTGACGTAGTCCATGAGCTTCAGCACCACGTCGTCCGCGGGGTGTTCGAAGTAGTCTGCAAGCGCAAACTTGAACCCTCTGGTTTTTAGATCAATGATTTTTGCGATGTGTAGCTCATCAAGCTCGGCGTCGGCCAACTCCAGCACCATGTGAGCGCCAGATAGCATGGCCAGTTGATTATCCATCAACTCATCCAGCGTGATGGGAATGAGTCCAAAATGTCCCTGCAAAACTCCGTCTGCGCCAATATCAGCAAGCACTTTGGCCATTTCTGACACGCTAAAATCCCTAGGAACTTTTTGTCCGTAAGCATATAGAGACAAATCGTAACCAGCGATGAGCTGGCTGGCGTGTAATATAGGGCGGCGACCCAAAAAGAACGATTCAGGGTTTAGTGCATCTTTCCTACTCGTTCCGCCAAAAGACTGGGTTCGCTTAATATCTGCAAGCTTGGATTCAGTCAATTTAGCAACCACAGGCCTTGCAACCTTGTTTTCTGCTGATTTTGCGGGCTGCGCTGCAGCGGCTTCTACTTTGGTGAATGGCACATATTCATCACCACTCACTTCGCAATAAATTTTGGCGTAATTGTCCGGGGTGGGCGCAAGCCCGCGCTCATTCAAAATGAGTAGCGTAGTGCGTGCAAATTTGATAATTTCACTCATACATTAAACCTTAAGTTTGCCTGCTTAAGTTTACCTGATAGATTAGCCGAAGCTATTAAACTCCTCTATCATAACGTAATCAAGCCATTTTGCAGAGATTTTGGCAAGCACGAATTTTTTAGATTAAGTTAAAAACCAGCGGAGTTTTAATTTGCACATTCATATTCTAGGTATCTGCGGCACCTTTATGGGCGGCATCGCCGCTATAGCACAACAATCTGGGCATAAGGTGACGGGTTGCGATGTCAATGTTTATCCCCCGATGAGTACCCAACTTGAAGCCCAAGGCATCACCCTGATTGAGGGTTTCAATCCGTCGCAAGCTAGTATTGGCGCGGACATCTTCGTTATCGGCAATGTCGTTTCGCGTGGCAATCCACTGATGGAGGAAATTCTCAATCGTGGCTTGCCTTACATCTCAGGTCCGCAATGGTTGGCAGAAAACGTGTTGCACGAAAAATGGGTACTTGCTGTAGCGGGGACTCATGGTAAGACCACCACTAGCTCGATGCTCGCTTGGGTGTTGGAGTACGCCAATATGAATCCTGGGTTTCTGATTGGTGGTGTGCCGCAAAATTTCGGAATTTCTGCACGGCTGGGCACAACGCCATTCTTTGTGATTGAAGCCGACGAATACGACACCGCCTTCTTCGACAAACGCTCCAAGTTTGTTCACTATCATCCGCGTACTGCCGTCCTGAACAACTTAGAGTTCGATCACGCCGATATTTTTCCTGACCTCGCTGCCATCGAAACCCAGTTTCACCATTTGGTGCGCACCGTGCCGGGTAATGGCTTAATAGTGAGCAATGGCGAGGATGATAATTTGGATCGCGTGCTAAAACGTGGCTGCTGGACACCGATAGAGCGTTTTGGTACAGATTGGCAAGCGACAGAAGTGAATACCAGCGGCAGCTTTACCGTGCTCCATCAAAGCCAGTCACAAGGGCGTGTGCAGTGGGAATTGCTGGGCGCACACAATCGCATGAATGCGTTGGCTACTATCGCCGCAGCGCGACACGTGGGAGTCAGCCCCGCCATCGCCATTGCAGGTTTGAGCAAATTTCAAAACGTGAAGCGCCGCATGGAAACCCGGGGCGTGGTCAACGGCATCACCGTCTACGACGACTTCGCCCACCATCCCACTGCCATTGCTACCACCATTGAAGGCTTACGTGCCAAAGTCGGCAAAGCACGAATTCTGGCGGTGCTGGAGCCACGTTCTAACACCATGAAACTGGGTACGGTGAAAGATGCGCTACCCGGCAGCCTGCATGAGGCCGATTTGACCTTCTGCTACGCTGCTAATTTAGGCTGGGATGCCGCCGCCACCTTGAAATCTTTAGGCAACAAAGCCAGCACTTACGAAAACTTAGAAGCCATGATAGAAGCCATTTCCAACCAAGCTAAAGCGAGCGACCATATTCTCATCATGAGTAACGGCGGCTTTGGCGGCATACATGACAAGCTGCTGAAAAGGTTGGCCGTTTGAAAAAGACCAAGCAGCAACCCTCGCGTCTGCCTTCTATGCTGGGATTTTCTTTGCTACTACACGTGGCAATCATCGCCAGCATTCAATTCAAAGCGCCGGATTTGAGTCGCTTCCGAGATCAGTTGCCTTCATTGGAAGTGGTGCTAGTCAACGCCAAAACCGAGACTGTGCCACTCACTCCGCAAGTGTTAGCGCAAGCCAACTTGGATAGAGGTGGCAACACCGATGCCAAGCAGCAACTGAAATCACCACTGCCCGTGCCCAAACAAAAACCCAGCGATAACGCCACGGTGCTGTTGCCACAACACGACAATACTCAAGAGCAATCCAAAAAGCGCCCAGCTAAGATAGAAGACGAAGTGGCGCAAAAAGAACGTAAGGTCAAAGAGTTGGAAAAACAGGTGCAGCAAGTCATTACGCAGGCTGATAACAGCACCACGCCTGCGCCCAAGCCCGCCATGCCCGAACTGGCGCAACAATCAAAAAATACCAGTGGTTTACAGTTAAGTGCGCGAGATATGGTGTCCAAAAGCCTGGCTGATGTGGCAAGACTGGAAGCCAAGCTGGACAAAGACCAAGTGATTTACCAAGAGCGTCCCAAAAAGCAATTTGTGGGTGCTCATGCCAAAGAATATCGCTTCGCGGCCTATGTAGAAGCTTGGCGGCAAAAGATAGAAAACATAGGCTCTGTCAATTACCCCGAAGAAGCCAGAGCGCAAAAGTTATATGGCAAGCTGATGATGAGCGTTTCCATCCGCGCCGATGGTAGCGTAGAGAGCATAGAAATGGATAGGCGCTCAGGCTCTAAGATACTGGACGATGCCGCGCGACGTATTGTGGAGCTAGGCGCACCATATGCGGCATTTCCTACCAATATCAGCAAGGACACTGATGTGCTGGTGATCACCAGAACTTGGACTTTTACCAGAGAAGATACATTTAGCGGAAACTAAAATGAGCCACTACACTAGATGAGTTATTACAAACGCCACGTCTTTTTCTGTCTCAATCAGCGCGAGGATGGTGCAGCTTGTTGCACCGATTGTGATGCCGAGGCTATGTTTGATTACACTAAGAAAAAGGCCAAAGCGCTAGGTTTGCATGGCAAGGGCAATTGCCGCGTGAACCGTGCGGGATGCCTTGACCGCTGTTCAGAAGGGCCGGTACTGGTGGTGTATCCGGAAGCGGTCTGGTACACCTATGTAGATCAAGAAGATTTGGACGAGATTATTGAATCACACCTACAAAACGGCAAGGTAGTGGAGCGGTTGAAGATTTAACCCAATCCTGTTTTAATCGCCTGACGCAGGGCCTCCACATTCACTGCGTGCTTTTTACTCTCACGCTTAGCTTCGCCCCAAATCGGATTAGGAAATTGCCTATCATCTTCAAACCGTGGAATGACGTGCCAATGCAGATGCTGCACCATGTTGCCTAGGCTGGCGAGATTGATTTTATCCGGCTGCACGATTGCCCGCACCGCCGCCTCCACCGCGAACACCGTCACCATCAGTTTGGCGCGTTGGTAGGGTTCTAAATCGGTCATTTCCTTGACGTGGGCATTCAGAATCACGCGGCAAAACCCGCCGTAGTGAGCATCTTCCACCAGCACCACACGGCACAATTCGCTCTCCCAAAGCAATTCACCGCCTACGCTGTCACACAGTTCGCAACTCATACTAAAACTCCATCTGCCTGTTGATCTGCGTGGTAGCTGCTTCTCACCATAGGCCCACACGCGGCGTGGGTGAAGCCCATATCAAGCGCCTGCTGTTCAAACCAAGTGAAGCGCGATGGTTCGACAAAGCGCAGCACCGGCAAATGATGTGGGCTGGGTTGCAGATATTGCCCCAAGGTCAGCATTTCTACTTGGTGAGCGCGTAAATCGCGCATCACTTCCAAAATCTCATCGTCGGTTTCGCCCAAGCCCAGCATCAGGCCAGACTTGGTGGGAATGTGCGGGTGCGCTGCCCTGAAATCGGCCAGCAGCTTGAGTGAATGTGCATAATCCGCGCCAGGACGAGCTTGTTTGTAAAGCCTAGGCACGGTTTCCAGATTGTGATTCAGCACGTCGGGCAAAGCGTGAGTAAGCGCTTGTAATGCCGGTTCTAACCGACCGCGAAAGTCCGGCACCAAGGTTTCGATGCGAATACTAGGACTAGCCTCGCGTACCGCCGCGATGCAATCGGCAAAATGTTGTGCGCCGCCATCGCGCAGATCGTCACGGTCAACGCTGGTAATCACCACATATTTCAGCTGCATCTGGGCGATAGTACGCGCCAGATTGGCGGGTTCGTTGACATCCGGCGGCAGCGGTTTGCCATGCGCCACGTCGCAAAATGGGCAACGACGCGTACATAAATCGCCTAGAATCATGAAGGTCGCCGTGCCGCCGCTGAAACACTCGCCAATATTGGGGCAACTGGCTTCCTCGCACACGGTGTGCAGATTGTTGTCGCGCAAAATCTGCTTTATCTCACGAAAGCGTGCGCTATCCGGCACTTTCATGCGTATCCATTCCGGCTTTCTTAAAGCTGGTTGTTGCACGATTTTGATGGGAATGCGCGCGGTTTTTTCCGCGCCTTTTTGCTTGTGGGGTAGATTCAATTCTGACATAGGCAGTATGATACCAGAGCCGTTACCGTCGCTTATTTGAGGAGAGGTCGTCGTGCAGAAACTACTCATCGCCATTCCGCTTGCCCTTGGTTTCACCCTTGCGTTGGCCGAGCCTTCCGAAATCTTAGTTGGCGTACTCAAGCCTTCGGTGGTCAAAGTCCACGCCTACAACAAGTCCGGTGGTCGCGGCGTGGGGACGGGCGTGGTGGTGGCGAATAATCTGGTTGCTACCAGTTGCCACGTCATCGCCAACAGCAATGGCGTGTCCGTCACTAAATTGGGTACTAGTTTTGGCCCGGTGGCCATCAAAGCGGACTGGAAGCACGATGTTTGCCTGCTACGCTTTGCTGATTTGCCATTGGCGAGTGTGGTGCTGGGCGATAGCGAAACGCTTAAATACGAGCAAGAGATTTTCTCTTTAAGCTTTTCGGGCAACGCGCCTAAACCGCTCACCACTTGGGGTAAAGTCAAAGCGCTTTATCCCATGGACGACAGTCAAATTGTGCGCACCTCAGCCTCCTTCAAAATGGGGGCAAGCGGCAGCCCAGTGTTTGACGAGGCGGGTAGGTTGGTGGCAATCAGCACGGTTAAAAGCCCAGGCCGCCAGGGCTATTATTGCAACGTGCCGGTAAAATGGGTAAAGCAATTGCTTGACGCGCCAGAATTTGCCAGCATAGAGCAAGCTGATCTGCCATTTTGGGATGCACCGGAAGAAGCTAGGCCGTTCTTCATGCGTGTAGTCATTCCGCTGCAAAACGAAGAATGGGCTGATTTGAAGCGCATCGCCAAACTATGGACTGAACATGAGCCGAATACCGTGGAAGGCTGGTACTACTTAGGGCTGGCCGAAAGCAAACAAGGGCAGACAAGCGATGCTGAAGCGCATTTTAAGCAAGCGCTCAAGCTGCATCCACAGCACCCAGCCACCTTGTATGAAAGCGGGCTGATGGCGGCACTCCAAGGAAACCAAGGCGAAGTGGAGAAGATTCAGATTGCGCTACGCGAGATTGATGAGGAGCTGGCGGAAGAATTCAGGCTCGAAATTGTGCCCAAAAAGAAGCAATAAAGCGGGCAGCACAGACTACCCGCTTTACAAAATAGCGCTCAGGCCAGAGTGCGCCCAAATAACTGTAGCGCCAACTGATAACCCGTCATCGCCACTTGTGGATCAAAACGCTCGCCTTCGTCACGCATAAAAGCGTGCTGGGCGTTGAACTCGTGCCAAGTAAAAGTGAGATTGGCGGCGGATAGCTTGGCATAAACTTCAGCGCGGCCAGCCGCAGGGATATGCGGATCTTGCTTGCCCCAGATCATCAACAATTCGCCCTTGATGTCGCCCAAACGCTCCATGCTGTGCTGACCGGGCTTGTTGGGGATGATAGTGGTGTGCAAATCGGTGGCGTAGAAACACGCAGTCGCTTTCACTTCCGGTTGCAGCGCCGCGCGAAAAGCTAGATGGCCGCCGATACAGAAACCCATCGCGCCTACGTTACCATCGCTCCAAGTCTGCATTTTCACATAGGCAATCATCGCCGCGTTATCGCTGTCGTAGCCTTGCACATCTTTGGCGGCCTTATCCGCATTACCTTTGTCGCGTCCGACATCGTCATACCCAAGCACCGTGCCGATAGGGTTCAACTCATGGAACACCTCCGGTACCAGCACTGCATAGCCATACCCCGCCATCAGCCGCGCTGCACGCTCAATCGGTCCGGTTTGCTGAAAGATTTCAGAATAAAACAGAATCGCGGGATATTTGCCATCCCCAGCCGGGCGATGCACATAGGTACGCATGGTGCCGGTAGGCGTGGGAAGGTCAACAGTGTGGCTTTGGATAATCATGAGAAATTCCTTGGGAAAGTAAGTTAATAACTGTGAAAGGTGACATTGTACAACCCCTGCCTAGGTTTATAAATGTGCCAGTAATAGTTACTTAAGCCCCAAAAAAAACCTTATGCGACGCGCGATCTGCGTCAGCTTACTGCCATCAAGGCGGTAGTGTTTATGCAATGGCTGGCGCACTTCCCAACTACACTTCATGCCTGCGGGAAAGGTCACCAAATCGCCTTTACCGAAGCTGATAGGCTCAGCGCCCTCTGGGGTGATGACGCACTCACCCTCCAGAATGTAGGCGATTTCTTCTTCCAAGAAATGCCAGGGAAAGACCGCGACTTCCTTCTGCCAAGTTGACCATTTGAAAACGCCAAGCGCTTCAAGACGGGTGTTAGGGGGATTGTGTTCTATGCTGACGTTGCTCATGACTTGCCTTGTAATTGAGGGGTTAAAGTGAATGGTTAGTGCGCCTAATCTATATCGGCAGAGTCGCACTAGGTCAACGATGACTCATCAGCTTGAAGCCAAGCCTACTGCCTTATTCACTGCACTAACGAGAGCAATTGTAACGCGCCCCTTGTTAATGAAACCGGTAATCGTTCAGAAACAAGTACCCTGAGCCACACCGCTATTTTCCATATAGATTTTTTGTTCTTTCTCAAACAGCTCTACCACCCAGTCCACAAATGCCCTGACGTTGGCCGAAAGGTGCCTGTTTTGCAGATAGACGACATAGATTGGAAGTCTCTCAGTCGGAAATGAGGTCAGTATTCTTTTCAACCTGCCTGTCCTGATTTGGTCTCTAACAGAAAAATAAGGTAACTGCACAATTCCGATATCCGCCAGTGCCGCTGACTGGCAGGCATCAATGTCATTCAAGGTCACCCTGCGCCGGCCATAGACGGTGACTTTTTCACTGTCTTGCAGATAGTTAAAACCATTAATTCTGCCGGTTCTGGGCGAGAAATAATTCACCACCATGTGAGCTTTCAGCGCTTCCAGCGTCTCCGGCGTACCGTTCTGGTCGAGATAGGTTTGGGTAGCACAGGTGATAGGTTGGGTCTCGATCAACTTACGCGCCACCAGTGAATCATCAATCGGCATGCCGCCACGGATAGCGCAGTCAATGCCCTCTTGAAGCAAATCCACCGTTCTGTCGGTACAGCCTATTTCCAGATCAATATCGGGATAACGAAGAAAAAAATCTTTCAGGGCGGGTACGATAATCTGGCGCCCTAGGGTGCCGGAAGTGTCAACACGCAGTCGCCCGGTATAGGAACGGCTTGCTTGTCCAACCGCGGCTTCGGTTTCTTCTAGGTCATTAAGCAGTCGAATCGCACGCTCATAGTAGGCTGCACCCTCCTTGGTCACACTGACATGGCGCGTAGTGCGGTGCAGAAGTTTGACGTTCAGGTGTTTTTCAAGTGCAAGCACTTGGGCAGAAAGCGTTGCTTTAGGAATATTCAGCGACAGCGCGGCTTTAGTGAAGCCATTCAGCTCCACTACCCTAGCAAATGCCTGCATGGCATCAAATCTATCCATTTTATTGTCCAGCAATTCTATACAGTATTTCTAATATTACATTATTTATCCCGTATAAATATACAAATATACTGGCTCCACTGTTTAGCGGTTCAAACGAAACGCTAAATTCCGAATCACCCATTTTTTAATTAAAGGAGCAACATCATGAGTCAGAAACTAGCAGGAAAAGTAGCAGTCGTTACCGGGGCATCCAAAGGCATAGGGGCCTCTATCGCCAAACATCTCGCAGCAGAAGGTGCCGCAGTGGTAGTGAACTATTCATCAAGTCAGGACGCAGCCAATCAGGTAGTCGCTGAAATCGTCAGAGGCGGCGGCAAAGCAGTTGCGGTTAAGGCTGACATGTCGCAAAAGGCAGATATTGAACGCTTGTTCACCGCTTCAAAAAACGCTTTCGGTGCCATTGATATACTGGTCAACAACGCTGGCATCTACAACCCCGCACCTCTGGAGGAAATCACAGAAGAACATTTCCACAAACAGATGAATTTGAATGTGCTTGGCCTAGTCTTAAGCACGCAAGAAGCCGTCAAACATTTCAATACCGGGGGTGGTAGCATCATCAACATCAGTTCGGTGGTCAGCACCATGGGACTTGCAGGCTTATCCGTGTATAGCGCCACTAAAGGTGCCGTCGACGCAATCACGCGTTCGCTCGCCACTGAGTTGGCTCCACGCAAGATTCGTATCAACTCTATTAATCCTGGGATGGTAGAAACAGAAGGTCTGCATGCCACCGGCTTTATCGCCAACAGCGAATACATGGCCTCGATTACGCCTCTTGGTCGCATCGGTCAGCCTGAAGATATTGCCCCGGCAGTAGTGTTTTTCGCCTCACAGGATTCCTCCTGGATTACCGGCGAATCACTGTTTATTTCTGGTGGAAGGCGCTAATTTTTCTTGTTCAGAAAGGCGAGGTGGCGATGACTGTCATCTCGCTATTCTGAACCATACTCCACCATCACCTCGTTGCGCCTGAAGAAAGGCAAGGTCCACGGCGGGTTATAGCGGGCCAGTTCTGGTGTGCCGATGGGTTTGAGTTTCTTGCTCGCCATCCAGGCGAGCAACTCTGCGGTCTTGCTGGCGTTTTTCTCTTCGCTCACCCAGCCGGAGAATGTCACCACCGCCACCTTCTTGGGTGGCACTTCTCGCAAGCTCACCCGCGGGTTGTTGGGGGTGGGCAGGGTTTGCAGGGTGTATTGGCTGGGCATGACAAAGTGCATGCGCCATTTGTCAGCGCCTTGTTCAACAGTCACCGGCGCGGTCATGGCAATCTTCTCTGATTTCGGCACTACCGTGACAGGGGTCGTCATGGCGATCTTCTCGCTGCTGCCAGATTTAGCGGTGTTGTTACCAAAGATATAATCGGCAATCAGGCGAAAACCCTTGCTGGAAGACTCGTCTAGGTCACCCTCCACTTCTACCTCGGCCAGCACCATAGCGTGGTACTGACGCAGCTCAAAAGCTTCGGATTTTTCCAGAACTACAAACTTGGGTTCTTCAGTCGCCATAGCAATCAACGGAAAGGTCAGCAGCGTCGCGCATAGCAATACTCGCCTCACTAAAGGATAAATTTGTAGTCTGAAATTTTGCAATTACTTTGGTTTATGCGGCAACGCAGCCTTTTGTGATGCGATGAAAGTGGCGCTCGGCACCACCACCTGTTTATCCTTCTTGGGTTTCTTTGCTTCCTTGTTACCACGTACCTGACCTTTAGCCATCACGTTCTCCTTGGGTTTGCTAACAAGAACCCATCATAGGCTGATACAGGTTGACGCGTAGCTAAATCTTCAAGCGCTTTCTAAGCGCCGCAGAATCTCCTTGAGCTCCTCCTGCGAGCTGGCAAAATCCTCATAACTATGACCATTGCTACGCGCATACCAATAACGGCTATTCGACGCATCACCCTCTATCTTGTGCAACACCGCATGTATCCAGTTCGCCATAGTGTCGCTGAACTCCTGCGCAATTTTGTGCGAAGCATCCCACTCGCCCGCCAAGGCATATTCCACGGCTGTTTTCAGAGACTCTTTCATGTTTCCCAGTCTTTATTTCGGGTTGAGCGTTACCATTTTTGATACCAGCACATCTTCTCGTAACAAAAGGATTTCAACCGTTTTTCCTGCATTGCCGCGTACCGTCTGCACAAAAGTGTCGCCATTATTAGCCGCCACATCGGCGATTTTCAGCACTACGTCGTCTTTGCGAATGTCGGCAGCAGCAGCGGGAGAGCCTTTAATGATGGCCACCACTGGCACACCGGGCTGATCGTCGTCTTCTTTACGGTCGCTTACATGCAAGCCCAGCACTGGAGGAGGCAACTTCACCCAAAACGTAGCGTAGTAGTCATAGAGTTGCTCAGGAAATTCCATCAACAGGCCTTCGCCTTCCGTTTTCTCGGCATCTGGTTTGGCCTTTTTCAGGGCTTTTGCCTTGGCCGTTGCAATCTTGGCATCTACAGACTCTTTGCCTAAGCTGGTGGTGTACACCAAGGCTAAATTGGCATGGATTTTTTGTGCGTGTCCGCTCAACAGCTCTGGATCAACGTCTCCGGTTTGAAAGCTGGAAGACCCTAGCTGGTCGTAGCCGTCTTCCAGCAAGCGTTGATAATCTCCTTCACGACTAGTGCCGCGAAACACGCGTGGCGCTTCAGTAGAGGGTTTCTTGGCTGTAGAACGCTCTTTATAATTTTGTGTGTAAGGGTTGTCGGATTTTGGCTCGTCGGCCAGTGCTAGATGGGCAGTGAAGCCTACTAATAACAGTGCTAATAACCCATTTTTTAAGTGTTGCATGTCATGCCTTTCGTTAGTTAATCCCGGATGATGAGCCTTGCGGCACGGCGATGGTATGATAAAACCTTATCCGGCACTGTGACATAACAATGACGAAACAATTCATTAAAATCGGCTTGGTCAGCATTAGCGACCGCGCCTCGCAAGGAATATATGACGACAAAGGTGTTCCCAGTCTGCGTGACTGGCTGAATACCGCGCTTGTTACGCCTTGGCAAGAAGTCAGCCGCATTATCCCCGATGATCAGGCAGAAATAGAATCTACGCTCAAGGATTTGGTGGACCATGAAGGCTGCAATCTGGTTTTGACCACCGGCGGTACTGGTCCTGCGGTACGCGACGTAACCCCAGAAGCCACGTTGGCAGTAGCTGACCGCGAGATGCCCGGTTTTGGTGAACAGATGCGGCAGATTAGCCTGAATTTCGTCGCCACGGCCATTTTGTCACGCCAAGTCGCGGTGATACGCAAGCAATGCTTGATTATTAATCTTCCTGGACAACCAAAATCCATCGCGCAAACGCTGGAAGGCTTGAAAGACGAGGACGGCACTCAAAAAGTTCACGGCATTTTTGCGGCTGTGCCGTATTGTTTGGATTTAATAGGCGCCCCTTATATCGAAACTCATGAGACTGTGGTGAAGGCGTTTCGCCCGAAAACGGCACAGAAACCAAGTAAAGAATGACCCCTGAATTCGACCTCATCGCCAAATATTTCACCCGCGGTACGCCACGCACCACATTGGGTGTTGGCGACGATGCGGCATTGCTGACCGTAGGTGCAGGCATGGAACTCGCCGTTTCTACCGACATGCTGGTGGAAGGTACGCATTTTTTCCCTGATGCCGATCCCCGCTTGCTGGGTTGGAAAGCGCTGGCGGTGAATATTTCTGATATGGCGGCGATGGGCGCTAACCCGCATTGGGCAACGCTAGCGCTATCACTGCCTCGTATTGATGACGCTTGGCTAAAAGAATTTTCTGAAGGCTTTTTCGACTGCGCACAGCGCTTTGGGGTGGATTTGATTGGTGGCGACACCACGCGTGGCAGCCTTGCGATTAGCATCACCATCATGGGCGACATCCCGCGCGGAGACGCTTTGCGGCGCGATGGCGCAAAATTTAAGGACGATATTTGGGTCTCCGGCCAGCTCGGCAATGCTGCATTGGGCTTGGCCGCGCTGCGTGGGATTGTGGATAGAGACGGCTTGGAATCCTGCATCGCCGCGTTGCACAGCCCACAACCGCCCGCAGAGTTGGGCTTGGCGCTGCGTGGCCGTGCCACTGCGGCGATAGACATTTCCGACGGCTTGCTGGCCGACCTCGGCCACATTCTGCAACGCTCTGGTTTCGGCGCTGACCTTATGTTCGACCTCATTCCACGTTCAACTTTGGTGTCGGCATTTATGACTGAAGACATAGGCCGCCATTGCCTGCTGGCGGGCGGCGAAGACTATGAACTATGCTTCACCGCACCAGCGCGGCTGGATGACCAGATTAGAATGATAGGCGAAAAGCTCAAAATCAAGCTCACACGCATCGGCAAAATCACCTCCAGCCCCGGCATCCGTCTGCTGGACGTGTACAACAATCCTATCGTCTATGAGGGCAAAGGCTATGACCATTTTGCCGAGCCGCCTTTGGTGGCCTTGCCGGCACAACAAGAAATAAGCGCTGAAGCCCCCCTCCCGCATGAACCCTAATCTCAAGTTCCTGATTCGCCATCCCGCGCATTATTTAGCGCTAGGCTTTGGTAGCGGTTTGTTTCCCAAAGCCCCAGGCACGGCGGGTTCGTTGGCCGCGATTCCCCTGTTTTTACTCATTCCTGCCAGCGCTCTCGCTCCTACTTTCATCGCTCTTGGCCTGCTGTTTGTAATTGGCGTGTGGTGCTGCGATGTGACTGGGAAAGCTTTGGGTGTTGCCGATCACGGCAGCATGGTGTGGGATGAAATGGTCGCCATGTGGTTGATACTGGCGTTGATGCCGCGCACCGCGCTGTGGATAGGGCTGAGCTTTGCGTTGTTTCGCCTGTTCGACATCTGGAAGCCATTTCCGATAAAACAGTGTGACGCAAAACTCAAAGGCGGCTTCGGCGTGATGTTTGATGACATACTGGCCGCCATCTATGCGCTACTCGTCTTGAAAGGACTGCAATGGCTGTCGTAAACGATTCCACTTTGCTTAATTTGGCTGTAGAAATGGGCGCCGCATTGCGACACAAAGGCTGGACGCTGGCGCTGGCAGAATCCTGCACCGGCGGCATGGCCGCACAATACGCCACCGCGATTGCGGGAAGCTCCGCTTGGGTTGAGTGCGGCTTCGTCACTTATAGTAACGAAGCCAAAGTGGAGATGCTGGACGTATCTGCTGTGACGATAGAACAACACGGCGCAGTGAGCGAAGAAACCGCCCGCGAAATGTCGCTGGGGGCGCTTCAACACAGCCGCGCCCAAATCGCTATCGCCATCACCGGCATCGCCGGACCTGACGGCGGAACGCCCGAAAAACCAGTGGGAACTGTGTGTTTTGCTTGGGCGGACGTGACGGGCAAAATCAACAGCGAAACCAGACATTTCTCGGGTGACCGAGAAACCATCCGCAAACAGTCCGTGCATCACGCCTTCAAAGAGTTGCTGCTCCTGCATTAACCGCCATGAGCGCAGCCCCCACCGTATTAAGTGCCGAGGAACACGTCAGCTTGCTGGCAGCGACTGAAAGGGTGACTCAAACAACGCTAGACCATCTCAACGCCAACCCAAATAAGACTTTTGCGGTTACTTTCGTCGCCAACCTACAGCGCGGCGTGGATAGCATCACCCAAACCGCAATCACTCAAGGTGAGCAGTTCGACTGCAAAGCAGGTTGCAGCCATTGTTGCCATGTGCGGGTTGAAGCGTTGGAGCCTGAGGTTTTTCAGATCGTACATGCGCTACAAGATTTAGCACCAGACAGCCTTGAAGACATCATTAGTCGTTTGCAGCGCCACGAAAACAAGACAAAACATCACTCCATTGCAGACTATCGCAGCCCTTGCCCTTTCCTCCAACAAAACCTGTGTTCGATATACCCCGTGCGCCCTGCGGCTTGCCGTAAAGTACACTCCTATGACGTTGAGCAATGTGAGGATGCTGGTGCAAACATTCCACAAAGTCTTGAGGTTATCTTGAAGTCAGAAGCCCTAATGAAAGGTACTGCAAACGCCTATCAGCAAGCTAAACTAGCAGCATCTGGACATGATTTGGGACGGGCGGTGCTGTTGGCGCTGACAGATGAAGCTGCGGAATCGCGCTGGTATAAAGGTGAGTCAGTGTTTAACAAAATCGTTTAGTTTTTTAAGGAGATAACCTCATGCAAAGCGCCACTTGGTATTCTCAATTTGCAAAGAAAACCGCGCATATCTGCGGTCGGCCCCGAACGTTTTCCATCGCCGTCGGCGTGATTGCGGTGTGGATTATCACCGGGCCAATTTTCGGCTTCAGCGACACGTGGCAATTGGTCATCAACACCGGTACCACCATCATCACCTTTCTTATGGTGTTTTTGATTCAAAACACGCAAAACCGCGACACCGAGGCCATTCAAATCAAGCTCGACGAGCTCATTCGCGCTACCAAAGGCGCACACAACGCGCTGCTGGATTTGGAAGAACTGGAAGAAGAAAACCTCGATGCGTTCCGCGCCAAATATCAAACGCTGGCTGGCGCAGCAAGAGCGCAGCTAAAAAGCGGGCTTGACGATACCGGTTCGCCAGAGCCTGAATAGCCTCGCTCGGCCTTACTTTAGCGCCTGATTTATGATGGGTGCTTTTATAAATCCAAAGTTCTAAACCAGACGAGGCGCTAAAGAAAATTTGGCGCGCCGCATACAATTAGTATGTAAGCGACTAATTTTATTTAGCAACAAAGTATTGTGACGAAATTTGGATTTATAAGAGCGCCCGTGACATAATTTGACCTTTTTACGGGCTAGGGAATTCAGCATGGATGACAATAAAGCTAAGGCACTCGCGGCAGCACTCTCGCAAATCGAGAAGCAGTTCGGCAAGGGTTCTATCATGCGCATGGGCGACACTGATGTCGCCAAGGATATTCAAGCAGTTTCCACTGGCTCGCTTGGCTTGGATTTGGCACTGGGCATAGGTGGTTTGCCGCGTGGAAGGGTGGTGGAGATTTACGGCCCTGAATCTTCTGGTAAAACCACGCTGACGCTGCAAGTCATCGCCGAAATGCAAAAGCTGGGCGGCACGGCAGCGTTTATTGATGCGGAACACGCACTTGATCCGCAGTATGCGCAGAAGCTCGGTGTTAATGTTTCCGAGTTACTGATTTCCCAACCGGACACCGGCGAACAAGCGCTAGAAATCGCCGACATGCTGGTGCGTTCCGGCTCGGTGGACGTGGTGGTGATTGACTCGGTGGCTGCGCTGGTGCCAAAAGCCGAAATCGAAGGCGAAATGGGCGATTCGCACATGGGCTTGCAAGCGCGGCTGATGTCGCAAGCCTTGCGTAAGCTCACTGGCAACATTAAACGCACCAACACCATGGTGATTTTCATCAACCAGATTCGTATGAAAATCGGCGTGATGTTCGGCAATCCAGAAACCACCACCGGCGGCAATGCCCTCAAGTTCTACGCCTCGGTGCGTTTGGATATTCGCCGCACCGGCGCGATTAAGAAGGGCGACGAAGTGATTGGCTCTGAAACCCGTGTCAAAGTGGTGAAAAACAAAGTCGCGCCACCGTTCAAACAAGCTGAATTCGATATCCTCTACGGCGAAGGTATTTCGCGCCACGGTGAAATCATCGAAATCGGCACCAACCTGAAGCTGGTGGAGAAATCTGGCGCTTGGTACGCCTACAAGGGCGAAAAGATAGGCCAAGGCAAGGACAACGCGCGTGAATACCTGAAAGAGCATCCTGAAGTTTCCGCCGAGATTGAAGCCAAAATCCGCGCCCATGTGAGTGCTGGCTTGGCTGACGTGGTCAAGACGGTGATGCCGGAAGCTGGTGACGAGTAATCCTCCTGTAACCCTACGGCAACGGGCGCTAAATTGCCTCGCCCGCCGCGAACATTCCCGACTGGAGTTAGGCCGTAAGCTGAAACCTTTTGTGGAAGAAGGCGACGATTTGGTCGCGTTGCTAGACGACTTTCAAAAACGCGGCTGGATTTCCGACCAGCGTTTTGCCGAGATGGTAGTCCATGCCAAAAGCGGACGCTACGGCAAGCTCAAAGTGGCTCATGAATTGCGCGAAAAAGGCGTGGCAGAGGACTTGGTAACGCAAGCTGTTGACGCGCTGGATGATGTACAAAGCGCAAAAATGGTGTGGCAGAAAAAGTATGGCGTACACCCGGAAAACCGCGAAGCATGGGCGAAACAAGCAAGATTTTTGCAAAGCCGCGGGTTTGGTTTTGATGTGATTAAGAAAGTTTTGGCAGCAACAAATGATGATGACCAGTAAACAAATACGACAAGCATTTTTAGACTTCTTTGCCTCCAAAGGCCACACCATCGTGCCTTCTAGCTCCTTGGTGCCGCACGGCGACCCCACGCTGCTGTTCACCAACGCGGGCATGAACCAGTTCAAGGACGTGTTCCTAGGCTTCGACAAACGCCCCTACACCCGCGCCACCACCAGCCAGAAGTGCGTGCGTGCTGGCGGCAAACACAATGACTTGGAAAACGTCGGCTACACTGCGCGTCACCATACGTTCTTCGAGATGCTGGGCAACTTCAGCTTCGGTGATTATTTCAAAAAAGACGCCATCCACTACGCTTGGGAACTGCTCACCGTCGTGTTCAAAATCCCTGCCGACAAGCTCACCATCACCATCTACGCCGAGGATGACGAAGCGTTTGATATCTGGACTAAACAAATCGGTGTAGCACCAGAAAAAGTCATCCGCATCGGTGACAACAAAGGTGCGCGCTATGCCTCCGACAACTTCTGGATGATGGGTGATACCGGCCCTTGCGGCCCCTGTACCGAGATATTCTACGACCATGGTGAAAATATCCCTGGCGGACCTCCCGGAAGCCCGGACGAAGACGGCGACCGCTTTATCGAAATCTGGAACAACGTGTTCATGCAGTTCAACCGCGATGAAGCGGGCGTGATGCACCCGTTGCCCAAGCCTAGCGTGGATACCGGCATGGGCTTGGAGCGCATCTCCGCCGTGCTGCAACACGTACACGCCAATTACGAGATAGACCTGTTCCAAAGTCTCATCGCCGCCGCCGCGCGTGAAACCAAGTGTACAGATATCAACAGCCCATCATTGAAGGTGCTGGCCGACCATATCCGCGCCTGTTCCTTCCTCATCGCCGACGGCGTGATCCCCGGCAACGAAGGTCGCGGCTACGTGCTGCGCCGTATCATCCGCCGCGCCATTCGTCATGGTTACAAGCTGGGTTGCCGCGCTGCGTTCTTCCATAAACTCGTTGCGCCATTGGTGGCTGAAATGGGTGAAGCCTATCCTGAACTGGTCAGCCAACAAGCCCGTGTTACCGACATTCTCAAGCAGGAAGAAGAGCGTTTCTTCGAGACGATTGAGCATGGGATGGCTATGGTAGAGTCAGCAGTGTCAGATGCAAACTTTGCGTCTAAGTGGTTAGCCAGTAAAACGGGTTGGAAGTGTACTGCCTTACTAGTAAAAGCATTATCTGGTCTTCGATATGAACTAGATGCGGTATTTGAATCAAATGGAGAAGAAATTGCTGCCCAAGTTCTAAACTTGGGCGATGCTAGGTATAGCGAGAAACTTAATTCTGTTGAAAATTTTATTAATGTTCAACAACACAGTTTTTCTCCTGAATACGAAGAGCTAAACCTTGTTGTTATTCTCAATGAGAATAACAACAAGGTTCCTGAAGAAGTTCAGCACCTTCTAAAAAATCCAGATTTCAAACTAAAACTCTTTACCGTAAATGAAGAAGAGTTACTTCCGCTAAAAATTCTGGATGGAGAGTTAGCATTCAAACTTCATGATACCTATGGCTTTCCCCTAGACTTAACCCAAGACGTGTGCCGTGAACACGGTGTAACCGTTGACGTTGAAGGTTTCGACAAAGCCATGGCTCGCCAAAAAGAACAAGCCCGCGCTGCTGGCAAGTTCAAGATGGCGACCAATCTGGAATACGACGGCAAAGCCACTACCTTCCACGGTTACGAAAAATTGGAAACCAGTGCCAAAGTATTGGCCTTGTACAAAGACGGCGCAGCCGTCAGTGCGCTCAACGAAGGCGATCTAGGTGTGGTGGTGCTGGACGACACGCCGTTCTACGCAGAATCGGGCGGTCAGATCGGCGACTGTGGCGAGCTGAAAAGCAGCGATGGCATTTTTGCCGTGGAAGACACGCAAAAAATCCAAGCCACAGTGTTCGGGCATCACGGCACGCTCAAAACCGGCAAGCTGGCGGTGGGCGATAGCGTTGCTGCCCGCGTCAACACGCAGGCGCGTGCCGCCACCATGCGTAACCACTCGGCTACCCACCTGATGCACAAGGCCTTGCGCGAAGTGCTGGGTGAGCATGTGCAACAAAAAGGCTCGCTGGTAGATACCGGCAAGACCCGTTTCGATTTCGTGCATAACGCGCCGATGACGGGGGATCAGATACGTCTGGTCGAGCTTAAGGTTAATGACGAGATACTCGCCAACAGGAAGACGCAGGTACGGGAGATGGACATTGAATCTGCTCAGAAAACCGGTGCCATGATGCTATTCGGCGAAAAATATGGCGATAAGGTACGTGTGTTAGACATTGGCACGTCATGCGAATTATGCGGCGGCACACATGTTGACAGGACTGGCGACATCGGTGTCTTTAAGATTTATGCAGAAAGTGGCGTGGCTGCTGGCGTTCGACGTATTGAAGCAACAACTGGCTCCAATGCTCTAGCAATGATGAATAATCAACTACAAGAATTCTATGAGGTGGCCAAGCATCTAAAAGTCTCTCCTGGAGCAGGCATGGTTGAAACCGCAGTGAATAATCTCCAAGAAGAAAAAAAATCTCTGGAAAAAGAGCTGGCACGGTTGAAGTCCAAACAAGCCTCATCCCAAGGCGATGATTTGGCAGGCCAAGCCGTGGACATTGCCGGCATTAAAGTGCTGGCTGCCATGCTGGAAGGCGCGGATGCTAACGCGCTGCGCGAGACCATGGATAAGCTGAAAGACAAGCTGAAGTCTGCCGCCATCGTGTTGGCAGCCACCCATGACGGTAAAGTGAGCTTGGTGGCGGGGATCACCTCTGACCTGACAGCGAAACTAAAAGCGGGCGATTTGGTCAACTTTGTAGCCGGACAAGTGGGTGGCAAGGGCGGCGGCAAACCTGACATGGCGATGGCGGGCGGCACGGACGCGAGTAAGTTGCCGCAGGCATTGGCCAGTGTGGTGGGTTGGGTGAAAGAAAAGCTGCATTAACCACAGATGAACACAGATAAACACGGATGTGTACAGCACCTTTCTACGGATCTTATCTGTGTTCATCCGCTTTTATCTGTGGCTAAAGTTTGTTTTTAAGGATATTTGAATGGCGTTAATCGTACAAAAATACGGCGGTACTTCGGTAGGCTCTCCTGAACGCATTCGCAATGTGGCCCGTCGGGTGGCGCGTTATCAGGCAATGGGACACCAAGTGGTAGTGGTGGTGTCGGCCATTTCCGGCGAGACTAATCGCCTAATCGCGCTGGCCAAGGAAATCATGGCGGAGCCATATCCACGTGAGTTGGATCAGATGGTTTCTACTGGCGAGCAAGTCACCATCGCGCTCACCGCGATGGCGTTGATGGATTTGGGGTTGAAAGCCAAGAGCTACACCGGCGCGCAAGTCAGCATCACTACCGACGACGCCTACACCAAAGCGCGCATCATGCAGATAGATGAACATCGCATCCGCGCTGATTTGGACGCGGGTTATGTGGTGGTAGTGGCGGGGTTTCAGGGCGTGGATGCCAACGGCAACATCACGACCTTGGGACGTGGTGGCTCGGACACCACTGGCGTGGCAATGGCGGCGGCGCTGAAGGCCGACGAATGCCAAATTTATACCGATGTGGACGGCGTTTACACCACCGACCCACGCATCGTGCCGGAAGCGCGACGCTTGAAATCCATCACCTTTGAAGAAATGCTGGAGCTGGCAAGCCAAGGCTCCAAGGTGCTGCAAACCCGCTCGGTAGAATTTGCTGGCAAATATAAAGTTAAATTGCGCGTGCTTTCCAGCTTTGAGGAAGAAGGCGAAGGCACGCTGATTACATTTGAGGAAGAAGACAACATGGAACAACCCGTTATTTCCGGCATCGCGTTCAACCGCGACGAGGCCAAAATCACCGTGCTAGGCGTGCCAGACCGCCCCGGTATTGCGTATCAGATTCTGGGGCCAGTGGCCGATGCCAACATTGATGTAGATATGATCATCCAAAACGTGGGAGCGGACGGCAGCACGGATTTCACCTTTACTGTGCATAAAAACGAGTTAAACAAAACGCTGGCGATTTTGAAAGACAAGGTGCAAGGCCATATCGGCGCACGCGAAGTTGTTGGCGATGACAAAATTGCCAAGGTCGCTGTCGTTGGCGTGGGTATGCGCTCGCACGTTGGTATTGCCAGCCAGATGTTCCGCGTATTGGCAGAGGAGGGCATCAATATCCAGATGATTTCTACCAGTGAAATCAAGATTTCGGTCGTAGTGGACGAAAAATATCTGGAGTTGGCAGTACGTGTATTGCACAAGGCGTTTGAACTAGACCAGGCCTAAACCGATTTGACCTTTTAGACATAAAACGTTATTGTGGCGGCCTCGCGGAGAGCTGGCCGAGTGGTCGAAGGCACTTCCCTGCTAAGGAAGCATACGGGCTTAAATCTGTATCGAGGGTTCGAATCCCTCGCTCTCCGCCAAAACCCCTTGTAACCCGCATTAATGCTGAATATTAGCGTGGTTATAATTTCAAATTTCTAGTGATTTGTTGACCATTAAATTATCAGTGCGTCAACATTAACTCTGATAATTTTGTCTCCAAGTGTCTCCGTTTTGTCTCCGTTTATCCCCAGTTCTGCCCCCTTTGGAATGGCTCCGTTTTGGATCTGATTACACATTCAACTAAGCTTTGGTATTTAAACGCGTGCACAATCTACGTGACTTTCTAATACAAACATTACTCAGCAGCACCTAGTAGCTTAGAATGGTCATTTGCATAAGCTTTGGGTGCTTGCCAATTGATTACAGAAATTTGTAGTGTAGGGAAATTTCAGAGTTTTTAGAAACATATCAAGGGTGAATTGCGGACATTGTGATGAAGGGTGCTGCTCAAAATGTTGCTTCGAAGAAAAGGACGACAACGTTTCCCATAGTAGATCTTTTCGCTGGCCCCGGGGGATTGGGAGAAGGATTTGCGTCAGCAAATGGAGATAACAATACGCCAAGATTTCGGAGCATCATTTCTATCGAAAGGGATGAGTTTTCACATCAGACACTCCTTTTACGTCACTTTATCAGGCATTTTCCAGATGGTGAGGCTCCTGACGAATATTATGATTTCCTTGCTTGTAAAATTAAGCTTGAAGAGCTGATCTCGCAATATCCTAACGAATGGGCGGACGCGCAAAGCCGCGCATTAAAGATTTCTCTTGGACCCGAATCACATTTAGACGTCAAGCGCCTTATTTCCAAACGATTGGCTGGTACCGACAAATGGGCACTAGTCGGCGGGCCTCCTTGTCAAGCTTATTCACTTGTGGGTCGATCACGGATGAGGGGGAATTCGGGCTTCGCTTTAGATGCACGTCACACACTGTATCTTGAATATCTCCGTATCATTGCTGATCATCGGCCTCCAATTTTCGTTATGGAGAATGTTAAAGGACTTCTCTCAGCCACAATTGAAGGTAAATCGGCAATCAATCGGATCGTCAGTGATCTTTCCAAACCGGGGCGGGCAATCCTCGATGCTCCGGACGACCTGAACTACAAGCTTTATTCTCTATCGGAGGAAGATAAGGCAGAAGGTGATGTTGACCCGCGGCTTTTTGTTGTGCGAGCAGAAGAGTATGGAATTCCTCAAGCTCGACATCGAATGTTCATTGTTGGTATACGTAGTGACCTAGATGTAAGACCCGGCCTCTTGAAGAAATTCAAGGCGCCGAGTGTTATTGAAACTATCGGTTCTCTCCCCGCAATCCGTAGCGGCCTTTCAAAAGAAAAAGACAGTTTCATAGCATGGCAGACTGAGCTGCATCGGATATCAAGCATGCATGTTCTTCACCAACTAAACGGTGCCCCGTACGCAAGCGAAATTGCGAATAAACTTAGCTTAGATAAACTTGTGGAATTGCGTTCACCGACTGAAATATTATCTAAAGTTTATCCCTCAGAAATAACCAATCACCCAATCCTGAAAAGCCTCTATGATGAAAGATTAAGCATCCTTACATTACATGAAGCCCGCAGTCATATGTCATCTGACCTAAGACGTTACCTATATGCGTCGACCTTTGCAGAGACTATGGGACGTAGCCCCAAACTGGCAGATTTCCCAGTGAGCCTTTTGCCTGATCACCAGAATGTGGAACTTGGGTGCACAGGTAAGATGTTTTCCGACCGATTCCGAGTGCAGCTAGCAAACCAAGTTTCATCGACTGTAACATCCCACATATCCAAGGATGGTCATTACTTCATTCATTATGACCCGGCGCAATGCCGTAGTCTGACCGTTCGTGAGGCAGCCCGCTTGCAGACCTTTCCGGACAACTATTTTTTCGCGGGACCTAGGACTTCGCAGTATCACCAGGTTGGAAATGCAGTACCACCTTACCTTGCGAAACAGATTGCTGAGATCGTCGCCGAGGTACTTTCCTCGATAAGAGTATGTCGATAATGGTCGATACGATTTCATCTGCGCGGCGAAGTTGGAATATGTCCCGGATCAGAAGCAAAAACACAAAGCCAGAACTCGTCCTTCGATCCATGCTACAAAGAGAGGGATTCCGGTTTCGATTACACAGAAAGGACTTGCCCGGAGCTCCGGACATTGTTTTGCCACGTTATCGCACAGTGATCTTTGTAAACGGATGTTTCTGGCACCGCCATGCTGGGTGTCGGAATTCTACGATGCCATCGACTCGACAGGAGTTCTGGGAAGACAAATTCAACAAGAACATTGAGAGAGATGCTCAAAACCGCACATCTCTTGAAATCGCAGGCTGGATAGTATGCGTTGTATGGGAGTGTGAACTTCATTCTGAACCGAATGAGACTGTTCGACATCTTTCAAACATCCTCAGGAGTACAGGCTGATGACAAAACCTCACTACCTTCCACCAAGCGCGGCATGTTTGGCTGCATCACTTCGAGACCTCGGTTATTCACTCGAAACGGCAATCGCGGATCTAATTGACAATAGTATTTCGGCTGATGCGACAGATATCCAGATTTTATGCGATATGAGCCGGAGCGATCCGGTACTAGTAATCTCTGACAATGGTCACGGCATGAGTGAGTCCGAGGTCATTTCCGCGATGCGACATGGCTCGACCGATCCCAGAAAACAAAGGGGGGCGAATGATCTTGGGAGGTTTGGCCTCGGATTGAAAACAGCATCTTTTTCCCAATGTCGCAAACTCACAGTTGTAAGTAGCAAAAATCAAACGCGAAGCGCAGTTGAGTGGAGCCTCTCACAGATAGTGGACAATGATGACTGGTATGTTGGAATCCTTGACGATAAAGAGATTGCCGCGCTTCCTTTCGTTGAATTGCTGCCAACAACTGGAACCATTGTACTCTGGCGTGAACTCGACCGACTGTTCGAGGAAGAGTTCGGCGATAAGCGTGATGAAATAGTGAATGAGAAGCTTGCTGCTGTCGAACGGCATCTATCACTTGTCTTTCACCGTTTCCTCACAGGTGAAGTCAAAGGGCGTAAGCGAATCACAATCAAACTTAACGGGCATACAATTGCGGCTTTTGATCCGTTCTGTCGCAAGAATCCCGCCACGCAGATGCTCCCTGAAGAGACTGTATGGATAGGTGATTATGCGGTACAAATGCAGCCGTATATCCTTCCCCACCATAGTCGTCTAACCGCAGACCAATATGACTTCTATCAAGATCGCAGTGATTTCATTTCCAACCAGGGCGCTTTTGTTTACCGTAACGGACGCCTGATGGCTTGGGGCGATTGGTTCAGACTCATTCCTAAAGGGGAGGCCACTAAACTCGCCCGCGTGCAGATAGATTTTCCAAACAGTCTCGATGAGGCATGGACAATCGACATTAAGAAGTCCCGTGCTCGTCCACCTCATGCAGTTAGGGAGCGACTGAGGCAGATCATATCGAAGATTACCGCCAGGAGCATCATCGTGCATCGTGGGCGTGGACAAAAGTTATTCCAAGAATCTCAGTCCCCAATGTGGGAGAGGTATGCGGATCATGGGGGGATCAGATTCGTGGTGAACATAGAACACCCCCTCATACAGTCCCTTGTTACAAAACTAGCGCCTGGAGATGTCTGCAATTTGTATATGCTTTTGGACTCTATAGCAGCGTCTCTTCCAGTGGAAATGATTTATTCAGATTATTCAACTAACCCGCGTGACGTAAGTCAGCCCAATATAGATGAATCGGAAATCCTTGAGAGGCTGAAAGGGCTGAGAACCGTTCTCTATGGTGATGAGTCTGGTGATCCGCTCGCGTTCATGCAAATTGTGCGTTCCACCCGGCTATTTGAAAAGCACTTGGACACTGTAGAAAAATATATAAGGGGAGCTTTTGTATGAGTATCGATATTAACTTCCAAGAGAGAAATTTTACTAATGCTCTAATTTCTGCACTTGCAAATATGCCCGAGGTTCCAACGACGTCGCAGGTTGAGGAGAAAGCCATGCAAATGGCTGTTATTTTCAACTACGAAGGTGATCTTCAGAATGTCGTCGGCGAAGCGATGATTTCAGTCGTCACACGTATGGGGGCAGGTGTCTCACTAGTTGATACGAAAGCCAAACACGACGATCAATGGGTAAATAAGCGGAATGACATTGCATGGACCTACTCTGATGCTTATGCTGAATTTCTACGGCAGGATGGTTGGGCACCGCAGATGGTGCAATCACTCAAAGATATAACTGGCAGGATTCTCGGACATCTCCAAGATCCTCAAAGCGAAGGTACCATCTGGAATAGGCGTGGGTTGGTAATTGGGCATGTTCAGTCAGGGAAAACTGCTAATTACACTGGCCTGATTGCTAGAGCTGCTGATGCAGGATACAAGTTCATTATTGTCATTGCAGGTATTCACAACAACCTTCGGAAACAGACACAGGAACGCATCGACGAAGCGTTTATAGGACGCTCAAGCGATCCAAATGACAGGCGTAATATAGGTGTCGGAACCGCTTATGGTTATCCTCATCCAGCAACACTTACTAATGTGAATGAGGATTTCAATAAGAATACGGCGGAAAAAAGTGGCTGGAAGATTAACGACTTTACTAAGCCTATCGTATTAATTATAAAAAAGAATGTCACTACCCTGACTGCTCTTCACAAATGGCTTAGGGAGTTGAATGCAGAGGGCAGCGAACGTATCTCTGATATCCCCATGCTTCTTATTGACGATGAAGCAGACAATGCCTCGATCAATACGAACAAAGAGGACTTGGACCCAACTCGGACGAATGCGATGATCCGTAGCATTCTGGGGCTATTTGCAAAATCTTGTTACGTTGGATATACAGCGACACCTTTCGCTAATATCTTCATTAACCCAGATGCCTATGCAGATGATGTTCGTGAAGAACTGTTTCCCAGAGATTTCATATATTGCCTCGATGCTCCAAATACATACTTTGGGGCTGAGAAGGTTTTTCTGAGCGATGAGACAAGCACCCAAACTGTTAGGCCAATTGACGATTGCGAAGCTTTCATCCCTTTTTCACATAAGCGCGATGACACAATCTTCGAGCTCCCACCCAGCCTTTATAAGGCTGTGAATGAGTTCATCATTGTCCGCGCAATTCGCAATCTAAGAGGACAGGCAAAAAAACATTGTTCAATGATGATTAATGTTTCGAGATTTGTCCCCGTTCAAGTAGCTGTCCGAGACTTTATAAGTTTGTACGAAAAGAACATCAGAGAGGCCGTGATTGCGAATTACATGATGCCAGAGTCAATATCGTCTACAAACCTTTATATGCAGAAGTTGAGGGCTACATTCGATGCTGAGTATTCAAGTGCCGGGTTTTCATGGGAAGAAGTAAAGGCTGCGTTAAACGATGTGTTCAACTATTTCCACACTTACGTTATTAACAGCAAGAGCGATGAAACGCTGGATTTCTCAAAATATGAGAAAGCTGGCATTGGTCTTACTGCTATCGCAGTCGGTGGCTTGAGTCTTTCCCGCGGTCTGACTATCGAAGGTCTGACCATCAGCTATATGTATAGAAACACTAAAATGTACGATACCCTAATGCAGATGGGGCGCTGGTTCGGTTATAGACCAAGCTACGAAGACCTCTGTCGGGTTCATCTCTCACGTGATTCAATCAATTGGTATGCTCATATCGCTGATGCAGCGGAAGAACTTATACAACAAGTAAAACGTATGCGTCGTGAAAAGCTTAGCCCACAGGATTTTGGGCTTTATGTGCGATCTCACCCGGATACTCTGCTTATAACCGCAACTAACAAAATGCGATCGGGTGAACAGGTGACTGTTCAGCAAAGCTTCTCTGGTCGCCTGCGTGAAACCTCGGCTGTGTCCATTGATCCTGAATTGAACAAGCGAAATTTCGAACTTTTTGCTGAATTGTGGCAGTCGGATTTCGGTGGTGCTAATAGCGAGGACACAGGAAAGGGACTCATATATAAAGATGTTAAACTTAACATTCTTGAAGACTTCTTGCTGCGATATGACTTCCACGCATCACAAGTTGGCCTAAAGTCAGACCTTCTTGCCTATTTGCAACTTATCTCCGAACGCCATCCAAATGCGGATATCCTTCTCATATCTCCAGAGGGAGGATCGGGCATAGATACCCCGTATTCTCTTCGGAATCAGGAACGAATTGTCGGTAAAGGCCAACCGGAGGGATCAATTTGGAGGCTGAACAAGGATCGCGTCGCATCGAGAGGTGATGAGAAACTTGGTCTGACAGATATCCAGAAAGCTGCTGCATATGAGCTAGCGGAGAGTAGGGAGCATGGGGGTAGCGTGTCGGACACGCATTTTCGCGAAATTCGCAATAAACCGCTACTGATGTTACATAGCCTTATGCCAAAAAGCGATGAGGTGGATGGTCCGATCGCGGCGTTCGGTATGAGCTTCCCATTTGAAAAGGATATTCCGACCATAGATGTCGTAGTGAATAGGATCTGGCTCAGACAGATGCAAGGTGCCGATGATAATCCGGACGATGAGGAGGACTGGGATGCCTGAGTCTTCACCGTGGGATGAGATCGGAGTTCCCATATCCGATTTCAACGTTAAGCGGATTGCTGGAAATATGGCTGTCCCATGCTACTGGGGACGCAATAGGTTTGGCTTATGTCTCTTTATTCTGGATCTGGATGGTGATCTAGCGGAGAATTTTCGCAACAATAATGTGCAGATGAATGGGGTCGAAGTAGATCTTAGAACTGATGGCTCACAGCAACGCCTTCTTTTGACGCTTGAAAAGCAAGCTGATCGTGATCTCTTTGAAGGTTTTTGTCGTACATTGGCAAAAGCACTTGAATACGCCAATGATTCAGCGAGCTCTCTGAATATAGCATTAGCACATATTCGTCGCTGGAAAGTCTTCATGTCTGGCCGCAGCCAGCACCTCTCTGCTGAAGAGGTGCGTGGATTGTTTGCAGAGCTGATATTCTTGGGAGAACTAGTTAACCAACTCGGCGCGAAAGCAGCAGTGGAAGCTTGGAAGGGACCCGAGCGCTCACACCAAGATTTCATCTTTGGAAATGCTGCAGTAGAAATCAAATCTCTTTCGGGTGCAGAGCGCAATTCCATCCGTATTTCGTCAGAGGATCAACTTGAGTCACTGAACGATAACTTGTTTCTGCGCATCTACAGGCTCAGCGATCTGCCAGACGTTGCTTCAGCGCATTCATTGAACGAGTTGATCGCTGAAATACAGGATAAGCTGGATTTCTCCGAAGCAGTAGAAGCTTTTAACGATAAGCTTGCTGCACACGCTTATGTGCCACTTCCTGAGTATGACGCCCCTAAGTACGTAGTGTCAGAAATTCAGAGCTATCGTGTGGAGGGCGATTTTCCCCGAGTGATCCGCGCAAGGCTTCCAGCAGGAATTAGCAACGTCTCCTATGATATTAGGATTGAGAGTATCACTGTCTTTGGATGCAATGAAGTGTTGAGAGCTAAATGATGGAGCAGACCGCCGAAGAATTTTTCCACGATTTCAGACAGGAAATGCTGTCTGACGCCGAGGCTGGCAGCACCTATCAGCTTGAGGCATTTATGGAAACCGTGTCGAATGAGCTTATTGAAACCGGCTTCATTGAAGGCTTTGAGCACTGCCACTATCGTGCTCCAAGGGGTATGCGCATAGATGGATACTGGTTCAACGACGAGGGAGCTCTTGATATTTTCGTTGCAGATTTTGATTGTCGGCGGGAGCTCGAAACACTCACTAAATCAGATGTTGATACAGCATTAAGAAGATTGGTCAATTTTTTTGAAGCCAGCCTGGAAGGATCGCTAAAACCCGATGTGACAACACCGGAATATGGCCTTGTTCGGCAAATCGCCGATCGAAGAGATCATCTCAGCCAAGTGAATTTTTATCTTGTTTCCGAGCGAGTTCTAAGCGATAGATTTCAGACTTATCATGAGAATAAAGTAGGTAGTATCCAAGCTAGTTATAGCATTTGGGACATCTCTAGATTCCAACGACAACGGAGCTCGCGAGGCCATAAGGAATCACTAAACATAGATTTTGTAGAGTTGTTTGGTGACGGCATCAACTGCCTACCAGCCAATCTCGGTTCTGATTCTTACCATTCGTTCCTTATAGTCATTCCAGCGACGATACTTGCAGATCTATATGATCGCTTCAGTGGGAGGCTGCTTGAACAAAACGTTCGTACTTTCCTTCAGGCGCGTGCCCAAGTGAACAAGGGGATTCGAACCACAATTCTCACTGAGCCTCAAATGTTCTTTGCATACAATAATGGAGTTACTGCAACTGCTCAAGAAGTCCAAACGCGCGTTAAGGACGGGCACCTTCAAATAATAAGCATCATGGATCTCCAAATCGTGAATGGTGGGCAGACCACTGCATCACTTTTCCACACACAGCGACGTGATAAAGTTGACCTTTCGGGCATATTTGTACAGATGAAGCTGTCAGTCATTGACAGTGAGCAAAGTGAAATGATTGTTCCCAGAATCTCAGAATACGCGAATACACAGAACAGGGTCAATGCGGCTGACTTTTTCTCCAATCATCCTTTTCATGTCCGCATGGCAGATTTTTCACGTCGCATATGGGCTCCTGCACAGCAGGGTGTTCAGAGAGAAACTAAATGGTTCTATGAGCGAGCTCGTGGGCAGTATATAGATGCGCAATCAAAACTTTCTCCAGCTGAGCAGAAGCGTTTCAAAGCCGAATATCCAAAGTCACAAATGTTTACGAAGACTGATCTCGCCAAGTTCGAGAATGTCTTTGATGAGCATCCGAAATGGGTAAATCTCGGTGGTCAAAAGAATTTCGCCAAATATGCTTCACGTATTGGAAAGGAGTGGGAGAAGTCCTCCGATGAATTCAACGAGTTCTATTTTAAGCGGGCAATAGCACGATGCATTCTTTTCCGTGCAACAGAAAAACTGATATCGAATCAATCTTGGTACAACGGTGGTTACAGAGCCAATATTGTCGCGTATACACTTGCAGCCCTTGGCGATCTTACTAAGAAACAGGGGGTATTGCTGGATTACAAACGTATCTGGGCGTCTCAGAGCATTGATAACACACTGTCTGAGGCACTTATAGTTATATCTGCGATCGTTAACGATGACCTGATTCATCCCCCTCAAGGAATTTCTAATATCTCAGAATGGGCCAAGAAGGATGGCTGCTGGAGTCGTCTAGAGGTTCGGCTTGAAGAGATAGCTAAGTGTCTTCCAGATACTTTCTGGTCGAGCCTCTCAACATATGACGAAGCACAGTCTGAGACTTTAGCCGCCAAGAAAATTCAGAAAATCGATAATGGCATAGAGGCTCAGCGATACGTAATCAGTATCCCAGGTAGGGTATGGCTTGAACTACGTAACCAGATGACAGCCATAGACATACTTACACCCAAAGAGATAGAGATTATGAATGTTGCCGCGCAGCTTCCAAATAAAGTTCCATCCGAGAAGCAATGTATGATTTTAATGGAGATTCTCGAAAAAGGCCGACTTGAGGGTATCTCACCAAACAAATAGTGTGTCATGTCACATAAATCCATTATGTACAATAAGTATTGTTACAAGATAAGCTGAGAGGCAAGGGCGTCCAGCCCGCAGCCCCCGAAGCGCCAGCGAAGGGAGGGGGAGCCACTTAGTCAGAATCGAGCCCACGAGATTCAGGCGCCCCAGCGCCGATGACTTAGTGGGGGACTTGTCCCGCGCCCCGACGTAGAGCGAAGCGAGCGGCGGAACCCATTGTGGCCGGTTGAGCGTCCAGCGAAAGTCACAACGTGACCGAGTCAGATTCATCGACGAGCCCCACAATGGGTTCCGCCGCTCGGAGAGCGGTCGGGGCGCCAAGAACTTAAGGGTGAAGTTTTCATTCGAGCGTACAGCGAGAAAATGCAGGGGAATCGGCACTAGCCGACATCGCGAAGTGATGCCCTGTATGGTGAAAACGGGAACCCTTTAACCTACCCCCTGTAACCTTACACCACTAGTGTGAGGATGCTCCTAGGTTAAGAGGGTAGGTTCTGGGGGGGAGGTAGGATTCAAACCTTACAACTACAACCTCGACTTAACTCAATGCTGCCCTGACTGCATCTGGTGCGTGTTTTATTACGTTGAGTAAAACCAACGATGCACCATGAGGAGAGCGATCTCCACGTTCCCAATGCCGCAACGTGGCAACAGAAAACCCAAAACGTGCTGCAAATTGTTCTTGCGTCATGTCCATACGTTGACGTAATGCGGAAACATCAACGGCCTCTGGCCTATACGTTTTCACGGCAACTTTCTTGCCTTTAGCGTGTGCCACGGCCTCGTTCAATCCACGCGCAATACTTTCAAAAGAATTTTCCATATTTCACCTTTCAATCCATGTTTCAACCAAAACATCTACCAGCTTTGCCAAGGTATTACGCTCGGCCTTGCTCAAATTGTCTTGCTCATTCTTGGCAAACAACGTTAGCAGATAAAGTGGTATTGACTCGCTATGGTAATAGTAAATCAAGCGAACTCCGCCACTCTTGCCTCGCCCACCCCTACCCCAGCGTAGCTTACGAATACCTCCTGTACCTTCAATCAGATTGCCGCTTTTAGGATGCGCTGCCAAATAACTCAACACATCTTGTCGCTCGGCTTCCGTCAAGAACTTCTCTGCTTGACGGATGTACTCCGGTACTTCGGCAATCGTAATCATGGTAATTATTATAATCCAATGGATTAGTTTGTGGTTAGATTAACTAGGTTCTTGAAGCGATCAAGATTGGAAAAAATTGTATAAGTTTCACGCAACACACGAAACGACAACTCCCATATGACTAACTTTTTTAGGAGTTGAAAATGTGTGATAAGAATAGGATAGCGAAGTATGCAAGAGATGCTCGTGCCATTGGTAGGGAGAAGAGGGTGCGCGTATGTGCGTGGCTCTTTAGATGGGGATATTGCGACCGCAATATCATCGCCCTCGTAGGTGGCGATGACGTTAAATTCGGCTGGCGTCTGGCGAATGAAGGACTTTTGTTTAAGGTTGAGCACCCTAACAGAAAAAAGGCGATGTACGTGTTAACCCAGGCCGGGGTTGACCTTGCCATCAATTCTTTGCTTGATCTCCTCGATAAGCGTGACGCATCTTTGGACTATCCATATCTTAAAGATCGGCGGTTAACTTGGGATTTAACTGATCATCACAATTACGTGCAAGAGGCGATGATTCGTCTAGGATGTCATTGCGCGGTAGGCAGTGATAATTGGTTCAGCGAAAGTGAATTAGCAGATGGTTCCAGTGGAGCTAAACCAGATGGTCAAATCAACATCAATACATCCAAGGTATGTATAGAAGTTGAAAACGGTGGAAAGAGTGATGATTCAAGAAAGTTGCAAATGTGGCAACGTATGGAAGCACTGAGTAAGGGTGAATGTACTCATATTATGTGGATATGCATCACTGGGAAAGCATTTTTGGCAATAAAAAGAGAATTAGCCAAAGATGTATGTGTAATGGTATACAAAGACAAACATAGCCGAATGGTGGTGATGCCTGAACTAGGCGAACCAATGGCAAAACTGAAAGCTGCATCCACTGTCATCTATTTAAGTGATATGGATAAGGATATTGTAGATAGGTTTTTCAATAAGTGGAAATCATAACAACAGCTCGCCGCTGGGCGTCCTTTGGGTTGCTGTGAAGAGCAACCCAAAGACCACCCGGAGCTTTTTTAAATGGTGGCTGTCAATGGCACACGACGGCATAAAGCCGCTTCGCTACGCTCGCTATTTATACGCCGTGACCATGACAGAAGAAACTGTGGAAAAGGTAGCGAGTAAAATCAAACTCGCGGTCACCGACGCTTGCGTTGGCGACCTGTGGCGTGGGGTTTGGGGAAGGCCCAAGGACGTCCCCAACTGTTTCCTGTAACGCGGTGTTGGGCTGTGGTGCATGTGTATCCACCACAGCCCAATCTCCTTTCCTTTTGGGAACTGATTACCGCCTTACAATCTTCAGCGGTCTCCCACTCCTCCGGCTATGCTCAGAGGTCGCAGAAGACTCGACCTCTGACGTTTTAAGTTGCTGTGGCAGCTTAAAAGTGCGACGGCAGAGTTGCCAATCAAGCACATCCTGTTTCACCCATTTGCGGGTGCACCCATCAGGTGTGCATGGAGCAGGGAAAGCCGGCTCCATAAGCAACGCTAAACGCGGCCGCTCTCCACTCAGGTGTTTCTGAAACTCCCCAAGCCCGCAACCAATACCCATCTCAACTACCTCACGTATATCTATCTGCTTTAAATCCATTTTCAACTCCCAATAAAGTTAATGGTATAGGGAGTTGTCGTTTCGCGTACTGTTGCGTGTATCTTATACAAAACTTTCCGGTATTCCTCATACACGACGGGACAAAGTAACTAGGCAGTATCCTTAGATTACAAAGTTTGTAATTTCTAAATCTGCCCCCATTGATGGATCATCAAAAAACATAAATATCTAGAAAGAAAATTTTCTAAAGGTTTGAATGAGCTTGCCGATAAAAAAATTGTCTTGAATTGTATTGCTTTTGTATATACAATTATCACCTTGGCGAGATAAGGGTGGTCATCATGGCAATAATAATTTCTGAGAAGATTCTAAAAAAAATAACTGATGAGAAGCATTCGGTAAGTAGGCGAGAGGTTGAGCAGTGTTTTGAGAATATTGATGGTAGTTTTCTGACCGATACCAGAGAGGATCATGTTACTAACCCTGTTACGCTTTGGTTTGTGGCTCCCACCAATAAAAACCGATTGCTGAAAATAATGTTTGTTTTTGATAATGGCGACTTTTATCTTAAGTCTGCATATGATGCTACTGATGAAATAGTTCGTATATACAATAAATTTAAAGCTTAGATTTACAACTTAGAACTGATTTAGAAAAACTTTGGAGACTGCAATGAATAAGGCCGCAAAATACGCTGAGGAAGATGAGGCGTGGGACAATGGCACTTTTGGAACGGATGAGAAGCATGTAAAGCGTGTTGAGCCAGCTTTGGAAAGTGCCATAAATGACGCTCTTGGTTTGCAAATGATTTCAATCCGACTGCAAAAAAAATTGATTAAGGATCTGAAATTTATTGCCACAGCACACGGGATTGGCTATCAACCCCTTATTAGAGACATTCTTTCGAGATTTGTTACGCATGAGACTAAGCAAATTATTCGAGATACGATTGAGCGTCGAAAGCTTGATCGCAAGCTTGAGGAGAAGTACCGCAAAGACAGTAGCTCTACAGTCACGTCTAGCGTTAGGCAAAAGAAGGTTGCGTAATAAAAAACCCGCTTCGGCGGGTTTTTTGTTACGCCCTTTGTAACTTTGTCCCGTCAAATATTTGATTAACAAAATTTTTGGTTAGTACTGTAGCTAAAAATGCTTAGTCAGATAGAGAACCAGCTTAGTCAAAACCCAAGCTACAAATATCCCAAAAATCGTGACCATGACAGAGTTCATCGCAATTCCTTATTAAGCTCAACAAGATTCCTATTCTTCATCGCCTTATTAAGAATCATATAAGTATCCCGATCAAATGCTGGCCTTCCTTGTTCCAGCAAACCGAACATCTCCGACTCATCCTTGGCAGTGCCCAGATAACACCAGTGATCGATGATATGGACCTCGTCACCTTCTTGTATGCCCACAGGCCCTTTATGTTTCCATGCAGATAATTTCAGTTTACTCATTGCCATACTCAATCTGGCAGAATGGTCTAGAGGCTTCTCCTTACCTGAACATGCCCCTAAACAGCGTTTCAATTGAACACCGAAACAGGAACGGCCAACCGCAACCTTTTCCAGCTCAAGGACACCCAGACAAAGTTGAAACTCTTCAGCGATTGCCCTTAATGCCTTGATGGCATCTCGCTTGGTATGGAACAACCCATATAGATTCTCCTGTGTCCCGAAATCGAGGTCACTCGCCCATTTCAATACTGGGCGCAGATGACCATCCCTTTGCTCCAGTTGCCAAGCACAGAGTTCGTTACTGCGTCTTAATCGGTGGTTATGGGTCGGCAGCATCTCCTTTATGAGACGAGCTTCGGTAAGCAAAGCTCCCAATTCGCCCGCGGTCTCGATCCAGTCGATGCGCCTAACCTGCTGCGACAAACTCATCTCTTTGCCGCTACTGTGATCCGCAGAAAAATGAGACATCACCCGTTGTTTGATATTGGTACTTTTGCCGATGTAAAGCGGAAGGTCATTCTCGGCATAGAACAGATATACCCCGGCACCATCAGGCAGCTCATCAATCACCGAAGCGTCGATATTAGAGGGCAGGCTGGAACGCGCAGTGAGTTTGGACACTGCTTCATCTATTGCTTCCTTCGGGAATTCCAGTTTGATGTGATTCCAGAACTGATGGATGAGCTTGGCATCTCCTAATGCACGATGACGGTCGGTGACCTGCAATCCATGTCGTTCTATCAGGCTATCTAGATTATGGCGCGGGAATGTTGGGTAGAGTTTTCTGGAGAGCTTGACGGTACACAGTACGGTCGCTTTAAAACTTCTGTCCAGACGCTTGAACTCGTTCTTGAGGAAACCATAATCGAATCTGGCGTTATGGGCGATAAAGGTATGGCCTGCCAATAATGCTGCTACTTCATTCGCGACCCTGTCGAAGGTCGGGGCATCTTCGACCATCTCATTGGTAATTCCTGTCAGTCGTTCTATGAATTCAGGGATACGTGTCTGTGGATTGACCAGCGTACTCCATTCCCTGACTCCAGCCTCATCCACCAGAATGATTCCGATCTCCGTGATACGGTCCACTGTTGCAGTGGCACCTGTGGTTTCCAGATCGACAAAAGCGAGGGGCTGCATCTTCATAAGGTTATTACTTCTTCCCAGCGGGTGGTGTAATTGGGACTCTTGTTTCCCTGTTTCATCTTCCAGGGTTGCCGGTATCCTTCGGACGCAAATTTGAGTGTCTGCCTTCCCATCTTGCGGTTGACCTTGTCCAGCGTGGTCATCAGTTCCGTAGAACGAGTAGTGGGTGCAGCCGTGGAGAACATATCATTCTGACAACCACCTGCCGGTACCAGTTCGGAGAGCATGACGCCTGCCTTCTGGTAGCGATAACCTGGTTTATATATGCGCTTCAATCCCCACAGGACGGCCTGCACCAGTCGCCTGGTGTCATCCGTAGGAGATGGTAGTGCGATGGTCATTCCGTTACCGTAATACGGTTCCTTCGGATTATGCGGACTAGTACGGATATAGACATGCACCGAACCTGCATAGGACTGCTGGCGACGGAGCTTTTCGGCAGCTCTACTCATGTAGAGGGTGACGGATTCCTGCAGGCTTGCCAGATTAGAAACAGCTGACCCGAATGAACGTGATGACAGTATCTGTTTCTTAGGAGCTGCCATCTCCTCCAGAGCGATACATACTGTACCGTTGAGTTCGCGGATGGTCTTCTCCATCACCACGCTGAATTGATTGCGCAGGCTATAGGGATCAGCCTGTTTAAGATCCAGCACCGATTTGATGCCGATCTCACCTAGCTGGGGAGCAAGCTTCCTGCCGATACCCCATACCTCACCCACGGCGATCTTTCCCAGCCATGCATCTTGTTCACCTGTGGCCATCGCATTCAAGTCACACACTCCTGAGAACTGTGGGTTTTTCTTGGCGATGTGGTTGGCGAGCTTGGACAAGGTCTTGGTGGCACCCATGCCGACGCATACGGGAAGGCCTGTCCATTGCTTGATACGTTGCCTGATCTCTGTACCGTAATGGGTGAGGTTACGTGTCTGGAATCCTGTCAGGTCAAGGAAACATTCATCAATGGAATAGATCTCCTGATCCGGACTGTATTGACTCAGGATACTCATCACCCTGTTACTCATGTCGGCATACAAGGCGTAGTTGGAAGAGTAAGCGATGATGCCGTGTTTCTTGGCTAAGTCTTTCAGCTGGAACCAAGGAGCACCCATGCTGATACCCAGCGCCTTCACTTCATTGGAACGGGCAATAGCGCATCCATCGTTGTTGGATAAGACGAGCACAGGTTTGCCTTCGAGTTTGGGATTGAATACCCTCTCGCAGGAGACATAAAAATTGTTCACATCAACTAGGGCGATGCTACGCATGATCACTTGAACTTGCGCACGGTGCCGGTCACCAGACCCCATACCTCGAACTGCATATGCTCCTTGATCTCGATAGGCTTGTGTTTGGGATTGGCGGGTAACAATAAAGGCATGCCATCCTTGGCGCGAGCCAGTGTCTTGATGGTGAACTCCCCATCAACAATAGCAATGACGATGTCGCCTATTCCAGCCTGCCGTGAACGATCGACCACGGCGATGTCACCGGGTAGCACACCGGCATCGATCATCGAATCGCCATGGATGCGGATATAGAAGGTCGACTCCGGCTGCTGCACCATGAGGTCGTTAAGATCAAGGCGACTCTCTACATGGTCATCGGCGGGAGATGGGAAGCCTGCCGGAACCTTGGTCAGGAATAGAGGGCGCTCTATCTTGAGGGGTTCCATCGCAGCAGGTTCAAGAAAATCGAATTCTTCTGGACTCTTACCCTGCTTACGTCGGTAGGCTTCTAAGAAATCCTTGATTACGGGTTCCTGACTGCTGGGAATACGGATGACCGTGGTGTTCTCGCCGAACTTGCCGGTGCCGACTTTGCGACCTGCTCCGGGGCGACGTTTTCGATGAGGGGTATGAGATGAGTCTGACATGGCAATTATTGTAACAATAATTGCCATCAATGATAAACAATCTAGTCTTTAAGTTTTAAGCCCGAAGGTTGCTACTCATAATTATCCATGCCTGCCACTCGAAATTATGAAATTTGACGATTGCTGACAGGCTCACATCGACCTGAAGCCGACATTTGTAAGTTGTGAATAAGAGATCTTGGATAAAACTTGACCTTTGCATGTCGAATGAGAGCAATCAAACTACATCGCTGCTCAGCACATCGAAGCGGACAAAAAACTGTTTGGGACCAGCAGCAATCTTGAACTCCTCCGCAAGCATGTCGGGGATAGGAACAAAAATACGCTTTTTCGTAATCAGTGTCGTGGTTGGAAACATACCACCACCCGCTTTACCAAGCTCGATAGGTTTTCGGAGTTCAATATCGTAGTAGAGACTGAGTCTCCCTGTTGCCTCCGTAAAGATGTAGACGACACGGTGTCCGCCCCATAGAATCCGGGTTGTGTGAGGGATGCGGAAGAATTCAGCTTCGGTCCGCATGAGACGATCCGAGAGTCCCAATAACATTGTGAAGTTATTAAGTAATGGGTATTTCTCACTTGTAGTCAGAATCTTCATATCTGACGAGATTGAGTCTCTGATAATTGGTGGGCTAGGGGCGTACTCTTGTCCCGCTTCAACTGGCTGTGTTACAGGCGACTCTGCTATGCCAGGCACTTCATTTTCAATTGAACCCACTTGATCACGAGAGACAGTTTGAGTCTGAGGTTTTGCTCTAGTGAGTGATTCGTGCAATACTTGAGTAAGGCTCACAGACCCCGAAAGATAATCTCCCAGCACCCCTTCCAAATCTCCCAGATCGGTCTCTTCATAGCTGTATAACTCACGGTTACGTTGCAGCATCTTCCGCAAAGCGTCGACACCGTCCCGAGTTGAAGACGGCACGAACTGCTGAATCTTTGGGTAAATGCGAACTCTGACGAAATCTTTCATGAACTGCGCAAAAAGCTCGTACGCTTTGTCGTAGAACTCAAGGAGCGGAGGCAACAGAGGACTCGACCTTGCAATGTAAATCTTGAGTTGCTCACCAAGCTTTTCCGGCAGCACAGAAACTCCGTGCGAAATGTCGGCGAGCACGAGCTCCACATCCGAAATCAAATAGTCATCGCGCAAGATGGATGCAATCCTTATCAAGACTGAAGCTTCACGCATGGTAAGGTCTGTACCTGTGTAAATATGTGTGGCCTGCGCCGAATCTGGCACCAAAGGCATATTTAGGATGTTAGTTATGTAATGGAGTTGTACTTGTCGACGAGGATTACTCTGTGCAACTTGGAGCAGGTATGCTTCCTCGTTTGCGAACGTCGTCAAAATATGTGAATCATTACCAGTGTAGTAGTGAGTGATCCGGCTTCCGATGTACGACTTGATCTCGCCAAGCGGTATATCTTTATTCTCGGGAAGCACCTGAATTGAGACCATGTTTACTAGGTCATAACGACCGTGTGACATTAACCATTGCAAGAAAGCGTTATTTTTATCCGCCCCAGACGTTGTTGCGAGCTGTTCTGAGGCTGCTCGCTCAGCAAGGCTGACTAGATGGGTGACTTGGTCGATACTCTCGCGACTCAATGCTTCGCGCCCAGCGGTTGGTTGTAAAAAGGATAGATTTGCAAAACCTCCGAATTGATAACTTCCTATCGCCGGGATCGGTGCAAGTCCAAAATATGACCGTAACCCCATGAGCTGACCACCAGATTGCAATAAAGCCATGCTGCCTTCAATGGAAGTTCCTCCGAGGGTAACATCGTTAACATATATTAGAATCTGTCCATTTGGATCAGCACGCACATCGAACGTTCCGCCGCATAAATTATCGTTTAGAACCTGTACTCCAAGTTGAACAAACGTGCGACCAGCAATCGGAAGTTTTGATTCTATTGTGTTGCCACTAATTAGATTACCGTTGAAGTAAACTGGAACTTGAAGAAAACCGACATAAGGCATCAGATACTGCAATGCCTGCTCTGTGCTGATTGGATGCTCATTATCCAGGATGGCCGTCACAGTGGTTCCAACATCCCGCTCTAGGTCAATGCGCTCTAAACTAATGCATTCTTCGGCGATTTTAAGCGAATCTCGCTCTGCTAAGCTACGCAGAACTTTCGAGCTGCTCTCGCTGCGTGTCTCGACTGTGAGTCGAGTACAAACCCCAAAATTCGCCATTGCCCCAATGCCAAATGAGCCAACCACGCCAGCTCGCAGTGCATCGTCTGAGCGTTTTCCGCTAGACCCTGCTTTCCAAAAGTTCTCACGGAGCACATCCTCGTTCATGCCAATCCCATTGTCCGAAATTGATATCTCGCCATTGTCCATGCGAATTTCAATTCGGCCCCCTTCGGCTAGAGTTCCTGTTCTTGCGTAACGCATCCGAACAGCATCATATGCGTTCTGTAAGTTTTCGCGAAGAAGCGCGAGGGGGGAGTCATAAATCTCGCGCGCAAGAATTTGAAGTATTCTCGTGGTTTCTACTTGGAATACAATTCCGTTGCTCATTTAAGCCGCCTTTCAACAATTCGACGTGATATATCACGAACACTTGCATCCGTGTTGTCGGACACCAGCTCCAATCGAACAAATGCTTCAGCTTCATCTGTAGTAGCACTATTAAGCACTGCACCTCCAAGTATCACCGCTTCTGCGTTGTTCCTGGGTGGCCACATTTCGGTGATCGTGCGGCGTTCATCACCAAGCTCTTCAAGCGCCTTCACCAGCAGTGGTCGTGCGAGCGGGACTTCCTTTATCTCCTCGAGAATCTCTAATGCTTTGTGCCATAGGCCAGCCCCAAGAAGCTTGTCAGCTTGATCGAGTGCCAACTGCACGTCAAGTTGTGACGATCTAGTCGCGAGAGGTTTGCATATTTCGAAATCGAAGAATGAGTTGTTTGTATTGATGAAATGTCCGGGGCCCCAAACAGGCAAAGGCATTTGCATATTTACCATCTGTCTCTGGTGCACGCAGCCAACCCAGCCACCTGTATCCAACTCAACAATGTTGTAACTTCGAGGCACGCCGGGTCTTAGGTTTTTCGGCTCTGCACAAAGCGTGCTGGCACTAACAATAGTCATTTTCCTTGGATTATTACCTAGCCGGTAGCGTTCGTCGAAGCACTCTGGTAAATGTTGGTGGCCGTGAAAACCAAGCGATGCACCCGCATCGATGAGCAACTGTAGAAATCCAGCGTCCAAATAGTCATCCTGAGTTGGGCCGCCAACGAGGTTGTGATGCCACGCTACAGCCGTTAACCAACCAACACGGCTGCTATTACGTAAGGCTCGGCACGCCTCTGTCAGGGTGTTGGGATGAAATGAGCCTACACGCCTGAGTGGGTCATTGTTGAAACAGCTATTTAGTGCCACTACACAGAAGCCAAGGTCGGCGAAGTCAAAAACGTCGAATTGCTGTTCGGGTGTGAGTTGATAAGTTCTTTTACCCTGATAAAAGCTGTTGTATGTCGAAGCAAAATAGCGGAATCGGTCACGGTACATATCACTGTTCGTAATCCTGAAGAAACACATCTCTCGCCAAGACCATCTTAGTTCAGAATTTGGCGTGAATAGTTCTTTGACAAGCCTTGCCTTCATCTCAGGTTCAATTGGAATTTCAATCCTCTGAAAACTTGCCATTACGTCACTGAGGCAAACATCGTGGTTGCCAGGCAAGATAACAATACGTTCGCGATCGCCATTGAAAAATCTGTCTGCCAAACCGACGAAAAATTCCTCGGCCTGAACGTACTGGCGCATCAACTCTTTACCGGGATCTGCTACGTTTAGGCTGACTCCGTGCACAAGATCACCGCTTATTATGCAGAGTTTAGGCATCGTTATTTTTGGGGTTTGCTCATCGAATTGATCAAAATCGCGAGCGAGCGAATCAAGCAGCCATCCATTCGGAACCTCATCGCTTAGATCGCGATGGAGATCAGAGATATGAAGAACTGAGAATTTCATATGGTTTTTAACAGCTATTGCAAGTCAACCTTGACTATGCTCATTATATTAAGTGGGCGATTATCGCACTTACACGCCTAGAATAATAATCCGAAAATGGCAGTCACTAAAATGAATGCTTCTGGCCGATATGCGACTATTAATCTACTACCGATGACATAAATATGGTGGCAGTTTTGACTGAATACACATTCTACAAAGAGTCTTCCTGATTCAGAATCGCAAGCCTGGCATTCAATACCATATTCTCCAGCACCAGCCTGACCATGGCGGTCGCCATGACTATCTCCCGCTCCTCAATGGGGTTGTGAGGCATTTGTTCCAATAGTTCTGATACATTGAGACACGCCAGATGCCTCAAGTCTTTCGCTTCAAAAGGCAAACCGGAGAAATCGATAGGGTCTTCTGATTCAACTTCAGCGAGCAGTTCGAGCAGTTCGAGCAGCGTATTCGGATTCATGATGGAAGTATGCCATGTCGCTAAGATTTTGTTTTATGCTTCCATCATGTGCGGCGGTGCCAAATACACAGATAAATCAGGCAAGGACTGGACGATCTATTTCCCAAGTCCTAAGGCTGCGTTGCCTGTCCTCAAGCGTGATGGTGACGTTGAATGGGTCGCGTGGGGCAAGCGGAAAGAAGAGCCAGCCGAATGTTTCGTCAATGGTGGTTGGGCTCGTCTGGATTCCATCAAACAAGGCAAATGGAAGCGGTTCCATCCTCAACCGGTGATTTTGCCCGTCCAGTCATTCATGGAGAAAGACCATGACCGCAAGTCACATTGGATAGATGTGCCGGAAGGTCAGGCGATCCAAGGGTTGGTCGCTCATGTGGATGACCAGATCCGTCTCTATGTCGTCACTATGGATACCCCTGAGGAATACCAGTGGGTGCATGATAGGTGGCCGAGGTTAGTGGAGAATAAAACCAAATTAGAGATTCTATAATTTTCTGACAGTCTTTTATTCCTGCCACTATGGAAATTTAATTCGGGTTTTACTGTTTAATTTCTTTACCATCAACATAGGTACTTTTGTAACTAATACTGCCATCTTCATTAAATGCGGTTTCTTCGCCATCTTTTTTACCATTCATAAAATTACTTAGTACACGCATTTGTCCGTTTTCATACCACTGGGTATAAAAATGCATCCAAATTTGATGTGGAAATCGAGGTTATATTATCAATATACGCAACAGTAACTATATGAATAGTATAATATTATTGACATTTTTGTGATGGATTGATATCGTTATGGAACTCATTAATTTTTTTACAAGAAACTATGTTCGAAACATACGATCATGCTGAAGTGCCGGTGCTTAAACAGCTGTCTTTAAATGGGGAGCGCCTTTGGCAATACGTCCAACTTCATATTCATATACCGTGGCTTTACGTTGAATATGCAGTTAGTTATGAGGATGGTAAATTTAAGTCAATTTTGTTTTTGACTGACAATGATCAATTGCAGTCACTGGTTGATCGATCGGATGTTGAAATTACGCAGGCACATGTCGTTACCCCAGGATATGTCAATCAGACGAATGTCTGGAAAATGGATCAGCTTAAAAAAGTTATGACGGCTAATATCAAGTGTGGTGGTGAATTAGAACCGGTCACAATTTATGAACTCTTAGATGGTCAAAAAATCATCTATGGCAGTAACGGTGTCACCGACGAAAAACCAATAAACATCAAAACAGTCTTTTCTTCCTCATCAAATTAAAACAGTCATTGAATATTGTGGCTAAGTATCAAATACAAAAAGTGGATGCTAAGAACACGTATTTTTAAGAGGATTATGAGGCAGAAATCGGCCATATCCCACAATTTAGGAATACAAAATGCCCGATAGAATCGTTGTCTATGATCGTGAAAAGCTATATTCAGAAGTTTGGACTTATCCAGCAACCACAGTCGCTAAACAGTATGGAATTTCCAAGGGGGCTCTCCTTAAAATTTGCAGTAAGTTAGAAATTCCAATTCCATATCGCGGCTATTGGGTAATGCTTTCAAACGGAAAGCATCCTCCGAAAATTTCACTTGGCACATGTTGTAGTGGTAAAACAAGAATAACAACATGTCATTGGGTAGAAGAAGAAGGAGTAACTGCAGAACGTGAAAAGCTATGGGGCAAATTAATTTCTACCGAACCACTAAATCAACCAGTCATCATCTCAAGTAAAATTTCTTCGCTGCACTCATTGGCTGCAAAGACCAGATCCTCCCTGTTAAATACTAAGCCAGATGAGAATGGTTTAATTCAGAGTCCTTCTGACACTCTCATTCTTTATGTGAGCCATGAATCAATTGATCGGGCCATCTTAATCATTGATAGCATTATTAAGACTTGTGAACAGCGTGGTTATGAGGTCACTATAGTGAAGAACGACCATACAGTAATACCCAGGATTCATGTTTTAGGTCATCAGATAGGATTTAGGCTGATAGAGAGAACCAACAAAATTCCTCATGTCATTACCCCTCTGGAAGAAAAGTTACTGAAAAAGAAACCTTGGCTTCGTATAAGAAAATGGGACCATCAAGCTAATTGCAGCCTTGCTCTCAATGTTCTCGATATGAATGGTCTCTTCAATATGCACACTATTGGTGACACTAAGAATCGTAAGCTTGAGGCCAAACTTGAAGATTTTTTTGTTGCAGTTAATAAGGTCGCCGTGCAACGGACAGCTGAAGCAAATGAGGAGAACCGTAAGACTCTTGAACATCAACAAGAATTACAGCGTTTAGAGCAACTCAGGTTAGCAAGAGAGAAGGAAAATGAAAAAGTAACCAAACTATTCAGGGACATCAGAAACTGGGAAAGAGCGCAAAGAATCAGGTCGTTTGTAGCCGAAGTTAATAAGTCAGAAGCTAATGAACATATAGTCAGTGCATCACCTACTGAATGGATAGATTGGGCATTAAAGTTAGCGGATAGTTTGGATCCGACTAAGGTTTTAACTTTCAATAGTGGATCACCACTCAGCTCACCTTTGGCAATGGAAGGATGCGGTTTATCGTCCACTCCATCCAGTTCATCAACCAGCCACCCCATGCCCAGTGAGGCCACTTTGTCGATCAGTAAAATACGGAGTTTAAGGGAGTGAGTTGAGCATTGGCATGCAGGTAATGTTGGTGATTAAGCATTCCTGCCACTACAAAAAATTCCAGGGTAAAAATAATAAAACCCAGCATACCTTGCGTCTTTTAAAGTTTAGCAAGGCGGTTATAGGGCGATTATGGCAAGACTGGAGCTGACCTCCAAGCCAGATATATCGAAGGGCTGTTCTTCGGCCTTTGCGGACGCTTCTCTATGTAATGGGCAATGGCTGCTTTACAAAACATTCTGGACAAGCCCATTTGCCTGTGCAGCTGAAACTAGTTTGGAGGCGGCTTCAATTACTCAGAGAGAATATAAAAACTCTGCTTCTCAGGCCGAACTGGAATTAGTGCAAAATAAGGGTATTCCTTGGTTGACAAATGGTTTATAATTTTAGAAATTGTCAACTAGGAGGGCGCCATGTTTAATGATCGCATCAAGCGAGCACGCGTGCTGAAAGGCTATAGCCTAGATGACTTGGCGCAGCGTATTGGCGATATCACTAAACAAGCACTCAGCAAGTATGAGAACGGTCAAAGCACTCCGAACTCAACTCGCTTGCTTCAGCTTGCCAAAGCACTGGAGCTGAGCCCGGAATATTTTTTCCGGTCCGACGTCGTTGAGCTTGCTCCACTTGAATTCCGCAAACTAGCTAAGATGCCGAAAAAACGGCAAGCGCAGGTGACCGAGCGAATTCGGGAGCATCTGGAGCGCTATATCGCTCTGGAGAACTGTTTTGAGCTTGAAGATGTAACCATTCAGGCTGTCCCCGCACAAATACTCCCAGTGTCCTCCTTTGACGAAGCTGAGGCGGCGGCTAACCAGCTACGTCAAGACTGGCAGATTGGCGAAGACGCGATCGTTAATCTTACCGAGCTACTGGAAGAGCGAGGAATTAAGGTCGCCTTGCTATATGGCCCAGACGATTTTGATGGTGCATGCGCGGCAACTAATGATGGCAAACACGTATTGATTGCCTTGAATGCGGAGCGTCCAGGGGAACGGATGCGCTTTACCGCAGCTCATGAACTGGGCCACTGGGTCATGAAATTTCCCGACGACATGACTGAAGGGGACATCGAGCACTGCTGTCATCGATTCGCTGGCGCATTTCTGTATCCCGAGACCTGTGTAACTGCTGACTTTGGTGGACATAAGCGCTCACGAGTGCACCCCCGTGAATTGCTGATTGCCAAGCAACAGTATGGTCTTTCTATGGCTGCGGTTTTGCGCCGCCTGAAAGACTTGGACTTGCTTAGTGATTCAGGTTATCAACAAAGCTCCATCCAGTTCAGCATGAATGGCTGGCGAAAGGACGAACCCGAAGCATCCCCCCCCGAGACTCCTCGCCGATTCGAATCACTGGTATTTTGGGGGTTGGCAGAAGATATTTTCAGCAAATCCAGGGCTGCTGAATTTTTGCAGCAGCCACTAAGTGCTCTTGATCCCAGCCTGACTGGTCCGCTGGGTATTCAATGACAAAGGTTTATATCAGCGATACCAACATTTGGATCGACCTTCGTAACGCTGGATTGCTGGATGAGCTTTTCCAGTTGCCGATCACCTTTTGTTGTACGGAATTCGTACTTCACGAACTAAATGATCTGCCTAAGGAACATCTCGTAACACTGGGTTTGATGATAGAAGCGCTGGATGATGCAGCGGTTTCGCAACTTTTTACCCTAAAGAACGAGCACGGCAATAGCTCCTTGGCTGACGTCTCCTGCTACTTTCTCGCTCAAAAGACAGGACATTCGCTCCTGACAGGCGATGGCAAACTGCGTAAGCAGGCGTCTAAAGACGGAGTTGAGGTAATGGGAGTCTTATGGGTGCTGGATCAACTTGTTGAGCATGGTGTGGTGCCATCGGCAAGGGCGGCTGAGGCACTAAATGCCATGCTTCAGCATGGAGCGAGGCTCCCCTCGGCTGAATGTCAGCAGAGGTCAACAAAATGGACGCAGAAATAAAATTTGAGCTGGTACTTGTTTTAAAAGAGGGTAACAAGACTGCGAGAGCAAGCTACTTAGCCGTTGGATTGTTGATGGTGTCAAGAACAACTTAAAAAGGGAGCTTTTATGCTGCTTTTTCACCCCTCGCTCAAAACTCCCACTCAAGACTTTGGCGCTATAACCTTCATGTAGTTTTCGGTCATTTGCGATAGCCGAGGGAGCGTGTCAAAAAACTTTGTGTATTCTGTGAATGACCGCTTTGACTTTTAAAGAGAACAGTATTTGTGTTGGCCGGTAACGGCTGCAATGGCCGAGAATCTGACGCTTGATGAGGCTAGCATATTTGACGGAATCGGCGTGCTCTTCACTCTGTTTAAATTTAAGACTAAATGTCTTCTTAACGGACAAGCGCGATTAATCAATTTGAGATGTGGAACAGAATTTAAATCTTAATTAAGCATCAACCCAGCTTCTTAGCCAAATTCTCAGCCTGTAAATGAGTATATCGCTTGAGCATCTGCAACGTTTTATGTCCGCTAACGGCTGCCATCTCCAAGACTGTGAAATCGCCACGCTCAGCCAACCTAGATAGAGCCTCATGCCGTAAATCATGCCATGTATAGTTGCTAATTTGTGCACGATCACAGGCTCGCTCGAATGCCTTGTAAAGAGTCATGCGTTCCAGTGGGATAAGTCGACCTTTATTGAACTTAGATGGAAGAGCATCAATTACCGCTATTGCCTTGCTAGATAGTGGCACCGCACGAGGTTCTTCTGTCTTAATTTTATCTGTATCAAGCAACATTGCTAGTTTGCGCTTTCGATCAATGTCAGTCCACTTCAACTGCAACAACTCACCTTGACGCATAGCCGTCTCTACTGAAAGTATTAATGCAGGATACAAATATTGATTTTGTGAAGTCTTACACTCAGCAATCAACGCTTCCCATTCGTCATTATTCAACCGTCTATCCCTACCCTTTCCTGGCTTGGGCTTCCTGATGTTAGCTACTGGGTTTCCAGCGGGAAGAGGGATACCGAACTCCTTGCTAGCAACATCGAGCACTTTGCTTAGTAAATCTAGCTCGGCTTTCACCGTAGTATTCGAAACACGTGGAGGCTTTGCCGTAGCGGTATAACGAGAGTCTGGATCCTTCAGTCTGTCGTCTCGATACTTCGCTACAGCGATCGGCGTTATGGCTGCTAAAGAATAGTTTCCTAGCCTTTCTACCAGACGATCCAGTTTATGTTTCCACGCAGCGCCACGATAATGGTGAGGGGCAAAGTCATCAGCGAACTGGATAGCAATATCTGAAAAGATTGATCGCTCTGCCAGCGCGGACGATACAAAGCTACCTTTTTCGATTTCAGCCTCAACGCCACGTGCCCATATTTCAGCTTCGGTTTTAGTACGAAAACTCTGACTGACAGGATCTTGGCCTTTACGTCGGACTCTCGCCTGCCAATAACCTGATTTACGCTGCTGGAAAGTTGCCATGATGGAAACGGAGTGGCTCCGTTTTGGCTCCGTAATAGAATATTGACAGACTACGCTCACCGCTTAGCCTCGTCAATACTGTAGACCTTGCTGAATAATTTACCTCCCTGCTAAGGAAGCATACGGGCTTAAATCTGTATCGAGGGTTCGAATCCCTCGCTCCCATCATATTGAACGGCATTCAATCGAATGCCGTTTTTTTATTAACCTTTACGCACCCGCTCCGCAGGAAACACCGCACTGAAGGTGCTGCCTTTGCTTATTTCGCTTTGAATCTCCAAATGTGCTTGATGGCGCGTCAGGATGTGTTTGACGATAGATAGCCCCAAGCCGGTGCCGCCGGTTTCGCGGGAGCGACTGCGGTCAACGCGGTAAAAACGCTCGGTGAGACGCGGAATATGCTCTGGTTCGATGCCGATGCCGCTGTCTTGCACACTGAACGCGCCCTCTTCACCTTTTTGTTGCCAGTGTATCCATATCTCACCATGTTCCGGCGTGTAGCGGATAGCGTTACTCACCAAGTTACTGAGCGCACTACGCAGCTCTTCCACACTGCCGTAAAGCCCTAAGCCAGTCTGCATTTCACCTAAAGCGATGCGATGTTTGCCCGCGCTTAAGCCTTGCGCTTCACTCAGCAATGCGTTGAGCATTCCGCTCATTTCGATTTCTTGTTCTTGTGCTAACTTGGAGCTGCTCTCTAGCTGGGATAGGGTGAGCAGGTCTTCTACCAAGGTTCGCATACGTCCCGCTTGCGTCTCCATCAAGTCAAAATAGTGACTTAAGCTTTCTGGCACAGCACCCTCTATGTCTCCTAGGGTTTCGAGAAATCCCAAAATTACTGTCAAGGGCGTTTTTAATTCGTGTGACACATCGGCGATAAAATCGCGACGCATGGTCTCTATTTTTTCCAAGTGGGTGATATCTCTGCAAATCAGTAGTTTTTGATATTCGCCAAACGGAACAAGCTGTAATGCTAAGGAAACGTCAGGATTGCGTGAGGTTCTGAGTTTGATTGGTTCGCCGTAGTTGAAGTCTTCAAGGTAGCTGGCGAATTCTGATTGGCGCACCAGATAGGCAATGGGTTGGCCTTCGTCCTGCGCCAGATTCAGGCCTAACTGGCGCTCAGCCTTGTTGTTGCACCATTCAATCTGATCTGCCGCATTGAGTACCACCACGCCATCCGGCAGTGCACTTGCTGCTTGTTGCAAGCGCTCCAAAGCAGTAGTGAGTTGGGTTTTGCTGCGGCTGTGGCGGCGCAGCTCTTGATAAAGTTCGGCGAAAACGTCTTCCCACACGCCGCTGGCGCTGGGTAATGATTCAAGGCTTGGGTTTTTGAGCCAGCGCATGAGGTTGCGCGTATGGATTAAATTGTGAGCTAATAAAAAGAGTATCCACAACGCCAGCACGCTGAGCGCCACTTTACCACCCTCCAATGGCCACAATATCAAACTCAATAGTCCAACAGGGAACAGCGACCACAGTGAGCGCCACCAGAAATCTTGCACTTTGAGAAGCCTTTTAATCGTTCTAGGTGGCGGTATTGTATCTGCTAGTGCGCGGAGAGCCTATATCCTACACCGCGCACGGTTTGGATTAACTCTTCATGCCCACTGGATTCAAGCGCTTTACGCAAACGTCGAATATGTACGTCCACAGTACGGTCTTCTACATAAACGCCGTCGCCCCACACTTTATCCAGCACGTTGGAGCGCGAATGCACGCGCTCTGGATTCGCCATTAAAAAGTGCAGCAAGCGAAACTCGGTGGGACCTAAATCAATAGTTGCGCCATTACCCGTCACGCGGCGAGTAATCGGATCAACGCGCAAGCCACCAACTTCAACCGGATCGTCAGTCATCTGTGGCGCACGGCGGCGTAGCACCGCCTTAATTCGCGCTAACAGTTCACGCGGGCTGAATGGTTTGGTGACGTAATCATCAGCGCCCACTTCCAAGCCGCGCACCTTATCAATTTCCTCGCCCTTGGCGGTGAGCATAATGATGGGAATGTCTTTGCTGGCGCCGTCGCTTTTGAGTCTGCGCGCAAACTCGATACCGCTCATGCCGGGCAACATCCAATCCAGGATAATCAGATCCGGCTGCGCTTCGCGCATTAACAGTTGTGCCTGCTCTACACTCATGGCGCGCAGTGGTTGGTAACCCGCCTGCTTGAGGTTGAGCGTCAATAATTCCTGAATCGCAGGCTCGTCTTCTACTACTAAAATACTGGCGGACATCGAATCCTCTTTTCGCTTCACGTTGAAGATGAAACGCAATGTATGACAGTATTGTTGCGATTAAATGACGAAAACACAAGGTGCTTCGTTCGATTAGGTTGCAGTCATAACGGCAGTCCCATAAACTAACAGTTCAATTAGGTTTTAATGTCTTTGGCAACGTTCTCAATCATCGGGGTGTAATTTCATGTTTAAGAATTCGATTGCAAAAAAACTGGCGTTTGGCGCAGCGGTGGTCATCATCGTGGTGCAGTTTGTCGCCGTGGTAGTCATGGGGCGTTTTACTGGCCGCGTACTTGACCATGTGGCCACTGACAGACTTATGGTGTTGAGCCATGTGCTTGCCGACTACTTTCCTGGGAAGCTGGTCATAGACCCGAGCAAAAATATGCCTTTGGGGGATTATTCCACCCCCACGCTCATGGCAGGCAGCCATATGCTCAATGCCGATACCATGGTGGTTGACCGTTTCTCTGCGGCCACTAACGCATTGGCGACTGTGTTCGTCAAGGTGGGAGATGATTTTGTGCGCGCTACCACTTCGGTGAAAAAGCCTGATGGTAGCCGCGCAGTGGGGACGCCACTAGATAAATCCAGCGGCGCTTACGCCATGTTGATGAAAGGCCAAGAATTCCAAGGCGAGATGGCCTTGTTCAACCATAATTACATCACCATCTACAAGCCTATCAAAGATAGTAGCGACAACGTCATCGGTGCTATTTTTGTGGGAGTCAGTGTGGAGGTGTTCAATCGCGCCAGCAATCAAATTCTCACCATGCTCATTGGCACCATACTGGTTTCTGTGGTGGTGCTAGTGTTTGCGGTCATGGTCATGGTCAAGCGGCAAGTGGCGCAACCTTTGATCAAACTGGGTGCGGCGGTGAGCAACCTTTCCAGTGGTGACGGTGATCTGACTAAGCGTTTGAAAATAGAACAAGACGACGAGTTGGGCGTTGTGGCTAAAGGGCTTAATCAGCTTATGGAAATGTTACAAAAAACCTTGAGCAAGGTGCAGCAAGAGGTGCGGCAAGTGTCGCAAATTTCCTCACGGCTTGAGTCCGCGGCGAATACCACTCAACAACAAGTATCCTCACAACATGAAGCCTCCATGGAGGTCGCGGCGGCTATTGAAGAAGTTTCGGTGTCTACCAGTTCGGCGCTAGACCAAGCTAAAACCGTCCATTCGGAAATGGAAACTACCCGTCAGTCTTCGCAAGAAAGCCAGCAGCAGCTCTTTGTATTGTCTACTACGCTCAACTCTGCGGGTGACGCAATCAGTGCGGTTTCGCGCATGTTGGAAGAGTTTTTGTTGCATGTCTCGAAAGTGTCCGCCATCAACAATACGGTGAACGATATTTCCGCGCAGACCAATTTGCTCGCCCTTAACGCAGCCATTGAGGCCGCTCGCGCTGGTGAACAGGGACGTGGCTTTGCGGTGGTGGCGGATGAAGTGCGTAAGTTGGCCTCACGCTCTTCTAATTGTGTGGTGGAAAGTAACGCGATTTTGACGCAACTGGAATCAGAGTCTGCCAATTTGAGCCACACCGTGACCTCTACAGTGGTCACGGTGCGTGATAGCTTGAGCCAATTGCAGTCTGTGCAAGCGCGTTTAGCTCAATTTGATCTGGACATTCAAGATGCTGACCATAGAGCCAACGACATCACTTCAATGATGCAGGAAATCTCTACCGCCACTCAATCCATCGCTCAAGCTATGGAGCGTATCTCTGCTATTTCGGAAAGCACTTTGCATGAAATGAGTGGCGTGAATGGTTTAGTGCAAGAAAATAATCAAAGAACGGGCGCTGTGAATACGCAATTGAATCAATTCAAGCTGTAAAATCAATCTAAGAATTAACACGACTTAACAGGGGAGCCGCATGTCAGGATTTTTTAGCAAAGAACGCATCACCGCCAGCCCGACTTATAACCGCTGGCTTATTCCACCCGCAGCATTGGCGGTACATTTGTGTATCGGCCAAGTGTATGCTTTCAGTGTGTTTAACGAACCGTTAACACGGCTGCTCGGCGTCACTGCATCCGCCCCAGCAGACTGGCATCTCACCGACATAGGCTGGATTTACAGCTTGGCCATCGTGTTCTTGGGATTGTCTGCGGCCTTTGGTGGTAAATGGCTGGAAAAAGTAGGCCCACGCCGCACCATGTTCACCGCTGCTTGCCTGTTTGGCGGCGGTCTGCTGATTTCTGCGATAGGCGTGAAGACCCACCAGATATGGCTGCTGTATTGGGGCTATGGCGTGATGGGGGGCTGCGGCCTAGGTTTGGGATACGTATCCCCGGTATCCACCCTCATCGCATGGTTCCCCGACCGGCGCGGCATGGCCACCGGCATGGCCATCATGGGTTTTGGCGGCGGTGCGATGGTGGGTTCACCTTTGGGCGTATCACTGATGAAACACTTTGAAACAGCCACTTCGGTCGGCGTGTCGGAGGCCTTCATCGTCATGGGCATCGTCTATTTCATCTCCATGACCATAGGCTCGCTGGCGATACGCGTTCCACCGGAAAACTGGAAACCGCATGGCTGGACACCACCCAAGGAAGAGAAAAAAATGGTCTCTTCGCGCCATGTGCACATTGATGAAGCACTGAAAACGCCTCAGTTCTACTTGTTGTGGCTGATTCTTTGTCTAAACGTAACTGCGGGTATCGGCATCATCGGCCAAGCCTCGGTGATGATTCAGGAAATGTTCCACGGCAGTATCTCGCCAGAAGCCGCGGCAGGATTCGTTGGGCTGCTTAGCTTGTTTAATATGGGTGGCCGCATCATCTGGTCGTCTGCCTCGGATTATCTTGGGCGCAAAACCACCTACTTCATCTTCTTCGCCATGGGCGCGTTGTTCTATTCCATGCTGCCTGGCTTCGCCCATTCAGGCAACATCGTCCTATTCATCGCCGCCTCGGCAGTGATACTCAGCATGTATGGTGGCGGCTTTGCCACTATTCCTGCGTATCTGGCAGATATGTTTGGCACCAGATATGTAGGTGGCATCCACGGGCGTTTGCTCACAGCCTGGTCCACCGCAGGCGTACTGGGGCCAGTGCTGGTCAACTACATCCGCGAATATCAAATTGAGCAGGGTGTAGCCAAAGCTGATGCGTATACCTTCACCCTATACCTCATGGCCAGCCTGCTGGCGCTGGGCTTTATCTGCAACTTCATGATGAAGCCGGTAGACCCGAAACATCACATGGAACGCAGAACTACTTGGAGGCACTCAAAATGACGCAAACTGAAACACCAAAAAGTGAAAAACACTGGTTTTTACTCATAGTATTTTGGGTTTATGTACTCATTCCGCTAGGCTGGGGAATTTCGCAAACGCTCAATAAGGCGATGAAACTGTTTCATTGATTTGAAAAAGGCAGAAACAAAAAAGGCTCACACCACTGTGAGCCTTTTTTGTTTGGTAGGGTGTGCGGGGATCGAACCCACGACAAACGGATTAAAAGTCCGCTGCTCTACCAGCTGAGCTAACACCCCGAAAAAGAGGCGCGATTATCCACGAATAGCGCCCCTTCTGTCAATTTAACCTTTACTGCTTTACTGAAAAACCAAGCTTCTAGACTAAGTTAAACGCGGTCTATTGCTTAACAAGAATGAGACTTCCCTTAGCTGTTAATTTTCGCGCGTCATCGCGGCCGCAAAAAAACCATCCGTACCATGCACTTGCGGCAATAGCGTCAAAGTTTCTCCGGTATCCAACGCCACATGCTGCTGTGCCAGCAACTCCGCCGCATTCAAAAGTTTGAAGTCGGGGTGTGCGCTCAAAAAGGCATCTACGATTTCTCTATTTTCTTCTTGTAGCAAGCTGCAAGTGGCATACACCAAGCGTCCGCCTGTCTTGACCAGCTTGGCGGCGGCGGCAAGGATATTAGTTTGTTTGACGACTAGTTCGCTAATGTCGCGTGGCGATTGCCGCCAGCGTAAATCCGGGTTACGTCGAAGTGTACCGAGGCCGCTGCACGGCGCATCTACTAGCACACGGTCAAATTTACCTGCTAAGCGTTTGAGTTTCTGGTCGCGTTCGTTGGCGATGAGCTGTGGGTGGATGTTGGAGAGGCCGGAGCGTGCTAGTCGAGGTTTCAAATTGCTCAAGCGCCGCTCCGAGACGTCAAACGCATACAGTCTGCCGGTATTCGCCATCAACGCGCCTAGCGCCAAGGTTTTTCCACCTGCACCAGCGCAAAAATCCGCCACCATCTCACCGCGTTTAGGAGCTACCAGCAAGGCCAGTAGCTGGCTGCCTTCGTCTTGCACTTCCACCACGCCTTTGGTGAACAGCACGTGTTTGTTCAGCGCAATTTTGTTTTTCAGGCGCACACCATCGGGCGAATAGGACGTGGCTTCGGCGGCGATGCCTTCTTTCTCGAACAGCGCCAGCACCGCTTCGCGCACACCGTTTAATCGGTTCACGCGCAAATCCAGCGGCGCTGGTTGTTGTAGGCTTCGTGCCAGTGTTAGCGCTTGCTCTGCGCCGTATTGCTCGGCCAAACTGTCCCACAGCCAATCGGGCAAATCGGCCTGCACCGCAGGCGAGAGTTCGCCAATCACAGCGGCTTTGATTTCTTGCGCGCGCGTGGTTTGCACGGGAGAAAGTTGCGCCGAGAGTTCGCGCAGACCTAAACCCTGTACCCGTAACATCAAGGCCATGAGCAGGCCAAACGGATCTTCACTGCCGCAAATTTGCATGAGATAGCGCTTGCGACGCAGTACGGCGTACACCGCGTCTGCGATAAAGGCGCGGTCGTTCATGCCTAGGTCGTTATTCTCACGAAAATAGGCACTCAACTTGGCATCCGCCGCGCCGCTGGGCGAAAGTGCGGTTTCCAAGGCACGCGTGGCATGGTTGATGAGGTTGCGGCTCATGTCTTGTTTAGGGGCGACGGGTTTGCCGGTTTTTGGTCTGCTCCAGCTTTTGTTTGCTTCTGGTTTTTTAGCCATTAAGGTTCTACTTTAAGGTTGCTGACGATGAGGTCGGTGGCGCTGCCGTCTTTTTCAGTGACGCGGATTCTCACTGGTAAATAGCGATAATCCAAGGCCAGCCACAATTCGGTTTTAGCATCGTTGTCGCGGCTGATTTTGGCGATGTGCCAGGTGCGTAAGTCGCCCATTTTAGTGCTTAAAGTGTCTTCGCCCTCAAATTGATACAAATAGGTTTTGAGTTTTTTGCCGTCGGTCATGCTCAGTTGCATTTCATTTAGCGGCGGCTCGAACATGAATTGGTACATAAAACTCAGTCTGTCCTGAGTCGCGGCGGGCAATTCCGCTACATCCACGCGCTTTCCGCTATCCATGCTGATTTTTTTATTCGCCCAATCAAAAGTGGCAATTTGCGGGTTTTTCGCGGTGACTTTTTGGCGATATGCGCTGGGTTGCAAGCCAGTTGGCGTGATGAGTCCTTCACTGCGCTGCTCGATGCTGGCAGAAAATAAGAAAATCGGAATGCTCAGTTCGCTAGTAACGACGTAGCGCCCATTATCAGTGTGCGTGAAGGTTTGCTTGCCTGAGCCTTTACTGCCCTTATTGCCCACGAACTCAATTTCCACTTTTTTAGGGGGCGCTTGAATGGGTGTGGGTTCATCTTCAATGGCGCTAGGCAGCGGCTCGGTTCGTGCCTGTTCTATCGTTGGCAAAGGTTCTGGCGCTGTTGTCACTGGAGCTAAAGTCTCTGCTGGTATGGCGGGCGGCGGGGGCGGGATTGGAGGCGATTCTGCAGGTTTCGTGAGCGTTGGCGGCTTAGGCGCGGGCTTTGGTTCTGGCTTGATCTCTGAGATGGGCTGCGGCACGGATGCAACAGGCGGTAATGCGGGTGGGTGAGCCAGAGAAACTTCAATCGGCGCTGAGTCAGGCAATAAATCCGGTAGCCATTTGGCGTGGCCAGAAACAAACAGCCAGTGGAGCAACAGCGAAACTACTAAAGCACCTAGCAATCGCCGACTGATAAGGCGATATAACCTCATTTTATTCTAAGGTCAGGCTGCTGAGTACCTGCTCTATCTTCGCGCCATTGTCATCGAACATGATAATTTTAGTTGGGATGAAGTGCTTGTCTGTGGCTAGCCACAGCTCTTTTTCTTCGCCGTTTTCACCTTTGTTCACATTCACCAAATGCAGCGTTTCTGCTTGGCTGGTGATTTTGTATTTGTAAGTGCGGAGCTTTTTACCAGAAGTGACGGCTTGCGTGATTTCCTCACCGGAAGGCGGATGAAACATGAACTGATAGGCGTAACTGGCAAGGTCTTGCGTACCATTTTCAAGCGGCGCGGTGCTGGTTTTGCCTTTGTTGGTCATGGTGAGTGTGTTGCCAGCCCAGTCGAAGTCGGCACTCGCGCCTTTCTTTTCGCCTTGTTGCTGCTCAAAATGCTTGGGAACTAAGCCGTTGGCGCTGATTTCACCTTCGCTGGTTAGCTTGCGCTTGCCTAACAGGGCGTAAACGCCTATGCCGCTGGTGATGCTTTCAATGCGATAGTTTTTGCCGTTTTGGGTGAAAGTTTCATTGACGGTGGCGAAGGGTTGGCCTTTGCGCGTGACATCGTAGACCACGGTAATTTTGGTAGGCGCAGCGAGCGCTACACCAGAAAGACATAAAAAGAGCAGGCCAAGAAACTTGTTCATGCCGCTTAAACGACCACCGTAGCCGCTTCGTTGACCGCGCTTTTGCGCACATGGCCGATGCGTGACACTTGCTCGTCCTCTGCCTGTAGCAGCTTGGTGGCGGTCTCGGCGTCCTGCGCCGCGACAATCACCACCATGCCGATGCCGCAGTTGAAGGTGCGGAACATTTCGGTGTCGGTAATGTTTCCTTGTGCTTGCAGCCATTTAAATAATGGCAGGATTTCCCAGCTACCATTTTTCAACTCAGCGGTGAGGCCATCAGGCAGCACGCGCGGGATGTTTTCAGTGAGGCCACCACCGGTAATGTGTGCCATGCCTTTGACCTTGACTGTGTTCAGCAACTTGAGCAGCGGCTTCACATAAATGCGTGTGGACGCCATGACCACATCGCGGAAAGGCGTGCCGCCAAAATCGCTATCCATATTGATGCCGGACATCGTAATCAGTTTGCGTATTAAAGAATAACCATTGGAGTGCGCACCGCTGGAAGCTAGCCCCAGCAACACATCACCTTCTGCAATGGTGGAGCCGTTGATGATGTCTTGTTTTTCTACGCATCCTACGGCGAAGCCCGCCAAATCGTATTCTCCGGCAGGATACATGCCCGGCATCTCGGCGGTTTCGCCGCCCACCAAAGCGCATCCGGCTTGTTCGCAGCCTAAAGCAATGCCCTTAATTACTTCTGACGCAGTGCCGACTTCCAGCTTGCCGCAGGCAAAATAATCCAGAAAAAATAGCGGCTCGGCACCTTGTACCAAGATGTCATTGACGCTCATTGCCACCAAATCTATGCCCACGGTGTCGTGCTTGTTGAGCTCGAACGCTAGTTTCAGCTTAGTCCCCACGCCATCGGTGCCGGACACCAGCACCGGATGTTTGAATTTTTTTGGTACTTCAAACAGCGAACCAAAACCGCCGATTCCGGCCAGCACTTCGGGGCGCATGGTGCGCTTGGCATAGGGCTTGATGTCCTCCACCAGCGCATCGCCGGCTTCCATGTCTACACCGGCATCGCGGTAACTGATCGAGGGTTTGTTAGTTGTGGTCATGGCTTGCATTAAAAGTTTGTATTAAAAGGTGTGACGGGATAAATTACTGACTTCCCGAATTTTACCCGAAACCGCCACGATGGTAGCGAAACAAACTCAACCAGAACAGCCTCAACTCATTCATCTGCTGCTTGCCGCGGCTGGTTTGTGGGTGCTATGGCGGTTAAGCCCGATACTCACGCCGTTTCTGCTTGCCGTGATGCTGGCTTATGTGTGCGATCCTTTAGTGGACAAGTTGGAAGCACGGCGTGTGCCGCGTGGATTTGGTGTGTTGATTGCGCTGCTGTTATTAGTCGCCGTGATAACCGCACTAGTGCTGATTTTGACACCTTTGGTGCAACATGAAACCCGTGCTTTTGTGGAGCGTCTTCCCACCATCATTGACTGGTTCAAACTCCACGCGCTGCCTTGGTTGCAGAACAATTTTGGCGTGGATGCCGCGCTGGATACGGAGCAGATTAAGACCTATTTGATGACGCATATAAAAAGTGCTGGCAGCTTGGCCGAAAAACTGTTGCCCTCGCTGAAATCCGGTGGGTTGGCGTTGATTGCGATATTGATTAACTTGCTATTAGTGCCTGTGGTATTTTTCTATGTGTTGCGTGATTGGGACGACCTATTGGCGCGGATTGAAAAGCTTATCCCACGCCGCTGGCATGCAAAAACGCTCACCATCGCGCAAGAAGTGGATAGTGTGCTTTCCGAATTTTTACGCGGCCAGATTTCTGTCATGTTGCTAATGTCGGCCTACTACGTCATCGCCCTGCACTTCGCCGGATTGCAGTTTGCCCTGCCAATCGGCCTTGTCACCGGTTTGCTAGTGTTCATACCCTATTTGGGCATGGCGGTGGGATTGAGCTTTGCGACGCTGGCCGCGCTGATACAGTTTCAAAGCATAGGTGAAATCGTGCCAGTGCTGCTGGCATTCGGCATCGGCCAAGCGCTGGAAGGCATGCTGGTTACGCCTTGGCTGGTGGGCGAGCGTATTGGTTTGCATCCGGTGGCGGTCATCTTCGCCCTGCTTGCCTTCGGCCAATTATTCGGCTTCTTTGGTGTGTTGTTGGCACTACCTGCCAGTGCCGCCTTGCTGGTCGGCTTCCGTCACTTGAAAAATCATTACCTCGCCAGCGAACTTTATAACCGTTGAAACAGCTACTACTCGACATTCAGCCAGCGCCAATCCCTACGCTGGAAAATTTTTGTGTCGGCAGCAATGCCGAGCTGGTCAAGGCGCTACGCACGCTAATAGAAAATCATGAAGGCCAACGCTCGTTGACTTTGTGGGGCGAGGCAGGCAGCGGCAAAAGCCATTTGTTGCGTGCGGTGACAAGTCTTGCGGCGGAGCGGGGGATAGGCGCTATCTACTTGGATGCGCCATCGACCGAAGCAATCAATCCGCTAGAACACGATCTAGTCGCGCTGGATAATGTGCAGAATCTGGACGACAACACCCAAATCGCGCTTTTCAACCTGTTCAATCGCTGCCGTGAACAAGGCAAAACGCTCATCACTGCCGTACCAGTCGCTCCGGCGCAGTTGAACTTACGTGACGACCTCAGAACCCGCTTGGCTTGGGGCTTGGTGTATCAAGTCGTGAGTTTGTCCGACGCAGAAAAATCCCTAGCACTGAACAAACACGCGCAAGAGCGCGGCATGAAACTGCCAGAGGACGTGGTGGAATATTGTTTGCGCCACCTGCGCCGCGATTTGCCCACGCTAATGGCAACCCTGGATGCGCTGGATGAATGGTCGCTGACGGCTAAGAAGCCAGTGACGGTGGCGATGGCTCGTCAACTAATACAGATGCCGCTGGAGCTTTAAGAATGTCCGCATTTTGAATACTATTTGACGGAATTTGACTTGTAATTTAGTGCGCTTTACACAACAATGAAGCTGGTAATATTTCACATTTTTTAGAACCATAATTTTTGAGGAGCACGCAGTTACTGTTTAATCTATTCACTTAAAGGAGTTATGAAATGAAAAAGGGGACACAACATGAGTAAAGCAAATCAGTCAGCATCAACATCGGATGAAGCAGAACTTAAAAAAATGGGCTACGAGCAAGAACTGCATAGGCACATGGGCGGTTTTTCCAATTTTGCCATTTCATTTTCCATTATTTGTATTTTAGCGGGCGGGATTAGTGCGTTTCCGTTGGCATTAGGCGGGGCTGGTGGCGCCTCTATCGGTATCGGTTGGTTGGTTGGCGGGGTATTTGCAGCCATTGTGGCATTGGCGATGGCGCAAATTTCATCTGCCTACCCAACGGCTGGCGGCCTGTATCACTGGGGTTCTATTCTGGGCGGTAAAGGCTTTGGATGGTGTACCGCTTGGTTTAATCTGCTGGGCTTGATTTTTGTGGTGGCCTCGGTTAATTTCGGTGTTTATGACTTCTTCTTCAAGGGCTTAGCGCTTCCTCTGTTGGGAGTTGATGTATCAGGCTTTGGTTATTCGCATCAAATTTTCTACATTGCACTGTTCACCATCTCGCAGGCGATATTGATTTATCGCTTTCCTAAATTCACCACCAAAATCACCGACATTTCTGGTTATCTGATTTTTGCCATTACGGTGGTGCTGGTGCTGTCTTTGTTGGCTTATCATCAAGGTGATTTGGAATTCTCACGCCTGTTTACCTTCACCAACTACACCGGTGCTGAAGGCAGCCCATGGCCAAAGTCAGAAGGCATGGTATTTCCATTTTTGTTGGGATTGTTGCTGGCGGTTTACACCATCACCGGCTTTGACGCGTCTGCGCACACTTCTGAAGAAACGCGCGACGCAGCCAAAACCGTGCCAAAAGGTATCGTCAGTTCTGTGATTTACTCGGTTATTTTTGGCTACATCTTAATCTGCACTTTTGTGTTGGTGTTGCCAGACGTTCCGACAGGCGTTAAGCAAGGCTTTGGCTTCTTTGCTGAGTTGTTGAAAACATTACCAGCCACACTGCAACTGGTATTAGGCTTGGCGATTTTCTTAGTCAACTACTTGTGCGGTTTGGCTTGCTTAACCTCAACATCACGCATGATGTATGCCTTTGCGCGTGATGGCGGTTTGCCAGCTTCAGGCATGTTGCGTAGCGTTGATGCCACCTTAAAAACGCCGGTTGCGGCGGTGTGGACTTCGGCTGTTTTGGCTGTTGCCGCTACGCTTTATGCGGCAGCGTTTAGTGTGTTGGCGGTGGGTTGCGCTGTGTTCCTCTACATCTCCTACATCATGCCAGTCGCGGCCGGCATCTTGGCAGAAGGCAAAACTTGGAAGCATAAAGGCCCGTTCGACCTAGGCGGCATGTCCAAACTGATCGGCGTTTTAGCGGTCACTGGCGGTGGCTTCTTGGTCGTAGTTGGGGTGCAACCACCTAACGAGAAAGTGCTGTACGTCACCATCGCTATGCTGTTGGTGATGGCAATATTCTGGTTCGTGTTGGGTGAATCCAAACGCTTCAAAGGCCCACCTGCACCTAAGGATTAAAAAGTTTTTATAGAGACACGCTCATGAGGTGCAATACCTCATGAGCGTTTTTCATGATGGATACCCCAAAACCCAATCAGCGCGTCAAGTTATTGGGGCTAGATTTTGGCTCTACCACTAGCTCGGCCTTGGTGGCTGAAGCGAGCGTCACCAGCAACTGCATCACTGGCCGTATGGAATTCGGCACGCCGCACGTAATGTTCAAATCCACTCCCGTTTTTACCCCGTTCATTCAAGGCAACATTGATGAGGTGGCAATTGCCGCATTGATGAGGCAATGGCTTGCTGAAAGCGGCTTAGGCACTATATTCGCAGGCGGCAGCATCATTACTGGCTTAGCAGCCCAAAGCCACAACGCAGCGGCGATTACCAAGCTAGTACGCGAGTTGGTGGGCGAAACCGTCATCGCTACCGCTGAAGATCCGCGTCTGGAATCGTGGTTAGCGTTTATGGGTAGTTGCTCGGCGCTAAGTCGCCATCATCAAAATACACCCATCATCAACTTTGACATCGGTGGCGGCACCACCAATGTGGCGCTGGGGCGATGCGGCAACGTGCTGCAAACCGCGTGTTATTTCATAGGCGCACGGCATTTTCAGTTTGTGCCGGGTGGGTATCAGCTCATTGCTATGTCTGACTATGGGCGAGCGTTGTTGTTGGAACTTGGCATTGATGTAAGCCTTGGTGATACCTTAGCGCCCAAGCAATGTCAGCAAATAATGGATTATTACTGTCGGGCGCTAGAGGCCGTAGCACTGGGCGATGCGACATTTTTTAGTTCAACAATCGGTCAACAGCTTGAGCAAGTGGCTTACCAGTCTGCGCCAGACTTGCCCATACCCAAAATCACTTTCTCCGGCGGCGTGGGCGAGTTGCTGTATCAGCATGCTGCAGGAGAAACGCTCCCCAGCACCACGTTTTACGGTGATTTTGGCATAGTTTTAACACGGGCGATTGCCGCCTCACCCATACTCAGCCGTGACTTGCGCGATTTCGTCCCAGAAAATCGCGGTCGCGCCACAGTGTATGGGCTCACCCTGCACAGCACAGAAATCTCCGGCACCACGTTGTTTTTGCCCAAGCCAGAATGCTTGCCATTACGCGATTTGCCCATTGTCAGCAAACTGCCGGCCAATGCCTCATTAGCTGCCTGGCAAGCCGCGCTGGGATTAGCGGTACACCGCGAACAGGGTGCGTGTATTCAAATTACGGGCGATGTCAGCCAGCTGAGCGACATTCGCAGCATTGCGTACAACATCGCGCAAAGCCTTGCAGCATGGGCTTATCCAGTACATCAACCGTTGGTGATTCTGGTTGAAAGCAACATCGGCAAAGCGCTGGGAAATTACGCCACAAACTGGACAAAATCCGGCTTTAACCTGCTGGTGATAGACGAAATCCCTATTCGAGACGCGCATTTTGTTAACATTGGCGGTGTGCATCAGCAAATCGTGCCGATTTCGTTTTTTGGACTGCATTAGACACAGGAGAACGCCATGAAATCACTTTCAGACTTAAGCCAAATTAGGCTACCAAAGCCCAAAGCGGTAACTCCCTATAGCATTCGTTTGCACGACCGTTCATGCACTTTCCGTGACCTAAAACACGTGTTAGGTGCTGCCGACATCAGCAAAGCGGGCGATCGCAAAGCAGGATTGGCGGCAGGCGATGAAGTGATGCGGGAAGCGGCACGGGCAGTGCTTTCCAGCTTTACTTTGCAGCACCTGTTTGACAATCCGCTCACCACCAATCAAGGTTTGATGGATAGCGTGATGCGCGTTAATTACGACATTGACCACGCGGTATTTGCCGGGATTGCAGGTTTAACTTTGGGCGAACTCAAAGACCATCTGCTCCGAGCCAAAGGTGAGCGTGTTCGCCAAGTCGGCACTGCGCTGACTGGTGTGATGGTGGCGGCATTGACCAAATTGCTCGACATTCACGAACTGGTTTTCCTTGCCAAAAAACTCAAAATCGGCGCTGCAGGTAACGCCCGCACGGCTGTGGGCTTACTTGGCACTTTGTCGTCACGCCTACAGCCTAACCATCCCACCGACAACTTAAGTGGTATCACCATGCTGATGTACACGGGCTTGAGCATGGGTTCCGGCGACGCGATTTTGGGACTCAATCCGGCGATTGATACCGTCGCCAATATCAGCGCCACGCTGCATCATCTCGACAAAATCCGCCGCGATACCGGTGCGCCTACGCAAATTTGCGTGTTGTCGCACATCAAAACCCAGTTGGCGTGCTTGGCAGATGGCGCTCCGGTGGAAATCATGTTCCAAAGCCTAGCTGGCACAGAACGCACGCTCACCGACGAATTTGACGTGACGGTTGAGCTGCTAGACCACGCTTTTCTCACCATGCAAGCGCAAGGCGCGTTGGGTGCTGAAGCTGAAAATTTTATGTATTTTGAAACCGGCCAAGGCAGCGAACTCACCTATGGCAAACATGAAGGCATAGACATGGCGACCACCGAGGCGCTCTGCTACGGCCTGGCGCGGCGCTATTCGCCGTTTATGGTCAACAACGTCACCGGCTTTATCGGGCCGGAAACGCATCTCGACAACCATGAAATGATTTATTCCTGCCTGCAAGATCACTTCATGGGCAAGATGATGGGGCTGCCGATGGGCATGGCGCCTTGCTACACGCTACATTCGCAAGTCACGCTGGAAGGCCAGCAAATGGCGACTGAGCTCCTCACCGCGGCGGGCGCTAACTTCTTTATGGACGTGTATTTGGGTACGGATAGAATGCTGGCGTATTTTGATACCAGCGGGCATGACGACCAAACGCTACGAGAAATCTACGACTTGAAACCCGCGCCGGAATTCCTCGCTTGGGCAATCTCACGCGGCATTTTTGAGCAGGATGAACATGGACAAGTGCAGCGCGGCAAAAACTGGGGCAACCCCAGAATTTTTTGTAATTCGGATAGCGAATTTCAGCGCCTGCAAGAATCCGTCCCCGCGATTTATGGCTTTGACAACGCTGGGCCGAGGCCGTCGAATCGAGTTTCGCGCACCATGAAATCCAACCAAGCGATTGGGCGCGAGGCGATTTATGCCGACTTACGCCCGGCAGAAATAGGCGGCATTGCTTTGCGTGAATTGCACACCGCCGCCATGAGCAGAAACGAGCATCTAAGCGACCCAGAACTCGGCAGTCGTCTAGCCGAAGTCGCGCTGCGTGGACTAAGCCCAGAGCCATTCACCGTGCAAATCCTCATTTCCGACGGCTTAAGCGCAGAAGCTATACACCACAACATTCCCGACCTGCTACCCGTGCTGCTGGACGGCCTCGCAGGCCACAACATCAGCGTAGGCCAGCCGATTTTAGCGCCCTATGGACGTGTGAAACTCAGCGAATCCGTAGGCGATGCACTACAGCCAAGCGTTGTCATTACGCTGATCGGCGAACGTCCCGGCGGCGATGCATTGGCCTCGCGTAGCATGTCGGCCTACCTTGCCTATCGACTGCCTAACGATACTTACGAATACACCGTAATTTCCAACATTTATCAAGGTGGGTTGCCGCCAATAGAAGGCGGCAGCGTGATTGTGGAAAAGGTGCGCACCATATTGCATCATCAAGCGGCGGGGAATCGGCTGGAGGGTTTGCTTAATGTGCTAGCCTGACATATTTCGGACTTCTTAAAAGTCCCTAATTGTTGACAGTTCTTGCCCTATTCCCCCATTTACTCTTATTATCTGCCGCACCTTAACTTTAACTCGCCACTCTCCATGTCCAAACTGCTCATCGTTGAATCGCCCTCCAAGGCCAAAACCTTGCACAAATACTTGGGCAACGACTTCACGGTGCTGGCTTCCTACGGCCATGTGCGCGACTTGATTCCGAAGAACGGCGCGGTGGATACCGAGAACGGCTACACCATGCAGTACGAGGTGATAGACCGCAACGCCAAGCATGTGGATGCTATTTCAAAAGCAGTAAAACTAGCCGATGACATTCTGCTGGCGACTGACCCGGATCGTGAAGGGGAGGCTATCGCGTGGCACATCGCCGAGATTTTGCAAGCCAAAAAACTGCTTAAGGGCAAGACGCTAAAGCGTGTTGTATTTAATGAAATCACCAAAACGGCGGTGCAGCACGCGGTGGATAATCCGCGTGACATCGCCATGCCGCTGGTCAACGCACAGCAAGCACGGCGAGCGCTGGATTATCTGGTTGGTTTTAATTTGTCGCCCTTGTTGTGGAAAAAAATACGCCGTGGGCTTTCCGCCGGACGGGTGCAAAGTCCAGCACTGCGGCTGATTGTGGAGCGCGAGTTGGAAATCGAGGCCTTCATCAGCCGCGAATACTGGACGATACATCTCAACAGCCGCAAGCAAAAGCAATTGATAGATGCCAAGCTGGTGCAATATCAAGGTAAAAAGCTAGAGCAATTCGACATTGGTACTGCCGCTCAAGAACAAGAAGTGGTGGGTAAACTGCTGGCCGGTAGCGCTGGCAAGGCATACGTCACCAGGGTCGAGAAAAAACAACGCAATCGCAGCCCCGCCGCGCCCTTCACCACCTCCACCCTGCAACAAGAAGCGGTGCGTAAACTGGGTTTTACTACCAGCCGCGCCATGCGTATCGCCCAGCAGCTTTATGAAGGCATAGATGTTGGCAGCGGCACGATGGGCTTGATTACCTATATGCGTACCGATTCCTTCAGCATGGCGGCAGAGGCGGTGATGCAGATTCGCAGCTACATCAAGGGCAATTTTGAGGCGGAATATCTGCCTAAGTCGCCGATCATGTACAAGACTAAGTCCAAAAGCGCACAAGAAGCGCACGAGGCGATACGTCCGACGGATATTTCGCGCACACCGCAGAGCTTGCGGACTTTTCTTAATCCAGAACAATTTAAGCTCTATGACATGATCTGGAAACGCGCACTGGCTTGCCAAATGGCACCGGCGCGATTCGACGCAGTGAGCATAGATTTAAGTGTGGGTGGTGAGGCTAATCTGTTCCGCGCCACGGGGCAAACCTTGGTGTTTCCCGGCTTCATCGCGGTCTATACCGAGGGCGCTGACGATACCGAGGAAGAAGATGAATCCAAGCTTCCAGCGCTGGAAGTCGGCGAGATTTTGGACATCGAAAAAATCTTCGGCGACCAACACTTTACCGAGCCACCACCACGTTACACTGAAGCCAGCCTGGTCAAAACGCTGGAGGAGTACGGCATAGGCCGGCCTTCCACCTACGCCAGCATCATCTCCACGTTACAAGAGCGTGAATATGCGCTGCTAGACCAGAAGCGTTTTACACCAACTGACGTGGGGCGCGTGGTCATCAAGTTTCTCACTGAACACTTCACCAAATACGTGGATTATGATTTCACCGCCAATCTGGAAAACGAGTTGGACGACATTGCCGAAGGTGGGCGCGACTGGATTCCGGTGCTGGATAATTTTTGGCAGGGATTCAATCAACAACTCATTTCCAAAAAAGAAGTGGACCGGCCTGGAACAGAAATTCTAGAAGAAGTCTGCCCAAAATGCGCCAAGCCGCTCTCTAAACGCCTAGGCAAGCGTGGTAACTTTATTGGCTGCACTGGCTATCCCGAATGCGACTATGTCCGCAACGTGGAAGGCGAAGGTGGCCGTGCAGAGCCGGTGTTGCTGGGCACGGATCCGGCTTCCGGCTTTAATATTCAGTTATTAGTCGGCCCTTACGGCCCTTATGTGCAACTGGGTGAGTTGGTGGGGAAAGAAAAACCTAAGCGCATGAGCATTCCGCAAGGCACGGCGCTGGCGGACGTGAGTTTGGAAGTTGCGCTGAAGCTGCTGGCGCTGCCGCGCGAAGTCGGGATGCATCCCGAAACCGGCAAAAAAATCACCGCAGGCATAGGCCGTTTCGGCCCTTACCTCAACCACAACAGCGCGTTCAAATCCATTCCGCGCTCAGATAATGTATTTGATATTGAACTGGCGCGTGCGGTCGAGTTGCTGGCGCAAGGCAAGACCCAAACTGCATTGAAAGTGCTAGGCAAACACCCGCAAGACGGCGAAGACGTGGCGATTTACGACGGGCGTTTTGGTGCTTATGTGCAGCACGCAAAAATCCGTGCCACGCTGCCCAAAGGTGAAACCGTGGACAACATCAACTTGGAACGCGGGCTGGAGTTGATTGCGGCGAAGATAGAAAAAGGTGACAGTCCTAAAGCTAAAGGAAAAAAACCGGCGGCAAAGAAAGCCGCACCCAAGAAAGCTCCGGCTAAAAAAGTTACCGCCAAAAAAGTTACGCCCAAGAAAAAGGCCGCTTAGAAGCGGCCTCTTCAATAAGAATCAACTTAGGCAAGCATCAACTTAAGTGACGTTTAGCCGCTTCACCACTACTCTGCATCCATTTTTTGATGCGCTGCGCATCGCCAATTCTGGTGTTCTTACCGTAGGAATCCAGCAATACAATAATCAAAGGCTGTGCGGCGATCTGCGCCTGCATCACCAAGCAACGACCAGCTTCGCTGATGTAACCGGTTTTGGACAGCCCAATATCCCAAGTACCGTTACGCACCAGCACATTGGTATTGCGAAATTCCACCATGTGCCGCATGCCGTGTATTGGCACGTCATATGACTGCGTAGTGGTTACGGTGCGAATATCAGGATATTGATAGGCGGCTTTCACCATTTTCACTAAATCTTCGGCGGTGGAAACATTTCCGCTATTCAAGCCAGTGGGGTCGGCGAAGTGTGAATTCTTCATGCCCAGCTCGGCGGCCTTGCGGTTCATAGCGGTGATAAACGCCGACATGCCCGCTGGCGTAGTGCGCGCCAACACAGAGGCGGCGCGGTTCTCAGACGACATTAGTGCCAATTTCAGCATTTCGGCACGCGAAAGCTCCGTCCCTACACGCAAACGCGAAGTGGTATTTTTCAGCGTATCTAAGTCAGCATCGCTCACTGACAGCATTTCTTCCATGGGCAAGTGCATATCCAGCATTACCATCGCCGTCATCAGCTTAGTGATGGAGGCGATAGGCGTGGGGATGTCGGTGCCTTTGGCGTACAGCGTTTCTCCGGTTTCTTGATTCACGATTAAAGCTTTGGAGGAAGCCAGCTGCAAACTGCCCGATGCGGGTGTCGAGAGTACAGCGTTATCTGCATCAGGCTGCTGCGCTTGTGCGTGAAAGGCTTTGTTGGAACGAATCGTGCGTATAATGCGGTGCGGGTTGCTAGACTTGGTTTTGTAAGCACGCTTTGACCTAGTTTTGTGACTCACCTTTTTTTTGATTTTTTTGTTGATGGACTTGAGTGTGGAGCGATCAGAAGATTGCGCGGCAACCTCTGGCGGCGAAGCAAATGCAAGCAACAAAAAACAGCATAGTAGTGTGGTGAAACGCCGCATCGGTAAAGCCTCGCAAACTAGTAAATGGCATCATAATACAAAAAACTAGAGTTTGTCATTAATCAATTACCTATATTATTTTACTAAAGTTCGAGATGAGATGAATACCAACATTCGATATAGCGAATATCACTTGTGGACACGCCCTGATGCTGACGACATCTACCTCGTAGGCATCAGCGATCACGCTCAAAATATGCTGGGTGACATCGTTTTTGTGCAAGCACCTGCTATCGGAGCCAAGCTGCAAGCCGGTGAAGTGTGCGGCTTTGTGGAATCGGTAAAAACTGCATCTGACCTGCACGCGCCTTTGAGCGGTGAGGTTGTGGAGATTAACGGTACATTGAACGACACACCAGATCAACTGAATGAGGCGGCTGAGGAGACTTGGATTTTTCGCTTGAAAGCGGATGATGCTTTTGAGTTTTCAGCGCTGATGGATGATGATGCTTACCATGAAAGTTTGTGAAAATGATGAATCAATGGAGTCTGACCCACTGCTGTCCCAGATAAGCCAGCGTAGCCCGTAAGAAGCCGAAGGCGTAATACGGGGATTTCCCCAGCCACCAACCCCGCATTACGCTGCGCTTCATGCAGGCCAAGTGCTAGCAATTTTTAGTGCCGATGGTTGCGAATTCATAACAGAAATTTGTAGACTAGCGTGAACAGTTGCAAGCCTTGCCGCATGGGGGCATACTTCGTGCAAGTTTGTTTTAGCGCATTTTGAGGAGAGTAAAGAGTGGCTACAGTGACATTTAACGGCGAACCCATCAACGTTGGCGGCACCTTCCCCAAAGTGGGCGATACCGCTCCCAGCTTTATGTTGGTGGATAACGAACTGAACGACGTTTCTATGAGCCGGTTTTCTGGCATGCGTAAAATCATCAATATCGTACCCAGCTTGGATACGCCAGTGTGTGCTGCCTCAACGCGGCGTTTCAACGAGGCCGCCGGACGGCTCACCAACGTCGTCGTGCTGGTGGTTTCGGCAGACTTGCCCTTCGCCCAAAGTCGTTTTTGCACCGTGGAAAATCTAGAAAATGTGTTTGCGCTTTCCACCATGCGCGGCCGTGATTTTGCCAAGGATTATGGCGTGATGATTACCGATGTGCCGCTGTCTGGTTTGTGCGCGCGCGCGGTGCTGGTGGTGGATGAGCACGACATGATACGTTACGCGGAGTTGGTCTCAGAAATCACCAAAGAACCCAACTACGATGCCGCGCTGGCGATAGCGCGTGCCACTAGCTAGACGACTTGTTCCCCGCCAACACTTGTTCTAGGTGTTGGCGCAGCAGCGCTTCGGTCTTGGGTCTGAGTTCGACAATTGCCTGTTTTATCAATTCTTCCAACTCGTTCACCAGCAACGGCAACACCTCTTCCAGCACCTTATTAGGCTGAGTTTCTGATATTTCTGGAGTGTAAACCTCGGTCAACAGAGGAATGCTGGCTTCTGGTTCAGACTGGGTTTTGTCCTTATTGAGCAAGGCATCCAACCGACCCAGTACCTCGTCCAAACTAACGTCTGAATCTATCGCCATTATGCCTTCCCCGCCACGTCGTGACGACTAATCTCGTAGCCGCGATCCCGATAGAATTTGAAGCGCTCACGCGCCGCCACTTTGTCGGCTTCGTCATTGCCTACAATCTCGATTAAACGCCGAAAGCGACTGAAAAATGGCGGGTGCGTGTGGCATAGATTGAGCAACACATCGTCATGAATGAGCGGCTCGGTTTCATGATCCACAATCACGGGTGTTTCGTGAGCTAAAACATTCTGGCTGCGGCAATGCGGAATGAAGCTGGTCTGATGAAAGCTCCACAACACACTTTCCATGTGCTGCGTGGTTTTATCGTCTGGGGTGAGCACGAACAGTCGCGCCGCTTGCGCCAGTGCCTTGCTGCTCAAACTCGCCGCCAAACGATATTTATCCGTCGCATTAAAATAAAAATCTACTTGGGTCATACGCGAGAAATTAAGAACTGCGTCAGCAGCGGCACCGGACGCCCAGTTGAGCCTTTTTCCTTGCCAGATTTCCACGCCGTACCGGCAATATCCAGATGCGCCCAGTCAAACTTTTTGGCGTAGCGGGAGAGGAAACATGCGGCAGTAATACTGCCACCAGCACGCCCACCGATATTGGCCATGTCGGCGAAATTGCTCTTCAATTGCTCTTGGTAGTCTTCCCACATCGGCATGTGCCAAGCGCGATCCCAAGCGGCTTCGCCCGCTGCTAATAACTCGCGGGCAAGGCCATCGTCGTTGCTGAACAAGCCACTGGCATGATGGCCTAGTGCAATCACACAAGCGCCGGTGAGCGTGGCAATGTCCACCACCAGTTCCGGCTCAAAACGCTCGGCATAGGTCATGGCATCGCACAGAATCAAGCGACCTTCGGCGTCGGTATTCAGCACTTCGATGGTCTGGCCGGACATGCTCGTCACCACGTCGCCGGGCTTGCTGGCATCGCCGTCCGGCAGATTTTCGCAAGTGGGTACGATGACCACTAGGTTAATCGGCAACTCCAATTGCGCCACGGCCTTCATGGTGCCCAGCACGCTGGCCGCGCCACACATGTCAAACTTCATCTCGTCCATCTCGGCGGAAGGCTTGATAGAAATACCTCCCGCGTCAAAGGTAATGCCTTTGCCTATCAATACCACAGGTTTTTGATTAGATTTGCCCTTTTTGTATTGCATCACGATGAACTTAGGCGGCTGACGGCTACCACGGGTCACCGAGAGCAGTGAGCCCATACCCAGCACTTCCATGTCGGCGCGTTCCAACACTTCGATTTTGATGGCGTAGGTGTTGGCGAGTTGCTGCGCTTGCTCGGCGAGGTAGCTAGGGGTGCAAATGTTGCCTGGCAAGTTACCCAAATCACGTGCAAGCTGCACGCCATCAGCCACTGCCAGAGCCCGTCTCAACGCGATTTCGGCGTGAGCTAGGTCATTGCGCTGCGGCACGTTGACAATCAATTTATTCAAATTTGGCGCATCACCTGCTTTTTTGCAGTTGGGGTGAGAAAAACGGTAAATTTCTTCGGCAGTAATTTCCACCAGCTGCGCCACGCGCCAATCCAAATCGCGGCGCTTGACTGGCAACTCGGCAATAAAACTCGCCACATCCGCAGCGCCCGTGCCGTCCAGCGCTTTCACCGAAGCACGCACTACTTGACGATATTCACGTTCACGGAATTCGCGCTCTTTGCCGCAACCCACTAGCAACACACGGTCGCTTAAGCTACCCGGCACATTATGAATCAGCAAGCTAGAACCCAGCTTGCCATCCATATCGCCACGCCGCAGCAAACTTGCTAAATAGCCATCGGAAGCTTTGTCTATGGCAATTGCCGCGGCTGACAATTTGCGATGATCAAATACGCCCACCACCACACAAGCATTACGCTGTTTTTCCGGATTACCGTTTTTTATGCTAAATTCCATGAAGTTTTCCTTAAGTCTAACGAGTTGAGATTTTCCTAATTATCACCTGTTTCATCAGTGTTTTTCAATAAAACCCCATGATCTTCAAAAAATCTCTGATGCATGAGCTCTACGCTACGGCGCTCTCCAGCTTTCTGGTGTTGATGGGCATCATGGTCGCGCAGCGCGTCACCTACTATCTGGGCTTTGCGGCCAGAGGCGCGGTGGCGTCTGATGCGATTGGTGCGTTGCTGGGCTTTAGTTTGTTAAAGTTTCTGCCGCTGCTGCTCACGCTGACCGTATTTATCGCGGTATTGATGACGCTGGCACGCTGGCATAGAGACAGCGAGATGGTAGTGTGGTTCACCTCCGGCCAAGGCATGACCACACTGGTGCGGCCAGTGCTGACTTTTGCTGTGCCTATCATCGTGGTGATTGCCATTTTGAGCATGTTTGTATCGCCTTGGGCGACACAAAAAGGCATTGATTTCCGTGAACAAATGGATAGCCGTGATGAGCTAAGCGCCATCGCCCCAGGCGTGTTTAAGGAATCGCAACACGCTGATCGTGTATTTTTTGTTGAGCGTTTTTCTACCCGCGACAGCACGGTTCATAACATATTCGCGCAATCCACACAGCATCAAAAACTGGGTATTATCGTGGCACAACAAGGCGCACAAAGCACCGATGCCAAAGGCGACACGTTTTTGACCCTGCAAAATGGGCGGCGCTACGAAGGCAAACCCAATACGCCGGAGTTTGGCGTGATGCATTTTGACACCTACACACTGCGCACCGAACCCACCGAGGCCAAGCATGAAGCGCCATCGCCCAAAGCCATTGGCAGTTTGCAGCTATTGAAAAATAGTAATCAAGATAATATGGCCGAGCTGCAATGGCGTTTATCGCTGCCCATTTCGGCGTTGTTGCTGGTGTTGCTGGCCATCCCGCTCTCTTTCGTTGATCCACGCGCCGGACGCTCGGCTAATCTCATCATGGCGATATTGGTATATTTGATTTACAACAATATGCTATCCATTTTGCAATCCTGGGTGGCACGCGACAAGCTATCTTTCATCATCGGCCTGTGGCCAGCGCATATCACGGTCATGCTACTATTTTTGTATCTGTTTTATCGGCGCATTTACTTGCTGCCGCTGTTGCCCAGAACCTTGACTAAGTGGCTGGTGCGATGAACACGCTCAAACGCTATCTGGCACAGGAAATTCTCTCCGGCACGCTGCTGGTGGCGGCGGCTCTGCTCGCCATGTTCTCATTTTTTGACCTGATTCAAGAACTGGATAATCTTGGGCGCGGCACATACAACTTAGGCACGGTATTGCTGTTCGTGCTGCTATCAGCCCCTGGCCATGTATATGAAATTGCACCAGTGGCGGTGCTGCTGGGGGCGCTCTATGCGCTAGCACAGCTTACTCACAACTCGGAGCTGGTGGTAATGCGCACCAGCGGCTTGTCTATGTCCAATATCGGCTGGGCGCTCATGCGGATAGGCTTGGTGTTTGCCATACTCACCTTCGTCATCGGCGAACTGGTCACGCCCATCAGCGAAAGATACGCTCAGAAAATGCGCCTCAAAGCTACCGATGAGGTGGTGGCGCAGGAGTTTCGCTCCGGCCTGTGGGTGAAAGATGGTGCTAGTTTCGTCAACATTGAAGAAGTGAATCCTGATACTAGCTTGAAGAACATTCACATCTATGAATTTGACCCAGATTTCAAGCTGCGCGTGGTGAATAATGCGGAAAGTGGCTATTTTGAAAAGAATCGCTGGAATTTGCAGGACATCACGCAAACGCAGTTCACAGAAGACAAAATCCAGACTCAGCACTTCAAGCAAGCCTACTGGCAATCGGTGATACAACCTGATTTGCTGAATATACTGCTGGTGGTACCTGAGAAAATGGCGGCGTGGAATCTCTATTCCTACATCCGCCATTTGAGTGAAAATCATCAAAAAACCACGCGCCAACGCATCGCGCTCTGGTCAAAAGTCGTCTACCCCACAGCCTGTCTGGTGATGGTCGTGCTGGCCTTGCCCATAGGCTTTTTGCAGCAACGCTCAGGCGGCATCAGCGTGAAGATTTTCGCGGGGATTATGATTGGTATCAGCTACCAAATCGTCAACAAGATCTTCGTCCACATCGGTCTCCTCAACGACTGGCCACCGTTCGCTAGTGCCACCATCCCCACTTTCTCATTTTTGGCGGGTGGTATCGCCATGTTGGCGTGGATGGAGCATCGCTAGGTCATTACTAGCCGTGTGTTAGCCAGTCGGTCATGCAGAAAACAGCGTTCTTTATCCAGCCAAACCCAGCAAAAAAACAGCAAGCCCAATGGCGCCAATACGAATCTCAGTAGCGTTTGCCTAAACCCTAAACGCTTACCAGAAGCCGACACCAGCTTGATGTGCCAGGTACGCATGGCGAGAGTTTGCCCGCCACGTCGCCAGAAACCTACAAAATAAGTCGCGCAGACGAGATAGAGATAGGCTTGATAAATGTGCCGAAGCGGGGCATGGGTGGCATCGCCGAATAGTGCTAGAAAAACAAAACTGGCGGCGAACAACACCGCTAACAGTAACAGTCCGTCATAACCCGCAGAAGCCAGTCTGCGAAAAACACCGACCGGCATCAATTACCTAAATCGTCTTCAGGCGCTGGTTCCGCCCGCAGCCTCTGGCGTTCAGCTTCCGGTAGCTTGTTGTATTCCATCCATAATTGGCGTAATGCCTGCTGCTTTTCTGGCGGCATAGATGAAAATTTTTGATATTGCTTACGTGCATTTTCGCGTTCATAGGGCGTTTGGCGACTCCAGTCGGAAAGTCGTTGTTGCACGCGTTGCTTTTGATCCACTGTCATTTTGGGATAATCGTGCGCGATTTGCAGCATCTTTTCGCTTTGCCAAGGCCGCAATGTGTCCCACTCGCCGGCTAAGGGCGCTAACACCTGATGCTCAGCATCGCTCAACTGCGCCCACTTGGGCGTGCCATCGGCGTAGGCTGTAAAGCTCGCCAATACTAAAATTATTGCCGCGAGGTAGCTTCTAACCATGTCACAAATTCCTTATCGGCATAGGCTTCTGGGGGTAATTCGGCAGCCAGCAGTTGGCTGTCGGTGTCAATGTTGCGCTGAGTGCTCCAGTGCGATCCAAACATGGCCGCCAGTGCCGCCAGCAGCATAATAACCAGCAACCAAAAACGTTGACCATGCTCAGAAAGCTGTTGCAATTGATGCCACCCTGCGAATGCGGGCTGAAGCACACTCTGCGGCTGCCCCAGCGCCGCCACGGCTTGTTTGCGGCTTGTAGCAAGGCGTGACAAAGTAGCCGCATCCAAGTCCTGTGCACTTTCATCCAGCAATGCTACGATTTTGCGTGCGATGTTTTCTTCTTGATTGAGTGTTTGATTTGTCATAGTGATACTCCTTTGGCTCGCAGGCTTGTGCTAAGCGCATGAACCGCGCGTGAACAATGGGTCTTAACGCTCCCCTCAGAACACCCCATGATGCTCGCGGTTTCTGCCACGTCCAACTCCTGCCAATAACGCAGCACAAAGGCCTCGCGTTGACGTGAGGGCAGCTTGGTGAGTGCTTTCTCTATCAACTTCATGGTCTGTTTGCGGTCTATCTGCTGCGTAGGTTCATTCGCCCCGTCATCGTCTCCCGCAAGTGTTTCCAGTGGATCATTATCGTCCTCTTCGTTGGAAAATGCCGAGAGCGGTGTCATCCACATATTGCGTACCTTGCGGCGGCGGAAAAAATCCAGAATCGCGTTTTGCAAAATACGTTGAAACAGCATGGGCAGCTCGTTTGCAGGCTTCTGGCCATACTTCTCCGCCAGTCGCATCATGGCATCCTGCACGATGTCCAGCGCCGCGTGATCGTCACGCACGGCATAGGTGGCGTGCTTGAAAGCACGCCGTTCGGTCTGCGCCAGAAAGTCTGAGAGTTCTTCAGGGGTTGCCATAGGCCAGCATCATAGCAGGTGGCAATTTTTGGGTACAATGTTGGCATGACTAAATTTTTGATATTCGCGGTGATCGCTTGGTTAGTTATCACGCTGCTCAAGCGCCAGCAGAGACCAAGCGCTCCTCCAACCGAGAAAACCGACGACATGGTGGCTTGCGCGGTGTGTGGCGTGCATATTCCCAAGGCCGAGGCTATTTCCAGCCAAGCACAGTTCTATTGCTCAGAAGTGCACTTTTTGGAGCGCAAATAATTTCATGAAATGGTTTTTTATCGCCTTACTTTTAGGCTCGGTCAGCTACGTGCATTTTCGTGGCCAAGTGCGTCACAAGCTGATGAAACAGCTCTTCGACCTGTCCGCCTTCATGGCACCCATCAACGTGTTCATGTACGCATTTTCCAAGGTCAAAGCCAACCCCTATGTGGCTGTCAGCCAGTTTCCTGAATTGGCGCCACTGGCAGCAAACTGGAAAATCATCCGTGACGAGGCAATCAATTTGCGCGAACAACAGCGCATTCAGGCCGCACAAAATAACAACGATGCCAGTTTTAATTCCTTCTTCAAGACCGGCTGGAAGCGCTTTTATTTGAAATGGTACGACGCCAATCACCCCTCAGCGGCCATTCTCTGCCCCAACACCGTGGCTTTGCTGCGGGGTATTCCCACCATCAAAGCCGCGATGTTCGCCGAGTTGCCACCCGATGGTGTACTCAACCCGCACCGCGACCCCTACGCCGGTTCTATTCGCTATCACTTAGGGTTGGTAACGCCCAACAACGACGGCTGTTACATCAAGGTGGATGGGCAAGACTACAGTTGGCGCGACGGCGAATGCGTGATGTTTGACGAGACCTACATCCACGAAGCCCGCAACACCACGGACATAGACCGCATCATTTTATTCTGCGACATTGAGAGGCCGATGCGCTTCAACTGGGCGCAAGCGGTGAACCACTTTCTAGGCAGCACGCTGATCACCGCCGCCAGCTCACCCAATCAGGAAGGCGACCAAACCGGCCTGTTCAACCGCTTGTTTCACTACGTGTGGGTCATCGGCCAATACCGCCGCCGCTATAAACGCTGGAACCGCACCGCGTACAAGCTTACCAAAATTGCATTGATTGCGGGTTTGGTCGCGCTGATTTGGGTCGCTTAAGCCAGCGCAATCACCAAATAAGTCACATACATCGCGCCATTTATCCACACATGCCACACCTTAAGCTGGCCGCGGCTAATGGCGAAACGTAGCCAGATTGCTCCCAAGAGCGTAATAATCACCCCGGCTAGCACCTCGTGGCGCGGCTCCCACGGGGTAAGCATGATGCCTATCGCTGGCAGCAAAGTGCCTTGAAACACCATAGCTCCCGTGATGTTGCCGAAGGCCAGCGTATCTTTGTGTTTGCGTATCCACAAAATGCTGTTCACTTTTTCCGGCAGCTCGGTAGCAATAGGAATAATGAGCAACGACAGCAGCAGCGCCGAGATGCCGATGATTTGAGCGGCTTCTTCTACGCCGTTGATAAAACCTTTTGCACCCGCGACCAACAAGCCCAGCCCCAGTACGATTTGCAGCACGATGACGATGAGGTTATTGGGCAAGCCGATGCGACATAAAAACATAGGTTCTTCGGCTTCCGTGCCGTGGCCTTCTGCGACCAGACTTTTGGAAGCACGCAAAGTCATCATGATGTAGATGAAATAGATCAACACCAAAGCCGCCGCCAGCGCAAAACGTATGGCAGGCAAAGTGTGGGGAATAAACAGTGCCACGGTAGCGAAACCAAAAGCCACGATAAAGAAATTCAAATCTCGTGTGAATCCGGTTTTTTCGGGATTGAAATGTCCACCAACACCACGTTTTTTCAGTACCGCAAACGCCAATAGGGAGATGGATAGGGTGGAAAGCATCAAGGGCGCGCCCAGTATCGCTCCCACGCCGATTTCTTCGTTCACATGCACGTTGGCGGTGCCTGCGGTCAAGGCGAGAATCGGCACCAAGGTTTCTGGCAGCGCCGTGCCGACGGCGGCAAAAATCGAGCCGGTCACGCCTTCCGAAATTTTGAGCTTTTCGCCCAGATGTTCTAATGCATTGGTGAAAACTTCGGCAGCAATTAGAATCACTACCAACATGACGACCAGCGTGACGAAAACCATGATATCCCCTCGAAGAGTGCGTATTAAAAGTGACACGTCATTCCCGCGTAGGCGGGAATCCAGTTCAGCCTACGTGGAGGGCATGGCCTCACTTTATTGCATGGACGTTTGGCTGGATTCCCGCCTACGCGGGAATGACGGTGGAGTGTTAATTCAACAACGACTCAATTCTAGCTTGATTCGCCATGTCTAGTTTAGAAAAGTCTAATCTCAAAATTTCGCCACAAGGCCTGGTTGAAACCGCACGATTTATCCACTCGCCCAACCAAAATGCACGGCCTGATGGTGTGCAGATTAGCCTGATTGTGATTCACAACATCAGTCTGCCGCCCAGTGAATACGGGGGCGATGGCGTGATACAGCTGTTTACCAATGGCCTGAATCCTGATGAACATCCTTACTACCGCGAGATTTACCAGCGCACAGTGTCGTCGCACTTTTTCATCCGTCGCGATGGTGAACTGCTGCAATTCGTCCCCTGCACTGAACGCGCTTGGCATGCCGGAGTCTCAAGCTGGCAAGGGCGCGACAACTGCAACGATTTTTCCATAGGCATAGAGCTGGAAGGCTCAGATTTTGAACCCTTTGCAGCCGCACAATATGTCACACTGCGGCAACTGGTAACCGCGCTAAAATGCGCCTATCCGATTACCTCCATCGCGGGACACAGCGATATTGCTCCTGGACGAAAAACCGATCCGGGAGAATTTTTTGAATGGGACAAATTACCATCATGAGTATCTTAATCAAGCGCCCCATTGGCTTGTTACCAGCCATACTGGCTGTGCTGTTATTCACTGCGTGCAGCAAAAAACAAGAAACTGTAGCGCCAGTGGCGCATCCCGTAGCGCTGGTCACCGTCACCCAATCTGCCAGCAAAACGTTGGAAATCACGGAGGAAACTGTGGGTTCTATGGAAAGCCTGGTCAATCCCGGCATGGGGGCGGAGGTTTCCGGCAAAGTGCTGCAAGTGTTGGCGCACGCGGGACAGACGGTAAAGAGGGGGCAGTTGATCGCGGTGCTGGATGCCACCGATTACGAGCTGCAAAAGCGCGAAGCGCAGGCCGAAATCGGGCGCATCGAGGCGCTTTTGGCGAATCAAGGCCGCATGGTGGAGCGCAACCAGAAGCTGGTACAAAAAAACTTCATTTCGCAGAATGCACTTGACACTACCACCACGGAACAAAATGCCTTGCTTGAGCAACTGGAAGGCGCAAGAGCGCATATGGCCACGGTGGCGCATAACAGCAGTAAAACCCGCGTGTTTTCGCCGATAGATGGGCGCGTGGAAAAACAACTGGTGTCGCCTGGCGATTTCGTCAAACAAGGCGATGCGCTGTTTGAGCTTATCGGCACACAAAAACTACGCGCACATCTGCCTTTTCCCGAAGGCGTCGCCGCTAAGTTGCATTCTGGGCAAGCCGTGCGCCTGACTACGCCCACCCTGCCAGACAAGGTATTCAACAGCGTGATTAAAGAAATCAAACCGCTGATTGGCGAGAGCCGCTCCGCTGACGTGATTGTGGATGTAATCAACCAAACGGGCTGGCAAGGCGGCGCTAGCGTTAATGGCACTGTTGTCTTAGGCGAGCATAAAGACGCGGTGGTGGTGCCGGAAGCCAGTGTGGTGCTGCGCCCCGCGGGTGAGGTGGTGTACGTGATACAAAACAGTCTTGCCAGCCAACGCATCGTCAAAGTGGGATTGCGTCAAGAGGGCTTGGTGGAAATTACAGCAGGCTTAAAAGCGGGTGAAACGGTGGCCGTGGACGGCGCGGCCTACTTGACCGACAAGGCCAAGGTGAAACTGCAGTGACGCTCCCAGAGTTATCCATCAAACGCCACGTGTTGGCGTGGATGCTGTCTGCGGTGCTGGTGCTGTTTGGCATCATCAGCTATCAACGCATCGGCGTGGATAGATTACCTTTCATTGAGTTCCCCATCATTTCGGTCACCACCACGCTCAAAGGCGCCAATCCAGAAATCATAGATACCAGCATCACCAACCTCATCGAGACTTCGGTCAATAGCGTTCCCGGCATCGAGCACATCCAATCCACCTCCAGCCCGGGGGCGTCTAACGTGACCATTACCTTTGCGCTGGATAAGCGCATAGACGTGGCTTTCAACGAGGTGCAAGCCAAGGTGAATCAAGTCATGCGCCGCCTGCCAGAGGATGCCGATCCGCCAGTAGTGGCCAAAGTGGAAACCGGCGCTTCGCCCATCATGTGGCTGGCCTTGCGCGGCGACCGCACCCAGCAACAGCTCAATCAATATGCGCTGAACGTGTTGAAGAAGAAGCTGGAAACCATCAACGGCGTGGGCGAAGTGCGCCTAGGTGGCCGCCGTGACCGCACCATACGCGTCAACCTGATTCCGGCGCAAATGGCCGCCTTCGCCATTACCGCACAAGACATGCAAGCCGCGTTTGATAGAGAACATTTGCAAGTAGCGGGCGGATTTCTGGTAGGAATCAAGAGCGAGCATCTGTTCAAGCTGGATATGGAGTTTCATAAGCTTACCGATTTGCAAGAGATGATTATTTCTTATCGTAATAAAGCACCGGTAAGGCTCAAAGACGTGGCTGAGGTTGAAGACGGTTTGGGAGATTTTCGTCAGTTAGCACGGTTTAATGGCAAGCCCACGGTGGGTTTGGGCTTGATTAAGGTGACTAATGCCAACACCGTCGCCATCATCGAAGAAGCCAAACGCAGACTGGACGAGGAGATACGCCCGCAACTGCCGCCCGGCATGACGCTGGAAGTCGCCTCCAACGACGCGCTGTATATTCAGGAAATCATCAAGGCGCTGAAAGAGCATTTGATCCTCGGTACGCTGCTGGCGGCGCTCATCGTGCTGTTTTTTTTGCGCTCACTACGCGCCACGCTCATCATTTCGCTCGCCATTCCGGTGTCGCTGATGGGTGCGGTGGCGGTGATGTATTTCGCCGGATTCACTTTCAATATCATGACGCTGCTCGCCTTGCTGCTGCTCATCGGCGTGGTGGTGGATGACTCGATTGTTGTTTTGGAGAATATCCATCGCCACCGCGAAAAAGTTGACCCAGACCCGATCAGTGCCGCACTCAGCGGCAGCAAAGAAGTCGTTTTTGCGGTGCTGGCAGCGACGTTTTCGCTGGTATGCATTTTCGCGCCGGTCATCTTTCTGAGCGGCATCATCGGTCAGTTTTTCAAATCCTTTGCGGTAGTGGTCACCTTTGGCGTACTGGTGTCGCTATTTGTTTCGGTCACGCTCACGCCGATGTTGTGTTCGCGCTATCTCAATGTAGGAGAAAAACACGGTCGCTTGTACTTTGCGCTGGATAGATTCTTTGCGCGTATGGATGAAGCCTATGCTCACCTGTTGCGATTGGCGCTGCAACATCGCTGGAAAGTAGTACTTATCACTGTACTTACCGTGCTCTCCAGCGCTTGGTTTTTTCAAGCGGTGAAAAAAGAATTTGTACCGCAGGAAGACGAAGGGCGCTTCATCATCAACATGAAAACGCCTTTAGGTTCTAGTATCGAATACACCAGCAGCAGATTGCTGGATGTCGAAAAAGTGCTCTCCACGCATCCGGAAATTGCCACTTATTTCACCGCGATTGGTTTCGGTCAGTCTGGACAAGTCAATCAAGCGTTCGCCAACGTGCGTATGCAAGACCGCGACCAGCGCAACATCAAGCAACAAGAAACCATCAAGCAATTGCGCGAAGAGTTGGCGCGTATCCCCGGCATCAAAGCCTTCCCCGCGCCGGTGCCGCTGATTCAAGGGCAACGCGGCGACCCGCTGCAATTCAACTTATCCGGCCCTAACCTAGATCAAGTCGCCAGCCTCGCGCGTGCATTGCAAGAGAAGATCAATAACGACCCCAGTTTCGGCAAGATGGATTTAGACGTACAGCTAGACCTGCCGCAACTCATCATGCAGTTAGACCGTACCCGCGCTGCCAGTCTGGGGCTGACCGCACAAGATGTCGCGCTCACGCTCAGCATGCTCACCGGTGGCGTAGATGTGGCAAGATATAACGACCAGCCCGGCGACGGCGAGCGCTATGTGATTCGCATCAAAGCCAAAGACGGCGAATTCCGCCAGCCTTCCGATATGTCGAAAATTTTTCTTCGAACCAAGAATGGCGAGATGGTGCGTTTGGATAGCGTCGCCAGTTTCAAGCAAGAGTTAGGTGCGGTGGTGATAGCCCGTTATGACCTGCAATACGCCGCCAATTTTTCTTCTACGCCGCTAGTGCCGTTGGGTGATGCCGTCACCAAGGTGCGCGAGACCGCCGCGCAATTGCTGCCACCCGGATACAGCATCAAGTTTATCGGGCAGGCAGAAGAGTTCGAAAAAACCAAAAAAACCATGACTTTTACCTTTGCTCTGGCAATGATACTGCTCTATATGGTGCTGGCAAGCCAGTTCAACTCCTTTCTGCAACCCTTCATCATCATGCTCGCGCAACCGCTCGCCATCATCGGCGGTGTCGCTGCGCTATGGCTCACCGGCCACACCCTCAACATCTTTTCCATGATAGGGCTGGTGTTGCTGATAGGTTTGGTCGCCAAAAACTCGATTTTGCTGGTGGACTTGACCAATCAATTACGAGAAAAAGGCACAGCCATAGACGATGCCCTGCGCGAAGCTTGCCCTATCCGGTTAAGACCAGTGCTGATGACCTCTGCCACGATTATTCTGGCGCTGTTGCCTGCTGCGCTGGGCTTTGGCGCAGGCACTGAAACCAATGGGCCTCTATCCGTGGCGGTGATAGGCGGGATGATTACTTCTACTTTGTTGACGCTGGTGGTAGTGCCGGCGGTGTATTCGCTGGTATTGGGGTGGCAGGCGCGGAGAAAAATGTAGGTTGCTGCTAAGCAAAGCCAAGCGCAACAATCGCGGGACATCACAATATTCGAATCATGCGCTTCATGCTTCAGCACATCCTACCGCGCTCCCACGTCATGCACATCGTCTCCAACGTCGAAGGCAAGCTCAAAGCGGGGTTGGACGCGATTGATGTACTCAAGGCCACCTTCCCCGCCGGTACCGTGTCCGGTGCCGCCAAGGTAAGGGCGATGGAAATCATTGATGAACTGGAACCGACCAAGCGCGGCATCTACGCCGGTGCGGTGGGCTATCTGGGCTTCAACGGCGACATGGATCTGGCCATCGCCATCCGTACCGCTGTGGTCAAGGACGGCACGCTCTATGTGCAGGCCGGGGCGGGTATCGTCGCGGATTCAGTGCCGGACAGCGAATGGATGGAAACGCAGAATAAGGCGAAGGCTGTGCTGAGAGCAGCGGAGATGGTGCTGGATGGCCTAGATGCTTGAACGTTAGACGCTTGAAAATTTGAAGCCAAACTTGCATAATGCATTACAAATGCAACGCAAGGAGACTTCATGAAAACAGCCACCATTCCCTCGCTCAGAGTCAGTCCCCAACTAAGGCTGGCCGCCGAAAGCGTGCTGCAAGACGGCGAAACACTTTCTAGCTTTGTCGAACAATCGGTACGCACCAACATCCAGCGTCGCCAGTTTCAGCAAGAATTCATCGCCCGTGGCCTCGCTTCTCGTGATGAGGCGAAACGTACCGGAATTTATTACTCGTCTGAAGAGGTGCTCAGCGAACTAGATCAAATGTTAACCCAAGCCAAGAGCGGCAATTGAGCTACCGAGTTCGTTACTCAAGCGCCGCGCGGCAAGACATCAAAAACTTGCTTGCCTTCTTAATTAAGCAAGACCTCAACGCCGCAAAAAGTGCCCGCTTGGCCATTGGACAAAGCATAGAACTGCTACAAACCTTCCCGTTTTCTTGCCGCAAAGCTTCTTTTGAAAACCCATTTTTACGTGAATTGGTAATTCCCTTTGGCGCGGCGGGTTATGTCGCTTTGTTTGATATTGAAGGTAGCGAAACGGTAACTATTTTGGCGGTACGGCATCAGCGGGAAGATGATTACCATTAGCGGCTAGCTCCCTCGCCCTTGTGGGAGAGGGTTGGGGTGAGGGGATTAGAACAAAAAATGTAGGTTGCTGCTGAGCAAAGCCAAGCGCAACAATCGCGGGACATCACAATATTCGAATCATGCGCTTCATGCTTCAGCACATCCTACCGCGCTCCCACGTCATGCACATTGTCTCCAACGTCGAAGACAAACTCAAAGCGGGGCTGGACGCGATTGATGTACTCAAGGCCACCTTCCCCGCCGGTACCGTTTCCGGTGCCGCCAAGGTAAGAGCGATGGAAATCATTGATGAACTGGAACCGACCAAGCGCGGCATCTACGCCGGGGCGGTGGGCTATCTGGGCTTCAACGGCGACATGGATCTGGCCATCGCCATCCGCACCGCCGTGGTCAAGGACGGCACGCTCTATGTGCAGGCCGGGGCGGGCATCGTCGCGGATTCCGTGCCGGACAGCGAATGGATGGAGACGCAGAACAAGGCGCGAGCGGTGTTACGGGCGGCGGAGATGGTGTTGGATGGGTTGGACGATCAGGTGCATCAATAATCTCGTTACCAACTCATTGGAACAACTTCCACAGTATCGTGTGTTAATTTCCAATTTTTTACACGATTGTCGACTAATCGGACATATAGCGTTTGTTCAACGTAATCAGGGCCAGCTGCTGATTTCCATTTCTGATAAGAAATCACCTCATAGCCCTCTCCGGCTTCGACAACATCAAACTTTTCACCTAAAACGGTAATTAATTCGGATTTTGGCTGCCCAATTTTGATTTGGGCTGTTGGAAAAGAAGCATAATTTTTATCGTATTTGTTAAAGTCCGCAGTTGCCCAATTAGACCCAGATGGTGAAGAGGCACAACCTTGAATAATTAGTGCTGCACAAAGGATAAAGGACGCTTTTTTCATAATCTCAACCAATCCTTGTTATCAATAAAAAGTTTTGCTTCTTCATCACTGACTACTTGATATTCCCATTGCCATGAAGTGTAAAGATGGGGAGATAAATCTGTATCTTTTATTTATGCCCATACCTTGATTTTAATATTGGGGCCTAAACGTTCTCTCATAGATGCAGAGCATTCAACGCGCAATTGCTCTGACAATCCTTGACCTGGTAAAGGGTGGGCTCTAATTGAATGTTTTGACCCACCGCCATCATCGCGGAATGTTTCAATAATAACGTATCGATAATATTCAGTCATTTCTGAGTAATCTTGATTATCGCCATTATCAATAGAATTGACCTAAAAATCTAAAACTAACTCAGCTGCCATTTAATTTTAGCTCCTGCCCTCAACGGCATCAGTTCTTCCCCACCAAACTTCAGCGTTTCCGGCACTGTCCAGCTTTCCTTCACCAGCGTGATCTTGTCGCTATTCCTTGGCAATCCATAGAAATCCGCGCCATAGAAGCTGGCGAAGGCTTCCAGTTTGTCCAGCGCATTCGCTAATTCAAACGCTTCAGCATACAACTCAATTGCGGCGTGGGCGGTATACATACCGGCGCAGCCACAGGTGGCTTCTTTGGCTGACTTCGAGTGCGGCGCGCTGTCAGTACCGAGGAAGAATTTAGGTTTGCCGGAGATAGCGGCGGCGACCAGTGCTTTGCGATGCGATTCGCGCTTCAACACCGGCAGGCAGTAGTGGTGCGGGCGAATTCCGCCGCTGAACATGGCGTTGCGGTTGAGTAATAAATGGTGCGCGGTGATGGTGGCGGCGATATTGGCGGGGCTGCCCAGCACAAAATCCACAGCATTCTGGGTGGTGATGTGTTCGAACACCACTTTCAGCGCGGGGAATTTTCTGGTGAGCGGGATCATGTGGCGTTCGATGAACACGGCTTCGCGGTCGAATACGTCCACCTCTTTATCCGTCACTTCGGCGTGTACCAGTAAGGGCAGCCCCAGCTTTTCCATCTCGGCCAGTGTGGCGCTGCATTTGCCCAAGTCGCTCACCCCAGCGTCGGAGTTAGTGGTCGCCCCTGCCGGATACAGCTTCACGCCATGCACAAAGCCACTGGCTTTGGCCTTTTCAATTTCCGCCGGAATGGTGTTGTCAGTGAGGTAGAGCGTCATCAACGGTTCAAAATGAGCACCCGCTGGCAGAGCTTGCAGGATGCGGTCACGATACGCCGCAGCTTGTTCCACATTGACCACCGGCGGTTTGAGGTTGGGCATGACGATGGCGCGGGCGAATTGTTTGGCGGTGTGCGGCAGTACGTCACGCAGCATGTCGCCGTCTCTTAAATGGAGATGCCAGTCGTCGGGGCGGGTGATGGTAATGGATGTCATGGTTTTAAGGTCAATGCTAGTTCGTAAAGGGTATTTTTCTTCACACCGCTAATTTCTGCCGCCAATTTTACCGCTTGTTTGAGCGGAAGTTCAGCCAATAAACACTCCAGCGTGCGTTGCGCTTCCGGGCTGATAGCTTGCTCGTCCTTGTCCGGCGCGCCTTCCACCAGCAATACGAACTCCCCGCGCTGCTGGTTGGGGTCGGCTTGCAACCAGGCCAGCGCATCTCCCAGTCTGCAACTATAAATCGTCTCGAAGGTTTTGGTGAGTTCGCGGGCGAAGGTGACTTGGCGTTCACCAAGTATAGCTGTGAGGTCAGCCACGCATTCCAAGATGCGGTGTGGGGCTTCGTAGAACACCAAGGTAGCGGGTACGTCACTAATTTTTTCCAGCACTTGCTTGCGATGTGAGCTTTTGGCGGGAAGAAAGCCGATGAACAGGAATCTCGTCATGAGCAAGCCGGAAGCCGACAAAGCGGTAATGGCGGCATTGGCGCCGGGTATCGGCACCACTTTCACGCCTGCTTCATGCGCCAACTTCACCAACAAACTGCCGGGGTCGCTGATGCAAGGCGTTCCAGCATCGGACACCAAGGCTACAGAGCCGCCTTTTAACAAGTTGGTAATGAGTTTTTCACCCGCCGCACGCTCGTTATGTTCATGCAAGGCGGCAAGTTTGGTCTGGATGCCAAAATGGGCTAGCAGTTGCGCGGTGTGGCGCGTATCCTCGGCGGCGATGACATCCACGGTTTTGAGGATTTCCAGCGCGCGCAGGGTGATGTCCTGCAAATTGCCAATCGGCGTGGCAACCACATATAATGTGCCGCTATGGTTCAACGATTTCTAGCCTTTCTATTGCTGTTGGTGTGCCTAACACCTATTCACGCCGCCGATGCGAAGAAAGACGCACCTCCGACCCCACCGCCAGCCACTGTTAAGCCGCAAAAAACACCTGAACAGCGTTATCAGGATGGCGCGGCTTGCTTAAATTTTGCTGATGTTGCCTGTGCTCAGGTAGCGCTTGCGTCACTGAAACCCGCATCCGCATATGCCAAACTGTTGCAAGGGCAAATCGCGCTGGCGAGTGCAGACTTTGATACCGCCTTGCGTTTGCTCATCCCTTTGCAGGCGGAGAAGAGCTTACTCGCACCAGCCCTCACCAGTCTACACGCAAGCTTAGGCCGCGCCTACGAGCATCAAGAAAACACTTTGCGGGCACTGGAACAATACGTGAAAGTCGGAGAAATCAGCGATAGCGCTGTCAATCAAGCCAACATTTGGCGACTGGTTTCTACCCAACCTAAAGAAGTGTTGCTGGAAATGCGCGGCGAGGGTAGCGATGCCACGGTGCAAGGCTGGGTGGATCTGGCGCTGGCGGCGAGCTATGCCGAACGGCGCGAACGCAACATTGAGCAATGGCGTAGCGCTTATCCGCAGCATCCTGCCAGCGCTGAATTGCTGGCGAGCATCGCTGGGGCGGCCAACGCCAAAAAGAAAACCAACGATGCGGTGAATGGCAGCATCGCGTTGCTGTTGCCGCTGGATTCGCCGATCTATGGTGGCGCGGCGCAAGCGGTGCAGGCGGGCTTTATGGCGGCGATGACGGTGGATAATGTGAATAACCCCAACGCGCCGCAGGTGCAAGTTTATGCCACCGGCACGCCGGAACAAACCCGCGCCGCCTACGCCAAGGCCGTGGCTGATGGCTCGACATGGGTGGTGGGGCCTCTGACGCGCGACGAGGTTGGCAGTTTGCTAGCTGGCAACATTAGCATTCCTACGTTGATGCTTAACCAGCCAGAAAATGAAATTTCAGTACAACAAAACCTCACCTTGTTTGGTCTTTCCGCAGAAAATGAAGCGCGGCAAATCGCGCAGATGGTGCGCGATCGCGGCCTGCAAACCGCACAGGTGATCGTGGCGGACACCCCTTTGGCCAAGCGCGTTGCCAAGGCGTTTATGGAAGAATGGAAGGCTTTGCAGGGCAGCGTGAGCCTGGAACTTACCGTGACAAAATTTACTAACCCAGAACCCGCCAAACTGGCAGAGCTTAAAGCTACCAGTTTGGCTAATTCAGCCGACATGATTTTTCTGGCCGCCAACGCCAGCCAGGCCAAGATAATACGGCCTTATCTGGATGCCGCCACGCCTACTTACGGGATTTCGCAGTTGTATGACGGCGTGGCAAAAGGGCTGTCAAATCTGGATTTGGTGGCCATACATTTTGTGGACATGCCGTGGATGCTGGAGCCTGACAGCGCTGAATTTGCCAACTACCGTGGCGCTGCCGCACAGTTCAAAGGCGCAGAGTTGCAACGCTTGTTTGCGCTGGGTTTGGATGCTTACCGTTTATTGCCGCGCTTGCAAGGACAGACCACGGGCAAGAGTTTATTAAAGGGAGCCACTGGCGAGATTATCGTGGGTGAAACATCGCTTATCCGCGAATTACCTTTGGCACAGTTCAGACGTGACGGTGTTGCCCTAGAAGACTCGCCATGAAAGGCGACGGCGTTGCTGCTGAAAAACTCGCCGCGCAATTTTTACAACAGAATGGTTTACGTTTATTGGAATCCAACTTTCGTTGCCGTTTTGGTGAAATTGACTTGATATTGCAAGATGGCAATGTCATTGTATTTACTGAAGTGCGCCTGCGCTCAAACACCAATTTTGGTGGTGCGGCGGCCAGCATTACCAGCACCAAGCAAGCCAAAATAATACGCACCGCAGAGGCTTATTTGCAACAGCACAGCAGCCGCGCACCATGCCGTTTTGATGTGTTACTGTTGGATGGATTGGCGAGTACGCCACAGTGGATTAAAAATGCTTTTGAAGCTTGATTACTATTGAAAAGGAAATAAACATGCGCTTAATTCTCAGTTTTGCTACCGCAGCTATACTCGCCAGCAATCTCACCGCTTGCGCACCGGTCATTATTGGAGGCGCAGCTAGTGGTGGCTTGATGGCCGCAGATCGGCGTTCTTCTGGCGCTTTTGTGGATGATCAGACCATCGAATTAAAGGCTGAAAGCCAAATCAGTCAACAGCTGGGCGACAAAGTGCATGTCAACGTCACCAGCTACAACCGCAATGTGCTGCTGACCGGAGAAGCCAAAGACGAAGCCAGCAAAGCCAAGACCGAAGCCATCACCAAAGCGGTCGAAACCGTGAGTCGCGTCAACAATGAGTTAACCGTAGGCTTCACCAGCTCAATTAGCAACCGCGCTAATGACACCTACTTAACCTCCAAGGTGAAGGCACGCATGCTGGCCGAGAACCGCTTTCCAGCGAATCAAGTCAAGGTGGTCACCGAGGCTTCGGTGGTATATTTGATGGGCTTGGTGACCAAGAAAGAAGCGGATGACGCTACGGAAATCACGCGTAGCACTGAGGGCGTGGCGAAAGTAGTAAAGATGTTTGAATATATTGAGAAATAGGCTACTGCATCAATTTTTCAACAATTTTGCGCGTAATCAAACCACGATGTAGCTTGACCATCTTGCCTTGGGGATCGTAGAGATAAGTGCTAGGTAGCACCTCTGCCGCCCCAAGCTGTTGCATGACTTTTTCATCGCCTAGTACGATGGGATAGTTCATCAAATTATCATCGGCAAAGTCGACCACCTTTTGCTTACTTTCATAATCTACAGCAACGCCAATCACGGCAAGGTTTTTGTGGGTTTCCTGCAATGCTATCAAATCTGGAATCTCTTCGAGACAGGGCGGACACCAAGTCGCCCACAGATTGACCAGCACCCATTTGCCTTTGTAATCGGCTAGTTTGTGGGGTTTGCCGTTGAGGTCGGTGAGATTGAAATCGCCAGCGATTGCCGTTGAGCAGGTCAACAATAGCGCAAAAGCGATGAGATAGTTTCTAGCCACGGCGCATGGAGTCGAAGAACTCAGCGTTATTCTTGGTAGCCTTGATTTTATCCAGCAAAAATTCCATCGCTTCCAGATCGTCCATCGGGTAAAGCAGCTTACGCAGCACCCAGATTTTTTGCAGAATGTCCTTTTCTATCAGTAATTCTTCACGACGCGTACCAGACTTATTAACGTTGATCGCAGGATATAAGCGCTTCTCGGCCATACGACGATCCAAGTGGATTTCCATATTACCGGTGCCTTTGAATTCTTCATAAATCACGTCATCCATGCGCGAACCAGTATCCACCAGTGCCGTTGCAATAATCGTGAGTGAGCCGCCTTCTTCGATGTTACGCGCCGCACCAAAAAAGCGTTTGGGGCGTTGTAGCGCGTTGGCATCCACACCACCAGTCAATACCTTGCCAGAGGCGGGGACGACCGTGTTGTAAGCCCGTGCTAAGCGCGTAATCGAATCCAGCAGAATCACCACATCTTTTTTATGCTCAACCAGACGCTTAGCCTTTTCCAGCACCATTTCGGCCACTTGCACATGGCGCGTGGCGGGTTCGTCAAAGGTAGAAGCTACCACCTCGCCGCGCACGGTGCGCGTCATTTCCGTCACTTCTTCCGGACGCTCGTCTATCAACAGCACAATCAATTCAACGTCGGGATGATTAGAAGTAATGGCGTGAGCGATGTGCTGCAGCATTACGGTCTTACCAGATTTCGGACTTGCGACCAGCAAGCCGCGCTGGCCTTTACCGATAGGCGCAATCATATCTATTACACGGCCAGTAATGTTTTCGTCGCTCTTAATGTCTCGCTCTAAAATCATCGGCTGAGTAGGGAACAGTGGCGTGAGATTTTCAAACAAAATCTTATGCTTGGTGCTGTCAGGCCCTTCACCATTGACCGAATCTACTTTTACCAAAGCAAAATAGCGCTCACCATCTTTAGGTGTGCGAATTTCGCCGGTGATAGTGTCACCGGTATGCAAATTAAAACGGCGAATTTGCGACGGCGAAACGTAGATGTCATCAGGTCCCGCTAAGTAGGAGCTATCCGGCGATCGCAAAAATCCAAAACCATCAGACAGCACCTCCAGCGTACCGTTACCAAAAATGCTTTCGCCTTTTTTGCCTTGATTCTTAAGCAGCGCAAAAATGAGATCTTGCTTACGCATGCGGTTAGCGCCTTCGATCTCGTTGGCTATCGCCATTTCGACCAATTCAGTGACGGGAGTTTGCTTGAGTTCTGAGAGTTGCATAGGAAATAACGACCTTAATTTAGGAAACTGCGGAGGGAAGGGGTGCTGCTAAAAGAGGAAATGTTTGGGTTTAGACGGATAGGGAGTTCGCGTTTGATGCTAAAACTCCCTTGCTACAACAGCATATCTAGCGATTTGAACATGAGAGTACGTGCTTTAGATATTGCTGTCAATAAAAGCAGTCAGTTGCGACTTGGATAATGCACCGACTTTGGTGGCTTCTACATTACCGTTCTTAAATAACATCAGCGTAGGAATGCCACGAATTCCGTATTTAGGCGGCGTGGCTTGGTTCTCGTCTATATTCAACTTGGCGATTTTAATGCGCCCGTCATACTCTTTAACGATGTCTTCCAGTATCGGCGCTATCATCTTGCAAGGCCCGCACCACTCCGCCCAGTAGTCCACCAAGACGGGAATAGTGGATTCCAGCACGTCTTGCTGAAATGATGCATCGCTTAAATGAATAATCTGCTCGCTCATGGAGAACCTCTGTTAATAAATAGTAATAAATCGGGGACAGTCAGAAATAAAAGAAGTGCGTAATCCGCAAGCGCTATGCTAACCAAAAAAATGCATTTCGTGAAGGACTATCTTAAAATCCCAGTAACTTGTTGAGTTTCTTCTTTACTTTATCTTCTGGTGTTGACGGCTTTGCTGGTTCTGGCAATGTTGCCGTATCTGTTGGCGTTGTGGGTGTAGCGGCAGGTGTCTTTTCTTTGCCACTCAGCAACCCTCCTAGTGCACCTGCTTTATCGCCGCCTAGCAATTGCTGCACCGCTTCTCCTTTGCTGCCACCGACTTTTTCTAGTAGCTTACTTTTAGCCAGCGCTGCGCCCATGCCTGCGAAATCCATGTCGTATTTGGGTGCGTCGAAGGTACCTGTGATTTTAACTGGGATGGTTAAGCCACTAAGAGAATCCAAGTCTGACCCCCCTTGGCCTTTGAGGCTGGCGACGACGGTAGGCTTGGCGAGGTAGTTGATGGTGCTATTGCCAATGTCTATATCGCCGCTGCCGATGATGCGGAACAATGGCGCTTTCATGCTCAGGTCGTCGTTGTGCGCCACGCCGTTTTTGATGTTGAAGCTAGCGGTCATCTCAGAGAACTCGGTTCTCTTCTTTTGATCTGCACCCAAGCTGCTTTGCGGTTTGGTGAAATTAACTTTAGATTTGAACTCACGAATAGTACCGGCGATGTCTATGCCTTTAATCGCGCCATCCGCAAGCACCATCGCCGTTGTGCCATTGAGCGCTTTCTTCAGCGCGTTGACGGTATTGCCTTGAGTAGTCACGTCCAGTATGAGATTACCTTTGCCGTCCAGCATGTCGTTTTGAATCGCGTCTATCAATAAAGGACCAACGGAGATGCCTTTCATGTCTTGCTTGAGCAGGATGTTGGGCGTGGTACGGGCATCCAATTTCAAGGTGCCTGCCATGCTGCCTCGATACAAGTTGGCGGCGAATGGTGAGAGATTCACCAGGCCACCTTCCGCTTTGAGGCCGACATTGACGTTTTCGGTTTTGATGTTGGCCAGCTTGAGCCAGCCTACCTTGGCTTCGCCATTGGCGCGCAGGGTTTTCAATGCACTCAAATCCAGCGGCGTATCACCACTATTTTTGGCGACGGGTTGGTCGCTTTTGGTGATGTAGCGATCCGCATCCAGCCGGTCTATATCTACGTTAAACGTAAATTGCGGGTTTTGAAATTGCGTGATGCCAAGTACCGCCTTCACTTGGCTGTCGTCTATTTTCGCGGAAAATGGATTCAGACTTAACTTTTCGCTATCGGCCTTGAGGTCTATGCGTATATTGGAGCTTTGTATCTTGTCGTATTTCAAGCTGCCGATACGCAAGCTGCCCGCCGCGTTCAGGGTTTTCAGCGCGGACAAATCCAGCGGCTTGTCATCTTTAGGCTTGCTGCTGTCTTGCTTGGCAACGTAGCGGTCAGCATCCACGCGGTCTATGTCCAAGTCAAAGGTGTACAGCGGCTTGTCGAAATGACTAATGCCTACGCTGCCTTTAATTTGGCTATCGTCAACCTTGGCCGACAGTGGATTGACACTTAAAGCTTGCCCATCGGCCTTCAAAGTTAGTGCCAAGTTGGCGATGCGGTATTTGTCGTATGCCATGCTGCCAACATTGAGCGACCCTTGCGCCAACAGGTTTTTCAGCGCAGACAGGTCTGCTGGTTTGTTGCTGGTGGGCTTGTCTTGCTTGCCGAGTATCTTGTTCAAATCCAGCTGGTCAGCGTTCAAATCAAATTTAACGTTGGGCTTGGCAAAGCCCGCCACTGCTACGTTACCTTTGAGTTTGCTGCCGTCAATGTTGGCATCCAGCGCCACGTTAGCCAATTCTTTTTTAACATTGGTGTGGCTATTGATGTTGAAACTGGCCTTCATCGCGCCGCCCGGCAGGGACGGGTCTTTTACATCCACATTCCCCGCTAACTTGGGCAAATCAAAAATCATGTTTTCCAAATTGCCGCTGAACGGCGAAGAAAATTTACCCGCTAAAGTGCGCACACCCTGCTTGCCGGAGATTTCGCCAGTAATGCCTGAGCTTTGGAAAGCCTTGGGCGAGCCTTTCAAATTGGCAATGGTGAGCTTGGCGCTGACCGTATCTTCGCCCTGCGTCTGGGTGATGCTCAAGTTTGCCTGTTTGCCGCTAACTTCATCTTTCTGTGCACTCAAGTTGGGCGCGTCCAATTCCACTGCCACTCGCTTGCCCTGTACGTCAGCGCTGGCTGCCAGCTTCAAGCCATTCACCGTGAATTCCAGCGTTTGAGGCTTGGCATCAAGGTCGCCACTGAGTTTCAAGTCTAATTTTTTGAGTGCAGCCACGTTGCCCAGCAGCGCCAAGTCCAGCCCTTTGGCACCATATTGTTGATGCTCGGCATCCGCCAGCAGCGTGCCTTTGATGTGTGCTTGGGTATCCAGCACAGGATTGTCGCCTTTGATGTGAAATTCCGCGTCCAAGTCTATGGGCTGATTTTTGGCGATATGGCCGGTTTTGATGGTGGCGTTGCTGATGTTGAAATGCCGCCCGCCCATTTCGTCGCTTAAAGTCACAGCGGCATTGCTCACCACCACGCCATCAATGTCGAACTTAATCTCTTCCGATTCTTCTTTGCTTAAGAGGTCGTCAAAATTGGTCGTGCCATCCTTAAAGCGCACGATGTTGGCCTTAACGCCATCAATTTTCACCGTATCCACCACCAACTCTTTTCTCAGCAGCGGCATCACAGAGACGAATACCTTGGCGCTCTGCATGGAGGCGAATTCTTTGTCGCCACTATCTTTATCACTATGGCGTTCAGAGATGGAAACCTTGCCCAAATCCGCACCCAATTTAGGCCAAAATGCCAGCTTGATGTCACCCTCGATATTGAGGGTGCGCTGTTTTTTCTCCTGCACCATTTTCACAATGAGAGGCTTGTAGTCATTAGGGTTGAAGGTGGCGGCAATGACGGCGATTGCAATCAGCACAAGTCCTATCAAACCAGCTAAAGAAATCAGGCCATATTTAAGCACTTTATTCATCATTTACCCCATCCATTCTCAGAAACGAAAATACGCCAACGCTTCGTTACCAAAGTGCCAAAGTGCGAAGAAAAATACAGCAAAGTAAATCACCGTCACCAACAGCCAAAAAGCTGCGATAAACACCATCAAACCGTCTTCTTTGAGTTCGCCTATACAATAAAAAAACACGCCCAAACCGGGCAATACATTATTGAGCGGCAGCACGCCAAACGGTATCGCCATCAACACACCTGAAACCAGCAAAATACTACCGCCAATTTTTTGTCCTAAACGTCCGCTGACTAAGTGTCTAAGCCGTGGCCGTGTAATTACTCGGCACCATTTCAGCACTTTAATACCCACCGTGACCAACAAGCGCCAGTTGTTTTCACTCAATTCTACCGCACGAATGCGTTGCGGCAACTTAGGCGAGGCGTGACCTTTGAGCATTTGCCAGCCCAGCGCAACAAAAGCTAGACCGGCCAATATGGTAATCGGCCCCAAGGGAATGGGCTGCAAAAATGGCAGCACCAATATAATAGAAATCAGCGCATAAGCAGCGCTATCCAGCGTATCCATCGCCTCACCGAAGCTCAATGGGCGCTGGCTGGCTAAATCAGCAAAATGGCGCAGGTTGGTTACTAGCGCGTCATCGTCGTGCGACATATCAGGGGGCATGAAAGTTTATTTCCAGAAGTACCACAACACTATGCTGCCAAATACGATGCGATACCACGCAAATGGCTTGAAATCGTGGTTAGACACATAGCGCAACAAGCCACGCACGATGACGAGCGCACTCAAAAACGCAGTGACAAAACCCACCGCAAACATGGGTAAATCGGCGAGGTGCAAGTCATGATAGCTTTTGACTAAATCTAGTGCTGTTGCGGCAAACATGATGGGAATCGCCAAAAAAAACGAGAATTCAGTTGCTGTTTTGCGTGATAGCTTAAACATCACGCCGCCCAAGATGGTCGCCCCCGCCCTAGAAACTCCGGGAAACAGCGCCAGCGTTTGTGCTAATCCGACTTTAAGCGCCAGTTTCCAATCCATGTCGTCTACGCTATGGGTTTGCGGCGCTGGTGCAATGCGCTCAACCACCAAAATCACCACGCCACCCAATATCAAAGCCCATGCCACGGTAATTGGCGAGAACAAATACTGCTTGATTTGATGATGAAACGCCAAACCCAGAATAGCGGCAGGCATAAACGCGACGGCGAGATTGAAGGTAAGCTTTTGTGCGACGGGGTCGTGCCTAATACCAGTAAAAGTGGCCAGGATTCTGGCGCGATACTCCCAACACACCGCCAAAATTGCGCCTAGTTGAATGACAATTTCAAAGACTTTGCCTTTTTCATCGTTAAAATTGAGTAAATCGCCGACGATGATGAGATGGCCGGTGCTGGAAATGGGCAAAAATTCAGTCGCGCCTTCCACCAAGCCCAAGATGAGCGCTTTCAATAGCAATAAAATATCCATGGGCTAGATTCTAACCGGAATGTGTTACAGGTAGAATCGACAAATGATTAAACGTCTCATCATCGCCACCGGCAACACCGGAAAACTAAGCGAAATTCGTGCTTTATTACAGCCGCTTAATATCGAAGTGTTTCCGCAATCCGATTTTAATGTGCCGGAGGCTGAAGAACCACATTGCACCTTCATTGAAAACGCTTTAGCCAAAGCCCGTCACGCCAGCAAGCTGACCGGTTTGCCCGCGCTAGCGGACGATTCTGGCATTTGCGCGGATGCGCTGGGCGGTTTACCTGGAGTGATTTCCGCGCTTTATGCGGGTGACAATCCGCGCTCTGACTCAGCCAACAACGCCAAGTTGATGGCCGATTTGCAAGGAGTGAGCAACCGTGCGGCGCATTATCACTGCGCGATGGTGTTGGTGCGTCACCCACAAGATCCGCAACCGCTGATTGCCGAGGGCGAGTGGCACGGTGTGTTGCTGGAGGCGGCGCGGGGAGATGATGGCTTTGGTTATGACCCGTTTTTTTTGGATGTGAAATACGGCAAAACTGGCGCTGAACTGGCCTTGGAGGTTAAAAACCGCATCAGCCATCGCGGCAAGGCGCTGGCGATTTTGCTAGAAAAAATTCAGTCCACCGCATTTTGATTCAATTTCAGCAACTTCCCCCATTATCTTTATACGTCCACATCCCGTGGTGTGTGCGCAAATGCCCGTATTGTGATTTCAACTCACACGAGGCGCGAGGTGAAGCGCCGCAACAGGCTTATGTCACAGCCTTAATTCAAGATTTGGAACAAGCCTTGCCGCTGATTTGGGGGCGGCGCATACAGACCATCTTTTTTGGTGGAGGCACACCGAGTTTGCTTGCGCCTGAATTGCTAGACCAGTTTTTAAGCCAAGTTCGCGCTTTATTACCCTTGGCGCATAACGTAGAAATCACGTTAGAAGCCAATCCCGGCACGGTGGAAGCTAGCCGCTTTGCAGCATTCAAAGCCAGCGGCATCAATCGTTTATCTTTGGGAATACAGAGTTTTGACGATGCGGCCTTAACAAAAATAGGCCGTATTCATGACGGACTTGAAGCGCGCAAAGCCGCAGAAATTGCCTTGGACACTTTTGATAACGTCAATCTGGATTTAATGTACGCACTGCCAGAACAAAACCTGGAAGCTGCTCTCAAAGATATAGCAACCGCCATTGCGCTTAAGCCGCAACACGTCTCGGCTTATCATTTAACGCTAGAACCCAACACCGCGTTTTACCACAATCCACCCAGCTTGCCGGACGACGACACCAGCGCCACCATGCAGGAAGCCATAGAGCAGGCTTTGGCCACGGCGGGCTATGAGCATTACGAAACCTCCGCCTTTGCCGCAAAAAATCGCCATTGCCGCCACAACCTGAATTACTGGGAGTTTGGCGATTATTTAGGCATAGGTGCCGGCGCACATTCCAAGCTCAGTTTTGTGGACCACGTGTTACGCCAAGCGCGACTCAAACATCCAACGGCTTACATAGAATCTACAGCCAAGAACGTGCATATTGAAAGTGAGCATAGACTCACACGGCAAGATTTAGGCTTTGAATTCATGATGAACGCGCTGCGCTTAACCGATGGTTTTGCGGTGAGCTTGTTTCAAGAACGTGCCGGTATTGCCATCAGCCAAGTACAGCAAGCCTTAGCTAAGGCCGAAGCTAAAGGGCTGATACAGCGAGACCATTTGCGTATTGCACCGACTTTGTTAGGACAACGATTTTTGAATGAGTTACTGCAGATGTTTTTAGGGGGTGCCTAACTCTCCCACCGTCATTCCCGCGTAGGCTGGAATCCAGTAGAGCCAAAGAGGCGACATAGTCACACTGAACTGCGTTGATATTTGGCTGGATTCCCGCCTACGCGGGAATGACGAAATCGCCTCAAAACTCCTGCGGATCAACATCCACCGACCATCTGACCTTATTCGCTCCCGGTAAGGCGCGTATCTGCGTCACCCAATCCAGCAAAAACGCTTGCAACTTTTGCCGTGATTCACTTTGCACCAGCACTTGCGCGCGCTCCATACTCTTTAAGCGTTCAATCCTTGCCCGCACTGGGTCGTAGACGGTTAATTGATGCGGAATCCGGTTGGCGGCGTTGAGCGCTTTTGCCAAAAACTGCGTCACCAAGCCATAATCTTGCGCTTCGGCTCTGAGCAGCGCTTCAAAGCAATACGGCGGAAAGCCCGCCATTTGGCGCTCTTGCAGCACACTCTTGGCAAAGGCGCTGTAGTCGTGGGTTTGTAGCGCTTGAAATAAAGCGTGATCGGGGAAGGCGGTTTGTATCAGCACTTCGCCTGCTTTATCGGCGCGGCCTGCGCGGCCTGCCACTTGCATCAACTGGGCGAAGAGTTTTTCGGCAGCGCGAAAATCTGGGCTGAACAAGGCGCTATCGGTATCCACCACGCCCACCAAGGTCAGATGCGGGAAATCATGCCCCTTCGCCAGCATCTGCGTACCAACCAAAATATCCACAGCCTGAGCCTGCACTTGGCGCGACATCTCTGCCACCGCGCCTTTTTTGCGCATACTGTCGCGGTCTACGCGCAAAATCCGCGCGTCAGGAAAATGTTTGACCAACAAGTCTTCTAAGCGCTGCGTGCCATGTCCGGCGGGGCGCAGATCAGCATTGCCGCACTGAGGGCATTGGCGCGTGGGGCGCTGCTCGTGTCCACAATGGTGACAGCGCAGGCGTTTGTCGCGCAGATGCACTACCAGCCTGCTGGAACAGCGCGTACATGGCGCTACCCAAGCACACACATGGCACAGCAGCACGGGCGCATAACCACGGCGATTGATGAAGAGCAGGCTTTGTTCGCCGCGCTCCAACCGCGTTTGCATGGCAGCGAGTAAAGCGGGCGAAAGCGCTTGATCTAAGGGCAATTGCTGTACATTTACAGCACGAATCTCCGGCAACACCGCGCCAGACACGGCGCGTTGCTTGATTTCCAGCAAACCATAACGCTTAATTTTAGCGTTGTACCAAGTCTCCAGCGCGGGTGTCGCCGAACCCAACAGCACTGGCACATTGGCCATTTTGCCGCGCATCACCGCCACATCCCGCGCCGAATAACGCATGCCGTCTTGTTGTTTATAGGATGCGTCGTGTTCCTCATCCACCACAATCACCGCCAGATGGGGCATGGGGGTGAATACCGACAACCGTGTGCCAATCACAATCCGCGCATCACCGTTCTGCGCCCGCAACCAGCCATGCAAGCGCTCGGTGTCGTTCATTTGGCTGTGCAACATTACCATAGGCAGATGCGGAAAACGTGCGCGAAAACGCGCTTCTAACTGCGGGGTGAGGTTGATTTCTGGCACCAGCACCAGCGCCTGCGCTTCTGGTTTGGCGAGCAGCGCTTGCAACAATTGCAAATAGACCTCAGTTTTGCCGCTACCGGTGATGCCGTACAGCAGCCACACCTTGAATTGTTCGGCTTCTGCCAGCACGGCTTGCAGCGCCGTTTGTTGATCACTATTCAAGGCGGGCGCGGCTGAGGGCTGGAAAAAATCAGGCAACATTGACGCTTTTTTAGTTTCTGTCGCCAGCACCAACCCCACCTCTAGCATCGTTTTAATCGCGGGTCGCCAAGTGGCGGCGAGCAATTTAAGTGCGTTGCCATCTAGGCATTCCACCGTGTCCAAGGCCGCAAAAATTTTGCGCTGTACGGTGTTACGCTTGACAATCACTTCTACGCCCAACGCCCGCGCTTGCTTGCTGAGCGCGTAAACAGTGAGTGTAGGCAGCTCTGCGGCTTCTGGCGCCCGCAACTTGGCGGGCAAAATGCTCAGCAGCGCCTGACCTAGAGGATACTGATAATAATCCGCACAAAATTTAAGCAGTTTTAAGGTGGCAGGTAGCATCACCGCTGCGTCGTCAAACACCTGAATGATAGTTTTCAGTTTAGACAACGGCACGTTCGTCTCTGTGGCCTTTGCTAGCACCACGCCTATCACTTGCTTATTGGCAAACGGCACAAGAACGCGCTGGCCGATGTTTGGCTGAAACCCGCCATGGGCGTAGTCAAACAGTTTGTCTAGCGGCAAATCGAGCGCGATTCTGAGTATATAGGGCATATTATCGTGAGGGAGCGCCGTTATGAGCCATGCAGAGTAAGTTTGAAACCGTTAAAATAGCGCCTTTATTCAGCACCCATTCCATTTTGAAAGCACATCTTACCCAATTGCTGACAACTGCGGCAAAGTCTGTCGCGCCCGATTTTCTAGACATTTCCATTTTGTTAGAACGCCCAAAAGTCGCCTCTCACGGGGATTTTGCGACCAATCTCGCCATGCTATTGGCAAAAGTCCTCAAGCAAAATCCTTGTGCGATTGCGGAAGGCTTGCTACAAGCCTTGCCCGCCTCTGACTGGGTGGAAAAGACTGAAATCGCGGGCGCTGGGTTTATCAACTTTTTTATGAGCGCCTCCGCCAAGGCGAGCGTGGTGGGCGAAATTTTTGCATTGGGCGACAAGTTTGGCTTAAGCCAAACTGGACAAAACCGCAAAGTGATGGTGGAATTTGTCTCCGCCAACCCCACTGGTCCCTTGCACGTCGGCCATGGGCGCGGTGCAGCGGTGGGAGATTGTCTATGTCGTTTGCTAAACGCAACGGGCTGGGATGTGACCCGCGAGTTTTACTACAACGACGCGGGCGCACAGATTGATAACTTGACCCTCTCGGTACAATGCCGCGCTAAGGGCATCGCGCCGGATGACGCAAACTGGCCTGAAAATGGCTACCGTGGCGATTACATCACGGATGTAGCGCAAAGCTACATCAATAAATCCACGATCAAAGCCGACGACCGTAGCGTAACGGCCAAGGGCGATACAGACGACAAAGAGGGGATACGCGAATTTGCCATTGCTTATTTACGCCACGAGCAAGACCTAGATTTACGCGCGTTTGGCGTGACGTTTGATGTGTTTTCGTTGGAGTCGGCGTTGTACGCTGAAGGCAAGGTAGAAGCCACCGTCAAGCAATTGATTGAGAGTGGTCACACCTATGAAGAAGGCGATGCTTTGTGGCTACGCACCACAGATTTTGGCGACGATAAAGACCGCGTGATGCGTAAAAGTGAAGGTGGTTACACTTATTTTGTACCCGACGTGGCTTATCACGCAGAAAAATGGAATCGCGGTTTTGAGCGCGTCATCAACGAACAAGGTGCTGACCATCACAGCACTATCACTCGCGTCCGCGCTGGCTTACAGGCACTCAACATCGGCATTCCTCAAGCTTGGCCAGATTACGTGTTGCACCAGATGGTCACAGTGATGCGTAACGGCGAAGAAGTAAAAATCTCCAAACGCGCCGGTAGTTACGTGACTTTGCGCGATTTGATAGACGAAGTGGGCTGTGATGCTACACGCTACTTCCTTGCTGCCCGCCGTGCTGATTCACAACTGGTGTTTGATATAGACTTGGCCAGAGCGCAAACCAATGACAATCCGGTGTACTACATACAATATGCCCATGCCCGTATTTGCCAAGTGCTGGCGCAGTGGGGCGGCGATGTGGCAAGCCTGCAACAAGCTGATTTAACGCCACTCATCGTAGAACACGAATTAGCGCTGATGCAACGTTTGGCGGAGTTTCCTGAACTAGTCGAAACCGCCGCCACTGAGCTTGCGCCCAGCAATGTGGCCAACTACCTGAAAGAACTCGCCAGCGATTTGCATAGCTATTACAACGCCCAGCAATTTTTGGTAGATGATGAGAAAATAAGGCTCGCGCGTTTGGCGCTGATTTGTGCAACGCGGCAAGTGATTCGTTCCGGCCTCAACCTATTAGGTGTTAACGCACCAGAGAAGATGTAAGAGAGATTATAAGAAAACATGGCAATGTCTAGAGATTACAAAGCAGCAGCCCCAAAACCAAAACCTGCAGAAAGCCGCCCCGGCAGTTCCAGCAAATCTGGCAACCCTTTGGTTATTGGTTTGTTGATAGGCTTGCTGATTGGTATTGCGCTGTCGGTAGGCGTGGCGTTGACGGTGAACAAAAGCGAAAGCGCGTTTCACGAGAAGGCGCCTCCTGTACCCAGTATTCCAGTACCTCCTCCTCAAACAGAGAGTAAAGCCGAGGCTGCAAAACCTTCTACATCGGGCGAAGTGTCATCAGAAATTGTAGAAGCCCCTGAGAAAAAAATAGAGCAAAAAGCAGACGTCAGCAAAGTTGACCCCAAAGCAGAACCGAGTAAAAAAGAAGATCGATTTACCTTTTACGATATTCTGACCGAAGCGCAACCACCAGTGGTTAAGTCAGACCTTAAGCCGATGCCAGAATCACCATCCGACACGTCAACCAAGCCAGCAGCTGAAAAGTTAATACTTCAGGTGGGTGCGTTTAAGACCGAGCAAGAAGCTGATAACACCAAAGCTAAATTGTCCTTAATTGGGCTAGAGGCTACGGTGCAATCTATCAGTATTCCTGACAAAGGTTTGTTGCACCGTGTGCGCGTAGGACCTTTTGCCACGCAGGACGAGTTGAATCGGGCGCGTGCCGAATTGAGCAAGAACGGTTTTAGTGCCGAGCTGGTCAAAAATAGCAGTTCTTCTAACTAAGTAAAGGAATGTTCATGAAATCACTGTTTACCTCCATACTCACCGCCATGCTCATGGCTATCAGCCTTGGCGCTAGCGCGGCTGATCCCCAACCGCAACTGGGCATAGAGTTTATTCAAACCCCGCAAGTAATCCCCACCGATAATCCAGCCAAAATCGAAGTCACTGAACTATTCTGGTATGGCTGCCCACACTGCTACCATTTTGATGCGCCACTCGCAGCTTGGGTGAAGGCGTTACCTAAGGATGTCGAATTCAAGCGTGTACCCGGCGTAGCCCGTCCCTCTTGGGTGCCTATGGCCAAGGCCTATTACACCCTAGAAGCCTTGAATTTAACCGAGAAACTTCACAGCGCCTTGTTCGAAGCTATACACAAACAAAAAAGCCTCAAGCCTGATGCAGACGAACCTAGCGTCATTGACTGGATCACCAAGCAATCCGGCCTAGACAAAAAGAAAGTAGAAGACACCTATCGCTCATTTTCGGTCACCACCAAAGTGTCACGCGCCATGCAGTTGTTCCAGTCATCTGGCGCGACCGGCGTACCTTCTTTGCTAATTAACGGACGCTTCTTGACTTCTAGCACCATGGCTGATGGCAATGAAAATGCGCTCAAAGTTGCCGACTATTTGTTGGATCAAGTGCGCAAAGAAAAAGCTGCCAAGCGCTAAATGCGTGTTTTTATCACCGGTGCTTCCAGCGGAATAGGCACGGCACTCGCCAAGCACTATGCCGCTAGCGGAACGCAACTGGGGCTGGTCGGACGTAATCAAGAACGACTCCAGCAGCTTGCAAACGAACTTGGCGCAAATTGCGCCATTTACGTTTTGGACGTACGCGACGCTACCGCTTTACAACAAGCCGCTGCCGACTTTCTAACCAGATTCGGCGCTCCCAACATTGTCATCGCCAACGCCGGAGTATCGCGTGGCACGCTCACCGAACACGCCGAAGACATCACCGCTTTCAAAGCCGTGATGGACATCAACGTCATGGGTATGGTACACACCTTCCAACCCTTCATCGCAGCCATGAAACAAGCCGGAAGCGGCTCTCTGGTAGGCATCGCCAGCGTAGCAGGCTTGCGCGGGATTCCCGGCGCAAGCGCCTATTCCGCCTCCAAAGCCGCGGCGATTACATACTTAGAAAGTCTGCGCGTTGAATTAATCGGCACCGGAATTAACGTCACCACTATCTGCCCCGGCTACATCCGCACCCCGATGACAGACGTGAACCCCTACCCCATGCCATTCTTAATGGAACCCGATACCGCCGCCCGCAAAATGGCACGCATCATCCAGAAAAAACGCCGTATTGCTATTACGCCTTGGCAGATGGGCTTTGTGGGCGTGTTGATGCGCTTTTTACCACCTATTGTTTGGGATTGGGTGATGCGAAAGGCACCACATAAACCACGGCTTGACTGGGATTGGCTATAGAAATTAAGTGTGGTACTGGCGGCTGAGCTTATGTACTGCTTCTATCATCGCGCCAGCATTCTCTGGTGGAGTGAATTGTGTGATGCCGTGACCGAGGTTAAACACATGGCCGCTGCCCTGACCATAACTGGCGAGAATACTGCTGACTTCTTTATCGATGGCTGCTGGGTTGGAAAGCAAAATGGCGGGGTCTAGGTTGCCTTGCAGCGCGACTTTATCGCTCACGCGTTTTCTAGCTTCGCCTATGTCTATCGTCCAATCCAAGCCCAGCGCGTCTGCGCCTATCGCCGCTTGCGCTTCTAGCCACAATCCGCCGCCTTTGGTGAACACGATGCTGGGTACGCGGCGACCTTCGCGTTCCTTGGTCAAACCGGCGACGATTTTTTCCATGTAAGACAAGGAAAACTCTCTATAAGCCGCGTGGGACAAGGCTCCACCCCAGGAATCAAAAACCATCACCGCTTGCGCGCCGGCTTCAATTTGTGCGTTGAGGTAGAGGACGACGGCTTGCGCGGTGGTTTCAAGAATGTGATGCAGCAAGTCAGGCCGCGCGTAGAGCATCTTTTTGATAGTGAGGAAATCCGTGCCACCTTGGCCTTCCACCATATACGTCGCCAACGTCCACGGACTGCCGGAGAAGCCTATCAGCGGAACGCTGCCATCAATGGCACGGCGAATCTGGCTTACCGCATCAAACACGTATTGCAAGCTGCTCATATCCGGTACGGTGAGCTTGCGTATGTCCGATTCCTCACGCAAGGTGCGCTCGAATTTTGGTCCTTCGCCATCGGCGAAATACAGTCCTAAGCCCATAGCATCGGGGATGGTGAGGATGTCGGAGAATAAAATGGAGGCATCTAATGGATACCTTGCCAAGGGTTGAAGGGTGACTTCGGTGGCGTAGTCTGGATTTTTAGCCAAGCTCAAAAAACTACCGGCGCGTTTGCGCGTTTCGCAATATTCCGGTAGATAGCGCCCCGCTTGTCGCATCATCCATATCGGCGTGTAGTCTGTGGGTTGGCGCAAAAGCGCACGCAGAAAAGTGTCGTTTTTAAGGGAAGTCAAAGTATTAACGTGGCAAATCTGATTTGCCCATGAGATAGGCATCTACTGCCTGAGCGCACTGGCGGCCTTCGCGTATCGCCCACACCACCAGCGATTGACCACGGCGCACGTCACCGGCGGCGAATACTTTGCGTTTGCTGGTGGCGTAACAGCCTTTGCCGTCAGTACTGGCTTTGGCGTTGCCGCGATTGTCTTTTGCCACGCCGAAGGCATCCAGCAGGCCTTGCACCGGGCTGACGAAGCCCATCGCCAGCAGCACCATATCGGCGGGCATTTCAAATTCGGAATCGGGGATTTCCTGCATCTTGCCGTCCACCCACTCGACTTTGGCCGCGATGAGCTTTTTCACTTGGCCTTTTTCGCCTTCAAAACGCTTGGTAATCACTGACCAGTCACGCTCACAGCCTTCTTCGTGCGAGCTGGAAGTGCGTAATTTTATCGGCCAGTTAGGCCAAGTCAGCGGGCGATTTTCCTGTTCCGGCGGTTGCGGCATGATTTCAAACTGGCTCACCGAAGCCGCGTTGTGGCGGTTGGAAGTGCCCACGCAGTCGGAGCCTGTGTCGCCGCCGCCGATGACGACGACATGTTTACCAGTCGCTTTGAGTTGCCCAATGATTTTATCGCCTGCGACTTTTTTGTTTTGCTGGGTGAGAAATTCCATCGCAAAATGGATGCCGACTAGCTCGCGCCCCGGAATATCTAGATTGCGTGGCTGCTCGGCACCAGCGGCCAGTACCACTGCGTCAAATTCGGCCAGCAAATCATCGGCGTTGACGCTGTCACCCACGTGTTGATTGACGCGGAATTCCACGCCCTCCGCCTCCATTTGCTTGATGCGTCGGTCTATATGCGATTTTTCAAACTTGAAATCGGGGATGCCGTAGCGCATCAAACCGCCGATACGGTCATTTTTTTCCAGTAAAACCACTTCATGCCCAGCGCGCGCCAATTGCTGCGCCGCCGCCATACCCGCTGGACCGGAGCCGACGATGGCGACTTTTTTGCCGGTTTTGTGTTGTGGCGGTTGCGGTACTACCCAGCCGTTTTCCCAGGCTTTATCAATGATCGCGTGTTCTATGGATTTAATGCCCACCGCGTCGTCGTTGATGTTGAGCGTGCAAGCCGCTTCGCACGGCGCGGGGCAGATGCGTCCGGTGAATTCGGGGAAGTTGTTGGTGGAATGCAGCACGGCGATGGCTTGTTGCCAGTCTTGCTGGTACACCAAGTCGTTCCAGTCAGGAATGATGTTGTTGACTGGGCAGCCCGTCATACAGAACGGGATGCCGCAATCCATGCAACGCGCACCTTGCACCTTGGCGTCTTCATCACTCAAATGCAGCACGAACTCTTTGTAATTTTTGACTCGAACTGGAACCGGTACACTGGCTTCGGACAGACGTTCAAACTCTAAAAACCCAGTAACTTTACCCATTACGCTGCCTTCTTTTGTGCGGCTTCTGCCATTTCGGTCAGCGCGCGTTTGTATTCAATCGGCATGACTTTGACGAACTTGTTTCTGCTGTTATTCCAATCTGCCAGTAGAGACTTAGCAAGCTCACTGCCGCTATAAGCCGCGTGCTTTTCTATCAACCCACGCAAAAGCGTTTCATCTGGCTGACCTAAGTGCTGGATAGGATTAGCCGGGATTTTATCGGCGGCCTCCACCTTCTCCAGCGCCACCATGCTCAAGTTGCAGCGTTGGTTAAACAAACCATCTTCGTCCAGCACATAAGCCACGCCGCCGGACATGCCCGCCGCGAAGTTGCGTCCGGTTTGACCTAAAACGACAACAGTGCCGCCGGTCATGTATTCGCAACCGTGGTCTCCCACGCCTTCCACCACGGCGGATGCACCAGAATTTCTAACACAGAAACGCTCACCGGCCACTCCACGGAAATAGCTCTCGCCGGTGGTCGCGCCGTACATCACGGTGTTGCCGACGATGATATTTTCTTGCGGAATGCCGCGGAACGATTGCGGTGGCTTGATGATGATGCGCCCTCCGCACAAGCCTTTACCCACGTAGTCATTGCCTTCGCCGGTGAGCTCAAAAGTGATGCCGTGCGCCAAGAACGCGCCGAAACTTTGTCCTGCAGTGCCGGTGAATTTGACGTTGATGGTATTGTCCGCGAGGCCAGCAGCACCATAGCGCGTGACCACGGCGTTGGACAACAGCGTACCAACCGTGCGGTTGACGCTCTTGATGGTGGTATCCAAACCGACCTTAAACTGATTCTCAAGCGCCGATTTTGACCAAGCAATCAATTGATTATCCAGCGCTTTATCTAAGCCGTGGTCTTGCGTTTCGGTGTGATAGCGCGAAACGCTGGCATCCATGTCGGGTTGATGGAAAATGTTGCTGAAATCCAAGCCTTGAATTTTCCAATGCTCTATGCCCTGCTGCATGTCCAGCAAATCGGCGCGGCCTATCAAGTCGTCAAACTTGCGTATGCCCATTTGCGCCATCAATTCGCGTACTTCTTCGGCGACGAAGAAGAAATAATTGACCACATGCTCAGGTTGGCCAGTAAATTTCTTGCGTAATACGGGGTCTTGCGTGGCGACACCGACAGGGCAGGTGTTGAGGTGGCATTTGCGCATCATGATGCAGCCTTCCACTACCAGCGGCGCGGTGGCAAAGCCGAATTCATCTGCGCCCAGCAATGCGCCTATCAGCACGTCACGGCCAGTCTTCATTTGACCATCCACTTGCAACGCCACGCGTCCTCGCAAGTGGTTCAGTACCAGCGTCTGTTGGGTTTCGGCTAAACCCAATTCCCACGGTGTTCCAGCGTGTTTGAGCGAGGACAATGGGCTAGCGCCTGTGCCGCCATCATGTCCGGCGATGACGATGTGGTCGGATTTGGCTTTGGCTACGCCCGCAGCCACTGTACCAACGCCGGTTTCCGACACTAGCTTGGTGGAAATCGAGGCTTTGGGATTGGCATTTTTCAGGTCGTGAATCAACTGCGCCAAGTCTTCGATGGAATAGATGTCGTGGTGCGGCGGCGGCGAAATCAGCCCCACGCCCGGCACCGAGAAACGCAAATGCGCGATGTATTCTGACACCTTGCCGCCCGGCAATTGGCCACCTTCGCCCGGTTTTGCGCCTTGCGCCATCTTGATTTGAATCTGGTCGGCGCTAGCCAGATATTCCGCCGTCACGCCAAAGCGACCGGAGGCGACCTGCTTGATTTTGGAGCGCATGGAGTCACCCGCTTTCAGCGGAATATGCGCTTCCACTCGGCTGTGGCCGATGACTTCGGCCAGCGTGCTGTCGCGGTTCACCGGTTGGAAGCGCACTTTGTCTTCGCCGCCCTCGCCGGTGTTGGATTTGCCGCCGATACGGTTCATGGCGATGGCTAAGGTGGTGTGCGCTTCGGTGGAAATCGAGCCCAGCGACATCGCCCCCGTGGCGAAACGGGTGACGATATTTTTGGCGGGTTCCACTTCGTCCAGCGGTACCGGATCGCCCACGGATTTAATTTCAAACAAACCACGCAAAGTCAAATGACGCTTAGTCTGGTCGTTGATCAGCTTGGCGTATTCTTTGTAGGTATCGTAGTGGTTGGTGCGTGTGGCATGTTGCAGTTTGGAGATGGAATCCGGCGTCCACATGTGTTCTTCGCCGCGCACGCGGAAGGCATATTCGCCACCGGCGTCCAGCGCATTAGCCAAAACTGGGTCATCGCCAAAAGCGGCTTGATGCAGGCGCAGCGATTCTTTGGATACTTCTTCCAAGCCTATGCCTTCAATCTGGCTTGCGGTGCCGACGAAGTATTGCTTGATGAAGGCGGAGTTAAGGCCGATAGCCTCAAAAATCTGTGCGCCGCAGTAGGATTGGTAGGTGGAAATGCCCATTTTGGACATCACTTTGTACAAGCCCTTGCCTACCGCTTTGACGAATTTTTTGTGGGCTTCGTTATTATCTTTCAAACCCATTTGATCTATGGTTTCATAAGCCAACCACGGGCAAACAGCCTCAGCACCATAGCCTGCCAACAGCGCAAAATGGTGTGTTTCGCGCACCGAACCGGTATCCACCACTAGGCCGGTATTGGTACGTAGCCCAGCTTTAACCAAATGATGATGCACCGCAGCGGTGGCCAGCAGCGCGGGGATGGCGATACGCTTTTGCGCCACGTTGCGGTCAGACAGAATCAGCAAATTAAAGCCGTCATGCACCGACTTTTCAGCTTGAGTGCATAGCGCCGCAATTGCAGCTTCCATGCCTTTCGCGCTCTGTTCGGCAGCATAAGTGATGTCGGCAACCAAAGAGCGATAACGCTTATCGGTCAATTGATCTATGGCCTTCAGTTGCTCCATCTCGGCCAAAGTTAGTACTGGCTGACTGGCTTCCAGACGCAATGGCGGGTCGGTTTCGTCTATGCCGAGCAAATTAGGCTTAGGGCCGATGAAGGTCACCAGCGACATTACCAGCTCTTCACGAATCGGGTCTATGGGCGGGTTGGTGACTTGCGCGAATAGCTGCTTGAAGTAGTTGTACAGCACCTTGGGGCGGCTGGACAGCACTGGCAGCGCGCTGTCGTTACCCATAGAGCCGTTGGCCTCTTCGCCGTTGGCTGCCATCGGCTGCATGATGAATTTGAGGTCTTCCTGGGTGTAGCCAAACGCTTGCTGCACATCAAGTAAGGGCGCTTGCAGTTCCAGCTTGCCTTCCACGACGGGCAAATCACCCAAGAAAGTGCGCGATTGTTCTATCCATTGGCGGTAAGGCTTGGCTTGCGAAAGCGATTGCTTCACTTCTGTGTCGTCAATGATGCGACCTTGTTCGAGGTCTATCAGGAACATTTTGCCTGGTTGTAAGCGCCATTTTTTGACGATTTTTGCTTCGGGAAAAGTCAGTACGCCCATCTCCGAGGCCATCAGAACCAAGTCGTCGTCAGTCACTAAATAACGCGCCGGACGCAGGCCATTGCGGTCTAGCGTGGCACCTATCATGCGACCATCGGTAAAGGCTACGGCGGCGGGGCCATCCCATGGCTCCATCAGCGCGGCGTGGTATTCGTAAAACGCACGACGATCTTCGTCCATTAGCGGGTTGCTAGACCACGCTTCGGGAATCAGCATCATCATGGCGTGAGGCAAGGAATAACCTCCAGCCACCAGCAACTCCAGCGCATTATCAAAACAGGCGGAATCAGACTGGTCTTCGTCTATCAGCGGCCACAGCTTTTCTAAATCCGAACCCAACAACGCCGAGCGCATGGCTTCGTGGCGAGCCGTCATCCAATTGACGTTGCCGCGCATGGTGTTGATTTCGCCATTATGGGCAATCATGCGGAACGGATGCGCTAAATCCCAAGCGGGGAAAGTGTTGGTGGAAAAGCGTTGATGCACTAATGCGAGTGCTGAAACCATGCTCTCGTCTTGTAAATCTTGGTAGTAAACGCCGACCTCTTCGGCTAGTAACATGCCTTTGTAAACGATGGTGCGGCTCGACAGCGAGGGAATGTAGAACTGCTCGGTATCAGCAAAACCCAATGCGCGAATCTCGTGTTCGGCACGTTTGCGAATAACAAATAACTTGCGCTCGAAAGAGGCTTGATCAGTGGCTTGGCTGCCGATAAACGCTTGGCGCATTACTGGCTCGATAGTGCGTGCTGCATTGGCGATGTTGCTGTTATCGCGCGGTACGTCGCGCCAGCCGAGGAAAGTTTGGCCTTCTTCGTTGATTAAGCGCTTGATAATTGCTTCGCAGGCCATGCGACTCTTATCGTTTTGTGGCAAAAACATCATGCCGCAAGCGTACTTGCCCAACTCAGGCAGCGTGATATTGAGTTTTGTGGCTTCTTTGCGTAAAAACGCATCCGGCAATTGAATCAACATGCCGGCACCGTCGCCCAGTTTGGGGTCGTAACCGGTCGCACCACGATGGGTCAGGTTGCGTAAAATCTGCAAACCTTGCTGGATGATGCTATGGCTTTTTTGGCCTTTGATGTGGGCGATAAAGCCCACGCCACAAGCGTCATGCTCATTGGCGGGGTCGTATAAACCTTGCTTTTTTGGTTGCTGTTGCATCACTTGATTCTCTGACATCTTCCCGAAGCGCTAAATTTTAGAGTGAAACCTTGCAATTCTACTGTTTTCAGGGCTTCCCTTCAACCGACAATTATTTGGGGACGGTGATTTTTAGAGCGCCGGTCTTGAATGCCTTAGAGCCCGTTTGATAATAAGCAATTGCTTCGTTCACCAATTCAGGATTATTTTCCGTCGGGGTAGATTCATACGTGGCGGGGTCAACGCGGAAACTATCCACCTTTTGTTTGGGCGATAACACTGTCAATACGCCGTTTTTGAGATAGCCCAGTTGCTGATAATTGCTGATAAAAGCGCGTTCTTGGGAGGCCTCTGGCGTATAGATTGAGCGCCCAAAAAATCCATCTCTGCCTTGTTTGTCCAAAATATCCAGCAAGGTGGGTGCAATATCAATCTGGCTGACGATAGGCTTATAAACGCTGGGCTTTAGCAACTCCGGTGCGTAAAACATCGCTGCGATATGGTATTTCTCCACCGGCAACTTGGTTTTGCCCGCGACCGAGGCGCAGTGGTCGGCTACAATCACAAACAGCGTATCGGCAAACCACGGTTTAGATTTCGCATCCTGAATAAACTTTCCAATGGCGTAATCGGTGTATTTCACTGCACCATTGCGCCCACCGGGAGAGGGAATATCAATGCGCCCACTAGGGTAGGTGTAAGGCCTGTGATTGCTGGTGGTCATGATGTGGGCAAAAAACGGTTTGTCTATTGCGCCTTGCGCGTCAAAATGCGTCAGCACATGGTTAAACAAAGCTTCATCCGCCACGCCCCACACGTTTTCAAACATGACGCTGGCTTTGGGGATGTCGGTGCGATCTATGATTTGATAATTGTTGGCGGCGAAATAGCCATTCATATTGTCGAAATAACCGTAGCCGCCGTAAAAAAAGAAGGTGGAAAAGCCTTGTTGCTTGAGCAGTTCACCGATAGTCGCCAGATGGTCGTTATTCGGTCTATGCACAATCGCTTGGCCAGGGATGGGCGGCGTGCCTAGCGATAAGGCATCCAAACCACGCACGGTACGGGTGCCGGTGGCAAACAACTGCTCGAATTTCATGCCCTCGTTGGCAATTTTATCCAGTCGTGGCGTGAGACCATCAGTGGCACCATAAGCGCCCATAAACGAGGCCGATAGGCTCTCCACGGAAATCAAAATCACGTTGCGTGGCGGTTTGGAAAAGGGGTTTTGATTAGCCACAGACTTAGCATTGACGTTTGGTGCCAGTTTGTTTTTAACCCCTAGTTTTTCTAAAGTGGCATTGGCCACATCCTGTGGCATGGTGCGGTAAAACTTATCGTAGTCCAGTTCCATACGCCGTGCCGCCGCTGCGATGGTGAATAAGCCATTGCCGGAAAGCTCCGTGGCGTAAGCGTTTTGCTTGATCTCCATTTGGTCTATGTTGGCCAAAGTCAGCAGTAATGTCGGCAATACAAACGCTGCCAAGACCATGCTCAATCGTTGCTTTTTGGAATATTCAGCTTGATTGGCACGGCGGATTTGTGTCGCCAACCGCCATATCACTAACGCCGCAACCAAGCCTATCCCTGCCAAAATCCAGCCGACTGGGTAGGATTCACGAATGTTACCGATGACTTCAGTTGTGTAGATTAGATAATCCAGCGCGATGAAGTTGAAGCGGGTTGAAAACTCCAACCAAAAAGTCGCCTCAGATACCGCACCAAACAACAAAAGCGCCACAGAAAACCACAGCCACAGCCAGCGCAGCATAAAGTGCCACTTACGCTGCCGCCAGCGATTGGGCAAAGCAGCCTCATACAGCAACACCGGAGCCAACAGACACACCGTCACCGCCAAATCAAACCACAGACCTTTCAAAAATATCCTAGGCCACAGCTGCGGCGGCACAGAATCCACTCCGGTATAAACCAGCAGGCCAATGCGGGTGAGGGTGAAAATGGTGAGTAGCACTGCCGCGAGAATGAGGCAGAGTGAGGGGATGGAGCGCAACGGATTTTTCATAATCGTAACTATAAAATGGTTAAATCGATTTTGGAAGAATGGATTAAGCGTAGCGAATCCACCGCAAGTGAAAGTGGATACACGCTTAACAGCGGTTTATCCATGTATCGCAGTCGATCCCGCCTGCGAAACAAAAGTTATAGCACTTTTTTTGCAACTTCCAAGGTTTTAGCAATCACCGCATCATCATGTGCGGCCGAGACAAATCCAGCTTCAAACGCCGACGGGGCAAGATACACGCCGCTCTCCAGCATGGCGTGGAAGAAGCGGTTGAACGCTTCTTTGTCAGATTTCATCACTTCATCATAAGAAGTAGGGCATTGTACGCTGAAATATACACCGAACATGCCGCCGACACTTTGGGCGCTGAAGGCGATGCCTTTTTCTTTTGCAATTTCTACCAAACCATCCACTAGCAACTTGGTGTTTTGGGTGAGTTTGTCGTGGAATCCGGTTTCTTGAATCAATTTCAAGGTCGTCAAACCCGCAGCCACCGCCACTGGGTTGCCCGACAGCGTTCCGGCTTGGTACACCGCACCCAGTGGGGCTAAACAGGCCATGATGTCTTTGCGCCCACCAAAAGCGCCAACTGGCAAGCCGCCACCTATGACTTTGCCCAGCGTGGTCAAGTCTGGTTTGATGTTGTAGAGCGCTTGTGCGCCGCCGAGCGCCACTCTAAAGCCTGTCATCACTTCGTCAAAAATCAGTACGGCGCCGTGTTTGCTGCATTCCGTTCTTAAGGTTTCTAAAAAGCCGGGGGCTGGCGGGATTAAATTCATGTTTCCGGCTACTGGCTCCACAATCACGCAGGCGATTTCGCCACCAATTTGGCTGAACAGCGTCTCGACTTCGGCGCTGTTGTTGTAGGCCAGCGTGAGCGTATGCGCGGCGACTTCCGGCGGCACGCCCGCTGAACTGGGTTGGCCGAAGGTGAGTGCGCCTGAGCCAGCTTTCACTAGCAAGGCATCAGCGTGACCGTGGTAACAACCTTCAAATTTCACGATTTTTGAACGTCCGGTAAAACCACGGGCGAGGCGGATGGCGCTCATGGTGGCTTCTGTGCCGGAACTCACCAGCCGCACTTGCTCCATGCTGGGGACGAGTTTGGTGAGGAGCTCTGCCATTTCCAACTCACGTGCGGTGGGTGCACCGAAGGACAGGCTGTTGCCTGCGGCTTCGCGCACGGCGGCAATCACCTCTGGATGCGCGTGGCCTAAGATCATCGGCCCCCATGAGCCGATGTAGTCGATGTATTGTTTGTCGTCTTCATCCCATAAATAAGCGCCTAAGCCGCGCTTGAAAAATACCGGTGTGCCGCCGACGGAGCGGAAGGCGCGAACGGGCGAATTGACTCCGCCGGGGATGAGTTTTTGCGATTGTTCGAAGAGCTGTTGGTTGCGTGAGGTCATGGTTTTTTATCAATAAAAGTCAGAAAATTGTTGAGCGGTATTTTGGATGTCAGGCGCATCAAATAGGGCGTTGATGACAGCCAGAGCGTCTGCACCTGCATTCACCACATCTGCCGCATTGTGCAAGCTAATGCCGCCAATGGCAACGATGGGAATGTTGAGTTGAGTTTTGGCTGCACGCAAGAGTTCCAAGGTAGCGCGGGGCGCATTAGGTTTGGTGCTGGAAGGAAACATTGCGCCAAAGGCGACGTAATTTGCACCTTGTTGCTCAGCTGCTAATGCACGTTCTAGGCTGTTGTAGCAGCTCACGCCGATGATGGCATCTTTGCCTAGTAGTTTGCGTGTGCTTGCAATGTCGCCGTCGTCTTTGCCTAGGTGGACACCGTCAGCGCCTACGTTCAAGGCTAAATCAGCGTCGTCGTTGATGATGAAAATTGCGCCGTGTTGGTGACAGAGTTTGGCGAGAGCAGATGCGGTTTCTAGATGGATGCTGATGTGGGCTTGCTTGTTGCGATACTGCACAATACGCGCACCACCCAGCAATGCTGCCTCTACTTTGGCTACTAGCGCGTCACCGTCATTACTATCTGGTGTGACGGCATATAAACCACTAATGTGTTTCGGGTTCAGGTTCATCCTCGTCGCGCGCCCAAAATAAACGGTCCGGAATATATTGTCCCATGCCCGGGCGGAATGCGGCTTTCAGCGTGGCCCAAGTATATTCCTGACCTTCAGCCACGGCTTCTTCTAGTGTCAAACCATGCGCCAAACAGGCGGCAATTGCCGAGGCCAAGGTGCAACCAGAGCCATGATAGCTGTCCGGCAAGCGTTCCCACTGCCAAGCTTTGATCAAGCCGTTATTGCCGTATAACGTGTTGGTGACATCTTGTGTGCGTTCGTGTGTGCCGGTCACCAGCACATATTCCACGCCCATCCCCAGCAAGCGTGTAGCGCATTCAATTAGCGGGGCATCGGCTTCATTGTCATTTTCTTCATCGCTATCAAAAAACGCCAAGCGCCGCGCTTCGAGGCTGTTGGGCGTGATTATCGTGGCCTGTGGTAACAGTAAATCGATCATCGCGCCTTGTAGCTCTTCCGAAGCTAGCTCATCGCCACGGCCTGATGCCAGCACGGTATCCATAATTAGTGGAATATCCGGGTAGTCGGCCAAAATTTCAGCAATGATGGCGACGTTTTCTACGCTGCCCAACATGCCGATTTTGAAGGCTGCAACTTCCATATCCTCCAGCACCGCGCGTGCTTGCGCCTCTACCCATTCGGCATCGAACACCAGCACGTTATCCACGCCTAACGTGTCTTGCACGGTGATGGCAGTAACTACTGATACGGGATGACAGCCTATGCTGGATAAAGTCAGCACGTCGGCCTGTAACCCCGCGCCGCTGGTGGGGTCGGTGGCGGCGAAAGTGAGTACTACGGGGGGATTTTGAGCCATAAAAGTTAAGTTAAGCGCGTGAATGCTGCATTTTAGCGGATAAGGATGCCGTTTGCCGTGATGTTTTGATGTGCGTTATGATGGTTGTCTTGATTTTAGGAGCAAACAACATGGCAAGAATGATTCAATGTATCAAACTGGGACGCGAAGCTGAAGGCATGGATTTCGCGCCTTATCCGGGCGAATTGGGCAAAAAAATCTATGGAAACGTGTCTAAAGAAGCGTGGGAAGGCTGGAAAAAACACCAAACCATGCTGATTAACGAAAATCGTCTAAGCTTGGCGGATAGCTCGGCGCGTAAATATCTGATGGAGCAAACCGAGGCTTACTTCTTCGGCGCGGGCGCGGATAAAGCAGAAGGCTACGTGCCGCAGTAATGCTGTCATAAAAACGTCACAGCAATGCAATAACCTGATTTTTTATTTAATTTAGATCCATCACGTCCATGTCCTCTGCAGAGAACTTTCTTAATCGTGAATTAAGCCTGTTAGCTTTTAATCGCCGCGTGTTGGCGCAGTCCGAAGATGCACGCATACCCTTATTGGAACGCCTTAAATTTTTGTGCATCGTTGATAGCAATATAGATGAATTTTTTGAAGTGCGTGTTGCCGGACTAAAAGAGCAAATTCAGTTCAATGCCAAGCCCAGTGGGCCTGATGGGATGTCACCACGGCAAGTGATGGCCGAGGTGTATAGCCAAGCTCACGTGTTAATCGCCCAGCAATATCAAATTTTCAACGAGATTGTGATTCCAGAGCTGGCAAACGAGGGCATTTGCTTTTTGCGCCGTACGCACTGGAATGCCGAGCAACAGGCGTGGATACGCGATTATTTCTTTCGTGAACTGATGCCGGTGCTCACCCCGATAGGCTTAGATCCGTCACACCCTTTTCCCCGCGTGTTGAACAAGAGCTTGAACTTTGCTGTAGAGCTGGAAGGCAAAGATGCGTTTGGCCGCAATTCCGGCACGGCCATTGTGCAAGCACCACGCGCTTTGCCGCGAGTGATTAGATTTCCTAAAGAAATCGCCGGTTGCGAATATGGCTTTGCGTTTTTGTCATCTGTCTTGCACGCGCATGTCGGCGAATTATTTTCCGGCATGACGGTGAAAGGCTGTTATCAGTTCCGTGTCACGCGCAACAGCGATTTATTTGTAGATGAAGACGAAATCAAAGACTTGCGCTCAGCTTTGCAGGGCGAGCTCTCACAACGCCAATTTGGCGACGAAGTACGGCTAGAAGTCGCCGATAACTGTACGCCGGAGATGTCCAGTTTTTTGCTTGGCCAGTTTGGCTTAGAGCAAGAGGACCTATATCAAGTTAACGGTCCGGTGAATTTGGTGCGTTTGATGCAAATTCCTGACTGGGTAGATCGGCCAGATTTGAAGTTTCAGCCCTACGTCCCCAGCTTGTCGCGCGAAATCCAAAAAGAACCGGATATTTTCAAAGCCATACGCCGTGGCGATATTTTGTTACATCACCCGTTTCAATCGTTCAATCCCGTGGTGGAATTCTTGCAACAAGCCGCGGCTGACCCTAACGTGCTGGCGATTAAACAAACCGTGTACCGCACTAGTTCCGACTCTACCTTGATGGAAGCTTTAATCGAAGCCGCGCGACGTGGTAAAGAGGTGACGGTGGTAGTGGAGCTGATGGCGCGTTTCGACGAAGAAGCCAATATCAACTGGGCGGCAAAATTGGAACAAGTGGGCGCACACGTGGTATACGGTGTCGTTGGGCACAAAACCCACGCCAAGATGATGATGGTGGTGCGCCGCGAGGCAGATAAATTAAGGCGCTATGTGCATCTCTCCACTGGTAATTACCACCAGCGTACGGCTAGGCTTTATACCGATTTTGGCCTAATGACCTGCCATGAAGAAATTTGCGAAGACGTGAACGATATCTTTGCCCAACTCACGGGACTCGGTAAAGCCAGCAAGTTGCGGCATCTGTGGCAATCGCCATTTACCTTGCACAGCCAAGTAATTAAATTCATACAACAAGAAACCGAGCATGCTAAAAACGGCAAGCGGGCGCATATCATTGCCAAAATGAATTCATTGCTGGATCATGAGGTTATCAACGCTTTGTATGCGGCGTCGCAAGCGGGGGTGAAGGTGAATCTCATTGTGCGCGGCATGTGTGCTTTGCGGCCACAGGTTCCAGGATTATCTGAGAACATCTATGTGCGATCAATAGTCGGACGCTTTCTCGAGCACTCGCGCATTTTCTATTTTTACAATGATGGCGCACGCAATTTGTATCTCTCCAGCGCTGATTGGATGCACCGCAATTTCTTCCGGCGTATCGAAAGTTGCTTTCCGGTACTAAATCCCAAACTTAAACGTCGCGTGTACCGCGAAGGTCTTGCTATTTATCTCAAAGATAACCAACAAGCTTGGGAAATGCTTGCCGATGGTAGTTACAAACTTAAGCGTGCAGGGCGCACCAAGCCAGTGAGCGCCCAAAGCTTTTTGCTAGGTATTTACGGACAAGAGTTGGCGAGGGAAAAATAAAGCCAAATGCTTTTCTAAAATTCTTGTTGAATACGAAGCACTACTCCCGCATCTTTCCAGAACCCAATCTCCGCCTCTAACTCCGTCTCGGTCAGCGGATTTTGTGGGAGCCAATCAGCGGGCAAATTGAGTTCAAATTGACCCACACCCAAAGAAAGCTTAAGGTTGGGAATCACCAAATCCATACGGTTACGATGGAATAACACCGCCAAACGCAGCGCCATGACTAACGCGACACGGTCATCATTAGCTTGGGGTAGCGATAGCTTAGTCAGGGAGCGACGTTGTGCGCGTAACAACAAGCCCAACATTTGTTGCTCCATCTTGGAGAACCCCGGCATATCGGCATTTTCGACAATATACGCGGAGTGTTTGTGATAGCCGGAATGGGCGATGGAGATGCCGATTTCGTGCAGACGCGCCGCCCATATAAGATATTGCCTTGCTAGCGCTTTTTCCATCTGTAATTGCGGTACTAGGTTTTTAAGCAGCACTACTGCCAAGGCCTGTACTCGTTTGGCTTGCGCAGTATCTACGTGGTAGCGGCGCATAAACTGGCGCACCGTGGCTTCACGCGTATCTTGATGTTGGATACGTCCTAGCAGCTCGTACAACACGCCGGCGCGTAGGGCACCGTTGGAGACCTCCATGCGCTCAATACCTAACTCAGCGAAGGCCGCCAACAAGATACAAAAGCCACCGGCGATGACTTGCCCGCGTTCGTCGCTTAAACCGGGGAGTTGCAGGTCTTTGACTTCTTTGGCTTGCAGTAGCAGATCTTTTAAGCCGACAAGTCCAGCGCGGGTGATGCTGCCATCGCTAGACAAACCGTTGGCGAGCAGCACTTGGCTGAGCGTGCGGGCGGTGCCAGAGGAGCCAATCGCTTCATCCCAGTGTTCAGCAGAGAAGCTGCGGCGTATGCCTTGAATTTCGGATCGGGCGGCGATTTCTGCGCGTTTCAGGTTACCTTCGGAGAGTTTGCCGTCTTCAAAAAATTTTAGGCTGTAGCTCACGCAACCCATGTAGAGACTTTCCGTCTCGTTAGGCTCAAAGCCTTGTCCTATGACAAATTCGGTAGAGCCGCCGCCTATGTCTATAACTAGGCGTTTGCCAGTGTAAGGCTGCAGATCGTGTGATACGCCGATAAAAATCATGCGCGCTTCTTCGCGTCCGGCGATGATTTCGATTGGGAAACCCAGCGCTTCTTGGGCGCGGGAAAGTAACTCGGCAGAGTTTTTGGCGACGCGGAAGGTGTTGGTGGCGACGGCGCGTACATTGTGTGGGTCAAAGCCACGCAAACGCTCACCAAAGCGCCGCAAGCATTCCACCGCGCGGTCTATGGTCTCGGCTGAGAGGTTGTTGTATCTATCCAGCCCCGCGCCCAAACGCACCATGTCGCGCAGAGAGTCATGCATAAACAGGTGGTCATCAGCCACGCGCGCCACTTGCAGACGGAAGCTGTTAGAACCTAAATCAACGGCGGCAATTTCCGTGGGGGCTTGTGCAACGAGATTCATCAATTATTAGGTCAACGTCTCGCGTTCCATTTCTTGCATGCTCACGTGGCGCACGTCTTTGCCCTTGACCATGTACACCACATATTCGGCGATGTTCTTGGCGTGATCGCCAATACGTTCGATAGCTTTAGCGACGAACAGCACTTCCAGCGACATAGAGATGGTGCGCGGGTCTTCCAGCATGAAGGTGATGAGTTGGCGGATGACCCCACGAAAATCGTCATCTACTTGCATGTCTTGTCGTGCTACTTCCACCGTGCGACTGATATCAAGGCGGGCAAAAGCATCCAGCGATACGCGCAGCATGTCACGCACTTGCTCCGACATATGCTTGATTTCCTTAAAGCGCGGCGTGGCCATGCGGTCAGCCTCGTGCATACGTTTGGCCACGCGGGCGATTTTGGTCGCCTCATCGCCGATGCGCTCTAAGTCGGTGATGGTCTTGACGATCATCATAATCATGCGTAAATCCCCTGCCGCCGGTTGGCGACGCGCGATAATGTGGCTGCAATCCTCGTCCACGGCTACTTCCAGGCCATTAACTTCATGGTCGCGCTCTATCACTTGGTCAGCCAGTTGCATATTGGCGCTGGTCAGCGACTCGATGGCATTGATGATTTGCTCCTCCACCAGCCCGCCCATTTGCAGCACTTTGGCGCGCACGGCTTCCAGCTCATTATCATATTGCTTGAATGTATGTTCAGATTGCATGGACTACTCCTTGAGGCTAGATTAAGTCAGTCAGTTTATTGCGAATTGATGACACTATTGTTACCGAGTGAGTGTTTTTACGCCTTCTTGCGTAGCCAATAGCACTACGTCAGCCGGACGCGCGGCAAATAAACCATTGGTGACCACGCCGACGATTTGGTTGATTTGGGCTTCCAGCGACACTGGGTCAACGATGTTGAGATTATGTACGTCGAGAATAAGATTGCCGTTATCGGTGGTGAAATCACGCAACACTGGTTGCCCACCTAGCTTGACCAGTTGCCGTGCCACGTGGCTGCGCGCCATCGGCAGCACTTCTACGGGTAGCGGAAATTTGCCCATGACTGGCACCAACTTGCTGCCATCTACGATGCAGATGAATTTGTCGGCACAGGCCGCCACGATTTTTTCGCGGGTCAACGCGCCGCCCCCGCCTTTGAGCATGTGGAAATGCTCGGTCACTTCGTCGGCACCGTCCACGTAGATTTCCATGCCGTTGACGCTGTTCAAGTCAAAAACTTCAATGCCGTGGCCGCGTAAACGCTGCGCGGTGGCTTCAGAGCTGGCGACTGCGCCATCTATTTTATGTTTGACCTTGGCTAATTCTTCAATAAAGAAATTGGCGGTAGAGCCAGTGCCCACGCCGATGATGCCGCCTTTGACATATGCCACGGCGGCTTTCGCCACTTGCTGTTTTAATTCGTCTTGTGTTGCCATGTTCTTAATCCTTAAGCACTATCGTTATAATCACCTACCTAGCCCTCAATAATACACGCCCTGGCTTGATATGAAAAACGACTACCCAGAAAAAATCCGCACAGCATGCGTCTATGACGTGGCAATCAAAAGTTCGCTGGATATTGCATCTAACCTGTCGCAGCGCATAGGCAATCAGTTATTGCTCAAGCGCGAAGACATGCAGCCGGTATTTTCATTCAAGCTGCGCGGCGCTTACAATAAAATGGCGCACTTGACCGAAGCTGAACGCAAGCGCGGTGTCATTTGTGCTTCAGCTGGCAACCACGCGCAAGGCGTGGCCTTGGCGGCGCAAAAACTTGGCTGTCGTGCGGTCATCGTGATGCCGACTACCACCCCACACATCAAAGTGGATGCGGTTAAACGGCGCGGTGCTGAAGTGGTACTGGTAGGCGATTCTTATGATGAGGCTAGCGACTACGCCCACCAGCGCGCCGAAAAGGAAGGCTTGAGCTATGTGCATCCGTTTGATGATCCCGAAGTCATCGCCGGACAAGGCACCATAGGCATGGAAATCCTAGAGCAACACCCAGAGCCCATACACGCTATATTCTGCTGCGTGGGTGGCGGTGGGCTGATTGCAGGCATCGCGGCTTATGTGAAAAGCGTGCGGCCAGAAATTAAAATCATCGGCGTGGAGGCTGAAGATGCTGATGCTATGACGCAATCACTGAAAGCCGGAAAGCGCGTCAAGCTGGAGCAAGTTGGCTTATTCGCCGACGGCGCGGCGGTCAAGCAAGTGGGCGAAGAAACCTTCCGCCTGTGCCAAGAAACCGTGGACGACATGATGGTGGTGGATAACGATGCCATTTGTGCCGCGATTAAAGACGTATTTGAAGAAACGCGCTCCATTTTAGAACCCGCAGGAGCCTTAGCCGTGGCGGGTGCTAAGGAATACGCGGCGCGGCATAAGCTCAAAGACAAAACATTAGTCGCCATCGCTAGCGGCGCCAACACCAATTTCGACCGCCTGCGTTTTGTCGCTGAGCGCGCCGAAATCGGCGAACAACGTGAAGCGGTGCTAGCCGTCACTATCCCAGAAACCCCCGGTAGCTTCAAAAAGTTTTGCACCTTGCTGGGTAAGCGCTCCATTACTGAATTCAATTATCGTTATTCCGACCCCAAAGAAGCCCATATATTCGTCGGCGTGCAAATAACCAAGCGCGAAGAAGCCCAAAAGCTAGTAGAAGCACTACGCAAGCATGATTTGGCGACGCTGGATTTAACCGATGACGAAATGTCCAAGCTGCATATTCGTCATTTGGTTGGTGGGCGTGCGCCACAAGTCGAACATGAACTGGTGTACCGCTTTGAGTTCCCCGAGCGTCCCGGCGCTTTGATGCGCTTTCTGGAGCATATGAGTAGCGGTTGGAACATCTCGCTATTTCACTATCGTAATCACGGCGCCGATTATGGGCGGGTGCTGGTGGGGATGCAGGTTCCAGAGAATGACAAAAAAGAATTTAAAGCGTTTCTGAAACAACTCGGGTACGTGTATTGGGATGAAAGCAATAACCCCGCATACAAGTTATTTTTGGGTTAATTTACGAGACACTCCCCTGACTTTTAAAGTGAGAGAATTTTAACCTTTAGGTCTTCCGGTTTTTAACTTTTCAACTTCGCTTACGGCTTGTATCAGCGCAGTATCAGCGAATTTCGATAATGCTATCAATCCAGCTCGCAATAATTCACTTTTTTTTACCTCCATACCATTCACCAAACACTTAGCTTTGAGTGCATTAAGAATGGAATAGTCATCTTCCGGCATGGTAAAGCTGTCACGTACCATTTTCTGCTTAGCAGTTTTTTTGTCTTTATCATTCATTATCAAGTTCCTAATTATGGTGAAACCAAGCAAAAAAACACCAGTAAAGCCTACTTGTTACTATGAGGCTTTAGTGTATTAGCGCATATACATAGGCGTATAGCGCTGCCCAAACATTTTTTGCGGGTAAGGTTTCATTGTCTTCTTGTGAACTCAAGTGACCATTGTCATCGGCAATGAGGTGTGCGAGATACTTGGGCTGAAAACTATACACAATTCCATAGTGTTGGTTGTCAATAGGTAACATGGTCGCCTCCTAAATTAAATATCAACTGTGTAAACAGTATAAACTATTTACAACATATAGGCAGGGAATTTTTAGGAAAGTTTCAGAACTGCTAAAATTAAAGTAAAGAAAACTAGGTATTTTCTTGTAGTAACTGCGCCAAAACTTTAGCCGCAGCAGGCGCCATAGTCACTCCGTAGCGAAAATGTCCAGTGTTGAGCCATACGTTTTCTAGTTTAGGATGCCGCTGAATGACAGGTATGTTATTTGGTGAACCTGGGCGTAAACCGCTCCAATGCTGAATTGCGGAGCAATTTGCTAATGCGGGCAATAGTTTCAAGGCTTTTTTATGCAAGGCTTCAGCCGCAGACATAGTGGTGGTTTTATCAAAGCCCACAGCTTCTACCGTGCTGCCTGCCAAAATGTGTCCATCGCGGCGTGGGATTAGGTAAAAGTCATCGCAATATAGGATTTCTTGCAGCAAGCCGACGGGTTGTTGATAGAGCAACATCTGGCCGCGCATGGGTTTGAGCGCTATGTCTAGCGCGTATTCGCCCAGCAATGCTTGACTCCAGGCGCCAGCGGTGACGACTACTTGGTCGCAGTTTAGGATTTCACCTTGCTCGGTGCGTAGCTGTGAAACGCGACCTTGGCTTGAGGTGATAGGCATAACTTCTCCTTTAATTACTGCTACGCGATTCAACTCCAACCAGCGCTTCAAGGCTTGCATTAGTCGTGGATTACGCACTTGCGCTACTTCTGGCAACCATAATGTGTCGCCGTCAGTTTCGGCGTTTAGGCCATTTTCAGCGCACCACTGCTTGGCGATGTCACTATCAAACGGTGGCAGCACGCGCAGGCCGCAGACGGTGTATTCAATATCTATGCCAGTGCTGGCGAGGAGTTCTGCGGCCAAATTTGGATATAGCGCAGCACCCGCCAGTGCCAATGTGTTTACTGGTGCGCTGTAGTGCCAGGGCAACAAGGGCAGCAAAACGCCACCGCCCGCCCAAGACGATTCCGCACCCAGTTCGCCGCGTTCGACCAGAGTGACTTGTGCGCCTTTTTTGTGCAGCACCATGGCGCTGAGGCAGCCGATAACGCCTCCGCCAATAATGACGATATGATTTTTCATTTGCCTGTTAGCAAAAGGTTTTCAGCGAGCGCCAGCTTATCCGGCGTACCTTGTAGTACCACCACATCGCCTTCAATGAGCATTGTTTCGGGAGCGGGATCTAAGCCCTTAAGATTGCGTCGGCGTATGGACGTGACCTGTATTTTTAATCTTTCCAGAGCTAAATCTGACAGCTGCTTGCCGCAGGCGAAAGCATTGGCGGGGAGTGCCACCGAGTGTAGCCGTAGTTGCTCTTCGTCACGCGCGTCGAGGTCGTAATCCGTCAAACCATGAAAGAATCCGCGAAACAATTGGTAGCGTTCTTCACGAAAGGTGCGTATGCGTTTGACTACGCGGCTTAAGGGCACGCCGAGTAACACCAAGGCGTGAGAGGCTAGCATCAAGCTGCCTTCAAGCACTTCTGGCACCACCTCTGCCGCGCCTGCTTCGAGAAATTTTTCCATAGTGGTTTCATCAGCAGTACGCACGATGACGGGGATGTGCGGGTAATGCTCTTGCATTACGTGCAGCACCTTCATCGAGGCGTGGGTATCGGCATAGCTGATAACCATAGCTTTGGCGCGGCTTGCTCCGGCGGCTTGCAGCACGATGCGTCGCCCAGCGTCGCCAAACACCACATTATCACCAGCGGTGGCGGCTTCGCGCACCCGTTCCGGGTCTATATCCAGCGCAATGAAGGGGATGTTTTCTTGAATCATAAAGCGCGATAGATACTGTCCGCTACGACCATAACCGCAGATGATGACGTGGTCTTTTAAGTGCTGGCCAATGTGTTCGATACCCTGTATCCAGCGTTCGCGGTTGCCTTTGTAGCTGGGGGCAAGCGCTGCGGCTATTTTTCCATTGTATTGAATAATAAACGGCGCAATCACCATAGACAGCAGCGATGCTGCCAGCACGGTTTGCATTGCGGCGCCAGTCAGCAGCCCGTATTCGCTGCCTTGCGCCAGAATCACAAAGCTGAACTCTCCAGCTTGCGCCAGCATGATGCCGGTGCGTATCGCCACGTCGGTCTGGTGTTTGAAAGCGCGAGTGATGAAAGTGATAAGCAAGCCTTTAAGCAGCACCAGAGCTAGCACTAGCAACAATACCCAGCCTATGTTTTCCATTAGCAAGCGCAAATTGAGCAGCATGCCTATGGTGACGAAAAACAGCCCCAGCAGAATATCGCGGAACGGTGCGATGTCGGATTCCACTTGGTAGCGATAACGGGTTTCTGAAATTAACATGCCCGCGATGAAAGCGCCCAAAGCGTAAGACAGGCCGGCATATTTGGTGGCAAAAGCCAGCAACAGAGTCACCATTAGCACGTTCATCACAAATAATTCGCGTGATTGTTGACGCGCCACTAGGCCAAACCATGGGTTGATGATGGATTTGCCGAATACGAGTAAAAAAGTCAGAATGGCGACCACTTTGAGCAAAGACCAGCCAATTACTACCGCTAATTGGGAGCCGGTGTCGGCAAAGGCGGGAATGAGTATCAGCAGCGGCACCACGGCGATGTCCTGAAACAGCAATATGCCCATCACTGTTCGGCCATGACGTGAGGCCAGCTCGGTCTTTTCCACCAGCATTTTGGAAACGATAGCGGTAGACGACATAGTCAGCGCCCCCGCCACCACAAAGGAGGCGCGCCAATCAAGGCCAAAAGTCATTGCCACGCCCATGACCAAGAGCATGGTGAGTAGCACTTGTAAACCACCCAAGCCCAATACCGTGCGGCGCATGGCGTAAAGCTGCGGCAGGCTGAATTCCAAGCCTATGCTGAACATCAAAAACACTACGCCAAATTCGGCTAATTCATGGCTAGCTTCGTTGTCAGGCAGTAAACCAAAAGCAAAAGGACCCAATGCCAGACCGATTAAAAAATAGGCCAACATGCTGGGAAGGCGCAACGCACGAAATAATCCCACCGCTAACACTGCGCTGATGAGTAGAAGCAAAATGATTTGTAAAACGTGCATATGTTTTTATCGCCAACTTTAATTGAAGGCAATTTCTGTGCCGACCTTTATAAGGGGGCAATTCCCTTTTATACTTCGCTTTATGAATATCTTAAAAATGGCTCTCGCGTGACTATCTTAAAAACCAGTTCTCACGGCTTGGCTTTGGCGCGAGAGGTTTTGCAGGTCGAAGCGCGCGAGGTTGAGGCGCTGGCCGAGCGGCTAGATGCCAGCTTCCAACGCGCTGTTGAACTCATTCTACAATGCCGGGGGCGGGTCGTGGTGAGCGGTATGGGCAAAAGTGGGCATATCGCCAATAAAATTGCCGCCACTCTTTCCAGCACCGGTACGCCGTCATTTTTCATGCATCCGGCGGAGGCCAGCCACGGCGATTTGGGCATGGTAACCGCGCATGATGTGGTGCTGATGCTGTCCAATTCCGGTGAGGGTGACGAGCTGCTGACCATCGTTCCCGCGGTCAAACGCATGGGCGCTAAGCTGATTAGCATGACTGGCAACGCCGATTCCACGCTGGCTAAACAATCCGACGTGCATCTGGACGCAGCGGTATCGCAAGAAGCCTGTCCGCTGGGTTTAGCTCCCACGGCCAGCACTACGGCGGCATTGGCGCTTGGTGATGCGCTGGCGGTGGTGTTACTGGATGCACGTGGATTTAGCGCTGACGATTTTGCCCGTTCGCATCCGGCTGGCGCTTTGGGGCGCAAGCTGTTGGTGCATGTTGCTGACGTGATGCGTAGTGGCGATGCCATTCCGCAAGTCGCTGAAACTGCATCTTTTGCCCAGGCTTTGCTGGAAATGAGTAAAAAAGGTTTGGGCATGACGGCGGTAGTGAATGCTGCGGCCAAGCCGGTTGGCGTTTTGACGGACGGTGATTTGCGCAGATTGTTTGAAAAAGGCTTGGATTTCAACACCGCCACCATCGCTGAGACCATGCACGAAAATCCGCAAACCATGTTGCCTAATCGCCTTGCGGTAGAGGCGGTGGAGTTGATGGAGGAGCGTAAAATCAACGGCATGCTGGTGGTGAATGCGCAAGGTGTTTTGGTCGGCGCGTTAAACATGCACGATTTACTTAGGGCAAAAGTCGTATGAACCTCGAACAACGCGCACAGCGCATCAAACTGGTGATATTCGACGTAGACGGCGTGATGACCGATGGGCGGCTCATCATAGGCGACGATGGCTTGGAATATAAGTGTTTCAACACACTGGATGGCCTAGGCATGAAGCTGCTCAAGGCCTCTGGCGTAGATATGGCGATTATCACTGGACGCACTTCCAAGGTAGTCACGCAACGCGCTGAAAGCACGGGCGTGAGCTATTTTTATCAAGGTGTGGACGACAAATTGCAAGCGTTTGAGGAGTTGCTGCAAAAAACTGGTTTGCAGCCAGAGCAATGTGCATTTATGGGCGATGATATAGTGGATTTGCCTCCCATGCGCCGCGCTGGGCTGGCATTGACGGTGCCAAAAGCCCACGCTTTGGTAATCCAGCATGCGCACTACGTCACTACCCTGCCAGCTGGGCAGGGCGCGGTGCGCGAGGCGTGTGAGCTGATTATGCGTGCGCAGGGGACATTAGACGCGCAGCTAGCCCAGTTTTTGCGTTAGTCTGATGAGCCTTTAACGATGAAAGGGCTTCCTGCTATTTGGTTTGGGTTGATGTTATTGGCCTTGCTAACGGCGCTGACGTTTTGGATAGATAAAATAGCAGAGCCGCTTGCGGCCAAGCGCGATGGCAGCAATCGCCATGATCCTGACTACATCGTGAATAATTTTTCGACCTTGCGTACCAACGGTTTTGGTAATCCGCGATACAGGCTGGAAGGCACGGAAATGCGTCATTACCCAGATGACGATAGTACGGATTTGACCAAGCCACGCTTTAGTATGTACAGCTTGAAAAAGCCAACGACGCAGATTCTGGCGGATAGGGGGCAGGTGTCTGCCAATGGCGAAAACGTGTATTTTATGGATAATGTGAAAGTGGTACGTGCGGCAACGCAACGTAAGGCTGAGATGACGCTGGTCACGGATTATCTGCACATTATTCCGGATCAGGATTTAGCGCAAACCGATAGGCCAGTGACCATATTGCAAGAGCCGCGCACGGTGATTCATGCGAACGCCATGCAGTTTTATAAGAAACAGGGCGTGTTGAATTTGCAGCGTCACGTCAAAGTGCATTATGAACGCCCCAATGCGCCGCCAAGCAAGGCGTTGAGCATAGAGCAAGTGGCAGGCTCGAAACCGCGCATAATGCCTAGCTCAGTGGTGCGGCCGCAATTGGATAGTTTGATTGTGCCGCCAGCGGTAAAAGCGGTGATGCCTGTTAAGGCCGATCCGGTAAAAGCGAACCCGGTGAACATGTTGGAGATGGATGCGCCATTGCAAGTGCCAGCAGCACCAGCAACGCAGGAAGTGAAACCTCCCAAGCCTAAAAATAAATCACTTAACAAGAAATCAAAAGCAAAGAAAGACACTCAGGCCAAGCCCAGCAAGCCCAAGCCCCCTCAAGCAAAGAAAAGTAAGGAAAAAATCCGGAGACATTATGAAAACCCATAAATTACAACTGACGCTGTGGCTGGTCATCGTGCTGTTCAGTGGTTTGGCACAAGCAGAGAAGGCCGACCGCGAGAAGCCGATAGACATTGAGGCCGATAACCTATCGGTGAATGATGCTAAAAAAACTAGCATCTATACCGGCAACGTGATTTTGACCCAAGGCACGTTGGAGATTCATGCCGACAAACTTATCGTGCGTGAGGATAGCGAAGGTTTTCAGCACAGCACCTCCACTGGCAACCCCACTACATTTAAGCAAAAAATGGAGGGTAAATCGCAATATATTCAGGGTAGCGGACTGCGTATCGAGTACGACGGTCGTATGGATAAGGTGCAGATTTACGAAAAAGCTTGGGTGAAGCGCGGCGAAGACATCGTGCGTGGCGATTACATCATGTATGACGCGAGTTCGGAATATGCTGAGGTGCTAGGCGGTTCGCAAACGGCGACGCCGAATGCTCCCAAGGGACGTGTGCGTGCAGTGATTCAGCCGAAGAAGGCCTTAGCGCCAGCAGTGGATGGTGTAGCAGCGAAGACGGATGAATGAGCGAACTTAAAGTAGAGGGGCTGAAAAAGCGCTTCAAAGCGCGTACCGTAGTTCATGACATTTCGCTCAGTATCTCCAGCGGTGAAGTGGTGGGTCTGCTTGGTCCAAACGGCGCGGGCAAGACCACTAGCTTTTACATGATGGTGGGTCTGGTGCCGCTGGATGGCGGGCGCATCACTATGGATGGCGTGGATCTGGGGCATTTGCCCGTGCATAGACGCTCGCGCATGGGGTTGTCGTATCTGCCGCAAGAGCCGTCTATTTTCCGCAAGCTGACGGTGGCGGAAAATGTATTGGCAATCTTAGAGTTGCAGCATTTGTTACCCTTGCAAATGGAGTCAAAACTAGAATCCTTGCTGCTGGATTTGCATATTTCGCACTTGCGCCATAGCCCTGCGGTGAGCCTTTCTGGCGGTGAGCGGCGGCGGGTGGAAATTGCACGCTGTTTGGCCAGCAACCCGCGCTTTATCTTGCTGGACGAGCCATTCGCAGGGATTGATCCTATCGCGGTGATAGATATTCAAAAAATCATCAAGTTTCTGAAAGAAAAAGGCATAGGTGTGTTGATTACAGATCACAATGTGCGTGAAACCTTGGGCATTTGTGACCGTGCCTATATTGTGAATGAGGGGCGCGTGCTAGCGGCGGGGCGGCCAGGTGACATTATCCAAAACGAAAGCGTGCGTGAAGTGTATTTAGGTAAAAATTTCCGTTTGTAAATCATGAAGCAAACACTGCAACTTAGAGTTTCTCAACATCTCACCTTAACGCCGCAATTGCAGCAATCTATCCGTTTGTTGCAGCTTTCCTCAATCGAACTCAGCCAAGAGCTGGACACCATCCTGCTGGAAAATCCTTTGCTGGAGCGTTTGGGAGAGGATAGCGCTAATGAGAATTACCTTGCTACACCAGCTTCTGAAGTGCGCGAAACTCCTGTCACAGAGCAGCAAGAGGCACCAGAAGCAGCCTCTGAGTCGGTAGGTGATCAGGATTTTGACGCGCTGGATAGCGGTCGCTGGGAACATGCCTCTAGCGGCACCGCGCACGACAACGAAGATGACAACGATTTCAGCTTCCAAGAACCGAGCTCGGTCACGCTGCGCGAACATTTACTAGAGCAGCTAGGCTTGATGCACCTCTCCGAGCGCGATCTATTGCTGGCGGGCATGCTGGTGGATGCGATAGATGATGATGGTTATTTGGATCAATCATTGGAAGAGATGTTGCCCTACCTGCCACCAGAGCAAGAAGTGGATTTACTAGAGTTGCAGACGGCCTTGAAACTGGTGCAGCACTTAGACCCGTTGGGCATAGGCGCACGTAATCTGACTGAATGCCTGCAATTGCAGCTAGAAGCCATGCCGGACGATACTCCGTACTTGGAATGTGCCTTAGCTATTGTGCAAGAACATTTGCCGTTGTTGGCCGCGCGAGATTTTGTCCGGCTACGCAAGATATTTTCATGTAACGACGATGCGCTGCGAGGCGCGCAGTTGTTGATTACCCGCCTAGATCCTCGTCCCGGCGCGGGTTTCACCAGCATAGAAGCCGACCATTATGTGCAGCCGGAAGTGGTGGTGAAAAAGGTCAAAGGCCTATGGTTGGCCAGTCTTAATAATGACGCGGTGCCCAAGCTGCGTATCAACCGCGTGTATGCCGATATTTTGAAGCGCAACCGCGATAGCTCGGCGCAATATCTTTCCAGCCAAATGCAAGAAGCCAAGTGGTTTATCAAGAACATCCAACAGCGTTTCACCACCATTCTGCGCGTGTCGCAGGCCATAGTGGATAGGCAGCGCAGTTTTTTTGAGCATGGCGACGTGGCGATGCGACCCTTGGTTTTGCGCGAGATTGCAGATGAGCTGGAGTTACATGAATCCACTATTTCACGGGTCACTACGCGCAAGTATATGCTCACCCCGCGTGGTGTTTATGAATTGAAATACTTTTTCGGCAGCCACGTGGCGACCGAAACTGGAGGGGTGTGTTCTGCAACTGCCATCCGAGCGCTCATCAAACAACTGGTTTCTGCGGAAAAACCACAAAAGCCTTTGTCGGATAGCAAGCTCACTGATATTCTGGCAGAGCAGGGCATAGTAGTAGCGCGCCGCACCGTTGCAAAGTACCGTGAGTCTTTGCAAATCCCTGCGGCGAGTCAGCGTAAGTCTTTGTAATGTAGTAATTTTTAGGAGATTAAAATGAATCTGCACATGACCGGACACCATCTTGAAATAACCCCAGCGTTGCGCGAATACGTGCAGAACAAGCTGGAGCGCCTCACCAATCATTTCGATCATGTCATTGATGTCAAAGTCACACTCACGGTAGAAAAATTGAAGCACAAGGTCGAAGCCACCATCCACGTGCCCGGCAACGATTTACACGCCGAAAGCAGCGACGAGAATATGTACAGCGCGATTGACTTGCTCGCCGATAAATTGGATAGACAAGTGCTGAAGGTAAAAGAAAAATTTGCCGACCATCATCGCGCCGACGGCGGCGTGAAGCACCAAGCGGTGGGCTAATTGGGAATCTAGGCAACCCAATATGGGACAAATCAGCGTCAGCGAACTTTACCGCGAAACCCGCCGCCGACTACGTATTACTTGGGTGGCAGGCTTGAACGGTGGCGATAAGCTATTGACCAGCGAGACGGTCACCAAGCCTTCGCTGGCGCTGATTGGCCACCTCAATTTTGTGCATCCCAATCGCGTACAAGTGTTGGGCTGTGCCGAGATGGATTACTTGCGCGGCTTGGAAACACCTGCAATCAAACAAGCCATCGCCAATCTTTATTCCACCGACTTGGCCGCAGTGATAGTGGCCAATGGCGAGGTCGTGCCAGAGGCTTTAACCAAAGCAGCAGATAGTAAAAACACCCCTTTATTCACCTCGCCTATGCGCAGCCCAGACTTAATGGATTTGTTGAGCCATTATCTAGTGCAAGCGCTGGCAGAATCTACCAGCTTTCACGGTGTATTTCTTGAAGTGCAAGGTTTTGGCGTATTGATTAAAGGCGATGCCGCTATCGGTAAGAGCGAGTTGGCGTTGGAATTAGTGACGCGCGGTCACCGTCTGGTGGCGGACGATATTGTGGATTTTTTCCGCATTTCTCCCGACCGCCTAGAAGGGCGCTGTCCGAAGTTGTTAGAGGATTTTTTGGAAGTGCGTGGCCTCGGTATTTTGAATATCCGCGAGCTATTCGGCGATAACGCGGTGAAGCCTACCAAGCCGCTGGATTTAATCGTACAGCTCAAAATGGCCGACGTACAAGACCCGCAACAGCTAGACCGTCTGCAAATCAAAGCACAGAGCGAAAGCATATTGGGTGTGAAAGTGCCCAAAGTCACCATCCCGGTCGCCGCTGGGCGCAACATCGCGGTGTTGGTGGAGGTGGCGGTGCGTAACCATGTGTTGCTGATGCGCGGGGTGAATAGCTCCAAACAATTCATGCAGCGGCAGACGCGCGAAATTCGTCGCCAAGGTAAAGTCTGATGCAATTGGTCATCGTCACTGGACTTTCTGGCTCAGGCAAAAGCATCGTGATGAAAGGCTTGGAAGACAGCGGCTATTACTGTGTAGATAACCTTCCAGCGCCGCTTCTAGGCCAAGTCGTGTCGCATCTTGAACTCGCCAACCATCACTTGGCGGCGGTGAGCATAGACACCCGTAGCGCCCAATTAGAAGACCTGCCGCAATACATTGAACACCTCAAAACCATCAACACTGAGGTTTCTGTGTTGTTTCTGGATTCCAATACTGAAACTTTGGTGAAGCGCTTCAGCGAGACACGCCGCCGCCATCCGCTTTCAAACGACACACGCACTTTAGCCGAGAGTATCCATCTGGAACGCGAATTGTTAGCAGAGTTGAGCGATATGGGGCATAGACTGGATACCAGCGAACTATCCGCCAACACGCTACGTGTTTGGGTGAAGGACTTTGTGGCGCTGGATCATAGCGGCTTGGCGCTGTTGGTTGAGTCATTTGGCTTCAAGTACGGCATCCCGCTGGATGCCGACATGGTGTACGACGTGCGCTGTTTGCCCAACCCGCATTACGACCACAAGTTACGCCCATTGACCGGACGCGATGCTGCGGTCATCAAGTTTTTGGAAAAAGAACCTAATGTGATGGAAATGTGGACCGATATCCGCGATTACATCGAAAAATGGCTGCCGTGTTTTGTGCGCGATAACCGCAGCTACTTGACGGTGGCCATAGGCTGCACTGGCGGGCAACACCGCTCGGTGTATTTTGTGGAACGGCTGGCTGACTATTTCCGCACGCAAGGTCAGCAAGTATTGGTCAGGCATCGTGGTTTGGTATAAGGATATTTGATGATAGGCATATTGATAGTCACACACGGCGGATTGGGAGACAGCCTAGTGCATTGCGTCACCCACGTGCTGGGCAGTAAACCGCCTTTGCTGGAGCAGCTAGGCATCTCTATGGAAGACGACCCAGTGGTGATGCTGCCGCAGGCACAAGGCTTGGTAAAAAGCTTAGATAGAGGCGCTGGCGTATTGGTGCTGTCGGATATTTACGGCGCGACACCGTGCAACATCGTATGTCGTTTGATGCAACCGGGAGTGGTGGAAGGCGTGGCGGGGGTGAATCTACCCATGCTCATCCGCGCCTTGAGTTATCGGCATTTGGCCTTGGATGTGGTGGTGGAAAAAGCCATAGCGGGTGGGGTCGCGGGTGTCATTCATTTTACAGAGGAAGCGTGTCAGGGTCATGATTAAACAAGAAGTGGAAATCATCAACAAACTGGGCTTACACGCCCGCGCATCAACTAAGTTGACCCAAATTGCCGCGCAGTTTTTTAGCCAGATATGGATAGAACGCAATGCTAGACGCGTGAATGCGAAAAGCATCATGGGCGTGATGATGCTGGCGGCAGGTAAAGGCAGCAAGGTTACTTTTGAAGTGGAAGGTCAGGACGAGGAGCAGGCGATGGCGGCATTGCTGCATCTGGTGAACGATCGTTTTGGAGAAGGTGAATGAATTTTGCCCTTTATAGAGGTTTCGCTCCATGAGCTTCACCTTTTATAAGAGTAAAACTCCATGAGTTTTACTATGCACGGCGTCGGCGTTTCTGCAGGCATCGCCATAGGCCGTGCCCACTTGGTTTCGCACGCGCTGCTGGAAGTGGCGCACTATGAAGTGCGCCCAGAGATGCTTGAGTCTGAAGTCAAGCGCTTTGAACAGGCCGTTACCACGGTGCGTGATGATTTGAGTGCGATACGTAGCAGCTTGCCTAAAACCGCTCCGGCTGAGATGGGCGCGTTTGTGGATACGCACTTGATGATCCTGTCAGATGCCGCGCTCTCGCAAGTCCCTAAAGCCATCATCCGCGACGAACGCTGCAATTCTGAGTGGGCGCTGAAGCAGCAGATGGAGACCTTAGTCGCGCAGTTTGAAACTATTGAAGACGTATATTTACGCGAGCGTAAATTTGACGTGGTGCAGGTCGTCGAGCGCGTCATCAAGGCACTGCTGGGGCATCCCAATCAAGCAGCGTTGGCCGAGCAGGAAAGCGGTATGATTTTGGTGGCGCACGATCTGTCGCCTGCCGATGCTATTCAATTCAAACAACACCAATTCGCAGCTTTTGTCACCGATGTAGGCGGTGTCACTTCGCACACCGCGATTCTTGCACGTAGCCTGAATATCCCGTCCATCGTGGCCTTGAACCATGCACGCGACCTAATCCAAGGCGGCGAAATGCTGATTGTGGATGGTCAGCAAGGCGTGGTGATTGTTGCGCCGGATAAAGATACGCTGGCCGAATATCGTTTGCGCCAAGAACAATGGGAAATTGATCAACAAAAACTCAAGCGCATCAAGCAAACCGCCGCCGTGACGCTAGATGGCGAAGCGGTGGAGTTGCACGCCAACATCGAAATTCCGCAAGACATCGTGCAAACCCGTGCTGCGGGAGCCACCGGCATAGGTCTATATCGCACCGAATTCCTGTTCATGAACCGCCGCGATTGGCCGGATGAGGAAGAGCAGTTTGAGGCCTATCGCAAAGTCGCCCATGCCATGAAAGGCATGCCCGTCACCATCCGCACGCTGGACATAGGCGCGGATAAGCAGGTAAATCCAGACAGCGAACGCACAGTCACCAATCCGGCGCTGGGTTTGCGGGCAATTCGTTTGTGCTTGGCAGAGCCGCAAATGTTTCACGCGCATTTGCGTGCCATTTTGCGTGCCTCCAACTACGGCAAGGTGAAAATTCTCATCCCTATGCTGTGCAATCTGACCGAGCTAAAACAAGCGCTGCAAGCCATAGAACGCGCCAAACAAAGCCTGAAGGATGACAAAATCGCGTTCGATAACAAAGTGCCAGTGGGCGGCATGATAGAGATCCCCGCCGCCGCGCTGGGGGCAGAGTTGTTCGCCAAGCACTTAGATTTTTTATCCATAGGCACCAACGACCTCATCCAATACACGCTGGCGATTGATCGCACCGACGGCGAAGTCGCGCACCTTTACAACCCGCTGCATCCGGCGGTGCTGCAACTGGTAGAAATGACTATCCGCGCCGCTAACAAGGCGAAAAAAGAGATTTCTGTGTGCGGCGAAATGGCCGGTGATGTGCGCTTGACGAGGATGCTGCTGGGTTTCGGTCTACGCCAATTTTCCATGCATCCGGCGCATATTCTGGCGGTGAAACGCCAAGTGTTGAATACCGAATTGCCTAAGCAAGAGGCCTTGATACGCAAGATTCTGGCGAGCAACGAACCAGAAAAAACCGAGTTGTTGTTAGCCAAACTGAATGCCTAAAGCGTCATAAGAGAGCTCGTCATTCCCGCGGAGGCGGGAATCCAGTCCAGTTAGAAAAAAATGACACCGATACTATTATCTCCGTTGAGTTTTGACTGGATTCCCGTCTACACGGGAATGACGGTGGTGATTATTGGCATCCATCAGAGGTTAAGAATTCGTTGACCACCTTCGCCCAGCAACTCATCCACTGGCAGCAGCAACACGGCCGCCACACTCTCCCTTGGCAAAACACCCAAGACCCTTACCGAATCTGGGTGTCAGAAATCATGCTGCAACAAACCCAAGTCGCCGCGGTCATCCCCTATTACCAGCGCTTCATGGCGCGTTTTCCTGATGTCGCCAGCCTAGCCCAAGCCGATGAAGACGAAGTGCTGCGCCATTGGAGCGGCCTAGGTTATTACTCCAGAGCGCTTAATCTACACGCCGCAGCACTCGCCATCATGCAGCAACATGGCGGAGTTTTCCCGCAAACCCACGAGCAAATCAACGCCCTCCCCGGCATAGGCCGCTCCACCGCCTCCGCCATTGCCGTGTTTGCCTACGGCCAACCCCAAACCATACTCGACGGCAACGTCAAGCGCGTGTTGGCGAGATGTTTCGGCATAGAAGGCTGGCCGAGCCAGCCAGTGGTTGAAAAACGCTTGTGGGAGTTGGCAGAAAGTCTGCTGCCGAAAAATAATATCCAAAGCTACACCCAGGGTCTGATGGACTTAGGCGCGACCCTATGTACCAGAAGCAAGCCCCAGTGCGGCGATTGTCCGGTGCGTGAGAACTGTGTTGCGAGAAAAGGAAATAGAACGTCCCAACTCCCCACCCCAAAACCGCGCAAAGTCATTCCTGAGCGTGAAATAGTGATGTTGTTATTGCTAAATAATAATGAAATTCTGCTGGAAAAACGCCCACCTAGCGGCATCTGGGGCGGTTTGTGGAGCTTGCCGGAAGTGGCGGTGGGCGAAGACGTGCAACAAGCCGCACGTCAATTGGGACTGGAAACGGAGTTATTGCCAGCCCTGCCCAAAGTCACCCATACCTTCACCCACTTCCGCCTGCACATCACCCCGCAACCGCTACGGATGGTGAAAACGCTACCGGAAGTACGTCAAACGGGATTGGTTTGGCTGGATAAAGAAGACGCGATAGACGCTGCGCTGCCAGCGCCTATACGCAAGATTTTGTTGGGGTTTAGTGGGCTTTCAATGTCTACTAGAAGTCGTTGATTTGTGAATATGGGAGTGCGTGTTATCATCAAATCACGCCATTCATTTCACTGGAATAGGCCAACGAGAAAAGATTCATGCCTGTACTTAACACTATCAGCATTAAAGGCTTTAAGAGCATCGCTTCCATCGAGAAGCTGAAACTCGGAGCTATTAACGTGGTCATTGGCCCGAATGGCTCAGGTAAGTCTAACTTCATAGGTGTGTTCTCTTTTTTACATGCTATTCGCGAAGGGCATTTGCAAGAATATGTGATTAAAGCAGGAGGAGCCGATAAAGTACTGCACTTTGGTGCAAAGGTTACTAAACAACTTCAGATTCGCATTTCTTTTTTGGATGAACGTAATCAGTACGAGATTAATCTTGAGCCAACAAATGTGGATGAACTCGTGCCACATTCCGAATGGGCATATTATTGGAATAAGTCGAAATATCCGAATGGCCCTCTGGGAGAGGGGCTTCCAAGAGCGGGTAAAGAAGCAGGCATTAGTGCGCCAAAGTCTACAACAATAGCTGGTTATGTTCGTGATCATCTCGACCGCTGGCGGCTTTATCATTTTCATGACACCAGCTCTACATCACCTATGAAAATGACGGCTGATGTGAATGACAATCGCTATCTGCGCCCAGACGGATCAAATCTAGCTGCATTTCTTTATTACCTACGCGAAAAACACGACATTTCTTACAATCTCATTCGTCGCACCGTGCAACGAGTAGCTCCATTTTTTGATGATTTTCAACTGGAGCCACAAAAATTGAACTCGGAGAAAATTCGCTTGGAGTGGCGGCATAAAGGGTCAGATGCTTATTTCGATGCGTCCGCACTTTCGGATGGAACCTTGCGTTTTATTGCATTGGCGACATTGTTTCTTCAGCCTGATAGTTACCGGCCATCGGTGATTCTGGTGGATGAACCTGAGCTAGGACTGCATCCTTATGCTATTACTTTACTGGCATCGCTGATTAAGCAAGCCTCTAGTAGTACCCAAGTGATTATTTCTACGCAATCCCCGTTCCTACTTGACCACTTTCAACCGGAAGATGTTTTGGTGGCAGACCGCGTGGATGGCGGCACACAATTTACTCGGCTCGACCCAGCGAAGCTGGAATCATGGTTGCAGGATTATAGTTTGGGGCAGCTTTGGGAGAAGAATGAGCTGGGTGGTCGCCCCGGAGTCGAGTGAATGCATGTCTAGATTACTAATCCATGTCGAAGGTGAAACAGAGGAGGCTTTTGTGAATGAGGTATTGGCACCTCATCTTTACGGCTGTGGCTATACCAAAGTCAGCGCACGTTTAGTTGGTAATGCCCGCCAGCGCGACCGCCGTGGTGGAATTCGCGCTTGGAGCGCAGTACGAAAGGATATTGTGAGCCATTTGAAAGAAGATGCTGCGTGTCTTTCGACGACGATGGTGGATTTTTATGCGCTGCCCCAAACGGGCGATAGGGCATGGCCTGGACGTGCCGAAGCAGCGCAATTGGCTTTTGCCGGTAAGTCGGTTCTGGTTGAAAATGCTTTGCTGACAGATATTTGTAGCGAGATGGGTGTTAATTTCGACAAAACTCGATTTATTCCCTACGTAATGATGCATGAATTTGAAGGTTTGCTATTCAGCGATACCATTAAGCTTGGAGTAGGGATAGGTAAACCAGATTTATCGCCTCAATTTCAAGTTATTCGCGAGCAATTTACAACACCAGAAGAAATTAATGATTCTCCCCAAACCGCCCCTTCTAAGCGCATTCAAAGCTTGATGCCAAGCTATGAAAAACCGTTGATGGGAACGCTTGCTGTACTTGAAATCGGGCTTGATGCCATTCGTCAGGAGTGCCCGCTGTTTCGAGGCTGGGTGGAGCGACTTGAGCAAAGGCTACAATAACTGCGTGGCACATCCATTAAGAAGTCCATAGAAATCGAATGTGAAAACTGGCTTTGAAAGAATTCTCTATAAGTCAGTTGCACATAAGACTTTGCAGGAAACGACTAGCTAACAGCTTCTACTCGAATTACCTGGCGCTTGGGTTCGATGATGTAGTTGGGTACGACGGCTGGTGCCATTGCGCCGCTGGTGCGCGGGCCAAACAGGCCTACGCTCAAAGCTTGCAAAGGATGGCGGAAGGCGGCGTTGACGGCGGTGGGTTCATAGCCGCAGTGGGCGGTGCAGTTGGCGCATTTGGGGTTGTTGGCGGTGCCGTATTTCTCCCAAGGGGTGTCTTCCATCAGGCTTTTGAAGGTTGGCGCGTAGCCTTCGTCCACTAGTAGATAGCAAGGTTTCTGCCAGCCGAACACGTTGCGCGTCGGGTTGCCCCAAGGCGTGCAGTGAAAGGTTTGGTTGCCGGCCAGAAAGTCCATGTACAAAGGTGAATGGTTGAGTGGCCAGCGTTTTTTCAGGCGCTTGGCGATAGCAAAAACCGAACGGAACAACTGTTTGCCGTCACTAGGCGGGATGAAGATGTCCTGACGTGGCGCGTGTTCGTAGCTGAAACCGGAAGCCAGCGTGATAGATTCCACGCCGAGTTCGGTGCAGTAATCCAGAAATTCTGCGACTTCTTCCGGGGACTCTCCTTGGAACAAGGTGCAGTTGACGCTCACGCGGAAACCCTTGCTCAGCGCCAGTTTGACCGCTTCCACCGCGCGTTCGAATACGCCGGTTTGGCACACTGAAGTGTCGTGCCGCTCTTTCATGCCATCCAGATGGATAGAAAACGATAAGTAGGGTGATGGTGTGTAGTCATCTATGCGCTTGCTGAGCAGCAAAGCATTGGTGCAAAGGTAGATGTATTTTTTGCGTTCGATCAGGCCAGCGACGATTTGCGGTAATTCCTTGTGTAGCAGCGGCTCACCGCCAGCGATTGATACGATAGGCGCGCCGCATTCGTCAGCGGCGCCCAGCGCGTCTGCCACACTGATACGTTGGTCGAGAATGTCATCTGGGTAGTCAATCTTGCCGCAACCGGCGCAGGCCAGATTGCACTTGAACAAAGGCTCCAGCATCAACACTAGGGGATAGCGCTCACGGCGGGCAAGCTTCTGTTTGATTAAATAACCCGCAACTGCGGCTTGTAGGCGTAAAGGCACACTCATGAATGGCTCCTGCAATTAAAAAATAGGCGTGGTGCTAAAACTTCCACCGCCGCAATTCAGATAGGGCGTAAGTTTACATCAAAACCATCCCCAAATGGCTATTTGACAGTCAGCATGAGGCTTGCCACGGGTTTCTTTGGCATCGAAATTGCGGTAACATGAAGCGCTTTGTTTCTTATAAAAACCACCGCCAGACATGGCTGAAAACACTTTCAAACAACTCGATGACGATGCGCTGCAAGCCCACTTTTTGCTGGGCGTTTCGCGCACGTTCGCACTCACCATCCCACGTTTGCCGTCTCCGCTGTCGCGGGCTGTGGCTAACGCCTATTTGCTCTGCCGCATCGTGGATACGGTGGAGGACGAGGTGGAGCTGACGCAAGCGGAGAAAAATCAGTTTTGCGAGTTATTTGCGCAGGTAGTAGCGAATCAAGCTTCTGCCGCCGATTTCACCGCGCAGCTCACCCCGCGGTTGTCTCAAGCCACCTTGCCTGCTGAACATGAATTGATAGCGGCCACTTCGCGTGTGGTGGCGATTACGCATAATTTCAGCGCCGCTGAGCGTCATGCTCTGGAACGCTGCATTCGTATTATGTCGCATGGCATGGCGCATTATCAGGGGCGTGATTTGTCGCGCGGCTTGGATGATATGGAGGACTTATCCCGCTATTGCTACTACGTGGCGGGCGTGGTGGGCGAAATGCTCACCGATTTGTTTTGCGAATTTGATCCTGAAATATTGTGTCAGCGCGACGCGCTATTACCGCTCAGCGTTTCCTTCGGCCAAGGTTTGCAGATGACCAATATCCTCAAAGACATGTGGGATGACCGCTCACGTGGCGTGATCTGGTTGCCGCGCTCCGTGTTTGCCGCGTCTGGCTATGATTTAACGCAACTCTCGCCTAATGACGATGCTGCTTACGCCGTTGCGATGGGCGAACTGATTGCCATTGCTCACGGTCATTTACGCAACGCGCTGGAATACACCTTGTGCATTCCCAAACGTCATGTCGGCGTGCGCGATTTTTGCCTGTGGGCGATAGGCATGGCGGTGCTGACACTGCGTCGCATTAACCGCCATCGGCATTTTTCAGCGGCGGCCCAAGTCAAAATTACGCGCCGCGAGGTGCACACCACGATTGGTTTAAGTCGCTTGACTCATCGTTCCGACATTGCGTTGCGCTTGGTGTTTGCGGCTATGTCGCAAGGGCTGCCCACTTCGCATCCCGCGCCGGTAGCGGCCAGCGTATTAGCGTTAGCGCATCAGCGATGAATAAACTAACGGAATTTTCTACAGACGCACTTGAAACTGCCGGCAAAGCCGCGCTGGACGCTGCCTTGCGTAACGTCTTGAGTCGCCAGCACGCCGATGGTTATTGGGTTTACGAGCTAGAGGCCGACTGCACGATTCCTTCTGAATACATCATGATGCGCCACTTTGTGGACGACATTGACACCGCTCAGGAAGCCAAAATCGCGCGTTATTTGCGAGCACGGCAAAACGCGGATGGCTCTTGGCCCCTTTATACTGGCGGCGAGGGTGATTTGAGCTGCACGATTAAAGCCTATTACGCACTCAAACTGGCAGGCGACGACATTGATGCCGCCCACATGGAACAGGCGCGCCGATATGTGCTGGTGCATGGCGGCGCGGCGCACGCCAACGTTTTCACTCGCATCGCTCTGGCGATATTCGAGCAACTGCCTTGGCGCGGTGTGCCGTATATTCCGGTGGAAATCATGCTGTTGCCGAAATGGTTTTTCTTTCATTTGAGCAAGGTGTCATATTGGTCGCGCACGGTGATGGTGCCGTTGTTCGTGCTGACCACGCTCCAAGTCGAAGCGAAAAACCCTAAGAAAATAGGCGTGCGCGAGCTATTTCACATTGATCCAGAACAAGAAATTGGCTATTTCCACTCTATCCAAACCCGGACTGGTAAATTCTTTCTGCTGCTAGACAAGATAGGCCGCACCCTCATCGAGCCGTTGATTCCACCAGCCATGCGGCGATATGCCACACAGCGTGCGTTGGAGTGGTTTGAGGCCAGACTCAACGGTGAAGACGGGTTAGGCGCGATTTTCCCAGCGATGGTCAATGCCTATGAGGCGATGCTGGCTTTGGGAATTCCGCCCGACGACCCGCGGGTGGTCACGGCGCGTCGTGCCATTGATTTGCTGGTGGTGGAGCATGACGACTACGCCTATTGTCAGCCTTGCGCCTCGCCGATATGGGATACCGGTTTAGCCACGCTAAGTTTGCAGGAAGTGCTGCGAACCAAGCCTGATGAGGCAATCAGCCAAGCCCTTGAAAATGCCTTGCGCTGGTGCGCCAGCAAGCAATTGACCGCAGATGAAGCTGGTGATTGGCGCGACAGTGCGCCTGACATGGCGGGTGGCGGCTGGGCGTTTCAATTCAATAATAGCTATTATCCCGACGTGGACGACACGGCGGTCATTGCCTACGCCATGATGCAATCGCAAACACCCGAATTTGCAGACAATGTGAGCCGTGCCGCAGATTGGGTGAACGGTATGCAGTCCAGTGACGGCGGATTTGCTGCGTTTGACGTGGACAACACGCATTATTACCTCAACTCTATCCCCTTCGCCGACCACGGTGCGCTGCTTGACCCACCGACGGTGGATGTAAGTGCGCGTTGTTTGATGCTGTTAGCGCCGCTGGCCAAGCACGATGCACGCTATCAGCCAGCGGTTGATCGCTGCTTGGACTATATCTGGCACGAGCAGGAATCCGACGGTAGCTGGTTCGGGCGCTGGGGCAGCAACTATATTTACGGCGCATGGTCTGTACTGATAGCGCTGCAAGCGGCGGGCGTGGCGATGGATCAGCCGCGTGTGCAAAAAGCGATAATCTGGCTCAAGAGTAAACAGCGTGCCGATGGTGGCTGGGGGGAAACTCAAGATAGTTATGCCGACCGCTCATTGCACGGCACGGCGCTGGCCAGCACTGCGTTTCAAACCGCATGGGCACTGCTGGCCTTGATGGCGGCAGAAGGCCGTTCGCCAGAAGTAGAACGCGGCATTGCCTATTTGACCCGCACCCAAGCCGCAGACGGCGTGTGGTACGACAACTACTTCACCGCGCCGGGTTTTCCCAAAGTGTTTTACCTGAAGTACCACGGTTACGATAAATATTTCCCGCTGTGGGCGTTGGCACGCTATCAAACGCTAGTGAGTTCATGAGCGTCGGCGTAGTCGTCGCACTCAAGCGCGAGGCGCATCTGCTGGGCTTGCAGCGGGTAGTGATGGGCAAAGTGGTGAGTGTGGATGGCGTGGTTGTATGTGTAAGTGGCATGGGCGCAGCGCACGCTGAACGTGCCGCCGAAGCGCTGATACAACAAGGCGCGAACGTATTGCTAAGTTGGGGCTGCACCGGTGGTTTGGCCGATGACGTGAGCGCTGGCTCACTGCTGATTCCAGCTCGAGTGATAGGCGCTGACGGCGTGGAACTTGTGGTTGACGAGTTGTGGCGCAACAAATTGTTGCAAGCGCTACAGATGCCAGCGGATCCGCGGTCTGTCGTCGAATCAAGCGCAGCAGTTAGCAGTGTCAAAGCGAAGCAGCAATTAGCTGAAATCAGCGGCGCGGTAGCCGTAGACATGGAAAGCGCCGCCGTATTGCGCGTTGCACAACGTCACGGCATCCCCGGGCTGGTGCTGCGGGTGGTAGCGGATACTTGCCATGACACCCTGCCCGCGAGCTTGGATGGCGCACTGAGTCCGCTGGGTGAAGTCTATGCTTGGCGCTTGGCGGCGAGTTTGCTGCGACATCCTGCCGATATAGCCGCATTGTGGACATTAAAAACACGGTTTGATCTGGCCGCGACGACTTTGCGCCGCACGCGGGGCGCGTTAGGTGAACTCTAATTAAGGAGAGGCGATAGTGGAAGGCAGTGAGTGGTTAAGCCAGCAAACCGGCAGTAGATTCGAGCTGCACGAAGAACACCTCAACGCGCAGATGGTCAAGATGCTCAAGACCATAGGCTACGACAGAACCTATACCCGCGCCGAAGGGGCGTATTTGTTCGATGCCGAAGGTCGGCGCTATCTGGATTTACTGGCAGGGTTCGGCGTATTTGCTATGGGGCGCAATCATCCCAAAATTGTCACCGCCTTACAGGCCGTGCTGACGGGTCAATTGCCCGATTTGGTGCAACTGGACGTGTCTTTGCTTTCCGGCATCTTGGCCAAAAAAATCCTAGCGCATTGCCCGGATAACCTCAAGCGCATGTTCTTCTGTTCGTCTGGCGCCGAAGCCGTGGAAGCGGCAATCAAATTTTCCCGCTACACCACAGGTCGCTCCAAAATCATCTGTTTCGACCACGGCTATCACGGGCTTACATTGGGTGCATTGTCGGTCACCAGCGAAAACGTGTTTCGCCAGGGTTTCGGCCCTTTACTGGATGATGTGGTGAGTGTGCCGTTCAATGACTTGGCCGCGCTGGAATATGAGTTGTCGAAAGGCGACGTAGCAGCGCTGATTTTTGAGCCGATACAAGGCAAGGGTGTTAATTTACCCAACGATGGATTTTTGCGTGATGCCGCGCAGCTATGCCGCAAACACGGCGCGCTGGTGGTGGCCGACGAAGTACAAACCGGCTTGGGACGCACCGGCAAGTTCTGGGCGATTGAGCATTACGGCGTTGAACCCGACATGATATTGATGGCCAAGGCACTGTCCGGTGGCTTCGTGCCAGTGGGTGCGGTGGCCATGACCAGCCAAGTGATGGAGCGTGTGTTCAACCGCATGGATAGAGCCGTGGTACACGGTTCCACCTTCTCCAAAAACAATATGGCGATGGCAGCGGGGATTGCCACGCTGGATGTCATCGCCGAAGAAAAGCTGGTGGAAAATGCCGCCAAACGCGGCGAGCAGATACTCAGCGCACTGCAAGCGCTCATCCCAAAATATGAATTCCTAAAAGAAGTACGCGGTCAGGGCTTGATGATAGCGCTGGAATTCGGCTCACCCAAAAGCCTGTCACTCAAAGCCGCATGGAGCCTGCTGGAAGCCGCCAACAAAGGCCTGTTCAGCCAGATGATCGCCATTCCCCTGTTCAAACAACACCGCATCCTCAGCCAAGTAGCCGGACACGGCATGAATGTCATCAAGTGGCTACCGCCACTGGTGATAGGCGACGAAGACGTGGCGTGGATTATCAACGCCGCCGATCAAGTCATCGCTGACACCCACAAAGTGCCGGGTGCGATATGGGATTTAGGCAAAACGCTGGCGGGACATGCTTTGAAGAATAAGGCGGGGTAAATAGAACCTAAGTTCTAAAAACTCCACCAATCAAATTAGCCAGTAAGCCCGCCAACACCCCTACTCCCAACATCCGAAAAGCGCCCCATAAAGGTGTTCGTCCAACTAGAGCGGCCATTTTTGCGCCAGTCAGCATCACGCCCACACCAGATAACACCAGCGCAATCAACAAAGGATGGCGTTGTAGATCTAACAAATACGGCACGAGAGGTATCGTGCCACCTGCCACAAATATAAAAAAAGCACGTAATGCTAATTGTGCTGGTCGAACTGGAGTTTGCGACACGGGTTCGGACACTTCCATAACATCCTCTACCGCTGCTGCTTCCGCATCAGGATCAACCATCACTTTGCTTGCCAGCTCACTCGCTTGTTGCAAACTCATGCCCCGCGCTTGATAGATGCGGGTTAATTCATCATATTCAGGATTTTGCGATGTGCCAGAGACGTTGTTTGCTCTGGCAGACAAATACTCGCCTGCTGCGGCAGCTACCGCACCCGCCAGCAGTCCAGCCAAGCTTATTAGCACGATTGCGCCGTGGCTGGCATCAGCGCCGTCCACGCCTATGAGCAGTAGGCTTAAGGCAAACAGCCCCTCATTGAGCGCGAAAACTGGATGATTTTGTTGCTTTGCATGACGTGAGAATGGTGGCGAAAACATCGCCAAGCCGCGTAGCTTCAGTAGGCTTAGCACAGGCTTTACAGGCCGTGCACCGCACTTTTGTATCAGCCAAGTTGTGAGTTTCACCAACCTTTCTGGTGCATATTCCGGCACGGTAATGTGGCTTTTACGCGCCTCTATTACCCACAGCGCAGCTTGCTCCTTGGCTTCGTTGGCCAATTCCAGAAACACCAACTGACGCGGCGTGCCTGCTTCGGCGTCGGATATCACAAAATAGAGGTAGGTTGCGCGAGCCTCCTGTTGCCAGCATTTGAGCTCATGAGGTTTAGCCATTTTTGTCGAAACGGCGATACTGCACAGCCTCGGCGATATGCTGCGTGGCGATATTGGCGACACCCGCCAAGTCCGCGATGGTGCGTGCCACTTTGAGGATGCGATGATAAGCGCGCGCAGACAAGTCTAACTTGGTGATGGCTTGTTTCAACAATTGCCCAGCAGCCTCATCCACCGCGCAATGCGTGTCAATTTCCAGCGTTGAAAGCAGGAAGTTGGGCTTGCCTTGCCGCGCCAATTGTCGTTGTCGTGCGGCTTCTACGCGCGGTCTCACTTGTTGGCTGGTCTCGCCGCTGGCGGCATTGGTTAAATCGGCTTCGGGCAAGGCGGGGACTTCAATCTGTAAATCAATTCTGTCCAGCAAAGGCCCCGAAATTCTCGCGCGATAACGCGCCACTTGATCTGGATTGCAGCGACATTTTCCGTTGTGATGCCCCAAGAAGCCGCAGGGGCAAGGATTCATGGCGGCAACCAGTTGAAACTGGGCGGGGAAATCCGCCTGCCGCGCCGCACGCGAAATAGTGATGCGGCCTGATTCTAGAGGCTCGCGCAGCACTTCTAGCACCGCTCTGGCGAATTCTGGAAGCTCATCTAAAAACAAAACCCCATGATGCGCCAAGGAGATTTCTCCCGGACGCGGATTACCACCACCACCCACCAGCGCCACGGCAGACGCAGTATGGTGCGGAGATCGGTATGGTCGCTGTTTCCAGTTTTCCAGCTTGAAACCGCCATTCAAGGAAGCTATCGCCGCGCTTTCCAGCGCTTCTGCTTCCTGCATATTCGGCAAAATTCCGGGGAAACGCGCCGCCAACATAGACTTTCCTGTTCCCGGCGGCCCCGTCATCAATAAGCTATGCCCGCCCGCTGCGGCAATCTCCAGCGCACGCTTGGCCGCCAACTGGCCTTTGACTTCGCTTAAATCGGGGTAATGCGGAATAACGCTGGGAGGCGTAGCGGCTTGGCGCGGCAATTGTTCGCGTCCACTCAAATGGGCGCAGACTTCTAGTAACGTGTTTGCCGGATAAATAACGGCATCCTGTACCAATGCGGCTTCCAGCGCACTTTGTTGGGGCAGAATGAAGGCGCGGCCATCACGATGCGCCTTCAGCGTCATTGCCAATGCACCGCGGATAGGGCGCAACTCGCCGGTTAAGGCTAATTCGCCAGCAAATTCATATTCGCTCAGAGAGTTGCTGGGTATTTGCCCAGAAGCCGCCAGAATGCCTAGCGCGATGGGCAAATCGAAACGTCCACTTTCCTTGGGTAAGTCCGCGGGAGCAAGGTTGACGGTAATACGCCGCGCGGGAAATTCAAATCGCGCGGTCTGCAAAGCCGCTCTAACGCGGTCTTTACTCTCTTTAACCTCGGCTTCTGGCAAACCAACAATGGTGAAATTGGGCAGGCCATTGGCTAGATGCACCTCCACCGTGACCGGCGGCGCGTCCATGCCGGACAGGGCGCGGCTGTAAAGAACCGCCAGCGACATCAGGCTGCCTTGGGCTTTGCTCTAGGTTTTGTAGCGGGCTTAGCGGCTGGTTTTGCTAGTGGTTTTTTGGTGTTCTCGAGTGCGCTGACTTTTTGTGCCAGCGCATCGAGTTGTTCACGTGCTTTCAACAGGACTTGGGTTTGCGCATCAAACTCTTCACGGGTGACTAAATCTAGCTTAGCGAAGGCACTTTGCAACATGGCACGTAAGTTCTTTTCCATGTCGGCAGCAGGGCTGGTTGAAACTAGTTCTTTGATTTTTTTTGAAATATCTTCCATAAATTTAGGTTGTAGCATGGTTGGCTCCTGCGTTAATTGTGACAAACGCTAGTGTAGCATCCTCTCCATCATTCTCGCGTAGGAGGGAATCCAGTCAAATGTCTGCGGAGTGAGTTGTGTCTATATCTCGGCCAATGGCTAAACTGGATTCCTGCCCACGCGAGAATGACGATAGTGATAACTTTTAAGGTTTGGGCAAAGCCGTTACGAGTGTTGCTGCCACATTCACCATCTCACTCTCATCTTTCAACCCCACACCAGACAAGCCCAGCCGCATCGCCTCATTCACTAGCCAAACGATTTTCTTGGCGGCATCTCTATAGCTCAAACCTTCCGGTCGGATGTTGGAAATACAGTTGCGTTCGCCGTCGTGCCGCCCGGGCTTGGGAGCGTAGGTGATGTATACACCGAGGCTGTCGGGCGAACTGAGCCCCGGTCTTTCCCCCACGAGCATGGCGACCACTTTGGCTTTCAAGGCCGCGCCGATTTCGTCGCTGATAGCGACACGAGCTTGGGAGGCAAGCACCACGGGGCTTAAGCGCCAAGTATTGGGCACAATGCTACGAACGCTTTCTAACAATACTTGCGAATGGTTATGCACGGCCAGTGAAGATAATCCATCCCCTACCACCAGCAACAAATCAAACTCTTTTTCAGGATGGTCTATAAGTTGGTTGGCGCTAGGCTCACTTAAACTACGCCCCATATCAGGTCGCAACAAATAGGTGTGGCGATCCGGTGCGCGACTTTGTACTTGCAGCGTGGTAAAGCCCGCCGTTTCTAATGATTGTGCTAATTGCGCTGATTCAAAATGGGTATGCACCGCGTCCCGCGCCAACGCATGTGCAGCGCCGAAATTGAGAATTTCCTGCGTGGGCAAGCTGCTGCCCGCCCGTCCCAGCGAAATTCTGGCTTGGGTGTATTGCTTGAGGTGACCCCAGGCGTCTTGCGAAACTAGTTCTCGTTTCATGCGGCAAGCCTCAATGCACGGGGCAGTTTTTCCAGCAGCAATTGGTTGGCGGCGATGGGCTGAACTTTGCCATTGTTATCCATGATGTTCATGCTTTTAAGCCAGACTTCAAACTCCGGCGCGGGTTTCAAGCCAAGTACGTTGCGTAAATAAAGCGCGTCGTGAAATGACGTGGTCTGGTAGTTGAGCATAATGTCGTCGGCACCTGGAATGCCCATGATGAAGGTTAGGCCAGCCGTTGCCAGCAGCGTCATCAGATTATCCATGTCGTCTTGATCGGCTTCGGCGTGGTTGGTGTAGCACACGTCGCAACCCAGCGGCAGGCCTAACAACTTGCCGCAAAAATGGTCTTCCAAGCCAGCGCGGGTGATTTGTTTCCCATCATATAAATACTCTGGCCCGATAAAGCCCACCACGGTGTTGATTAATAATGGTGAAAACTCACGCGCAACGGCGTAGGCGCGCGCTTCGCAGGTTTGTTGATCCATGCCGAAATTGGCATTGGCGGAGAGCGCCGAGCCTTGGCCGGTTTCAAAATACATCACGTTATTGCCCACCTTACCGCGCTTCAAAGCCAGCGCCGCATCTTGGGCTTCTCGCAGAATCCCTAAGTTGATACCAAATCCAGTATTGGCTTTTTGCGTGCCGGCGATGGATTGAAACACCAAGTCCACAGGTGCGCCCTTTTCCATCACCTTAATCTGGTTGGTGACGTGGGTGAGGATGCAGGATTGCGTGGGAATGTTGAAGCCAGTGATGAATTCGTCCACCAAGTAGTAGAGGTCTATCAGCGCGGGGATGCTGTCGGTGGCGGGGTTGATGCCTATCACCGCGTCGCCAGCGCCGTACAGCAAACCATCAATGATAGAAGCCGCGATGCCGCGCGGGTCGTCGGTGGGATGGTTGGGCTGCAAGCGCACCGATAAATGGCCGGGCAGGCCTATGGTGTTGCGGAATTTAGTCGTGACATGGCATTTTCGCGCGACCAAAATCAGGTCTTGGTTACGCATCAGCTTGCTCACCGCCGCCGCCATTTCTGGCGTGATGCCGGGAGCGACGCGTTCTAGCGTGGCGCTGTCGGCGTGATCAGACAGCAGCCAGTTGCGGAAATCACCCACGGTGAGATGGGCAATTTCAGCAAAGGCGGCGGCATCGTGCGTGTCCACGATCAGCCGCGTCACCTCGTCCTCCTCGTAAGGAATTAGCAGTTCCTCCAAAAAGCGCTTCAGCGGCACATCTGCCAAACACATTCTGGCCGCCATGCGCTCGGCGTAAGTCTCTGCAGCCACGCCCGCCAGAAAGTCGCCAGATCGGGCAGGCGTGGCTTTTGCCATCAGGGTTTTGAGATCGTTAAAACGATAAGTTTCAAGGCCGACAGCGCAGGAATAAGTCATGATTCCCCTCAGTTGTGAGTTGCAACGATGTGTTTATCTTAGCAGCAAATTCACTAGCAACGACACTCATTAGGTGCTTGGCACCAGCTTAGTGCATCACGCACCGACATCATGCACCAAATGTGGCATAGGTTATCAAGCGGCAACTACTTGCTAATAGTAATAAATTGATAATAAACAACTAAACCTTGTTGGCACGGCTATTGCTGAAGCGTTATGGCTATTGTTCAGAGTTTTTTGTTAGAGACATCTTTAATTAACCAAGGAGGCATCATGAAATTCGTTACAGCCATCATCAAGCCGTTCAAGCTTGACGAGGTGCGCGAGGCTCTTTCCGCCATAGGCGTGCAGGGCATCACCGTGACCGAAGTCAAGGGTTTCGGCAGACAAAAGGGACATACCGAGCTCTATCGCGGCGCGGAATATGTCGTAGATTTTCTGCCCAAGGTCAAGCTAGAGGCGGCTATCACCGACGCTATGCTAGATCAGGTCATCGAAGCCATCGAGAAATCAGCCAACACCGGGAAAATCGGCGACGGCAAAATTTTCGTGTTCGATCTCGAGCAAGTCCACCGTATCCGCACCGGCGAATCCGGCGCAGATGCTATTTAAGGAGAACAACATGAAAAAATTATTCTCAGCATTGATGTTAATCGCGGCCTTAGGTTTTAGTGGGTTTAGCCTAGCCGAAGATGCAGCCGCACCGGCAGTTGCCGAAGCGGCTACCGCCGCAGTTGCTGCAACTGAGGCAGCAGCTCCTGTCGCTGCACCAGCCGTTGAAGCTGCCGCGCCCGCTGCTGCTGCCCCGGCTCCAGTTCCTAACAAAGGTGACACCGCTTGGATGATCATGGCCACCGTACTGGTATTGTTGATGTGCGTACCGGGCTTGGGTTTGTTTTACGGTGGCATGGTGCGTAGCAAAAACATGCTTTCCGTGCTCATGCAAACCTTCATGATTACCTGTTTGCTGGGTGTGTTGTGGGCGATTTATGGTTACAGCTTTGCGTTTACACAAGGCAGCACGCCGTTCTTTGGTGGGTTTGATCGCTTGTTCCTAGGTGGGATGACGCCAGACTCAATGGCGGCGACTTTCAGCAAAGGCGTGGTGATTCCTGAATACATCTTTATGTGTTTCCAACTGACCTTTGCTGTCATTACTCCAGCACTGATCGTGGGCGCATTTGCAGAACGTATGAAGTTTTCCGCCATTCTGCTGTTCATGATTCTGTGGTTCACCTTCTCTTACCTGCCAGTGGCGCATATGGTGTGGTTCTGGGCGGGTCCTGATGCCATCACTAGTCCAGAAACGCTGCAAACTGTGGTTGATAGCGCTGGTTTCCTTTGGGCAAAAGGTGCGTTGGACTTCGCAGGCGGAACTGTGGTGCATATCAACGCCGGTATTGCTGGTTTGGTCGGTGCTTTGGTTCTTGGTAAGCGTATCGGTTATGGTAAAGAAGCGATGGCGCCGCACAGCGTCACCATGACCATGATAGGCGCATCCATGTTGTGGGTAGGCTGGTTCGGCTTCAACGTTGGTTCCAACTTGGAAGCCTCCGGCCTCGCCACTTTGGTGTTCGCCAACACCCTGCTTGCCACCTGTGCTGCTGCTACTTCATGGATGTTTATGGAATGGTTCGCTAAGGGTAAGCCTTCTATGCTGGGCGCGGCTTCTGGTGCGATTGCAGGTTTGGTTGCCATTACCCCAGCCTGCGGTTTCGTCGGGCCTATGGGTGCTATCGTTCAAGGACTAATCGTATCGCCACTGTGCTTCATGTTTGTCACCAAAGTGAAGAGCATGATGGGTTACGACGATTCGCTGGACGTGTTTGGCGTGCACTGCGTTGGTGGTATCTTCGGTGCATTGACCACTGGTATTCTGGTCAACCCTGCGCTGGGCGGCACTGGTGTTTGGGATTACGTCACCAACGCTGTTGCGCCATATGACATGGCTACGCAAATGACCGCGCAAGCTTGGGCTGTCGGCACTACCCTGCTGTGGTCTGGCGTGGTCGCGTTTATCGCCTACAAAGTTGTTGATGTGTTGATCGGTCTGCGTGTGTCCGAAGATGTTGAGCGCGAAGGCCTCGACACCACCGAACACGGTGAACGCGCTTATCACTACTAAGCAGCAATATTAAGCTCAGTATGAAGTAGGGATGTCGTTAAAATCAAAAGCGGACACTTCGGTGTCCGTTTTTGTTTCTTCATTCTCGGCTACAATGATGCCTATGGTTCCTCATCTTACTACCGCCCTTACCGGGCCATTGTTACAACTAGAGCGTCGCATCCTCGACGCGCAACCGCAAATCGAGCATTGGTTTCGTACCCAGTGGCTGGAACACAGTACGCCGTTCTACGCCTCGGTGGATTTACGCAACAGCGGCTTCAAATTAGCGCCCGTTGATACCAACTTGTTTCCCGGCGGCTTCAATAATTTAAGCGACGAATTTTTACCGCTTTCGGTGCAAGCCGCGATGTCGGCGATTGAGAAAATCTGCCCGGAAGCGCGGCGTTTCATCCTCATTCCCGAAAATCACACACGCAATACCTACTATCTTCGCAACGTGGCGGCGCTGGCTAATATCCTGCGCCAAGCAGGTTTGGAGTTGCGTTTAGGCAGCATTTCTCCGGAAATCACCGCGCCCACGCAGCTTGATTGTGGTGACGGACAAACGCTGGAAGTCGTCCCCGTCCAGCGCAAAGGCAACCGCTTGGTGGTGGATAGCTTTGACCCGTGCGCCATCGTGTTGAACAACGACTTGTCCGGAGGCATTCCTGAAATTCTGCAAAATCTTGAACAAACCGTCATTCCGCCGCTACACGCAGGCTGGGCGAAGCGGCGCAAATCGCAGCATTTTGCGGCTTATGACGGCGTGGCGAATGATTTCGCGGCGCTACTAGACATAGACCCATGGCTGGTCAACCCGTATTTTGATGCTTGCAATGAAGTGAATTTTCAAGAGCGCATAGGCGAAGATTGCTTGGCCGAGAAAGTGGACGTTTTGCTGGGGAAAATCCGCGCAAAATATCAGGAATACGGCGTAGAACAAGAACCCTTCGTCATCGTCAAAGCCAATGCCGGCACCTACGGCATGGGCATCATGACGGTGAAAAGTCCGGACGACGTGCGCGGCCTCAACCGCAAACAACGCAACAAAATGGCGGTGGTGAAAGAGGGCATGGAAGTGTCCGAAGTCATCATCCAAGAAGGCGTTTACACCTTCGAGAGCATCAACGAGGCCGTCGCCGAGCCGGTGGTGTACATGATGGATCACTTCGTCGTCGGCGGTTTTTACCGTGTGCATACCGGACGCGGCGTGGACGAAAACCTCAACGCGCCGGGTATGCACTTTGTGCCGCTGGCATTTGATACCGCGTGTTCACTGCCTGACAGCAAAGACCAGCCGGATGCGCCGCCCAACCGCTTTTATGCCTATGGCGTGGTGGCAAGAATGGCGTTATTGGCGGCTGCCATTGAACTGGAACAAACTGACCCCGAAGCCGAGTAAACGAGCATTTCATGCGCCTACTCGTCATCCTCGACCCGCTTAACAGCCTCAACCCTAAAAAAGACACCAGCCTCGCCATCATGCGCGAAGCCGCTTCACGCGGACATGAGCTGTTTGTCGCCGAACAAGGCGATTTAGTACTACGCGGCAATCAGGTCAGCGCTTATTGCAAAACCTTCGCCTTTCAAGCTGTCGCTTACCTCATAGGCGAGTCAACATCCACGCCCTTGCAAGACTTTGACGCAGTGTTGATGCGTAAAGACCCGCCGTTTGACATGGAATACATCTACAGCACCTATCTGCTGGAACTCGCCGAAAAACAAGGCGCGAAAGTGTTAAATCGGCCATCCAGCGTGCGTGACTGGAATGAAAAACTCTCTGTCGCCCAATTCGCCCAATTCGCCCCACCGTTTGTGGTCACGCGCAACATGGATTTGATACGCGAATTTTTGGCTGAATACGGCGACATCGTGGTGAAACCGCTAGACGGCATGGGTGGCAGCGGCATATTCAGAGTGCGCGGCGGCGACCCCAACATCGGCGTGATTCTAGAAACCATCACCCAGCTAGAACAGTGCACCGTCATGGCGCAACGCTATCTGCCGGAAATCAAGGATGGTGACAAACGCATCTTGATGATCAACGGCGAGGCCGTGCTTTATGCTTTGGCGCGAATTCCAAAAGCGGGCGAAACGCGCGGAAACCTTGCCGCAGGCGGCACCGGGCGGGCGCAACCGCTCTCCAAGCGCGACCGAGAAATCGCCGAAAGTTTAGGTTCGACGTTACGCGAACGTGGCTTATTTTTAGTGGGGCTAGACGTGATAGGTGATTATTTGACCGAAATCAACGTCACCAGCCCGACCTGCATGGTGGAGATTGCGGCGCAGAGCGAATGTAAGCCCGCGGCGTTGTTGGTGGATGCGTTGGAGAAATTGGGATGATGGAGATAACGCGAATGATGCGCTTCATGCTTCAGCCAGCGTAGCCCGTAAGAAGCCGAAGGCGTAATACGGGGATTTCTCCATCTACCTTCACTTACAAAGCTGGTTGGTGAGATTGCCGATACAGTCCACACTTAGGTTAGCTGCGCTACAATCCGAGACATGAAAAAAGCCGTTATCCTACTTTCTGGCGGGCTGGATTCCGCTACTGCACTTGCCATCGCTAAAAGTGATGGCTTTCAGTGCTATTGCCTCAGCCTCGATTATCACCAGCGCCACATCGCCGAGCTGCAAGCCGCTAAGCGCGTGGCCGACGCATTGGGCGCGGCGGAGCATCGGATATTTCAGCTCGATCTCTCCACTTTTGGCGGTTCTGCGCTGACGGATAACAACATCGCCGTGCCGGAGACCTTTGCCGAAGGCATTCCGGTGACCTATGTGCCAGCCCGCAACACCATCATGTTGTCGCTAGCCTTGGCTTGGGCGGAGGTGCTGGGTGCGCGAGATATTTTCATCGGCGTGAACGCGCTGGATTATTCCGGCTATCCGGATTGCCGTAGCGAATATATTGCAGCGTTTGAACAAATGGCGAATCTAGCCACAAAAGCGGCGGTGGAAGGCCAAGCGATGAAGCTGCACACCCCACTGATAGACCTCACCAAAGCCGAAATTATTAAGCAAGGGGTGGCGCTGGGCGTGGACTACAGCCTGACCGTATCTTGCTACCAAGCGAATAGTCAGGGCAAAGCCTGTGGCGTGTGTGATTCCTGCCGTTTTCGCCGTCAAGGATTTGCAACGGCGAACATACCCGACCCCACACATTATTCCTTGCCAAACACCTAGTTATTCCAGTAGAATCCGCGCTTTTCCTTTTCCGGCATAGCATAGAGAAAACACATGGTTATCATCCGTTTAGCTCGTGGCGGCGCTAAGAAGCGTCCTTTTTACAGTGTAGTGGTAGCAGATTCGCGCAATCGTCGCGACGGCAGATTCATCGAGCGCGTGGGGTTTTATGACCCGCTAGCCAAGGATGGCGTTGAAGGTCTGCGTTTGGATGCGCCGCGTATCCAGTATTGGCAAAGCAACGGCGCACAGCTCTCTGATTGCGTCGCACGCTTGGTGAAGCAAGAGGCAAAGGGTCCTGAAGCTGCAAAAGCCGCTAAAGAAAAAGCAGCTGCTAAAATAGCTGCAGTTGTTGCTGAAAAAGCTGCCGTCGCTGCCGCAGAAGCCAAAGCTGCTGAGAAGGCTGCCAAGGCAGCTGCTGCTGCAGAAGCTAAAGCCGCAGCAGAAGCTGCCGCTGCCGAACAAGCTGCTGCACCTGCGGTTGAAGAGACTGCAGCAGAAGTTGTTGCTGAAGTTGCAGCACCTGCCGAGCCTGCTGCAGAAGCTTAATTGCTCGCTGATGGCTTAGTGTGAACAAAGCCCTGAGTGAGATGGTGGTAATGGGGAGAATAGCAGTCCCTTATGGTGTCAAAGGCTGGGTAAAGATCCAGACTTTCACCGAAATGCTGGACAACTTGCTGGATTATCCCGAATGGTGGATGAGCAGCAAAACGGGATGGCAGTTGTGCGATGTGGAGGAAGTGGGTGTCCACGGCAAGTCGGTGATCGCCAAGTTCGTCGGCTGTGATGATCGTACCGCGGCCTTTGCACTGAAAGGTCGAGACATCGCAGTGCCGCGTGAGGATTTACCTGAAGCGGAAGAGGGCGAATACTACTGGTCTGATTTGGTCGGGCTGCAAGTACAGAATCTGCAAGACCAGCATTTCGGGCAAATAACAGAAGTGTTTGCCACGGGTGCAAATGACGTGCTGGTGATCAAGAATGAAGACAAGCCTGAGCGGCTGGTTCCTTTCACCGCGCAGGTGGTGCAAAAAGTTGATTTGGCCGCCAAAAAGATGTTGGTGGATTGGCCAGTAGAATGGGATGGCTGAGTTTTGACCATGCGTTTTGATGTCATTACGCTGTTTCCAGATGCCTTTGAAGCAGTGAGTAACTTTGGCATTACCGCGCGGGCTTTAGAGAACAAGTTGTACAGTTTGGTGTTGTGGAATCCGCGTGATTTCACCACGGATGCGCGCAAAACCGTGGATGATCGCCCATTTGGCGGCGGCCCCGGCATGGTGATGATGGCTGAGCCCTTGCAAAAAACGATAAGCGCGGTAAAAGCTGAGGCAGGTTCAACGGGCTGGGTGATACATTTTTCGCCCCAAGGTACGCCGCTGAATCACCAAAAAGTGATGGAATTGGCAGCTAGGAAAAGCTTAATCCTGCTAGCAAGCCGCTACGAAGGCGTGGATGAACGCTTGATTCAGCGCCATGTGGATGAGGAAATATCGCTAGGTGACTATGTGCTGTCTGGTGGGGAAATCCCCGCGATGGCCTTGATAGACGCGATAGTACGGCAGTTGCCGGGCAGTCTTGGCGATGCGGATTCGGCGGCGCAGGATTCTTTTGTAAATGGGTTATTAGATTGCCCGCACTATACGCGGCCTGAAGTGGTTGAGAATGAAGCGGTGCCAGCGGTGTTATTGTCTGGTCACCATGAAGAGATTCGACGCTGGCGCTTAAAACAAGCACTGGCGCGGACAAGGGCAAAACGCCCTGATTTACTAGCCGCAAGGCAGTTGACTAAAGAGGAGTCTCGGCTACTCGCTGAGATCGAGCAGGAACAAGGCTCCCATAACTAGAAAGGAAGTAGCATGGCTAACATTATTGAAACACTGGAAAAAGAAGAAATCGCGCGCTTAGGCAAAACGATTCCTAACTTTGCACCAGGTGACACTGTGGTCGTTGGTGTGAATGTAGTTGAAGGCACGCGTAAACGTGTACAGGCTTATGAAGGCGTGGTGATTTCCAAGCGCAATCGTGGTCTGAATTCCAATTTTATCGTGCGCAAGATTTCGTCCGGTGAAGGTGTAGAACGTACCTTCCAAACCTATTCTCCGCTGATTGCTAGCATTGAAGTGAAGCGCCGTGGCGATGTGCGCCGCGCCAAGCTTTACTACTTGCGTGATCGTTCTGGTAAGTCTGCACGGATTAAAGAAAAGCTGAAAATGCGTGACAAGGAAGTGGCTGCACCAGCAGCAGAATAAGTGTCATTCTTTGCACACAGTAAAAAACCCGCCTAGGCGGGTTTTTTACTGTGTCTGCTTATTAAAACTTAGCGATTGCAAACGTACATCGTTACTTCAAATCCGAAACGCATTTCAGTAGCAGCTGGTTTGGTCCACATGGTAGTTTCCTTTATATCTGGTTTAGGGGTTCTGCACTTAGTGGTTTAACCCCCGCAGTGCATGAGTCACACTATAGGCGCATGTTTTTCTAAAATCGTGGCGATGCTCATGACAAACGGCTAGTGATTACCATGACTGGTGCCTGATTTGTTAACATAGACGCATGGATTATCAAGCCTGCATCGCGACACCCATCGTCAATCTCGGCATACTCTGCGAGCGTGATGTGCTGCTGGAAATAGACTTCCTGCCGCTCTCCACCCCGCTCATCGCGCCCACAACGACTTTTGCCAAAGCCGTCTGTACCGCCCTTGACACTTATTTCAGCGACCCTAATCAGCCGTTCAAACTGCCAGTAGCACCGCAAGGCACCGCCTTTCAGCAGCGCGTATGGGCGGAAATCGGGCGCATCCCTTTAGGCGAAGTGATTAACTATTCTGAGCTGGCGCGACGCACTGGCTCTGGTGCGCGTGCCGTGGCCAACGCCTGCGGTGCCAACAAGTTGCCACTGATCATCCCTTGCCACCGCGTAGTGGCGGTCAATGGGCTGGGCGGCTTTATGTGTGGGCAGCGTAATGCGCTCAATATTAAAAGCTGGCTGCTGACGCACGAAGGCGTGTTGTGAACGAGGCCAACACCAACATCCTTGAGGAATTCAATGATCGTATCTGGCTGGAAGAAGGCTTAGCGCGCAACACGCTGGAAAGTTACCGCCGCGACCTCGCTCAGTTCGCCGAATGGCTGGAAAAACGCGCGACTGACCTGAAAGCCATTACCCGTGCCGACTTGGAGCAATATCTAGCTCACAGAAGCCCGTATTCCAAACCGCGCAGCATGAGTAGACTCATCGCCAGCCTGCGCCGCTTTTATCGTTATTTGCTGCGTGAAAGTTTGATTGTTACCGATCCCACCCTGCAACTGGATTCCCCAAAAATCCCCAGAAGCCTGCCCAAAAGCCTCACCGAAGACGAAGTAGAAGCCCTGCTCAACCAGCCAGACGTGGCGCAAATGCTAGGATTACGCGATAGAGCCATGATCGAGACCTTGTATGCCACAGGCTTACGCGTGTCCGAACTAGTGGGGCTGAAAGTGACAGAAGTGAGCTTAAGCGAAGGTGTAGTACGCGCCACCGGCAAAGGCAGCAAGACGCGCCTAGTGCCGCTGGGAGAAGAAGCGCTGGATTGGATTACGCGCTATTTGAAAGAATCGCGCCCGCCAATTTTAGGCGGACAACTCTCCCAAAGCTTGTTCGTCACCCAACGCGGCGGCGCCATGACGCGCCAAGCCTTCTGGTACCTCATCAAACGTCACGCACGTTTGGCAGGTATCACCAAACCCATGTCACCACATGTATTACGCCACGCTTTTGCAACGCATCTACTCAATCACGGCGCGGATTTGCGGGTGGTGCAGATGTTGTTAGGACATGCGGATATTTCCACCACGCAGATTTATACCCATGTGGCGAGGGAGCGCTTGAAAAAGTTGCATAAAGACAATCACCCGAGGGGGTAATCCGCCATTCCGATTACATGGGAATGATGGGCGGCTCATTTGCAGCCATCGGATTCAGCCACTCCCCAATCGCTTTCTCTGCCTCCTCCACACCCTGCTTCTTCAAGCTAGAAAACAATTGCACGCTGATTGTGTTGTCATATTTATCCAACTCAGCCTTCACGCTACGCAAGGTTTTCAGCGCATCATTCCTAGAAAGCTTGTCGGATTTTGTCAGCAGGATATGCACTGGCTTTCCGGTAGGTAAGAACCAGTTGAGCATTTGCCAGTCTAGCGGTTGTAGCGGGTGGCGTGAGTCCATGACTAAGACTAGGCCGTGCAGGCTGAAACGGTCAGAAAGATAGGCGGCTAGGACTTGTTGCCAGTGTTTACGCATAGCTTCAGGTACTTTGGCGTAGCCGTAGCCGGGTAAATCCACTAGGTATTTTTCCTCCCCCAGCGTGAAAAAATTGATGAGTTGGGTGCGCCCCGGTTGCTTGCTGACGAAAGCCAAGCGATTGTGGTCGGCCAGCGTGTTGATGGCACTGGATTTCCCAGCGTTGGAGCGTCCGGCGAAGGCGATTTCTCGGCCTGTGGCGGGGGGCAGGTCACGCAGGAAGTGCGCGGATGCGAAGTAAATAGCGTTACGAAATATGGCCATGAGAAAATGCTATCACGAGTTAGGGTTATTCGATAAAATTGCAGGCGTATATTAAGCGTTTAGGAGCTTGGCGATGGGTTTATTACTGCGATTGATGATGTTGATGCTAGTTGCGAGTTCCGCGACTTGGGCTGCGGGGGATGCTGCCAAGGGCGCGGAGATTGCCAAGGCGGTGTGCGTGGCCTGCCACGCGGCGGACGGTAACAGCCCGACTCCGGCTTTCCCCAAACTGGCGGGGCAGTTTCCTGAATATCTGGTCAAGCAACTCAAGAATTTCAAATCCGGCGAGCGTGCCAATGCAGTGATGATGCCGATTTCATCCGCGCTTTCTGATGAAGATATGCAAAACGTCGCCGCACATTTTGCTGCACAGAAGAGCAAAGAGGCCGGAGCAGTCAGCAATGGCAAGGGTTCTGTGGGCGAAAAGATTTACCGAGCGGGCATCGCCGATAGCAAAGTCCCAGCGTGTGCATCCTGCCACGGCCCTGCGGGTAACGGTTTGCCGGTGCGTTTTCCACGCTTGGGCGGGCAATATGCCGATTACACCACCGCGCAGATGAAGGCTTTTCGCTCCGGTGAACGCGCCAATGCTCCTATGATGAAGACGATCGCGGCGCGGATGTCGGATGCCGATATTGCAGCGGTTTCTGATTATATTCAGGGCGTGCGGTAGTCGTTTTAACCTCTCCTTACGTTAATGCAGGGTGGCTTGAAAGCCACCCTTGCTTTTTCTAGCTGACAAACCATTTTGAAACATCGCCTATTTTGAAGCACCCTAACCACAGTACCTCCCGCGAATTCTACGAACTGATCAGCTCGATGCGTTTTGCCATCAGCTTGCTCACGGTGTGGGGCATCGCTGCCATCATCGGCACGGTGCAGAAGCAGAACGAGCCTTATACCAACTACGTCATCCAGCTTGGGACTTTCTGGTTTAACGCGTTTGAAAAGCTGGGGCTATATGACGTCTATCACGCACCTTGGTTTTTGCTGATTTTGATGTTTGTGATGGTGTCTACGGGCTTGTGCGTCACACGCAACACGCCCTCCATGTTGCGCGAGATGCGTGCCTGGCGCGAGCATGTGACAGAATCTTCGCTACGTTTATTCAAGCATCAGGTCGAGTACCAGGCCACGCCAGACTTGCCACGGCTGCAACAATGGCTGACAGCGCGAGGCTTTCGCATCCGCAGCATCCCGCAACAAGACGGTGCTACGCTCATCGTCGCCAAGGCAGGAAGTAATCACCGGCTAGGTTATATCTTTACTCACTTGGCCATCGTCGTTATTTTCCTAGGCTTTTTGATGGATGGCGACGTACCGCTGAAAGTGCAGCAAATGCTGGGCAAAAAGGAAATAGAAACGCGCGACATTCCTCCGGCGCAAGTGCCGCAAAAAAGCTGGCTGCCTAGCGATACGTTTTCTTTCCGCGGCAATATGACTATTCCTGAAGGCGGACGCGGCAGCGTGGCATTTTTGCGGATACGCGATGGTTATATGGTGCAAGATCTGCCGTTCAGTATCGAACTCAAGCAATTTCGCATCGAACACTACGCCACCGGCCAGCCAAAATCGTTTGAAAGTGATGTTCTGATTCATGACAAGGATCTGCCAAAACCGCTGGCCGCCACCATACGCGTCAATCATCCGCTGATTTACAAAGGCATCGCCATCTATCAATCGGATTTTCAGGATGGCGGCTCGGAGCTGAGCTTTGATGGTTGGCCGCTGGCGGGAAGTGAGAGTAAGCCGTTCAAGGTTAATGCCAATGTGTTCGATAAGCTGAAACTGACCACACAGACCGAGCCGCTGGTGCTGGAACTGAATGATTTCCGCCCGTTTAACGTGCTGAATCTCAATCCCGATGGTAAAGGCAAGCCGCACAATGTTGGTCCTAGCGCCACCTTCAAACTGCGCGATAACCAAGGCCAAGCGCATGAATATCTGAACTACATGCAACCAGTGATGCTGGAAGGCCGCGCTTATCAGGTTTCTGGCACGCGTGCCGCGCCCAATGAGCCGTACCAGTATTTGCGTATCCCGCTGGACGGCAACGGTGAAATTAACACTTATATGCAATGGCGTGCGCTGATGAGCGATGCTGCGCCCACCATTGCTAAGCAGCTCGCCGCGCAGGTGCCGGAAAAACAAGGCTTGCGGGCTAAATTTGAAAACAGCGTGGTGCGCTTGATGAAGCTGTTCACAAGCGCTGGATTCAACGGCCTGGCGGCGTTCATCGAGAAAACTGTCCCCGCCAAAGAGCAGGAAAAAGCCGCGCAAGCCTATATAAAAATTTTGGAAAGCGCCGCCATGACAGCCTATGACATGACCGAACAGGGCAAAGGCAAAGCGCCAGATGCGGCCAGCTTGCAGTTTGTGCGTGACGGCTTGAACACGATAAGCGACAGCTTTTTATATGGTGCGCCGTTTTATCTGCAACTCACCGACTACAAACTGCATCGCGCCAGCGGTTTGCAACTGACCAAATCCCCCGGCAAAAATCTGGTCTACGCCGGTTCAATATTGTTGGTGCTGGGCATTTTTGCCATGTTCTACATTCACGAACGCCGCATTTGGTTGCTGGTCAAACCCAACAGCGTATTATTCGCCATGTCATCGGCACGCAAAACCCGCGATTTTGAAACGGAATTTGCCAGATTGAGCCTTGAATTGGAAACGGAATCAAAACAGGAGTTACACCATGAGCTTTGACCAAAGTAACAAACCCAGCATGAAAAACCTATCGTGGTTTGATTGGCTCTATGTCTTGATTCTGGTGCTAGGTGCGGGCTATGCGCTGAACCAGTACGGCAGCCACATGGATGCTTACGAGCAAGGTTTCTTGGTGGGCGCGGTGATAGGCTTTGGCGGATTGGGATGGCGCTGGAAGCCGTTGCGCGTGTTGCTGCTCACCATCATCGGCTTAAGTCTGTTCGGCATTTCGCAATATCACGGCGATGCGGCACGTGGCGACACGGCGTTTTTCCTCAGATTTTTCTTCGCCAGCAAGACTGCCATCATGTGGATGAACGTGCTGCTCTTCCTCGCCATGCTCACCTACTGGTTTGCCATGTTCAAGCGCTCAGAATTCTCTGCCAAAGTCGCCAGCAGCCTGACCTGGAGCGCAGTGCTGATGGGCTTCGTGGGCTTGATGGTGCGTTGGTACGAGTCCTACCTTATTGCACCTGAGGTTGGCCACATTCCCATCAGCAACCTGTACGAGGTATTCGTGCTGTTCTGCCTGATAACCTCGCTGCTCTATTTGCACTACGAAGACCGCTTCAATACGCGCCAACTGGGCGGTTTCGTGTTGATCGTGGTCAACGCCGCCGTGGGATTCATCCTGTGGTACACCTTTGATCGCCAAGCGGATGGCATTCAACCATTAGTGCCTGCGCTACAAAGTTATTGGATGAAAATACACGTCCCCGCCAACTTCATCGGTTATGGCTCTTTTTCACTAGCGGCGATGGTGGCAAGCGCGTATTTACTGGCTGAGCGCGGAATTCTTGCCTCACGTTTGCCCAAGTTGGAAGTGCTGGATGACCTCATGTACAAATCCATTTCCATCGGCTTTGCCTTCTTTACCATCGCCACGATTTTAGGCGCGATGTGGGCAGCGGAAGCTTGGGGCGGCTACTGGTCGTGGGATCCCAAGGAAACTTGGGCGCTCATTGTGTGGCTCAACTATGCGGCTTGGCTGCATCTAAGGTTGGTGAAGGGTTTGCGCGGCAGTATGCTGGCTTGGTGGGCGCTGGTGGGTTTGCTGGTGACAACGTTTGCGTTTTTGGGCGTGAATATGTTTTTGAGTGGACTGCATTCTTACGGGGAGTTGTAAATTCATCGCGCCGAGGGCGGCGCTCCTACGGGTAGGAGGGGCGCCCTCGCCCCGATTCAATTAAACATCGCCTTCTCCAGCGTAAAGCACACCTCACCCTTGCGGTTCTGCGTCAGCGATAGTGCATATCCCACGTACTTCGCCTGCCGAGAAGCATGATAAAGCCCAATGCCTAACCCCGTGCTAGAAGGTAGCGCAGCTTTGAACATTTGCTTGGCGATGTCTTCTTCTATCGCCAGTCCGTCGTCGGTCACCGTTAGCGTGGGCATGTTTTCTACTGAAAATTCGGCGTTGATTTTAATGCTCGGATAATTACGGCGCTTATCCAGCGCGTTTTGCAGCAGGTTTTCTGCCACCGAATCAAACAACTCCACTGGTACTTCCGTCCCAGCTGGAATGCGGTGTGATGAAAACTCAATCTCCGAATCTTTATAGCGTTGGCGCAGGCGCTTCCACCAAGTCGTCGCATTCACCATCTCAATCGCCGCAGTTTTAGGCGCTTGCAGCTTATTCAGCGTGACTTGCAGGCGTTGCGTGAGCTGCGGTAACTGGCGCTGAATCAACGCCACTAAGGCTTGGTCATCGCCCTCACGCTCCGCCGCCACACACAGCACGCTCAGGGATTGCAGCAAATTCTTGATGTCATGCGTGAGTCGCGCGCCGGTTTCATACACCGCCTGCATATAGGCCACGCTACGCATTTGCTCCTCGCGCAGCTTGGATTCGTAAAACTCACCCAGAATCTGCACCAGCAGTTTGATATGCAAAATCAACGCCGGACTCAAGCGCCAGCGGGTGAATAGCGTGAGACTGAAGTTGCGGTAGGTGAATTCGGCGCGGTGATTTGAGGTGACGCCAAACATGCCGCGCCCCGCCTCGGTGCGCCACGTGCCGCCCATCACCCAGGGCAGGGTTTGCAGTTCGTCTACCGCCGCGTTGAGGAATTCGGAAGCGCTGTTTTCATTTTCTGCACTGGCGGCGACGCGGTGCAACCATTGCTCAAACGGCATGCCCACGCTTAACAGGTAGCGCGAAAGCAGCTGCCCCAACCCAGAAAATCCAGCACGTGGATCCCACAGCCATGACAACGCCAGCAGCGCCAAGGCAATGGAAAACAGCACGCGCAGCAAGGCTATCGAGTATTCTATGTGAGCGACAGACTCAATCACGAAGCTGCCCAGTACCAAAATCAAAGTCAACAGGAACAGCATCAGGCTGTAAAAGAAATCCAGCGAACCGGTGGGGTCTTTGCTGCCCACCGTTTTGAGGAACAGCAAGCATGCTGGCAACAACGGCAGCACGTATTCCGCCAGCCAGTTGAGGTTGCTAGTATCCGCAGCCCTAGTAAGTAGACGCGGCTCTACCCAAATTAACAGCATGCCTATCAAATAAATGGCCGCCATCAGATAAGCGGTGCGCTCCTGCGCGGCTTTACTGGAAGAAACACGCCCGCCCAGCAAACCTATCAAAAGCGCCAGCCAAAACGCAAAAAACCATGGACTGATACCCGCCACCAAAACAATACCACCCACCAAGAATAACCCAGCCGTTGCTGGGCTTAATTGCTCTTCAGTGCGCCAGATGGGTTGCCATAACAAGAACAAACCATAGTGCGCGGTCAGTGCCGCCAGTGCCAAACCGCTGCCAGGGTCAGCCAGCAGCGCGGCATGCAGCGTCAGCAGCATCAGACTGAGTTCCCACGGGTAGGGGATGGCTAACAGGCGGTCTAGCATAGGCAATACCCTCTGGTTTTATTCCCTCCCCTTTTCAGGGGGAGGGCTAGGGTGGGGGTAAAGTGTGTCATCGATTGAACCCCCATCCCAGCCTTCCCCCTGAAAAGGGGAAGGAGTTTGGTGGAACTTGTCAGATCCCCAACAAAAGTGTTGAGAATCTGACAGTCCCACTGTTGCATGTTCGACATTAAATAAAGTTTATTCATATTTAATCAACAGGTTAAATCAATAAATAATTCTGGCACAGGCTTTGCTTTGTATTAATCAAATGGCGCGTTGCGTTGTTCGGATGCAACAAGAATTCTGTGATTTTTTTAACTTGAAATGAGGATAGCACAAATGAAAAAGCAATCTGGTTTTACGCTGATCGAACTGGCCATCGTGCTGGTGATTATCGGCCTGTTATTGGGTGGCGTGTTGAAGGGTCAAGAACTGATTACCAACGCTAAGGTAAAAAGCATGGCGAATGAACTGAAGGCCATGCAGATTATGGTGTATGGCTATCAAGATAAATTCCGCGCCTTGCCTGGTGATGATATCTTGGTGACTACACATATTCTTAATTCAACGCTAGCAACTACTGGCGGCACTGCGGGTAATGCCCAGCTTGAAGGTGCTTGGAATTCTTTGACGAATACGGACGAAACTTATTTGTTTTGGCAGCATGTACGTATGTCTGGATTAGCTCAAGGTTCACCATTGTTTGGTACTGCCGCTCAAGCAGCAGCTTACATTCCAAGAAATTCAGATGGTGGTCAAATGGGCATATCAAGTATGTTATTCTTTAAAGGAGCTACTGGTTTCGGTATTAGCGATGCCAACTTTGAAGGTACGTTTGCCGCCTGTACGGCAGGTATCACCGGTAAACTGGCCAAGCAGATTGACGTAACCATTGATGATGGCAATCCGCAAACTGGCTCTGTACGTGCAAGAATTGAACCTGTCGTAGCAGCTAGTGCGCCTTCAGACGCCATTGTGAGTGAAAGTGCGCTGCATACGGTTTGCTTAGGCTTCTAAGGTTGTTGTAAGGTTGAACCAACAAAAAACCCGCTACGGCGGGTTTTTTGTTGTCCTTTTTCTGGCATCTTTACTCAGCAAACGTAGCTTGTATGCAGCGAAGCGTAATTCGGGATACCCCCACGTCAACCTGCACTTCCCCCGCATTACGCTGTGCTTCATGCGGGCTACTGGCTACGCTCATTCGCCCTACCTAACAACTAAGCTTGCATCAGCCAAGCAACGAGTCTATGATGGCCATCTAAATAGCTATTTAGGAGTTGCTCATGTCATTAGCCTCAGTTGCACAAGCCAAAAACAATCTGCCAAATTTAATTCAGCAAGCCGAGTTGGGCGAGCCTGTGCATATCACGCGGCGCGGTCATCCGGTCGCGGTGTTACTTTCGGAGCGCGAATTTGCACGTTTGCAAGCGCCACAAACTGGCTTCGCTGATTTCTTGCATGAGTGGCGGCGTGAGATGCAAGCTCAAGACACGGCTTTCGCTGATGGTGGTGAGTTTGAGAATGTGCGCGATAACAGTAGCCGCCAAGTAGAAGCTTTGCTGTGACGGCGACTTATTTGCTGGATACCAATGCGCTGTCCGAGCTTGCCAAGCGCCAGCCAGACCCTATGGTTGAGAAGAATGTGCAAGCGCATCAATTGGTATGCGCGGTTGCAGCACCCTGTCTGGAGGAATTGGTCTTCGGCATTGCGCGACTTGCGCCATCTGCCAAGCGCGATATGTTGCAACGCTGGCTAGAAGGGGTGAGCAGTCGTTTCGTTATTCTGCCTTTTGATGCACGTTGTGCTTTGTGGTTAGGCCGTGAACGGGCGCGATTGGCTCAACTGGGCAAGCCCGCGCCGCGCACTGATGGCGAAATCGCCGCGATTGCTGCCACCAATGACTTGGTGTTGGTAACGCGCAATGTGGCTGATTTTCAGTACTTTGCTGGGCTGCAAGTGGAAAACTGGTTTTCGTCTTAGTTTGTTCCTGCCATATCAGCCGTATTTCGATTAAAATGCTTGCCACCATGAGTGCCCCCCTGAACAACAACATCGTCGAGATTGAGAACCTCTCTTTCGGCTACAACAACCGCCTATTGCACCAAGGCATCAATATGCGCTTTCCGGCGGGCAAGGTGGTGGCGATTATGGGCGGTTCTGGCTCTGGCAAAACGACCTTGTTACGCTTGATTGGCGGTCAGTTAAAGCCGCAATCGGGTTGCGTAAAAGTGGATGGCAAAATCGTCCATGAGCAGGATGACGACGGCATCTATCTGCTGCGGCGCAAGATGGGGATGTTGTTCCAGTTTGGCGCGCTGTTCACCGATTTGTCAGTGTTCGATAACGTGGCTTTTCCTATGCGTGAGAACACCAATCTGCCGGAAGTCATCATCCGCGACTTGGTGCTGCTTAAACTCAATGCGGTCGGGCTGCGCGGGGCGCGGGATTTGATGCCTGCGGAGCTTTCCGGCGGTATGGCGCGGCGCGTGGCTTTGGCACGCGCAGTGGCGCTAGACCCGCAAATCATTATGTACGACGAGCCGTTTGCGGGTCTCGACCCGATTTCTATGGGCGTAATTGCGAATTTGATACGTCGCCTGAATGACGCGCTGGGGGCGACTTCCATCGTGGTGACGCATGATGTGCATGAAGCGTTTTCGTTTGTAGATTATGTCTATTTCGTCTCGGCTGGCAAGGTGGTGGCCGAAGGTTCTCCGCAGGAATTGAGTCAATCTGCTGTGCCGTTTGTACACCAATTTGTGCACGGCGAAGCCGATGGACCGGTGCCGTTCCACTACGCCGCGCCGGATTATGCGCAGGATATGCTCAGTGCTTAGTAAACTCACAGCCACGCTAAGCAGCATCGGCCATGCAGTCGTAGAAGGCGTGCTGCGGCTGGGTTATGGCACGCGCTTTTTCTTGTATGCGCTGAAAATGTCGGGCGAGAGTTTCCGCCGCTTTCCGTTGGTGATCCGCGAAATCTATTTTACCGGCGTGCTGTCGCTGATTATTATTCTGGTGTCTGCTCTGTTTGTGGGCATGGTGTTGGGTTTGCAGGGCTATAACACCTTGCAGCGCTATGGTTCTTCCGAGGCTGTGGGCGTGCTGGTGGCGCTGGCTTTGGTGCGCGAACTGGGGCCGGTGGTGACGGCGCTGCTGTTTGCTGGACGCGCCGGCACGGCGATCACCGCCGAAATCGGCTTGATGAAAGCCACCGAGCAGCTTTCCGCGATGGAGATGATGGCGGTCAACCCCATCGCCCGCGTGGTAGCGCCGCGGTTTTGGGCAGGAGTAATTTCCATGCCGATTTTGGCGGCCTTATTCTCAATGATGGGGGTGTTTGGGGGCTATCTGGTGGCGGTGCAGTTGATAGGTGTGGATAACGGTGCGTTTTGGTCGCAGATGCAATCCAGCGTGGATTGGCGCGATGACATCATGAATGGTGTCATCAAGAGTATGGTTTTCGGCGTTGCCTGTACCATCATCGCGCTATTTGAAGGTTACGACGCACCGCCCACCGCAGAAGGCGTGAGCCGCGCCACTACTAGAACCGTGGTGATTTCATCGTTGGCAGTGCTGGGTTTGGATTTCGTGTTGACAGCGTTTATGTTGAGCTAGGGAGTTTGAAATGAATCGAGCAAAAATAGATTTATGGGTGGGCATATTCGTAGCGCTGGGTTTTGTGGCGTTGCTGGGGCTGGCGATGAAGGTAGGCAATCTGACCACGTCCAGCGTTGGTGATACTTATGCGGTCACCGCCTATTTTGACAACGTGGGTAGCTTGAAGCCACGCGCACCGGTCAAAAGCGCAGGCGTGGTGGTAGGACGAGTGGATAGCATAGCTTTCGACGACGAGAAAAAAGAGGCCTTGGTGACCCTGCACCTTGATACACGCTACCACTTTGACACCGAAACCAATGCCAGCATTCTGACTTCTGGCTTGCTGGGCGAGCAGTACGTCGGGCTGGAGGCGGGCGGTGAAGAAAAGATGTTGAAGAATGGTGATAAAATCCAGCTCACGCAAGGTGCTGTTGTTTTAGAAAAACTCATCAGCCAATTCCTTTACAGCAAAGCCTCTGACGGCGCTGATGGCAAACAAGACAAGAAAGCAGATTAAGAATGAAGTTAGCGACATTATTAACAGCCGCATCGTTGTTGGCTGCGACTCAACTGGCAGTGGCTGGTGATGTGATTGCACCCGATGTGATGGTGAAGAGCACCGCTAATGAAGTGCTGGAAATCGTCAGAAAAGATAAAGACATCCAGGCTGGTGATACACAGAAAATCGTGGCAATCACGCAAGAGAAGATTGTGCCGCATTTCAATTTTGAGCGGATGTCGCGCATGGTGCTGGGGCGGGCTTGGGTGAAGGCCAGCGACGAGCAAAAAGACAAGTTTCAGACCGAGTTTCGTAATCTGTTGGTGCGCACTTATTCTTCTGCGCTGGCTAAGTATCGTAATCAGGTCATTGAATACAAACCTCTGCGTGCCGCTGCCGGTGATACCGAAGTGGTGGTCAGGACACAAATAGTACAACCCGGCGGCCCACCTATTCCTATTGACTACTCAATGGAAAAAAAGGATGACGCTTGGAAAGTGTATGACGTGAAGATTGATGGCATCAGCATGGTGACCAATTACAAAGGCCAGTTCGCTCCTGATCTAAGGCAAGGAAGTTTGGATGTCGTGATTCAAAAGCTGGTGGATAAAAATCAGCAGCTACTCGCTAAGAGGCAGGAAAAAAGCTGATGACTCTGGTAGAGCAGCAAGGCGGGAAATTGATTGTCCACAGTGCGATGACGGTGGATACCGCTAGTGCGCTGCTTGATGCCTCATTGCCGCTGCTGACGAGCGGACAGGCGCTGGAGTTGGATTTAAGCGCTGTTGGTGATGCTGACTCTTCGGCGATTAGCTTGATGCTGGAATGGCTGCGCGTGGCTAATAGCCGCCAAGTGAGCTTGAAATACAGCGGATTGCCCCCATCCATAGTCAGTCTCGCCAGTTTGTATGGCGTGTTGGAAATGATTCCGCAAAGCACCCACTAAATTCGTGAATTAAACTGAGCAACGTCGAAAAGTTCCGGCGAACTCACTTAGAACCCATTGAAAAATCCCGCAATTAAAATAGAGCAAGTCCACAAGTCATTCGGCAAGCTGCAAGCCTTGCGCGGTGTGAGTTTGGAGATTGCCCAAGGCGAGTTTTTTGCCCTACTAGGGCCAAATGGCGCGGGTAAATCCACCTTGATCAACTTATTGGCAGGCTTATTGCGCCCAAGTAGCGGTAGCTTGTCGGTGATGGGGCATGATGTGGTGAGCGACTACCGCGCGGCGCGGAGAATGCTTGGGGTTGTGCCGCAAGAATTGGTGTTTGACCCGTTTTTCAACGTGCGCGAAATGCTGCGGTTTCAGGCGGGGTATTTCGGTTGTGGGCCGGAAAATGACCCGTGGATAGACGAAGTGCTAGAAGGCTTAGGTCTCACCGAAAAAGCCAACGCCAATATGCGAGCACTTTCTGGCGGCATGAAACGCCGCGCTTTAATCGCTCAAGCGTTGGCACACAAGCCCCCTGTGCTAGTGCTTGATGAACCTACCGCAGGCGTGGATGTTGAGTTGCGTCAAATGCTGTGGGCGTTTATCAAGCGCCTGAACGCGCAAGGCACGACCATCATCCTCACCACACATTATCTGGAAGAGGCCGAAACGCTGTGCTCACGCGTTGCCATGCTGAAACAGGGCGAAATCGTGGCGCTGGATTCCACGCAGAATCTACTTGATCGCCTGCAATCCAAACAGCTTAAATTGAAGCTGAATGGCGCATTGCCCGCTGGTTTAGCATTACTCAAGCGCGGTGAAAATGCAGGTTATGTCACCCTTAATTTGAGTGCCACGTCTGAAGTGGAGCGCATTTTGGCGGAACTCCGCGCTGCCAATGTGGGCGTGGAAGACTTGCAGATGATAGAAACTGATTTGGAAGATGTATTCCTAAGCATCATGAGTAGCACATCATGAGAGGGCTTTATACCTTATTCAAAAAGGAAATCTGGCGCTTCTGGAAGGTGGCCTTCCAAACCGTGATGGCACCGGTGATGACGGCGCTGCTGTATCTGCTGATTTTCTCGCACGTGCTGGAAGCGCACGTCCATGTTTATCCTGGAGTAAGCTACACCGCGTTTTTGATTCCTGGTTTGGTGATGATGTCGCTATTGCAAAATTCTTTTTCCAACAGCTCCTCCAGCCTGATTCAGTCTAAGGTCATGGGCAACATCGTGTTTTTGCTGCTCACGCCATTGTCTTATGTGGAGTTTTTCATCGCATTTTTAGCCGCCGCCATGGTGCGTGGCTTGGTGGTGGGCTTGAGCGTATATTTGGTGGCATTGTTTTGGGTGGACATCCCTTTGGAGCAACCTGGCTGGATATTAGCCTTCGCCCTGCTCGGCAGCGCCATGATGGGCGCAATGGGCATCGTCGCGGGTATTTGGGCGGATAAATTTGATCAACTTGCGGGTTTTCAAAACTTCATCATCATGCCGCTGACTTTCCTCTCTGGTGTGTTTTACTCCATCCATTCGCTGCCCCCAATCTGGCAGCAAGTATCGCGCTTTAACCCGTTTTTTTACATCATAGACGGCTTTAGATATGGCTTTTTTGGGCAAAGCGACGTGTCACCTTATATTAGTATCAGCGTGGTTATCGTGAGTTTTGTGTTATTCGCTGTGGCTACTTTGTGGATGTTAAAACGCGGTTACAAATTACGGGGTTGATATGTTAAGTGCCGAACAATTAAAGACTTACATCATGAACGGCTTGCCGTGCGAACATGTTGAAGTGCGCGGCGATGACGGCACGCACTTTGAGGCCATAGTGGTGAGTGCGGAATTCGTAGGTAAAAACATGGTGCAACAGCATCAGTTGGTTTATAAAGCGCTGGGGGATAGGATGCGAGAAGAGATACACGCGCTTTCGCTGCGAACTTTTATGCCTTCGCAGTGGATTAATTAGATTTTTTGGAGAAAATATCATGGATACACAAGAGCAAATCAAGCAGCAAGTAACGAACAACTCGGTAGTGCTTTATATGAAAGGCTCGCCGCAATTTCCGCAATGCGGGTTTTCCAACACGGCGGTGCAGATTTTGAAAGCCTGCGGCGTGACCGACCTAGTAGCGGTGGACGTGCTGGCTGATCCTGCTGTGCGCGATGGCATTAAAACTTATTCCAACTGGCCGACGGTGCCGCAGCTTTACATCAAAGGCGAATTTGTGGGCGGCGCGGACATCATGCGCGAGATGTATGAAAACGGTGAACTGAAAAAACTGCTGGCGGCTTAATGGATAAGCTTATCATCCAAGGCGGCTTTCCCCTTAACGGCGAAATTCGTATCTCCGGCGCTAAAAATGCCACGCTACCTATTCTCTGTGCGGGATTGCTGGCAGAAAGCCCCATGCATTTTACCAATGTTCCGCATTTGCGCGATGTGAACACCATGTTGCTGCTACTTGCACACATGGGCATGCAGGTAGCGGTGGATGAGAGCATGAACGTGACGCTGGATGCTAGCAACATTCACAACCCATTGGCACCGTATGAAATGGTGAAAACCATGCGCGCCTCCATCTTAGTACTGGGGCCGTTGCTAGCGCGTTTTGGCAAGGCTAGAGTGTCACTGCCTGGCGGCTGTGCCATTGGTTCGCGTCCGGTCAATCTGCATATCAAAGGTTTACAGGCGATGGGTGCGGAGATTCACATAGAACACGGTTACATTGAGGCCACAGCCGCGCGTCTCAAAGGTGCACGCATCTTTATGGACATGGTGACTGTCACAGGCACCGAGAATTTGATGATGGCTGCTGCGCTGGCCGACGGTACTACTATTTTGGAAAATGCCGCGCGTGAGCCAGAAGTGGTGGATTTGGCCGAATGTTTGATTAAAATGGGTGCCAAAATCACGGGCGCTGGCACGGATGTCATCACCATTGAAGGCGTAGAGAAGTTACAAGGCTGCGACTACGCTATTGTGTGTGATCGCATCGAAACCGGCACTTATTTAGCCGCCGCCGCCATGACTGGGGGTAAAGTCAAACTCAACAACGCGCGTGCCGATTTGCTGGAAGCGGTGATTGATAAACTGCGCGAAGCGGGCGCGAAAATTAGCAGTGACGCGAATAGCATCACCATAGAATCCGACGGCAAGCTGAAGGCTGTCAACCTAAGAACTGCGCCGCATCCGGCTTTTCCCACCGATATGCAAGCGCAACTGATGGCGATGAATCTGGTGGCGGATGGCGTGGCGCAAGTCACCGAAACTATCTTTGAAAACCGCTTTATGCACGTGCAGGAAATGCGCCGCATGGGCGCCGAGATTGAGGTGGATGGACATACTGCTTTGGTGCGCGGCGCTAAGCACTTGGACGGCGCTACGGTGATGGCTACGGACTTACGCGCTTCGGCTGGCTTAGTGCTGGCGGGGCTGGTGGCGCGTGGCGAGACCATCGTTGAGCGCATCTACCATCTGGATCGCGGCTATGAGCGGATAGAAGAGAAACTGTCGCAACTGGGGGCGAGAATAAAGCGAGTGAATTCATGATCACGATTGCACTTTCCAAAGGCCGTATCTTTGAAGAAACCGCGCCACTGCTAGAAGCGGCGGGTATAAACCCGTCCGAAGCGCCGGAATCTTCACGCAAGCTGATTCTCTCCACCAACCGTGACGACGTGCGGCTGATTATCGTCCGCGCCAGTGACGTGCCGACCTATGTGCAATATGGCGCGGCGGATTTGGGCATCGCCGGGCGCGACGTGCTGCTGGAGCACGGCGGCGCGGGCTTGTATCAACCGCTGGATTTGAACATCGCACGCTGCAAGATGATGGTGGCGGTGCGCGAGGGCTTTGACTACGCGGCGTGTTTACAGCAGGGTGCGCGGCTGAAAGTGGCTACCAAATACGTCAAAATCGCCCGCGAGCACTTTGCGGCTAAGGGCATGCACGTTGACCTGATTAAACTCTACGGCTCTATGGAGTTGGCTCCCTTGGTGGGGCTGGCTGATGCCATCGTGGATTTGGTCAGCACCGGCAGCACGCTCAAAGCCAACAATCTGGTGGCGGTGGAGGACATTATGCCGATCAGCTCGCGTTTGATCGTCAATCAAGCTTCGCTGAAACTCAAACGTGAACAAATTCAACCGATTATTGATGCTTTTGCAGGGGCAGTGAAATGATTAATATCAAAAAACTATCCAGTACCGATGCCGATTTTGACGCACGCCTTAAGCAATTATTAGCCTTTGAAGGCGCACAGGACGACAAGGTAGATGCCGTTGTCGCCGATATTCTCAAGGACGTGAAAGCGCGTGGCGACGCCGCCGTGCTGGAATACACACACAAGTTCGATAAGCTGCAAGCAAGCAATATGGAGGCTTTGGAACTACCGCAAGCCGAGTTAAAAGCTGCGCTCAACAGTCTGCCTGCCGAACAACGCACCGCGTTGGAAGTTGCAGCAGAGCGCGTGCGGATTTATCACGAAAAGCAGTTGATGACCTCTTGGAGCTACACCGAGGCTGATGGCACGATGCTAGGCCAGCAAGTCACCGCGCTGGATCGCGTTGGCCTGTATGTGCCGGGCGGCAAAGCGGCGTATCCGTCGTCGGTGCTGATGAATGCGATTCCGGCCAAAGTAGCGGGGGTGCAAGAGTTGATTATGGTCGTGCCTACACCTAACGGCGAGAAAAATGCACTGGTGTTGGCTGCCGCTGCGGTGTGTGGCGTGGATCGCTTATTCACCATAGGCGGTGCGCAGGCCGTGGGTGCCTTGGCTTATGGCACACAAGCCGTGCCGCAGGTAGATAAAATTGTCGGCCCCGGTAATGCTTATGTGGCAGCTGCCAAACGCCGTGTATTCGGCGTGGTGGGCATAGACATGGTGGCAGGCCCTTCCGAGATTCTGGTGATTTCCGATGGCCTAAGTGACCCCGATTGGACGGCGATGGATTTGTTCAGCCAAGCCGAACATGATGAATTGGCGCAAGCGATATTGCTCTGCCCCGACGCCGAATTCCTAAAGCGCGTGGAAGCCAGCATGAATAAACTGCTACCGGAAATGCCGCGTCAGGACATTATTAGAACCTCATTACAAGACCGTGGGGCCTTGATACAAGTGCGCGATTTGGACGAAGCTGCGATGATTGCCAATTATATTTCGCCGGAACACTTGGAGTTGTCGGTGGCCGATCCTGTGAGTTTGACCACAAAAATCAAACACGCGGGCGCGATTTTTATGGGGCGGCAAAGCTGCGAGGCCGTTGGCGACTATTGTGCCGGCCCTAACCATGTGTTGCCGACTTCGCGCACCGCCCGGTTTTCCTCACCGCTGGGAGTTTATGATTTCCAGAAGCGTTCTAGCTTGATTATGCTGTCCGAAGCGGGTGCGCAAACGCTGTGTAAGATAGCCTCGACGTTGGCGCTGGGAGAGGGTTTGCAGGCGCACTCAAGGTCGGCGAAGTATCGGATAAAAGCGTGATGTGCATACGTAAAGGTTTTCCCTGTAGGTTGGCGCTGAGTGAAGCGAAGCCCAACACCTCTGTGCTGGCCTTATGTTGGGCTTCGGCTTCGCTCAGCACCAACCTACAATACAACGTCAGATTGCTGGTTAATTAACATGAGCAAATTCTGGTCAATAACCGTCCAGCAACTCACGCCTTACGTCCCCGGCGAGCAGCCCAAACTTGCCAATCTGGTCAAGCTCAACACCAACGAAAACCCCTATCCGCCAAGCCCCAAAGCCATAGCCGCGATGCAGGCGGAGATAGGCGAGACGCTACGCCTTTATCCCGACCCCGGCAGCGACAAGTTGCGCGAGGCTATCGCTAGCTATCATGGCCTGCAAGCCGATCAGGTATTTGTCGGCAACGGCTCGGACGAGGTGTTGGCACACGCTTTTCAGGCTTTGCTCAAGCACGATTTGCCGATTTTATTCCCCGACATCACCTACAGTTTTTATCCGGTGTATTGCGGTTTGTATGTGGTGAGTTTTGAAACCATCGCGCTGGATGCGAGCTTTCAAATTCAGCTCAAGCAGTACCAAAAACCTAACGGCGGCATCATCTTCCCCAATCCCAATGCGCCCACGGGCTGCCCTGTAGCATTGGCGGATATTGAGAAATTGCTGCAAACCAACACCGATTCAGTGGTGGTGGTGGACGAAGCTTATGTGGATTTTGGCTGCGAATCGGCGGTGAGTTTGGTCAACTCTTACCCACAATTGCTAGTGGTGCATACCTTGTCCAAAGCCCGCTCTCTGGCTGGTTTGCGCGTCGGTTATGCAGTCGGCAATACGGCGTTGATCGAAGGCTTGAACCGCGTCAAAGACAGCTTCAATTCTTATCCGCTGGATAAAATCGCTCAAGCTGGTGCGATTGCGGCGATGCAAGACCGCGAGTATTTTGAAACCACGCGCCAGCAAGTGATGACCAGTCGCGAGCGTTTGGTCGCAGAGTTGCAGCAGCTTGGCTTTGAAGTGCTGCCATCGAGAGCCAACTTTATCTTCGCCAAACATCCGCAGCACGACGGCGCAGCCTTAACCGCAGCATTGCGCGAACGCAGCATCATCGTGCGCCATTTCAAAAATCCGGCACGTATTGCGCCGTTTTTGCGCATCACCGTAGGCACCGATGCACAGTGCGACTCGCTGGTTTCGGCACTGCGCGAGATTTTGCGATAGAATACGTCTACTTTTCAGCGACTTAAAACTTCAATTCATGCGCACCGCAACTATCAATCGCAACACCAACGAAACCCAAATTAGCGTCAGTTTGAATCTGGATGGCACGGGCAAAGCCGAGCTATCTAGCGGCTTGGGCTTCCTCGACCACATGCTGGATCAAATCGCGCGTCACGGCATGATGGACATCAGCGTGCAAGCCAAGGGCGACCTGCACATAGACGCGCATCACACCGTGGAAGACATCGGTATTACTTTGGGGCAAGCCTTTGCCAAAGCTATAGGTGACAAAAAAGGCATACGCCGCTACGGCCATGCTTATGTGCCGCTGGATGAGGCGTTGTCGCGCGTGGTGATTGATATTTCGGGGCGGCCGGAGATGGAATTTGACGTGAAATTTACGCGCGCCATGATAGGCGAGTTTGACGTGGATTTGATTCACGAATTCTTTCAAGGTTTCGTCAACCACGCCATGATTACGCTGCACATAGACAATCTGCGCGGCCACAACGCGCATCATCAATCTGAAACCGTATTCAAAGCCTTCGGGCGTGCGCTGCGCATGGCGGCGGAGCTCGACCCGCGCATGGCGGGCGTGATGCCTTCCACCAAAGGTAGCCTATAACCTTTCTGCTGCTTATATGACGGAAATTGCAGTTATAGATTACGGGATGGGCAACTTGCGCTCGGTAGCGCAGGCCTTGTCGCACGTGGCGGAAGGGCGCTCGGTGGCGATTACCAGCGACGCTGATGTGATTGCCAAGGCTAAGTACGTTGTGTTTCCCGGTCAAGGCGCGATGCCGGATTGTGTGCGCGAATTGGACGCGCGAGGTTTGCGTCAGACCGTGCTGGATGCAGCAGCGAACAAGCCGTTTTTGGGCATCTGTATTGGGCTGCAATTGTTGTTTGAACATAGCGAAGAGGGCGATGTGGCGGGCTTGGCCGTGTTTAAGGGGAGAGTCAAAAGATTCGCATCTCCTTTGAAAGATGCACAGGGCAACAAGCTCAAAGTGCCACATATGGGCTGGAACCAAGTGCATCAGGAAAAGCCGCATCCTTTGTGGCAGGGCATTGCTCAGGACGCGCGGTTTTACTATGTGCATAGCTATTATGTCGTGCCGGACGATGTGGGCATCTTGGTTGGCAGCAGCGAATATCCTACAAAGTTTACTTGCGCTGTGGCGCGGGATAACATTTTTGCGGTACAGTTTCACCCGGAGAAAAGCCAGCACGCTGGCTTGCAACTGTTAAAAAACTTCATCCACTGGGACGGAAATCCCTAAAACTCGACTTTACAAGCCATGCTCATAATTCCTGCGATTGATCTCAAAGACGGCCACTGTGTGCGCCTAAAACAAGGTTTGATGGAAGAATCCACGGTGTTTTCAGAAGACCCGGGCGCGATGGCGCGCACTTGGGTGCAAAGCGGTGCGCGGCGTTTGCACTTGGTAGATTTGAACGGCGCGTTTGCGGGCAAGCCAGTCAATGAAGTCGCCATCAAAGCCATTGTGGACGCGGTGGGCGGTGAGATTCCTATCCAATTGGGCGGTGGCATTCGTGATTTAGACACCATAGAGCGCTATTTGGACGACGGCATTAGCTACGTCATCATCGGCACGGCAGCGGTGAAAAACCCCGGATTTCTGCACGAAGCCTGCGACGCTTTCCCCGGCCACATCATCGTCGGATTGGATGCCAAAGACGGCAAAGTGGCGGTGGATGGCTGGTCTAAATTGACCGGTCACGACGTGGTGGACTTGGCTAAGCGCTTTGAAGGCTATGGCGTTGAAGCCGTGGTGTACACCGACATCGGCCGCGATGGCATGTTGAGCGGGGTGAATATCGAAGCCACCGTGGCACTGGCAAAAAATCTGTTGATTCCGGTTATCGCTAGCGGCGGCATCACCAATCTGGAAGACGTGAAACGTCTGTGCGCGGTGGAAGCCGAAGGTATTATGGGCGCGATCACTGGCCGCGCCATTTACGAAGGCACGCTGGATTTCGCCAAGGCGCAGGATTTAGCCGATAAGCTGAACGGTTAATGGCTCTCGCCAAACGCATCATCCCTTGTTTGGACGTGACCGATGGTCGCGTCGTCAAAGGCATCAATTTCCTAGAACTCCGCGACGCGGGTGACCCGGTCGAAATCGCTAGGCGCTACGACGAGCAAGGCGCGGATGAACTCACTTTTCTCGACATCACCGCCAGTTCGGATAATCGTGGCCTGATTTTTCACATTATCGAACAAGTCGCTTCGCAGGTGTTCATCCCCTTGACGGTTGGAGGCGGCGTGCGCGCGGTGGAAGATGTACGCAACTTGCTCAACGCCGGTGCAGATAAAGTCAGCATCAACACCGCTGCGATATTGAACCCGCAGCTGGTAGCAGATGCTGCGGGCAGATTTGGCTCCCAGTGCATCGTGGTGGCGATAGACTCCAAGCGCGTGGGCGACCATTGGGAAGTATTCACCCACGGCGGACGCAACGCCACTGGCCTCAACGCGGTCGAATGGGCACAGCGCATGGTGGGGCTGGGCGCGGGCGAATTATTATTGACCAGCATGGATCGAGATGGGACTAAAATCGGCTTTGATTTGGAGCTGACGCGCACCATTTCCGACGCGGTGGAAGTGCCCATCATCGCCAGCGGCGGCGTGGGCAATCTGGATCACCTGGTGGATGGTGTAAAGCTCGGCGGCGCAGACGCGGTGCTGGCGGCGAGTATTTTTCACTATGGCGAATATACTGTGCTGCAAGCCAAGCAATATATGCAGCAGCAGGGCATTGAGGTGCGATTGTAATGACCGATAGCTGGCTCAATAAAGTGAACTGGACGCATGACGGCTTGGTGCCTGTTATCGCGCAGGAATTCGGTACGGGCAAAGTGCTGATGTTCGCGTGGATGGACAGAGACGCGCTGGAACTGAGTGTGGGAACTGGCGAAGCGGTGTATTGGTCGCGTTCGCGCAAGAAGTTATGGCGCAAGGGCGAAGAATCCGGCCATGTACAAAAGATTAAGGAAATCCGTCTGGATTGCGACGAAGACGTGATTTTGCTGACGGTGGAGCAAGTGGGTGGAATTGCTTGTCATACTGGGCGATATCGCTGTTTTTTCCAAAAGTTGGAAGGCTCGGAATGGGTGACAGACGAGCCTGTCATCAAAAACCCTGATGAGATATATCATGAGTGACGTGTTGCAACGCTTGGCGGAAATGCTGGAAGCGCGCAAGGGCGCTGACCCCGCGTCGTCTTACGTCGCCAAACTATACGCCAAAGGCAACGACGCAATTTTGAAAAAAATAGGCGAAGAAGCCACCGAGACTGTGATGGCGGCGAAAGATGGCGACAAGGCGCAAATCGTGTATGAAACCGCCGATTTATGGTTTCACACGCTGGTGATGTTGGCACATCACGGCTTGAGCCCGGATGATGTGCTGCAAGAGTTGGCGAGGCGCGAGGGTTTGTCGGGATTGGAAGAAAAAGCAAATAGGCAGAGCTAGCAACCAACTCCGTCATTCCCGCGAAGGCGGGAATCCAGTCGATGTTCAACGGAGTGAAGCGGGGCTGTGTCGCAGTTGTAATCTTGTCTGGATTCCCGCCTTCGCGGGAATGACGGTAAATTAAATGTGTAGGACGATAAAACATGACTGACTGTATCTTCTGCAAAATCGTCGCTGGTACCATCCCCAGCAAGAAGCTTTATGAAGACGACGATTTAATCGCCTTCCACGACATTCACCCCATCGCGCCTGTGCATTTTTTGCTGGTACCGAAGCTGCATGTGGCGAGTTTGGCGGACTGCGGCACTGAACATCAAGGCTTGTTGGCAAGGATGTTGCTTTTAGCTCCTAAACTGGCAAAGGAACAAGGTTTAACGCAAGGGTTCCGCACCATGATCAACACCGGTAGCGGTGGCGGGCAAGAGGTTTTTCATCTGCATTTTCATGTATTCGGCGGTGGCGCAACCATCCCCAAAATTTAGGAGAACATCATGGGTTCATTCAGTATTTGGCATTGGCTGGTGGTGCTGGCTATCGTGGTTGTGGTGTTTGGCACCAAAAAGCTGCGTAACGTGGGCTCCGACCTGGGCGGCGCGGTCAAAGGCTTCAAGGATGCCATGAAAGAAGGCGAAGCCACGCCCAAGGTGGAAGACGGGCGTACCGTGGAAAATGAAAAGTCAGATAAGCATTAGCTCAAAAGTTCAAGCTTCGATTGGATTTTTGACATGTTTGACATAGGATTTTCTGAAATTCTGGTGGTGCTGGTGGTTGCGCTCATCGTCATCGGCCCGGAAAAGCTGCCCAAAGTAGCCCGCACACTGGGCTTGCTCACAGGCCGCTTGCAACGCTATGCAGCCAATATCAAGGCCGACGTGGAGCGCGAAATTCGCAATGAAGAAGTGCTACGCATAGAGCGCGAAGCCAAAAACACTATCGCGCAAGTCGAGAACAGTATTAGTGAAGTCGTCAAAGAAGAAGTCAACAGTATCCACGGGAAAGCTCCGTGACTGACGCAACCAGTTTCATCTCCCACCTCATCGAATTACGCACTCGCCTCATCCGTGCCGTGCTGGGCATAGTTGTTGCGTTTTTGTGTCTGTTTCCTTTCGCCAACAAACTCTACACCCTGCTCGCCCAGCCGCTACTAGCCAAGCTCCCCGCTGGCGGCCACCTCATCGCCACCGCCGTCACCACACCATTTTTAGTGCCTCTCAAAGTGGCCTTTGCCACGGCCATGCTGGTGTCTTTGCCTTACACCCTCACCCAAATTTGGGGCTTTGTCGCTCCCGGCCTGTACGTCCACGAGAAGCGTTTCATCGCGCCCTTGGTGGTCATCAGCACGCTACTGTTCTTCGTTGGCATGTCCTTCGCCTACTTTGTGGTGTTCCCCGTGGTGTTCGGCTTCTTTGTGGCGACAGCACCGGAAGGCGTGCAGGTGATGACCGACATCGGCAATTATCTGGATTTTGTCATCACCTTGTTTATTGCCTTCGGGGTGGCGTTTGAAGTGCCGGTGATTGTGGTGGCGCTAGTCAAATTCGGCTGGGTCAGTGTCGCCAATCTCAAGGAAATTCGGCCATACGCGATTGTCGGGGCGTTTATCTTAGGGGCGATTTTTACGCCCCCTGACGTAGTGTCGCAACTAATGTTGGCGATTCCCTTATGGATACTTTTCGAACTGGGAGTGTTGGCCGCGAGTTGGGTAAAGCCTGCAGGGAGTAACGCGATTGGTGTTGAGGATACTTAAACGATGAAGTTGAGTGTCTTATTGGATTATACAAGCCAATTACTAGAACCCGCCCGCTTCTCCGACTATTGCCCTAATGGTTTGCAAGTGCAAGGTCGCGCTGAAGTGAAAGTTTTGGTGAGCGGTGTTTCGGCCAGTTTGGCTTTTCTTGAGCAGGCGGCAGAGGCAGGAGCGGATGCTGTTTTGGTGCATCACGGTTGGTTTTGGAAGAATGAAGACGCGCGGGTGGTTGGCACTAAGCACACGCGGCTGAAGTTTCTGCTGGAACGCGACATCAGTCTCATCGCCTATCATTTGCCGTTGGATGCCCATGTGGAGCTGGGCAATAACGCGCAACTGGCGAAGAAGTTGGGCTTTGAGTTGCAAGGCTGGAGCGGTCAGCAGAATATTCTGGCACATGGCCGCTTGCCACAAGCATTAACGCTGAAAGCGCTGAGTGAGCATGTGCAAAATGTGTTGAAACGCGCACCATTTGTGGTGGGGGAGGCTGACAAAATAATTCAAACCATCGCTTGGTGTACTGGTGCGGCGCAGGATTATCTGGCGCAGGCCTTGGAGTTGGGCGTGGACGCTTTTCTGACGGGTGAGGTTTCCGAACAGACCGTGCATTTGGCACGCGAATCGGGCGTGGCGTTCATCGCGGCGGGGCATCACGCCACCGAAAGATACGGCGTGCAGGCTTTAGGCCAGCATTTGGCTGATAATTTCGGCTTGAAACACACTTTCATAGACGTGGATAATCCAATATAGTCAATAGATTACGATAATTTTGTTTTAGTTTTCAAATGAAAACTGTACAATGCGATTTTTCGCACGATGCCCCGGTTATAGGATGACGAAATGGCAAAACAAGCAAAGCAAGAAGTAAATCAAGGCAAACGTGGTTTCCTCATTGCCGCAACTGCGGGTATGGGCGCAATGGGTGCGGCCGCAGTCGCAGTGCCGTTTGTGGCGAGTATGTTGCCATCCGAGCGTGCCAAGGCCGCCGGTGCACCGGTTGAGGTGGATATTTCCAAGGTGGCGCCGGGTGAGATGTTGCCAGTTGAATGGCGCGGCAAGCCGGTGTGGGTGTTGCATCTCACGCCGGAGATGAAAGCGTCACTGGGCAAGCATGACGACAAGCTGTCAGACCCCATGCTGGAAGTGAATTCGCAGCAGCCGGAATATTGTAAGAATGCCACGCGTTCCTTAAAGCCGGATGTGGTGGTGATGGTGGGGATTTGTACCCATCTGGGTTGCTCGCCTTCTGCCAAGTTGCAGCCCGGTGGCGATATGGGTGCAGACTGGACTGGTGGCTTCTTCTGCCCCTGCCACGGCTCCAAATTTGACTTGGCTGGTCGCGTATATAAAGGCTCTCCCGCGCCCATCAACTTAGAAGTTCCGCCACACAAATACCTCAGCGATTCTGTATTGTTGATTGGTGACGATAGCAAGGGGACGGCATAATGAATGATCGTATGAAATCTGCGCTGGCATGGATTGACGCCCGCTTTCCTTTGACATCTACGGTAAAAGCCCATCTTTCCGAATACTACGCGCCTAAGAATTTCAATTTCTGGTACTACTTTGGCGCACTGGCTTTGTTGGTGCTGGTGATACAGATTGTCACGGGTATTTTTCTAACCATGAATTATAAGCCTGACGCGAGCATGGCTTTTGCCTCGGTCGAGTACATCATGCGTGATGTGACCGGCGGTTGGATTATCCGTTATATGCACTCCACCGGCGCTTCAATGTTTTTTGTGGTGGTATATCTGCATATGTTCCGTGGCTTGCTGTATGGCTCGCACCGTAACCCGCGTGAGCTGATCTGGCTGTTTGGCGTGGGTATTTTCCTATGCTTGATGGGCGAGGCGTTCTTTGGCTACCTGTTGCCTTGGGGGCAAATGTCCTACTGGGGAGCGCAGGTGATTATCAATTTGTTCACCTCGATCCCCTTCATTGGCCCCGATATTTCGGAATGGCTGCGCGGCGATTATGTGGTGTCGGATGCTACCTTGAACCGCTTCTTTGCTTTCCATGTGATTGCCTTGCCGCTGGTGCTGATTGGGCTGGTGGTGGCGCACATCGTTGCGCTACACGAAGTGGGTTCCAATAATCCTGACGGCATCGAAATCAAGGCCAAAAAAGATCCTAGAACGCATATTCCGCTAGATGGCATCCCGTTTCACCCGTATTACACGGTGAAGGACATTATGGGCGCGGTCGTATTTCTTATCGTGTTTTCGGCGATAGTGTTTTTTACACCGGAAATGGGCGGCTATTTCCTCGAAGCCAATAACTTTATTCCGGCCAACCCGCTGGTGACCCCGCCGCACATCGCGCCGGTGTGGTATTTCACGCCTTATTACTCGATTTTGCGTGCCGTGCCACCTATCTTCAATTCGCAGTTCCCCGGCGTAGTGGCGATGGGCGCTTCGGTGGTGATTTTTGCCTTCCTACCTTGGCTGGATAAGAGTCCGGTGAAATCTATCCGTTATCGCGGCCCTAAATACAAACGCTGGTTGGCCGCTTTTGTGCTGAGTTTTTTGGTGTTGGGTTATCTGGGCACCGAGCCTTCTAACGTGTGGGGACAGTTTGAGATCAGTATGCCGATTATTGGCGGCGCAGACCGTGCAACTGTGGTGGCACGTTTCTTTATGGCAATCTACTTCGCCTTCTTCCTGCTGATGCCGTGGTACAGCAAGAGTGACACTACAAAGCCAGTGCCAGAAAGGGTGACAGGATAATGAAAAAACTATTGTTGATACTGGCACTGCTGTTGCCAACCGCGCTCCTGGCGAACGAAGGGACACATTTGGAAAAAGCGCCGGTGAATCTGGATGACCAAGCCTCGTTGCAACGCGGCGCTAAAACCTTCATCAATTATTGTTTGAACTGTCATAGCGCGGTGTCTATGCGCTATAACCGCCTACAAGATATTGGTCTGACCGAGGCGCAAATTAAAGCCAACCTGTTATTGGCTGGCGAAAAAGTGGGCGACCCCATGACTGTGGCTATGAACGCGAAAGAGGCCAAAGTCTGGTTTGGCGCTGCGCCACCGGATTTGTCCGTGGAAGCACGTGCGCGTGGTGCAGATTGGCTCTACGCCTATATGCGAGGCTTTTATCGTGATGACACACGGCCGACCGGCTGGAACAACAAGGTGTTCGATAAGGTTGGTATGCCGCATGTGCTGTATGAATTACAAGACAAGCTCAAGCCTGCGGAATATGACGCAGTAGTGGCCGACTTGGTGAATTACATGGTGTACATGGCCGAGCCCGCCAAGCTGGTGCGCGGCAACCTTGGTTTGATTGTATTGCTGTTCTTGGGTGTGTTGTTTGTGTTGGCGCGAGCCTTGAAAAAAGAGTTCTGGAAAGACATCCATTAACTTTGTTCGGCGGTAATCTTTGCGGGGGAAGCATTCAGTGCTTTCCCCGCCTTTTATTTTGTAGTGAATTTTTCGAGTAGATAAAAATTATGATGACCTTATATTCGGGCACTACCTGCCCGTACAGCCACCGTTGCCGCATTGTACTGTTTGAAAAAGGCATGGATTTTGAGGTGATAGACGTGGATGCCACCAACAAGCCGGAAGACTTGATAGAAATCAGTCCGGATAACCGCCTGCCGGTATTGGTGGAGCGCGATTTGCGCTTGGACATTGCCAACATCATCAACGAATACATAGACGAGCGCTTTCCGCATCCACAATTGATGCCGCCTGATCCGGTGATGCGTGCGCGTGCGCGGCTGTTTTTGCACAATTTTGAAGAGCAATTGTTCGCGCATATTGGCGATATTGAAAACAATACCGCCAACGCTGAACAGGCGCGCGTAGCGATTCGTGACGGACTGACGATGATTGCGCCGATATTTGCGCGTCAACAATTCATGCTGGGCGACGAGTTTTCTATGGTGGACGTGGCGATTACGCCATTGTTATGGCGCTTGAATCACTATGGTATCGAATTGCCCAAACAGGCCGCGCCGATATTGACCTATGCCGAACGTATATTCAGTCGTCCGGCTTACATTGAGGCAATGACCCCGCACGAACGTGCTATGCGTAAGTAAGTTTCAAGCCGTGAGCGACCCCTCTTCCACCAAGCCTTACATGATACGCGCCGTCTATGAATGGTGCGTGGATAATGGACTCACCCCGCATTTGATGGTGGTGGTGGACGGCGGGACGCGTGTACCTGTGGGCTTCGTGAAAGATGGCGAGATCGTTTTTAACATCAACTATTCTGCCATTAAAGGGTTACAGATGGAGAATGATGCAATTACCTTCTCCGCCAGATTCAACGGTGTTCCGCAGAACATTTACATTCCCATTGCTGCGGTAAAAGGTATATTTGCGCGTGAAAATGGGCAAGGCATGTTTTTTGAGTCGGAGCAAAATAATCCGTCTGCCCCTGCTGGCGGTGGCGCACCACCAGCCCCCAAGAAAAAGCCCAGCCTTAAACTCGTTAAATAATCCTTCTGCCAATCAAACCAATGCGCGTTTGTGTATAATTCGCGCCTGTAATTTTTCCTGAGAATTATTTGCCGGATTAGCTCAGTTGGTAGAGCAGCTGATTTGTAATCAGAAGGTCGGGGGTTCGACTCCTCTATCCGGCACCAATTTTTGTGTGGGACGTTTGACAAGGCTGCCTGAATACAGCATAATTCGCGGTTTTGCGGGAGGGGTGGCCGAGTGGTTAAAGGCGACGGACTGTAAATCCGTTCTCTCTGAGTACGAAGGTTCGAATCCTTCCCCCTCCACCAGCAGTATGGCTTTAAGTGCGGTGAAGGCTATTGTTTTAAGGTTGAGTTTGTAAGTTTGCGGGTGTAGCTCAATGGTAGAGCAGAAGTTTTCCAAACTTATGACGAGGGTTCGATTCCCTTCACCCGCTCCAGTTTTAAGAGTTTTGTAGCTTGATGGCCATGTGGCTTTAAGCGTAAAAAACGCCCATGTGGCTCAGTGGTAGAGCACTCCCTTGGTAAGGGAGAGGTCGCGAGTCCGATTCTCGCCATGGGCACCATTTATATGTAATTGGTGGTAGAGGTAGCAGGTTTTCTAAAAGTAGGTTTTTCAGCAAGCTTAATTAGTTAAAAGGAATTTCATCATGGCAAAAGGCAAATTTGAGCGTACCAAGCCACACGTAAACGTAGGCACGATTGGACACGTAGATCATGGTAAGACGACGTTAACGGCGGCGATTACCACCATACTTTCAAAGAAATTCGGTG